>NZ_WRPA01000004.1 GCF_009831655.1 Shewanella insulae | reverse complement strand
TCATGTAGTATTGTAATGTCGCGCATGGTGTTGTTCTAGTTTGTTTTTGGCGAAATTGATTAGATCAAACAGCACCATGCGTGTCTACTAATTGATTGTACAAGGAATTATCTGGGGATTCCCTAGAGCAAGACATAAAGGTCGACAGCTTGTGTTTAGTAATTATTACCACACCATGATAAACGTATTTTTTCTATTCCACTGCTATTACTGCAACTACTTCATCAATTAGGTGTTTAAACTAGATACCTTGCCCACATTACACCTGTATGATCAATTCAGTACTGGAAGCGTAGTAATCCCGCGCTCTTCTGTGATTTATCCAGCTACCTGACGAACAGGCATACCTAGCCTGCTTATTTTGTTCAACGCGGCAACTCCTGCCATGATTTCACCGACTTGAGCGTTGTAATCGCGAAGGCTCAGTTCGCCGCTGATGAGTTGCTTATAACGATATATAGCCGTCACTGATAGCGAACGCTCATGATAGCCACAATCATGCTTCCACTATGTTAACTGACCCGTTTTAAGCGCATCTACGGCCTTGTTTCGTGAATGCTCACCACTCCAATATCCGGCATTCTTTCTTGGTGGTATGGTGGCTGTAATGCTTTTTCGCTGAAGCACTGCGTAGCAATGCTTTGTATCATAGGCTCCATCGGCAGAGACTTGCGTTATCTTGCGACGAAGTGGGTTAATGAGCGTAGGGGTACTTCACTGTCATGCATGTTATCCAGCGATGCGACCGCGCTCACTATCTCGTGACTATCGGCATCAACGGCCAAGTGCAACTTGCGCCATATACGCCGTTTCTCCTTACCATGCTTACGGACTTTCCATTCTCCTTCAGCCCTGTCGCGTCAATCACAATATGTCTGGCAGGTCCCTTACAGCCTAGGCGGTAGTTGACCTCAACCGTCTTAGCTCGCTTGCTGATACAGCTATAGTCGGGCGACTTAAGGTCAACATCCATCAGCCGAAATATCGAGTTGATAAAACCTTCCAACGCACGCAAAGGTAACTTAAACACGCCCTTAATCATAAGCGCAGTACTGATGGCTGAGTCACTGTACATGTTGCTTCGACCTCTGCGCCCAGAAGGGTGTTGATTGTGACAGTGCTTGATAGCAGCATCGTCCATCCAAAAGGTTAACGAACCTCTTTGAGTTAAGGCTTGATTGTATGGTGATTTTGCCCATGATGCGACCTGATTGTAAGCTTTCACGATCAGATCGCAGATGAGCAAAATGATTCAATTAGATTTAGGCAACAACGTCCTGTATTAGCAAACGAGCTAAGGCGGTTAACATTTCCTCATAGACTAGGTTCGAGACGTCATTCAGCACTTAGCGTTAGATGCCACAGGGCTAAAGGCCTATGGCGAAGAAGGATGGTAAACGCGCAAACAGCAAATTGCCATTGATGGACACACTCACTAGACTATTACCGCGGATCTCAGTTTGTCGAATGTAATTGACGCTGGAATACAGCCCAATTTACTGAAGCAAACTCATCGAAAAACCTCTAACGAATAGCCACTACTTCACTAAATAAGTTTACTTGCTGCTCTCGCCATTCCCAACAATGCTTTGCAGAGCTTAGGGGCTACAATTTACGCATACCAAATACCTGATGTCAGATGTCAGATGTCAGATGTCAGATGTCAGGACGAGATTAAAACAGATAAGGAGGATTTTTAGATAGACTATTTATCATCGAGTGTACCACCAAGTGTATCACCTGAGGTATTTCTGAGTTAACTCGTTGATAATAGTTGGAATTGGAGGTTTCCCTAGAGCCACACCCCGGCACATGAGTCGCCTGCTGCGGTTGCTCCCTTCCGGGCCTGGCCGAGTTCACAAGTTATCATTGCGGGGGGACCCTAGGGTCACCATAGATGCTTAAGCAATTAAATCCTTAAGACGGCCTGCATTATCCACTAAGGCTGCTCCGCAATCAAGTCAATAACCGAGAGTAATCGTTAGAATCGGCTCGACTGCCGAATCTATAAACAAAAGCCCGCGTGCGCGGGCTAAATTCCATCGATAAATAAGGCCTCTACAGAGACAACATCGTCTTATTCTGTTCGAGCACCTTAGGACCGATACCCTTTACCTTAGTTAACTCTTCAATGGTATTGAATTTACCGTGAGCGTCTCGATATTCGACTATGGCTGACGCCTTAACATCACCAATTCCCTTGAGCTTAGTCAGCTCTTGGGCAGTCGCGGTATTGATATTAACTTGGGTTAGGCTCGCCTGAGCCGTGTCGGCAGGTATTGAAACCTGCTCGGCAGCAAGAGCGGGAACAAGGGAAAATGATGCTGCAACTAGCGCAGCCAGAACTAGGTTTTTCATTGGGGGGCTCTCCTTATATCCTTATGGTATTCATGGCCAACAGTCCATTTTCCTCGGCCACCTCGAAAACATAGAACAAGTTCAAAAAATTCGCCAATACGTGAACGGTGAGTGCTTGGTGCGCCGCGCGGCGTGATATCGCTCACAAAATAAATTATATTAATTTATTTCAGTCGGTTACTCATTTCCTTGCCGCTTCCCGTTCGCCGTAAAAAAAAATGATCCTCCCCAATCACCTTGGCGTGACCCAAGTCCAAGTTAAGCGACAATCGAGACGCGCATCACACCACCTTGTCGATAGATTGTAGTTTTGCCACATAAAAAATTTAGTTGCGCGGTACAACCGCTAGGCTAGTGTAGAGCGCCAAAATAATAATTAAGGAACCTCTATGTCCCTCGACACCACGCAAGAGGCGCTCGGTGCACCGCCTCAAAAGTCGCCGCCTCAAACTAATTTGCCTATTCTGTTTGGCGATATAGTGCTATTTGCCTTGCTCTATAATTTCCTTCCCTTTGAGCCAGGGGTGAATACGGGCATCGCCATCTTAGTCTTCGCCGCCGTACTTTGGCTGACCGAAGCCATTCATATCAGTGTGACCGCAATCCTGATCCCCATCATGGGCGTCTTACTAGGGGTTTTCGAAACCAAGGCGGCCATGAGTAACTTCGCCAACCCTATCATCTACCTATTCTTCGGTGGCTTCGTGTTGGCCGCGGCCCTCAACCACCAGGGAATAGATAGACGCATCGCCCACAAGGTGTTGACCGCCTCAAAAGGCAAACTCAGCATTGCCTGCATGTTCCTGTTTGGGATTACGGCTCTGCTATCTATGTGGATCAGTAACACGGCCACCGCCGCTATGATGCTGCCCCTGGCACTTGGGATCTTGAGACAGCTAGACATCAAAGAACACAGAAACACCTATCTCTTCATGCTGCTGGGCATCGCCTACTCTGCCAACATTGGCGGCATTGGCACCCTGGTAGGCAGCCCACCGAATGCCATCGCCGCCGCCCAGGTAGGCCTGAGTTTCGCCGACTGGCTTGAGTTTGGTCTCATCACCGTGGCGCTCATGCTGCCTAGCATGTTGATCGCCCTCTATCTCTACCTGAAACCTAACCTCAACGTGGTGTGCGAGCTTCCAAAGCACAATGAACATCTCCCCCTACAGGGAAAGCTCACGCTACTTATCTTCCTCACCACTGTCTGCTGCTGGATCTTCAGCAAGCCTATCTCAGCAGCGCTAGGCGGGATCCCCCAGTTCGATACCATAGTGGCACTCGGCGCCGTGGTCATGTTGGCCGGCCTTGGCTTGGTCGATTGGAAGAAGATTGAGAAAACCACAGATTGGGGCGTTCTCATACTCTTTGGTGGCGGCCTCACACTCAGCGCCATATTAAAGGCCACTGGCACCAGCGTCTTCCTGGCCCACTGGGTCACCGATATCTTCGGCAACACCCATATGGCCCTGTTTACCTTTGCGGTGATCTTCTTCGTGGTGATGCTTACCGAGTTTGCCAGTAACACAGCCAGTGCCGCATTGTTAGTACCTGTATTTGCTGCCATCGCCGAAGCCCTGGGGCTGTCGCCAGTAATGCTTTCCGTGCTCATCGGCATCGCCGCATCCTGTGCCTTTATGTTGCCGGTGGCTACACCGCCTAATGCCATCGTTTACGGCTCTGGCTATATCAAACAGTCTGAGATGATGCGCGCCGGTGCTATCATCAACTTCATCAGTATGTTGGCGCTCTATGTGATCGCCCATCTGTTCTGGAACATCTAAAAAGAAAAAGCCTGCATAAGCAGGCTTTTTTATCTTCCATTTTCACTGTTTGTTCGCCCTAGGCCTCAAAGGCCTGGGACAGATCGGCAATGATATCGTTGCTATCTTCCAGGCCCAGGGAGATCCGCAGCAGGGTATCACCTATTCCGGCGTCCATTCTCGCCTCTGGCGAGTATGGTGAATGGGTCATCGAGGCCGGATGTTGAATAAGAGACTCGGCGTCCCCCAGGCTGACCGCAATCTTAAACAGCTTGAGTCGATTAGCAAATGCCTTAGCGGTATCGAAACTACCTTTAAGCTCGAAGGCAAGCACACCACCGGCACGGCGCATCTGCTTACCAAGCAGGCCATAGCCCGAATGGCCCCTGAGACCAGGATAATAGACTCTGGCAACTTGAGGGTGCTGCTCAAGATACGCGGCGACCCGCTCGGCATTATCACAATGGCGCGCCAGTCTGACATCTAAGGTCTTGAGCCCTCTTAAGATAAGCCAGGCATCATGGGGCGAGATCACCCCGCCGATATCCTTAAGCACCTCGAGTTTAACCTTAGTGATCATCTCCTCTGTGCCACAAACGATACCGGCAATCACGTCTCCATGACCGTTGAGATACTTAGTCGCGCTGTGGATCACCATGTCGATCCCCATACTCAAGGGGCGCTGCAACAAGGGCGTCATGAAGGTGTTATCGACGATGCTCACCAGCTGATGGCGCTTGGCCAATGCCGCAATAGCTTCAAGATCATATACGTCCAGATGTGGATTGACAGGCGTCTCGCAAAACAACGCCTTAGTGTTGGGTCGAATGGCCTGTGCTATGTTGGCGACTTCGCAGAAATCCACCAGGGTCACCTCTATGCCGAAGCGTTTAAACTGCTCTGTCATCAGCGCAAAGGTACAGCCATAGACAGCCTTAGAAGCGACCAGGTGGTCCCCCTGGCTTAGATTGGTCAGCAGGGCTGCAGACACCGCCGCCATGCCAGATGCGGTCGCCGCGGCTGCTTCGCTGCCTTCCAGCACCGCCATCTTACGTTCTAACTCTGCCGTGGTAGGGTTACCAAGACGCGTATAGATATAGCCTTGTTGTTCGCCGGCAAAGCAATCACCACCCTGCTCGACGGTCTCAAAGGTAAAGGTAGCGCTTTGCACCAAAGGGGATACCAAGGCACCATGCTGATTAGCCTCATGCCCGGCATGGATCACCTGAGTGGCAAGTTTCCATTTATCTTGCATACACTTTCTCCGTCATACTCGCTCCCTATTATTGTTGGCTTTGGGTAGAAGCGATGCACTAACTTGCCCAGTTTCAGGACACGGAGTAAACCTGTCGCAAGAAATTAGCGGCTATCCGGATGTAAAATCTTTGTTACGAACAGTTGTTTTACCCAGGACTGATAGGGAAAAGTCTTTCAGCTCGCCAAGCAATGCCTTATGTATCTTACTCAGCTTAGGTTGAGAGTCTGGCGTAAACACCACCGGGCGACACAGACGCATGGTCTGATAGCCTAAGCGCGCCGTGAGCAGCCCGCCACCTAGGCCCTGTGCCAGCCTGGCGGAGATCTTGCCAGACATCTCCAGCGAAAACAGTTGAGTCCCTATGTCGGTAACAATCTCGCTGGTGCCGGCATAGATGATGTTAGTGATCACCGACCGAACAAGCTTGATGCGGCTCCAATAGCCCAGCTCTATTCCATAACAGTTCGCCAGCTGAGCAATCATCTTCTGGTTACGCCAGAGAATGATCGCCATATCCAGCACGGCGATAGGACTGGCCGCCAACAGGAGCGCCGATTCGCTGGCATAGCGATGCACCAGCTTCTTCGCCTTAGCATCGACCTGTGGCAGCACGCTGCTCTCGAACAGCATCAGGCGCTCGGCATCGTTATGCTCCTCATGCACCAGGCGATAATAACTATTGGTATCGATATCTTTAGGCAGATTCGTAATCAGCTTGTCGATAAATGTATCCGCCTCCCCCCTTTGCATGCTCTGAGATAAGCGCTCACTCACCGCCTGCGCCGCTTCTACCGCACGCAGTCTGCGGAGCTGCCGCCACTCCTTCACGCCTATGGTGGTCGCCCATAGACTCACGACGGCGGTCACACCGCCATAAAGCCCAAACAGCCAAGGGCTCTGGATCCATGCCGCGCTTAGCGTCAGCGCCAGTTCCACCAGCAAGATAGCTCCTATACCGAGTACAGATGCCTTGGCAAGCCAGGACCATGAGCGCCTACGCAGGCCTGATGGCGACTTGCTCGCGATGCCGTCAAGTTCGGGCACAAGCGCTTGTATGGCCGCTTCGTCGACCTCACCCGCCTCATCACCCTCGAACACCACCTGATCATCGAAGCGCTCGGCCGCCTTAAGCTTAGTGACGCTTAAGGCCTGCTGAGGCTCGAATACTTGCTTCTTCTCAATCTGCATATCGGCTTTACTCATAACGCTTTTCGGTGCCCTCTTTGCGATGCTTGCTTACTAACCGCTAGTTCCCTACATCCTAGTACCTGATTTAACTCAGCTTATCACCGAGTAAAAACTGCAACAGGTGATCCAGGCGTATATGCTCAAACTGCGCCTGACCGCCAGGCTCGGCCAGTCGCGGCGGGGCAAAATCGACAAACTCGAAGCCTTGCCTCCGCCAGAAATCACCGCCGGGTAAGTGAGTGGGAACTTCGCCGGGAAACATTGTGACCTCTTGATTTGAGGCGAGCTCCATGCCCTTCACCACCTCGACCGATTTCCCCTGGCTCTGGACCATGCCGTGCTGAGTCGCCTTGATGGCACTTATCGCCATCACCTCGACTTCACAGCCTTCAAACTGGGCATGTTGCTGGCTGCGTTTTACCAGGTGAGACAAGAGCGACAAGACATTGCCCTGCTGATCCCGGGTGATGTGATCCACCTTGCTGGCGGCAAACAATAGCTTATCTATCCGCGGGGCAAACAGCCTTCTCAGCAGATTCGATTGTCCGAAATGGAAACTCTCCATGATGGCATCGATCGCCCCTGTCATATCATCAAACTGCGCCTTACCGCGATTGAGCGGCGTCAGGCAATCGACGAGTACCAACTGGCGATCGAACTTGGCGAAATAGTCTCGATAGAAGGGTTTCACCACCTGGCTGACATAGCTGTGATAACGCTGCTTCAATACCTGATAGTAGGAATGCTTTGGACTCTCTTCGGCCGCGTCTAACTCGGCCTCGCTAAGATGCAGCAGCGGAAAGAAGGCCAAGATGGGGGTATCGGCAAGCTCTCCCGGCAGCAACATGCGCCCGGGCTGAGCATGGTAAAAGCCTTGCTCCTCGACGAGATCTACCAGCAGCGCCTGATAAAGCCCTGCGATCTGTTTTAACTTGAGCTCATCGGCGCTCTGCTTGAGATCCAATTCCCGGCAGGCCGACAAGAATGCCTGATAGTGGGTGCTCTGGGACAACACGGCGTCGCGGCGCGCCTGCATTTGGCACCAGGCCTTGAAACTCAACTTGAGCATAGGCAGGTCGAGCAGCCACTCGCCGGGGTAATCCACTATGTCCAAATAAAGGGTCGCGCTGTCGATAAATTTCGCCCTGAGTCCTGCCATTGGCTGATATCGAATGGCCAGGCGCAGTTCGCTGATGGTTCGGGTCGATTGTGGCCAGGCAGGCGTGTCGCCACACAAGGCGCTCATTGCCCCCTCATAGTCGAAACTCGCTATGGTCAAATCTGGCTGCAGGGCGCGCTTCACCCCGTGCAGACGTCCCTCACGGGAGACCTCTAGCAATGACAGTGCATTATGACGCTGGCCGACACCGGCATACAGCAATTGATTGACCAGTCCTGTGATGAAGGCGGTTTTACCTGCGCCGGATAAGCCTGTCACCGCCAGGCGAACATGATTGTCGGTGGTGCGTTTAACCAAAGACTTGGAATGATGGCCGAGTTGACGAAGTGAGCGATTAAATGAATTCATATTTGATTTCACTATTGCTAAGAGCTTTTTGGCTAAGGGCTTATGGCTAAAGGCTTCTAATCTTAATACGGCTAAGGGCGGTATACACCGCCCATTGAAAGGATTTAAAGATTATTGATCTGTTGTTTAAGATCGAAGCTATCTGAGGTGACGTGCCTTTCAAGCTGCTGCAACCTGAGTTCTAAATCACGAAACTGGTTGTTAACGTCTCTTAAGGCTGCCGTAGCCGGCTCTCCCGCCTGCCATATCTTCTTCTTCACCTCGATCTCCTTGTGTTGTTGCTTGTCCTTTGCGCTGCCGGGTTTGATATCCAAGATCATCCAGAGTAGTACATAGATGATAAGAATAACCCCCGATCCCCCAAGCAAAAATATCGATGCGGCGACCACTCTGACCAACCAGGTTTCGAAGTTGAAGTAATCTGCTATCCCTGCGCATACTCCAGCTATCTTGCCTGACTCGGGGATTCGATATAAGGGTCGTCCCTTAGATTCGCTCATCTCGATTCCTCCACTGCGGGGCCTCGCTATCTAAAATCGCTTCCAATGTCTCGATGCGTTGGGCCATTTTATCAGCTTTGCCGATTAGCTCATTAAGCTGAGCATACTCTTCTTCAGTGAGTCCCTGGCTCACTTGGCGTTTACTACGATAGTGCAGAACCAGCCAGATGGGCGCCACCACTACCATAAAGATAATAATTGGGGCTATTAATAAATCCAAATCCATAACTCACCTCAGAATTGTTGTTATTTAGTCTGCTTCTTAGCTTTAGCTGATTTGACCTTAGCCTTAAGGGCTTCTAGTTCCGCGTTCACGGCATCATCAGCTTCCAGCGCGGCAAACTCATCGTTTAGTGTCTTCTGATTACCCAGATCATAGGCTTCTACCTGAGATTCGAGACCTTCGACACGACGCTCATATTGCTCGAAACGGCTCATGGCATTATCAATCTTGCTAGAGTCCAGCTGACGCTTCACTTCTAAGCGAGAAGACGCCGTCTGCTTACGCATAATGATAGTCTTCTGACGCGCCTTGGCATCGGCCAATTTTTCTTGCAGCAGGTTCACTTCCTCTTTGAGGCGTGCGATCTGCTCTTCGACAACCACTAGCTCCTGCTCTAGGCTACTTGCCAGCTCACTGGCCTTTTGCTTTTCAAGCAGTGCAGCTTTAGCCAGATCTTCACGGTCTTTCGCCAGTGCCAGTTCCGCCTTGTCCTGCCAATCCTGAACCTGCTCCTGCACCTTAGCGATACGACGGATGATCTCTTTCTTCTCCGCCAGAACCTTGGCTGAAGTAGAACGAACTTCCACTAACGTATCTTCCATCTCTTGGATGATCAGGCGAACCATTTTTTCTGGATCTTCTGCTTTATCGAGTAATGCGCTGATATTCGAGTTAATAATATCTGCAAAGCGAGAGAAAATTCCCATAATACTGTCCTCAAATTTATGTTGGTTTCGCCTAGATTAATACATTTAGCGTGCCAACTTAACTATACCGATTAAAAACAATCAGTTAAACATATTTATAACTTTTTCTTTATTTTAGTTCACAGGGCACATATTATAATTTTCACCAATAATTAGCGTGAAAGACTAAAAAATAAAGTGGCCAATCAATTTCAACAAGACAACCTCATAGGTCAGTCGAACGCTCTACTGGAAGTCCTTGAGCACGTTTCAAAAATTGCACCCTTATCTAAGCCAGTCTTAATTATTGGCGAGCGCGGAACTGGTAAAGAGTTGATCGCAGAGCGTCTACATTATCTCTCCAAGCGCTGGGATCAAAGCTTTATCAAGCTAAATTGTTCATCACTCAGCGAAAATCTATTGGAGAGCGAACTCTTTGGTCACGATGCGGGTGCCTTCACCGGTGCCAACAAGAAACACGAAGGGCGTTTCGAACGCGCCGATGGCGGCACCCTCTTTTTAGATGAATTAGCCAACACCTCAGGTTTGATCCAAGAGAAACTGCTGCGCGTCATCGAATATGGCGAGTTCGAGCGTGTAGGAGGCAGCAAGACGGTACAGACAGATGTGCGCCTGGTGTGTGCCGCCAACGAAGATCTCCCATCACTGGCCGAAGCAGGCGAATTTAGGGCCGACCTGCTCGACCGCCTGGCTTTTGATGTGATCACCCTGCCACCACTGCGTCATCGCCCAGAAGATATCATGCCCCTGGCCGAGTACTTCGCCATCGGCATGGCTCGCCAGCTAAAGCAGCCACAGTTTGACGGCTTTAGCCGCAATGCCATCGAGCAATTGCAGGAATATCACTGGCCGGGCAATATCCGTGAGTTGAAGAACGTGGTCGAACGCGCCGTCTATCGCAATACTGACCTGGATGAGCCTATCGAGAGCATCACCATAGACCCCTTCGCCTCTCCTTACCGACCGACAAATCGCGTCAAGACAAAGTCCCGCCAGGTGCAGAGTGAGCCGCTCAACGAACAAGAGAGCCTAGTAACACCAGCAGCGGCGCCGGAGAGCAAAGCTAACGGCCTAGATATCAACTTCCCACTGGATTTTAAGGATCACTGTGAGCAACAAGAAATTACACTGCTCAAGAAAGCGCTGGAATCGGGGCAATACAACCAGAAGAAGACGGCAGAGCTGCTCGGGCTCAGCTATCACCAGTTGCGAGGCATCTTAAAAAAATACAACTTACTGGACAAATAAGCCCCGTGGGGGCAGATGATGTTTGCCCCTAACTCCATCCCACTGTTAAAATAAACCTCTTCATTCAAATAACTATTACATCTGCTGATGAAAGAGCTGCTCAAACGTCTCACGTTAGGTTCGGCGTTTTGTTGTATCGTGCCACTGCTATCGGCCTGTGGACCGATGCGAGTGCCCTCGGGATTGGTCTATTGCTCTGAAGGTAACCCTGAGTCCTTCAACCCACAGCTGGTCACCTCTGGCACCACGGTAGATGCCACCTCGCAGCAGCTTTATGACGGCCTGGTGGATTATGACACCAGTACCGGTGAGATGACCCCATCTTTGGCCACTTCCTGGCAGCTGAGCAGTGACGAGAAGGTTTACACCTTCGAGCTGCGCCAAGGCGTACAATTTCACCGCTCCGAGCTCTTTACCCCCAGCCGCAACTTTAATGCCGACGATGTGCTCTTCTCTTTCAACCGCATCATAGATACCGATAACCCCTATCACTTTGTTTCTAAAAGCGGTTATCCCTTCTTTCAGAGCATCGGCTTTGCCGAGCTTATCGACGATATAGAGAAGATTGACGACTACCATGTCGCCTTCCATCTCAAGCACAAGGACGCCTCATTCCTCTCTAACCTGGCGACAGGCTTTGCGGTGATCCTCTCTAAAGAATATGCCGACCAGTTGGAGCGCTCGGGCCAGGAGGAATTGCTGGACAAACTGGCGATCGGAACCGGGCCCTTCAGACTTATCGACTACGTAAAGAACGACTTTATTCGTTACTATCGTAACCCCAACTATTGGCGCCTGACACCAGAAGTCGACCAACTGGTGTTCGACATCACGCCAAAGAGCACCACCCGCCTGGCGAAGCTGATCACCGGTGACTGTAACGTCTCGGCCCTGCCCAAGGCTGGCGAACTGCCCGTGGTGATCGAGAAAGAGGAGCTTGAGGTCGACTCGCTCCCAGGATTTAATGTCGCCTTCTGGGCCTTTAATACCGAGCGCGTTCCCTTCAACGACGTCAGGGTACGCCGCGCACTGGCCCATGCCATAGACAAAGAGAACATTCTCAGGGCCGTATACCAGAAAACCGCAGAAGAGGCCGTGGGGCTGCTGCCACCACTCTCATGGGCTTATTCGGCCAACGAGAAGATGATCGACTACAGCCCACAGAAGGCTCGCGAGCTGCTCGAAGAAGCCGGAGTGAGCGACCTCTCCATCGATATCTGGGCCATGCCGGTCGCCCGTATCTACAACCCCAATGCCCATAAGACCGCCGAGCTGATTCAGGCGGATCTGGCCAATATTGGCGTCAGGGTCAATATCGTCAACTATGACTGGAGCGTCTTCAACCAGAAGCTGAGCCAGCGCGGTTACGACTCGGTACTCATTGGCTGGAATGCCGACAACAGCGATCCAGACAACTTCTTCACCCCAATTCTGAGTTGCGCCTCTGTGGGCACCAACAGCAACCGCTCCCGCTGGTGCGACCCTGCCTTCGACCATATCCTCAGCGCGGCCAAGTCCACCGCTGACAGAGAGAAACGGGCGCGTCTCTATCAAGAGGCCGAACAATATGTGGCCGAGCAGGTACCTTTGTTACCCTTCGCCCATGCAACCCGTATGGTGGTGAAACAGAAATCGGTCACCGAGGCTAAGCTGACCCCCTTTGTTGGCATCTCCTTTACCAAGACTTCCGAGCAGCCGCACCTTGCCAACGACGACAAGGAGAGCAACTGATGGCCAGATACCTGATCCGTAGGTTAAACCTTTTCCTTGCCACCTCGCTGGTGCTTTTCCTGGTCATGTTTATCGCCACCGGCAAGTTTCCTGTAGAACACACCTTCGCGCTGACGGGCCTACAGTCGCCGACCAGCCAGGAACTGGCGCAGATAGAGCAAGATTATCAACTCGATAGCTCACAAGCACATCAGTTCTTTGCCTACCTGCAGCAGCGTCTATCGGGCAACCTGGGCATTTCGGCCACCTCTCAGAACCCGGTGATCGATGAGCTCACCGCCGTGCTACCCGCCAGTTTCGAGCTGGGTATCGTCGCCGGGCTGATCGCCCTGGTGTTAGGCCTCCCTTTGGGGGTGCTGGCCTCCCTGAGCAAACATAAGATCACCCAACACACCATCATGGCGATCACCTTAACCGGATACTCCATTCCGGTATTCTGGCTCGGCCTGTCGCTGTCACTCTGGTTCGGTGTACAGCTGGGCTGGCTGCCTATCTCAGGGCAGATTAACCTCTTGTATGACATACGCCCGGTCACCGGTTTTTTACTTATAGACACTCTGCTGTCGGATTCACAATACGCCACCTCGGCCTTCATCGACGCCCTGTTGCACATCATCTTGCCGGCGGTGACGCTAGCGGTACTGCCTTTTACCGTGGTGGTGCGTATTACCCGCGCGGCAATGATATCCATCATGGAACAGACCTATATCAAGGCCGCCGAGGCTCGCGGCCTTCACACCAGCGTGATCGTGCTGCGCCATGCATTGCCAAACGCCTTCATTCCCGTGCTGAAAAACCTCGGCCTCATGCTAGGCGCCTTTGCCAGCTATGCTATGGTGGTGGAGGTGATCTTTAGTTGGCCAGGCGTGGGCGCCTGGCTGGTATCAGGGATTTATCAACGGGATTATACTGTGATACAGGGTGGGATCCTCGCCGTCGCCTTAATCATCATCTTCTTAAGCATTCTTATCGAGGTGATCCATACGGCAATGAACCCCCTCAGCAGGAAAGAGCTCTATGCCGCAAATTAAAATCTACCAGGAAGATCATATCCCCTCGCCCATGAGCCGGATCTGGTCGGCCTTTACCGACAACCCCTTCGCCTTCGCCGGGCTCTGGGCCGTCTGCTGTCTACTTTTATTGGCCCTGTTTGGTCCGCTTATCGCCCCCTATAGTGCGGAGCATCAAGATCCCTTGGCCTTGCTGCTTGCCCCCTCCTGGGAGCCCACAGGCACGGTCGAACACTTCCTCGGCACCGACGACCTGGGCCGCGACATCTTCAGCCGCCTGCTCCATGGCGCCCACCTCACCTTTGGCATGGCACTGGCGATCGTTATCACCGCCCTGCTACTGGGTTTCATCATAGGTTCCATCTCGGGCATGATGAAGGGCCTCAAGTCGAGTATCTTGAGCCATCTGCTCGATGCGCTGTTATCGATCCCCTCGCTACTAATGGCGATTCTGGTGGTGGCAGTCACAGGACCAGGGCTTGGCAACGTCTTCTGGGCCGTGGGTATAGCGCTCACGCCACAGTTTGTCCGCGCCATCCATCAGGCGGTGCACGAAGAGTTACAGAAAGAGTATGTCACCGCCGCCAAGCTAGATGGTGCCAACAGCTTGCAGATCTTCTGGTATGTGATCCTGCCTAATATCATGGATACTATGATTATTCAGACTACATTAGGGATCTCGGCCGCCATCCTGGATATCGCCGCACTGGGCTTCCTTAACCTGGGTGCCCAGGCGCCTAGCCCGGAATGGGGCGCCATGGTGTCTCAAGGGTTAGATAATCTACTCACCGCCCCTTGGACGGTCACCATACCCGGCGTCGCCATCCTCTGTAGCGTGCTAGCCATTAACCTGGTGGGAGACGGACTGCGCTCTGCCCTCTCGCCGATTCGCTCCTAACGGGACGCAGCTATGCCTTTACTGGACATTAGAAACCTCACCATAGAACTCGACACCCCCCACGGCCGCGTCAAGGCCCTGGAGCGCGTAAGCCTCACCCTCAACCCGGGCGAGGTTCACGGCCTAGTGGGCGAGTCGGGCTCAGGCCGTACCCTGCTGGCCAAGGCCATCCTGGGGATCCCGGGCCACAACTGGACTATCCAGGCGGATCGCATGATGTGGGATGGACAAAACCTGATGGACATGTCGCCCAGCGAGCGCCGTGTGCTTATGGGCAGCGAGATGGCGATGATCTTTCAAGACCCCATCAGCAGCTTAGATCCGGCGATTGCCGTCGGCACCCAGATTATCGAGGCGATGCCGGAAAACAAGGAACTCCCCTGGTGGAAGCGAGGTAGCGACAAACGCAAGAAGGCTCAGCAGTGGCTGCATAAGGTAGGCATTAAAGAGACCCAGAAGATCATGTCCAGCTATGCCTGGGAACTCTCTGACGGCGAATGCCAGAAGGTGATGATCGCCATCGCCGTGGCCAATCAGCCCAGGCTGCTGATTGCCGATGAGCCCACCAACTCGATGGAAGTTCGCACCCAGGCGCAGATCTTCCGCCTGTTGAGTAAGCTCAACCAGCTACAAAATGTATCTATCCTCTTGATTAGTCATGAGTTAGAGACACTTTCTCAGTGGTGCGATCGCTTAACTGTAATGTACAGCGGTCAGGTGATGGAGTCAGGGGTCACCAGCGAAGTTATCGCCAATCCCTATCACCCTTATACCAAGGCGCTGTTGGACAACATTCCCGATTACTCCAATCCTGAACATCACAAGACCATGATGCAGACGCTACCGGGCTCGGCCCCGGCGCTACAGCATCTTCCCATAGGTTGCCGACTCGGTCCGCGTTGTCCTCAGGCACAGAAGCTCTGCGTCAACCAGCCGAGTCTCTGTCACCAGAAAGATCGCTATTTCGCCTGTCATTTCCCTTATCACAACGAGCCATGCCATGAAGAGCCCCTTACTAAAAGTTAATCGACTCAGTAAAACCTTTTTCGCCGGCTATAAGGGATTTAAACGCCAATATAACCGTGCTCTGGAGCCTATCTCCTTCGAGCTCAATAGCGGCGAGACCCTGGCTATCGTAGGCGAGACAGGCTCAGGCAAGAGTACCCTGGCGCGCATCTTGGTAGGCGCCGAGCAGCGCACCGACGGCGAAATCTTATTTGAGGGCGAAGCGCTTGAGAGCCGCAACCTAAAACAGCGTTGTAGGCTTATTCGCATGATCTTTCAGGATCCCAACACCTCACTCAACCCCAGACTGACAGTGGGCGAGCTGCTGGATGAACCCTTAAGGTTTAATACGGATCTCGACAAACAGGCACGCTTTGCTCAGGTCGTCGATACCCTAAGAAAGGTTGGCCTGCTGCCGGAACATGCCGACTTCTATCCTCACATGATCTCAGAGGGAATGAAACAGCGGGTTGCGGTGGCCAGGGCCTTGATGTTAAATCCCAAAATCATCATCGCCGACGAGGCATTAACGGCCCTGGACCTCTCAGTTCGCTCGCAAATTCTTAATCTCCTGCTGAAGCTACAGCAAGAGATGGGGCTCTCCTATATCTTCGTGTCCCACAACATGAACATTATTCGCCATTTCAGCGATAAGATCATGGTGCTGCATCAGGGCAAGATGGTGGAAAAGGCCACCACAGAGAAGCTGTTTAACGCCCCTGAACATGAATACACACAGCGCCTGATCCAGGAGCAGACCATGTTTTCCTACAAGCGTTAAACTGCTCCAACCACTGGAACATTAACGTCTTATTATTAAAAAAAGTGTGCCATTTCAGCTTGGTTTAATTATCCTTATGGCACTTTTTCAAGAGAAGCAGAAACATGATAATCAAACCCAAAACACGTGGCTTTATTTGTACCACCACTCATCCGGTTGGCTGTGAAGCAAATGTACTAGAGCAAATCAACATCACTAAGGCAAAAGGCCCTGTCGCCAACGGCCCTAAGAAAGTATTAGTGATCGGCTCTTCAAGTGGCTATGGTCTATCTTCACGCATCGCGGCAGCCTACGGCAGCGGCGCGGCAACCCTCGGCGTCTTTTTTGAAAAACCAGGTACCGAGACTAAGCCTGGTACGGCTGGCTGGTATAACTCAGCGGCCTTCGACAAGTTTGCAAAGCAAGACGGCCTCTACTCTAAGAGCCTGAACTGCGACGCCTTCAGCCATGAGGCCAAGCAGAAGGCGATCGAGCTGATCAAGCAAGATCTGGGTCAGGTCGACATGGTGGTCTACTCACTGGCCTCTCCGGTAAGGAAACTGCCTGACAGTGGTGAGCTGGTGCGCTCTTCACTTAAGCCGATTGGCGAGCCATACAAATCAACAGCGGTTGATACCAACAAAGATCTGATCATCGAAACCAGTGTAGAGCCTGCCACCGAGCAAGAAATTCAAGATACTATTACCGTCATGGGCGGTCAGGATTGGGAACTGTGGGTCAACGCCCTGGCCGAGGCTGGCGTACTGAGCCCAGACTGTAAGACAGTTGCCTACAGCTACATAGGTACCGAACTGACCTGGCCTATCTACTGGCACGGTGCCCTGGGTAAGGCCAAGATGGATCTGGACCGCGCAGCGCACGCTCTCAACGACAAGCTATCGGCCACTGGCGGCAGCGCCAACGTCGCCGTGCTCAAGAGTGTGGTCACTCAGGCAAGCTCGGCCATTCCGGTGATGCCACTCTACATCGCCATGGTATTTAAGAAGATGCGCGAAGAGGGGCTACACGAAGGCTGTCAGGAACAGATCAACCGTATGTTCCACGAGCGCCTCTACCGCGCCGATGGCGCAGCGCCGGCTGTCGACGAGGCTAACCGCCTGCGTCTGGACGACTGGGAGCTACGCGACGACATTCAACAGCACTGCCGCGACCTATGGCCGACCATCACAACAGAGAACCTCAGCGAACTCACAGATTACCGTGAGTACAAGGAAGAGTTCCTCAAGCTGTTCGGCTTCGGTATTGAGTCTGTTGACTATGACGCCGATGTGAACCCAGAGGTAAACTTCGACGTCGAGCAGTTCTAAACCGCTCGCTCATCGATAAAAAGCCACGGCTATCGCCGTGGCTTTTTTGTTTCTGGCTAATGGAGCCCATGACCGTCTCAGTGCGCCGAGAACGCCTCTATTCAAAGATCCCCCATATGACCTCAAAGCCTTGCTAATTGCTTCTCTGTGAGCCGATAAGAAGCACTTAAAGCGCTCTTACATGCAGATGGAAGCAGCAAGTATTGTTGTAGTCCCTCAATACACCTAACTCGATACACCTCGATCGACACTACTGAGGTAGGTCTGCTGATGCGGAAACATCGATGCAGCGCCCCACCATTAAAGTTAACACCTAAGTGCTAACCAAGGCAGAAGTTCAACCCTACACAGATGAACGGCCTCTCGTCAAAGTGTTACTCGCTCAGACCCGCTCAGGAATATAGAGGCACAAAAAAGCCAGTCACAAGGACTGGCTTTTGACGACTCATTCTGTTTTTAAGATGAGCTACTCGGCAGGTGTATAAACCACTTCCGCCTGAGCCTTCAATGCAGCGATAAGCGCGCGGTAATCGTTCTCACTATACTGTGAGTTCAATCGCTGCTTAAGAGCAGTTACCAGGCTCTCATCGACACTCTCAGGCTGATTCACCTTATCGAGGATCACCACGGCATAACCATTTGCCAGAGCGGCGGTATCTACCACCAAGTCGCTACCAGGCTGCGCCATCTCGAATGCCTTGCTGACGATTGAAGTATCGATACCTTGCTCGCCACGGCTAAGCTCGGTACGCGCTATCATATCGGTAGGGATTTCCCCCCCCTTAATGGCAGCCATGACCTCTTGAGCCTTATCGCGAGCCAACTCGTTGGCCTTGTCTTGCTTGAGGCGTTCAATAATCGTCGCCTTCACCTCGGCAAACTCCATGGTGCCCGCAGCCGAGTGTTTATTCACACGCACCACGATCACATGGTTATCGCCCAGTTCGATCACATCACTGTTCATACCATCAAGCAATACAGTGTTAGAGAAAGCCGCCTTAATCACATCTGCCGAGTCAAGCGGCTCAGGGGCATTGTCGCGAGTAAATACCGGGCTGGTCTTAACCGCCACGCCAACTTCTTTAGCGGCTTCGGCTAGGGTGTCTGGCACCTCATAGCTCACGTCAGACAAACGCTGCTGCAGGGTGTAAAACTCGTTGATAGCCTTGTCTTGCTGGATCTGTGCAACGATCTTGTCTTTTACCGCCTCGAAAGGTGAGGTCGATGCGGCCTGTAGATCGAGTAGCTTAACGATGTGATAACCGAAACTTGTCTTGACGATGCCTGAATACTGACCTTTTTCCAAGGCAAATAGCGCCTCATCGAAAGGGGCTTCCATCACACCTTGCTCAAACCAATCCAGCTTACCACCTTGCTCACCGCTAAAGCTGTCATCTGAATCACTCTTAGCCAGTGCTTCGAAGTCTTCACCCGCCTGAAGCTTAGCCAGGATCGCTTCGGCCTTAGCCTTAGCGGCATCTTCATCATCACCCAGGCTCACTAGGATATGCGCGGCTAGACGCTTTTCAGCCTGCAGGTACTGCGCCTTATTCTCGTCGTAATATGTCTTAGCTTCTTCATCACTAACCTGGATAGCCGAAGCCAACTGGTCGGCACTCAGCTCAATATAATCCAGTGCGATAGTCTCAGGACGCACGAACAGCGACTGATTCTGTTGATAATAGGTGTTAGCCTCTTCGTCGCTCACGCTTACCCCCGCCAATAACGGCTCGGCGTCGACAATTTGGTAACGAATATCACGCGTCTGTCCCTGGATCTGAGCCAGGTATTCGGCTTCACCCGGCAACACAAATTCTGAACCGACAAGGGTAACCACCAATTGACGACGGGTCATGTCACCACGCATCATGTCACGGAAACTGTTGGCTTGATAACCCAGCTGACGGATAAGGGCAAGGTAACGGTCGTTATCAAACTGACCGTCGGTTTGGAAGGCGGGCTCATTCATGATAGCCGTCTTGATCTGTTGATCAGACACTCTGAGTCCCAGGTCGGCAGCGGCTTGATCCACCAACTTATCGGCAATCAAACGCTCTAATACATTCTGCTTCACACTAGCCAGGTAACTCTCGTTGCTAGCCAATGTATTGTACATATCACCCAGTTGCTGCTCTAATCGAGCTCGCTCGCTTTGATAGGCTTGCTCCAGTGCAGATTTACTGATCTCTTCACCATTAACCGTAGCCGCGCTCGGTTCAGAAGATGAACCTAAATAGCTACTCACGCCAGTAAATGCAAAGGACAAAATAACAACGACGAGAATGCCTTTAGCAATCACGCCCTGTGAACCTTCGCGAATCTTTTCTAACATCAGACTTCTCGCTCATTGCAATAAAAATAAAAAGGCGCATCACCTATTGGAGGATGCGCCATTTTTGTAATTTGTAGACCTAGTTTACACAGTGCGTAATGTTAGGCCAACGGCTTGATAATGAGAGTTTACATTATCAAAACCCCTACTCGTAAAAAGCACTGTCTAAACAGTGCTTATCAAACTAGTAAGGTTTACAAAGGCCACCTTAACTAAGCGTTTCTTAGTTTACAGCGTCTTTAAGTGCTTTACCGGCCTTGAATGCTGGAATGTTTGCTGCAGCAATCTTGATCTCTTTACCAGTCTGTGGGTTGCGACCAGTACGCTCTGCACGTTGACGCACTTCAAAAGTACCAAAACCAACTAGAGAAATTTTATCGCCATCTTTTAGGCCGTCAGTCACAGCAGAAATAAAAGAATCTAGAGCACGACCAGCTGCTGCTTTAGAAATATCAGCGCCAGAAGCGATTTTCTCGATTAGTTCAGATTTGTTCATGTCATCCCCTTGAATTTAATTTTTGCGCCGCAACCAAATCCTTCTCTAGAGCGGTCTGCGGAGGCTTTTTATAACAAGCTTGAAACTAAAGTTCAAGCCAAATAGGAAAACCTAAGAAATAAAATTGGAATAAGCCTAAAAACCAGCAGCGCCAAGGGCTGCAGCTAAAATGCTATCCACAGACCTAGGCTACCACAGGTTTAGATTTTAAAAAGCCCCTTTTTGCATTTTTTTTAATGCAAATAGGCATTTTCTTGCGTTAGACCAAATTTTTAACAACTTCAAAGCCTTCGATTGGTTGTTCTAACGCCAGCTTAAGGACTTCATCGACCCAGCGTACCGGCTTTATCTCCAGATCTGCCACTACGTTGGCCGGGATCTCCTCAAGGTCACGCTCGTTCTCTTTAGGAATAAGCACCAGCTTAGTGCCACCGCGATGGGCCGCCAGCAGCTTCTCTTTCAGGCCGCCGATAGGCAAGACCTCACCACGCAAGGTGATTTCCCCCGTCATGGCCACATCGGCACGTACTGGGTTACCGGTCAGGCTAGAAACCAGTGCGGTACACATGGCTGCACCGGCAGAAGGACCATCCTTCGGCGTCGCCCCTTCTGGGACATGCACGTGTATGTCACGTTTCTCGTAGAAATCTGGGTTAATACCCAGCTGCTCGGCGCGGGCACGCACCACTGTCATGGCTGCCTGAATCGACTCCTGCATCACGTCACCCAGTGACCCCGTATAGGTTAGCTTGCCCTTACCCGGTACTGAGGTGGCTTCGATGGTAAGCAGATCGCCCCCCACTTCGGTCCAGGCAAGGCCTGTGACCTGACCAATCTGGTTGTTCGACTCGGCCTTACCATAGTCGAAGCGCTGTACACCCAGGAAAGACTTGAGGTTATCTTGGTTGACATCTACATGCTTCACCGACTTGTCGAGCAGGATCTGCTTGACCACCTTACGACAGATCTTAGACAGCTCACGCTCCAGCGCACGCACACCTGCTTCACGGGTGTAGTAGCGAATAATGCCTATGATGGCACTATCATCGACGTTGACTTCACTGGCCTTAAGGCCGTTCCGCTCAATCTGCTTAGGCAGCAGGTGCTGCTTAGCGATGTTAAGCTTCTCATCTTCGGTGTAACCCGACAGGCGAATAACCTCCATACGGTCCAGCAGCGGCCCAGGGATGTTCATCGAGTTAGAGGTCGCAACGAACATCACATCGCTAAGATCATAATCCACTTCCAGGTAGTGGTCGCTAAAGGTCGCATTTTGCTCAGGGTCTAACACCTCAAGTAGTGCCGACGCCGGGTCACCACGCATGTCACTGCTCATCTTATCTATCTCATCGAGCAGGAAGAGTGGGTTCTTCACGCCTACCTTGGACATCTTCTGGATCACCTTGCCCGGCATTGAACCGATATAGGTACGGCGATGACCGCGGATCTCCGCCTCGTCTCGCACGCCGCCGAGCGCCACACGCACATATTTACGGCCTGTTGCCTTGGCGATAGATTGTCCCAGAGAGGTCTTACCCACACCCGGTGGGCCTACCAGACATAGGATAGGTCCCTTGAGCTGCTTCACGCGGCTCTGCACCGCCAGATACTCGAGGATACGCTCTTTGACCTTCTCCAGACCATAATGGTCGGTGTCGAGCACATCCTGCGCCTTAGCCAGATCGCGCTTAATCTTAGAGCGCTGTTTCCAGGGCACAGAGATCATCCAGTCGACATAGCTGCGCACTACCGTGGCCTCTGCCGACATTGGCGACATCATCTTCAGCTTGTTGAGCTCGGCGGTGGCCTTCTCTTTGGCCTCGCTCGGCATGCCGGCTTCTTCAATCTTGCGGGTCAGTGTCTCGAACTCATCGTGAGACTCGTCGATATCCCCAAGCTCCTTCTGAATCGCCTTCATCTGCTCGTTCAGATAATACTCGCGCTGGCTCTTCTCCATCTGCTTCTTGACGCGAGAGCGGATACGCTTCTCCACCTGAAGCAGATCGATTTCCGACTCCATCATGGCCATCAGGTATTCCAGACGCTCGGAAACGTTCACCATCTCGAGGACCGCCTGCTTATCTTCCAGCTTCAACGGCATATGGGCCGCCATGGTATCGGCAAGGCGTGCAGCCTCATCGATACCCGACAGTGAGGTCAACACCTCAGGCGGGATCTTCTTGTTTAGCTTGATATAACCTTCGAACTGGCCGATAGCCGAACGTACCAACACCTCCTCTTCCTTATCGGCAAGTTCTTCCGATTCGAGGTATTGGGCAGTCGCTACAAAAAATTCGGTCTCTTGAGTGTACTTGTCAATTCGGGCACGTTGGCCACCTTCGACCAGCACCTTCACAGTGCCGTCAGGCAGTTTGAGCAGTTGCAAGATAGAGGCGACGGTACCGACCTCGAAGATATCATCGCTGGTCGGCTCATCTAATTCAGCATCGCGCTGGGCCACTAATATAATCTGCTTATCTTGCTCCATCGCCGCTTCCAGGCAGCGAATAGATTTTTCCCGACCGACAAACAGGGGAATAACCATATGGGGGTAAACCACCACGTCTCTCAATGGCAGTACCGGGAGTTCGATTCGCGCTTCACGCTCTAAGGTCATAGCTCGATTCCGTTTGGTAACAATATTAATGAGTATATTGGGGTGTTTCAGTGGGTTTCAATGGCAAAAATAAAAAAAGGAGCCCACTGGACTCCTTTATGTTTGTTTCGCTTAGTGTTAGCCGAATTATTGTTCAGCCACAGCCGCTTGCGTCTCACTGGCTTCGTAGATGAGGATAGGAGCAGACTCGCCCTTCACCACAGACTCATCAATAACCACCTTGGCTACGTTTTCTGTCGATGGCAGGTCGTACATGATATCCAGCAGTATGCCTTCGACGATTGAACGCAGGCCACGAGCACCCGTTTTACGCTCCATTGCCTTCAGGGCAATCGCCTTAAGCGCGTCTTCTCTGAACTCCAGCGCAACCCCTTCCATCTCAAACAGCGCGGCAAACTGCTTAGTCAGCGCGTTCTTAGGCTCAGACAGGATCTGAATCAGGGCGGCTTCATCCAGCTCAGCCAGGGTAGCCAGAACAGGCAGACGACCGATGAACTCAGGGATCAGACCATATTTCACCAGATCTTCCGGCTCTACCTGCAACAAGACATCAGAGATGGTCGCCTTATCGGCCTCGCCTTTCACCTCGGCGCCGAAGCCTATGCCGGTACCGACGTGAGAACGCTGCTCGATCACCTTCTCGAGACCCGCAAAGGCACCGCCACAGACGAAGAGGATCTTAGAGGTATCGACCTGCAAGAACTCCTGCTGCGGGTGTTTACGTCCACCCTGAGGAGGTACGGCCGCCACTGTGCCTTCGATCAGCTTAAGCAGGGCCTGCTGCACGCCTTCACCGGACACGTCGCGGGTAATTGAAGGGTTATCCGACTTACGGCTGATCTTATCGATCTCATCGATATAGACGATGCCACGTTGCGCCTTCTCGACATCGTAGTCGCATTTTTGCAGCAGCTTCTGAATGATGTTTTCGACATCCTCACCCACATAACCGGCTTCGGTCAGCGTGGTGGCATCAGCCATGGTAAAAGGCACATTCAAGAACCGAGCTAAGGTCTCGGCAAGCAGCGTCTTACCACTACCCGTAGGGCCGATAAGCAAGATGTTACTCTTACCCAGTTCGACACCGTCTTTAGGACCGGCATTCTTTAAACGCTTATAGTGATTATATACAGCAACAGATAAGACTTTCTTAGCCTTCTCCTGACCTATGACATAGTCGTCAAGATGCGCTCTGAGCTCATGTGGCGTAGGTAATCTATCTTGATCTTGCTTTGGCGATATCTCACGGATCTCTTCACGGATAATATCATTGCAAAGCTCTACACACTCGTCACATACATACACAGAAGGGCCGGCAATGAGCTTTCGAACCTCATGCTGACTCTTTCCACAAAAAGAGCAGTACAGCAGTTTCCCGCTATCACCGTTACTTTTGTTGTCGCCCATTAGTTTACCTCTTTTGCAGTTTCACTCACTGCACAATTCTTTTCTTACGCCTTTTACTGATCATAGCTCAGCAAGCGACAAATATCAGCCTCGTTTATCGAGCACAGAGTCAACCAATCCGTAGGCTTCCGCCTCAGTTGCACTCATGAAATTATCGCGATCCGTATCGCGCTCGATCACTTCCAGAGGCTGACCGGTATGGTCGGCAAGCATCTGGTTTAGCTTGTTCTTAATACCCAAAATCTCTTGTGCGTGAATCGCGATATCAGAGGCCTGGCCCTGGAAGCCACCCAATGGCTGATGGATCATCACACGTGAGTTTGGCAGACAGTGACGCTTACCCTTGGCACCACCGGCAAGCAGGAAGGCGCCCATACTGGCGGCCTGACCGATACAGACTGTGCTTACGTTAGGCTTAATAAACTGCATGGTATCATAAATCGCCATCCCCGCCGTAACTGAGCCACCGGGAGAGTTGATATAAAGGTAGATATCTTTATCTGGGCTCTCTGACTCGAGGAACAGTAGCTGAGCGACAATCAGGTTTGCCATATGCTCCTCGACCTGACCGACGAGAAAGATCACCCTCTCTTTAAGCAGACGAGAATAAATATCATATGAACGTTCCCCTTTGGCAGTTTGTTCAACGACCATAGGCACAAGTGCATTCAGTACTGATTCTGGCGCATTTTGCATTATTAACTTCCCTAAATAAAAACGGCCCGCATGAGGAGCCTCATACGAGCCATTATAAATGGCTAACAGCCATTTAAGTCAAGCATAGGTTACGCGCGACCGGTAGCCTTGTTCATAAATTCTTCGAATTGAACGGCTTTCTCGGTAACCTTGGCTGTTTTCAGCAATTCTTCAACAGCTTGCTCTTCTAGCGCAACATTGCGCATGTTCTGCATCATCTCTTGGTTGTTATTGTAGTATTCAATAACTTCCTTCGGATCTTCGTAAGCAGAAGCCATAGAAGCGATCAGCGCTTGAACACGCTCGTCGTCAGCTTTCAGCTCGTTAGTCTTGATCACTTCGCCAAGTAGCAGACCCACTTTTACGCGGCGCTCGGCTTGCTCGGTGAACAGGTCGGCTGGTAGCTCAGGCATGTTAGCGGCTTGGTCACCGAAACGCTGCATAGCTTGCTGACGTAGAACGTTAACTTCACCGTCGATTAGCGCCTTAGGCAGTTCGATCTCGTTTTGCTCAAGCAGACCATTTAGCACCTGATCTTTCACATTAGCCTTAAGGGCTTGCTCAAGCTCACGGCTCATGTTCTTACGGATCTCAACCTTCAACGCTTCCAGGCCGCCGTCGGCAACACCGAACAGCTTAGCAAACTCGTCATTTACTTCTGGTAGGTTAGCCGCTTGTACTTCTTTCAGAGTGATAGCGAACTTAGCCACTTTACCCTTCAGGTTTTCTGCGTGGTAGTCTTCTGGGAAAGTCACTTCGATATCGAATGTTTCACCTGCTTTGTGACCTTCAACGCCAGATTCGAAACCTGGGATCATACGGCCGCTACCTAGTTGCAGTTCGAAATCTTCGGCCTTGCCGCCTTCGAACTCTTCACCATCGATAGAACCAACGAAGTCGATCTTCGCCTTGTCGCCTTCGGCAGCTTCACGCTCAACGGCTTCGAAAGTAGCGTGTTGCTTACGCAGAGTTTCGATCATTGCATCAACGTCTGCATCTGTTACTTCGGCAGTTGGTTGCTCAACTTCAATCGCATCTAGGCCTTTTAGTTCTACTTCTGGGTAGATTTCGAAGGTAGCAACAAACTGGAAGTTTTCAGCGTCGGTCTCACCAGGAACGAAAGTTGGTGCACCCGCTGGGTTCAATTTTTCTGCGATGATGGCTTCAACGAAGTTACGTTGCATCACTTCACCAGTGATCTCTTGACGGATCGCTTTACCATAACGCTTGTTGATCACGCTTACAGGTACCTTGCCTGGACGGAAACCAGGAATACGTGCACGCTTAGCTTCATTTTTCAAACTATCAGAAACGGCTTTTTCAATCTGCTCAGCAGGAACAGAGATAGTTAGGCGGCGCTCTAAACCTTGTGTTGTTTCTACAGAAACTTGCATTGTTTTACCTCGAAATATGTCAAACGTCTTTTGTAATAGCCGAATCATCAACTATTAAGGTATTCGTTTCTTGATCTAAAAAAACGACTAAAATGCCTAGGTAACTGGGTTTGGCAGTCGTCGCACATAGTTGAAATTTATCAAGACGCGACATTATAGCTACGGTTTTCGGCATAGTCGAGCCTCAAAGCTCTAATTACGGACGTAAAAAAAGCGACCAGAGGTCGCTTTTTTTATTTTCTTCGAAAGAAGTGGGGTGACTGATGGGACTTGAACCCACGACAACCGGAATCACAATCCGGGGCTCTACCAACTGAGCTACAATCACCACTGATTTGGTACGCCCGGCAGGATTCGAACCTGCGGCCATCCGCTTAGAAGGCGGATGCTCTATCCAACTGAGCTACGGGCGCGTCGCTATGAACTTGGTTCATATCCTAACAGGGCAAATAACGTCTCCACGTTATTTAAAAATTTGGTCGGTGATAGAGGATTCGAACCTCTGACCCTCTGGTCCCAAACCAGATGCGCTACCGGGCTGCGCTAATCACCGATAATTTGACTCTTGACGAAGCGGTGGGCGTCGCCGAGAACGGAGCGCATATTATCCCCTCATATGATTAGCGTCAACGATTTTTTTGCAATGCTGGCGTGCCTGACTAATTTAACAGCTATCCGAAACTTAATTAACCAATAACGGGGTTTCACTCCCGGTTTAGCTGCTTTTATTCCATGCTTAATGAACAGCATCAATCGATTTAGCACATTAATAACCCCATAGATTATCCATATATTAGAACTGACTGTTATCGAGCTAAGTCAATGACAGTTTCCGCCCCCCCTGTTAAAATGTCGCCGATTTTTTATTATCGCGCCATATTAAGGAAATCCACCCCCCATGACAGCACAAATAATCGATGGCAAAGCGATTGCTCAATCCATTCGAAAGCAACTGAGTGCCAAAGTAACCGCCCGCAAAGAGGCAGGAAAACGTGTACCGGGATTAGCCGTTATCTTAGTGGGAGCCGATCCCGCTTCTCAGGTCTATGTCGGCAGCAAGCGCCGCGCCTGTGAAGAAGTTGGCTTCCTCTCACAATCTTTTGACCTGCCAACCGAAACCTCGGAAGCCGATCTGCTGGCCCTGATCGACAAGTGCAACCAGGACCCGAGCATCGACGGTATCTTGGTCCAGCTGCCGCTGCCGGATCATATCGAAGAGTCGAAGGTTATCGAGCGTATTCGCCCGGACAAAGATGTCGACGGCTTCCACCCTTATAATGTGGGTCGTCTGGCTCAGCGTATTCCAGTGCTGCGCTCCTGCACACCAATGGGGATCATGACGCTTATCAAGTCCACCGGCGTAGATACCTACGGCCTGGATGCAGTGGTCGTTGGCGCCTCTAACATAGTCGGCCGCCCGATGACGCTGGAGCTGTTATTAGCTGGCTGCACCACCACTACCTGTCACCGCTTCACCCGTGACTTAGAAGATAAGGTGCGCCGCGCCGACTTGTTGATCGTCGCCGTAGGCAAGGCTAACTTTATTCCAGGCGAGTGGATTAAGCCGGGCGCAATAGTTATCGACGTGGGGATCAATCGTTTAGAGAGCGGCCAACTCGTGGGCGATGTGCAATACGATGTGGCCGCCGAGCATGCCAGTCATATCACGCCAGTACCGGGCGGTGTCGGTCCTATGACCATTGCCAGTCTACTGGAAAATACTCTGTACGCCGCAGAGAACTACCACGACTAAGCATTTATGGCTAAGCTTTTATGGCTAAGGTCTCGCTGCTAATGGAGACTCATATTAGCGGCCTAGGTTGATTGCCTAAACTATGGATACAAAAAAGCCTGCATTATGCAGGCTTTTTTACGCTTGTTACTTTTAGTGCAACAGCTTACTTCTTACGCCAGGTCGTGCCGCTCGGACCATCTTCCAGGATCACCCCAAGGGCATTCAGGCCATCTCGGGCCACATCGGCCGCGGCCCAATCCTTCTCGGCGCGGGCACGGTTACGCTCGGCGATTAAGGCTTCTATTTGCGCCACCTCATCGTCACTGCCCTCGCCCTTAAAGAATGCATCCACATCCAGCTCTAAGATCCCTAGCACGTCACCCAGTTGCTTCATGCTCACACCCAAGGCAGAAGCGGCCTCTAGGTCGTCAGCCTTGAGACGGTTTATCTCACGGGCCATGTCAAACAGCACTGAGTAGGCCTCAGGCGTATTGAAGTCGTCGTCCATCGCCTCCTTAAACTTAGCGACATACTCGCTCGCCGGCGCTGCTTTGACGCTCAGATCCAATCCTTTCAGCGCGGTATAGAGGCGCTCGAGCGCCGCCTTGGCCTGCTTAAGGTTCTCTTCCGAGTAGTTCAACTGGCTGCGGTAGTGGCCCGACAGCAGGAAGTAACGCACGGTCGAGGCATCATAATGCTCGAGCACATCACGAATGGTGAAGAAATTGTTCAGCGACTTGGACATCTTCTCCTTGTCCACCATCACCATGCCGGTATGCATCCAGTAATTTACATACGGGGTATCGTGGGCGCAGCAAGACTGGGCTATCTCGTTCTCATGATGCGGGAACTGTAGATCCGAGCCGCCACCATGAATGTCAAAATGTTCACCCAGATGCTTACTATTCATCGCCGAACACTCTATGTGCCAGCCTGGGCGGCCTGGGCCCCATGGTGAGTCCCAAGTCGGCTCGCCCGGCTTAGACATCTTCCACAGCACGAAATCCATAGGATCGCGCTTGTTTTCGTCTACTTCTACGCGGGCACCTGCCTGCAGTTGATCCAGGTTCTGACCAGACAGACGACCATATTCCGGGAAAGACCCCACGCTGAAGAGCACATCGCCGTTGGCGGCGATATAGGCGTGGTCGCGTTCCAGCAGGCGCTCGACCATCTCGATGATCTCCGGCATATGCTGAGTCGCACGGGGCTCGAAATCGGGACGCTTCATATGCAGCGCATCGAAGTCGTGATACATCTCTTGTGTCAGACGCTCGGTGAGGGTATCGCAGCTCTCACCGTTCTCGGCGGCGCGCTTGATGATCTTATCGTCGACATCTGTGATGTTACGGTGAAAATTCACATCATAGCCGATATACCTCAGGTATCTGACGATCATGTCGAAAGCAACAAACGTACGTCCGTGACCAATATGACACAAATCATAAATGGTGACCCCGCAGACATACATGCCGACTTTACCTGGCTGTATTGGCTTAAATTCCTCTTTTTGGCGGGTAAGACTGTTGTATAGCTTCAACATTGATATTCTCTACAGATAATTGACAACAAATAGGCCGCTCAGTCTACCACCTGCAAACGGCCGCTTCCAGCGTGATTGCGTGAATCTAAAGCGTTTTTTGTGCCCTCGCACATTCTGTGTCCCCGAGAGGTAGAAATAGGAGGATTTATCCCTGGGCAAAGTCAGTCCGCAGGGATAAAAGTCACGCCATCCCTTTATGCGCCGGGGTTAATAGGCTAGAATCTGGCGCTATCTGAATAAGTAACCATGATGAGATACAGTCATATGATCACAATGCAAACCAACCACGGTGTTATTAAACTCGAACTTGATGCCGAAAAAGCCCCTGCAACCGTCGCTAACTTCATCAAGTATGCGAAAGACGGCTTTTATGACGGCACCATCTTTCACCGCGTAATCGATGGTTTCATGATCCAGGGCGGCGGATTCACCGAAGACATGTCGCAAAAGCGTTGTAACGAAGCGATCGAAAACGAAGCCAACAATGGTCTATCTAACCTTGTAGGCACCATCGCCATGGCCCGTACCTCAGATCCACACTCGGCCACCGCGCAATTCTTCATCAACATCAACGACAACACCTTCCTCGACTTCAAGTCTGAGTCGGTACAGGGGTGGGGTTACTGCGTATTTGGTAAGGTAACCGAAGGCATGGACGTAGTTAACCAGATCAAGGCCGTTGCCACAGGTAACCGCGGCATGCACCAAGACGTACCGCTAGAAGCCGTCGTCATCGAAAGCGTGACCGTCGAAGCGTAATCACAGGGCCGACACTTGTTGAACTACACCCTGTTTGTGGGCGATCTGCACCTGAGTGCCGATCGCCCCGATATCCTCAATGCCTTCCATCAATTTCTTAATCAAGACACGACCCATTGCGATGCCCTCTATATCCTGGGGGATCTATTTGAAGTCTGGGTGGGTGATGATATCACCGAGCCATTTGCACTGGCACTTGCCGAGCGCTTAAAACAGTTCTCGAGCCATACCCCCATCTACTTCATCCATGGCAATCGCGACTTCCTGCTGGGTAAAGAGTATGCCAAGCGTTCCGGGATGACGCTGCTACCCGAGGTACATTGTATAGACCTTTATGGTGAGCCGAGCGTATTGCTCCATGGCGACAGCCTGTGCACCTTAGATAAGGCCTATCAGAGATTCCGCCGCTTTAGAAATATGCCCTGGGCCAAGTTTATCTACAATCACCTGCCTAAATCCAAACGCATCGCCATCGCCGACAAGCTACGTAGCAAGAGTAAACAGAGCAATCAGCTCAAGAGCTATAGCATCATGGATGTAGAGCAGAGCGCGGTAGAGCGGCTGATGGCAGAGACCGGGGCTAAACGCATGATCCATGGTCATACCCACAGGCCCGACATCCATCAGTTAGCCAATAACGGCCAACGGATCGTGGTAGGTGACTGGTATGAGCAAGGCAGCGTGCTAAAAATTAGCCCTGAGCAGGTGAGCCTGCAGAGCCTGCCCTTCGGCGACACAGACGCCTAAGGCGTCCACTTACTTGCCAATAGCTCTTAGCTTAAGCGCGCCTTAGCTAGGCCTTCCCGAGTGAAACTTAAACTCACTGTCTGGTGTGCTGATAAGATCGGCTTCCAGCTTGGCAAAATGGGCCACGCGCTCATCAATACTCTCAGGGGATATCGCCTGGGCCAGCACCAAGTAATCTTGATAGTGGCGCGCCTCCGATCGCAGCAGCGACACGTAGAACTTACTCAGGTCTTCATCGAGATAAGGCGCCAGCTTGGCGAAACGCTCACAGGAGCGCGCCTCGATAAAGGCACCAACGATCAGCTTGTCCACCAGGGTCGCCGGTTCATGGGTGCGTACCGCCCGCATCATCCCCTTGGCATAGCGGCCGGCGGTGAGATTCTGATAGGGAATGCCCCGTGCCTGCATGATCTCCAGCACCTGCTCGAAATGGTGAAACTCCTCTTTTATCAGTCGCACCATCTTGGCGATAAGATCTTGGCCATAATCGACCCCATCCTTCGCGGTTAACTCGCCCACCAGTTCATTCTTTTTCACATCCCGCGCAAGAAACGCATCTATATCCCGTGACTTGTTGTAGACGAACTCCTCATAGGGCTTGGCCCACTCGAGTAGTCGATCGCCACTAGGATTATCCACCGCATACTTGCGAATTAAAAACATCGCCGTCTGCGCAGCCTTGAGCTCACAGTTGCAGTGATCAATAACTAGCGCAGCAAGCTGCTCGCTCTGGCTGGCGAGCGCTATCCACTCGTCTGGGGTTTCACATTGTAAAAACTGCTTTATCGGGGCTAATAGGGCTTGCATCACACACTCAGGGGTTAAACGGACAGACGGTGGCTATTTTACCCATAAAAGCCGGCCTTGGGCAGGTTCATCTGCCTAACAGATGAAAGTTAGCTTGACTAGTCTAAGTTTATGTTCAATAAATAAACTATGTCAGTCCTCACAGGACTGTTTGGGAGCCTGAGGTCTATTGGGTAGCAGACCAACAGGCAATGCGGGTTCGTCTGAAGTTTGGCGAGCACAAAATGAAAGCTGAACAAGGATAATTATAATGATATTGAATCACTTAATGGGGTTATACACTCATCCGAAAGAAGAGTGGCACACAATTGAGAAAAACCACGAAGCGCTGAGAAGCAGTCTTAGTCATGTTCTGCTAATCGCCCTTATCCCAGCCATCTGTACCTATCTGGCTTCAACCATGTTCGGCTGGAATCTAGGGGTATCCGATCCCCTCTTCCTCACCAAGCAAAGTGCCTTGATGATGTCTATCAGCATGTACTTCGGCCTTATCGCCGGCGTCTTCGCCCTGGCCTATCTGGCCTACTGGATGGCCAAGACCTTCGATGCTCAGCCTAGCTACACACAGGCGATAGAACTGGCGGCCTATACGGCGACACCACTATTTATGGTCGGCCTAGCGGCGCTATACCCTGCGCTCTGGTTCATGATGATAGTGGGATTGGTGGGACTGACCTACTCTGTTTACCTGCTCTACACAGGGGTGCCCATCATAATGAATATCCCTGAGGAGAAAGGTTTCATCTATGCCAGCTCGGTCGTCACCGCAGGTCTGGTACTCTTAGTTGCCCTGATGGCATCTAGCGTCATCCTGTGGAGCTTCGGCTTAGGCCCCATGTACCAATAAACGGCATTGGTTAACGCCAGATATAAAAAAGGCTTTAGGATTCACCTAAAGCCTTTTTTAATCCCTAAGATTAACTTAGTTAGAAGAATCTCGCAGGGCAACGGTCAGGTTAAAGACCAGATGCTCAGGCGATGAATCTTTGTTATCGGCGCAGAAGTAACCTTCACGCTCGAACTGGTACGCCTTCTCGGCTTCAGCCTTAACCAGACCTGGCTCGACCAAACCATGCTTAACCACCAATGACTCAGGGTTTAGCACCTCATCGACCGTGTCAGCTGCCGCCGGGTTAGGCTGATTAAAGAGTCTGTCATACAGGCGGAATTCGGCGGGCACGGCGCTAGAGGCCTCAACCCAGTGGATCACCCCTTTCACCTTACGGCCATCGGCTGGGTTCTTACCCAGGGTCTGATCATCATAGGTACAATAGATGGTGGTGACATTGCCAGCCTCATCCTTGTCACAGCGCTCGGCCTTGATCACGTAAGCATTACGCAGACGCACTTCCTTGCCCTGAACAAGACGCTTGTACTTCTTGTTGGCCTCTTCACGGAAATCGTCGGCATCGATATAGAGTTCGCGGCCGAAGACCAGCTCACGCTGCCCCATAGACTCTATGGTTGGATGTGCCGGCGCCGACAGCTTCTCTACCTGTCCTTCAGGGTAATTCTCGATGATCACCTTGACCGGATTAATTACCGCCATGGCACGAGGTGCGTGCTCGTTGAGCTCTTCACGGATACAGGCATCCAGCATACCCACTTCGACCATGTTGTCTTGCTTGGTCACGCCGATACGACGACAGAACTCGCGAATAGAAGCCGGCGTGTAGCCACGACGACGCAGACCGGCGATGGTCGGCATACGTGGATCGTCCCATCCTGATACCAGGCCACGCACCACGAGATCGTTGAGCTTACGCTTCGACATCAGGGTGTATTCCAGATTCAGGCGTGAGAACTCATATTGATGGGTACGGTTTGGCACCTGGAAATCGTCCAGGTTATCCAACACCCAGTCATACAGACGGCGATTGTCCTGGAACTCCAGTGTACAGAGCGAGTGGGTGATATCTTCAATCGCATCTGAGATACAGTGGGTGAAATCATACATAGGGTAGATGCACCACTTATCGCCTGTCTGATGGTGATGGGCAAAACGGATACGATAGATCACTGGGTCACGCATACACATGAAGGGCGACGCCATATCGATCTTGGCACGCAGGGCGCACTCACCCTCTTTAAACTCACCCTTACGCATCTTCTCGAATAGCGCTAGGTTCTCTTCGACAGAGGTATCACGGTAGGGACTGTTCTTACCCGGCTCCTTCAGGGTGCCGCGGTATTCCCGGGTCTGCTCACCGTTGAGGAAACAGACGTAAGCTAACCCCTTCTGGATCAATTCGACCGCGTACTTGTGCAACTGATCGAAATAGTTAGACGAGTAACGGATCTCACCATCCCACTGGAAACCTAACCAATGTACATCGGCCTGAATAGAGTTAACGTAATCGATATCCTCTTTCTCAGGGTTGGTATCATCAAAACGTAAGTTACATAGACCCTTGTAGTCCTGCGCCAAACCGAAATTCAAACAGATCGATTTTGCGTGACCTATATGAAGATAGCCGTTTGGCTCAGGCGGAAAACGAGTGTGCACACGGGTGTGCTTACCGCTTTCTAAATCTTCATCTATGATGTTACGAATGAAGTTACTTGGACGTACTTCGGTGTCCACATGACTCATGGAAATCCTCTTTGCGAACTCTATTTCATCGGGCGCACAGGTGCCGCTCGAGACTAATGGGAGAAAACCTGCATATTCCTACAGATTTCGCTTCGTTACAACGGCCAAATCGCAAAAACTGCCATGATTTAACGCAAAAACAGAAAAGCAGCGACATATCGCTGCTTTTCTCAGTTTAACAAGCTGTTTTACATCAAGCTTAATTCTACTCTGTTACCACATTGATCACCGGGATGATGGTCTGAGCCCGCTGCCCCTTACGCTTGAGCCAGAGGTAGAAGATCACCAGCGCAATCAGGAAGAAGGCGATCCAGAGGCCAGACTGCAACGGATGCGCCGCAAAGGTCATCGCCTGATAGAAGATGGTTGCTGTGCCATAGGCCAGACCCAGAGTCCAGGTTGCCGCAAAGGTTGCCCAGCGAGGACCAAACTCACCCACCAGGGCGCCCATAGCAGCCACACAAGGGGTATAGAGCAGAATAAATAGCAGGTAGGCAAAGGCCGCCGTCACGCCGCTGAAACCGCTCTGTAGCGCACTAAAGGTCGAGGTATCTACGTCCAGCTCGCTCGAGGCAGTATCAATCGTCTGAATGTCGCCGACAGAGATAGATAGCGGATCTTCTGGCGCGATGCCAAACAGGTTCTCAGGGATGGTAGCCAAGGCTTCGCTAAAGCTCTCTGAGAGAGGCGCCAAGGCTTCCTCTTCGCCACTCGCGGTTGAGTAGAGGCTGTTCAATGTACCTACCACGGCTTCTTTAGCGAAGATACCGGTAATGATACCCACAGTTGCCGGCCAGTTGTCCTGCTCTATCCCCATTGGTGAGAAGAGCGGTGTCACTTTCTGGCTCGCCACACTCAGCACAGACTCTGAGCTATCTTCGTGGCCAAAGCTGCCATCTACACCTATGGCGTTGATAAAGTTAAGCAGGGTCACCACGATAACGATTGTCTTACCCGCCCCCAGAATAAAGCTCTTGGTACGCTTACCTGTTCTGGCCATCACCGCCTTTAGCTTTGGCTTCTCGTAGTTAGGCAGCTCCATCACCACGGCGCTGCTACTGCCAGGAAGCAGAGTTGAACGTAGCAATAAGCCCGTTCCAATTGCGGCTAAAACGCCGATGATATAGAGCAGAAACACCAGGTTCTGACCCGACTCGGGGAAGAAGGCTGCGGCAAACAGGGCGTATACCGGCAGGCGTGCACCACAAGACATGAAGGGAGCCATCATACCTGTCACGATACGTTCACGCTCGCTGCCTAAGGTACGGGTTGCCATAATAGCCGGCACAGAACAGCCAAACCCGACGATCATAGGCACAAATGCCTTACCCGGCAGACCGATGCGGCGCATCAGACCATCGACCACGAAGGCCGCACGCGCCATATAGCCTGAGCCTTCCAGCACAGAGAGCGCCAGGAAGAGTGCCGCAATCACAGGAATAAAGGTGGCTACGGTTTGGATACCCTGACCTATACCGCCCGCAACGACGGTCACCATCCAGTCAGGGGCGCCGATATTGGTCATCAAGGCGCCGAGGTGATCGACAAACAGGGCACCGGCCGTGATGTCGAAGAAATCGATAAAGGCGCTACCGACATTGATACTGAACATGAACATCAGGTACATCACGAACAGGAACACAGGAACGCCTGCAATGGGGTGTAACACCAGCTTATCCAAGCGCTCGCTCAGGGTGAGCTGATCGCCGGCCTTCACCGATTGATTAAACACCTGCTGCACAAAATCGAAACGCGTGGTGGCCACCATGATCTCGATATCCTTGCCTTGTGCCGCCAGGCGCTCTGAGCATTGGGACACCTCTGACAGCATCTGACCATTCTTACATTGGCCACAGCCAAGACCATTACCCATCATCGCCAGAGCGCGGCCACGGCTGAGCTGACTGTCTCGCTCAAACAGCGCCTTGATGCCCGCCTCAATCTCACCATCGTAATCCAACACCAATGGTGCCTCGGAGACCTTACCATCTAACAGGTCAACCACCTGGGCCTGTACCTGCTTGATATCATTCATGTCGCGAGAGCAGACGGCGATCACAGGGCAGCCAAGCTGCTGACTCATCTTGTCGACATCGACCTCGATCCCATGAGCCTTGGCCGCGTCGATCTTGTTGATCACAACCACCATGGGGATGCCAAGCTCGCGCAGCTGAACCGTCAGATACAGGTGACGCTCGATGTTGGTGGCATCCACCAGGTTGATGATGCCATCCATCTGCGCCTCGGCCAGATATTGCTGGGCAATCTGCTCGTCGAGAGAGCAGTCGCAGCTGCTACCGGCAGGCAAGAGATCATAGATACCGGGCAGATCCGTAAGTAGCACTTGAGTATCATTCAGGGTAAAGGCCCCTGTCTTCTTCTCTACCGTCACACCGGACCAGTTACCCACCTGTTGGTTGGCGCCTGTTAGGGCATTAAAGAGTGTCGATTTACCCGCGTTCGGGTTACCAACGGTCACACAATGAAATTGTTTAGCCATGAGCCAGCTCCACCTCAATTACTTCAGCCAGGTCCTTACGCATACATAACTTGCTGCCACGAATGGCCAACTCTAATCCCGAGCCAAATGGGGCGCGTCGTAATAGGGTCAGAGAGGTGTTGGGGGTGATCCCCATAGATAAAAGCTTGCGTTTCACTACAGCAGGCAGGCTAATCTGCCCAACCTCTGAGATCACAGCACTATCGCCAGGCTTTAATTCACTTAATTTCATATTGCAACTCTACCTTTTCAGGTCTCGATAAATCTGAACTACACCAGATTCTAGCGGAGCAAGGTTTCCAATAACTTTATCTAGATCAATATTTCTGTTTGGAAACGATAATAATTTTCAATTGTATTTTATATTATGTGACAGATATCTCAATCAGTAAACGAGATTATCAAATGAGAACCATTTTCATTGGCGGGCAATTCTACGTCTCAACTTACGGGTGCAACGTGACCTAGATCACATAAAGTGCTAATTCGCTCAAATACTTCATTTTTACCCACCCTTATCGACACAAAATTTACACATTCGTCACAAATCCCGCCTATTATTTAGCTTTGGTAAATTAGTAATTCATAAAGATAACAACTAAACGCCACACAGTGCTTGGATGGATGATGATGAAAAAGGAATCTAACTGGCTGACAGCCATCAGGCTAACGGCCCTAATCGCGCTATCTCCCCTCTTTAGTTTGCTTGCTCAGGCCACTCCCTGGGATAAGATGCCCGCGAACGAGGTGGAGAAGATACTCGACAGCAAATTCGCCGCAGGTCAATACTCCCCCAAAGGCGCAGACAGCTGTCTCATGTGCCATCGCAAGAGCCAAACCGTCATGGCGCTATTTGACGGAGTTCATGGCAATCCCCAGGTGAAAGGCTCCCCCATGGCCGATCTCCAGTGCGAAGCCTGCCATGGCCCCATGGGCAAACATAACCGCGGCGGCAAGGAGCCGATGATCACCTTCGGCGCCAACTCCCCAGTCCCCGCCGAGAAACAAAACAGCGTCTGCATGAGTTGCCATAACGACGACCAGCGCATGGCCTGGAGTGGCAATCATCACGACAATGCCGATGTCGCCTGTAGCGACTGTCACCAGGTACACACGGGTCACGATCCCATCGGCGACAAGAGCCAGGAGGTCGCCGTCTGCACCACATGTCATACCCAACAAAAGGCCGACCTGCATAAACGCAGCAGCCACCCGCTCAAGTGGCAGCAGATGGTCTGTAGCGACTGTCACAATCCCCACGGCGGTTTGGGCGAAGCCAGCCTGAAGCAGATGAGCATCAACGACAACTGCTATGCCTGCCACGCCGAGAAGCGTGGACCTAAGCTGTGGGAGCATGCACCTGTCACCGACAACTGCGCCAACTGTCATAATCCCCACGGCACGGTCAATGAGGCCATGTTGATCGCCAAGCCCCCTCAGCTCTGCCAGCAATGCCATGCCAGTGACGGCCACGCCGCCAACCCTGTGTTTGCCAACAGCCCTAATGCCTTTAACGGCGGCCGAAGCTGCCTCAACTGCCACAACCAGGTGCACGGCTCCAATCATCCATCGGGCAAATTACTACAACGTTAATGAGGGAACATAGCGATGAACAGACAAGACGGCACTCAAATACGCCCTTGGCCACTCAGCCTGCTGGCCCTCTCTATCATCAGCAGCCTGGCATCGGCCCAGGGGTACGATCTCGCCTCGGCCAATCGCAGTAAGGTAAAGATGGACGCCTGGCAGTGCAAGCGCTGTGAGGTCAAGGATGCAACCAGGGGCGAGATAGGCATAGGCGTCGCCTATAACGACGGCAGTGACAGCCGTTTTGGCAACACCACTGGCACAGATACTGATGGCGTCGTGGCGAGCCTGGAGGCTGATTTGACCCACAAGAAGGCCTCTGGCTATCAGACCCAGTTTAAGGCTAACCGCCTAGGCTACGACGCCGGCTCGGCCAGCCTAACCACTGGGCGCAAGGGGCAGTACGAGATAGCCGCCAGCTATCGAGGCTTTGCCCGCTTCGATAACAACGCCGCACTCACTCCGTACCGGCTAGCGGCAAACAGTTGGCAGCTCCCCAGCCAATGGCAGAGCGCCGCTACAACCGAGCAGATGAACAGCCTAAACGAAAGCCTGATGGCGAGTGAACTTAAGATCACCCGCGACCGTTACCGTCTCGACACCGTCTATACCGGCAGCTTCTACGAGGCCAGTCTCGGCTACCAACATGAGAAGCGTCAAGGCAACCGCCGCGCCAGCGCCAACCTGCTGACCAACAGCACAATGCTGTCGGAGCGCGTCGAAGACAAGAGCGATCGCATCGAGGGCAAACTCTACTTTCGTGGCGACCAGTGGCTGACAGGCATAGATGCCGAGCTTAGCCACTATAAAAACGATCTCAGTGCCCTGCACTGGCAATCGGCCTTCAGCCCCACCTTCGGCGCCGCCTACTCTGGCCAGAGCGCCGTCGCCCCTGACAACAAGGCCTATCGCGTCGCGGCCCACAGCCAGTTCTCCGCCCCAGGGCAGCAGGTGCTGATGCATCTGGGCTTTAGCCGCATGACCCAAGATCAGGCCTATTTGCAAGCAACCATCAACGGCCCCTCCCCCATGCTGCCGGCGAGCGATCTCAATGGCCAGGTGGACCAGCTGGAAATGAAGCTTAAGTATCTGGGACGTCTTACGCCAGAGCTCAGCCTCAGGGCCGACTACGACTATCGCGATCGTGACAACAAGACTGAAATATTGAGTTATCCGCAGATAATCACCGACAGCTATTACAGTGGCGATAAGCCTAATCAGGCCTATGACCGTACCCGCCAACAGGCAAATCTGGGGGCCAAGTATCGCTTTACCCGCAGCCTCTATCTGGATCTGCAATACCAGTATGAGCACAACAACTACAACGCCCTCGACCGCGACAGCCTGCAAACGTCCGATGTCACGGCCAAGCTCCACTACCGGCTCTCTGCCCAATGGCAAACCTGGCTCAAGGCCGAATTTGAGGATCGCGGCGGCAGCGAGTATCTGGGCTCTAGCGTCAGCAATCGCCCCAACAACCCGCTGTTAAGGCGCAGCTATCTGGCCGATCGTGAGCGCCAGCGTTATGGCCTCTACACCAGCTATAACGGCGAGGCACTCAGCGCCACGCTCAACCTACACCTGATGCAGGATGACTACACAGACACCCAGATAGGCCTGACCCAGGTCGATAGCCAGGGCTACGATCTCTCCGCCAACTATGCCCTGAATGAGCAGATTAACCTGAGCGCCTTTGTCAATCAGGACTGGCGCGACAGCGATCAGGTGGGCAGTAACAACTTCGGTAGTGCCAACTGGTTTGCCACCACCGAGGATAAGGCAACCCTTATCGGCGCGGGAATCGATTACGACGCCCAGCTGGAAAACCGTCTGCGACTGGGCATCAACTACAGCTATAGCGACGGCCAGAGCGACACAGAGATAAGCCAGGGCCTGCACAGCCCCTATGGCAGCTATTACGCCACCCGGCACAATCTCAACGCCTTCGCAGACTTTAACCTCAGCGAGAGCCTGGGACTGCGGCTAGATTGGATCTTCGAGCAGTACCAAGACGCCGATTGGGCCAACGAAAACCTGGTGCCAGACAGCATCCCCAACGTGTTGACCTTCGGCGACCTAAGCCATGATTACAACGCCCACTACTTTGGAGTGACCCTGAGTTACCAGCTGTAACTCAGGCGCCCCCTATGCCAAGGAAGCGATGATGAAGATGAACAAAACTTTCCATTATGCCGCGCTGTTTGGGCTAATTTCACTACTCTCCGCCTGTGGCGGCGACGATGGTAAACCTGGTAATCCTGGCGAGCCCGGCGGCCCACCTGCCATGGTGATCGACACCTTAGTCGTCAGCTTCGATCCCGTGCAGATGCAATCAGGTGTCGCCACGGTGAACTATCGCGTCACCAATCAGGATGACGAACCTGTGGTGGGGATCCCAAGCGCCACCTTTATTGCCGCTCAGCTGCTGCCCCAGGGCTACACCAATGCGGGCAACGCCTCCCAGTGGCAATACTTCACCTCCGAGAGCTGTAACGACAGCTGCCCCGGGGAGTATGTGGATCATAGAAATGGCAATTATAGCTATACCTTCAGCGCCGCCTTCGACGGCTTGAACGATGTCGGCTACCAGGCCGGCGCCACCCAGCGCATAGTGGTTAAGCTAGGCGGCGACAGCTTGGCCGATGGCACCAGCCTGCCTATCACCAATCAGCATTTCGACTGGCAGGGCGACAAAGAGGGCACCAGCAGCGATCCTGTCTACACCCGAAACCTGATCAAGATAGAGACCTGCAACAGCTGTCACAACGATCTAGCCTTCCATCGCGGTAACTACAACCAGATAGAGACCTGTGTGACCTGCCACAACGCCGATCGCGTCAGCAATCCAGACAACATCTTCCCGCAGATGATCCACGGCAAACACCTGACCGGCTTCCCAGGCTCGCTGGCCAACTGTCAGACCTGTCATGCCGAGGATGAGACCCTGAGCGAGCAGATGAACTGGGCACGGGTGCCCACCATGGAGGCCTGTGGCGCCTGCCATACTAATATCGACTTCAAGAAGGGGGAAGGCCATCCGACGCAGCTCAACAACGCCAACTGCGTCGCCTGTCACAACCCAGATTGGACCGCCAGCGTCCACAACGATGGCGGCAACGCCCAGGCATTGGCGCAATTTAAGCCGGTGATCACCAAAGCCATGCGCAGCGGCGATACCGTCTCCTTTACCCTGACACTGGAAAACCCCGCGACGGGTCAGCCCTACATGGCCAGCGCCGACCAACTCGATTTCGTCTCTGACCTTCGTGTCTACGCCAACTGGGGCACCAGCTTCGACTATGCCACCCGCTCGGCGCGCTCGATACGTGTGCATGAAACCACGCCTATCTCAGGCAGCAACGGCAGCTTCGACTATCAGATAGCCGGGCTGACGGTCCCCACAGGTAGCGAGATGGATAAAGGCACACTAGCGATTCAGGGCAGAGTCTGCGCCGCCAGCGGCGTACTGGGCGCCTGCAGTGATGAGGCCAACAGCGAAGTGGTGATCAAGTCCAGCCATCGCTTTTTCGCCACGGATGCCTTGAGCGATAATGGCCGCCGCCTAGTGGTCAGCAACGACACCTGCGGCAGCTGTCACGGGGATCAGCAGCTGAACTTCCACGGTTCGCGCAACGATCTAGAGGGCCAGTGTCAGTTGTGTCACAACCCTAACATGTTGGCCGAGGCCGCAGACAATCCGTCCCTCACCACGGCGGACTTTAAGCATCTGATCCACGGCATTCACAGCGGCCAGCGCGCCGGCTTCGAAGGGATCAACTATCCTGGCAACATAGGCAACTGTGCCCAGTGCCACGTAGACAGAGACGGAATACTCTCGGTCGCACTGCCCCTGGATCCCGGTGTGAAACCGCTGGCCATAGACGATGGCAGCTACACCAGCCCGACAGCCGCCATCTGTAGCGATTGCCACAGCAGCGAGACCAACAAGAACCATATGATCCAGCAAGGCGCCGTGTTCAACGGCACACTGTCCGATGCCACCGCAGGCACCGAGAGCTGCAGCACCTGTCACCGACAAGGCGCCGATGCCGATGTACTGACCGTGCATCCCATCAAATAAACCGGACAAGGCGCCGGCATGCTGGCGCCGATTCGACAACGCATTGAGAGTTTGACTGAAATGGAAGGCACTATGATGGATATAAACAAGAAGGTGAATCAATGGAGCCTCATCGCCCTGAGTTGCAGCGCGCTGCTACTGGGCTGTGGTAGCGACGGTAAGGATGGTAAAGACGGCCCCGACGGAGTAATAGGGGTCAGCATCGCCGACACCCCTACTGTGATGGCCCAGTTTACCCAGGCATCGGTAGAAGATGGTCAGGTCAGCGTGACCTTTAAGCTGGAAAATGCCAACGGCGTGGCCGTTCTCGGCCTAACCAAAGACTATGATCTTAGATTCGGCATCGCCCAGCTGGCTCAGGTAACAGAGACGACTGATGGCCAAAACTTTGACCGCGGCTACCAATGGCAGGCCTACATCAATAGCCTGAGACAACCGGGAGCACTGCCAGATGACACCTCAGGGCTCAATCCTTCACCCCAATATCAGGCCGGTGTAGAGGCCGCCAGCGCCTGCGAAGACTGCCTGATGGACAATCTCGATGGCAGCTACACCTATAAATTTCAGCAGAATATCGCCAACGTCACCGAGCCTTTGGCCATCACCTACAATGGTGATAACACTCACAGGGTCACCCTGGAGCTGAAGCTGCCCCAGGCGACCGCCAACGCCCACCATGACTGGCAGCCCTCATCGGGTTCAACAGACGGAATTCAAACCCGCAATGTGGTGAGTAAGCAGACCTGTCTTAACTGTCACCAGGAGGAGAGCCTGGCCCTGCACGGTGGCCGCCGCATCAATCTTGAAAACTGCGCCAGCTGTCATACCGCTACCTCGGGCGATCCCGAGAGCGGCAACAGCATAGAATTCGTCTACATGATCCACTCCATTCACAAAGGCCAGGACAGAGTCACCAGCACGCCTGACGGATATGTGCCCGCCCCCTATAAGATAGTGGGCTATGGTGGTAGCCTGCACGATTACGGCAAGGTGATGTTCCCCCAGAAACCGGCAGCCAACTGCGCGGCCTGTCATAGAGAGGGAGATGACGCTCCAAGCGATGCCGCCCTGTTTAAGGCCGATCATTCCAGCATCGCCTGCATCGGCTGCCATAGCGAGAAGCCGTCCGAAAACCACTCCAGCACCAACTGCGTCGCCTGCCACAACGCAACAAATACCTATCCGGGAACAGGCAACGCCGAGAAGCGCCACGGCGACGTGCTAAAGGCCTACTCGCTCGCCCAGACCATGGGGGCCAGTTTCAGCAATATTGGGCTGGATAACGACGGTAAGCTGAAGTTTGATCTTCAGGTGACCGACCCTGCCGGCAATCCGGTAGCCAGCGAGTTTATCGAGCTGAGCACCCGCGTCGTGGTGGCCTGGGATGTGGATAAGGACTACCCTGCCTACAGCGACGCCTCCTACAGCAATCGTAGATTCAGGTTATCCCAGGGCACCTATGACGAAGCCAGCAAGACCTTCACCATAGTCGCCAACACCTTCGATATGCCGGTCGACGCCATGGGTAAAACCTTCGAGCTCTGGTCGGCCATCGAGGTCTGCTTTAACCACGGCGGCTATGGCATCGACGAGGTGGTGATGACCGCCTGTAGCGATGATACCCGTTCGGTAGCCGTGAAAGAGGCACCATACCGTTTCGTCTGGTCCGGCACAGGAATGGCCGAAGGGGAGCAGATAGCGATGCGCCGCGCCATCGTCGATACCACTAAGTGTCAGACCTGCCACAATCAGGAAAACCACCACTATAACAATGGCTATAACTGCCAGACCTGTCATACCTCGGACAAGACCACCCGCGGCGATGACAACTACCCTGGCGGACGTAAGCCTACCAGCTTCGCCTTTAAGGCCCACGAGGCTGAGGGGCACTACCTCAAGTATGCCGGCGTACAGTCTGGCACTGTACTCAAGACAGACTGCCTCACCTGCCATACAGATGATGGCATCACCCTGGGGCGGGCCAGCGACCGGGTCTGGCGTTATGGCGACACCACCACGGGTGTCGATATCTGGGTCTCCTCCGACGCGGGCGCCTGCCTGAGCTGCCACCAGAAATACCTTAAGGATTCTGGGGCGGCCCATATCCAGTCCAACGGCGGTATCTTAGATGGCATGGACGCAGACGATGTACGCACCCGTGCGGCAGAAACCTGCGCTACCTGCCATACACCGACTCAGCTGTTAGGCATTCACCAGGAGTAAAATCCCCCAGACAGTGAATGAGGAATTAATTAAACAGGAGGCTTCGGCCTCCTTTTCCTTATCGATTTAACACAACTCAAACTCACCGCAAACAGACCTATAACACCCCACCTACAATCTCAAGATTTAACGATGGAACATAGATCAATTTCCCAGCACCGACTCTTGCGTTAGATCAAAACCGAGCTTAAATAAGTACTGCCATTTAAGCTTTATTTAAGATAAGGCTTATTTTTACAACACATCACTCATACCTTCGTGGGCTGGCATTTTTAACCGACTGTAAAATATAAGATTTAACAAGCTTATCAATCTCTACCAAGCTTAATGGATCCACTTCACGTTTGCGCCAAACGAGCCCATTAACCTACCCCCTTCTAAGTAGTATTTCCCTAAGGTGTCGCCAGGTTATTGAGGCAATAGCAATAACGCAGGCACCTTGTTCATACCAAAAAAGAAAAAATTGAGATCACTCTCATTCTCATGCAGGGGAAAAAATGATGAAACGGTATTCAATCAGTACCGCAGTCAAAACAGCATTCGGTGTCGGAGCCTTGTCTCTGGCACTGGTCGGCTGTAATGGCAGCGATGGTAAAGATGGTGAAGATGGAAAGCCTAGTGAAATCGCAGTCGATATCAACAGCGCAACAGCGGTCCAAACCCAAATAGAGCGCGCCAGCTATGACGAGGCGACAAAGACCTTAAGCCTCGAGTTCAGCCTGACCAATCCAAATGGCGTCGCCGTCACCGGATTAGAGGCGCTCACCGACCCACTACGCATCGCCTTCGGTCGTATGGGCACCCGCAGCGAGGCCTTCACCCCCTATAACCTGGAAGATGGCACCCAGGTCACTAGCCGCACCGATGGCGAGGAGGAGATCTGGCTCTCTTATCGCAACACCAGCAAGAATGGCGTGCCTATGACGGGCAGTAACAACTGGCGTCCGACTCGTGACTGCCCGGAAGGGGTTAGCTGTCTGAGCTACCTAGGCGAAGGCCGTTACAAGGTGACGGCGCCAGAGATCATCGACACCAACGGCCTGGACTATGACTATGATGCCAACCAAATCAATGGCATCTACCTGATCACCTATGGCGTGGGTCAGAACAAGCTGAAGAATGTCGAAGCTTTCTATTGGGATCCTTTAACAGAGCAATCGGTGGCTTCTCCTAAGAAGGTGTTGGAGATGGATACCTGTACTAACTGTCACGTGGGTCAGGATCATATCCGTCACGGCAACTATGGTAATACCGCCGATGGCTGTGGTTTCTGTCACACAGACTACACGCTATACAGCGGTTCAGGCGTAGATGCTGAAGGTAACACGGTCGAGTTCCACTTCGACGGTTCCATCAAGGGGCTGGTTCATGGGGTGCATACAGGCATCACAGAGGGTGATCGCCGCGAACTGGCCAAGTTCAACTCGGCTATCGCCAATGCCAACAACCCCGCATTCGCCTATAAATTTGACGGCGCAACGCTCGATAGTGAAGGCAATCCAAAGGCCGAGCTTAACTTCCCTGCCGCGACCGCCAACTGTCAAAGCTGTCACGTCAGCTACACCACCACACAAGAGAACTTGCCCGAAGGGCTAACGCATCACGCCCTGGCCTGGTTTGGCGATAAAGATGTGACCAGCTGTCAAGGCTGTCACGGCGAATACCACAAAGGCAGCAGCCTGGTGGCGCCGGGCGAAGAAGGCGCAACGTTAGTCGGTTGTGTCACCTGCCACAGCAGCCAAGATGGCAATACCCGCGGCGGCGCATTCCGTCACTTCGCGGGCCACGAACAAGCCAGCAGAGAGGCGGCTTCGCAGGCCGGTATTTTGGTCGATGCCAGCTATAGTCAGATTGCTTGGGATGAAACCAGCGCGACCTTAAGCTTTACTCTCAACCTCAACAACGGTGAAGAGGCGGTAACCAGCGCCCATGTGCCGCGCGTCACTGTGTATGTAAACGCCGTCGACGCCGTCAAACCCGACGCCTTCCTGGCGGCGCGCACCAGTGGTAGCGCCAGCGCTAACCCAGATGGCAGCTTTACGGTGACCGTCGATGCCTCAACCCCTAACTATGGCTTACCTGCATTGGCAGAGGTTCTCGCCAATGGCGCCGATCTGGCGATCACCTCAAGCTTTAGCACCTGCTTTGCGAACAAATCATCGACCTTGGTTGAACTTGACGGCGAAGGTAACTGCAGCGGCGTGTTAAGTGCCAACGCGGCCAAGACAGAGTTCGTTAAACTTGACGGCACACCAGGCGCAGTTCGCACCAGCGCCGTGGATTATGACAACTGCGCAAGCTGTCACAACAACGACATGGTGGCCCGTAAAGGCGCGTCTCACTACCGTAACGCCGACCTACACACCTGTGCTCAGTGTCACGAAGCCGGTGACTACAACAGCTTGGTGGTGCGCGTTCACGGCACCTTCGGCAAGGCCCATGGTCGCGCCGATGTGCATCAACTGGTTAGCAGTGCAAACTGCTCGGCCTGTCACAGCGATCTCGACTTCGGCCTGGAGAATGCACGCTCAACCCCGATGCGCTGGAACAGAAAAGATGAGACCTATTCTAGCCCGCAGGCAGGCGTGTGTGCTTCTTGTCACGTCTCATCCAGCTATGAGATCGGCGGCGGAAAAGAGGCGGCTAAATCACACATAGAGAGTATGGGTGGCGTCGTCGCCGGCAGCTATGATGCCGCCATGCTACACAGCGAGTCTTGCCTCACCTGTCACAGCGCAGAGAAGGTGGCCGAGCTGCACAAGCAGAAGTAAAACAGACAAGACTGTTTTAGATATCGACAAGCGTGGCAGGCTAGCCTGCCACGCTATTTCCATCTCACCCCACATGCCAATGGCAAGAAGCGACTGGCAACGCAAGCCCCCGGACACGAGCTAGGTGCTTACCACCAAAGGAGTCGCCATATTCATCTACAACCGATTAACAAGAATCGATTTAACTGGCTGACTTTCTTGAATGAAATAAAAATTTCACCAAAAATGCACTTTTTCAACTACCCCTAAAGAAATAGTCAGATCTCAATCACATAAGCGGACTGAAACACCTGCTAAAAAGTTGCCATTTCGATAGCCTTAGAGTTGGAAATTAATTCCACACACTAAGCGGGTGCTCTCAACGATAAAAACAACTACTGTTCTCAATCTTGGTATTTGTTTCTGTTGAAGAACAATCAATTAGTGATGATTAAAACTATTGCAGGGAATAATCATGATGAAAAAGTTCAATGTTAATGCAGCGACTAAAGCTGTATTAGGTGCAGGGCTTCTCTCACTCGCCTTATCCGGTTGCGGCAGCGACGGTAAAGATGGCGAAGATGGCAAGCCAGGCCCCGTTGGTAACCCCATTGGCGAGGTCTCACACCTTAAATCACATATCCAGTCAGCCAGTGTAGATGACGCGGGTATCCTCACAATCAACTTCAACCTGACCGACGCCAACGGCGTTGCGGTGTTCGGTCTTGGTTATGCCGATATCGGTGCCGTGTCTTTCGGCCGTGTGGGCAACGAAGATGAAGTTGGCAGCACAGATCTCGAGGGTAACCCACGTGATATCTGGTTAAGCTACTTTAATAAAGATAAAGGCGATGGCCATTACACAGGCTCTTCTTACTTCAAGGGTAAGGATTGTGAAACTTGCTTGACCGACAACGGCGACGGCAGCTACACCTTGGTACTCGATAAGCCTATCGACACCTTAGGTAAGTATGACTACAAGGCAGATGTCACTAACGGTATCTACCTCGGTGTGAAGGCAAGCAACAGTGTCGGCTCTACCATGGTCGACAACAGCTTCTTCTATTGGCAGCCAAGTTCAGACACAGTTCAAGACAAGCCTAAAGCACTGATTGCTAACGATACTTGTCAAAGCTGTCACCGTCCTGGCCAGGATGGCGCACTTTCCATGCATGGCAGTAAGCATGTCACGCTTGAGTCTTGTACCTTCTGTCATACCGACTACAACTCCTACATGAAGGATGAGAAGGATGACGATGGCAAGGTGGTACGTACCTATGAGTTTGATGGCTCAATCAAGGGTATGGCACACGCGATCCACAGCCACTCAACCTACAATGGCATCTACCCACAAAGCGCGGGTAACTGCCAGACCTGTCACCAGGCAGATGAAAACCTAGCCATGGCCGACGCCTGGAAGGCAGACTTAGACACCGCAACCTGTATGAACTGTCACAACAGCCCATACGCGGTACCAAGCTGGCACTGGGATAATGACAACAACCAGATTGCCGAGAGCAAGCAAAACTGTGTGAGCTGTCATAACGATCCAAACGGCGGTGTACGCGGCGCCGAATCTGGCCACTACCTGAAGAATGACAACGCGCAATCAGCCGCAGCTAAAGTCACCTTCAATAGCATGAGCTATGACGCTGACACTAAGACGATTACAGCCAACATGACTGTGAGTCTGGGCGACACTAAGGTTACCCTGGCACAGATCGATCCTACGCCATACAAGTACGGTGGCGACACCAGTGCCATAGTGTTCAATGGCGTGGTCGACGATGACTTCCTGGTGAACTACCAGAAGGTCGGTTATAGATATTTCACAGCTGCCGAGGATGGCTCGATCAATGTCACCATCGCCGATGGCGACTTCAAGGTTGCCCAGGTCATGGAAACCCCAGAAGTAACCGTGGCGCTCAGCAGCCAGTTACACCTCTGCTTCGACGGTAAAGGCGCATTAGCCGACTGTACTGTTGAAGAGAACGTTGCAACCAATGCTGGCCCTTACGTGCCTTCTGACACAGACTACTTCGCCGTCGACGGTACACAAATTGATAAGTCTCCACGTGTACAACACGCCGAAATGGCGGCTTGTCAGCAGTGTCACACCACAGCGATCAAGCACCGCTTCAGCAACGACATGGACGGCTGTGCAAGCTGTCACAACGGTACCCGTGACAAGAAAGGCACAGGTTCTTCTAACCTAGCCTATATTGTTCACAGCAAGCACTATGTCTATACCCCTGAAGGTGACCTGTTCTTCAAGAAGACTGAATGTCAGGCATGTCATGGCGACAATGGATTCTCGCTTTCTAAGATAGCTCCAAAAGCCACCCCTGTCGCCTTCGGCACAACCGATGGACAACGTCTGAGCGACACCAACGAGCAGCTAGTGGTATCACCACAAGCCGCTGCGTGTGTCAGCTGTCACCAGGCACCTTACGGTCTAAGCGAAGCAACAGCCGCGCACATTCAGACTAACGGTGGCTTGCTCAAGCAAGACGGTGCACCTCTGACAACCTTAGGCGTACCAGCTAGTGACTATGATAGCCTCAACCCGGCCGAGACCTGTTCAACCTGTCACAAAGACAGCCAGATCCTGGAAGCTCACGCTAACTGGGGCAGCAGCCACTAGTGACTTAGGCTTCATCCTGGTGACTCATCGGGGTGATATCTAATACCCAAAGGGAGGCATTGCCTCCCTTTGTTTTTTATGTAGAACAGCGATTCCTAAAATAAGAACAAAAATAGCAAAACTGTTTCATTTTGAAACATTTTTTCCTTCCTGCAGCGCCTATCCAAGCCCTCAAACCTACCCCTTTAGAAATAGAAAGATCTGGGTCACACATTAGACGCTGTCTGGCAGATTTTAGCCGCCTGTTACGTTAGCATTTCCTTGGGGATTTCTATTTCCAGCATTGACTTAGGTAGCACAACTTATAACTGAGAACCGGCACATTCGATGGGCCATGCACTTAAGACGATGCCAAACCTATGCAGGGAAAAAATGATGAACGTACAAAATAATAAGTTTAAGCTGCTTCTCGCAGCAGGTGCCGTCTCCATGGCTCTCAGTGGTTGTGGTGGCAGCGACGGTAAAGATGGTAATCCGGGCAATCCCGGTGGTCCAGCGGCCGATGCCATTGAAGTGCTTCACCTTGATGTCACCAAGGTGGAATACGACAACGGTACGCCCACTATCACAGTCTTTGCGACCAACGAGGAAGATCTTCCCGTTATCGGTCTGAAAGACATCGAAGTGAAGAAGGTGGTTCAGCTACTACCACAAGGTGCGACTGGTGCCGGTAATGCCGCCGAGTGGCAATATATCGGCTCACAAAAAACCTTCACCGACCACAAGGATGGTAACTACAGCTTCACCATCGAAGTGGAAGGCTACAACCCAGAGCTGACCCAGAGATACAATATTGTCGCCAAGGCCTCGACACTGCTAGATGGCGTCACTCTGGTGCCACAAACCGAGATCGCCGAAGATTTCTCTGGCGAAGGTTATGAGCCACTCTACACCAAGAATGTGGTCTCAACCGCCAGCTGTAACAGCTGTCACGCCGAAGGACAGAAGATCTACCACGGCTACACCAGCGTTGAGACTTGTGTTTCTTGTCACACTCAAGAGCTGGCCGATGACAAGGGCAAGCCACAAGTAGCCTTCAACCATCTGATCCACAACGTCCACAACGACGCTAAGATGTATGGCCGCAACATGGACAAGAGCGCCGAGACGGCACATCACATCGTTCAGGACAACTGTCAGACCTGTCACGTTCAGTCAGACGAGCTCACCGAGTGGGGCAACTGGTCACGCGTTCCGACCATGGAAACCTGTACCAGCTGTCACGTCAACATAGACTTCGAAGCGGGTAAGGGCCACTCACAACAAAACGACAACAGCAACTGTGTTGCCTGTCATAACGCGACCTGGACAGCCGAGCTACACAGCCAGGCCAGCAATGACAAGAAAGCCCTTATCGATCAGTACGGCCTCAATGTTGAGTCGACTATCGACGCCGACACCCAGGCCGCTACCATCAGCGTTCAGGTAGTCGATGCCAGCGGCGGCGCCGTGGATCTTGCCACACTGCAGCCAATGATCCAGCGTATCGAGATCGTCACTAACGTAGGTCCGAACAATGTGACCCTAGGTTATCGAGGTAAAGACTCAATCAATGCCATCAAGAATGGCGTGCTCGATGCGGCCGCTAAGATTGAAGAAGGCAAGCTGGTTTACACCACCAGCAAAGATCTTCAACTGGGTGCTGAGGGTGCAGACAACGAAACTGCCTTCACCTTCGTTGGCTGGGCCATGTGCTCAGACAAGGGTGAGTTCGTTAACTGCGACGATCCAGATTTCGACGGTAGCGACACCGACCAGTACACTGGCATGAAAGCCGACCTGGCCTTCGCCACTCTGTCTGGCGAGGCGCCAAGCATGCGTCACGTCGACTCAGTGAACTTCACCGCCTGTGCTTCTTGTCACACCACAGAGTTCGAAGTGCACAAGGGTAGTCACCACGCTGGTTTCGTCCTGTCTGAGCAGTTAGCTCACACCAAAGATGCCAACGACATGCCTATTGTAGGTGTCGATGCTTGTGTGGCCTGTCACACGCCAGACGGCACATACGCTGGCGGCGCGAACAAGGGTGCACTAGAGATGAAACTGCACCTGGTACACGGCGAGCAAGGCATCATCAAAGACTGTGCCCAGTGTCACAACGACTTCAACCTGGACGCCTTCAAGGCTAAGGGTGCCCTGGCGACGGCTGGCGGCCAATACAGCACACCTATCGCCGCGACATGTACTTCTTGTCACACCAGCGATAGCGTCAAGGCCCACGTCGAGAGCCAAGGTGCCATCATCAATGGCGCTAAAGATGTCGCTAACGACGCGGCGCAGCTAGAAACCTGTTTCTACTGCCACGCACCCGTTATCGAAGATCACACTGCGGTGAAGATGTAATTTGCGCATCTCAAATTGAAAACCGGGGGAGTCACCTCCCCCACTTTTCACTACTCATTTGTGCAAATTAGGATGCCTATTATGAAAATCACAAATAAATTCAATAGCCTGTTTCCGGCGGTGATGGCAGCGGCCCTGCTGTCGCTGGGCATTAGCCAGGGCGCGGTGGCGTCCAAGTGGGATGCTAAGATGACCCCGGACGAGGTAGAAGCCACCCTGGACAAGAAGTTTGCCGAAGGCCAATACTCGCCTAAGGGTGCCGACTCTTGTCTCATGTGTCACGGTAAGTCTGAAAAGGTCATGGACCTGTTTAAGGGCGTACATGGCGCTGCCGACTCGAGCAAGAGCCCGATGGCCGGCCTGCAGTGTGAAGCCTGCCACGGCCCCATGGGTAAACATAACCGTGGCGGTAAGGAGCCGATGATCGCCTTCGGTCCCGACTCCACCCTGTCTGCCGAGAAGCAAAACAGCGTCTGTATGAGCTGTCACAAAGATGACAAGCGCATGGCCTGGAACGGCGGTCACCATGACAACGCCGATGTTGCCTGTGCCTCTTGTCACTCGGTGCACACAGATAAGGATCCTGTGCTCTCTAAGAACACAGAGATGGAGATCTGTACCAGCTGTCACACCAAGCAAAAAGCCGACATGAACAAGCGCTCTTCTCACCCAATGAAGTGGGCACAGATGGTCTGTAGCGATTGTCACAATCCACACGGTACCCTGTCGGACTCGGACCTGGTCAAGCCCAGCGTTAACGATACCTGCTACGAATGCCACGCAGAAAAACGCGGCCCTAAGCTATGGGAACATGCGCCCGTAACTGAGAACTGCGTAACCTGTCACAACCCGCACGGCAGCGTTAACGAGGGCATGTTGAAGACCCGCGCCCCACAACTTTGCCAGCAGTGCCACGCTAGCGATGGCCATGCCAGCAATGCTTACATGGGCAACACTGACCAAGGTTCAAGCGTGGGTGGCAATGCCTTTACCGGTGGTCGCAGCTGTCTGAACTGTCACAACCAGATCCATGGTTCTAACCATCCATCTGGCAAACTGTTCCAGCGCTAAGGAGACGAGAAGATGAAATTCAAACTCAATGTAGTCACCCTCGCCCTTATCGCTAATGCCGGGTTCGCAATTCCCGGCATGGCACTGGCCGATGGCTATGGCATTCAAAACGCCAACACAGAAAAGGTGAAGTTCGACAAGTGGGCCTGTAAGCGCTGTAAGATTGAGACGGGCGTCAATGGCACTATCGGTGCCGGCGTCGGTTACAACGACAGCGACGACATCCGCTCGGCCAACGCCTTTGCCGCCGAAAATGAATTTGTCGGCAAGGTCGACGCCGATGTGAGCTACATCAGCGAATCTGGCTACCGTGCCAGCATAGAGGCGCAAAACCTCGGCATGGAAAACGGCCGCCTAGATCTCGAGTCCGGCAAGGTAGGTCAGCACAAGCTGAGCCTCAACTACCGTCAGATAGCCACCTACAAGACTGACAAGGCGATGAGCCCTTATCAAGGAGTAGGCGGCGACCACCTGACCCTGCCAGACAACTGGCAGACGGCGGGTTCGAGCCAGGATATGAGCGAGCTATACAGCAGCCTCAACCCACTTGAGCTGTCGCTCAAGCGCAAGCGCGCCGGCATCGGCTTCGAATATCAAGGTGAAGAGCTGTGGAGCACCTACGTCAACTACCAGCGTGAAGACAAGACCGGCCTTAAACAGGCATCGGGCAGTTTCTTCAATCAGTCTATGATGCTGGCAGAGCCTGTGGACTACACCACAGACACGGTTGAGGCGGGTATCAAGCTTAAAGGCGACAACTGGTTTACCGCCCTGGCCTACTCAGGTTCGAGCTTTAAGAACCAATACAGCCAGCTTACCTTCGACAACGCCTTTAATCCGACCTTCGGCGCCCAGACTCAGGGCACCATGGCCTTAGACCCAGACAACGAGGCCCACACAGTCTCGCTGATGGGCCAATACACGGCGGGCAGCACCATCATGAGCGGCCGCGTGCATTATGGTCAGATGAGCCAGGATCAGGCACTGGTCACCTCAGGTTATGGTTACCAGACACCTGTGGATGCACTGGATGCCAAGGTCGACATGAAGGGCGCTAACCTCAAGGTGGTGTCTCGCATCAACCGCACGGTTCGCGTTAACGCCAGCTATGACTATAGCGACCGCGATAACAAGACCAATGTGGAAGAGTGGACCCAGATCAGCATCAACTCCACCACAGGCAAGGTGGCATACAACACCCCTTATGACTTCACGACACAAAGGGCTAAGTTGGGCGCCGATTTCCGTCTGAGCCGTGGCATGAAGCTGGAAGCGGGTTACGACTTCCGCCGCGACGAGCGTAGCTACCAGGACCGCGAGACCACAGATGAGAACACGCTATGGACCAAGTTCCGCCTCAGCGCGTTCGACAACTGGGATATGTGGATCAAGGGCAGCTATGGCGAGCGTGATGGCTCGGAATATCAGGCCTCAGAGTGGACCTCGAGCGAGTCTAACAGCCTGCTGCGCAAGTACAATCTGGCGGATCGTCAGCGCACCATGGTCGAGGCACGTATCAGCCACACGCCAGTCGATGCCCTGACCATAGACTTCGGCGGCCGTTATGCCCTGGACGACTACAACGAGACCCAGATAGGTCTGACCGAGTCGCAGGATATCAGCTACGACATCAGTGCCAGCTACCTGATCAACGACGACATGATGGTGAATGCCTTCTACAATCGTCAAAACATAGACTCAGAGCAGGCAGGCAGCAACAATTTCGGTGCGCCTAACTGGTTTGGTCTGGTGGAAGATCAGGTCGATGTGATCGGCGCCGGGTTCAGCTACAACAATCTGTTAGAGAAGAAACTACGCCTGGGCGTGGACTACACCTACTCAGATTCTAGCAGCAACACCCAGGTGCAGCAGGGTCTCAGCGGCGACTATGGTGATTACTATGCCAAGGTCCATAACGTCAATGTCTACGGTCAATACCAGGCCACCGACAAGATGGCGCTGCGTCTTGACTACAAGATGGAGAAGTACAAGGACAATGACCCAGGTAACAGCATAGCGCCAGACGGCATCTGGAACCTAGTCGGCTTTGGTTACAACAGCCATGACTACAATGCACACCTGATCATGCTAAGCATGAGCTACAAGCTGTAATTGCTATGCTCTCATAGCTAATTGCCCTTTAAAAACCCGCGCCCGTCGCGGGTTTTTTATGCGTCATTGTTATACCAATCGTAGTAAATAGCTGATCACTTACTCACCGTGGTTGGTATTGATTGCCACCTCGCAAAAGCGGCCACCCAGGCTTTTTCCCGTCGGTTTTTTGCCGTAAGCTCAACACACCAGCCCCCAAGTTAGCGTAGCGCCTTGTACTTTCTCGATAATCAACTCGCCCAGCAGATAGTGGATCGCACCATGGCGATCATAGGACACAACATCAATGTGATGAACAGCCAAGGGGTGATCCTAGGCTCGGGCGAGCCCCACCGCATAGGCTCCATCCACGAGGGCGCCCTGCTGGCCATCAGCCAGAATCGCACCGTCGAGCTCAACGGCGCCAGCGCCGCCAGCCTGCAGGGGGTCAAACCCGGCATCAACCTACCGCTGCACTATCAGGGAGAGATCATCGGCGTCATCGGCATCACGGGGGAGCCAGAACATCTCAAGGCCTTCGGCGAGCTGCTAAAGATGACCGCCGAGATGATAGTCGAGCAGGCCAACTCCCTGGATGTGGCCCAGTGGCGCGCCCGCCAGCAGGAGGAGTTTATTCTGCAGCTGATTAAGCCCGAGGGGCGGGATCTCAACCACCTGAAGATCTGGGCCAAGCGCCTGGATATCGATCTCGAAATGCCAAGGGTCGCGGCCGTGCTGCGCATCAACGACGACGCCGGCGACGAGCTGGCCAACTCTCAGCTTAAGACGGTACTGCATCTGTTAGAGACGCCGTCCCGCGGCAACCTGATCGCCATGACCTCGATGACTGAGCTGGTGATCATCAAGCCCGCCTTCCTCGACGGCAAGGCCTGGAGCGCCGAAGCCGAGAGCCTGCGTATCGACCGTCTGCTCAAGCGTCTGCCCAGCGAGCTAAGCGCCAGGCTGAAGATCGCCCTGGGCCATTATTTTCCCGCCACCATGGATATCAACCGCTCCTATCAGACGGCGCTGGAAACCCTTAATTTCGGCCAGCAGCTACACCCAGAACAGAGCAAGTACCTCTATGAAGATCATGCCCTATTGGTGATGCTCTCTGGCCTTAAACATGACTGGCGCGGCGAGCAGCTACTTAGGCCGTTTCAGCGCCTCATCGACAGAGACAAAAACGCCCTGCTGCGCAAGACGCTGGCAAGCTATCTGGGCCATTTCGGCGACCAGCAGGCCTGTGCCAAGGCGCTGTTTATCCACCGCAACACCCTAAGGTATCGCCTGGATAAGATAGCCCAGATCACTAAGGTGGATATTCACAAACTCGATGGCCTGCTGCAGCTCTACCTAGGTCAGGTGCTGCTGAGCCGCGGCCAGGACCAAGGCTAAATGATGATCGTGGCAAACAATCCTAGGCAAAACATGGCCTAGGCTAAGCATGACCTAAGTTAGACAGCTCTAGAAATCGGGATCGCAGCTAAAGCTGATCCGCTCGCCGCTGATGGGATGGTTAAAAGCCAGATACTGGGCGTGCAGATGCAGGCGGTTGGCCTTAGCCCCGTAGAGATCGTCGCCTATGATGGGCATGCCAAGACCATCCTGATGAGCGCAGTGCACCCTGAGCTGATGGGTACGCCCCGTCTTGGGAAACAGTGCCAGCAGGGTCGTGCCCTCGCCTCTGGATTTTACCTGCCAATAGGTATGGGCATGTTTACCATGCTCGAAACACACCAGCTGACGCGGCCTGTCGTCGAGATCCACCCGCAGCGGCAGCTTGATCTCGCCCTCGTCCCCCTGCACCTCACCCGCTACCCTGGCAAGATAACGCTTCTCCACGGTGCGGCCGATAAACTGCTGCACCAGTGCGGTATTGGCCTCGCTGCTCAGGGCGATCACCATAAGGCCAGAGGTGGACATATCCAGGCGATGGACAATCAGCGGCCCGGTCGCCTTGGGAAAGGCCTGACGCATACGGCTATAGACGCTGTCAGTCACATGCTTGCCCGGCACAGACAGAAATTCCGCCGGCTTGTTGACCACGGCAATTGCCTCATCCTGATAGAGGATGGAGAGATCCTTACCCTCGGCGGGATTGTTCAGCAGCGGGTTGTCATCCAGCGCTATGCCACTCAACATATGGGCCAAAATCGGCTCACACTTGCCGTGACAGGCGCCATAGAACTGCTTGTGCTGCTTCACCTCTGACTTGGGCGATGCTCCCCACCAGAACTCCGCCATGGCGATGGGCTTGAGGTCGTTGGCGAAGGCGAACTGCAACAGCTTGGGCGCCGCGCACTCTCCTGCGCCCGCAGGGGGTAACCCTCTTGGCGATAGGCTAAATAGGCTGTTGAGATCTTTGACCTCCCCCGCCTGATTCAAGAAGCGATACTGGGCGAATAGCTTGCGCTGCAGCGCGTTGGACTTACCGGCACGTTGCTGCTTAAGCGCCTCAATCTCATCTTGCAGCGCACTAAGTCGATGCTCACGCTCGGCGATCTGGCTATCCCACTGCTCATTTAACTGCCTGAGTCTGTACTTCTCGGCCACGCTTTCGCGGCCAAGCTGTTGCTGCAGCGCCTCGAAAGCCTGGGCATCGAGCCGCTCGCCGGCCACACGTCTGGCCTTTCGCGCCTTGCGGTTTTCGATGATCGCCGCCCTCAGCTCGGCCACCGCCTCGGCTTTACCTGAGTTTAATGCGTTTAGTTCATCACTAAGGGATGCAAGTTCTGGGGCCCGCTGCAGCGATGCGAGCTTGGCGGTCAACTGATTGATAGCCAGCTGCTCACCGTGAAAAAAGCTATCCTGGGTCAACATGTCAAATACCGGCGGCACGAAACCCGGCAGCAGATTCTGCTCGGCTAACTTACCGGAAAACGCCTTGAGGTAGCCGAGCTCGCCATCAACATTTTGCACCACCAGCACGCCGAACATCTTGCCGATCGCCCCCTCGCGCTGCCCCGTCAGGCCGAAATTATGCTGCCAGTCTTGTTGCTGCTCGAGATGGGCTTTCAACTCACTAGCCGCCAGCTCACACAGCCTATGGGGCTCATAATAAAAGGGAAAGGTAAACCGCTCAGGCAGCGCTATACCCCCGATTGAGGAGCTAAAGGGGGTAAAACATTGCTGGGCACAGTACATGGTGTCTGACATCTTGGGTAATTAGGGCGATACGTGGGCCCATTTGGCATTGAGGCCCTTACTGAAAGCGGGGATTTTACGCGCTCACGCCGGTGAAGTCATGGGGCTGAAGTAATAATTTGTGTGATGAGCGCAGTAGCGGCCAGGTTGTATTCTTGTGATGCTGACTAGCGAAAGCCTATTGAGAAATGAGAGCATGGCATCCTAGCCAATAATACATATCCCTATCGCGCTGTAGAAAGGACGCGATATTAGGCTATTAGTAAAACTCGCCTATCCGTAACACTAGGCTATCCGTGAAACTAAACCGTCCGTGAAACTAGGCGCGGCTGTATCACTAGGTTGTTGATGTAACGCAGAGAAACATAGACCACCACAACTGTCGCCACCATCAACTCCAGCGCCGCGAGATCTCTCACCTGCTGTACATACTCGGCTTCTATCCCTTCAAGTAGCATCCAGTTGGCCATCTTGAACAGCGCCGTGCTGCCTATTACCATGGGGAAGGTAAACGCCGCATAGCCAGGGCTAAAGGGCAACCTCAGGAGTTTATAAAACGCCAGGTAGATGATGGCCGTCATCAACACGGCGATACCAAATAACAGGGCGATGATCACCGGCGATGGCGTCGCCGTGACCGTTAGGTAACCTGCCAGCGAAAGGCTGGCTGGCGCCGCCAGAATCGCCAACGTAGGCTTAGCCGCATCGGGCACCTCATGGGTAAACATCAGGCGATAGATCATCATGGGCAGCATCACGGCATAGGCCAGCATGCCAAAGACTAGAGTGCCTTGTGCTATAGCCGCCAGGGCCGGGTTGCCCGAGAAAGATACATCGGCAACCACTATGCCCACCGGCGGCACAAACCAGCTGGGGACCATGTGGTGCAGCTCAAAATCTTTCATCCTGTGATAGATAAAGCTCACCAGGAAGACGATATGCAGCGCCACAGCCGCCAGCCACAGGGCATCGCCAGCGCCAGGATAGAATTGCCCCAATGAGTTAGACACCACCATAGTCGCCATCGCGAAGGTAGGCACCACGCTGCCGACGACCGGGTGGGCGAGATCTTGCCTTAAAAGATGCTTATGAAAGAAAAACTTAACGCTCAAGACGGCTAACAACAGGCTCGCAATGGCGGCGCCAGCCCACTGGCCATAACCATGGAGCTCAGTGAAGTTTTCCCAGCACCAACCTAGGCTTGCAATGCCCAGTGCCAGACCCGCCATAGGTGTAGGAACGCCCATTACTGCCTTTTTCGTTTTATGAATCATCACAATCTCAATCAGGTTTCTTGCTGTGAAGCAATAATACGCTTGCCTATTGTTTTGTTATATCTAATTATTTATAACTAACGTTCAGAATAACTAAACATTAATTTTTATGGCCAGCCACATCTCGCTCAAGCAACTCAAGGTCTTTAGCACCCTCACCCAACATAAGACCCTAACCGCCGCGGCCGACAGCCTGTTTCTCTCTAAGGCGGCGGTGAGCATGGCGCTGTCAGAGCTGGAGAAGCAGCTCGGCCATCACCTTTTTGACCGGGTGAACAACCGTCTCATCCTCAATCAGGAGGGACACAAGTTGCAGCCCCTGGCCGATGAGCTCCTGCACAGAGCCGGCGATATCGAGCATCTGTTTAGCGATGAAAAATCACTCTCGGGCCAGCTGCGTATCGGCGCCAGTGACACCCTGGGCAACCAGGTGGCTCCCTATCTGCTGAGTGACTTTCGCCGCCATACCCAGCATGAGTTGCAGAGCCTGTTTATCTCCAATTCGGCTCAGATCTGCGACATGCTGATCGACTATGAACTGGATATCGCGCTGATCGAGGGTAAGATCCAACACTCGGAGATAGACGCGACCCCTTTCAGCTCAGATGAGATGTGCGTGATCTGCCCGCCAACTCATCCCCTGCCTGCAGATAGCGACATCCCCCTGCATGAACTGGAGGCCAGTCACTGGATCTTGCGCGAGGCCGGCTCAGGCTCCCGAGAATTCTTCCTACGCGTCGTCGCTCCTAGGCTAGAGCAATGGCATGAAGCCTTTCAGCTCAACAACACTGAGGCCCTAATCAACTCAGTCTCAGCCGGACTCGGCCTCGCCTGTCTGTCACGCCTGTCCGCCGAACCGGCGATCTGCGATGGACGGGTCAAGGTGCTCAAGCTGCCGCTGAACATGAAGCGCCGCTTCTGGTTACTGGTCCATAAGGAGAAGTACTTAAGCCCGCTACTGAAAACCTTTATCGCCTTCTGTCATGACTGGGAACGGGAACATCAGCTTTAGGGTGCCAGTTCACGCCAATATTAAGGGGTTATTGGGAAGGTTGTTTTGATCTAAGTCGAGGTCAGCACAAATGGCTTTATTGCCTATCTGCCCCAAAGGAGTTTTGCTAGTAGCTTCTACAGAAATAGTTCTTTGGAAGGTTCTTGAAGGCCACCCCCTCATTGCAACCTAACTCCTCTCCGGCGGGTGCTAGGTTACAGCGAAGGTTCGACCTTCCCCCTCCAGAGGACAATTCCAGCCGAAGCTACAATTCAACATGCCACTCGCAACAGGTAATAGGTCCTCAGAAAGGTCAATGACTTAGCCAAACACCTCAATCCAAGGTTTGAGCGAACCTTAAACCTTCACTGTTTAACCAATCAGGACTAGTGATCGAGATAGACCACGAGAAGGTCGGCCTCGACGGCGTTAGCCACCTTGGGCACTGAGGAAAACAAGCTACTCAAGAACTTATGATGGTGGCCACAGACCAGGAGATCGACATTTCTCTCCTTGGCGATACCAGCAAGTTTCATATGCAGGTCGCCTATCACCACTAAGGTTTCAGCTATGGGATAGTTGCTTAATGTTGCCATGGCCTGGAGCTCCTGCTGCATCTCGGACTCTTCCTGCGGGGTGATGGCCACACTGTCCACATCAACATAAACAAAAGAAACCTTACTATTGCCGCCCCTCGCCAATGTAACCGCCTTATCTATTACCACTCGGCTAGACTCAGACAGATCGACCGCCACCAGAATATGTTTGTAACTCATAACAGCTCTCCTTGTTACAGGATAAATAACTACCTTAAGTCTAGCAGCGTCACACCTAACCGATTGGCCCAGGCTCTTCGGCCGAAAATGCTTGACCTGTGTCTTAGACACAGCCCTAAGCTTTAACTGAAACGGTTAGTTACTCACCTTAGGAGATAAGTCATGAGCGATTTAGATCATAGAGTTGGCGTAAGAGAACAGAATTTAGTGATCCGAAACCTGAAACTAAGCAAGGTTACCCAAGATAACTACGATGCCTTGATAGCTGAAATTGATGACATTTTTGGCATTGATGAGGTGAGTTACAACATAAGAACGGGTGAAATACACCTTGCCTATGATGCAACTCATATCGATCTCGACGGTATTGAGAAAGTGCTCAAGCAACATGGAGCCGACTTGCATAACGACTGGTGGACACATACCAAAGAAAGTTATTACAAATTTGTCGATCAAAATATTAAGGACAATGCTGAACATAAACCATGGAGTTGCCACCAGGTACCTCCTGGGGCCAATAGAAAACATAAATAGCGTGGCAAACTACAATCTTACCCACCCAAAACTTAGGCTAGCAATATAACGGATCGGAGCCGTGGCAACTGTTCTGTACCTACGTATAGGTGCAAGCGAGGTCTACTCTAAGCAAGGTTAGAGACGCAGGCCGGGACGGCTAAGACCTGCGGCAGCGCCTGTCGCGGTGAGGTCAACTGGCAATCTGCCCACGACGATATATTAACCGCCTAATCGAACACGCCCTGTCGGTCATTTTGTGATCTAGACCGACTTTATTCCTCTCTCTCAACCGATATTTGGGCAAACGCACAAATATCGGTTGCACATAAGTTAAATATTAGGAGGCTGGCACGAAGCCAGATTGTCCGATTATCCGGATAATAGTGCCAGCCTGAAAACCCTTTGCTCCCGCGCTAGGAGCGAGTTAACGGGTCATCGCTAGATCAAACCAACAAATATAACCCAATACAGGGACACCCTATGAGCCTAGTACTGATCTTGATCGCCGTGATAGCCTTTATCGTTATCGCGACATCCAAATTTAAGCTTCACCCCTTCCTAACCCTTATTCTCGCCTCTTTCATCGCCGCCTTTGCCTACGGGCTACCCAGCGCCGATGTGGCAAAAACCATCACCTCCGGCTTCGGCGGTATCCTGGGCTATATTGGCCTGGTTATCGTGCTGGGTACTATCATAGGTACCATATTAGAGAAGAGCGGCGCGGCCATCACCATGGCCGATGTGGTGATTAAAGTGCTTGGGAAACGCTTCCCGACCCTGACCATGTCGATCATCGGCTACCTGGTCTCTATCCCGGTATTTTGTGATTCGGGCTTCGTGATCCTCAACTCGCTCAAGCAGTCGATGGCCAACCGCATGAAAGTCTCCAGCGTCTCCATGAGCGTCGCCCTGGCTACCGGCCTATACGCCACCCACACGTTCGTGCCGCCAACGCCCGGCCCGATTGCCGCCGCCGGTAACCTGGGACTAGAGTCAAACCTGGGTCTGGTCATAGGCGTGGGCATCTTCGTCGCGGCTGTCGCCGCCCTGGCTGGCATGTTATGGGCCAACCGCTTCGCCCATGTCGAGCCCGACGGTGAAGGCGCCGAGGAGCTAAAGAGCAATGTAGAAGACTTCGAGCAGCTCAAGGCCGCCTATGGTGAGCTACCTAGCCCGGCCAAGGCATTTGCCCCTATTTTCGTGCCGATTTTACTTATCTGCCTGGGCTCGATCGCCAAGTTCCCCTCGCAGCCACTGGGTGATGGCGCCCTGTTTGATACCCTGGCCTTCCTGGGTCAACCGGTAAACGCCCTGATGATAGGCCTGTTCCTGTCCCTAAGCCTGCTCAAGAGTCAGGATAAAATCAAAGAATTTAGCGATCGCATCAGCCACGGCTTAGTGGTAGCCGCGCCTATCCTGCTGATCACCGGGGCAGGCGGAGCCTTCGGCGCCGTGCTCAAGGCCACGGAGATAGGTAGCTTCCTCGGCAGCTCACTCTCGGCTTTAGGCATAGGCATCTTCATGCCATTTATCGTCGCCGCGGCGCTGAAATCCGCCCAGGGCTCATCGACCGTTGCCCTGGTGGCCACCTCGGCCCTGGTAGCCCCTATGCTTGGCGATATCGGCCTTGCCAGCGACATGGGCCGAGTGCTGACCGTGATGGCCATCGGCGCCGGCGCCATGACTGTCTCCCACGCCAACGACAGCTTCTTCTGGGTGGTGACTCAGTTTAGCCGTATGAGCGTGAAGCAGGCCTACAAGGCGCAAACCATGGCGACCCTTATCCAGGGTGTTACCGCCATGCTTCTTGTCTATTTGCTGAGTCTCGTCCTACTCTAAGCTAAACAAACCGGCGTCATTGGCCTAAACCTGGGCGCCGGTCTACACAGCTGATTTATTTCAGATTTTGTACTATATTCCTCCCTCTTCACACAGGAAGCCTGCATGAAAATAGTCATCGCGCCCGATTCATATAAAGAAAGCTTGAGCGCCATGGAAGTCGCCACTGAGATAGCCCGGGGGGTTTGTGAGGTGCTTCCCGACGCCGAATTTATCAAGTTGCCGGTCGCCGACGGCGGCGAAGGCACGGTGCAATCTATGGTGGATGCCACCGGCGGCAAGCTGGTCGAGCTTAAGGTTACCGGCCCCCTTGGCAGTCAGGTGGATGCCCACTATGGTCTGCTGGGTCAGGAGGCGCCAGGGCAGCGCACTGCGGTGATCGAGATGGCCTCCGCCTCGGGCCTGCACCATGTGCCGAGTCTCTTACGCGATCCCTTGGTCACCACCAGTTATGGCACGGGCGAACTTATTTGTCATGCCCTCAATAGCGGCGTGACCCATCTGATCCTCGGCCTTGGCGGCAGTGCCACCAACGACGGCGGCGCCGGCATGCTGCAAGCCCTGGGCGCGCACCTGCTGGACAATGACGGTAAACCCCTAAGACCCGGCGGCGCCGCGCTAGAACACCTTGCCAATGTCGATATCGGCGAGCTGCATCCACGGCTTGCCCAGGTAGCCATTGAGGTCGCCTGCGATGTGGACAATCCACTGTGTGGCGACAAGGGCGCCTCGGCCATCTTCGGCCCCCAGAAAGGCGCCGATGAGATCATGGTCGACAGATTAGACAAGGCCCTTAGCCACTTTGCCGATATCACCCATGCTGCTGGCCTCAAAGAGTGCCGCGACATGCCGGGCGCCGGCGCCGCAGGCGGCATGGGCTTTGCCATGCTGGCCTATCTGGGCGCCAAGTTAAGACCCGGCATAGATATCGTCATGGAGACGGTCAGGCTAAGCGAACATCTCAAGGGCGCGGATCTCGTCATCACGGGCGAAGGCCGCCTCGACAGCCAGACCCTGCATGGCAAGACCCCCATGGGGGTCACCCGCGAGGCCAACAAGCAGGGGATCCCGGTTATCGCCATCGCCGGCTGCGTCAGTGAGGATGCCAATGTGTTGCTGGACCACGGCATAGACGCCCTGTTTTCCGTGACCCCGAGGGCCTTGCCACTCGAGGAGGTACTGGCCGGCGCCCGTCATAACCTCTATAGCTGCGCGCTCAACGTCGCCCGCCTCTATCGTCTGGGGCGTTAGCTGTTTTCCAAGTTATCCTAAATGCCCTGACGCCACTTTGGTTCAGGGCTGTTTATATCGGCTCACAGCTTTCATTTCGGCTAAAGGCTTTCAATTCGGCTCAAGGCTAGCCTCTAATAGACCAGTCGCCCGCCAGCCATTTCACTTTTCCCCTTGATGCTGTATAAAGCTTACAGTAAAGTTAGCTCCCTTTTTCGATCGCCTGTTTTTTCTATTTCAAAACAGACACAAGTTAAGCGACGCGCCTCGATGACATCAAAACAGACACGACAAGCGACCGCCTCCGAAGAGGCCTTGATGCGTATTTTCACTCTGCCCGAGGCACCAAATTCGACCCTGGGTAAGATAGAGAAAAACCTGTCGGAAAACCTGATGGGCTTCCTCAAGGAGAGTATCGTCGCGGTCGAGAAGCCGCTGACCGAAATAGAAAAAGATTTCCAGGCCTACCAGATCCCAAGTGCCCCCAGCTTCGTCTCCGACTATGCCGAGCAGATGATGCAAACCCTGATCGCCCACAGCGTGCACACCTCGGCTCCCAGCTTCATAGGCCATATGACCTCGGCGCTGCCCTATTTCGTGCTGCCGCTGTCGAAGATGATGGTGGGGCTCAACCAAAACCTGGTGAAGATAGAGACCTCTAAGGCCTTCACGCCGCTGGAGCGTCAGGTGCTGGGGATGATGCACCACATGGTCTATGGCCAGACAGAAGTGTTCTACCAGAGCTGGATGCACAGCGCCAGTCACTCCCTCGGCGCCTTCTGCTCCGGCGGCACGGTCGCCAACATCACGGCGCTGTGGATCGCCCGTAACCGCCTGTTAAAGCCTGACGGCGACTTCAAGGGCGTAGCCCAATCTGGCCTGATGCGGGCGCTGCGTCACTATGGTTATGACGATCTGGCCATTCTAGTCTCGACCCGAGGTCACTACTCCCTCGGCAAGGCCGCGGATCTGTTAGGCATAGGCCGCGACAACATCATCAGCGTACCCTGCGCCAGCGACAACAAGGTAGATGTGGCCAAGATGCGCGAGGCGGCCGAGCAGTTAGCCGAGCAGAACATCAAGGTGATGGCGATTGTCGGCGTGGCCGGCACCACGGAGACCGGCAATATCGACCCGCTCGATGAACTTGCGGATCTCGCCGAGCAGCTGGGTTGCCACTTCCATGTGGACGCCGCCTGGGGCGGTGCCAGCCTGCTGTCGAGCAAGTATCGCCACCTGTTGACTGGCATAGAGCGCGCCGACTCTGTCACTATCGATGCCCACAAGCAGATGTACGTGCCCATGGGCGCCGGCATGGTGCTGTTTAAAGACCCGGAATTTGCCAACGCCATCAAACACCACGCCGAATATATTCTGCGTAAGGGCTCGAAAGATCTGGGTAGCCAGACGCTGGAGGGCTCGCGCCCCGGCATGGCCATGTTGGTGCATGCCTGCTTACAGATCATCGGCCGCGATGGCTACGAGATCTTAATCAACAACAGCCTGGAGAAGGCGCGTTACTTCGGCGAGCTGATTGCCGCCCAGGAAGATTTTCAGCTGGTCTCAAGACCAGAGCTCTGCCTGCTAACCTACCGCTATGTGCCGGCCAAGGTACAGGCGCTGCTCAATGAGGCGGTCGCAGCCGGTGACGAGGCCCGTGTGAGCGAGATCAATGCATTGCTGGACGGCCTGACCAAGTTTATCCAGAAGCGTCAGCGTGAGCAGGGAAAATCCTTCGTCTCCCGTACCCGCATCATTCCGGCCAATAACCTGGAGAAAACCTCTGTGGTGTTCCGCGTGGTGCTGGCCAACCCCTTGACCAGTAATGAGATCTTGCAGCAGGTATTGGATGAGCAGCGCGACATAGCCAAGCTAGATAATCGCTTCCTGCCGAAACTGCTGGCGCTTTAATCTCTGCTCTTTAGGCTCTGGTTTCTGGACTTTTATTACTGGTTTCTGGGCTCTAGTTTCTGAGCACTAGTTTCTGAACATTAGTCAGCCGAAATAGACCCGATTCAGTCGATAAATCTGGCCCTGTCTACCTCGGATGGCAGGGCGCAGGCTCTGCGACCAAACAGACGATAACGCCGATTGGCTATCTGTCGATAGCCCCAGTCTCGCAGCCCCCTGGGCAGCACTTTCAATATCCTCAACAAGGGCCAGAGGCCATCGAGTTGACTTGCTACCGCCAGCGCCGCCTCGCTCTGGGCCAGTACCTCTTGCTCACGTAGCAGATAGAAGCTGCTGAGATCCTCAAGATCCACGTTTATCCCACGCCTAGCCAATAGCCGCTGGGCCGTCTCGCTCTGAATCGAGGCGAATTTGAAATGCTGGCGCCTGTCGCGCCTGACGATGAAACGCACCGCGCCGTGGCACAGGTTACAGCTGCCATCGAAGATCACTAAGGGAAAGCAGTCGACCTGCTCGGCCCCATGTTTAACGCTTGTGCCCTGAATGCCAGTGCCCTGAACACAAGCCTCCTTAATATTCGTGCCTTGACGGTTAATCTTTCTGCTCCTCGTGCTTTGCGTATTGCGCTTGCCTCTCACCTGAGTGTACCACCCAAGTCGCCATAATCTGCTTTAGTCGATTTCAAACAGAGGCCAATTTTGTACAAAAACAGTCAACTCATTTAGGCTATGATGGCTAAGAGCCGATACAAACCAGTGACGAACCAGAACTATTGAGTAGTAACCACTGAGCATAGGCCTCTCGACGCGAGTATAAAGTGATAGCCCAAACATCCATGAAGTCACCAGCCTCGAAATCAACAGCGCCTGCTTTAACTGCAAAAGGGTTAACAGTAACAGAGTTAACGGCAACATGGTTAACAGCCAAGAATGCCGTTGCTGATCCCCAAAGTCTCGGCCGTAAATCGGCAAAGGCCCAAGCAAAAGTCCGAGAAAAGGATCAGACAAAAGAGCAGGCCAACTTCAGCCTGGCAAAGGAGCTGGGCGGCATAGAGCTACTGGCTGCCAGTTACCATCAGCAAAATTTCTCACGCCATTGCCATGAGGGCTATACGGTGGGCGTTATCGAAACCGGCGCCCAGCGTTTCTATCGCACCGGCAGCGATCACACGGCGCCTCAGCATAGCATCATATTGGTGAACGCCGACGAGGTGCATAACGGCCGCTCGGCCACAGATTTTGGCTGGTCCTATCGCGCCATGTATCCCCTGCCGCAGCAGTTTGCCAGGGTCCATGACGAGCTAGGCGGTAAAAGTGGCGACGCGCCCTATTTTCCCGAGCCAGTGGTGCACGACAAACCATTAGCGGAGCTGTTACGCCTCACCTTCGACACATTAAGCTCCTCAGACAATGCCCTGCTACGTGAGAGTCTTATCTACACCAGCCTGGCACGCCTGATGTCCCGCCATGGTGCAAGTCGCCCGGTCGAGAAGTCACTGCGGCCAACGGCGCAGCTGGCACTGGTAAAGCAGTTTCTGGATGATATGCCGGCCGCCGATGTCTCCCTCGATGCCCTGGCCAAACTGGCGGGCCTCAGCCCCTTCTATCTGATCAAGCAGTTTCAGCGCCAGTATGGTCTGCCACCCCACGCCTACCAGATCCAGGGGCGTATTCGATTGGCCAAACAGATGATCCGCCAGGGATCCAAGCTGCTGGAGGTGGCGCTAGCCTGTGGTTTTCACGATCAGAGTCACCTCAATCGTCACTTCAAACGCGCCATGGGCGTCACCCCGGGCCAGTATGCCAGAGAGGTCGAAGCCAGTAGGTCAATAGGCTAATAGCCCAATCGGTAAGGCAAAACAGGAAAAAAACAGCGCAACAATGTACAAGCCAGGTGCGCCCTTTTCTAGTAAGGTCGAATAATTCCTCAATTAAAACCAGCTAAGATGACACGCGAACCTCAACCAGACTCGAAAAAGCCTTTGCCCGACTCGGCCGCCGAAAGCCCAGATGCCAAAAACGCAGATGCATACAGCGCAAACGCCAAAAGAACTATGTGCGACAACGGAAGACTAGACAACGAAAGGCTTGAAAATGGCTCACCGATACGTGCGGCGCTCAAGGGAGCGCTGGCCATCTCGCCCCTGACACTAGCAGTCGTTCCCTGGGGCATACTCGCAGGTTCTTTTGCCATAGACGCCGGGCTCACGCCGCTGCAGAGTCAGGCCATGTCCGCCCTGGTCTTCGCCGGCGCGGCCCAGCTTGTGGCGCTTGGGATGATCAAGGCGGGCATTGGCCTTGCTAGCATACTAATCACCACCTTGTTGATCACCTCGCGCCACCTGCTCTATGGCATGGCGATGCGCCCGCAGGTAAGTCCCTTGCCACTTAAGTGGCGACTCACCCTGGGCTTTCTGCTCACCGACGAGCTGTTTGCCATCGCCAATCTGGGCAAACAGCGCAGTCTGGATCCCTGGTTCGCCTTCGGCGGCGGTTTTAGCTTCTACCTGGGGTGGAACCTGGCCACGGCAATGGGGATAACCCTGGGCCATAAGATAGAGAATCTGGACGCCTTGGGGCTGGATTTCGCCATCGCCGCCACCTTCATCGCCATAGTGGTGCCAGCGGTGAAACGCCCCTCAATCCTGGTGTGTGTGCTAGTCGCCATGGTAGCCAGCGTGGTGTGCGCCCTGATGGAGCTGCAGGCGGGGCTGCTTATCGCCTCCTTGACTGGCATGGCCTGCGGCCAGCTCTACGCCAAACTCAGCGGTGAACCCTGGAGGCAGGCATGATGATCTGGCTTACCCTAATCGCCATGACGGCGGTGATCTTCCTCAGTCGTTACCTGTTTCTCGAGCCCAAACTGCCACTGCGCCTGAGTAAAAACACCCTGCAGTTTCTCGGGTATTCGGCGCCAGCGGTACTAACCGCCATCGCCGCCCCCATACTCTTCATGCGGGGACAACAGCTGGCGATCACATACGACAATAGCTACCTCATCTGCGGCCTGGTTGCCGTATTACTCGCCTACTTTACCCGCAACACACTGCTGACCGTGCTGGTGAGTATGGCGCTGTTTTTCATCATACATTAGGGAGAAATTAAGATGGCGGTAACCTGTCACGTGAAATACATTATCGACCCGGATAAGCTGGATAAGTTTGAGCACTATGCCAAACTTTGGCTGCCTTTGGTGGCTAAGTTTGGCGGACAACATCACGGCTATTTCCTGCCCAGCGAGGGCGCCAACGATATCGCCCTGGCGCTGTTTAGCTTTCCATCGCTCGCCAGCTACGAGCAGTATCGCGAGGCCTCAGCACATGACAAAGAGTGCATCGCCGCCTTCGAGTACGCCAATGAGCACAAATTTATCCGCCGCTATGAACGCAGCTTCATGCGCCCGCTGCTGCCGGAATAATTTAAGGTACTACTGGCAAGGCCGTTAGCACTCGCCATGCTGCGCCTGCATCATGGCGATGTAATCTGGCATCTCCTGACCCGGCGTGTGGGGGAAGTGGCTGGCGAGTGGCAAGACGCCCACTATGCGATCGACACGAAAGTTACGAAAATCACCGCGCAGTTCGCACCAGGCTAGCAGTGTCCAGACCCCTTGCCAGTAATAGAGCGCAAGGGGGCGTACCTGGCGTTCGCTAGCGCTCTGTTTTACGTCTTGATAGCTCAGCAGAATATATTCCCGCTCTCGGGCGGTCTTGCGAAGCAGGTCGAGAAAGGAAAACAGCTGCCCGTCGCTGTAGAAATCGGGGGCAAACATCAAGGATTGATAGGCCTTGAGCCGCTCTGGCAATACGGCTTCGACCTTGATCATCGCCTGCTTGGCGGCGCTGGCCAGCTCGTGGCCCCCCTGGGCCTGCACCATACGCATCCCCACCTGTATCGCCTCCAGCTCCTGCTCGTTAAACATCAGTGGCGGTACATTCACCTCCTGGCGTAGCAGATAGCCGACGCCGGCCTCGCCTTCGATGGGGATCCCCGACAGGCAGAGGTCCTGAATATCCCGATAGATGGTACGGCTAGAGACCTCGAGTCGCTCCGCCAGCTGCTTAGCCGTGGTGAGGCGTCTGTGTCTTAGAATTTGTACGATTTGAAATAGGCGATCGGCGCGGCGCATAACTTACCTGAAACGGCCGCCCTTTGGACGGCCCGTGGTGACTATGACTGGATGTGACTAAATCTCGACTTAACTAGACGTTGACTAGACCTCTACCTATCTAAACTTCGACGTGGACGCCGATATAGATATCGACGCTGTCAGGCTGGACGTAGCACTCGAAATCGGTCAGATACTGACGACGATAGGGACAATCGGGACGTTGGAAATAGGCCCAAATCTGCTGCCAGAGTGAGATCACTGCCTGGGGCATCTCTCCCGTGGCGCTGAAACAGAGGTAGTTACCACCCTCTAAGGTGAGCGGCGTTAACTTGTCGTCAGGCTCGATGGTGCCCGCCTCGACCGCCGTCATCAGGCTATAGTCGCCATCCATGTCGCTAGCATAGTCGTAATAGACCCCATACACAGGCAGCTTGCCGAAGATCTGCTCGCCATACTGCCCCATGAAGGCCTGCCAGAGGGGAGCGATTTGCTGCGTCGCAGCCTCAGACTCGACTCCATTGTTGGTGCGAACACTCATGCCAACCAGGGACTTGGGGGCGAGGTTTATCGTCTTCATCTCAATTCCTTCTGTTATATCCTTTGCATAACTTGCAAGCGCCTCGGCGCTTGCATTTACCTATCGGCTAGTATGTAGCTGTCAGAGTCAAAGCGTTAATTAAGCTATTTAGCCGACGCCCAGAGGCCGACGCGATTGCCTTCGCTGTCGAAGATGACGCAGCTATAGCCGCACTCCCCTTCCTTGATAGCCATGATAGGCAGGGCTATCTCGACGCCATTTTGCTCCAGCCTCTCCACCAGCGGCGCCAGATGATCGCTAAGGTGAAGATAGAGGATGCTGCCAGCCCCACTTGGGCGCATCATATCATGTTTTACCAGGGCGATGCTGGCCGCCTGGGGCGCTTCAGTCTCGAGTATGGCCATCTCCATGCCAAACATCAGCTCATCGCGAAAACGCACCCCGAACTGAGTCTGGTAGAAGGCCTTGGCACGCGCCATATCCTCGACGGCGATCTCGCCCCAGACTAAAGGTGCCTGTTGTAATGGTGCCTGTTGTAACACTTGCTGCTCTTGCATCATGCTCTCCTTAATGACCCGAATGCGACGCTCAACCCTGAGCGTCTCCCTCACTCGGTCAGTAAGAAAAGCTTAACGCCCCCCTACTGACAACCTAGTGTCAGTAGGCTGTCAATCGGTTAGCAAACCCTGACTCGATTCCTGGCATTAAGCGTTAAGCGTTAAGCCTTAGGCAAGCCCGCCTGATGCCGGGTGACAAATTCCTCCATGGCGGACTCTGCGCGGCGCTGCACCTCGTCCAGCCCCTCCTGCTCGCCGAAGGGCTCGACCACCTCGTAGTAGCACTTCACCTTAGGCTCGGTACCCGAGGGGCGCACTATCACCCTGGCGTTGCCTTGCAGACGATAGATGAGCACATCGCTGCGAGGCAGGTCTATCGTCTCTTCGCGGCCATCGGCAAAACGGCGCACGCCCAAGCTGATATCATCCACAGACACCAGGGCCCGTCCGGCAATCTCGCTGGGGTTGAGCGCCCTTAGCTGCTCGCCTATGGTGGGCGCACCTGGCTCGCCGCTCAGCGCGATACTCACCTGACGGTTGAGATAATAGCCATATTGACGATAGATGCGCTCCAGCCTATCCCACAGAGTCTCCCCCTTGGCGGCCAACTCGGCCGTGAGCTGTACGAAGGCGACCAAGGCTGATAGACCATCCTTGTCCCACACCATGCTGCCGACCGTGTAGCCGAGCGCCTCTTCGTAGGCGAACAGGAAGCGGTTCTCCTGAGTCTGTTTACTCATGCCCACATTGGTCAGCCACTTGAAGCCTGTGAGTGTGGTTTCGCATTGGGCGCCGCATGCCTCACTGATGCGAGTCAGCAGACTGGAGGAGACTATGGTGCAGCAGAGCAGACGCTGATCATCACTGGCGTGGGAGAGTAGATAATGGCCCAGCAAGACCCCAACCTGATCTCCAGTCAGCATCTGATAGGCCTCGGTGGAGGGCATCTCAGGCCTAGCGCCGGGTTTACGCACCGCCACCGCAAAGCGGTCGGCGTCAGGATCGTTGGCACAGGCCAGCATGGTGCCATGCTTGTGAGCCTCGGCCATCACCAGATCCATGGCCCCCGCCTCTTCGGGATTAGGGAAGTTCACCGTAGGAAAGTCACCGTCTGGCTCCCGCTGGGCCGCGACCGAATAGACCTGATTGACCCCGATATCATTGAGCAGGGTCTCGGCCATCTCGGCGCCGACCCCGTGCATGGCGGTATAGGCCAGACTCACCAACTCGGGACGGGCGGGGCTTTGCAGCACCTCGGCATGTAACACCCCCTGACGATAGGCCTGATAGTAATCCTCCTCCAGCATCACCAGCTTGCCACTCTCAATGGCGGTTTCCAGCGGCAACATATCCACCGGCGAGTTGGCCGCCAGCTCGATACGCGCCGCGATGCCTGTGTCATGGGGCGGAATGATCTGCGCGCCATTGCCCCAGTAGACCTTATAGCCATTGTACTGCGGCGGGTTGTGACTGGCGGTCACCACGATACCGGCCGCCGCCCCTAGGTGCAGCACGCCGAAGGCCACTAGGGGCGTTGGCGCCACCTTGCCGGTGAGGAACACCTTAAAGCCAGCAGCGGTGAGCACGCTGGCGGCATCTTCGGCAAACTGCTTGGAGTCGTGGCGGCCATCGTAGCCGATGACAACGCCGCGACTCACTGCATTGTCCACCTGGGCCTTAAGATATTCGGCGACCCCCTTGGAGGTCTGCTGCACCACCAGGCGGTTCATCCGCATGGGACCTGCGCCCACCACGCCGCGAATGCCCGCGGTACCGAAGGTTAGACGGCCGGCAAATCTCGCCGCCAGCTCCTCTTGTTCCCCTTGATCCATCAGGGCCTGGATCTCGTCGCGACTCTTGGCATCGCTGTCGAGACTCAACCAATGTTTTATCCTTGCCTGTATCTGTGTTTGCATAATGCCTCCGCTGCACCAGTTTCCCTTAACAGTATGTCTGCCAGAAGGGGTTAACAAGTGAATTTGCATTAAAGATTCGTTATATAAACTATAGAAGATAGATGCGGATGACCCAATCGAATTGGCGGTCTCTGTCCATAGCGGTGGCGCCCGGCCAGACGCTCACCGAGGAGATCACTTAAGGGTGGAAGATCAGTTGGTTCTTACCGTTGGCCTTGGCCTGATACAGGGCCTTGTCGGCACGCTTTAGCGTATCCTGATAGGAGGTGTCACCTGCATTAATTCCCGTCATCCCCATGCTGATGGTGGCCAATAGCTCATCGTCCGCCAAGGCGGATAGAGCGAGATTAAAGCTTCGATGCAGGGCTTCGACCATGGCCATCGCCTGGGCCGGCATGAGTCCGGGCAGTACTACTACAAACTCATCACCACCGAAACGGTAGGCATAGTCGGTCTTGCGAAACTCGCAGCGACAGATCTCGGCGATGGCCAGGATGCTCTCATCTCCCTTGTGGTGGCCCTTGGCGTCGTTGATCTGTTTCAGGTTATCGATATCCAGCATCAAGATGGTGGTCGGCATCCCCTGGTCGCTGAAGTTATCGAAATGCAGACTAAAGTCCCGCTCGAGACGGCGACGATTAAACAGGCCTGTCAGCTGATCTGTGTCGCTCATCTCCCTGAGCCTTAACTCCAGCTCATGGCGCTGAGAGATATTACTAGCGACCCAGAGCACCACCTCTTCGCCGTCGACACGAAAGTCCAGCGCCTGGATCCGCCCCTCAAACCAGATGGGTGCCACCGGCCCCTCTTCGGGAAGCCCTTTCACATCCTTGTTGCTCAGCTCATACTCTTCGATCAACAGGCGGCGGCAGGAGAGCGCCCTGTCTATGGTCTGAAGAAACCAGGCCGCCTTGGCGGGTTTGATCACCTCGTGCAGGTAGGTACCTATCAGGCAACGACCATCGTGATAATAACGCTCGTCACTGCCGCCGAAGACGGCCACATACTTGCCGCTGCTCGATAGAATAAACGCGGGATCCGGTAGTGCCTCAAGCACGGCGACCATCTGCTCATTTGCGATCATAACCACCCCATAATTCAAGCCTGTCTACTCCTATTTGACGCCAACGAGGCGAGAAATAGCCAGACAAATCACATGATTAGTCGAACCAAAGTTCAGGTTCGCTCAACAGATTCTTGCTGGTCTGGGACATGAAAGGATTGTCCAGGTGAAAAACACGCCTATCGGTTAACTTCGCCCGGCCCAGCATACCTTCTGTGATTGCGTGATGATAAAAAAGTTCATCAAAACTGCCATCGTTCAGCGCGGCGCGCAGGCCATATTCTATTCGCTGGGCCAATGCCAGGTTATCTGGAGCCACAAAGAAATAGAGGGGAGCGGGATAGACGATAACGAAGTGGTTATCCACCACCAGCGAAGCCTTATCGGCAATTTCATCCCAGGGCTCATGAAGCGCCCGCAGAAAATAGTCGAAGCGGCGCTTCTCTAACATGTTGAGTAGGTTGTGGGCGGCACCCCGTACTAAGGTAAAGCCCTGACGCTGCAATATGTCGCTATCGGGCCAATCGCTCCCCTGTCCCACAGGGATGGCCTGAAGTTGCTCTATGGTGGTGATATTGGCAAAACGGAGTTCGTCTTCCTTACGAATGATGGCGATGCGATGACCCATTAGCCCCTTGAGCAGCGGAAAATAGACGGCTCTGAGTTGTTGCTCCCGGCTGATGCTGGTCATGGTCCAGACCACGTCCAGCTTGCCCTGTTCCACTAACTTGATGGTGCGCCCCTGGGGCATATCCATCTCTACCGGGAGCAGACGGTAGTCACCATACTGATCGCGGCTCTTCTCCATGGCCAAGCGCAGCAGGTCTATATAGTAACTCTGTTTGGGATCGACGAAATGGGTCGACAGGTTATAGCGTATGTCGGCAGCCTCGGCGGGCGCCGTCATGCTAATGCCAAGGGTAATACACAGGCAAAGGGTAATGCACTGACAAAGGAGCGATCTCCCCCACATCATCATGCTAAATCGCCGCATTTTGCTCCTCCCTGGTGCCACCTTGGTTGAGTATAGCAGTCAAGACTCAAAGATTGGGCGTCAATTATCACTCGATTTAATGCCTTGCCGACAACTGAGGGAAGAGAACCAGGGCACAAAATAGTGTAAACTGGCGAGGTTTTTCACCCGGGCACCAATTAGCCCGTACCGCAGAAGATAACGCCAGCATGCAAGCAGACCCCAAGCCAAGCCCTATCGAACATCACCTCAATGTCAGCCAGACAGAGACGGACGCCTGTACCCTGTTGGCTGAGGCCAGTCGACTCTCTAAGCAGGAGATCAAACAGGCGATGGCCAAGGGGGCGGTATGGCTCACAAGGGGCAAATACACCCAGCGCCTGCGCCGGGCCAAGAAGCCGCTGAAGCTTGGGGATCAGCTACACCTCTACTACAACCCCAAGGTGCTCGGCCAGGAGGTGGAGGATGCTCAGTTGATTCTGGACAAGGGCGAATACAGCATCTGGTACAAACCTTACGCCATGTTGTGTCAGGGCTCTAAATGGAGCGATCACACCACCATCAACCGCTTCGTGGAGACCCACCTCACGCCGCAGCGCCCAGCCTTTATCATCCACCGTCTGGACAGGGCCGCCACTGGGTTGGTGATCATAGGTCATAGCAAGAAGACAACGGCGGCGCTGGCGGCCCAGTTCGAACATCGCGAACTCGATAAGCAGTACAGGGTGATCGTCAAGGGAGAGTTTCCCAAGGGCACGCGCACCATCACAACTGAAGTGGATGGCAAGTCGGCGTGCTCCCACGCCAGCCTGGTGGAGTACGACAGCGCGCAGGATATGTCGCTGGTACAGGTAAAGATAGAAACTGGCCGCAAGCACCAGATCCGCATCCACATGACCAGCATAGACTTTCCCGTGGTGGGCGACCGACAACACGGCGGCGCCGAGGCGAGCGATGTTAACCTGCAGCTTACCGCCTGCTTCCTGGATTTCACCTGTCCACTCAGCCAGCAACCACTACATGTGGCACTCCCCGATGCACTGCAACCTAGCCTAAAGGCTCTTAAGGCTTAGCGGTGCTTAAGGCTTGATCTGCTCATCACTAGGTGCCGATGACATGGGGTCATCCACGCGCTTCGCTGTTAGGGGCTCATCGTCATCTAGTAGCTCGTCATAGCCCTTGGGTGGCGGCGTCCATCCCCGCTCACTCATGGCATACTTGTCGTTTCTATCTCTGGCCATGGCGGCCTTGATGGTTTCCTCCAGCTCGATAAACAGCTTGCGGTAGTTGTTGTCGAATCGCTCGCCGCTGCTGTCATCTTTCCAGGCGCCATAGAGCATGTCGGAGCTGCGCTTCTCGATGCGCTTGAAGGTGTTCTTCTGCTGCTCCACATGGAAGGGATGAAAGCCCAGGCACTTCATGGCATCGGCCCCTAGCTCAAGTGCCGACAGCAGGGTCTCCTTCTGGATGAAGTCGGCACCGGCGTCCCGCAGCAGATAGGCATGGCCGCGGTCGAATGCCCGGGCAAGCACCTTGACCTTGGGATAGGTATGCTTGACATACTTCACCAGCTCCACCGCGCTGTCGCGATTGTCCATGGCGACCACCAACAAGGCAGCCTCCTCTATCCCCGCCGTATGCAGCAGATCCGGGCGGGTCGCATCGCCAAAATAGCTCTTCACATTGATGCGGCGCAGCATATCCACCTGGCTAATCTGATGGTCCAGCACGACCGTCTTGATACCGTTGGCGCTGAGCAGGCGATTGACCACCTGACCAAAACGGCCGACACCGGCGATGATCACGCTGCCGTGCTCGTCGATGTTATCAGCCTCGCGCTCGGCCTCGCTGGTGCAATATCTCGGCTCTATCACACGTTCAAACAGGATAAATAGGCCGGGAGTCAGCATCATACTCAGGGCGACCACCAGTGAGAGTAGCTGTGCCAGCTCACCAGGCAATACATGGTTTTGCACGGTGAAACTGAGCAGCACAAAGCCGAACTCCCCGGCCTGGGCTAGGCTCAGGGCAAACAGCCAACGGTCACTCTGCCCTATCTTAAACACAGGGGTGAGCAGCAAGAGTACCAGGGCCTTCAGCACTATGATCCCCAGAGTCAGTCCCAGGATGAGGCCGAGATCCTGCCACAGAATGCCAAAGTCGATGCCGGCACCGACGGTGATAAAGAAGAGCCCCAGCAGCAGCCCCTTGAAGGGATCGATATTTGACTCCAGCTCATGGCGAAACTCACTGTTGGCCAGCACCACGCCCGCGAGAAAGGTGCCCAGGGCTGGTGACAGCCCCACCAGGCTCATCAGCGCCGCGATGCCGATCACCAACATCAGGGCGGTGGCAGTAAAGATCTCCCTCACCCCGGATGAGGCCACGAAACGAAACAGGGGGCGGCTCAGGTAGTGACCACCAACGACTAATATGCCGATGGTCGCCACCATCACCATGGCATAGGCCCAGGGCGGCAGGTCTGCAACCAGGCTCATCTCCTCATGCTGCGCCGCCATCTGGGTGGCCGCCTGCTGCGCCTGTTCCACCAGTTCGGGCAGGGCCAGCAGCGGAATAAAGGCCAGCATGGGGATCACAGCAATATCCTGAAACAGCAGCACCGAGAAGGCGTTGCGGCCACCATCGGTGCGACTGAGACCCTTCTCATTAAAGGTCTGTAGCACGATCGCCGTCGACGACAGGGCGAAGATAAGGCCTATGGTGAAGGCGATACTCCACTGCTGGCCGAAATAGAGGGCGATGGCCGCCACCGCGCCCGTGGTCAGCAGTAACTGCAGCCCGCCCAACCCCAGCAGGCGGTGGCGCATGGCCCATAACATCTTAGGCTCCAGCTCCAGCCCCACCACAAACAGCATCATCACCACACCAAACTCGGCGAAGTGCTGAATGACCGAGGTCTCCTCGCCCACCAGGCCGATCACCGGCCCTATCACCACCCCGGCGATCAGGTAGCCAAGCACCGAACCCAGGCCAAAGCGCCTCGCCAGGGGCACGGCGATCACCGCGGCAACCAGATAGATAAAGGCTTGCAGGAAATAATTGGTCATAGCGCTTACCCCGTGATGATCTGATCAAGATGGCCGTTTAACTTCTCAAGCCTGGCGGCCAGACGGCGATTGAGCTTGCCCGCCACCAGTGCGGTGAGCAGCTCGCGCCACTCCTCGAGGTGCAGCGCCATCAGTCCATCCTCGACGGCGGTGCGGGCGCCAAACAGGGCGAACGGCGGCAGATAGCGCATGCCGGTGAGGCTGGCGGTCTGCTCAAGGGGCGCCAGGAGTTGTCTCAGGGTGAAATGATTATAGCCCTCTGCCTGATAGGCCTCCTCCTTGCCCCCTGCCGTGATGGCACAGAAGAAGCGTTTCCCCTTGAGCGCATTGCCATCTGTGCCATAGGCAAAGCCATATTCCAGCACCAAGTCTTGCCACTCCTTTAGGATGGCGGGCGTGGAATACCAGTAGAGGGGAAATTGAAATATCACCACATCGTGGGCCAACAGACGCTGCTGTTCACGCTCGATGTCGATATCAAATTCGGGATACTCGCCATAGAGATCCACAGTGGTGACACCCGGTATCTTCTTGGCCAGTTCGAACAGGGGCAGATTAACTTCGGATCTATGTTGGGAGGGATGTGCTAATAACAGGAGTACGGCTTGCTGTTGCTCTGACATGAGGATCCATTCTCTAAGGTGATGCGTCTGGCGAACACCGGGCGCTTGGTTTAGGAGCCGTTGAGCCTCGATGAAGGTATCAACTGTCCTCACTAAAATAGCGCCTAAGACCTTGTTCTTCAAGCGCTGTCACCTAAGGTTCTGGCAATTTACCCTCGATGTCAGTTGCGCGCCCAGACTAGGCCGTGCGGTAGAGATGAAGCTCAGCCCCTTGATCCTCATAACTGTCGATTCGCACCATGCCCGCCTTCTCCAGCACCCGGATGGACGCGACGTTTTCCTTCATCACCTCGGCGTATACGCAATTTATGCCTAAGGTATCCCTGGCGTAACGCAAACAGGCGCTAACGGCCTCGGTGGCCAGCCCCTTGCCCCAATACTCGGGCAACATGCGATAGCCTATGTCCACCCCACCCTGACCACGATTGAGCAGCGGCTCATACTTGATGCCGCAAAAGCCAATGAGCTCGTCGTCCTGCTTGTTGACCAAGGCGTAGCGAGCAAAACCATGTTCGCGGTATCCGGCGAGCCAGTAGCTTTCTATGACGCCCCTGGCATCGTCCAGGCTCTTGATCGCATCCTCATCGCCGGTATAGCGCACCACCTCAGGATTTGAGGAGAAACGATACACGGCCTCGGCATCCTCCATCACAAACTGACGCATGGTGAGCCTTGGCGTCTCGATAAGCGCGGCAGGCTTAGTCATCCTCTTGCCCATCCTTATACTCATGCTCCCAGGGCGTGATGGCGCTCATGTCATGGAGATCATAGGGGGTCAGCTGGTAGACATAGTAATTCAGCCAGTTGCTGACCAGCAGGCTGCCGTGACCATGCCAGCGGGCGACGGGCGCCTGGCTGGGATCATCACAGCGAAAATAGTTCTTCGGTATTGCAGGGTTAAGCCCTTCTGCCAGATCCCGCTGATACTCATCCCCCAGGGTCGATTTTTGATATTCCGGATGGCCCATCACAAACAGGTTGCGGTTGTTGCGGCTCAATACCAGATAGGCACCGGCCTCATCGGACTCGGCCAAGACCTGTAGCTCCTTATGGGCCTTGAGATCCTCGACATTCATCTCGGCGAAGCGGGAATGAGGCGCGAAGAACTCATCGTCGAAGCCCCGCAGCAGGGGAAAATGTTTATGAGTGCGCTGGTGATTAAACACGCCGGAGCGCTTGGCCGAGAGTAGCTTTCGCTGCAAACCGTAGAGGTGGTACAGGGCCGCGTGGGCCGCCCAGCAGAGAAACAGCACTGAGGTCACATGTTGTTGGGACCAGTCGATGATCTCGCGTATATGATCCCAGTAGGTCACCTCTTCGAACTCTATCTGCCCCAGGGGCGCGCCGGTGATGATCAGACCATCGTAATTCTTATGGCGCACCGCCTCGAAATCACGATAGAAATTGTTCATGTGGTCAATAGAGGTGTGCTTGGACGCCTTATCGTGAATGCGCAGCAGATCCACATCCACCTGCAAGGGGGTATTGCCGAGTAGTCTAAGCAGCTGGGTTTCAGTCTCTATCTTGTTTGGCATCAGGTTGAGGATCAGCACCTTCATGGGTCTGATATCCTGATTGGCCGCCCGGGTCTCGGACATGACAAAGATATTTTCTGATTCGAGAATTTCCGCCGCTGGCAGATTATCGGGAATTTTTACCGGCATACCGCGCCTCTTTCGACCTGGTTAACAGAGCCCCACAATAGGCTAGATGTCGCAAGCGGCGCGGTGTATCGCCTTAACCGCCGACGCGCTGTACTAGCACAGAGATAGGCGCACTATCGCCTAAATCTATGGGGTAAGATTGAGTATTGATAAACATCAGTTTGCCATCCAGGCTTATCTTGGCGCCCACGCTATAGGTATGGCCCGCCTCGAACTGATCCCTTGGGATGACAAAGGTAAAGGGCGCCGGCGTGGTCACATCATCACGCTCGAAGGCCGCCAACACCACGGCAGGCGCGTCCATCAATGACACGTCCTGGATCTGCACCGACAGCACAGCCTCTGGTGGTAAGGCGATTCGCTCCTTAAACCAAACCTCCCCCTGGATCTCCACGCTGGCATTTGGGGTCGCACAAGCCGTCATCAGGCCCGCACTCATCGCCACTGCCGCTAGGGGTTTCAACCATCTGTTCATACTCTTGCTCCTAATCATACATCAAGACTTCTGGATGTCCATATGTCTATACTATAAATCTTGTTCTCTATCAGAGATCTTCATATCATAGGCGAAACATTTGTTGAGAAATAGCCTCATGTCTCAAGCTACAGCCATAATTGTGGGCGCCAGCTCACTCGTTAGCCGTGAAATTGCCAAACAACTTGCCCAGCAAGGCGTGGAACTGGCACTTCTAGCACAAGATACCGAATCCCTTACCGAATTTGCCCAGTCTCTGCCCACCCAGGTCAGCCTGCATGAGCTGGCGATCGAGAGCCCGAGGGAAATCATCACCACACTGGAGAGCGTCTGGCAACAGCTAGGCGGTGCCCATCTGGTGATCGTCAATACCGGCCTCAATGGCTATGACGCCTCGCTCCCCTGGCCACTGGAACAGGACATCATTACCGTCAATGTGCAGGGCTATAGCGCCATATGCAATACGGCATTCAGATTATTTGTCGACCAGGGCTATGGCCAGCTCGCGGCCATCAACTCCATCGCCGGACTCAGAGGCGGCCCCAGCGTGGCCTATCATGCCTCCAAGGCCTACGCCAGCAGCTATCTAGAGGGGCTAAGTATGCATGCCCAGCGACTTAAGCTGCCTATCACCATCACCGACCTGCAGCTGGGTCTGCTGGACAAGGCAGCCATGCAGCAGAGTCGCCTCTGGCTGTCTCCTCCCCATGAGGTGGCGCGGCAGGCGATCAAGGCGATGCAGAAGGGCAAGCGACGTGCCTATATCACCAAGCGTTGGCGCCTGGTGGCTTGGTTAACCAAGTGTCTACCGGAATTTATCTACAACACACGCCACTGGCGCACCAAGGAAGAGCGCAAGGCGGCAAAAGCTGCCAAGAAAGCGCAGTAGTAAGGCGCACTAGTAAAGCCCTAATCACGAGCGAGGGCGAATAGAAACGCACAAAAAAAGGAGCCAACTGGCTCCTTTTTCTATTCCTAATCCAGAGGATTAGAAGGTGTAGCCAACGCTCACCATGTAAACCCAAGGGTTGATATCTGTTTCGATAGTCACAGGCACAGTTGTCGCAGTACCTGCATTGTCGAAGGTATAGTTAAACTTGGCGTCAGTGCTAATTTGCGCATACCAAACTGAGGCGTTAACCAACCAGTTCTTGTTCACCTGATAGTCGATACCCACTTGCGCCGCCACACCCCAAGAGTTTGACAGACTTAGATCCGATAGGCGTCCGCCTGCATCATTAGTGATCTCATTATCGAAGAAGTTAGTGAAGTTCACACCGGCACCGATATATGGACGTAACTTAGAATCGGCCGAACCGAAGTAGTACTGAGCCACTAAGGTAGGTGGCAGGTGCTTGGTCTCAGCCACTTTACCAACACCTTTTAGCGAAATGTCATGGCTAAAGGGGGTCGCGGCCAACAGTTCAATACCAAAGTTGTCGGTCAGCATGTAACCGAAGTTCAGGCCTAATTGCGTATTACTGCTAACAGAAAACTCACCTAGGTTACCTAGGTCAGGTGTAACGACATCCTGGCTAGATTCATTTGGCGCAACGGTAACAGCACCGGCGCGAACGATGATGTCACCAGCTTGGTGTGCAGAAGCGGCAAATCCAGTAGACAGTAGGGCGGCAGCGATCAGACCTGAAACGATAGTTTTTTTCATCATACTACTCCATTAATACAACAGTTAACGTTGTTTTTATTATCAAAATCCTTACATTTGCGCGTATCCTGCCAGATGAATACCTAAAAGTTCTTGATCCAAATCAATAAGCCAGAGCAATACCTCTTTTTGCGTAGCTATGCGCGACCCAGATCACACAAAATAAACAAATATTGATAATACCCCTTTAATTTCCGTGACGCATATCCGCATCGATCACTTGTTGATCAACCGAGCGGAACTCAGATAAATTCAGAAATTAACAAACAAGCAACATCCCCAAAGACCCTGTAATTCGGCGCGGTTGTTAACCATTCTGATAGATTGAAAACAGCGATGAATGCCCGCTGAGAGAAAGAGATGCCTGGGCGTTTGCTCATCTTTGCAGCAACGCCTAAGCAGATAAATGGGTATGGATGGAGCTATCAGCTAATGTCGGCAACTCACCGCTATCCCCCAAAACAATGCGGGCAAATGGCATGGCAGTGGGCGAGCGGCTGGGGGTAGCTGAAAATATGGCTTTGGTTTTAGCTTTGGCGAGCGTCGTGGTGCTAGCCTGAGGCGGCGAATGCTCCAGCTAGACTCCTGCTATGCCCCTATCGTTAATAGGCCGGACGCGAGACTCAGCATTGCGAGACTAATCAGAGCCAGGCTGGCAACTAGCGGGTCTCGGCCTTCTTGGTGCTGCCAGCTTCTATCCTTAAAGGCATTGTGTGGCTCGTCGCTGCTTCGACAGGCCGAACGCCAGCCATCATGTTCCCTATTGGAATTGTTGGTACTGGTATTGATCTTGTTGGTATTGATATTGGTATTGATATTGTTGCTATTGATCTTGTTAGTGTGGGTATTAAGCTGACGCTTGAACTCAGCTTCTCGATGAGATGAGAACGAGCCAGGGGTGTCGGCACCGGGCAGACTGCCGATGAGATGATGACTGCCGATAAACTGCATCTGTTCTTCCTTGATTTGTTATTATTATCAACCCACCCTATTGGATAAAATATATTAAATCAAGATTCAGGCGATGACACTTGACTGAAATTTACTCAAGTTGCCTATTCTTAAATTGTCTGTTCTTAAATTACTCTTGCTCAAATTACCCTTGTTCAAATTGCCTTTGTTCGAGTTGCCTTGCTCAAATAACCAGGTGTCCAATTGCAAAGGCCTGCACAAAAGTTCATACGCCAAGGCTAACCGCAAGTTTCATCCACAAAGCCTATTCTCAAAAGCCGAGCCTGAAGGCTATCCTCTATGAGCTCCGCTGAAAACGCGCCATAAAAAAGGAGCCCTTGGGCTCCCTTCGCTTCATCAAGTAGGTCTACTTGACCAGTTTCATCACCACTTCCGTGGTGTACTTGCCGTTATTAATCACCGGAAACCTGTCGTAGGTCTGGAAGATCACCTTGCCCTGATACTGGATCATGGCGACCACACCATAGTTGACACTCTTGTCTATGGTCTCGCGGGCGAAGGCAAACTTAAAGGGCACCGGGGCTCTGGCGATATCGAAGCTCTTCTGGGCGATGATGGCGCCCGGGGTGTCGAGATCGATCACGGCTATGGTAATGCTGCAACCTTGGGGCAGATTGATCTTCTCCAGATAACCGGCGGCGCCATTGACGAAAATCGGCGGCTCGGGCTCTACCGTCACACAGCCCGCCAACAAAATAAGCAGCAAAGACGCCAATATGGCTTTCATTTTCATCTTCATCACATTCAACCTTTCACTCACTGTTTCATTTATCCCTGTGTTAATCGAATCAAGCCTTCCTGGGTTGCCGAGGCTACCAGCTCACCACTCTGGGTGTAAAACTCGCCGCGCACGAAGCCACGACCGCCACCGGCATTGGGGCTATCTATGCTATAGAGCAACCACTGGCTGAGATCCAGCGGACGGTGGAACCACATGGCATGATCTATGGTCGCCATACGCATGCCAGGGGTTAAGAAGGAGACGCCGTGGGGCTGAGCCGCCGTCACCAGGAAATTAAAGTCTGAGGCATAGGCCAGCAGATATTCGTGCACCGAGAGATCGTTAGGCACCTTACCATTGGCACGGATCCACACATGTCTGATGGGCTCGCGTTGGTTAGGTGCCATGGGATTACAAGGGTTCACCAGACGCATCTCCAGTGGCGAATCCGCCATAAACTTCTCCAGCACCTTACGCGGCACCTTGTCTCTGAGTGTCGAAGCCAGCTCCTGCTGATTAAGCAAGCCCTCTGGCCCAGGCACATCGGGCATCTGACTCTGGTGATCTAGGCCTTGCTCGGGCTTTTGAAAGGAGCAGGTCATGTAGAAAATGGGTCTGCCCTTCTGAATCGCCTTCACTCGGCGGGCACTAAAGCTGCCACCGTCACGCATATTTTCAACGTCATAGACGATGGGCAGTTTCTCATCACCGGCACGCAAGAAATAGGAGTGGAAGGAGTGCACCTGACGCTCACTGTCGACGGTTTGCGCCGCTGCGCTGAGGGCCTGGCCCATGACCTGTCCGCCAAACACATGGCCGAACCCCAGATCTTGGCTCTGACCGCGATAGAGGCCGACCTCTATCTGTTCGAGCGATAACAGGGATAAGAGATCATCTAATACCTGACTCATGCAACCTCACCGATAACTCATCAATATTGGTCGTCAAGCTTACCTTAGATTCCCCTTATCTTGCTAGGGCCCGTTGACCTTTCCTGGCGCTTCCTGCAGCAATTTGTCACCGCCGGCTATTCGATGTCGACATGATGCTCGGCGGCGCTGCGCCTTGCCCAGGCGGTCACCTGCTCCTCGCCGCTCTCGTGGTAATGGCAAGGCTGCGCCCGATAAAGTTCATCCCAGCGCAGGGCGATCACCTCGGGCTTGCAATCATCTTCGACGATTCGCAGCGGCTGAAACTCGACAAACATTCCATGGCTTACGCTACCGGCGGCGGCAAGCAGGTGTTGGCCACTACAGGCATGAGAGGAACAGAGATAGAGCAGCGTGGCATTGACAGACGAGGTGCTAAACAGCGGTTTCACCAAGGGGCTGAGATGATGCTCCGTCATGGCGGTCAACGCCTGGGGCACCAGGGTATTGACCGAGATGTTATAGTCCCGCCCCTCCTTGGCCAGGCTGTTAACCAGGCCTATAAGCGCCATCTTGCTGGCACTGTAGTGGGTCTCATGCATGTCGCCATAGAGACCGCTGGCTCCCGCCGTCATCACGATACGGCCATAGTTTTGCCGCTTCATCAAAGGCCACACCAACTTGGTCAGGTGGAAACTGCCGTTGAGATCCACATCCAGCTGACGCTGCCATTGATCGAAGCTCAGGCTGTCGAACGACACGGGATTGTGGATGCCGGCATTGTTGACGACTATGTCAATACGCCCCCAGCGTGCCATCACAGACTCAACAACCTCGGCCAGAGCCTGACTGTCACACACATCCACCTGAAAGCTCAGGCAGTCGGCGCCCAGCTCGGTCAGGGTACGAGCCGTCTTATTGAGGCCGGCACCACTATAGGTCTGACAGCGGCTATCGCCGCATCCCGAATCGATAATGGCCAAGCGCGCACCGCGCTCGGCTAAGGCGATCGCATAGGCTCGTCCTAAGCCTGCCCCAGCTCCTGTGACGACAGCTACCTGTTCATCAAAACGCATCATCCTGATCCTTGTCTCTCGCCGCCAAAAAGCCTTATTCGACCTAAGTATTAAATTTATAAAACCTATATAAATTAATTAGATAAGCTTAAAGCATTCCCGGCTGAATCTCACCGTCAGACAGCTATAACAGCACATGTCAGGCCGGAGATCTTTGAGGCTGGCAACAGATTTGATGGAAAGAAGCAGCAAAGGTGTGCGCCGCGTCAAAATTACACAAATTTTTAACAAGGCGTTTAAGGTTTATTAAAGGCTTGGGGGATTATCCTAAAGATCCCGGAAAAATAAAACGAGGCTGTTCACATAATGCTAATGCAAGCGCTTCATCGACTTGGGCTTATTTGCTATGCTTGGGCTATATTTTCGAGCCTGACTCAATCCCTACCTAATAATTACGAACACAGATAATGAATCCCTGGATCCTGGCGACACGCCCACGTACTCTTCCCGCAGCCATTGGCCCTATCTTAGTCGGCAATGCGCTCGCCCTATCACTGACACAATTTAGCTGGCTAATTGCCGCCACCTCCATGTTGTGCGCACTATTGCTGCAGATCGCCGTTAACCTGGCCAACGACTACTTCGATTTTAAGAGTGGCATCGACACCGAGGAGCGACTCGGCCCGGTTCGCGTCACCCAGAGTGGCCTGCTCGACCCGAGCAAGGTGCGCAACGCCATGATCGCCTGCCTGGTGCTGGCGTTACTGGTGGGCTCTTTGCTTATCTACCATGGTGGCTGGCCCATCGCCATCCTAGCCGCCGCCTCTATCCTGGGCGCCCTGGGATATAGCGGAGGCCCCTACCCTCTGGCCTCCCATGGCCTGGGTGAGGTCGCCGCCTTCATCTTCTTCGGCCTGGTGGCCGTGGTCGGCAGCTACTACCTGCAGGCCCATGACACGAGTGTCGCCGCCTGGATACTAGGCAGCGCCATCGGCCTGTTTAACGCCGCCGTGATGCTGGTGAACAACACCCGCGACATCCCCACAGATGCCAAGGCGGGCAAACGCACCCTGGCGGTCAAGATAGGCGAAGGTCAAGCCAGAGTCCTGTATCAGGCCTTGGTCTACCTGCCTTTCGCCCTCGTCATAGGTGGTTTTCTGCTCGGCATCTTACCTGGGTTACCTGTGTTGCTCGGCGGCCTGGCACTGATCCTGGCACGCAAGCTCAACAGCGAATTTAGCCAGACCTCGGGAGCGGCGTTAAACCCACTGCTGGGACGCACGGCGAAACTCACGGTGATCTTCAGCGCCCTGTTCAGCCTGGGCCTTGCCTTGGCCTAGAAAGGAAACCAGCACAGACATAAAAAATGCCAGCAATTGCTGGCATTTTTTATGGCGAGTCATCACACAAGTTAGAGGCGGTATTCGGTCCCGTCTTTCGAGGTGAACTCTTTACAGTGCTGGTCGGCCTGCCCTGTCACCAGGCTGGTCCAGGTACGCAGGCATGGGCTCTGCTCATTATCGACGATTGTCATCAGCGCCGCCTCGACCTGTACGTCGTTGATGCCGGCAAGATCGTGACGTCCCTGCTCGCCGCGACGATCCAGTGCAATCTCGATGTGGAAACCGTTGTTCTTCAGCACCAGAGAGCTTGGCTCGCACTTGTGACCTGAGAGGGCAACAAACTGTCGGGGCTGCGCCAGACCGCTCTGGCTGCCGTCGGCGAAGAAGGCCAGTAGTTGCTTGTAATAGATCACATAGCTGCAGACATCCTGGTGCGATCCCTGACTCAGGGGAAAGTACTGATCTAAGATCTGCTTGGCATAAGTCAGGCCATCTTGCTGCTCCATCTGAGGTGCCAGCGCGTTGTTTCCATTCACTTGTGTCATAGGCATTACCTGCTTGATGAAGTTGTAAATACTCTGGTCTAGTTGCTCTGTCTGTATATTCATCGCCTCATCCCTCTCACTCATGCTATCTATTGCTATGTTTGACTCGCTGATGACATTTTTGCCCTACAGCTTTAAGTGGCGCTCTAAGGGATTTATCGCTTCCCCGATTGCTTAATTTGTAGTCTAGCGACTTTTTCATTACAATTTCACAATAGAAATTTCACATTGTGAATTTTACAAAATGAAGACCAATAGCAGCTTGATGAGAAAGTCGCATTTCCTGGGGACTAAGATACGTAATCTCAGGAAGCGCAATAATCTAACCATGGAAGATCTGTCAGCCCGCTGTATCAGGGTGGACGCGGATTCGGCCCCCTCTGTCTCCTACCTCTCCATGATAGAACGCGGTAAACGCGTGCCCAGTGCCGGCATGTTGGCGGTGATCGCCGCCGTGTTTCAAAAGGAGGTGGACTGGTTTCTCGACGATGCCCCAGAGGAGCAGGCGATCACTCCGGTCAAAGGCTCTCGCGGCGGGATCAGCGGCATGGCGCTGGAGCCAAGCTTCCTGTTTTCCAACGAGATACTACAGATCGCCATTCCTGAGATGCTCTCACAGACGGGGATCAGCGGCCGTCAGTTTGCCCACCTGCTGATCCGCGCCCATCAGGAACATCATCAGAACCATTTTCCCGATCTCGAGCGCGCCGCCGAAGAGGTTGGGCTCAAACGCATGCCGCTGAGCCTAGAGGATCTGCTGGCCATAGTGCAGCGCCTCGGCCTAGTGGTGAAATGGTTTACCCGGGCGCCCAAGGCGATCCGCGAAGAGGCCGGCACCGGCAAGCAACATATCATCACCTCCTATTTCGAGCAACCCAATAAGATCTGCCTCAATCAATTACTTAACCAACATACTCGACGGCTCAAGTACGACCTGGCCGTCCATATCGGCCACTGCGTGCTGCACAACAAGGATGGTCTGAAGAGCATCATGGTCGCCGGGCGCAGCCATGGCACCAGCCTGGTGGATGATGCCGATAGTCCCATGCAATCCTCGACCGTAGATGCCCAGGATATCCTGCATGCCTGGCGGGATTTCGAGTCCAGCTTCTTCGCCGGCGCCCTGCTCTGCCCTAAGGTGCCTTTCAGGCAACTGCTCGACCGTCACGGCTATGAGATAGATGTAGCCAAGTTGGTAGATGTCTCTCCCTCGGTGGCCATGCGCCGCATGACGGCAGTCTCTCCCTACAGCCACTGGCACTATTTCGATGCCTACTCGCCCGGTAAGCTCAAGGCCGTATACCGAGGCAACGGCATCCCATTGCCTTGGGGCAACATGCGCCAGGTGGAAGATCCCTGCCAGCACTGGGCGGTATTTAGGATGATCAACGCCTCGACTCAGGGCTCCTCGGCGCAGATCTCCATCCTAGATGTGGCCAACGAGCCTAAGATCTACTGCTGCGAATCGATTCGGGTGAAAGACTTGGCGGGCAACCCCCATGTGCTCTGCGCCGGTATCGACCTCAACCCGGCCATCGAGGCCCAGGGTGGCGACGCCAATCAAGTGGCGCAGCAGCTCAAGGAAGCCTGTGTCGACAACGGTGGCTCTTCGCCCCTGCCCAGCAACATCAAGACTGACATCAAACGAGTGGCCAAGATCCTCAATATCAATTGGGTCGAGCGCGGTATCGACAGCGAGGCCAGACTCATCTGCGCCCGCGGCGCCAGTTGTCCGCGCAAGCCAAGCTGCTATGAGAGTGGTGGCTGTCAGGGCTAATTCCAATCACGGCAAATAACTGATCACTTACTTGCCGTGATTGATATAAGTACAGGCCACAACACTGAGATAAAAAAACCGCTAGCGACTGACTAGCGGTTTTCTTTTTATTGAAGCTTAATGATGCACTAGAGCTTCTCCAGCGTGCGTTCGCTATGGCTCCAGTTGAGGTGATACTTCTCGCCAGCGTGCTTGTCGATACGCTCGAAGCTGTGGGCGCCGAAGAAGTCCCGCTGACCCTGAAGCAGATTGGCCGGCAGGGTCTCGCTGCGATAGCTGTCGTAGTAGGCCAGCGCCGAGCCGATACAGGGCACGGGCACACCGCTCATGATCGCCCTTGCCACGGCGCGGCGCCAATCTTGCTGCTTGGCGGACAGTGCCAGGCTAAAGGTCTCAGCCATCAGCAGGTTGTCGAGAGGCTCTCCCACCTTCTGCGCCTGCTGATAGGCCTGGGTGATAGATTGCAGGAAGGTGGCGCGAATGATACAGCCGGCACGCCAGATCTTGGCGATTTCGGCAAAATCCAACTGCCAGCCGCGCTCCTGAGCATTCATCGCCATCAGCTGGAACCCCTGGGCATAACAGGCGATCTTGGCGCAGTAGAGGGCATTTTCCAGCTCATCGATAAAGGTGGCGCGCTCATCATCACTCAATGTGAGCGGCTCGGGACCTGCCAGCAACAGGCTCAGCTGCTGACGCTGATGCTTCTGGGTACTGACCGCCCTGGCATAGACCGCCTCGGCTATGGTTGGCGCCGGGCAACCAATCTGCAGACTGCTGACCGCGGTCCACAGGCCTGTGCCCTTCTGACCCGCCTTATCCAGGATCATCTCCACCAGCGGCTTGCCGGTTAAGGGATCGGCCTGAGAAAGTACATCGGCGCTGATCTCCATCAGATAGCTGTTGAGGCTCCCCCGGTTCCAGCGAGCGAAGATCTCACCCACCTCGGCGGCGCTCAGCCCAAGACCATCGCTAAGTAGCTGATAGGCCTCGCAGATCAACTGCATGTCGGCGTATTCGATGCCGTTATGTACCATCTTTACGTAGTGACCGGCGCCTGCCGGGCCTATGTAGGTAGTGCATGGCTCGCCCTCGGTCACTGGGTTACCCGGCTCCTGACGCTCTATGGGCAGGCCGGTCTTAGGATCGACCTTGGCGGCAATCGCCTCCCAGATGGGCTTGATTCTGTCCCACGCCTTGATGTCGCCGCTCGGCATCAGAGAGGGTCCGAAGCGCGCGCCCATCTCGCCGCCTGAGATGGCGCAGCTAAAGAAGCTAAACTTGCCCTGGTATTGAGCTTCGCGGGCGACGGTATCTGTCCACAGGCTATTGCCCGTGTCCACCACGATATCATCCTGCTCTATACCGGCCTCTAACAGGGCGTTACAGACGCCATCCACAGGCGCACCGGCAGGTACCGACAAGACTAAGATGCGCGGCTTTGCGAGACTGGATAACATTTCTGAAAGATTGCTACATCCTTCGATGCGCTGTGCGTAATTGGCAGGGCGCTCTTTTTGCTCCTGCTGCAGTAGGGCTTCGACCTTGGCGCCGTCGAGATCGAAGGCGGCGACGCGATAGCTGTTGTCGGCGATGTTGAGCGCCAGATTCTTGCCCATGACGCCTAGGCCTATCACGCCTATGTCGAGGAGGTCAGAGTGATTTTGCATGAGATTTTTCCCCATGGGAAACTGAGAGTGTCTACACCTATCCTTTATTATAGTCTGGACTACCTAAGTCAAATCATAAGCTTAAATCGCTCAATTGCTTCAACTGCGAGCCACATAGTCGATAGGCACGAAATTGGTCGCGATTATACAAAAACTGGTAAGTTAATTACTAGAAAAAGTCCCAACTCACTGACCATCATGCAGAACAGTGTTTTCTCAATTAAAGCAAAAGGCTGTCAACTGACTGAATAAAATGATGAATTTCCTATTTTAAATTGAGATCTTGGGTCAGGGTAAGGCAGATCTGCCGCAGCTGTTCCAGTTCAGCGTCCGACACGCTCACCTTCTCCAGCAACTGCTGTTTCAGCGCCAGTGCATCTTGTTTGAGCCCCTCACCGGCCGGTGTCACCTGAATCACCTTCTTGCGCTCATCCCGACTGTCCACATGGCGTACCACTAACCCCTTGGCCTCTAGTCGCTTGACGATAGGGGTTAAGGTGCCGAGATCCAGACGAGTCGCCAGGGAGAGATCCGTCAGGCTGGCATTATCTTTGAGCCAGAGCGCCTGCATCGCCAGGTATTGCGGATAGGTGAGATCGCACTCTTGCAGCAAGGGGCGATAGGCCCGGACTAGGGCATTAGCAGCGGTGTAAAGCGCGAAGCAAACATTATCCGACAGACACTCACCGTCTTGGTGCGACTCCAGGCCTGGGGCTTCTTTCATTACTTGCTCGTCACTCATCTGCTTACTCACTACTCTAGCTGTCTATATTACTCAAAGCATTTCAAGGAATTGCCCATCCACGCCATCCATCGTCTCACCGCTTGCTGCCTATCTTACCAAAAAACGACGCTCGATAGGCTGGCAGTAAAACCATTACTTTGCGCACAAAGTATTTGCATTGCGCTCAATTTGTTTGTAGAGTCTACCATAATTAGTTAGCGCGCAAAGCAAAAAGAGGTTAATTCCATGCAAGCACAAGAGATAACACTGGCCAGCCGCCCAGAAGGCATGCCAACCCAAGCCAACTTTGGCCTAAAGCAGGTCGAACTCCCGGCCCTCAAGCCGGGCGAATTCCTGGTTAAAAACCTATGGATGTCGGTCGACCCTTACATGCGCGGCCGCATGATAGACAGAGAGAGCTATATCGCCCCCTTCGCCCTAGGCGAAGTGCTGGAAGGCGGCGCCATTGGTGAGGTAATCGAGTCGAACCATGAGAGCTTCCCTGTGGGCAGCAAGGTCAGCAGCATGAAGGGCTGGCGCAGCCACTATGTCACCGACGGTACAGATCACACCCTGCTACCGGACACTCCTCTGTCTGAATCTCATTTCCTTGGCGTCATGGGCATGCCAGGCATGACAGCCTGGACCGGCCTTAACCGCATCGCTCAGCTAAAGGAAGGTGAGACCCTGTTTGTCTCGGCCGCCTCGGGCGCGGTCGGCAGCGTCGCCTGTCAGCTAGGTCTCTTGATGGGGGCCAAGGTGGTTGCCTCGGTCGGCTCGGACGAGAAAGCCGAGGCCCTCAAGGCGATGGGCATAGAGCAGGTGATCAACTACAAGACCACGCCTAACCTGAGCCAGGCGCTGAAGGCCGCCGCGCCGCAAGGCGTTGACGTTTACTTTGAGAACGTCGGCGGCGAGCACCTAGCCGCGGCGCTGGATAACATGAACGACCATGGCCGTATCGCCGTATGTGGCATGATCGCCCAGTACAACGACACCAAGCCGACCCCTGGCCCGAGCAATCTTGGCTATATCATCATGAAGAAGCTCAGAGTCGAGGGCTTTATCGTATTCGAGCACTGGCAGCACTACGGCGAGTTTGCCAAGCAGATGGGCCAGTGGTTAGCCAGCGGTCAGATCAAGGCCGAGCAGACCGTCTACGAGGGACTCGACAACGCCCCGGCGGCCTTTATCGGCCTGTTCGAAGGCAAGAACCGCGGTAAGATGGTGGTTAAGCTGTAAGCATTCGCCTCACAACACATTGCCACAAAGACCGGCTCCACTGGGCCGGTCTTTTTTACCTTTATACAACAAAGTCTTGGGCATTCACGGCCCGCCATACACAAAGGCGACACAGGCTTACAAACTCATGATACTTATCTAAGTGCCCAGCGAGTACATTGCTCTCAACCAATGAAAACCTTCAAAGTGGAGTGAGCAATGAAGTACCTTCCCTTAGCCCTAGTTGCCCTTGGCAGCATCAATCTGGCCCAGGCCGCCGAGTCAGACACCTATATCAGCAATGGTCAGGTCTATCACAGCAGAGGCTGGGTGGTCGAGTTTGGCGCTGGCTATAACTCAGACATCATCAAAGAACAGAAGAACGACTACAAATTTGCCTTCGGCGACCACAACCGCTTCGGCCCCCGCGTGAATGTGGGCTATCACGGCGATCGCTTCAACGCGGATCTGGACAAGGGCATCAACTACCGCCTCTACGGTAAAGACAGAGACGCCATTACCTTCAGCACCTACCTGACAGGTAACGGCCTCTGGCTGGACAAGGATGTGTCTAAGGTGCTGGCAGGCATGGAAGAGCGTCGCATGAGCGTAGATCTGGGCCTGAACATGGATATCAAGGTGGGGCCGCGCGGCGTGCTTTCCACCAACTTCCAGCACGACATCAGCGGCGAATATAAAGGCTATGTGGCGGGAGTGCGCTATCAGCAGATCCTCAACCTAGGAAGTCTGGATCTGGTGCCTTTTGTGGGCGTGAGCTACAACAGCGCCAAGTTTAACGATCACTACTTTGGCGTCAGCAAGAAAGAGGCTCTGCCTAAGCGTGCGCAGTACGAGGCCAAGGCTGGCATTAACTATGATGTCGGTTACCAGCTGATACTGCCGCTTTCGAGTAACTGGCGCATAACCCAGCAGACAAGCTATACCCGCCTGAGCGAGGAGATCGCCGATTCGCCCATTACCGAATCGCGCAATCAGTGGTCGGCCACCCTGATGGCGAGCTACCGTTTCTAAAAAATTGGACTCATTAGGCCTAAACCCCGCTCGGCCTAAGGGCAAAGGATCTGCCCAGCTTATTTGGACCAAGAGAAACTCCCTGCAAAAAGTAAAAAGCCTGCATCATGCAGGCTTTTCATCTAATACGCACATTCTTTCACTTTCACATAGTCGCGAATGTGCGCCATCTTGAACCCAAGGGCTATTTCAATTTCAGCAGGCCAACTAGCACACAGATGGCGCCGCCGACCATGCCGGCCCAGGCTTCTATGGGGGTATCGCCACTGACCGCACGGCTGATCTGCGAGCTGGTAGAGTCGTAGATGTTATACCCCCACCACGCCAAGGCCACGCCGATAACCAACAAGACTATCCCTAAATATCTACTCTTCATCTTCAAAGCCTCTTGAAACTAGCTGATTGCCTCAGCATACGACAGCTAGGCGCCAGATATCAATATGAGCCAGATCTCGGTCCAATGCCCTTGACTCAAGCTCAGTGAAAAGTCGCTTAAAAGAACAGAGACATGCTCTGCCCCGGCGTCAGGGCCTGCCATTGGCGAGTAAGCTCTGTGATCTCGGCTATCATCAGCCTGAACTCATGCTCACTCACCTCAGGCACTTCGAGCCGACGCTGCTCGCAACCTTGAGCGAGCAGGTAGCAGAAGCCATCAAAGCTGAGATCCTGCGACCAGTAGAGAGACTGCAGCGCCTCCACCATAGACTCTGTCTGCCACACCTGGGTCTTATCGGCAATCTGCCGCGACAGCTGATTGTGCTCCAGGGTAAAGCTGATATTGGCCCCGGCCTTTAGTTGGCCATAGAAAGCACCACAGATCGCCAGGGTCTTCTCCACCACATAGTGGATCATGTCATGAGGTGCTATCCCCTGCTCCGGCATCTGGGTCTCGGTGCGACAGGCATCCTGACGAACGCAGCAAAGCTTGCCGTAACGGCCATCTCCCTTGGTAAAAATCACTTCCATATTTAATGCCTTACTCATTCCTTACAAAATAGCGTCTTACTCGTCGCTCGCAACGTTGTCCGTTTCAAGTCTTACCCTTTGCTCCTCATGTTCGGAGATAAGCTGACCATCCGGGCTGAAGCGGCGCCATATACCGACCTTTTCGCCATTCTGGTATTGCCCCTCCCAGGCGAGCGGACCATTTCTATGATGTTCCCTATAGCTGCCATGTAGCTTGTCGTCTCGGTAGTTTTTCACCAACTCAAGGCTGCCATCATCATAGAAGCGACTCCAGGTTCCCACCCTATTGCCCGAGTCATAATACTCGACGCACTCCTTGGCCCCATTTTGATAGAACTCGGTCACCTCACCGTCTAGCTGACCCGCCTTGAAATGAGCTATCCCCTTTAAGATGTCTGTGTCCTGAAAATAGGATCGCCACTCGCCCTCTTCCTTATCCTTCACCATGGGGCCTTCGATCACCACCTTACCGAAACTATACTGCTGCCACAGGCCGTCGCGCAGGTCATCCACATAATGGATGCGATTCCTTAACCTGTCTGAGTCCCAATAGGTCGTGCTCCAGCCGTTACGCTTGCCCTGGCGATACTCGATAGACGCCGACAACAGGCCGCCCTCGAAGCTGTAGTGTTTTTCCGTGCCCTCTTTCAGCCCATCTTGATAAGGGATCTCCTTATTCAGGGTGCCATCTTCCAGATAGACACGGGTCACCCCCGTTATCTGACCATCGACATAATGCGTGACCGCCTCGACGGCACCGCTTTCATAGAAATCCAGCAGCTCGCCGTTAAGCTTGCCCTGACTAAGCATGGCTTGCTGCTTCAGCCAGCCCTGATCGGCGAAATACTTGGCCTTACCGCTATAGGGCTCTACCTCACCGCGCAGATGAAAGCGACCATCGACATTCTCCAAGGCGTTCGACATAGTCCTTGGTCAGTTTGCCCAGCGTTAAGTAACTCAAGCACAATATGACCACGACCATTAGCACCGCCAACAACCCCTTAAGTTTCATCATCCATTTTCTCCAACTCACTGGCCCCAAAAGTCGTCCTCTTCCCTCTGTCACTCGTCTCTTTGAGCGCATCACAGCCAAACATAAAATAAAAACTATAATTTACAGCTAATTGGTCATAGACTCGCCGAGAATGCCGCTATAGTTAATAGATATTGTTCTTTTGGCAAGTTTTTTAGGGGAAGCTTATGAATATTAGAGACTTGAGTGTGGTCAAGAAGATATGGGCAAGTTATCTAACCGTATTTGTCGTCTTTGCCATCGTCGCTATGCTGTTGATCTTGAGCCTGTCGGCGCTCAATGACAACATCCGGGTGCTGACCGACAAGAGCCTGCCCTCGGTCGCCATTCTCAAGGGAATCCAAGTGGACATTACCAAGGTCCGCAAAGATGAGTTCTCCCTGCTTCCCAACAGCGACAACCCCAAGATAGGCCAGTGGCTGCAGGATCTGGACAGATGGCGCGCCGACGTGCAGGCGGGCATCAGCGCCTATGAGTCACTACGGCTCAACGAGCAAGAGCGTCAATCCTTTAAGGTTTTCAAAGACACCTGGAATCAATATATACGGGAAACCAGCCCCTATAACGACCTGCTGAGCAAAGGTGATGCGGACATGGCCAATCAGGTGGTGCTGGCGAGTTTCGGCACCTATTCTAAGGCGCTGAGCAGCCTAGACGACACCCTTGGACTCAACGATGCCCTGGTGAAACAGATAGGGGAAGATGTCAATCATGAGGCGCTCTCTACCCAATACAGTGCGGGCATAGGCGCGCTGGTGATCATCGTAGTGATCGCCCTCGCTTCCACCTTGCTATCGCGGGCCATCTGCCGCCCCATCGACAGGGCCCTGACTTTCGCCGCCAACATTGCCAAGGGACAGCTTAACAATACCATAGACGAACAGGCCCTGACCCAGGATGAGCTTGGCACCCTGCTGCGCGAGCTGGTCACCATGCAGAGTAATCTGCATTCCCTGGTCTCAGAGATCAACGACTCCACCATACAGCTCACCGCCGCCGTCGAAGAGGTGAGTGCCATCTCGGCGCAAAACGCCTCCAGCATGCAGAACCAACAGCTCGAACTCAGCTCGGTGGCCTCGGCCATGACACAGATGCAGGCCGCCGTAGGCGAAGTAGCGCAGAATACAGAAAACGGCGCCACCTCGGCTTACTCGGCCACTGAGATCGCCAAACAAGGCACAGAGACACTGGCCCAGACTATCGCAGTGATCGAGCGGGTCTCCCAGACGATTCAGGAATCGGACCTCTTGGCCCAAGAGCTGGAATCCAGCTCCAACAACATCAACATGGTGGTGGATGTGATCCGTGGCATTGCCGAACAGACTAACCTGCTGGCCCTCAACGCCGCCATCGAGGCCGCCCGCGCCGGCGAACAGGGCCGGGGCTTCGCCGTGGTAGCCGATGAGGTGAGATCTCTGGCCCAGCGCACCCAGGACTCCACGGCGCAGATCGTGGATATTGTCAATCAACTACAGGAAAACAGCAGCAAGATAGGCCACTCCAGTCAGGAGTGCCAGACGGGCATAGGCCAGTGTGTCGAGCAGGTCAACGCCGCCGGCAGCCAGATAGGCGAGATAGAGCATTCGGTGGAAAACATCGCCCAGATGAGCACCCAGATCGCCACCGCCTGTAGCGAGCAAAATGCGGTATCCGAGGAGCTCAACCGCAGTGTGGATCATATCAACAATGTCTCTACCGAGATGACAGAGGGCGCCTCACAGACCGCCATCGCCTGTCAGGAGATCAGCAACCTGGCCCACAGCCTCAAGGCCAGAATTGAGACCTTTAAGCTATAAAGCACTAACAGTAAAAAGCCACCAAATATTGGTGGCTTTTAAACTTAGGCATTAGACTATACTGTTCACTGGCAATTTTTAGAAAACCATGGCTAATCGCAATAACTCTCTTCAAGAATACTCTGCAAGCGCTAGAAACATTGTATTAATGACCAATATGCTTATCTAAAAATGCCAGTATCTTCTCATTGGCTTCGAGAATATTTTCCTCATTATAAAAACCGTGGCCTTCCTTGTCTTTCACCAGCCACTCGTAAGGACGGTTAGCCTTCTCCAAAGCGTCCCTTAACACCTCTGCATGCTCAATTGGTGCACGTTCATCATCCTCACCATGAATGATCAATACCGGCACCTTAAGCTTATTCACAAAAAACACTGGAGATTGAGCATGTCGCTGAGCCTTGTCACTACCAAGGGTTTCATCTAGATAAGCGTCGCCCCAATTGACAGACTTAATATCTCCTTCATCATAGAGCATCTCTAAATCATAGACACCAGCGTAACCAATAGAACACTTGTAAGTATCAGGAAAACGAACCGCACTCTGTAAGGCACTGTAACCACCAAAACTTATGCCAAAAATACACATACGGTTTTCGTCAGCAACACCTTGCTGAACCACATACTGTGTCGCTAGCATGATGTCATCTTGAATCTTAGCACCCCAATTCCCGTAACCCGCTTTTTCAAAGCTCTTGCCATAACCTGTAGAGCCTCGGAAATTAACTTGTATTACTGCATACCCTTTATTTGCTAGCATTTGAACTATTGGGTCAAACCCCCAATAGTCACGGGCATGTGGGCCACCATGAGGTAAAATCACCGTGGGCAGATTTTTCTGTTTTCCTTTAGGTAGGGTCATTAACCCATTCAAAATGAGTCCATCTTTAGTCTTAATTCTAAAAGGCTCCGTCATTGCCATCTCAGATGGTTTTATCCATCCTCGCGCATTAAGCAGATGACGTGCCTTCATTGTCTCGGTATCGAAAAGGTAAAAAGTCCCCGGGTTTCTATCACTACTAACATGGACAATTGCTTGCTTACCGTCACTCGTAACGCTCGTTACCGCAACACTGTCACCATTAAACGCTTGCACCAACGACTTATGCAATTTCGCTTCAGCAGCATCAGGCTTTAAATACAAATAATTTGGATAATCTTCATCCAGGCGCAAACCAAAAACTTCATTGAGTTGTGAGCTTATGGTGTAAGTTGGGTCTACCATGGTGCTGCGATAAAGCTCTGTCTCTTTGTTGGTGTTCAAATCATAGTGGTAAAGCCCTTTTGGCCCACCATCACTGCTCTTTAATGCGTAGATACTGTTATTATCTGGAGCAAAGGCAATGGGCTGAAACTCGCCTTCAAACTCTTCACCAAACTTACTCCATGAATCGCCCTTACCAGAAGAGTAGTAAAGTTGGGTGCGAAAATCTTTATCGACACCCGAGACAAAACGAGGGTACCCTTCATGATCAATCAAAAAATCACTATAAGCGATTGGCGCTCGTTTCACTTTACGTGCTTTGCCAGAATAGACATTCAGCTTGGTCACCTCTGGTAACACATCCGTACGGCGGCTTAATGCACGCTTAGAAATAAGGACATACTTGTCGTCCTGTTTCAGTGTATCAATTAAAAATCCCCCCTCCGCTGTAGGCTTCTTGCTGCGGTAACCAAATATCATTCGCCCTTTTGAACCATCAAAATTCACCGCGTAAATTTCACCGTAATTAAGCGGTTTCTCTAGGGCACCGCGCACCTGTTCAACTTGAACCACCACTCGCTCATCGTTTACCCAGTAGTAGTCCGCAACCTGATCGCGCTTTTCTCCCCCAAGCGCAAAGGTCACCTTAAAGGTGTTACTGTCTAAAAAAGCCAATGTTTTACGGCCTTCGGTATTAACCAAAACCGCCAGGTGTTTACCATCCGAGGATATTTTGACGTTGTAGAACTCGGGATGACGAGAAAAGTCATTACTCGTTGCGGAGTAAGCTGGATAATTAACTAATAGCAGACTGATGCTAATAAACCAATAAAAAACAAATATAATTGTGTCGTGAAACTTTTACTCATCATCTACCTCTACATTATTTTATACATCAAATGCTACCCATCAGGTACAAACTCATTGTTTAAAGTGCGAGTAAATAATTGAAAACTTAATCTTCATTAGGAATACGATTAAATTCAAAGACGACACCATAGAGATTGCAACGAAAAAAAACAAATCATTTCTTACAGTTAAGGCCCAGCCAAGTAATAATACAAACAGCAATCCTTCACGCCATTCATTTGAAACCAGCCTAAAACCTCCTCCGTTAGAAATCATTTTAATCTTCGCCAAAAGAAACAACCTTACACTCACACCATATTTTTCAGTTTCGCACACAAAACCATTTAACTCTAAAAAGTTACACAAGTTTTTAAACTTTTAATTTTTAGCATTAGTCATATTTCCTCCTATAAAAAAGCACTTCAATAGAATACGCAAGTATCAAAAATTGAAGACATGACAATGAGTGAATTTTAAACACCATTTAAATATCTAGACGCATACATGGTGTTATTTCTGGGACTAAGAACTTCTTTCATAACAAAGCTCCAAGAACAACACCAATAGCAAAGCCTATAAATAAACCTGAAATAAATGATTTGTTGTCATTTATTGCAGAATCCCAGCCATTTTTATTATCGAAGTTCCAATTACCTTCATTTTTGTTAGTATTTTTTTTCATAAAACCTCCCTGCTCAGGAGAGTCTATCTCCTGAGCTTTTTTGCTTATTGTCTAGTATAATTATGGCTTATCTAAATCATTCCAATAACTCCAAGTAATTCCAATACTAGCTCCTATCATTCCTGCAGAGAACCATACAGGGGCCGTGGCTCCTGCAACCATAATGCCTACCCCAATACCTATAATTCCCAATTGAGAGCTAATAGCAGTGCCTTGATCAACTCCACCATTAACCTGTTCAATTTCGTTCATTGTTAGTTCTTGCATAATATCTTCCTTAATTTAAACTCTTTAACGTTATGTTTGCCTAAGTGCTCAAACGAACTTTTTAGGTTTATTTGGCCTTAAGCGGCTGACCAAGGGCGCGGTTTCCCGCTAAAGTTGCCGCACCCTTGCTTTTAACCGATGCCATGCTTTGCGGTTTTGAGCGTCACACCGCATCGACTAAAATTCTCTTTTCTATGGATCGATTCGTTATTTCCCTTACTGCGCCATTCCCATCAACTGCTGCATCTCATCCTGTGTGTAGACTTTGCCTTGATGCATCACCAATACCCGCTGAGCCTGCTTGATGGTTTCCGGTCGGTGGGCAATGATGATGCGCGTCATATCGAGATGTTTTATCTGCTCGCTAATTCTTGCTTCGTTATTAACATCAAGATGACTGGTGGCCTCATCCATAAACAGCAGGCTCGGTTGCTGATACAGGGCTCTGGCAAGCAACAGGCGCTGTACTTGCCCGCCGGAGAACTGGTTGCCCATATCCCCCACCAAGGTGTTGTACCCCATTGTCATTTTACTGATGTCGGTATCAATAGCGGCCATTTGTGCGCACTGCTGCATACGCAAATAGTTAGGCTCGGGGTCGAAAAAGGTAAGATTGTCTGCGATAGAGCCCGATAGTAGAGTATCGTCTTGCATGACCGCGGCGATATGTTTTCGATATGCTATCAAGCCAATTTGAGTAATATCTTGCCCATCAAGCAAAATTCGCCCTTGTGTCGGAGTTAGTAGCCCAAGCATTAGCTTTACTAATGTTGTCTTGCCACAACCAGACTCCCCCACGATGGCAACGGATTCATTGGCATTAATGGTTACCGACACATCATCGATGACACAGGGCTCATTTGGTGCGTATCGGAAACTCACCCGCTCAAGCGTTAACTGTCCAGTCACCTGGTTGAGGGAAGTGATGCTCTCTCTATTTGCTTCCTGTTCGTGCAGCGCAATGTCAGAGATACGGTCGAGGTGCAAACGCAGCATGCGAAACAAAATAAGTTGTTCAATCAGACTAGCAAAACGCTCTGTCAGCTGATTCTTGTATGCGATAAAAGCCAGCACCATACCGATTGTTAAGCCACCGCTCATCACGATCGTTGCCGCCAGGTAAACCACAATAATGTTCTCCCCCCCAAACAGCAACTTGTTCATGGCATCGAAGCTAATTTTTAACTTGCCTAAACGGATATCTGCATTAATGACTTCGCTGTAACGGTTTTGCCATAAACTTTGGCGTTGGGGCTCGCAGGTAAACAGCTTAATGGTTTGTATGCCGCGAATGTTCTCTAAGAAATTCGTTTGCTCTTTGGCGCTCGATTGTATGGACTCTTCGGTTGCACGATGCAGCGGCCGATAAAGCGCAAACCTCAATAGGGCGTAAAGTGAAATTGCTGCAACAACTACTAATGTCAACTTGACGCTATAAATTAACATCATCACCAGCACGGCTATTGACATGACACCATCGACAACCGTTTCAACTAAACCGGTAGTTAAACGCTCTCGCACCTGGGCAAGTGAGCCAAACCGCGAAACCAAGTCACCAACATGGCGCTTTTCAAAATAACTCATGGGTAGCCTAAGCAGGTGACGCAATAAATTGACACCCATCTGCATATTGAGCAGGCTCGATACACGCAACACCAACCAACTACGCACGCTAGTGGTAATTACGTTGATAGCCACAAGCAAGCCAAAGCCTACTGCCAACACTATGAGTAATGGTTTATCTTGGCTAATGAGCACTTCATCAACCACCCATTGCATGTAGTAAGGCGTGACCAGTGCAAAGACTTGCAACAATAATGACAATACGAAAAGGGTTGTTAATGCTCGTCCTAACCCAGTCATCTTGCTCCAGAGCTGAGATAAGCGCATCTGCTGGCGTTCATCAACCTGCTCAAACCCTTTGGCTGGGGTCAACTCTAACGCAATGCCAGTGAAATGCTCGGCAAACTCACTAAAGGTAAAGGTCTTTTTCCCAAACGCCGGATCATTAATGCTCACCCCGGACTTAGTCACCCCGGTCAACACCACAAAGTGATTCATGTCCCAATGCAGCACACAAGGTAATGTGAGTTTACCGACCTCTTCTATCGGACACTTCAGCGCACGGCTCGCAAGCCCTATGCTGTCACTGAGGCCAATCATCTGCTGCAGATTCATCCCCTTTAAATCTGCACTGAATCGCTTCCTTAACGCCGCCATATCGAGTTTGTGGCCATAAAAGCTAGCAACCATGGCGATACAAGCCAAACCACATTCAGCCATTTCTGCCTGCAATATAAGCGGTACGCGTTTCTTACCTGAAAATTCCAACAGTTCAATTGGAGAGGACTCAGTAGTCACATCTGTAGAAGCATTCATCAGCCGACCCTCCCTTTCAAGCTGTATATTGGGTCAAGCAGCCAATCGAGTAAGCTTCGTCTGTCGAGCACAATGTCAGCCTCAAGCAACATCCCACTTTTTAGCGGAAACGCTTCTCCATAAGCCAGCATATCCTGTTTAGACAACTGGGTCCGAATACGATAAACAGGTTCTGACAAATTAACTGGTACTCTGGCTTCACCGTCGAGCAATAACGCCTTATCAATGCGAGAAATATGGCTTTCAAGGAATCCAAACCGCTGATAGGGAAATGCATCAAAGCGTAATCTAGCCTCATCCCCTTCTCTAACAAATCCTGCACTACGGGTAGGTAAAAGTAGCTCAGCGACGAGCTCTGCGCCTTGAGGGATAAGGCTCATTAACGGGCGATTTGTCGCAATAAACTCTCCCTCAACAATTTGTATTGCGGCAACCGTTCCCGCTTCTGCAGCGCGGATAACATAGCGATAATTATTTTCCGTTTCATCGATTTGACGTTGAAGGTCTGAGCGACGTCTTTTAAGTTCACTCTCTTTTAATGCGTACTCGTGGGGTAACAGTTTAAGCTCAGCTTGTGACGCATTTAACTGACTAGAAACGGTCACTTTATTGGATTTAATATTTTCAATTTCTTGTCGAATATTGATAAGTTTCTCTTGCTGAGACTGATAATCGAGCTCAGAAAGAAAACCGTCTTGATATAACTTCTTATGCTGATTTTGCTGAGACAGTTGAATCGACAGTTTTTCAGAAAGCAATTTCTCCAGATTATTAATGACAGTGAGTGAGCTTTGATTATCTGATATCGCTGTTCTTAATCTAGCAGACTCATCTCCTAACATTCTCTGATTCACTACTCGTTCAGCTTCAAGCAAGTCTAACTGTTGTTTCAGTTCGCCAATTAAAGACTCGCTGAGCTCTTCGCCGGAGGTCATACTACGTCTGAGAACGATAGTCACTAAAGGATCCCCTTCTTGAACTAGCGCTCCCTCTGACACGTGTAGTTTCTCAACGTTACCGCTACGATTGGCGTATGTCTTAATAAGCCCCTTATTAGGAACCAAATACCCTCGAACGGTTTCCTTTCTGGCATAGTGGGAACAAGAGAGAAATACAGCTATAGCCGTAACAACGACAAAAATAATAAACGCAGAATTATAAATAGACAGGGGCTGTGCAAGCGACACATCGCCATGCAGCTTTTGCTTTTGTGCCTGAACGGCCTGTTTTCTGAATAAACTAGACATATAACATCCCTGTACTCAACATCATATCAAGACAATTTGATATAGGAGCTATCACATCACCGAAAACCATTTCGTGACGAACTTCAACACTTAAACTTAAAGCATATGGCAATAACTTTTGTCAATAAAAAATTCACATCAAATAAACAATACAAACTTACCCCCCCCAAAACTGATACCCCCAGAAAAATATACCCAGAAAAATATACCCAATAAAACTCAAACAGTTAGAGGATGCTTTCAATTACAATCTATTATTCGTGAATATTTCTCATTTTTTATAACAAAAAATAATCACAAAAACTAATAAAGATAATTCTCAAAAAGAATTAATTAATATCACTAACTTTAATAAAATAACATGCCGCACCAAAAGTGTTATTCGTGGATATGTAAATCCATTCATTTAACTTCATGAAATATAAGATACTAATCATCTCTCCTAAAGCTTAGCCACAGCCTTCATCAACCACAGCTTAATTAGCCACAGCTAACCAAGAAGTCCTAGTATCTAGGGAAATACTATACAAAAAAGGGCCCTGGGGCCCTTTTCTAAATACGAGTAGAAGACAACGCTAGACGTGAGCGTCGGCATAGCCCATGCGGGTCAGGGCGTTGCGCACCAGTTCGAGGGTGTAGGGATCTTCGATGGTTGCCGGCATCTTGAAGTCCTGATTATCGGCAATCTTACGCATGGTGCCGCGCAGGATCTTGCCCGAGCGCGTCTTAGGCAGCTTAGGCACGGCGCTCACCAGCTTAAAGGCGGCCACAGGACCGATCTGCTCACGCACCAGGCCAATCAGCTCCTTGTAAAGCTGCTCGTCGCTGAGATCGCAACCCTTCTTGAGCACCACCAGACCAAGCGGCACTTGCCCCTTGAGCTTGTCGTCCACCCCGATCACTGCCGCCTCGGCGACCGCCTCATGCTGACACAACACCTCTTCGAAGCGTCCAGTCGATAAACGGTGACCGGCCACATTAATGATGTCGTCGATGCGGCTCATGATATAGAGGTAACCCTCTTCATCCATGTAACCGGCATCCCCTGTGAGGTAGTAACCCGGATACATGGAGAGGTAGCTCTCCTTGTAGCGTCCCTCGTTTTGCCACAGAGTCGCCAGCGTGCCCGGCGGCAGTGGCAGCTTGATCACCACGTTGCCCGACTGATCCGGCGCCACAGGGTCCCCCATCTCATCGAGCACCTGCACATCATAACCAGGCACCGCCTTGGCAGGAGAGCCCGCCTTAACCGGTACCGGCGCCGTGCCCATCAGGTTGGCGGCAACCGGCCAGCCGGTTTCCGTCTGCCACCAGTGGTCGATCACCGGCTTGTCGAGCTGCTGCTCGGCCCAGTGCAGGGTATCGGGATCGCAGCGCTCGCCGGCGAGGAACAAAGTGCCGAGACAGCTAAGGTCCACATCCTTGAGGTAATCGCCCTCTGGATCGTCACGTTTGATGGCTCGGATCGCCGTCGGCGCGGTAAAGAAACTCTTTACATTATATTTGGCAATGGTGCGCCAGAAGATACCGGGATCCGGCGTGCCCACTGGCTTACCCTCGAACAGTACAGTCGTAGCGCCAACCAGTAAGGGGCCATAGACGATGTAAGAGTGACCAACCACCCAGCCCACATCCGAGGCCGCCCAGAAGACATCTCCCGGGTTGATATCATAGATATGCTTCATCGACCAGGCGAGCGCCACTGCATGGCCGCCATTGTCGCGCACCACTCCCTTGGGCTGACCCGTGGTGCCCGAGGTATAGAGGATATAAAGGGGATCGGTCGCCTCTACCGTCTGACAGTCTATGTTTGGCGCATCGGCCATGGCCCCCTGCCAGTCGACGTCACGGCCATCGAGCAACTCAGCTTGCAGCTGAGGACGGTTGAGGATCACGCACTGATCCACCCTGTGGCTCGCCTGCTCCAGCGCATCGTCCAGCAGCGGCTTGTAGGCCACCACGCCCGACGGCTCGACGCCGCAGGAGGCGGAGAGGATCATCTTAGGCTTGGCATCATCGATTCGGGTCGCTAGCTCGTTGGCGGCAAAACCGCCGAACACTACTGAGTGAATCGCCCCAAGGCGCGCACAGGCCAGCATGGCATAGGCGGTCTCTGGCACCATGGGCATATAGATGATCACTCTGTCGCCTTTGACGACGCCCTGGCTGGCCATGTAGCCGGCCAGTCGGCTCACCTGTGCCTGCAACTCGTTGTAGGTGATCCCATATTCTGTGCCCGTAATCGGGCTCACATATTGAATCGCCACCTGTTCGCCGCGCCCGGCCTCCACGTGTCTGTCGACCGCGTTGTAACAGGTATTGAGCTGCCCGCCGCTAAACCAGCGATACATAGGTGCCTGACTGTCATCGAGTACCCGCTCGAACGTCTTGTCCCAGGCTAAGGCCCCGGCGGCCTCGCCCCAGAAGGCGTTGGGATTATCGATAGATTCCTGGTGTAACTGATTATGCAAATCCTTCATGTGATCTTCTCCGAATGACATGCGCCCGCCACTCACGGTCGACATATCGGCTTCCCCTTCCATACGATTTGGCTTATGCGCCATAGATCACATTATGGAGCCAAGTGACACTTTTCCCATTAGACCTTTGCCTAACCTATCCGCAAACCCAGGGCTGGTGGTAATTTCACCAGCTGTTACCGAGATTTTTACAGCCAAATGGGCCAATCAGACACCTAAAATCTTTACCTTTACGTAAACTTCATATATCGTGCTAGGAAAGTTAATCAATATGGTATTTTTTCGATGAGTGACAAACACAGTCCACAGACCACCTACTCTATCAGCGACCTGTCGAAGGAGTTCGATATTACCACACGTAGTATCCGCTTCTACGAAGATCAGGGGCTGCTGAAACCTAAGCGCCGCGGGCAAACCCGCATCTATGGCCTGAAAGATCGCGTTCGTCTCAAGCTGATCTTAAGGGGTAAACGTCTGGGCTTCTCGCTCGCCGAAACCCGCCGTCTGTTCGAGCTCTATGACGCCGACAAGAACAGCAGCACCCAGCTACATACAATGCTGGAACTGGTGGAAGAGAAGAAATCGGCCCTGCAACAGCAGATGGACGACATCAAGGTGGTCTTGATGGAGCTCAACTCAGCCGAGCAGCAGTGCCGCGCCGCCTTGGAACAACAAGAACAGGCCTAAGGCGCCGAGAAATCCATATCGAGTTAACGCAGCAACAAATTGAACACAAGCAAGGCCGGGTAAACCGGCCAGATAAAAAATTATAAAAGCATCTGACCTGTAGGATAAAACAATGACTCAACTCTACTCCTCTCTCAACTTCGGCCTCGGCGAAGATATCGACATGCTGCGTGACGCAGTACGCAGCTTCGCCGCCAATGAAATCGCCCCTATCGCCGCCAAGGTGGATCAGGAAAATGCCTTCCCTAACGAGCTTTGGCCTGTGCTGGGCGAGATGGGCCTGCTTGGGGTGACAGTGCCCGAAGAGTACGGCGGAGCAGACATGGGGTACCTGGCCCACGTGGTCGCCATGGAGGAGATCTCTCGCGCCTCGGCCTCTATCGGCCTGAGCTACGGCGCGCACTCAAACCTATGTGTCAACCAGATCAACCGTAACGGTAACGCCGAACAGAAGGCCAAGTACCTGCCTAAGCTGGTGAGCGGCGAGCATATCGGCGCCCTGGCCATGAGCGAGCCTAACGCGGGTTCAGACGTGGTGTCGATGAAGCTGAGCGCCCGCAAAGAGGGTGACCGTTTTATCCTCAACGGCAACAAGATGTGGATCACCAACGGTCCAGACGCGGACACCTATGTGATCTATGCCAAGACAGACATGGACAAGGGCCCACACGGCATCACCGCCTTCATCGTCGAGCGTGGTTTCAAGGGCTTCAGCCAGGCGCAGAAGCTGGACAAGCTGGGCATGCGCGGCTCTAACACCTGTGAGCTGGTGTTCGAAGACTGTGAGGTACCGGAAGAGAACATCCTTGGCGGCCTCAACAACGGCGTTAAGGTACTGATGAGCGGCCTGGATTATGAGCGCGTGGTACTCTCTGGCGGCCCTCTTGGGATCATGACCGCCTGTATGGATATCGTCGTACCTTATATTCACGAGCGTGAGCAGTTCGGCAAGTCTATCGGTCAATTCCAGCTGGTGCAGGGCAAGCTTGCCGACATGTACACAGGCATGAACGCCGCCAAGTCTTACATATATAACGTAGCCAAGTCATGCGATCGCGGCGAGACCACACGTAAAGACGCCGCCGGCGCCATCCTTTACAGCGCCGAGCTGGCCACCAAGATGGCCCTGGATGCCATCCAGCTGCTGGGCGGCAACGGCTATGTCAACGAATACGCCACGGGTCGCCTGCTGCGCGATGCCAAGCTCTACGAGATTGGCGCCGGTACCTCAGAGATCCGTCGCATGCTGATCGGCCGCGAGCTGTTCAACGAGTCGAAATAGTCGAATGCGCAGAGTAGGCCGGACCCAGTCCGGCCTCGGGCGGGCAATCGCCACTTCCCGTTCACCACAGTCTTAAAAGGAACCAAGCCGTGACGCAACTGAGCAGTCAAATCAATCCCCGCAGCGACGAGTTTAAGGCCAAACATCAGCAGATGAGCCAGGTGGTCGCCGATCTCAAGTTAAAACTGTCTGAAATCGAACAAGGCGGTGGCGCCGTCGCCATGGAGCGCCATCTCGCCCGTGGCAAGCTGTCGCCACGTCAGCGTGTCGAGAAGCTACTGGATCCCGGCTCGCCGTTTCTGGAGATCTCCCAGTTTGCCGCCTACCAGGTCTATGAAGACGTGGTCCCGGCCGCGGGCATCATCGCCGGTGTCGGCCGCGTTAGCGGCGTCGAGTGCATGATCATTGCCAACGACGCCACGGTAAAGGGCGGAACCTACTATCCGCTGACGGTGAAGAAACATCTTAGGGCCCAGGAGATCGCCGAGCGCTGTCACCTGCCCTGCATCTATCTGGTGGACTCGGGCGGGGCGAACCTGCCGCGCCAGGACGAGGTATTCCCCGACAGAGACCATTTCGGTCGCATCTTCTATAACCAGGCCAAGATGTCTTCAAAGGGCATCCCACAGATCGCCGTGGTGATGGGCCTGTGTACCGCGGGCGGCGCCTATGTGCCTGCCATGGCCGATGAGTCGATCATCGTCAAGGAGCAGGGCACCATCTTCCTCGCGGGCCCACCATTGGTGAAGGCCGCCACCGGCGAAGAGGTCTCGGCCGAAGAGCTGGGCGGCGCCGAGGTACACACCAAGATCTCCGGCGTGGCCGATCATATGGCGCAAAACGATGAGCATGCCCTGGAACTGGCACGCAAGTCGGTGACCCGCCTCAATCACAACAAGCAGATCGCCAGCCAGCTGAGCCCGGTCAAACCGCCTAAGTTCGATATCAACGAGCTCTACGGCATAGTGGGTACCGACCTTAAGAAGCCGTTCGATGTCAAAGAGGTGATCGCCCGCATCGTGGACGACTCAGACTTCGACGAGTTCAAGGCCAACTATGGCGCCACCCTGGTGTGCGGCTTCGCCCGCATCCACGGCTACCCAGTTGGCATCGTCGCCAACAACGGTATCCTCTTCTCCGAGTCGGCGCAGAAAGGCGCCCACTTCATCGAGCTCTGCTGTCAGCGCAAGATCCCACTGCTGTTTTTGCAAAATATCACCGGCTTCATGGTGGGTAAGAAGTATGAGCACGAAGGGATCGCCAAGCATGGCGCCAAGATGGTGACCGCGGTTTCCTGCGCCACCGTGCCTAAGTTCACCGTAATCATCGGCGGCTCATACGGCGCCGGTAACTACGGCATGTGTGGCCGCGCCTTCGAGCCGACCATGATGTGGATGTGGCCTAACGCCCGCATCTCTGTGATGGGTGGCGAGCAGGCAGCCGGCGTACTGGCGACCGTGCGCCGCGACGGTCTGGCCCGTAAAGGCGTAGACTGGCCCGCCGAAGATGAGGCTGCCTTCCGCGCCCCGATCGTGGCTCAATATGACAAGGAGGGGCATCCTTATCATGCCAGCGCGCGTCTATGGGACGATGGCATTATCGATCCGGCCCAGACCCGTGACGTGGTCGGCCTGGCCCTCTCTGCAGCGCTCAATGCGCCGATTGAAGAGACTAAGTTTGGCGTGTTCCGCATGTAATGCGCCGCTAAGTCAACAATCGATAACGCAGAGGCAAGGAAGTAGACCATGACAAGCCAAACGATTACGCAAGATTTTGAATACTTAAGCTGCGCCCTAAGCGATGGGGTCGGCGAGATGGTGCTTGACCGCGCCGACAAACATAACGCCTTCGATGAGGTGATGATCGCTGAGATGATCGCCGCCCTCGATCTGTTCGCGGCCGACGACAGCTGTCAGCTGCTGGTGCTAAAGGCCAACGGGCGTAACTTCAGCGCCGGCGCCGATCTCAACTGGATGCGCAAGCAGGCCAAGATGGATTTCGAGCAAAACTTGAGTGACGCCAACGAGCTGGCGACCCTGATGCATAAGCTCGACAAGTTCCCCAAGCCGACACTGGCCTTGGTACAAGGAGCAGCCTTCGGCGGCGCCCTGGGGCTTATCTGCGCCAGTGATATCGCCATCGCCGATAGCCGCGCCAGCTTCTGCCTGAGCGAGGTGAAACTCGGACTTATCCCAGCGGTGATCAGCCCCTATGTGGTACGCGCCATGGGCCAACGCGCCTCGCGCCGCTACATGCTGACCGCCGAGCGTTTCGACGCCGAAACCGCGCTCAAGCTCAATGTGATCCATGAGATTAACGATGATCTCGAGGGTGCCAGCGCACCTATCATCAAAGCACTTAAGGGCAATAGCCCTCAGGGCATGGCCTGGGTCAAGACCCTACTATCGCGCCTGGAAGATGGTGTGATCGACCAGGAGACCCTGGCCTACACCAGCGAGCGTATCGCCCGTATTCGCGTCTCAGACGAGGGCCAGGAGGGACTTAACGCCTTCTTCGAAAAGAGAAGCCCGAGGTGGAACGCCTAATGAAGCCAGAGATCATCTTAGACCCTATTGCCCTACCAGTTCGGGGAGCACGCTAACATGTTTACCAAATTATTGATCGCCAACCGTGGCGAAATCGCCTGCAGAATCATCAAGACCGCACAGGTCATGGGCATCAAGACGGTCGCCCTCTATTCGGACGCCGACAAGGACGCCCGCCATGTGGCCATGGCCGACGAGTCCTTCTACCTGGGCGGCAGCGCCCCGAGCGAGTCTTACCTCAAGGGCGAGCTAATCTTAGAGATCGCCAAGCGTAGCGGTGCCCAGGCAATTCACCCTGGCTACGGCTTCCTGTCGGAAAACGCCGATTTTGCCCGCCAGTGTGAACAGGCCGGTATCGCCTTCGTCGGTCCGAGCGCCGATGCCATCGATGCCATGGGCAGCAAGAGCGCCGCCAAGATCATCATGGAACAGGCCAATGTTCCCCTGGTGCCCGGTTATCACGGCGACGACCAGAGCGACGAGGTGCTGCTCAAGGCCTCCAAGGAGATTGGCTTTCCTCAGCTGATCAAGGCCGCCTACGGCGGTGGTGGTAAGGGGATGCGTATCGTCGAGTCCGAGTCTGAGGCCCTGGAGGCGATCAACTCGGCCCGCCGCGAAGCCGCCTCATCTTTTGGCAACGACAAGCTACTGATCGAGCGCTACCTGAGACAGCCCCGCCACGTCGAGGTGCAGGTGTTTGCCGATACCCAGGGCAACTGCATCTATCTGTCGGATCGCGACTGCTCCATTCAGCGTCGCCACCAGAAGGTGGTGGAGGAAGCCCCGGCCCCAGGCCTGTCTGACAGCCTGCGCCGCGCCATGGGCGAGGCCGCCGTGGCAGCCGCCAAGGCGATCGACTATGTGGGTGCGGGTACGGTGGAGTTCCTGCTGGATACCCACGCGACCGACGAAGCCGACTGCTTCTACTTCATGGAGATGAACACACGTCTGCAGGTGGAACATCCGGTAACCGAGATGGTTACGGGTCAAGACTTAGTCAAGTGGCAGCTGATGGTCGCCAGCGGCAGCGAGCTGCCACTGAGCCAGGAGGATGTACGCATCCACGGCCACTCCTTCGAGGTGCGTATCTACGCCGAAGATCCCCAGAACGAGTTCCTGCCCGCCAGTGGCAAGCTCAACTTCCTGCGTGAGCCGGAGCAGAACCGTTATGTGCGCATCGATTCCGGCATCCGCGAGAACGATGTGATCAGTAACTTCTACGACCCTATGATCGCCAAACTGATCGTCTGGGACGAGTCGCGCCCCCGCGCCCTGCAGCGCCTGGTGCACGCCCTGGAGTCCTATCAGATCAGCGGCCTCAAGCACAACATAGAGTTTCTGGCCAATATCGCCGAGCACAAGGCCTTTAGCGAGTGTGATTTCAGCACAGACTTTATCGAGCGTTATGGCGACACCCTGATCGGTGCCAATCTGGATGCCGACAACAGCCATGAGCAGAATGGCGCCCTGGCCTTCGCCGCCCTCTACCACCTGTGTGCACAGAAGGAAGAGGCCAAGCTCACCGCCACCAATAGCCAGGATCCCTACTCTCCCTGGGGACAGGTGAGCGGCTTCAGGCTCAACCGCAGCGGCATGCATCAGCTCTCCCTGCTGGACGACGAGCACGAGGTCCAGCACCTGACCCTGAGCCAGATTGGCGATTGCTACTACTTAAGCCTCAACGATCAACAGCTGACCCTGAGCGGCGAGCTGAAGCAAGATCTGCTGCACGCAGAGATCAACGGTCACAAGAGCAAGATCCCCGTCAGCCGTGAAGGCGACGACTTCACCCTCTTCCTGCCAAGCGGCAGCTATCACTTCCGCGCCCTGCAGACCGAGGTAATGGAAGATCAGGCCAGCAGCGAAGATAAGCTCAAGGCGCCTATGAACGGCACTATCGTGACTCATCTGGTCGAGGTGGGCGATGATGTCGAGGCGGGTCAAGGCCTGATGGTGATGGAAGCGATGAAGATGGAATACACCATAGAGGCGCCGTTTGACGGCAAGGTTGCCGCCTTCTTCTTCCAGCCAGGTGAGCTGGTGAGCGACGGTGCCCTGCTGCTGGACGTCACCCCGAACGAGGACGCCTAACCATGACCAAGACTTATCCAAACCGGGTCAGCATCTTCGAGGTCGGTGCCCGCGACGGCCTGCAGAACGAGAAGGCGGTCACCACCGCCGATAAGCTGACCCTTATCGACCAACTGAGCGCGGCGGGCCTGACCCGCATCGAGGCCGGCAGTTTCGTCTCCCCCAAGTGGGTGCCACAGATGGCCGACTCGGGCGATATCTTCCGCCAGCTCAGCAAACGTCCGGGCGTGGTCTACAGCGCCCTGACCCCTAACCTCAAGGGGCTGGAACTTGCGCTTGACGCCGGGGCCGACGAGGTGGCCATCTTCGGCGCCGCCTCCCAGAGCTTTAGCCAGCGTAACATCAACTGCTCTATCGAAGAGTCGATCGAGCGCTTCATCCCTGTGATGGAGGCGGCTCAGGCGAAACAGATACCCGTGCGCGGCTATGTCTCCTGCGTGCTGGGCTGTCCCTACGAGGGCGAGATCCAGGTCGAAGAGGTGGCTCGCGTGGCAGAGATCCTTTACAAAATGGGCTGCTACGAGATCTCTCTGGGTGACACCATAGGCGTTGGCACCCCCTTAAATGCCCGTAGAATGGTGGAAGCGGTCGCGCACAGGGTGCCGGTAGAGAAACTGGCGCTACACTTTCATGACACCTATGGCCAGGCACTAGCCAATATTCTTGCCTGTCTGGAAACCGGCGTCAGCGTCATCGACAGCTCGGTGGCGGGCCTGGGCGGCTGTCCCTATGCCAAGGGCGCCTCAGGCAACCTGGCCACGGAAGATCTGGTCTATATGCTCCACGGCATGGGAATAGAGACCGGCATAGATCTTAACGCCCTGATCGAGGCGGGTAACAACATCAGCCAGGCACTGGGTAGAGTCAGTGGTGCCAAGGTCGCACGCGCGCTAACAGAATAATAGGGTTGGGCTCGCGCCCGACTCACGCTCAAAGGAGATAATGATAATGGCAGGACTCAATAAGCTGGTCGCCAGCTATGAAGAAGCATTGGAAGGTCTGACAGACAATATGACCGTCATGGTCGGTGGTTTCGGCCTCTGCGGTATTCCCGAAGGCTTGATCGCCCAGATGGTCAAGAACGGTGCCAAGGGGCTCACCGCCATCTCGAACAACGCAGGGGTGGACGATTTTGGCCTGGGGCTACTGCTCAAGAGCCGTCAGATCAGCACAATGATCGCCTCCTATGTGGGCGAGAACGCCACCTTCGAGCAGCAGATGCTCTCGGGTGAGCTCAACGTTATCCTCACCCCTCAAGGCACCCTGGCCGAGAAGATCCGCGCCGGCGGCGCCGGAATCCCCGCCTTCTTCACCGCAACCGGTTACGGTACCCCGGTAGCCGAAGGCAAGGAGACCCGTGAGATCAATGGTCGCCACTATGTGCTTGAGCCTGCGCTGACCGCAGATTTTGCCCTGGTTCGCGCCTGGAAGGCCGACACCATGGGTAACCTGGTGTTCCGCAAGACGGCGGCCAACTTCAACCCTATGATGGCCACGGCCGGTAAGATCACTGTGGTAGAAGCCGAGCATATCGTCGAGCCGGGCGAGCTGGATCCCGACCATATCCATACACCAGGCATCTATGTTGACCGCCTGATCCAAGGTACGTTCGAGAAGCGTATCGAGCAGCGCACAGTGAAGAGCAAATAGGGAGGAGACAACCATGGCTTTATCGAGAGAACAATTGGCACAGCGTGTTTCCCAGGAGCTACAGGATGGCTTTTATGTCAACCTGGGCATAGGCATTCCGACTCTGGTCGCCAACTATATTCCCGAAGGCATGCAGGTGATGCTGCAATCGGAAAACGGCCTGCTCGGCATGGGCGAGTTCCCCACCGAAGAGACCATAGATGCAGATCTTATCAACGCGGGTAAGCAGACGGTGACGGCAGTACCCGGCGCCTCCTTCTTCTCCTCGGCAGAGAGCTTCGCCATGATCCGTGGTGGTCATGTGGATCTCACCGTGCTGGGCGCCTTCGAGGTGGATGTTGAGGGCTCAATCGCCTCTTGGATGATCCCTGGTAAGCTCATCAAAGGCATGGGCGGTGCCATGGATCTGGTGGCCGGTGCCGACAATATTATCGTCACCATGATGCACGCCGACAAGCACGGCAACTCTAAGCTGCTGCCTAAGTGTGAGCTGCCGCTGACCGGCTATGGCTGTATCAAGCGCGTGCTGACCGATCTGGCCTTCCTGGAGATCAAAGATGGCGCCTTCCACCTGCTGGAACGTGCCCCAGGCGTAAGCGTCGAGGAGATTGTCGCCAAGACGGCCGGCAAGCTTATCGTGCCCGAGCATGTACCTGAGATGCAGCTCTAATCACAAAACCTAAAAAAGCCCAGAGTGCTCTCTGGGCTTTTTGTTTACAGGCTAATACTGCTAAGCATTTTCGCGACACGCCTAGGCATTGGCACGATGCACCGCCTGACGCCAGAACTGACGCGCCAGTTGCCGCGACTCCATCGACTTGAGTGAACTGCGCTCTCCCAAACGCCTATCGGCCTGAGATTGTTCAAAGCCTTCACTGGCCAGCTCACTGATCGCCTGCAGCGAATCGCTGATATCCACCGCCGCCAGCCCCTGCTCCTGCATGGCATCGGCGCTTAACTCTGTCATCTGGTTGATCTTATCGATACGAGTGACCAGCTCGGCAAATACCGCCTCGGCCTGCTTCACCAGCTGTACCGCTTGGGTCGCCTGACGCTGACCTGCGCTCAGGGTATGGGCTGCATTGGCCGTGCTCTGCTGGAACTTGGCGATGATGGCGTCGATCTGACTGGTTGAGTCGGCGGTACGTGCCGACAACTGCCGCACCTCGTCAGCCACCACGGCGAAGCCCCGGCCCGATTCCCCGGCCCGCGCCGCCTCGATGGCTGCGTTGAGCGCCAGCAGGTTGGTCTGTTCGGCAATCTTGGTGATCACCTCAAGCACCTGATTGATGGCCACGCTATCATGCTCAATCTCGCTGACCACCTGGGCAAAGTTGCCCACCTCGCTGTGTAGCTCGTCTATGCTGGCCACCACGGCGTCGAGCTGCTCATAGCCCTGTTGCACCGCCGCCTGGCTGGCTTCTACATCTGCCGAGACCTGCTTGATTTGCTGACCCAACTCGTTAAAGCTGGCGGTCAGCTCCTCCACCGCCGCCGCGGCCTGGGCCGTCTGCTGATTCTGACCATCGGCGCGATCGGCGGTGGCCGTGATAGAGCTCAGCAAGGTGTCACTGTCCCTGGCGATAGTGGTCGAGGCATCTGTCATGCGCCCCACCACCCCGGCGATCTCCGCGGTGGTGAACTCCATGGCAAACTGAATATTACCCAGCTCGTCCCGCCGCCCGGCATAGATATGTCTGGCCACTGGGTCTGACACTATGGACAGCGCATGCTGGTTGAGGGCGCGCAGCGGCGCCAACATAGCGCGCATCCCAAAGACCAACAGGGGGGCGCAAAGCAGCGCCAGCCAGGGAGAGATGTTGCTAAGGGCGATGCCCAGCAGCAGACAGACCAGCGCAAATAGGGTCAGCTTACCGCCATAGCTTAGCTTGGCATCCTTGATCTCGCTGCGCTGCTCTGACTTATTCAGGCTCTGATAGATGTCGCTAGCACGATCGACCTGGGCCTGACTCGCCCGGCGCCGCACCGATTGATACTCCTTGACCTGGCCGTTCTCCATCACGGGCGCCACATAGGCGTTGACCCAGTAATAGGAGCCATCTTTACAACGGTTCTTCACTACCCCCAACCAGGATTGCTGTTGCCTCAGGCGCTGCCACAACATGGCAAAGGCGGCCTTGGGCATGTCGGGGTGACGCACTATGTTGTGAGGCTGGCTAAGCAGCTCCTCCTCGGAAAACCCACATATACGGCAGAAATCCTCGTTGGCATAACCTATGTTGCCCTTGAGATCCGTCGTGGACAGCAGAATATCGTCGTCAGTCAGCGCGACCTCGTTGTCGATTACGGGTTGATTATTTCGCATTGCATTTTAATTAGTTATCAAAGCGGTGACTGAATTTTGACGCCTAACAATTTACTGACAATTGATCTAACACAATATTTCTGTATCCAGAGAGGTTACAAGTGTTGATTTTTTGAGCCAGATCTCATAGGAGGTCACCTAAACAACCACTAATTAAGTCTTTAATTATAAAGATTATTTTCATCTAATTGGTTGAATATATAAGCAGAAAACACCTTGTAACAGCTTTTGTTTGCAAATCGGCCTTAATCCACATTATTATCATGGCCTTTTGCGACGACTCGCTCACCAGGGGGGGCTATAGGGTTTCGCATTCAATATCCGCAAAAACAACTAAAATAAAAACCTTAAGAATGAAATCATGAAACTAGCAGGCCACCTCGACTGATGCCTAATTTTGTTACCTACAAGAAGCTGCTTCTAGGCCCCCTACTCCTCTGCCTGAGTCTTACCGCCGCCGCGCAGCAGGCAACCCCTATACGCTGTGGTGTCGCCACCGGATTTCCTCCCTACCAATTTGATCAACAAGGCGACACACAAGGTTTCGATGCCGATATGGCCAGATTAATCTTCAAACGCCTGGGTATGCCGTTTCAGTTTAAACAGCAACCCTGGGATCTGGTCTTCAACGAACTCAGGTTCGGCAATATAGAGGTAATTGCGGGGATGGAGATTAACGACTTGAGAACCAAGTTTTTCGACTTCACCCGTCCCTACTATCACAGATATGACGTGATCTTCATTCTTGAGGACAACCAGGAGATCACTAAGGTAGAGGATCTCCATAACGAACTGGTGAGCGGTGATCGCCACTCCTACATAGAGACTCACTGGAAGGAGCTGGGTACACTCTACAATTTTCGTATCATAGGCACCCAGACCAAAGCACAATCTATGGAACTGTTAAAAGCCGGCAAGATCGAGGCTGCCATCATGCCTAAAGCGGTCGGCCTCTACTTGGCACAGCAGATGGAGGTTGGGGTCAAGATACTGGACAACCCCGATCCCGGCTCGCCCGTGGCCTTCGCCGTCAAGAAAGGCAATATCGAACTCTTAGCCAAGATCGACGACGCCCTAAACAGCTTCATCGAAGAAGGAGAGATCGAGCGGTTATACCAAAAATGGTTTCCACTACATGGCACCGACAATAGGCATGATGCGCGTTAATCCTCGGTTACAAGCGCGACCAGAATCCTAGCCCCTCTCGATTGGCCGTTAAGCCCACAGAAGCTTAAGTCTGCGGCTACAATGTTAATAAGCAAGATCAAAGCGAGCAATAGTAGCTGTTTCACAGACGGCCTTATTCTATGACAAGCAGACTCAATAGCAGGCGCTATATCTTCCAGCTCACCGCCATATTCAGCATGATATTTGCGCTGGTGGGATTTAGCTATAACGTGTGGCGCATGGAAATTAGCGAATATAACAACACAATGCGAACCGCAAGCTTCGAGCTGTTACTACAACTCTCTGAGCTTGAGGCCATAGTGTTTGCCGCACACTATGATAAAGACCCAGTTGCGGGCAATCCGCGAAAGGGCTGGATTAAGGTAAATCTGATAAACGACCTGAGTATGATCACCGAGGAAAAGGTTATCGCCTCAGCCGCCGACCTCAAGACGGTATGGCAACACCACTGGCCACAAATGACCGAGCAGCGAGAGAGCGCAACCCGCATCGTCGAGCAGATTGACCATACACGCGCCAGTGTAAGACACTTACTCGCCAGCCTTGAATAGCCGAGGCGTAGGTATAAAAAAGCCACCCGGTTGGATGGCTTATTGCTTAGCTCATACGAGTGGGAGAATTAGTCCCATAAAAATTCGCGGAAATGCTTACGGCAGACCGACTCATAGCTCTCGTTACCACCGATAGCCACCTGCTCGCCCTCTTTCATGGGGCGACCTTCGCCATCGAGTCTCACCACCATGTTGGCCTTACGGCCACAATGACATATGGTCTTGAGTTCCACCAACTTATCGGCCCAGGCCAACAGGTACTGACTGCCACTAAACAGCTCGCCCTGAAAATCTGTCTTCAGACCATAGCAGAGCACGGGAATATCCATCACATCCACCACATAGGTCAGCTGCTTCACCTGCTCCTTGCTGAGAAACTGCGACTCGTCGATCAAGATGCAGTGCAGAGTCTGCGCCTGACAGGCGGTTTTAACCATCTCGACTAGGTTATCGTCGCTGGCGAACACCTGGGCATCTGTCTCGATACCGATACGTGAAGCCACCTTACCCACGCCATAACGATCATCGATAGACGCCGTCATAACCAAGGTGTTCATGCCGCGCTCACGGTAGTTATAGGAAGATTGCAGCAGTGAGGTGGATTTACCGGCATTCATTGCCGAATAGTAAAAATAGAGCTGTGCCAAAGCGAGTATTCCCCTGATTTTTGTTATCACGGGATTCTATCACCATCTTGCGCCAATTAGCAGCGTCAATGGCCTTAGCAATGGACTATGCCGCACAAAATCGGGCTTTCTCGGCTCCTTACCACCAGGTAAGGGCAATATCGACAAACAGCCCCCACGGCGCCAGGATACTACAGGTGCCTCGCCTTCCCTCTCATCACCCTAGTGACGCCCAGGTAAAACCTAAAAAGTCCTTCATTAAAAACCACTTTCTATCCGTAAAACGCTCCTTTTTCAGCCTGAGTTAATTTACAAAAGCTAGATTGTTAGCAGACTCACCCACATAAAAATAACAATCGCAATCTAAGGAAGTTGTATAGATGAAATTGAACCTAATCGCCTTTGCCGTCGTCGGTGCCTTATCGACCACAGTGCTACTCACGGGTTGTCAATCGAGTGGCTCTACCACTCAGGCCGCCGCCAGCATCGAGGCGCAAAACCCACTGATGCAGCCAAGCACGCTGCAATATCAGGCCCCAGATTTTAGCCAGATCAAGGATGAACACTTCAAGGCAGCACTAGAGCAAGGCATCACAGATCACCATGCCCAGGTGCTGGCCATTGCCGACAACAGCGAACCCGCCACCTTTGCCAACACTATCGTGGCTCTGGAGACCAGCGGCGAGCTGCTGACCCGCGCCTCCAAGGTGTTCTATAACCTCACGGGGTCTAACAGCAACCCGGCGCTTCGTAAGCTTCAGGGCGAGATGGCCCCTAAGATGGCCGCTCACTCGGACAATATCCACCTCAACGGTAAGCTATTTGAGCGCATCGATAGCCTGTATCAGAGCCGCAAAACCTTAGGACTAACCGCCGAAGAGGTGCGCCTCATCGAGATCTACCACCAACGCTTCGTTATGGCCGGTGCCAAGCTGACCGAGGCACAAAAGGCCGAGATTCGCTTGCTTAACGAAGAGCAGTCTAAGCTTACCAACGAGTTTGGTCAGCGTCTGCTCAGACTCACCAAGGAGATCGCCGTCGTCGTCGACAGCATCGATGAACTTAAGGGATTGTCTGACAGCGAGATCCGCGCCGCCAAGGCCGATGCCAGTGCCGCTGGCCATGAAGGCAAGTATCTTATCAATATCACCAATACCACACGTCAGCCTATCCTGGCCAAGCTGGAAAACCGTGAGCTGCGTCAGCAGGTGTGGCAGGCCTCATCGACTCGCGGCATGAGCGGCGAGAATGAGACCGCCTCACTGGTTGCCCGTCTGGCACAGCTGCGCGCCGAGCGCGCCCAATTGCTGGGTTACAAGAGCTGGGCCGACTACCGCCTGACGCCGCAGATGGCCAAGACCCCGGATGCCGTCTACCAGATGTTCGGCTCTATGGTCCCAGCCGTGGTGGCCAACACCCAGAAGGAAGCCGATGACATCCAGGCGATGATCGACAAGACAGGTGGCGACTTCACCCTGGCGCCATGGGACTGGGCGTTTTATGCCGAGAAGGTACGTAAAGACAAGTTCGACCTGGACGCTGCCGCCATCAAGCCCTACTTCGAATTCAACCGGGTGCTGGAAGATGGCGTCTTCTTCACCCTGGAGCGTCTCTATGGTGTGACCCTCAAGCCACGCCCGGACTTGCCTGTCTACCATGAAGATGTGAAGGCCTACGAGATGTTTGACGCCGACGGCAGCTCTATGGCGATCTTCTACGCCGACTACTTTGCCCGCGAAGGCAAGCGCGGCGGCGCATGGATGAGCTCCTTCGTGACTCAGTCTAAGCTGCTCAACCAGAAGCCTGTGGTGGTCAACGTGATGAACATCAAGAAGGCGCCAGCGGGAGAGCCTACCTTCGTCAGCTATGATGAGGTCACCACCATGTTCCATGAGATGGGCCATGGCACCCACGGCATGTTCTCTAAGGTGACCTACCCTAGCCTGTCGGGCACAGCCGTGTCCCGTGACTTTGTGGAGTTTCCCTCGACCTTCGAAGAGGATTGGGCGGCCCACCCCGAGGTGCTGGCCAACTACGCCAAGCACTATGAGACTGGCGAGGTGATCCCCGATGAGCTGCTACAGAAACTGCTGAAGTCACGCAGCTTCAACCAGGGCTTCGACACATTGGAATATATGGCGGCGGCCCTAGTGGATCTCGAGTGGCACTCACTGAGCAGCGATGCCCCACTACAGGATGTGGCCGAGTTTGAAGCCAAGGCACTGGAGAAACATGGCATCAATATCGCCGCCGTGCCGCCACGCTACAAGTCGACCTACTTCGCCCACGCCTTCCCGGGTGGCTATTCGGCCAGCTACTACGCCTACATGTGGAGCGAGATCCTGGCGGCAGATGCCTTCGCCTATGTGCAAACCCAGGGCGGCCTCAACCGCGAAATCGGCATGAAGTATCGCAAGACCATACGCGAGGTGGGTAACAGCGTGCCGCCGATGGAAGCCTACAAGGCCTTCCGTGGTCAGGCACCGACCACAGAGGCGCTGCTTAAGCGTCGCGGACTCAACTAATTCCCCGACTCACAGACTCCCATTGATGGGGGAACACCCATAAAAAATGCCGCTCGATGAGCGGCATTTTTATATCTAGTGTACCTTGGTTTTGCCTACCTTAATTAGGCCGGGCGATTGGCCTTATGGCGCAGCACCAGAACGCTCACCACAAACATCGCACTACAGGCTGCCAATCCGGCGCCCACAGATTCGGTGAAGCCCAGTACGGTATAACCTACCAGGCTGATCCCCGCCACGATGATGGCATAGGGCAGCTGAGTCAGCACATGGTCTATATGGTGACAGTTGGCCCCGGTAGAAGACAGGATGGTAGTGTCCGAGATAGGCGAGCAGTGATCGCCAAATACGGCGCCCGCCAGCACAGAGGCCAGCATAGGCAACATCATGCCGGTGTGAGTCCCCATGGCCATATCGGCGGCGATAGGCAGCATGATGCCGAAGGTGCCCCAGCTGGTACCTGTGGAGAAGGCAGTCAGACCCGCCAGCACAAACAGCACGGCAGGCAGCAGCGCAAACGGAATATTGCCCGTCGCTAGGCTGGCCATGTATTTACCCGTCTCCATCTGACCAATCACCCCGGCGATGGTCCAGGCAAACAGCAGAATATAGATAGCGGGCAGCATAGAACGGGCACCGGCAATCACGCCTTTAAAGATAAGCTCCTTGTCCAGCCCCTGAACAATCACCAGCAAAATTGTCGCGGCCAGGCCAATCACGGCGCCGAAGAAGAGCGACGAGGCCACATCTGTCTTCTCGAAGGCACCAATGACACTAAAGGGCAGGTTCTCCGCCGCCAAGGCGTCTGCACCGCTGCTGATCATGAAGTAGATGGTGGCAAACACCAATACTGTGATAGGCAGGAACAGGCCTAAGATCTTGCCAGAATCGGCCTCGGGCAGGTCGCTGTTGGCCCCGGGAGGCAGGCCCTTGGCCTCGTCATACAGGTTCCCCTTCTGGGCGTTTAGCTCATGCTCACGCATGGGCCCAACATCCAGCCCCATGAAGGCGACGCACAGCAATAGCAGCAAGGCGAAGATGGCATAGAAGTTCATCGGGATCATCTGGATAAACACACTCAGATGGCCGGTGTCGGCAAAGCCATGGGCGGTGAGAATGCCACCGATCAGCGCGATAATGTAGGCCCCCCAGCTAGAGACGGGTGAGATGACGCAGATAGGCGCCGCGGTCGAGTCCAGCAGGTAAGCCAGCTTGCTGCGGGAGATATAGTATCTGTCGGTGAGGGGTCTGGCGACACTGCCAACCACCAGGCTGTTGAAGTAGTCGTCGATAAAGACCACGCAGCCCAGGAACATGGTGAGCAGCTTGGCATCGCGCTTATTACGAATATGTTGACGCGCCCAGTCGGCAAAGGCCTTGGCGGCGCCGCTCACGGTAATGAGGGCGGTGATCATCCCAAGCAGAATCAAGAAACCCAGCAGATAGACGTTCCAGCTGTTTAAGGCGCCATCATCCCACACCAGGCCCACCACCTGTTGTCCCAGGTATTGGCCCATATCCAGCGGTGAAAAATCGGCAATCAACAGTGCCCCCAGGAGGATCCCCACACCGAGTGAGAGCAGGACGCGGCGGGTAAAGATCGCCAGCAGAATCGCTACCACAGGCGGCAGCAAAGAAAGTGCCGAATCGGCATAACTCAAAGTTGTCATTGTAAAATATTGTCTTCGTTTAAATACGAATGGAGGGCAACTGAACTGGTGGGATATAGCATGAGATATTACACCTGTCCTATCAGTAGCGCTCCATAGTGATACCCATTCTCGGTATACCTTCCACTTATCAATCCAGATAAGAAGCACTATGGCAGTGCTGCCTCTATTCGATGACAGCCCCAGCGGCGAGCCTTGATCAACTCCACCACTTCGGCACCAAATCCTTTCATATTCGCTTAACGGCATCACCCTAACGAATACTACTGATATTTAATGCACCTCTACGTCTCAGGACGTCTACCAATGTCACTATCGGCAAACGTGAGGCACATAAAAACATAAGCGGCTTTAAGGACGCTACCTCAAAGCCGCTCCATGTGATATATATCACACTAAATTTCAGATGAACACCAAAGTGCTCACCAAGCATTTACATTTTATTAAATAAGTTCGAGTAGCTTAGGCACTGCCTCGAACAGATCCGCTTCCAGACCATAGTCGGCCACCTGGAAGATAGGCGCCTCAGGATCTTTGTTGATCGCCACGATCACCTTAGAATCTTTCATCCCCGCCAGGTGCTGGATGGCACCCGAGATACCCACGGCGATATAGAGGTCCGGCGCGACAATCTTACCCGTCTGACCGACCTGCAGATCGTTTGGCACATACCCGGCGTCTACCGCGGCGCGAGACGCACCCAGTGCACCGCCCAGCTTATCGGCCAACTGCTCGAGAATCGCGAAGTTCTCGGCGCTGCCCATGGCGCGGCCACCCGAAACCACTACGGAGGCGGCACCAAGGTCGGGACGCTCAGACTCAGACAGGGTCTGAGAGACAAACTCGACATCGCCGCTGTATTCGTTATCCAGGGTCTGCACCGAGGCGCTACCGTCTTGAGCCACCGCATCGAAGGCACTGGCGCGAACCGTCATCACCTTGATGGCATCCAGGCTCTGAACCGTCGCCATGGCGCTACCGGCATAGATAGGACGCACGAAGGTGTCTTCGCTCACGACTTCGACCACTTCAGAGATCTGCGCAACGTCCAGAAGCGCCGCCACGCGAGGCAGTACATCTTTACCTACGCTTGAAGCCGCAGCCAGAATATATTGATACTCGCTGGCTACTGAGACGATCAGCTGTGACAGGTTTTCGGCGATGGCGTTGGCATAAACGGCGCTGTCGGCCACCAGAACCTGACGCACACCGGCAAGCTGCTTGGCGCTATCGGCCGCGGCGCTACAGTTATGACCGGCTACCAGCACATCGACTTCACTGCCTACGGCCTGAGCACAAGCCACAACCTTGGCGGTATCGAGTTTTAAAGTCGCATTATCATGTTCTGCTATTACTAGAATCGCCATTTAGATCACCTTCGCTTCATTCTTTAGCTTTTCCACCAGCTCCTCGACAGAAGCCACCATAATACCCGCTTGACGCTCGGCAGGCGGTGTCACCTTGAGCACCTTCTGGTGCTGCTTCAGGGTCACGCCCAGGCTGTCTACCGTGACGGTATCGAGCGGCTTACGTTTCGCCTTCATGATGTTAGGTAATTTGGCATAGCGAGGCTCGTTCAGACGCAGGTCTGTGGTGACAATCGCAGGCAGCGGCATCTTAAGGGTCTGCAGGCCGCCATCGATCTCACGGGTCACGACGAGTTGTTCACCCTCGACCTTTACCTCAGAGGCAAAGGTCGCCTGAGGCAGGCCGGCAAGCGCCGCCAGCATCTGGCCTGTCTGGTTATTGTCGCCATCGATTGACTGCTTACCCAGCATGATCAGCTGCGCCTGCTCATTGGCTTGAATCGCATTGAGGATCTTTGCTATAGAAAGTGGTGCAAGCTCTTCTTCGGTCTCCACATGGATACCACGGTCGGCACCCAGTGCCATCGCCGTGCGTAGCTGCTCCTGCGACGCCTTAGGCCCTATGCTTGCTACCACAATCTCGGTCGCAATACCTGCTTCTTTCAAACGTACCGCTTCTTCGACAGCAATCTCACAAAATGGGTTAATGGCCATCTTCAGATTTGCGGTATCGACATTTGTATTGTCAGCGTTGACCCTGACCTTCACATTAGCATCGACGACGCGTTTAACTGGCACCAATACTTTCATAAGGCTTCCTTCTTACGTCTTTATTCTGGATAACAAATAGTGCATAGCAAAACTATCACCAACTCATGCCACTTTACGTGCTGTTGACGTTAACGTCAACAGGAAGTCACCAGCATCTTTGTCTTGCATCAAAAACGGCGTGTTTAGGAGCGAATAAGGGGAAAAACAGGACAAAAAAAGAAAAGTTGAAATAAATTTTACAATAAAGGCCCAAATATTCATTTAATTCGTTTGATAAAACCTTTTTTAGTTCCTATTATTAGCCCTGTAATCCTATTTACTATTTTATTTTTAAGCAGGACATAATTAATATGAGCGAATTTCTAGATATATTGACGCATGGTCGTCGCTTTAAGGCTGCTGTTAAAGAATTGTCGGTAGAAGATTTAAAAGATGTAGCGGTTAAGCTTGAAAAAATCATTACCGAGAAAGAGAAACAAGCAGAAGAAGAAAGCGCGGTGATGGCCGAGCGCAATGCAAAGATAGAAGAGATTCGCCAACAAATGGAAGCTGTTGGTTTATCAATTGACGATTTAGGTGCTGTGGCCGCTAAGCCAGCCCCTAAAAAACGTGCTCCACGCCCACCAAAATATAAAATTGAAGTGAATGGCGAAACGATCACTTGGACGGGTCAGGGTCGCACACCAACCGTATTTAAAAACGAATTAGATAAGGGGCGTTCACTGGACGAGTTTCTTATCAAAGCCTAACTCCCCCTGGGAGTAACAAACAGAAAAGCCAGCCCTAGGGTTGGCTTTTTTATTTCCTGTTAGTGCTACTCGTCTCGAAAGCAGTATCGACCACATTTATAGCGTTTATGGACTGACTTTCCGAATAACCGAGCCTCTATGTTTTGACATAAACCGATACAGTTCCGCCCTTGGAAATTGTTCATGATATGGGATAATCTTGAGCCACTTTTGATCTCAGCCGATAATAATAAACTCTATGCGAATCCATCTTCCCTCTGTGAGTGCGAGTCTGATGGCCTGCCTCCTGATGAGTCCGTCCGCGATAGCGAACTCTCAATTAACTGATAACACGCCAAAATTAACGGCATTATCCCACGCAACCCTGATACTCGCCCCTGGCGAGACCAAACAGGATGCTACCCTATTAATTGAAGATAATAAGATTAAGGCCATTATCTCCAATGACAAAATACCCGAGGATGCCTATGTCATCGATATGGCAGGCAAGCTTATTTATCCCGGCTTTATCGATCCCTATACCAATTACGGTATCGACTTTAAATATGATCAGCAGAAAGTCACACGTCCGGTTTATGAAATTAAGCGCATAGGCGGCAATGCCGAGAATGGTGCCATTCACGCAGAGAAAGAGTGGTTTAACTATATATATCCCGACCAGGAAGCGGCGAAGCAATGGATAGATAATGGGTTTACCAGCGTACAAACCGGTATGTTGGATGGGATATTTAGAGGCCGGGCTACAACCCTCTCGCTGGCGCCTTTAAAAACCAATGACATCATTTATCGCGCAAAAACCAGCCATCTACTCGCCTTCGATAAAGGCAGTTCGATTCAAGATTATCCCAACTCCTTGATGGGCAGTATCGCCCTTATTCGGCAAACCCTGGCCGAGACCAACTGGTATCGAGCCAATATTGATAAAGCCGACTCGGCCACCCAAGAGAAAAACATAGAGTTTAATATCGCACTAGAGCGTCTGGGTGATATAAACAAAAACACGGCGATATTTGAAACCAAGAATTTAAATAGCTTACTTCGCGCCGCTCACTTATTAAACGAGTTTGAATTGTCGGCGAGCCTGGTCGGCAGCGGCCGAGAATATGCGCGCATCGATGAAGTGAAAGCCACCGGCTTTAGCATTATTGCGCCTCTCAATTTTCCTGCAGCGCCTAATATTAAAGATGGCGATAAAGAAAGAGAGATAAGCCTGGCTCAACTTCGTCACTGGGAGCGCGCGCCGAGTAATCCCCACGCACTGGAAAGCGCCGGTATTCCCTTTGCCTTTACCCAACATGGCATCAAGGCCGACGCCTTCTGGCCCAGACTCAGACAGGCGGTCAAACAGGGACTGAGTAGAGAGACGGCACTGGCGGCACTTACGACAGAGGCGGCTGAGATTGCCGGCATCTCAGCCTTTAGCGGCAAGCTGAAACCCGGCTTCATGGCGGATCTTGTGGTGACAGATGGCGATATCTTTTCACAAGGTAAGATAGTCAGCGTCTGGCTACAGGGCAGCGAGACCCAAAAGGTGCCCCGCGACAGACACTGGTTACACCAAGGCTATCAGCTGACCCTAGGCGAACTCACCTTAGATCTCGACCTTATTGATGGCGATAAGCTAAAGGGCACCCTGGCCAGCGGAGAGCAGGAGATAAGCCTAAGCGATCTTAAGTATGCCAAGGAGCGTCTCACCTTCAACGCCGATCTCGGCGAGGCGGGTTACCCTGGCATCAGCCGCTTCACCCTCTGGTTCGATGCCCAGGGCATTCACGGTAGAATGCTAGACAGTGGCAATCGTCAACATCCCATAGCAGGTGTGATGATGGCCAGAGACCCCATTGATGGCAGTAGTGAGAGTGATGAGCAGAAAGCCACCGAGGCCCCAGAACTTATCTCTAAGCTGACCAGCCCCAATACTGGCTATGGCCTAACCACGCAGCCCAAGGCGGAGCGTTTGCATATTCAAAACGCCACCCTGTGGACCTCGAGCGAGCAAGGGGTGCTGGAAGGCTATGATCTGCTTATCCGTGATGGCCGTATCGAGAAGATTGGTCAGTCCCTTAAGACCCCGTCTGGCTACCAAACCCTGGACGCCACGGGTAAACACCTGAGCGCCGGCATCATAGACGAGCACTCCCACATCGCCCTTAACGGCGGCATCAACGAAGATACCGACGCCGTCACCGCCGAGGTACGCATCGGCGATGTGATCAACCCTGACGATATCGCCATCTACCGCGCCCTTGCGGGTGGGGTGACCACGGCGCAGATCCTCCATGGCAGCGCCAACCCCATAGGCGGTCAGGCCCAGGTGATCCAGATGCGCTGGGGCGAGAGCGCCGAGGCGATGAAACTCAAGCAGGCGCCAGCCAGCATCAAGTTTGCCCTGGGAGAAAACGTCAAGCAGGCCAACTGGGGCGACAACTTCAACCGTCGCTTCCCCCAGAGCCGTATAGGGGTGAAGTCACTGTTTGAGGAAGCCTTCAACGAGGCCCTGGCCTATGAGAAGGCCAAGGCCGACTACAAACGTCTGCGTAGCAGCCAACAGCGCAAGCAGGTGGCGCCTAAGCCGAACTATCGCCTGGCGGCTGTGGCCGAGGTGCTACAAGGAGAACGTCAGGTACACATTCACTCCTATGTGCAATCTGAGATCTTGATGTTCCTGCGTCTCGCCGAGGCCTATAACTTCAAGGTAGGCACCTTCACCCATATTCTGGAAGGCTACAAGGTGGCCGACGAGATGGCCAAACATGGCACCTACGCCTCCACCTTCTCCGACTGGTGGGCCTATAAATTCGAGGTCTATGATGCCATTCCGCAAAACACCTGCCTGATGCACAACAAGGGGGTGCTCACCAGCATCAACTCGGACGACTATGAGATGCAGCGACGCCTTAATCAGGAGGCGGCCAAATCTATGATGTATTGCGACATGTCGCCAACTGATGCCTGGAACATGGTCACCATCAACCCAGCCAAACAGCTGGGGATCGACCAGCTGACCGGCTCGCTGGAGGAAGGCAAACAGGCCGACCTGGTGCTCTGGAGCGACTCCCCCCTCTCTGTCTACGCCAAGGTGGAGAACACCTGGGTGGAGGGACGCCGCTACTTCGACCGCCAGCAGGATAAACAGATGCAACATGAGGTCGAGCTGGAGCGCGCCGCACTGATCCAGGCGGTGTTGACCCAGGATAAACCCGAGATCCCCGGCGAAACGCCAGAAGAGAAGAGCGAACCCCAGTGGCATTGCGACACCCATTTCAACGCCTGGGGCACAGCCCTGAGCGAGCATAAAGCCATGAGCGAGCATAAAGCCCACAGCCAGAACCGCGTCCACAGCAAACTACACAAGGAGGCCATCTAATGAAGCAGACACTCTTTGCCCTTAGCCTGGGCCTCATCTCATGTGCAACGCTTGCCCACGACATGGTGCCCGCCAGCCCCCAGAGCCAGCCGATATTGATCCACAACGCCAGGGTGCACACCGTTCTTAACGGCGTACTCGATGCCACCGATGTATTGTTCGACAAGGGTAAGATAGTCGCCATAGGTCAGCAGTTACCCCAAGCCGATGCCAAGGTGATCGATGCCACAGGGCAAGAGCTCTACCCAGGGCTTATCGCGCTGGACACCTCTATCGGCATAGTCGAGGTGGAGATGATGCGCGCCAGCAACGACGCCTTCGAGGTGGGTGAAAGCAACCCACAACTGCTTGCCGTTAGCGCCTTTAACCCCGACTCTGAGTTGATCCCAACCATCAGGGTCAACGGTATCACCCATGCCCAGGTGGTACCCCAGGGTGATGCCCTGGCCGGTCAATCCTCTCTGGTCTCTCTCGACAGCTGGACCATAGAAGATGCCCTGGTAAGTACCGCGCCCCAGTTCCATCTCTACTGGCCCGCCATTCGTTATCTCTCCAAAGATAAAGAGGTCGCCGCCAAGCAGCTCAAGGCGCGGGGTGAACAGATGACCCGATTAGCCGAACAGCTCGAAGATGGCTATCGCTACTATCTGGCGGACAAGGCTGGAACGGTCCAGAAACTGGATAATCGCTGGCAGGCGGCGCTGCCCCTGTATCAGGGCAAGGCGAGCCTGTTTATCCACGCCAATCGCAGCGAGGAGATAGAGCGCGCCATCGCCATGACCCGCCCCTATGGCTTCAAGCTGGTGTTTGTCGGCGGCTATGACGCCTGGCGCCTGGCGGAGCAACTGGGTGAGATCGGCGCATCTGTGATCTACAACCGTACCCTCAGCCTGCCAATGCGCAAGGATGAGCCGGTGGAGATGAGCTTTAAGATCCCAGCCCTGCTGAAACAGGCGGGCGTCCCCTTCGCCATCGGCTTTAGCGGCGACTGGAACGCTCGTAACCTGCCCTTTGCGGCCGGTCAGGCGGCGGCCTATGGCCTGAGTAAGGAAGAGGCGCTTAAGAGCATCACCCTAGATGCTGCCAAGATCTTAGGCGTGGATGATATGGGCGCCATCGCCGTGGGCTACCGCGCCAACCTAGTGCTCTCCAAGGGCGACATTCTCGACCCCGCCACGAGCAAGATAGACGCTGTGTTTATCGACGGTCGCCAAATAGATCTCAATAATCGCCAACAACAACTTTATCAAAAGTACCTAAAGCGTTAGACTTTTGCTTCTAAACGACTCAAAACTGGCCGGTTATTGGCCAGTTTTGAGCTCTCTTCCTAATACAGGCCCAAATCATGACTAATTCCGACCTGACGACTGCTCTGAAAACGGCTCCTAAGTCTGTCCTGCTGCTCTCTGCCCTGCTGCTCGGCGGCTGTGCGGGCGAATACACCTTCAACAGCAATTTAGATGGTCAGGCCATCGACGACTACTTCAAGGCCGGTGATGTCCAGCTGTTTCAAGAGACTCAACCAAAGGGTCCATATGAACTCAAGGGAATGGTCGAAGGTGAGTCTTGTCAGGAGCGCGCCCAGGATGTGCCGGCATCCATCGGCGAGGCCCGCACCATGGCCCGCCGCGCCGCCGCAGATAAAGGCGCCAACGGGCTGATCATCAAGCGCTGCGCCCTCATCGAGGAGCCGAGCAAGGCCTGTGTTAGCCAAGCCCTGTGTGTCGGTCAGGCCATATTGTTGCCCACCACAGAAAAGTAGTTTTAGCGCCCTTCGCAATAGCGTGAACATAAGTCTTTACCATGACACTCAAGCGTGAAATTGAGGCGGTGGCTATCTGCCGCACTCCCTATAAGCAGAAATTTGGTATTCCCAGACAGCCGGGGCTGGTCACCGCCGCCCGCGGCTTCGTCGAGCTGCAGCCTCCCTATAACCATATCGATACCGTCCGCGGCCTGTCTCAGTACTCGCACATCTGGCTGCTGTTTACCTTCCATGAAAACCTGAGCCAAGGCTGGAAGACCACGGTCAGACCGCCGCGCCTGGGCGGCAACGAGAAGCTGGGAGTATTTGCCACCCGCTCTACCTTTCGCCCCAACGGCATAGGCCAGTCTGTGGTTAGGCTGCACGCCATCCACCAGCGTAAGGGCAAGGTGGAGCTCGAGATCTCCGCGATGGATCTGCTGGACGGCACGCCGATCCTGGATATCAAGCCTTACATCCCCTTCTCCGATGCCATCGAGGGAGCCATCGGCGGCATCGCCCATGAGGCACCAGTGCTGATCGATGTGCGCTTTAGCGATGCGGTACTGGGTCAGCTAGACAAGCTTTCCAAGGACAAGTACCCCAACCTCAAGGCCATTATCGAAGGGGTGCTGGCGCAGGATCCCCGCCCAGCCTACAAGAAGGCCAAGGAAGATCCTAAGCATTATCAGGTTGCCCTCTATGATCTGGATATCCTCTGGCATGTGGATGAGACAGGCATCTTAGTCGATGCGGTGCGCCCGGTGCAGCCCGACGCCCATAGGGAAGCAGATTAATCATGCAAACCCCATTAGCTAACCAGGTGGACTACCGTGAGCAACATAAGCAGCGCCTGGCCTACATGCCCTGGCTCTACTTCTCCTTGAAGCCCAAACATCTCGTCTGGGCCAAGCCCTGGCAGGATGAGGTGCAGCAAGCGCTGATGAGGGTAGAAACCGTGAGCATAGGTAAGGAGTGCTTTATCGCGCCCCAGGCGAAACTGTTTGCCGAACCGGGCCGGGATATCCTCATAGGTGATCGCTGCATGATCGCCGCCGACAGCTTTCTGCACGGCCCCATCGTCATGGGTAACGAGGTGGCTATCAATCATGGCTGCTCCCTGGACGGCGGGCGCGGCAAGATAGTGATTGGCGATCAGACCCGCATCGCCAACAATGTCACCATCTACGCCTTCAACCACGGCATGCACCCGGACACGCCTATCTATCAGCAGAGCAGTCAGTCGAAGGGGATCGTCATAGGCAGAGATGTGTGGATCGGCGCCCAGGCGGGCATAGTCGATGGGGTGACCATAGGTGACTGCGCCGTGATCGGCATGGGCTGTATCGTCACCAAAGACGTGCCCGACTACGCCATCGTCGCCGGTAACCCGGCGCGTATCATAGGTGACAGGCGCGATAAGAAATAAACCGCCGCACTATTTAGTCGCGCCATCACCGTGGATCAGCTTACCGGTACCATGAAAAATCACGTTGACCACCCCGCCCGCTAAATCCTTATCTTCGACTCGATTATCTGGATTATTGGGCCGCGACTCGGCGCTTTTCTTAACCCCATCGTAAAATGCTTGATCGAGGGATTTATTACTGGCGCAACCGCTCATGAGCCCTAGGCTGACACTTGCTATCAGCATGATTATTGTGGCCTTCATCGTCTTTTCCTTTCCCCAGGTTACTCTCATCGTTATTCCTTGAATCCGCTAGCATTCATAGCGCCAATCAATGGCACACCTACATTTACCAATAGCTTAAAGCTAAAGCAGATTTTTTAACAAGCAAACAAACTTAACAGATCTTAGCCGCGCCATCGCTCCCCTCTTGCATCACCCTTTCTGATGCACATATGATGATTATACCAATCGTTTGCCATTACTAAGGCGGCGAGCACCAGATAATAAAACAAACATCACAAAAGGAAGTCGTCTGTGAATACCCCACGCCTCTTGGGCTTACTCGGCCTGTTGCTGCTACCGGCCGCCAGTGCCGCCCCCTTCGTCTTTGACCAAGCCAGCTACCGGCAAGATGTTCAAACCCTCGCCAGCGACCAATTTGAGGGTCGAGGCCCGCTCTCCAAGGGGGAAACCCTCACGGTGGAATACCTTGAAAATGCGTTCAAGCAGATGGGGCTCGCACCGGGCTTTGGCGACAGTTACCGCCAGAGCGTGCCCATGGCCAAGATCACCGCCGATCAGAATATGCAGCTGAGCGTTGGCGATCTGGTGTTTAACAACGGCAGCGACTTTACCGCCCGCACCGAGCAGATCCAGCCAACCATCAAGCTGGATAACAGCGACATCGTCTTCGTCGGCTACGGCATCAATGCCCCGGAATATGGCTGGAACGACTACGCGGGTATCGATGTGAAAGGCAAGACGGTGATCCTCATGGTCAACGACCCGGGCTTTGCCACCCAAGACCCACAAGTATTCAAGGGCAACGCCATGACCTACTATGGCCGCTGGACCTACAAGTATGAAGAGGCCGCAAGACAGGGTGCCAAGGCGGTCTTTATCGTCCATGAAACGGCCCCGGCCGCCTATGGCTGGAACGTGGTGCAAAACAGCAACACCAATACCAAGTACACCCTGGTCGATAAGCAGAAGAATCGCTCGCATATCGGGGTCATGGGTTGGATCCAACATGAGGTGGCGCAGAAGATCTTTGCCGCCGCCGGGCTCGACTATGACAAGCTCAAGCTCACCGCCGCCAAACCGGGCTTTAAGTCGCGCTCGCTAGATCTCAAGGCCAGGCTCGAGGTGAAAAATACTATTGAGCTGGCCACCTCTTACAACGTCGCCGGTCTCCTACCAGGCAAGCAGCGTCCTGACGAGTGGCTGGTGATGCACGCCCACTGGGATCACCTGGGCAAGACAGTGCACGAAGACCAGACCCGCATCTACAACGGCGCGGTAGACAACGCCTCAGGCGTGGCTGGCGTGCTGCAGCTGGCGCGTAACTTCAAGACGCTAAGCGCCACCCAACCGCCTGCGCGCTCCATGCTGTTTAGCGCCTTCACCGCCGAAGAGACAGGCCTTATCGGCGCGCAATATTTTGCCGAGAACCCGCCTGTGCCTACCAAGCAGCTGGTCGCCTTCCTCAACATAGATGGCATGAATGTCGGTAAAGGCGTCGACTACATACTGCGTTATGGCGAAGGGGTGTCAGAGCTGGAACACTATCTGGACGACGCCGCCAAGGCGCAGGGACGTTGGGTCAAGGCCGATCCCAGACCACAGAATGGCCTGATGTTCCGCTCGGATCACTTCGCCCTGGCCAAGCAAGGAGTGCCCGGCCTGATGTTTATGAGTCTGGGAGATACCGACCCTGACTATATCGCCCACAAGTATCATCAGGGCGCCGATGATTATGATCCAAGTTGGACCCTCGGTGGCGTCGAGCAAGATTTGGCGCTCATCAGCGATATTCTAGAGAAGCTAGCCAACAATGACGACTGGCCAAAGTGGCTCGAGGCGTCAGATTTTAAGACCCGCCGCGCCCAGGACGGCCGCTAGCCATAGCCATGATACTTACCGACAAAAGGAGGCCAAGGCCTCCTTTTTCATATTGTTTTTATTGAATAAAATCCCATCTTCACCTTTCTAACTATCCCCCGCGGCCAACTTAGTTCTTTAGTCTATAAACGCCATTCTTTGCTTGTGAGAAACCTCACACTTTGAGTAGTGTGTCTTCAGACCGCTAACGACACACTCTATGCACGGAGGCTCTATGTCTGCTGTAACGACATTTGCTACTGAGAACCAACTTCCCCTTCAACTGAGCCAATTTAACGGCGACACCAGCACACCACTGATCGAACAGACCATAGGCGATTATCTGGATCAGATGGCGGCCACCCATCCCGACCAGCTGGCCATCGTCATGCATCATCAAGGGATCCGCTGGAGCTATCAGGAATATCAGTCCCATATCGACGAACTGGCCGCCGGCTTGCTGGCCATAGGCATCAAGCCAGGGGACCGTGTCGGCATCTGGTCACCCAACAATATCGAGTGGTGTCTGACCCAGTTTGCCACCGCCAAGATAGGCGCCATCATGGTGTGCATCAACCCGGCCTATCGCCCGGAGGAGCTGCAATACGCCCTCAACAACGTGGGCTGCCGAGCCATCATCTGCGCCGAGAAATTTAAGTCCAGCCACTACCTCTCCATGCTCAACGAGCTGGCCCCCGAACTCGGGCACTGCCTGCCGGGACAACTGCAATCGGCCAACCTGCCGAGCCTGGAGTTTGTGATCCGCATGGGCGATGAAGCCTCGCCCGGCATGCTCAACTTCGACCATATCAAGCGTCCGCTCACCGAGAGCGACCGCAAGGCGCTCAAAGACACCGCCGCCCAGCTCTCCCCCTTCGATGCCATCAATATCCAATTTACCTCGGGTACTACAGGCAGCCCCAAGGGCGCGACCCTGAGCCACCACAACATCTTGAACAACGGCCTATTGGTTGCCAAGGCGATGCGCCTTGGACTGGAAGACAGACTCTGTATTCCCGTGCCCCTGTACCACTGTTTCGGCATGGTATTGGGTAACCTCTCTTGTATCTCGGTGGGCGCCTCGGCTATCTACCCAGGCGACTCCTTCGATCCACTCACCACACTTGAGGTGGTACAGGCCGAGCGCTGCACCGCCTTACATGGGGTGCCGACCATGTTTATCGCCCAGCTGGAGCACCCCGAATTTAAACGCTTCGATCTCAGCTCGCTGCGCACCGGCGTGATGGCAGGGGCCACCTGCCCCGAAGAGGTAATGCGCAGGGTGCAAGATCTCATGTACATGAAAGAGGTGCTGATAGGCTATGGCCAGACGGAGTGCAGCCCCATCAACAACATGACCGAGATTGGCTCGTCACTGGAAAAGCGCGTCACCACGGTCGGCCGCGCCCTGGCCCACACCCAGGTGAAGATCGTCGATGAGTTCGGCGAGGTGCTGCCGGTGGGTCAACCCGGAGAGGTGTGCAGCCGCGGCTACTGCGTGATGCAATTCTACTGGAACGACGCCGAGAAGACCGCCGCCACCATAGATGGCGAAGGCTGGTTACACTCAGGCGATCTGGGTGAGATGGACAGCGAAGGCTATGTGAAAATCGTCGGTCGCATCAAGGATATGATCATCCGCGGCGGCGAGAACATCTATCCGAGAGAGATCGAAGAGAAGCTCTACACCCACCCCGACGTACAGGATGCGGCCATCTTCGGCGTGAAGAGCGAGAAATATGGTGAAGAGGTATGCGCCTGGATCAAGGTGCAACCGGGCGCCAGCGTGACCGAGGAGGAGATACGTCACTTCCTCACCGAGAAATTTGCCTACTTTAAGGTCCCGAGATACATCAAGTTCGTCGAGCAGTATCCGATGACTGTGACGGGTAAGATACAGAAATTCAAGATGCGCGAGATGATGTATCAGGAGCTGTATGAGGCAATTAACTGCAACTAGCGATCCCAGCTAGCCCTTCGCCAGCCAATTCCCTAAATAGGCTGGCATTTTTTTGCCCGGCATCTGGTGCCTAGCATCAATTTAAAAGGCTGATATCAGAGACTCAGCAGCTGGGCACCCACCTTCTCAACCCGCTTCTCGTTGCGGCTGATCACATAGCCCTGGTCGATATAGTCGTCGATACACTGTTGATACTTGCCGTCTGACAGCCTGTCGCCAAAGCCAAGCCCGGTCCAATTCACCTCGCACTGCACCGTCTCCCCCTTGTCGTTGCTCAGGGTCGCTTTCTGATAGGTGGTCTCTAGCTTAGGCACCACAACCAAGGCGCCTAGAGTCAGTCCGATGACGATAATAAATTTTGCTTTCATAGCTATCCTTAAATAACTGCCTTTAAAATAACTGTCCTTAATGACATAAGACCAGAGCATGCATATCCCGGCGCCCATTGGCCGAGAGCCAGGCTCACGCTAGCTGTATCCTGACATCACGGGCACCGGCGCTCAGGCCAAGCTCCATCAGGCAGCGCTCCTCGATCTCAGACAGGCCGCCCTCACACATGGCCATAGGTTGGATGACGAGTGTTGGCCGCTTAAACAGCCCGAAGCAACCCTGCTGCTTTAATCCCGCTTTCAGGCACTGCTCGGCAGGGGAAAAATTACCCACCAGCAGGCGCCGGGTGGTAAAAGGTGCTTGGGGTGAAAACGTTTGCTGCTGCGAGCCATGGCTCACCACGATACGGTCGGGATAAATTTGCGCGATCACTTCCATGTTTTTCTCTACCTTGTTATCTGGCCTTTTATCTCACGTTTCATCGACCTACTTAGCTAACTTAGTTTTGCCGATAGATCTTGCCGATAGCCAGCCTCGAAAAGCCCAATACTTTACGCAATTTATCCATATTGATCACTAGTTGGCCGAAAAAAATCTGCCACGGCGCCAGGCCAACAAACTAGGTGACATCAAACGTCAGGGTGCTAAAATGTCGACCTATTTCATCACACAACTGGATATTGGGAATGCGAGTTAGCAAGTACCTGCTTTCAACACAAAAAGAGACCCCAGCAAACGCTGAGGTGGTCAGTCATCAATTAATGCTGCGCGCCGGCATGATACGCCGTAACGCTTCTGGCCTATACAGCTGGTTGCCGTCAGGCTTACGTGTGCTGCGCAAAGTCGAAGCGATCGTTCGCGAAGAGATGAACAATGCAGGTGCTGTTGAGATCTTGATGCCCATGGTGCAACCGGCGGACCTTTGGGTTGAAACCGGCCGTTGGGAGAAATTTGGCCCCGAGCTACTGCGTTTCCAAGACAGACATAACCGCGACTTCGTACTGGGCCCAACCCACGAAGAGGTGATCACCGACATCATTCGTAAAGAGGTCAGCTCTTACAAGCAGCTGCCGCTGAACCTGTATCAGATCCAGACCAAGTTCCGCGACGAGGTACGTCCCCGTTTCGGCGTGATGCGTTCACGCGAGTTCCTGATGAAAGATGCCTACTCTTTCCATCTGGATCAGCAGACCATGGATGATACCTATCAGGCCATGTACACAGCCTACAGCAACATCTTAGGCCGTATGGGCCTGGCTTTCCGCCCGGTATTGGCCGACACAGGTTCTATCGGTGGCAGCATGTCACACGAGTTCCACGTGCTGGCCAACAGCGGTGAAGACCTGATCGCCTACTCGACCGAAAGTGACTACGCCGCCAACATCGAGAAGGCCGAGGCGCCAATGCCTACCGAGCCTCGTGGCGCCGCCACCATGGAAATGAGCGTTATCGACACACCAAACGCCAAGACCATCGAAGAGTTGGTTGAGCAGCACGGTATCGCTATCGAGAAGACGGTCAAGACCATTATCGTTAAGGGCGCCAGCGAAGAGGCACCTCTGGTGGCCGTCATCGTCCGTGGCGACCATGAACTGAACGAAGTCAAAGTCGAGAAGCTCGACGCTGTGGCGGCACCATTTGAGATGGCCGGTGAAGCCGAGATCCGCGCCGCCTTAGGTGCAGGCCCAGGCTCACTCGGCCCTGTGGGCATGACCATCCCTGTCTATGTGGATCACAGCGTCAACGTCATGAGCGACTTCGCCGCCGGTGCCAACCAAGACGGTAAGCACTATGTCGGCATCAACTGGGAGCGCGACCTGCCACAGGCAGAGGTTGCCGATCTGCGTAACGTCATCGAAGGTGAGCCTAGCCCATGTGGCAAGGGCACTATCGGCCTGCTACGCGGTATCGAAGTGGGTCACATCTTCCAGCTCGGCACCAACTACTCAAAGGCCATGGGCGCTAGCGTACTGGACGAGAACGGTAAGGCACAGACCCTGCTGATGGGTTGTTACGGTGTCGGTGTGAGCCGTATCGTGGCCGCCGCCATCGAGCAGAACCACGACGATCGCGGCATCATCTGGCCAGACGCCATCGCCCCGTTCAAGGTAGGCATCCTGCCGATGAACATGCACAAGTCACATCGCATTAAAGATATGGCCGAGAAGCTATACAGCGATCTTAACGATGCCGGCATCGAAGTCCTGTTCGATGATCGTAAAGAGCGTCCAGGCGTGATGTTTGCCGACATGGAGCTGATTGGTCTGCCACACGTCATCGTGATTGGCGAGCGCAACATAGACAACGGTGTATTCGAATACAAGAACCGTCGCACCGGTGAGAAACAAGAGATCCCATTCGAGCAGATGGTCGACTTCATCAAGTCCGCCAAGTAATACGCTTACAGAACTCGAATATAAAACGCCCGGCATATGCCGGGCTTTTTTATTGCCCTTCTAAGGGCTTATATGTGGTATGTGGTATGTGGTATGTGCTATCTGACCAATTATACCGCCTGCTGCGTCATTAAAAATGCGGCGCGAGCCTCGAGATACTGCTTGCTGGGCTGGGCCCATTGCGACTTAGGCAGAGGTTGAGACCACTCTGCTACCGCATCAGGCCAGGGGCTTAGCACGGCGAGGCGCAAATACCAGGCTGAAACTGAGTAAGGTAGCTGCCACCAAGTCAGCAGATGAAACAGATAATAGCCGCCCATAGTCAACCAGGACTCGCTGTAATCGCGCAGATTAATATGCAGCCAGCGCTTATTGGGATTGGACTTGAAGCGCTGCCATAGCTCACGACGTCTGCGGCGAAAGCCCTGGCTATCGGGTAAGGGGTCTACCCTTAGCCAATTCTCCTTTGGCTCCTCCATGAAGCGGCGGATCGCCTCCCAATTTTCCAGAGAAAAGTTCACTACCATGTAGCCCTCCCCCTGATAGAAATTATGCAGCAACCCGTCGTGCGCCTGATACTCCGCCAGGCGCAGGCTGTGATCTTCCATCTTTATCGGTCGGCCAATGGCCGTGGCACCCAGTGCCGTGCCGCCATGAACATAGGCCACCACAGACTCCCAGGGCACGAAACGCGGCGCGCCACTGACAGCATCTCGATAGCAGAGCTCGCGCCGCTGACGATTAAAACGTATCGTTGGCCGCCGTCGTCGGCGAATCACTTGCCAGCCAAACCCCAACAGGGCCGCCAGCATTACAATCGATAATAGTGCCAGGGTTAGCATGAACGCCAAGCTGTCCAACTCACCCTCTTGCATGCCCGCCGCGATAAAAATCGCGCCGAAGAGATACAAGATAAAAATGACGAAGCGCGTCTGAAAGGCAAGATCTCTGTCGGCCTTACCCTGGCCGAGATCCAGTGTCACCTCATCGTGTTGCAGAATCAGCTCAGGGGGGAGCAAGGGGTCATCTGGGAGTGACATCACGGGCAGCGGCGCAAGAAAATAAACCGGTCGACCGTTTAGCATCAGGCTATCGCCGGCGCGCGGCGCAGATTCGAGGGGAATACTCATAGACTAAAGACTTCTTAGCCGCCCCATCTAAATACGCACCACAACAGTTTTACCGATAAAATCGTGCACCGCGCGCCGCTTATCGTTAAACAACATGGTGACAAACTCTGACAGATCCCAGCTCAGTGAGATAAAGGTAAAACCAATCACCACGAATGACAGGCCCAGGCTGACCTTGCCGGCCGACGCCATCACCATCAGATAGGCGGCTACTAACAGGGCTCCTAAGATGCTCAGCGCTAAATTGACCGACTCTCTTCTAAATGCCTGCCATAGGTCGATGTCGGTTTCGCTCAGGTGATCGACCACCTTGACCTCCATGATCATCTTGCCAACTGTCTGACCAAAATAACCATGCATCAAAAGGGAATAAACGCCAAATAGAACGCCATTTAACGCCTGCACCAACTTATCGTCATAATTGAGTTGGATATCGAAGATCAGACGTTCAACAATCAATATCAAGCCGAAGAGTAAGCCATCTAAGATTGCCGCCCAGAAGCGCGGCCAAAAGGTTGCGTATTTATTGTGTTCTGTCACTTGCCCATCGTCGACCTCCCGCTTTGGGAAGCGAGCAGGGTCGTTTAACAAGGCGACAATCATGGCATACCGCTCAGGATAAGCCTCGCGGTCAATGTACCGCTTGGCCTCTAATAACTCTTCTAGGGAATATGTTGAAAAATCCGGGGTAAAGTCAGAAGCATAGTCAGAAACATAGTCCGCTGTATAGTCCATTAATATCTCACTCAATCCATATCTATGATGCTGTTTTGTAAAGCCGAAAGCTGCACTTAGTGCGGGCGAAAGCATAACCCTTTCACTCAAACAGAACAATGCTTTAACCATTCGTTGAGAATCCCAACGGGCGAGTTATACCAATCACAGTAAACATGTGATCAGAAATAGCGCAGGAAAAACGCTTGAGAACAAAGCAGGATTTTTAGATAAGTAGTTATTCTACAATTAAAAATACTAATACAGTTATCGAGCGTTTTAACAAGCTAGAATGATCAATTGTTTATTACGATTGGTATTAACTAGATAGGACGGGCAAGATTTGGCTGACTTATATTTAGGTAGAAAACTGATTAAGTCGAAAACAGACGACAAACAGAATTTCCCAACGCCTGCGGGAAATGTCAGACGTTGGGAGGAACTCAAGGCTTAGCTAAGCCTGATTCTTGGCATCGTAGGCTAAGGCAGCGTCTTTAAGCCGCTGTATGTCAGAGGCACATAGATATCGTTTTAGGGCGGAAAATTTTTCCTCGGGCCAGTCATAAATGTTCAGTTGCAACAACTCTTTAATAATGGCGGGTTCAAAACGATACTTCACTAACTTGGCGGGTGAGCCCCCCACGACAGCGTAAGGCTCGACATCCTTAGTAACGACACTGTTGGCGGCGATGACCGCCCCCTCACCTATCGAGACACCCGGCATGATCATGGCTCTCATGCCCAACCAGGCACCGTCACCAATATGCGTATCGCCCTTGCCAATATAGGCCTCTTCTATGTAATCCATGAAGGGATACAGGCAGAACCAATCGGCCCTATGGGTATGGTTTCCGCCCATCAAAATCACCACTTCGGCACCGATACAGACATAATCGCCGATATGAAGTTTATCTATCTCCCACCTGGGCTCCCAGTCACGGCTGATCTTGTCGCCGTGTAGGTACCTGACCACCGACTCCTCGAAACCATTGTCCCAACAGTCGCTGTAGTAGCTGTGCTCGCCCTTTACCTTAATATTCGGGTTAGTTACAACTTGGTGTAACAATTGAAATTTTGACCAATGTTTGTCTTGCATACTAGACCTCAAGCTAATGTTTAATCGAAAAATTATTGATAAAACATCACGCTCGTCAGTGAATTCTAGGTTGCTTCAATAAAGGGGTCGGCTGCATTAAATACCTCGGTCGACGAAGGAAAAAACCATACAAAAGCTATACAACACCGACACCAATACCGCCTAGGCGCTGATTTGAGCAGGGCTTTTCCTTCTTTGCTATAACGCTGAGCGCAATACTATGCGCTTTAATGCGCAGTTTGCAATGACCCAGTTAACATCTGAAGTCACTGGCTATTGTTTTCTATTTGCTGATTCAACTTTAGCGCCCGAGTTCAGCGCCTGAATAAATGTAGTAGCATAGTGAATTTGGCCACCTGATTAGAGGTGTTAAGATGCACCTCGTACATAATAGGTGGAACCATGACCGCCTATCACTATGACAAACAGCCACTTACACAAAAGATCTTACAGTCTCAGCTATTCACATTGAGCGCTTTATCACTAATGAGTGATAGCATTAATAATGTCGTAAGCCGTTTCCACTCTTTCATTAATTGGATAGTTTTTATTGGCTAGAATCACCACACCGATTTTTTCAGAGGGTACATACGCAACATACGCGCCGAAACCGCCTGTTGAGCCAGTCTTGTTGACCCAAGCAGCGTCAGCTAGTTTACTGGATTGACTTTCAGTGACTGGATTAGGAGCGAACATAATCTCTCTTGAGTTCCCCTTTAGTAGATTTTGAAGTGAAACCGGGTAATCATAGCTCTCCCAACCAACGGCTTGGGTGAATGGGCCAACATCGAAATACCCTTTATGTGTGCTTTCTATCGCCTTCTCGATATCATCACTTAGAGATATTTTCCCGATATTCGCTTCGATAAAGTGAAGCATATCCGCGCTAGTCGATTTAATACCATAAGCTTCAGCGTCAAGCACTCCTGGGTTGACTCGCACCGCTGCATTCTTTGCATTATATCCAAAGGCATATTTGTGCGTTAAATCACTAGGAACATTCACGAACGTATTTTTCATTCCAAGTTTAGGTAGAATGACTTTTTCCATCATCTCGGCATAGTCAGACTTCATGCTCAGGGCTCCGACGTAACCATACAAACCGATGCTAGGGTTTGAATACCTTCGCTGCGCACCCGCTTCAAACTCAGGCTGCCAAGATTTGTAATAATTGATCATCCCCTCATGATCGGTCACTTCACTAGGAAATTGAAGAGGTAACCCACCCGCAGTATACGTGGCGATGTGTAGTAATTTAGTCTCTCCTAGAGGACTACCATTCAGTTCCGGTAAGTAAGCCGAAACCTTATCCCCCATATTCAATTTCCCCTTTTCCTCAGCATAGCCAGCCAAAGTTGCCGCAAAAGTCTTACTAACCGACCCCAACTCAAAGATGGTTTCATTGGTTACCGGACTGTTGGTTTCTTTATCCGCAACGCCATAATCGTAATAGTAGCGTTCGCCATCTACCGTAACTGCCACAGCCAAGCCTGGAATTCCGTATTCCTTCATCAGCTCTGCCGCATTTTTATCTACCGTATTTTTTAATTTTATATCAATGGTCGCTTCAGAGTTCGCAAATGCCGTAAAAGTGCTTAACGAAAAAACAGCGACTAAAGTGGTGTGCAGCTTTATTCTTTTCTTCATCATCTTTTCTATTCTCTATTCTCTATTCTCTATTCTCTATTCTCTATTCTCTATTCTCTATTCTCTACAAAGTGAGCAGACAACTAAGGATGATTTCGAGGAAATATTTTAAGTCATTACCAGAAGGGCAAGAATGCCTAGCTACTTTACATCCTTAGCCGACATAACGAGTCATCTATTCAACAAAGTCTGTTAAACTTAGGTTCTCCTCTATATAAAAATAGGAATAATCCTAATTTTACAAAATCCTTCTTTCTTTGAACTTACTCTGTCTGTACTGACGAACGCTATATGAGTTGTTTGTCTCTTATTTCTCGAGCCACCTATATTGTCAGTTCAAGATGTAGATTTTGTTCTAAAAAAGTGAAAAACGCGGATGAATCCGCGTCTATTCATTTCATTCGGCCATTATTGTTTATTTCGTTGTTATTTGCGGTTTGAACGTTTTCGCTATCCGATTCCAACTATTTATGGCGTTGATGGCCACAACTAAATCAACCACAGCCTTGTCACCCAACATTTCAACTGCTTGGCTGTATTTATCGTCTTCCAATGATTGCCCTAGCGTCAGAACTTCAGCCATATCAAGCGCTATCGATTCGACCTGATCGTAAAAAGGCATTTCACGCCAAGCACTAAGGCCGATCAATCGTTCCACACATTCTCCTTGCTCAAGCGCATCTTTACTATGCAAATTCACACAGTACGCACATTGATTCATTTGAGATACTCTAAGCTTAATTAGCTCCCATAACTGAACCGTAAGGGTTTCAGATGTTCTAAACTGCTCTCGCAAATACCCTTCTTGTCCAATCAAAATTTTCATCGCTTCCGGAGCAGTAGTGTAATAGTTCATACGTGATTTCATATTCTTATATTTCCTCTAAAATCAAAACTGAGCACATTGCCATTGTGTAGGTGCATATTTTTGGCCCCCCCCCCTACATGACATCTAGTAAATAAATGACAACCAACCATCAACAACCTTTGAAGAAAAACAATGAATGAGGCACAGACTAACCTTAGTTAATCGCATAAGGGGCAACAGAGAGAGACCCAGAATGCATAGCTAATTTATCGATATGTCTCACTTACAGCAATCAGACGACTCTAAAAAAATCATGACTCAGTGATATACGGCGATACTACAAGGAAGTATCAATATCTTAGTCAGCTACACTGAAACCCACTTAGCCCATACCGGCTAGCGCATCTACTGATTACCATTAAATCGCGACAGGCATCTCCCTTGATATCTCAGTACTTTCTAAATGGTTTTTTAATTGCTTTTGCAGTAAGTCAATTTGTTCTTGTACGGTTTCGCGATTTGTAACAGTACCTTCAATGGTGAAGAACTGAATATCTTTTAATCCTACTGTAGCCATAATTTCTGTCAGGTACGGAGTAAAGAAATCAGGCTGATAAGCATTTTTTCCAGAAAACCTTCCACCAGCAGACACAAGAACATAAATAGGTTTATTGCTTAATAAACCTTGCTTTTCGGTGGCTGTAATCTCAAAGGTCCGACCTGCTCTCACCACGTGGTCCACCCAGCTTTTAAGACTGGAAGGTAAAGAAAAGTTATGCATTGGAGAAGCAATAATAATGAAATCAGCTTTATTCAGCTGGGCAATTAATTGATTCGACAATGATAAACTACCACTTGACTCATCGTACATGAGGTCAGGCGTACTCAGTGCCTTGGCATAATCAGCATCAAGATGAGGCAAGGTTGCTGCATCGACTTCAACCACTTCAACATCTATCTTCTCTGATATCTGCTGAATAATAAATTGCGCCAATTGATACGTACAGGCTTGATGCTTTCTAGGGCTACTGTTAACTAGCAGGATATTCATATATTTCTCCGGAAAAAACAGGGTGATTGCCGCTGCTTTACTAAGTATGTTATAAGAGAAAATGGCTCAATTTAAGAGCCATAAGTTATCTTTTTTTATGGTCCATATCTCAATGAAAACCCCAAAACAATTTGTATATAAGCGTGTGTATCGGCGTATTCTCGACGCGATTTTGCAGCAGATACTAAAACCCGGTGAGAAAGTCCCTTCGGCTCGCGCACTTGCGAAAGAAATGGGAGTTTCACGAGGGACAGTTGAAGAAGGATATGCGTTACTTAAAGCTGAAGGTTACCTCGAAGCGAAAGGGCAGGCTGGCACTGTCGTCAGTCATCAACTATTGACCCCAACTAAAGGGAATTCACCGACTCCATCTTCTCAGTTCAATTTAGAGATCAATCACTCTGATATTTTACCGTTTCACCTAGGCATTCCCGCTTTAGATGCCTTTCCTATCAACACTTGGTCAAGAATTTCGGCGCGATGTGCGAGGAACACACACAAAAGCAGCCTTGCCTATCCCCCAACCTGCGGCCTCCCTGATTTAAGAGTCGCAATAAGCCAATATCTGCAGTTATACCGAGGTGTCCAGTGCCACCCGGCGCAGGTCTTTATTACATCAGGGTATGTCAATTCAATTCGCTGGATCACTAGCGTACTGCTCAAAACACAATCTCATATTGGCATTGAAGACCCCGGTTACCCGTTAACTCGTCAGGTACTGGCAAGCAGTGGGTTTCATCCTGAGCCGATTCCTGTTGACGATGAAGGGCTAGCTCTTCCAGACAACAGCAAAGTGAAAGCACTTATTGTCACACCAGCACATCAAAGCCCAACCTGTGTATCACTTTCACTACAACGGCGACAGATGCTATTAAACTGGGCGGTGAGCAATCAAAGCTGGATTATAGAGGATGATTATGACGGAGAGTACCGCCATACAGGGCAGCCCCTACCCGCTTTAAAAAGTTTAGATACTCATGACAGAGTGATTTATTCGGGTACTTTCAGTAAAGTTCTCTTCCCAAGCTTGAGAGTGGCATACATAGTGGTTCCACCAAGTCAGGTCTTTCAATTTGAACAATGTGCAGAGTTATTCACTGGAAACGTCTCCACTTTTACACAAAACTGTATTCTTACCTTCATGCAAGAAGGCCACTTTCCTCGGCATATTCAACGGATGAGGAAGCTATATCGCGAACGGCGAGAATTAACGTCTGAACTGTTCACCAAAATGCTAGGCCACAAGCTATCTATTGAGCCACAACCGGGGGGAATGCATATGATAGCAAGGTTAAATAACCCTAAATGTGATGATCTAGCGCTCTCTCGCCAGATGATGAAAGCCGGATTATTTGCTCAAGCGCTGTCACAGTGCTCTTCAAAGCCAACGCACCCAAGCCTAATTCTCGGTTTTACCAATATTCGAACAACTGAAGAGTGCCACAGTTTAATTGGCAGGCTAAGTCAATTCCTATAAACCAACAATCATAGCTCACCTTTGAACACATTCAACTGAGTCGAGGCTGATAACGTATCTCTTCCTAAGGGGAACAAAAGGCAAATACTTAAACCTCCACACGAAAAATATAAAACTTATTTGATAGCTATAATGTAATTATTCCCTTTGCTATCTAACCAATCGGTTGCTCAAGCAATGAACGCCGTACTGAAAGCAATAAGAAATCAATGTTTTACGAAACCTGAACACTTCGTATTCGCGGGAGCAAGCAAACGAGGGTGGGTAGCATGGCTAATGTCACTGTGAATCGCCACTTCTTCACATTCAGCCTATTTACCTACAAACAGGGGAACCACCTCTCACGCCTGCTTACTCATTATTTTGATAATGGAGTGGCGTATGCCCTGTGTGTTTTTTGAAAAAACTGATAAAAGCGCTATCGCTTGAAAAGGCTAATTTATCAGCGACTTGGTTCACTTGTAAGTCATCGGCTAATAAATTCATTGCTTTAAGTAACCGCCATTGCTGACGCCAAGCTTGGTAACTCATGCCCGTCTCAGCTTTGAAAATACGGCTGACCGTCTTCGTACTCATTCCAATTTGTTTAGAGAATGTGTTGAGTTGTTCAGGTAACAAATGATCTTGTTTAAGGTCTGATAACCAAGTTTGTAACCTCGGATGTTTCGGCATTTTTAACTGCCAATATTCGCGTGGTGCGCTCTTTATTTCTTCCAAAAAAAGAGCAAGTACCGTTTTTTGGTCACCCACGGGCATATCCCATTGCCAATGAGCCATCCTTTCAATCAGCTCTCTCAGTAAAGGATTGACGTCCATTATCTGGACCTTGTCAAAGTCAGGTAGCACAGTGTCCAACGAGAAGTAAAGTGAACGGTACTCAACGACACCAGTCATTAACACTCTGTGTACCATCCCAGCAGGAATCCAAACAGCGCGGCTAGGAGGAAGCAGACATATCCGCTGCTCTAGTTCAATGCTCATACACCCTGCTTGAGCAAACAGCAGCTGGTGAGAGCGATGCGTATGTGGGCCAGAGTCATGCACAGCGAGCTTTGAGGCCACGCCAACAACCATGGCATCGATTAAATCAGGATTAAAATCTTGCTGCGGATGAATGATTGCCATAATGTCCTATTTTTGATGTATTTAGTCTTAATTATTATAACAGAGCTTTAAGCGAAACTTTACAATGGCCGCCACTTAATTAATGGAGGTTATTATGATTTCTAAAGTTCCGCCTCTATGGCTAGCGGTAGTATTAATGATGTTTCCACAAATCGTGGAGACAATCTACAGTCCAGCTCTTACTGATATCGCTCATCAGTTTAATGTTAGCGATGCTAAAGCATCTCAAACACTTTCCGTCTACTTTTTAGCATTTGCTATCGGAGTGGTGTTTTGGGGAAGGCTAAGTGACTTAATCGGAAGACGCCCAGCTATGCTTGCAGGCTTACTGACGTATGGACTTGGTGCACTAATCGCTTTAGTCACAAACAAGTTTGAAATATTGTTGTTGGCGCGTGTCATTTCTGCATTTGGTGCCGCAGTGGGTTCGGTCATTACTCAGACGATGCTGCGTGATTGCTATGATGGCTCTGAATTAGCAAAAGTATTCTCCGTCATGGGGGTTGCTCTCTCAATTAGCCCTGTCATAGGCCTATTGAGCGGTGGGTTGCTTGCTGAATACTATGGCTATGTCGGTGTTTTCAGTGGTTTGATGCTACTCGCAATGGTTCTATTGCTCATAGCAGTATGGGGGTTACCTGAAACTAGGCCCATGACAACCTCTAAGATACAGATGTGGCCCTTGATAAAGAGAATGTCAAAAGACTCAACACTTTGGCTAAACGCCTTACTGGTTGCTATTTTCAACTCAATGTTGTTTGGGTATTACAGCCTCGCACCATTTTTGTTTTCAGATATTGGTATGACAGCAAAAGACTTTGGCTACTCCGGTGTAGTGCTTGCTATGGCAACATTTATTGGTAGCATGATGAATAAGCACCTTCTCAATAAGGGATGGTCACCCATGGCACTGACCAAACTCGCCGTTGGTATAGCGCTCATTTGTGGAACAGCGGTATGGCTGACTCAATCATCACTGTGGTTCTTGTTACCTATGATGGGCGTTGTGATCTCATTTGGTATCGCAATACCAAATATCTTGAGCCAAGCTTTAGTCAATTACAAAGAGGTTGCGGGGAGCGCTGGCGCATTATTTGGCCTAGCTTATTACTTGTTGCTAAGTATAGGGCTCGGTCTGGCTGGAGCCATGCAGTCGCTGGGGTTAGTCTTGACGCTGTGCGGTGTCGCCGCGACAATTTGTGCTTTTTCGTTGCATACAAAAAATCGTTGATTTCATTGTTCAAAACACAAAGCCTAGCATCGCTGCTAGGCTTTCCTCAACGTCAAGCTAGACGAAGCCTAGACCATTATCTTTGATCCTCAATCACGACCCCATCGTCCGCCAAGGCTCCTGGTGCCACCAGCGCCACCTCCCCTGACAACTGAGTCTCGGCGCGGATCGACGCCTGCACGGCGGCGATATCCAGCTGTGGCCGCGTCGTCTCATCCACCTCGCACAGCAGGCGCATCACATCATTCTCCTGCTGACGGGTAACGACGAGTCGCACCTTAGCAATGCCGGGATGACGGGCGCGCACCCGCTCGACCTGCTCTGGATGCACAAACAGCCCCTTCACCTTAGTGGTCTGATCGGCGCGTCCCAGCCAGCCCTTGATGCGCATGTTGCTGCGCCCACAGGGGCTAGCACCCGGCATAATGGCCGACAGATCGCCGGTGGCAAAGCGCACCAGGGGATAGTCGCGGTTAAAGCTGGTCACCACCACCTCACCCACCTCGCCCTCGGGCACAGGTGTCAGGGTACCGGGACGCACGATTTCAACGATAATCTCTTCGGCCACCACCAGGCCCTCGCCCGAGACACTCTCGAAGGCGATAAGCCCCAGATCTGCGGTGACATAAGCCTGCTTGACGTCGATATCCGCCGCCTCGAAGCTGGCCTTGAGGGATGGGGTTAACGCCTCGCCGGACACCAGCGCCTTAGTGATCGAGCTGGTGTCCATCCCCTGCTCCCTGCCTTTCTCCAGCAGTATGTTGAGAAACGAGGGAGTGCCGCAGTAGCCATTGGGTTTGATTGAGCCTATCAGCGCCAGCTGCATCTCGGTCTGCCCAGGTCCCGCCGGGATCACAGTGCAGCCGCAGGCCTTGGCGCCCGAATCCATGATGAAGCCGCCGGGCGTCAGGTGGTAGGCGAGGCAGTTCTGCACAATATCGCCGGGGCGGAAGCCGGCGGCGAAGAAGGCCTGGCCCATGCGCCACCAGTCATGGCCGTCACATTCGGGATCTAAAATAGGCCCTGGCGACTGAAAGATGCGGCCACTTGGCCTGTCTGGCGTCATGCCGGCAAAAGGCGGCTGCTCTGCCTGCAGGCGGATCAGATCGGCCTTACGGGTAATGGGTAGGGTTGCCAGCGCCTCGCGGCTATTAATCTGAGTGAGATCTACCCCCTCAAATAAATGGGCAAAGTAATCGCAATGACGGCTGGCATAGCCTAGCTGCTCGGGCAGCGCCGCCATCAGTTGCTGTTCGCGCTCGGCAGGGGCGATAGCCTCTTGGGGTTTGAAATACTCGGCCATATTGCCTCCTACAGCCAACGCTTACGGCGTTTATAGGACTTTAAGTTCTTGAAGCTCTTGCGGGTCTCGTTGCCGCCCCCCAGATAGAACTCCTTCACATCTTCGTTGTTGAGCAGCTGGGCCTTGGTGCCGTCGAGCACTATCTTGCCCGACTCCATGATGTAGCCGTAGTTAGCGGCTTTGAGGGCATAGTTGGCGTTCTGCTCCACCAGCAGCATAGTAATTCCCTGCTCGCGGTTGATCTTCTCTATGATGCCAAATACCTCTTTGACCAGCAGGGGCGAGAGACCCATAGAGGGTTCGTCCAGGCAGATCATCTTAGGTCTGGCCATCAGGGCACGGCCGATGGCCAGCATCTGTTGCTCACCGCCCGACAGATAACCCGCCAGTCCGGTGCGCTCCTTGAGACGCGGGAAGTAGTTGAACACCATCTCGATATCCTGGTTCACCTGGCCGTCACGGCGGGTATAGGCCCCCAGTTTCAGGTTTTCGATCACCGTCATATCCTCGACGATGCGGCGTCCCTCCATCACCTGAAACAGGCCGGAGCGCACCACGTCATCGGCATTCTTTACGTCGATACGCTCGCCCATGAAATGAATGTCACCGCGGGATACCTCGCCATTTTCCGTCTTAAGCAAACCTGAAATAGCCTTAAGGGTGGTGGACTTACCGGCGCCGTTTGGCCCGAGTAGGGTAACTATCTCCCCCTGGGGCACCTCTATGCTCACGCCGCGTAGCACCTGGATCACATCGTCATAGACCACTTCGATATTGTTGATCGAGAGAAGTGGTGTCTCGGGCTTTAACTGCACTGCTTGTGTCATAACAACTCCAAGGTCAAGAAGCGAGCCGGGCAATGACCTGCCCGGCAAATGGTAAGAGATTAGTAGCCTAACCAGTCGGTACGGCGCTCAAGGGTCACCTGATTCACCTTCTCGACCTTGATGTCGCCATGGTTAAAGTTACCCTTGTAGATGTTGACCTGGTTGATGCCGCGGTGATCCTCTGGGGTCCAGGTCGCTGCCAGGCAGACGCCCTCTAGCCCCTTTGGTACCCAGTTTTTATGGGCGTACATGCCCTTCTTCACGTTCTCACCCGTGATACCGCCATTGGCCTTGGCCCACTCCATCGACTCCTTCATGAAATAGGTCGAGCAGACGCCGCGAATATAGTGGTGCAGGCGCTCCTCTGTGCCCGTGCTGTCAGACATCTTAGAGATCTCACGCACCAGCTTCATGCCAGGTACATCGTCGGTCCAGAACGGCGTCATGGTTGGGAAGATATAGTTTCTCACCCCCTCACCGGCGGCCTTAAACACCAGCTTGTCGCCGCCCCAGATGTTAGACATGAACTGGATATCTGTGCCAACCGTGTCGCAAGACTTGATCAGCGACTGCACCGAGCCTCCCAGATTGCCGATATAACCATAGTTGGTGCCCGAGCTCTTGAGGCTCAAACACTGAGCCTTGAAGTCGCCCGGCTTCATGGAGATCACCACAGAGGGTTGCACGTCGAAGCCCAGCTCGGTGGCGTACTCGGCACAGGCCTCTTTAGGCGCGTTCGGGAAAGGATGGTTGGCGCCGATATGGGTAAACTTAGGCTTGCCCTTACCGCCCTTGGCCTTCCAGTCGTCGGCTGCCCACTGCACCAGGCCGCGACAGGCATCTGAATAGGATGCGCCGTAGAAAAAGTTATAAGGTGCCGGCTTAGTGGTCTTAGGGTTCTTGCCCTTAGGATCCGTCAGATGGCCCGAATAGGAGGCGGAGAAGATAGGTGTCTTGTCCTTGGCGGCGAAGGAGATCAGCGCCTCGGTGTCGGCCGTTCCCCAGCCCTGCATGGCCACCATGTTCTTGCGCGATAGCCACTTCTTATAGGAGGCGATCGCCTGGGGCACCTTGTAGGCGTAGTCTATGGTCTCATACTCCAGCTTAGTGCCGTCGATACCGCCGTGGGCATTGATATAGGCCAGGGCGTCACGCACACCATCGGCGTAGGGCTTACCCACGAAGGCCGTTGGGCCAGACATGTCGGCCAGGTGGCCGACAAAAACCGTGTCTTCGGCCTGGGCAGCGCCGGCGGTAAAGGTTAAACAAGCAAGCGTGGTGCTAAGCAGTATTTTTTTAGTCATCGTTTTCTTCCTTCAACATGATCCATAAAGATTGAATGCGGTTAAGGCAGCGCTACAGCCAGGTTTAACGCTCATTGCGATTCAAACTGTGTCGGTTTTACAGCAAATTAATTTGTCCTCGCCCTTATCTGTCCTCTACTTAGTAGGCGAAGGGATAACACTTCCAGTAGTTCTTAATCTGTCCCCAGCGATGGGCCAGTCCCTCTGGCTCGAAGATGAGGAACAGGATGATCACCAGGCCGATAGCCATCTCCTTGATGTAGGCCAGGCCGTCGGTGACCATGGGCAGGTTGCCGTAGTCGGTATACTTCATCAGTCCCACCATGCCCTCTAACACCTCGGGCAGCAGTACCATAAAGACCACGCCCATCAGGGTGCCCTTGATAGAGCCCAGGCCGCCGATGATCACCATGGCCAGGAACTGAATCGACATTAAGATGGTGAAGCCCTCGGACGATACATAGCCCAGATAGTGGCCATAGAGGGCGCCACCTATCCCGGCGTAGAAAGAGGAGATACCAAAGGACAGCAGACGGTACTTGTTGAGCTTAACCCCCATGATCTCGGCCGATAGATAGTGATCGCGCACCGCCACGAAGGCGCGGCCGTCACGACTACGCATCAGGTTACAGCCCCAGATGTACATGAATACCAAGGCAAACAGCGCGATGAAGTAGAAGCTCATGTCGGTATCGAAGTCGAAACCGAACAGGCTCACGGGCGCCGCCATGGCCCCGGACGCACCGCCGGTAAACCACTCGGCGCGGCCGAAGAAGTCCTGAATGATGAACTGCGCCGCAAGGGTGGCGATGGCCAGGTAGAGTCCCTTGATTCGCGCCGCCGGCATACCGAACATCATGCCGACGCCCATGGTGAGAAAGCCCGCCAGCGGAATACAAAACACCACAGGGATGTTAAAGCTGGTGTTGAGCCAGGCCGAGGCGAAGGCGCCGAAGCCGAAGAAGGCGCCGTGTCCCAAAGAGATCTGCCCGGTGAAGCCCACCAGGATATTCAGCCCCAGGGCGGCGATGCCGAGATAAGAGATCTGAATAAACAGGGTCAGAAAGTAACCATCGAGTACCAATGGCGCGGCGCAGGCCAGCGCGATCACCAAACAGGTCACCAGGCGTATGGTCTTGGTTTCAAAAATCGTATTGTCAGCCTTATAGCTGGTGCGAAAATCCCCGCACGGGCGCATCGCTAAACTAGACATAGAAAACTCCTTGAACTGCAATAGGGTCGAACGTTATTAGTTGTGTCATGGCAGTGTTCCTTAGATACGCTCGATGTCGCGGGTACCGAACAGGCCGTAGGGCTTGAACCAAAGGATCACCAACAGCACATAGAAGGGAGCGATGTTGTACAGGTTGCCCACATGCAGCCACTGGCTATCGAAGAACTCGGCGACGTTTTCAAGCACGCCTATCACCACGCCGCCGACGATGGCGCCGACGATGGAGTCCAGCCCCCCCAGGATCACCGCGGGGAACACCTTGATGCCTATGGTCGAGAGCGAATCCGACACGCCGTTAACCATGCCGATCACCACACCGGCCGTGGCCGAGACGGTCGCGGCGATGCCCCAGCTCATGGCAAATACCTGCTTGACCGAGATCCCCAGGCTCTGGGCTACCTGCTGGTCAAACGCGGTGGCGCGCATCGCCAGGCCATGCTTGGAGTATTTAAAGAAGAGGAAGAAGGCGGCCATGATTAAGATGGCGATGATGGTACTCATCAGGTACGCCAGCTCGATGTTGAGGCCGAAGATGGCGATAGACTGGGTATCGAACACCTTAGGGTAACTCTGGGGCGAGACGCCGAATATCCACTTGGTCAGCGACTGGAAGAAGATAGACAAGCCAATAGTCACCATGATCACCGAGATGATGGGCTCACCTATCATGGGACGCAGCACTATCATCTGCAGCAGCACACCGAACACCGCCATGAAACAGAGGGTGAACAGGAAACCGATGAAAAACGGTAGCTGGAAATAGGTGAGAAACGCCCAGCAGACCCAGGCCCCCACCAGCAGAAACTCCCCCTGGGCAAAGTTAACGATCTGGGTCGACTTGTACACCAGTACGAAACACATGCCCACCACGCCATACAGCAGGCCGACGATCAGGCCGTTGATGATAAGTTGAATTAAGAGTTCAAAATTCATGATGCTCTCCTTTGATTCGCCTCGCCCTCGATGGACTGACGCTGGGCGATCACTGTCGCCACCTTGACTTGGGTTTGGATGCGCGACTTGGTGCCATCCTGGAAGGTGATCACGGTATCGATATCCACATGGGGCTGGTCGCCATAGATGGCCTCGATGATCTCGCCATACTTATCGGCGATGACGCCACGTCTCACCTTACGGGTACGGGTCAGCTCGCCGTCATCGGCGTCCAGCTCCTTGTAGAGCAGCACAAATTTGTTGATCTTCTGCGCGTCCGGCAGGGTTTCATTCACCCGCTCCACCTCGGCCTGTAGCTGCTCATACACCTCGGGCAGGCTCGACAGGTTGGTGTAGTTGGTAAAGGCCAGTCCCTGCTGCTCGGCCCATTTGGAGACGATGCTGAAACGGATACAGAGGATGGCCGACAGGTAGGGCTTGTCCTTACCTAAGATCACCGCCTCACCGATGAAGGAGGAGAACTTAAGCTTATTCTCGATATATTGCGGCGAGTACTGAATCCCCTGGCTGGTCTTGGCCAGGTCCTTGATGCGGTCGATCACCACCAGATGGCCCGACGGCTTGAAGTAACCTGCGTCGCCGGTGTGCATCCAGCCATCTTTGACATCTTCATCGAAAGCCGCCTGATCCCCCAAGTAGCCGTTGAACATGCCCACGGTTCTGGCGATCACCTCACCCACCCCTTCGCTGTCGGTGTTGATCACCTTGAGCTCTGCGGTATCGAAGGCCACGCCTACCGTGTCGTAATCCACGTCATGCTCTTCGTGTATGGTGTAGGCGCCGCACATCTCGGTCTGACCATAGAGCTGACGCAGCGGCACGCCGATCGCCTGGAAGAACTTGAAGGTATCCGGGCCCATGGCCGCTCCGCCTGTGGCTGCCGATTTTAAGAAGGAGAAGCCTAAACGGTCGCGCAGCGCCTTCATCAACAGGATATCGGCCAACTTAGAGCGTCGGCCATCGGCAAGTCGCTGCTCGGCGCGTTTCATGGCAAAATCGAACAGCTTCTGTTTGAAGGGCGTCGAGTCCATCATGCGCGCCTTGACGTCGGCGAGAATCCCTTCCCACACCCGAGGTGCCAGCAGCACGAAGCTTGGACCTATCTCGCGCAGATCCGCCATCATGGTTTCCTGCTCTTCGACGAAGTTAACGATCTGACGGGCGATAAGCGCCTGGCCCACGGCATAAACCTGCTCCATGATCCAGGGCAGCGGCAGCACGGAAACATAGTTGTCCCCCGGCGCGCGGGGATCGGCCCGCAGGTAGGAGCAGCAATGGTCGATAAACTTGCTGCCCTGTAGCAATACGATTTTGGGCTTAGAGGTGGTGCCCGAGGTGGTGCAGTAGATGGCGATGTTCTCCGCCTTGCCCGCATCCACCAGGTTGTCATAGTGGCGCGGCTGGGTGTTATCCACCTCCTGGCCGATTCGATAGATCTCCTCGACGCTGATGAGCCTTGGGTCGTCATACTTGCGCATGCCGCGCGGGTCGCAGTAGACGATATATTTCACCGAGGGGATGCTATCGCCCAGCTCCAGCAGCTTGTCGCACTGCTCCTCATCTTCGGCTACGATCACCTGGGCCTCGCTGCGATTAAGCAGGTAGGCCACCTCTTCGTGAAGCGAATCTTGATATATCCCCAGTGAGAAGCAGGCCAGCGCATGGGCGGCCACCTCGCCCCAGACCCACTCGGGGCGATTCTCGCCAAGCAGGGCTATGGTGCTCTCGGCTTTGATGCCCAAGCGATCGAAGGCCAGCGCCATCCACTTCACCCGGTTGTGATAATCTTGCCAGCTGAATTCGGTCCAGATGCCGAACTCCTTCTCGCGCATGGCCACCTCACGGCTCCAGTTGGCCGCATTGTGGCGCAGGATCTTGGGAAAGGTGTCGAGTGAGCCCATGTCGAAGGCCCGCGCCGTCGACGCATTATTTACCTGAGTCATTAGCCAACCTCTTGTAATTGCTCGTCATCTTCAAGGCCGAGATAGGCCTGTCTCACGTGCTCGTCGGCCATCACCGCTTCGGGCAGGCCAGAGATCAATTTCTTACCGAAATCGAGCACCATCACCTCATGGGAGATATCCATCACCACCCCCATGTCGTGTTCAATCATCACCACGGTAATGCCGAACTCCTCGTTGAGATCCAGGATATAGCGGGCCATATCCTCCTTCTCCTCCAGGTTCATCCCCGCCATCGGCTCGTCGAGCAGAATCAGCTTAGGGTTGAGCGCCATGGCCCGGGCCAGCTCGACCCGCTTACGCAGACCGTAGGAGAGGGTGCCGGCGATGGATTTACGCACATGGGAGATGTCGAGAAAGTCGATGATCTCCTCCACCTGACGGCGATGGGCCAGCTCCTCTTTCTGCGCCGGTGAGGCCCAGTACAGGGGGCCAGTGAGCCAGTTGTTCTTCATCAGGTGATGACGGCCGACCATGATGTTGTCCAGCACCGACATGTGGCCAAACAGGGCCAGGTTTTGAAAGGTACGGCCTATACCGAGATCGGCACGGGCATTGGGTCTGAGATGGGTAACATCCTGATTATCGAAGTGAATGGTTCCCTTCTGTGGACGGTAGCGACCCGAGATGCTGTTGAGCATTGAGGTCTTACCCGCCCCGTTGGGACCGATAATCGAAAACACGGCGCCGCGTTCAACCTCGAAGCTCACATCTGTCAGGGCCTTTACCCCACCAAATGCGAGCGAGATCTGATCGACAGTTAAAATAGTATCTTTCACAACCCTACTCCTTTAAACGGCTCTGCCTGGGTGTTTCGGCGATGAGTCGCCCCGGCGAATGCCAAGACGAGGGTTAAACGGGTAAAAAAATGGGGAGGAAGCCTCCCCCAAGAGCACTTACAAGGCGTAACGCATTGAAAGCTGTGCGTAGTCTGAATCGACGTTCTGGTCGTCCAGGGCGAAGTTACCCACTTCGATGCCCACGGCCAGTGCCGGCGTCAGGTTTTGGAACAGGTTGACGCTCCACTGGCTGCGATCCGCATCCGATTTGTCGGTCTCGATACGGCCATAGAGGAAGGTGCTGCGCAGGGTATCTGTCCAGTAGTGACGGTAGGCGGCCAGATAAGAGGTAGTGGTTTCCACCTCTTCGCCGATAAGATCTTTGGTCACACCCAGGCCCACGTAGCGGCCCACTTCCCCTTGGTGGAACTGGAAGCGCAGGTCATCTTTACCGAAGGTGTTGATGCGACCGGCAATCGAGCCACCGAAGGCGGTTTCGCTATTGCCGCCCAGAGTGTTAAGCCGGCGACCCAAAGCCGAGATAGAGACGTTACCCCAGTCACCCTTGAAGTTATAACGGGCTACCACATCCGGCAGATCGTCATTGGCGGTGTCGCCACCGTGACTTTCAGGGTTCTCGATAGAGACCTGGAAGCCACCTATGTCGTAGCGGATCTGGCCCTGACGCACGAAGGCCAGACCGACTGTGGCACCGGCAAAATCGGCGGTTTCCGGGATAGCACTGGTGTTCATGAAGGTGGTCCAGGTTTGACCCACGGTAAGATCTTTGTACTTGATGAAGGCGTGACGCAGACGCGGATGGGCCGAGTTAGACACCACCTGGTTACCGCCACCGCCGAGGAAATCCATCTCGATGAAACCCATCACGTCGCCGTGAACATACTTAGTGTTGAAACGAGACTCGTTGGCAAAGATGCGGAACTGTGACGTGCTCTCTTCCTGGGCCGTGCCTGTGCCGATCCAGAAATCACGGTAGCCGACATCGCCGTTGACATAACGGGCATCTACCTTGAGATAGCCACCGAAAGACAGCTTACCGTCATCGCCGACATTAAAGTCATAGCCGGCCATGGCAGAACTGGCCATCAGGCCGAGTGAAGTTGCGAGTGTGAGTTTTTTTATTGTTGATATCATCTTGATTATCCCCTTTTGTGGTTGCCTCCAAGATGGAGAAATGCCTCCTTGGCCTCAATTGGGAATAGGTAGTAATGCAGCGGTAGTAGACCATTGGGCGCAATACGTGAGGATTAGGCAATAAGCACTAATACTTAAGTCGATGACCATAAATGCCGACTTTGGCGCCAACTGTGATATGTTGACTTGAATAACAAAATAAAAGGAGTGAGCCGGGATGGCGCGATAAACTCCTGAAAAGATAGGATAAGTGATAGATGTTCCCAAACTGGCTATTGGTTGCCATCAGCATCAGCTATATCGGTCTGCTGTTTTTAATGGCGTTTCTGGGTGACAAGTACCGTGGCAAGTGGTTTGCCGGGCAGCACACCATCATCTACTCCCTCTCCCTCGGCGTCTACTGTACCTCCTGGGGCTTTCTCGGCACCGCTGGCCAGGCCGCCAATAACTCCTTCGCCTACCTGCCTGTCTATATCGCGCCTATCTTGCTGTTTATCTTCGCCTGGCCCTTTATCCAGCGGGTGATCCGTGTCTGCCTCAAGCTCAACATCACCTCGATTGCCGACCTGCTGGCGGCCCGTTTCGGCAAATCGCCCTTGCTGGCGGTGGTGGTCACCTTCGTCGCCCTGTTTGGCACCCTGCCCTATATTGCCCAGCAGCAGAAAGCCATCGTCAACTCCTATGAGATCTTGCGGCAAGATCACCTGCTCTCCTCCTGGCAGCTCGGCCTGGTGGTGAGCCTTATCCTCGCCGGTTTCACCATAGTCTTCGGGGTGCGCGCCATCGACGTGACCGAGCGACATCCCGGCATGATGCTGGCCATCGCCTTCGAGTCCTTTGTGAAGCTTATCGCCTACCTCACCATAGGGATCTTCGTCTCCTTCTTCCTGTTCGACTCCCCCCTGGAGATCTGGCAAAAGGCAACGGAAATCAACCCTATAGCGGCTGAGTTTAACTACCCCAACTTCATCTCGCTGTTTGGTCTGCTGATCATAGTGATGTCGGCGTTTCTTTGCCTGCCGAGACAGTTTCAGGTGTTAATCGTCGAGCTAAAATCACAGAAACATGTGCTCTGGAGCCGCTGGACCTTCCCCCTCTATGTGCTGGTGTTTGCTTTCTTCGCCACACCATTGGGCCAAGCGGGCAATATCCTCTATGGCGACTCGCTACAGAGCGACGCCTATGTGCTGTTTCTGCCGGTATTTAGCGGCGATATCTGGCTGGGGCTGTTTAGTTTTCTCGGCGCCATCTCGGCGGCCAGCTCCATGGTGATCATCTCTACCATCGCCCTGAGTACCATGCTGAGTAACGAGATCGTCTTCCCAACACTATTTAAGATCAACAATATACAGAATAATGACTTCCACAAGTTCCGCTCGCACCTGCTTAACATCCGCAAGGCGCTGGTACTTTTGGTGATCTTCATGAGCTATGGCATGTTCCTCATCGCGCCGCCCGACACCCTGGCCTCCCTGGGTGAGGTAGCCTTCGGCGCCATCGCCCAAATAGGCCCGGCGCTGTTTGCTGCCTTCCTCTGGCGCCGGGTCACGCTGATCGGCGTATTGGTCGGGATCTCCAGCGGATTCGCCCTCTGGCTAGTGCTTAACCTGCTGCCACAGCTGGGGCTCTACGGCCATCCCTTCGCCGGCAGCGGCTACTCCATGACCACTATGTCGACCCTGGTGGGCCTGTTTGTCAACGTGATGGCTATCTGGCTGGTCTCCTCCTTTACCCGCCAGAGCGTCCATGAGCAGATGCAGATAGGCCACTTTATCGAGCGTCCCGAGCTGGACAAGTCGCTGCCCGAGGTGCCCAAGCATGTGAACCCCACAGAGCTCGAGCTACTGGTGGCCCGCTTCGTGGGTAAGGACAAGGCCGCCCAGGGGTTCTACTCCTTCTTCTCCTGTCAGCCCCAGCCGATTCAGGACAAGAACGCCCACAATCAGGCGCTGATCTTCTTCACCGAAAACATGCTCGCCAGCGTCATGGGCTCAGCCTCGGCGCGCCTAGTGCTCTCCTGCGCCCTCCATGGTCGCGACATCGCCATAGAGGATGTGGCCCAGCTGGTTGAGGAAGCTTCCAGCCACCGTAAGGAGTTCAGTCGCAGCGTGCTGCACAGCGCCATCGAAAACGCCAGCGAAGGGATCTCGGTGATCGACAAAGACCTCAACCTGGTGGCCTGGAATCAGCAGTATCTGAGCCTGTTTAACTACCCGGACGACCTCATCTACATCGGCTGTCCGGTGAGGCAGCTTATCGAATATAACCTCAAGTTTGGCAAGAGCTATGTACCCAACCTGGATGAACAGGTTGAACGGCGCCTCAACTTCCTGCGCCAGGGTAGCCGCCATGCCACCGAGCGCATCCAGCCCGACGGCAAGACGATACGCATCCAGGGTAATCCTATCCCAGGCGGCGGCTTCGTGATGATCTTCTCCGACATCAGCATGTACCGCGAGGCGGAGAAACTATTGAAAGAGAAAAACCTGGACCTTGAAGCCAGGGTATTTGAGCGCACCAAGCGACTGGAACAGGCAAACCTGCAGCTGGCCAAGTCCAACGCCGAGCTGGCCGAGGCTCTGCAGAAGGTTGAGCAGGCACACCAGAAGAAGAGCCAATACCTCAAGGCCTGTAGCCATGATCTGCTGCAGCCCCTGTCGGCGGCGCGCTTGTTCTCCTCCGCCTTTGTTCAAGGGGGTCAGCTGTCGAATAAGCAGAAACAGCAGATAGGTTATATCGATAACGCCCTGCAGGTGGCTAACGAACTGCTATTGGATCTCAACGAAGTGTCGCGTATCGAGGGGGGTACGGTAGTGCCCGAGATCACCGAGTTTGCCCTACAGGAGGTGCTCGACTCCCTGGTGGAAGAGTTCAGCGCCATGGCCAGCACTACCCAGGCGGAATTCAAGTGCATCAAGACCAAGCTCTGGGTGCGTAGCGACAAGGTGCTACTCAGACGCATACTGCAGAACCTGATCAGCAATGCGTTTCGCTACGCCGGCGGCGGCCGCATCCTGCTGGGTTGTCGCCGCCACGGCGAGACCATAGCAATCCAGGTGGTGGACGACGGCCCGGGGATCCCCGCCGATAAACAGGCGGTGATCTTCGAGCAATTCACCCGCTTGCAGCACTCGGGCCACGAAGGGGTCAACGGCCTTGGATTGGGACTGAATATCGCCCAGGGTCTGGCGGAGCTGATGCAGCACAGGCTCACCCTGTCATCAGAGGTCAATCAAGGCAGCATCTTCAGCCTGAGCCTAGCCGCCGTTAAGCCTCAACTCGAAGAGGAAAACACCAGCCAGCCGGATATCCTCACCCTCAACGGCGTCCAGGTACTGTGTGTCGATGACGACCCGAACGTGCTGGCGGGCATGGAGGAGCTGCTTAGGGGCTGGAAGTGTCAGGTCTATACCGCCTCCTCGCCGCAACAGGCCAAGGCCTGTGTCAGCCAGTTTGCCAGTAAGATAGACATAGTGCTGATGGACTATCAGCTGGACAACAACCAGAACGGTCTGGATCTCATGGCCGAGCTGCAAGCCCTATCCAGCCGCCCTATCCCGGCGATTCTGATCACAGCTACCATTGACGAGGAGGTGGTGCAGCGCACCAAGGAGTTAGGTTATGGCTATCTACGTAAGATCATCAAGCCTATCGCCCTGCGCGCCGTGATGAGCGCCACCCTGGCCAACAGCCTGCACAACAACTACTCGGCCCAGCCCAGCCCCCACTTTAATCTGGTCGACCCACTAACAGACTAAAAAACACCCCGCGTCTGGCTCAAGCAGATGCGGGGCGTTTCTCTGTCGCTAACCAAGCGTCTAGACTTGTTCCACCTCTGCGGTCAGTGGCGTCTTGTCCAGATAGAGCTGGCTCATGGCGATCACCGCCTGGGTACGGGTATGCACCCCGAGCTTAAGGAAGATGGCGCTGGCGTGCGCCTTGATTGTCGCCTCTGACAGGCCCAACTCATAGGCTATCTGCTTGTTGAGCAGGCCGTCGGCAAACATCATCAAGATCTTGTGCTGACGCGGCGACAGGCTGGCGATCTTGCTGCTCATGCTGTCCAAGGTGATGGCGCTAAGATCCTCACAGCCCGGCGGCGTCCATTGGCGCCCGGCCATCACGGCATTGATCGCCTTGACCATCAACTCGACCGACGAGGACTTGGGAATAAAGCCTGCCGCGCCGAAGGACATCGCCTTGCCCACGGTCACTTTATCTTCCTGGCCGGAAATCACCACTATCCCTATGTGGGGGTAGCTGTTACGAATATTGACTAAGGTGTTGAACCCATGCGCATTGGGGATATTCAGATCCAATAGGAGCAGATCTGCATCCTGATGCTGGGTTAAGATCTCATCCAGTGCCGTCACCGTCTCCGCCTCAAACAGCATAGGCTGATCGAACTGAGTGGTTAAGGTGTTTACGAGTGCTTGCCTAAACAGTGGATGATCATCAGCTATTATTATTTTTAGTGGCTGTAACATGTTTGATCCCTCATATGTACTCGTTTCCAGTCTACGCGAACCTTAGAGATTATCAAACAGGCCTAAAACCCATGGCAAAGGACCAACTTGTCAGTTAACATTTACATTACAAGTAGATAGCCCTGCTACACCGGCAGAAAACGCGACTAACACCTGGGTCAATATAGACTTATTATCTAGGTCACAAGCGGATTATTTGTGCTAGATATGGGGAAATTGCACCACCGCCGCCCCAATCCGAGCCGAGACCATCACTCTAGTGGCCCGAAAACCGTTCCGAAGAGTCGGCTTGAACAAGGCTCACGGCTCACATATTCTAATCAATATAAGCACTAGAGACTCACAGGCGAAACGGCACGAGTCGAAACCACAAAAAGTTAGACGCAACCATAGGCGTTACCTTACAAAGTGTCAGCAGGGCCGACGCAGAGCATAAGAGAAGGATTTAGAGGGAACTCAGTTGCCAGATAAGACAGCATTGGTATTAGGGGGCGGCGGTGCGCGCGCCGCATATCAGGTCGGGGTACTCAAGGCCATAGTGCAGTTCTATCCCCGTAACCACGGCGTGCCCTTTAAGATCATCTGCGGCACCTCTGCCGGTGCCATTAATGGCACCTCTATCGCGACCCATGCCTCCTGTTTTCATCTCGGGGTACGTAAACTGGAATGGGTCTGGCGTCACTTCAACACCCATAAGGTCTATCGCTCCTCCTTCGGCGGCATCTTCGCCCACCTATCGCAGATGGCCTTGATGGGCCTGCAGGATGTGAAGATCAACACAGAAGCCGGTAGCCTTTTTGATAATCAGCCCCTGAGAAACCTGCTGAACAACCTGATCAACTTCGAACGCATCGACCGCAACATAGGCAACGGCGCCCTGCATGCTCTTAGCGTAGACACCTCCTGTTATAACTCGTCACGCTCGGTGAGTTTCTTTCAGGCGGCCAAAGAGATAGAAGATTGGAACCGCGCCAGACGAGGGGGCCAGCGTACCCACCTCAACACGGAACACCTTCTGGCCAGCGCCGCCATTCCCCTGGTATTTCCCTCGGTGAAACTCAATCGCGGCTACTATGGGGACGGCTCGGTGCACCAATTGGCGCCGCTGAGCAGCCCTATCCATCTGGGGGCGGAAAAGATAATGGTGATCAACCTGGAGAGTCCACATAAGCAGACGCCCAAGGAGCTCGAGCATCACCCCAAGACGGCGACCATAGCCGGTCACCTGCTCGATACCATCTTCTCCGACACCTTAAACAGCGATCTCGAGCGCCTGCAGCGGATCAACAGCACGCTAAACCTGATCCCTGAGGAGCGCAGGCAAGAGGTGGCGCTCAAGACCATAGATACCCTGGTAATTAAGCCCAGCGAGGATCTGAGCCTGCTCGCCGCCCAGCATTATCATGAGATGCCCCTGGCGGTGAAAGTGCTGCTAAGACTAATAGGCATCAACCAGCAATCGGACTCGAGTATCGTCTCCTATCTGCTGTTCGAACAATCTTACTGTAGCGCCTTGATCAACCTGGGCTATCAGGATGCCATGTGTCAGATCGATGAGATAAAGGCCTTCTTCAACATAAAGTAGCCCACACCATTGCCAAATTAACCTGCGCGTTATCCCACTCTATGATGGCCTATGCAGGGAGATGATGGCCCGACAGGCACATTCGGCCCACAGGCGGTAACTCGCCGCGCTGGGATGAAAGCCGTCGCTGGCCAGGGCCTCTGGCGTGAGGGGAAGCTGGAGCGGCAAGAGCTGGCACGCCCGTCGGCCTTGGCAGAATGCCATTAAAGCCTGATTAAAACGCGCCTCTCGCCTCGTTAACACCCCGGCCAGTGGCTGAGCAAACCTTGGAAAGGCACCCAGAGGCGGCAGCGGCGTCAGCAGCACCTTAGCTCCTGGCGAGCTTGCAAGCAGCCCATCGATTAATTCCCCCGTAGCAGTAAGCCAACGCCGCACTCCTATGGGCGAGAGCAGATCGTTCACTCCGAGGGAGATAAGCACCACGTCCGCCTGAGCCGCCTCCTGCTCTACCCAAGCCAGCGTCTGGGTCGTGGTCATGCCCGACTTGGCCAGGAGGCGCCATCGCAGCCGATAATGAGGCTCTAACAAACGAGTGAGCTGACCGCTTAGCGCCTCATGCTGCGCAGAGACGCCAACACCGGCCGCGGCCGAATCCCCCAAGATCAAAAGACGCAATAGCGGCCCCTCCCCCAACTCGCCACTGCGCTCACCCATGGGCTCAGGCAGCCTGGGGGTGCGCCACTTGACCCAAAGGGCCTGCATCAAGAGCAAGGGAGAAAGTACAATCAATAGGGTTCGTCTTACCATCAGCCTTCTACCCATTTAACCCTGCAACAGATAGTGCTCGGCCTTCTCGATGCGCCTTGGCTTGCCAAGGATGATCAGGATATCCCCCGGGCGGATCAGCCAGTCTAGTTCGGGGCTTTCCACCTCGGCGCCGCTACGGCGCACCGCCCTGAGCTCCACCCTGAGTTTCTCCCAGGGAATGGCCGACAGTGGCTGGCCCACCACCTGGGCCCCCTTGGGCAGGGCCACCGCATGCAGAAGCTCCAGGGTAAAGTCTGTCTCCTCCCCGGAGAAGAAGCCATGCAGATATTGATAGTGGTTACGCCGCTCATACTCGAGGCGCTTGAGGATACGGGTCAGGGGCACACCGCACTGATAGAGCACCTGGGACACCAGCATCAGGCTGCCCTCTAGGGTTTCCGGGATCACCTGACTGGCCCCAGCCTCCTCCAGCGCCTCCATTCCCTCATCGTCGCGGGTTCTGACCAAGATCTTGGCCTCGGGCGCCAGCTGGCGACACAAGGGTAACACCTGGTCGAGCACATGGCTGCTGGTAAAGGTGAGTACAATAAGCTTTGCCTGCTTAATCTGCGCCTGCTTGAGGATTGCCCGCTTTGCCACATCGCCAAAATAGACAGGCTCTCCCGCCCGGCGGGCCTCTGTCACCCTGGTGGGATCCCTGTCGAGCACCAGATAGGGGATCGCCTCCGTCTTCATGAAGCGTGCAATGGTCTGCCCCACCCGGCCATAGCCCAAGATCAACACCAGATCACTACTCTGCTCCAGAGGCGGGATGATCTCGCTGTCACCCTGCTTGATCGCCTTGACCCCATGCAGCCGCCGGGCGATATCCACGCTATGACGCACCAGCCAGGGAGCCACAGCCATAGAGAGCACCGCCACCATCACCAGCTTAGTGCTGACGGTGATCTCAAGCAGTTCATAGTTTACCGCCAGTGCCAGCACCACGAAGCTGAACTCCCCCACCTGAGCCAGGCTGATGGCCGTGGCCACCGAGGTACGAAAGGTTTCCTTGGCGGCCCGTAGCAGGCCGAAGACAATCAAGGCCTTGGCGATGATCACAGCCACCACCAGCAGCAACACCTGCCACCAGAAGGTGATCACCAGGCTAAAGTCGAGCAGCATGCCGATGGAGATGAAAAACAGTCCCATCAGGAGATCCCTGAAGGGGCGAATATCCGCTTCCAACTGCCTTTTGTATTGGCTCTCCCCCAGCAGCATACCGGCGATAAAGGCCCCCAGCGCCATGGAGAGCCCCAGCCACTGAGTCAGGGCTCCGGTCACCAATGCCACCACTAAGGTGGAGAGCACAAACAGCTCGTTGGAGCGCGAGCGGGCTACCTCGTCAAACACCTTAGGCAGCGCCCACTTACCCACGGCCATCAGCGCAACGAAGGCCAGTACCCCCTCCACCATGGCGAGTGCTATCTCGTGCCAACTCAACATCTCACCGTCGGAGGCCAGCAGGGGCATGAGGATCAGCAGAGGCACCACGGCCAGATCCTGAAACAGCAAGACACTGACCGACAGCTCGCCGTGGCGCCGCCTGAGCCAGCCACGTTCGTTGAGTAATTTTAAGACGATAGCGGTGGATGAGAGTGCTATGGCCGAGCCGACCACGATAGACTCACTCAGGTTGAGCCCTAGCAGCATGCTGATGCACATGGTGAGCACCGCGGTGACGAATACCTGAGCACTACCCAGGCCGAATACAGTGCGGCGCATGGCCCACAGCCTGGGCAGCGAGAATTCCAATCCAAGGGAGAACATCAGGAGTACCACACCCAACTCGGCAACCGAGTGGATCTGCTGCTGAGTAAACCAGTTGAATACCGACGGGCCGCTGATCACCCCGGTGATCAGATAGGCCAAGATAGCCGGCAAGCCCGCCCGCCTAAAGAGGGCGATCGCCACTATGGCCATCATTAGCATCAAAAGGATCTTAACCAGTATGCTGTGCTCCATTACCTCTCCATTCTTCGCAACCGTCCCGCAGGACGCCCCCTAATCCCAAGCGTCACCGTCAAGTTTCTCGACACAGTCAAAATACTGTCACCACTTAGACAGCCCTCCACCAGACTAACTCAATGACAAATATAGACAAACTCATCATTTAGTATTAGGCACGTTTTTTGCTTTATATATCCTATCTCGGGTCCGTTACATTGTGGAGTAAAGATTATGGACTTTGCCTTAGCGACAGAATTTTCGTTTGACGAATATCGCTATCAGCCAGATCACCATCACAATACAGTCGGTGCGCCTTACGGTGCGCCTAACCTAGTCACCATCATGCAGCAGCTGCATGAGAGCCTAGATCCACGGACGGTATTTGCCTGCTACGGCAAACTCATGGGACAACACTTGCCTGTGCAGGGGATCACCCTGTGTTATAAAGAGTATCAGCTAAGCTGGGGCGGTGAGCAAGGTTTACTAATAAAACAAAACCTTAGCCATGATGGTTTGAACATCAACATCGCCTATCGCTTGTCGGCGCCCCTGAGCAAGCCACAGACAGAGCTGCTGCATCAGCTACAGTCTCTGCTGCTGAGTCCTTTGGTTAACGCCATCGCCTACCAGCAGATGGCGAAACAGGCGATGCACGACTCCCTCACCCATCTGGGCAACCGTCGCTACTATGAGCAGAGTCTCAAGCAGGTGCTGGCCCGCGCGCAGCGTCACGGGGATGCTATCTCCCTGGTGGTGCTGGATCTGGATAACTTCAAGAGCCTGAATGACAAATATGGACATCTGGTGGGGGATGAGGTGCTGAGCCAGTTCGGCCAGACACTGAATCAGGTCATTCGCGACAGTGACCAGGCGTTTCGCATCGGTGGCGATGAGTTTGCATTGCTGATAGAGGGGGATGCCAAGGCGGCCAGCGTGCTGTGCGAGCGGATCCTCGCCATGATGGAACAAGATACCCTGCTGACTAAGTTTTTGGTGCAAACCAGTATCGGGGTCGCCCAGTGGCAACTCGAAAATGATGCCGAGGCGCTGTACCTCAGGGCTGACAGGGCCCTGTATCGCGCCAAGGCGGCAGGGCGTCGCTGTTACCGGGTCGACTAACCCTGACAACTAGCCATGGCGACTGTTATCTAGAACTGGCCTGGCAAACTGAACCGGAAATCGCCGGCAAAGGTTAAGGGGCTAAGCGAGGCTGAACTGCCAGCCGCCCTCTCCATCAGGCGCCAGATAACGCTTGTCGACCCAGAGCCCCACGGCGGCCACTAGCTGTTCACCCGAGAAGATCAGCGGCACCCGCTTACGCTCCCAGGTCGGCACGGCAAATTCTTGCCATAACTTCTTCAGTTCACGTCCCTTATCCCGCCCATGGGGATGACAGCGCAGCCCACCCGGGGCGCCGAAGCATAGCCTCACCTCATCAGCCTCACCCAGATGCAGCCTAGGGCCAGTCATACTCCAGTTAGCCACAAGTTTACTCTGGCTATCCAGTGACCAGCATAGCGGCGTCGCATCGAGTGACTCAGGTTGAGTACCCAGTTCATCGAGTGACCTTGCTTGTCTGGCTTCCACCTCGACAGGCTCTAGATAGAGGCGGTGCTGAAACCGTCTCAGCAACATAGATTTGATACGAATAGCCACCTGAGCATCCGCCTTGGCCTCGAGCTGCGCCAAGATATCCCCCAGCTGCGCCGCCGAGGGTAAGGCGAAGCCGCGATGTTCGATAAAGCCCCTCAGCAGATGGGGGCGCCAGCGACCAGGCTGCTCTGCCAGCGCCTTAAGATCCAGCACGGCAGCCTGACTATAGGGCACGCTCGCCAGCATGGCAGGTAAGCGAAGACTCACCTGCTCGTCGATCAGCGCCTGCTGCTCGGCGCACAGTTGGGCGCTGCGACTGGCGGTGGCGGCAAAGGCTGGCCAGCGCGCCGTAATTATCGGCAGCACCTCATTACGCAAAAAGTTACGGTCGAAGCGGCTATCTTGATTGCTCTCATCCTCGATATGGCTAAGTCCCACGGCCTTGGCGAAGGTTTCTATCTGGGCACGTGAAGTCGTCAGCAAAGGCCTGAGGAGTAGGTTATCAGGGGTAAAAGACTGCACCTCCCCCATGGCCGCCAACCCCTTGGGCCCAAGGCCTCGCTTGAGGGCCAGCATTAGGGTCTCTAGCTGATCGTCCTGATGATGGGCGGTGATCAAGATATCGCCGGGGGCCAGCTCAGTTCGCAGCGCATCGTATCTCGCCTCGCGGGCCGCCGCCTCCAGGCTGATGCGGGAACCACTTGCCACTGTCACCTGTTTTACGCTGATCGGCAAACCATACTCACGGGCGCGGCCCTCACAATGAGCCTGCCAACTCGCCGCATTGGCGCTGAGGCCATGATGCACATGCACCAAGAGATAATTAAACTCGGGATGCTGCTTGGCGTATCGGCTCAGACCATGGGCGAGCACTTCAGAGTCGACGCCGCCACTGTAAGCCAGCACTAACTTAGTACCAGGCCTAATACCTGAATTAGTACCAGCCAAAGGCTTAACACACGTCAAAATCCGGGTCAGTGCATCAAATGGGCTGAAGGTGTTGAGCGCCATCTAGAAGAGGATCCTTACCTTGTCCGAGCCTGTCAGCGTCTCAAGCGCCAGCATCAGCTCATCGGTCGGATTCACCCGCCACTCATCCCCCAGCCTGAACTGGGCCTTGGCGGTTGGCTGAGCATAGTTGATCACCAAAGGTACGCTTCCCGCCTTCCAGGGCTCGACCGCTTGCTGGAACTGGCTAAGCCACTCAGGGGTGACGCTGGTAGCTTCCATATCGACCTCGACTGCGTGGGCGAAGTGGCTGCGCGCCTCGCCCATGTCTATGATATTGCGCGCCGTCATGCGATTGCCGCCGGAGAAGTCGTCGAAACTCACCTCTCCTTCGACGATCAAGATTCTGTCTTTCTCCAGCAGTTCGCCAAATTTCTCGAAGGCCTCGGTAAACAGCATTACCTCGAGGCGGGCGCTCTTGTCATCCAGCGTCACCAGACCCATCTTGGAGCCGCGCTTGGTCATCATCACACGGGTGGCCACCACCAGCCCGGCGGCCTTGGTGGTCTTGCCCCGCTCCGTGGGATGTACATCCTTGAGCCTACCAGAGGTGTAGTGCTTAAGCTCCTTGAGGTACTGGTTGATCGGGTGACCGGTGAGATAGAGGCCTAATGTCTCCCGCTCCCCCTCGAGCCACACCTTATCGGGCCAGGGGGTGCACTGCACAAACTGCTGCTTGTTATCTTCCGGCTCGCTGTTGAGCAGGCCGAACATGTCATGCTGACCAATCGCCTCGGCCTTGGCATGCTGATCGGCGGCGCGAATCGCCTCTGGCAGGGTCGCCATCATGGCGGCGCGGTGTGGCCCCAGGTTATCCAGGGCGCCGGCGCAGATCAGTTTCTCGATAACTCTTCGATTGAGCTTCTTGAGATCGACCCGGGCGCAGAAATCGAACAGATCCAGGAAAGGCCCATCTTCTCGCGCCTTAAGAATCGACTCGACCGGACCTTCACCCACCCCCTTGATGGCACCTATGCCATAGACGATGTTGAGATCGTCATCGACGGTAAAGCGGAACAGGCCCTTGTTGACGTCCGGCGGCAGCAGGGGCAGACCCATGCGCTCACACTCGTCCACCAGGGTGACTATCTTATCTGTGTTGTCCATATCCGCCGACATCACCGCCGCCATAAACTGCGCCGGATAGTGAGTCTTGAGCCAGAGGGTCTGGTAGGACACCAGCGCGTAGGCGGCCGAGTGCGACTTGTTGAAACCGTAACCGGCAAACTTCTCCACCAAGTCGAAGATCTTCATCGCCAACTCGCCGTCGACGTTGTTCTTCACCGCACCCTCTTCGAAGATGCTTCGCTGCTTGGCCATCTCTTCGGGCTTCTTCTTACCCATTGCACGACGCAGCATGTCCGCGCCGCCCAGGGTATAGCCCGCCAAAACCTGGGCGATCTGCATCACCTGCTCCTGATAGAGAATGATGCCGTAGGTGGGCTCCAGAATAGGCTTGAGGCTATCGTGTTGCCACTGCTGGTCCGGATAGGAAACCTCTTCACGACCGTGCTTACGTTCGATGAAGTTATCTACCATGCCCGACTGTAGCGGCCCGGGACGGAACAGGGCCACCAGTGCGATCATATCTTCGAAACAGTCCGGCTGTAGACGCTTAATCAGATCTTTCATACCGCGAGATTCCAGCTGGAACACGGCGGTGGTTTCATAACGCTGCAACAGACGGAAGGAGGCCGGATCGTCTAAGGCGATCGCCTCGATACGCACTGGCTCCTTGCCCTGCTTCTCCAGATGCGGATTGATCATCTGCAGCGCCCAGTCGATGATGGTCAGGGTCCTCAGCCCCAGGAAGTCGAACTTCACCAGCCCAGCGGTTTCCACGTCGTTCTTATCGAACTGGGTAACCGGGTTGTGGCCCTCGGCGTCACAATAGAGCGGCGCAAAGTCGGTGATCACGGTCGGCGCGATCACCACGCCCCCAGCGTGTTTACCCGCGTTACGGGTGACCCCTTCGAGCACCCGACACATGTCGATGAGATCTTTCACCTCTTCGTCGGCGTCATAGGCCTCGGGCAGCGCCGGTTCGGCCTCGAACGCCTTGGCCAGTGTCATACCGGGTTCTGCGGGGATCATCTTAGAGATACGGTCGACGAAGCCATAGGGGTGGCCCAGTACACGACCCACGTCACGCACCACGGCCTTAGCCGCCATGGTACCGAAGGTGATGATCTGCGACACGGCGTCACGGCCATAAAGATCGGCCACGTGATCGATCACCTCGTCACGTCTGTCCATACAGAAATCGACGTCGAAGTCGGGCATGGAAACACGTTCTGGGTTAAGGAAACGTTCGAACAGCAGGTCGAACTCCAGCGGATCCAGGTCGGTGATCTTAAGGGCATAGGCCACCAGAGAACCCGCCCCCGAACCACGGCCGGGACCGATAGGGATGCCGTTGTCCTTACCCCACTGGATGAACTCCATCACGATAAGGAAGTAACCAGGGAATCCCATGTTGTTAATTACCGTTAGCTCGACATCGAGACGCTCATCATATTCGCCGCGGCGCTCGGCGCGCTCCGTCTCATCGGGGAAGAGAAACTCGAGACGCTCCTCGAGCCCCTGCTTGGAGACCTCAATCAAGAAATCTTCGATGGAGAGATCGCCGGTAGGGAAATTTGGCAGGAAGTATTCGCCCAGCCTCACAGTGACGTTACAGCGCTTGGCAATCTCCACACTGTTTTGCAGCGCCTCGGGAATATCGTCAAACAGCTCGCACATCTCTTCCTGGCTACGGAAATACTGCTGCTCGCTGTAGCGTCGTGGCCGCCTCGGGTCGGCCAGGGTAAAGCCATCAGAGATAGACACGCGGATCTCGTGGGCCTCGAACTGCTCGGGCTGCATGAACACCACCTGATTGGTGGCCACCACAGGCAGTTCTTTCTCGCCCGCCAACTCGACCGCCATATGCAGATAACGCTCCTCGTCGGGGCGACCGGTGCGGATCAGCTCGAGATAATAACGGTCGGGGAAATGAGTCTGATAGAAGTCGACCAGAGAGTCCACCTGCCCCCGGTTACCCTTGAGCAGGGCCTTACCCACGTCGCCATCTTTAGCGCCGGAGAGCAGGATCAGCCCCTCGCTGTAGCCTTCTAGCCAGGCCTGGTCGATCACCGCCCTGTCTTTCACATGACCGCGCAGGTAGGCGTCGCTGATCAACAGGGTCAGATTCTTATAACCCTCGTTGTTCATGGCAAGCACGGTCAGGGAACAGAATTCATCCTCGAAGCCCGGCACCAGCATGAAGAAGTCACAACCTACGATAGGCTTGATGCCCGCACCATGACAGCCGCCGTAAAACTTCACCAGACCACAGAGGTTGGTGTTATCGGTCAGGGCCAGGGCGGCCATCTGATCTTCACTCGCCTTGGCGAGAATGGGCTTGACCTTGGAGAGGCCATCGGACATGGAAAAATCACTATGTACGCGCAGGTGCACGAAACGAGGTTCTGACATATGGAGGTTCTAATTTAGTTAGCTAGTTTTCTAATATTTATGCGGCGAACTATTCCCGTGAAAGAGTCGCCTTGAAAAGTCACCTTTAAAGAGCAACCTTGAAAGAGTATCAGAGTCACACACAGGGCACCAGTTAATGGCGCCCCGACGCATCGACTCAACAGGCGTCGAGACGCTCCTTGACCGGCCTGAAGCTCTTACGGTGCTCGGCCAATACGCCATGGGCCTCCAATGCCTCGAAATGGGCCTTGGTAGGGTACCCCTTGTGCTTGGCAAAACCATACTCTGGATAGCGCTCATCCAGGGTTTCCATCTCCCTGTCGCGTACCACCTTGGCAACTATGGAGGCGGCGCTGATAGCCGGGATCAGGCCGTCGCCCTTGATCACCGCATGGCCCTCGAGGGTCTCATCAACGAAGGTGGGAACACGATTACCGTCGATCAATACCCTATCGGGGCGGGCACGCAGACCCGCTACGGCGCGCTGCATCGCCAGCATGGTGGCATGTAAGATGTTGAGCTCGTCGATCTCAGTCGGCGAGCAGCGCCCGACGCTGACATCCAGCGCCTTGGCGAGGATCTCCTCATAGAGGGCATCACGCTTCTTCTCCGACAGCTTCTTGGAATCGTTTAGCCCTTCGATGGGATTGCTTGGATCCAGCACTACGGCTGCGGTCACTACATCACCCACCAAGGGGCCACGGCCCACCTCATCGACGCCGGCGTAGAAGCCGCTGCAGAGCGCCTCGACCTGCTCGGCGGTAATTTGTTTATAGATAGCCACTACTTTGTCTCCACTAACTCGAAAACCGCCTGGGCCGCCCGCGCACTGGCATCGCACCTTAGCTGTTGATGCAGTTCGGTGAAGGTCTCCATCAGCGGCCTATGGTCGCCATCGAGCTGACTGGATACCGCGTCGACTATCTTATCCGGGGTGCAGTCGGCCTGAATCAACTCTGGGATGATCTCCCTTCCCGCCAGCAAGTTTGGCAGCGAGTAATGCTCGATCTGCATCATCCCCTTAGCGATGCGATAGGTGATAGGCGACACCCGATAGGCAACCACCATAGGTCGTTTCACCAGCATAGCCTCTAGGGTCGCGGTGCCAGAGGCGAGTAAGATGGCATCGGCCGCAGCCATCACGGTGCGGGATTGTCCCTCCACCAGATGTATGTCGAGATCCGGTGCATGGGTCTTGAGGGCCTGTTCAAACTGGGCCCGGCGCTTAGCATTGACCAGCGGGGTGACAAACTTAAGATCCGGGTAACGCTGGCGCAATTTCACCGCGGCCTGCACGAAGGGCTCGGCCAGCTGCTTGAGCTCGCCGCCCCGTGAACCGGGTAAGATGGCGAGGTATTCATCATGAGGCGCTAACCCCAACTGCTCGCGGGCACTTAATTTATCGCTTTCCAGCGGAATATCGTCCGCCAGGGTATGACCGACAAAGGTACAAGGCACATTGTGCTTGTCGTAGAAGGCCTTCTCAAACGGCAACAGCGACAGCACCATATTGGTAGCCTTAGCGATCTTGAAGATCCGCTTAGGACGCCAGGCCCAGACCGAAGGACTGACATAATGGACCGTCTTGATCCCCTTGGCCTTAAGCTTCAGCTCCAACCCTATGTTGAAATCAGGGGCATCGATACCGATGAAGCAATCGGGCTTTAAGGCGGTAAGCTCTTCGATCAGCGTCTTACGCACCTTGAGCAGGCGCGGCAGGCGCGACAGCACCTCGACCAGGCCCATCACGGCCAGCTCTTCGAAAGAGAACAGGGACTCAAACCCAAGGGCATCCATCTGCGGGCCGCCGATACCGACGAAGCGGGCATCGGGATATTGCTGTTTCAAGGCCTTGATCAAACCGGCGCCGAGAATATCACCGGATAGCTCGCCCGCCACCATGGCAAATACTTTTTGATTGCTCTGATTCATCTTCTTTTACTTGCTGATACCAATCCTAATAAATAATTGATCATTTTAGCGGGTTAAAACACTCGATAACTGCGTTACTATTTTTGATTGTAGAATAACTTTTTATCTAAAAACCTTGCCTGGTTCTCAAGCGTTTTCCTTCGCTACTTCTAACCGCTTACTTACTATGATTGGCATTCTGAAAATAAAAAAGCCCGTGAATACGAGCTTTTCTTCGATAACTAATACCGATTAATGCGACCGATTAACCCAACCGATTAACGAATAATGCCTCGGTTTGAGTTGACCACAAAGTCCATCATCAGCTTAACCTGCTCATCCTCGGCATCTTCACCCAAGGCGGCAACCGCCTCTTCCACGGTCAGTCCCTTACGGTACAGGGTCTTATAGGTCCGGCGCACCGCCAGTTGACTCTCCTTTGAGAAGCCACGGCGTTTCATGCCTTCACTGTTCAGCCCTCGAGGAATGGCTGGCTGACCCGATGCCATCACAAATGGCGGCACATCTTGCAAAATCAGCGAGTAGCCTGCAGTGAAGGCATGTGCACCTATATGAACAAACTGATGCACACCTGTCATGCCGCCTAAAATCGCCCAGTCTCCCACGTGCACGTGGCCGGCGATAGAGGCATTATTGGCCATGATCACATTGTTACCCACCACACAGTCGTGGGCGATATGCACATAGGCCATAAACAGGTTATTGGACCCGATACGGGTCTCGCCGTTATCCTGCACCGTACCACGGTGTATAGTGACAGACTCGCGGATCACATTGTTGTCGCCGATGATCAGTCGGGTGGGCTCGCCAGCATACTTCTTATCCTGGCAATCTTCCCCCACCGAGGCGAACTGGAAAATACGGTTACCCTTACCGATAACCGTAGGCCCCTTGACCACCACATGAGAACTCAGATGACAGTCGTCGCCGATCTCGACATCTGGGCCAATGTAGGTCCACGGGCCTATGGTAACATTGTTACCGATTTTGGCATCTGGGTGTACAAATGCTAACTTATCAATCACTTGGCAATCTCTCTACGGGCACACATGATCTCGGCCGAACAAACTAGTTCGCCATCAACCTTAGCTTCACCTGTGAAGACGCCAATCCCGCGGCGCTCTTTAATCATCTTAACTTCGAAATGAATTTGGTCGCCTGGCTCGACTACGCGCTTGAAACGGGCATTATCGATACCGGCAAAATAGTACAGGGCGTCGCTAGATGGCTCATCGCTCATGGTTTTAAACGCTAACAGACCGGTCGCCTGGGCCATGGCCTCAAGGATCAATACACCTGGCATAACAGGCGCCACGGGGAAATGCCCCTGAAAGAATGGCTCATTGATGGTGACATTCTTGATCGCGTGCAGTGTTTCACCTGGCGTAAAGTCAAGGACTCTATCGATCAATAAAAACGGATATCTGTGAGGTAGAAACTTTAGGATCTCTTTGATATCCATCGTATTTAATTGATTTGACACTCAATAACTTCCTTAGCTGCCCTCGGGCAGTTAATCATCTGAATTAACGTTTTTCTCAAGCTGTTTGACGCGTTGGAACAACTCATCTAGTTGTCTGAATCTGACGGTATTACGTCGCCACAGCTTATTTTCCATCGCTATGGTAGCAGAAGAGTATACACCAGGCTCACGAATAACACTCGTTACATTGGTGCCACCCGAGACATGGGTACCGTCGGCGACCGACAGGTGTCCTGCCACCGCGCTGTTACCGCCTATGATACAGTATTTACCTATGGTGCAGCTGCCGGCAAAGGTAGAGCTACCCGCCAGCGCGGTATTTTCACCCACCACCACGTTGTGTGCAAGTTGCACCTGGTTATCGATAATAACACCATCGTGGATCTCGGTATGATCCAGCGCCCCACGGTCGATACTGGTACAGGCGCCGATCTCGACACGGTTGCCGATACGCACCCCACCGGTTTGCGGGATCTTGATCCATTGACCACGCTCGTTGGCATAACCAAAGCCATCAGAGCCGATCACGGTTCCTGAATGGACGATACAATCTGTGCCTAGCTGCACGTCATGATACAGGGTCACGTTAGCCCACAGGATGGAGTTTGAGCCTATGATGACATCTTGGCCAACCACACAGCCCGCACCTACCTGAACATTCTCACCTAAGATGACGTTGGCACCGATCACCGCATTGGCACCTATGGCGACGCCTTCACCCAACTGGGCGCTAGGGTCGATAACCGCACTGGGATGAATGGCCTCGGCGGCCTTAGGCGTGGTGTCGAGCAGCTGGGCTACCCGCGCGAATCCAACATAGGGATCGGCCAACACCACGGCGTTACCACTGTAGTGCTCGGCCATCTTGGGTGAAAGCAGCACGGCAGAGGCCGCCGTGCCTTCTAACTGACTCTGGTATTTTGCGTTCGCCAGAAAGGAGATCTCCCCCGCCTGTGCCTTCTCCAGTGTGGCAACACGGTGAATGGTCACCGTCTCGTCACCTTTGACCTCGGCATTCAGATGGGCGGCGATCTCACTTAGGGTATAACTTGTCATCGATGCTTAGCCTTTGCTCAGAGCTTCAACCACTTTGCTGCTGATATCTGATGCAGGCTTCACGTAGATCACGGCGCCGCGCTGCAGCACTACGTCATATTGCTCTTTCTCGGCGATGGCGCTGATGGCTTTTTGGACTTTAACCAAAAGCTTGTTTTGCTCTTCGCCGTTACGACGACGCATATCTTCATCCAGCGCCTTACCCTTCAGCTGCAGCTCAGCCTTGAGAGACTCCATCTTACGCAGCATCTCAGTCTTTTGGGTTTCGCTCATCAGGGCCGCATCGCGTTGCTGCTTCTCTAGCATGCCGCGCAGCTCTTCCTGCATCTTCTGTACGCCAGCCACACGATCGCCGAATTCGGTTTTCAGTGTCTTGCTGACTTCTTCGCGCTGTGGCAGCTGCTCAAATACCGCCTGCATATCGACAACGGCGATCTTTTCAGCTTGTGCGGCAATAGGCGCACCTAAAAGAACCAACACCATCATTGCGCGATTAAACATCTTATTCAAAATAAACTCCTTATAATCAGCAAAACTTGCCGATGACTTTTTATTTAAATTAGTTCTACTTTAGAAAGTTTTACCAATGTTGAACGAGAAGATCTCTGTGTCATCATCTTCATATTTTTTGATTGGCCATGCAAGACTAAATACCATAGGTCCCATGGGCGACAACCATTGTACACTCATCCCCGCCGAGGCACGGATACGTCCCGGGTCAGAGTAATCCGACAGCTTATCAAACTGCTCAGCCGGCAAGAAGCGATAGGCGTCATAGTCGAACTCGGTATCCCAGACGTTACCCGCATCGACGAAGAAGCTGGTACGAACCGAGTTGGTGTAGGCCTCATCCAGGAATGGGGTTGGCACTATCATCTCGACACTCGCCGTGGCGATGGCGTTACCACCGATAGAGCGACCACCGCTCACTGTGACTCGGTTAGGGTCCCCAGGCAAGGTACAGGTATCACCCGATGGATCGGGTGAGCACGGCTCGCTACCACGATACAGGTAGAAGGAACGTGGGCCTACAGAATTAGACTTGAAGCCACGCAGCGAGCTACTACCACCCGAGTAGTAGTTCTCCCAGAACGGCAGGATCTGGTCATTGTCGTTAAACTGACCATAACCATTACCATAGCCAAGACGCGCCTTAGTCAAGAGCACAAAGCTATGACTACGGTTGATTGGCCAGTAGAAACTGGTGTCGAAATCTGTCTTAAAGTACTGCAGATCCGAGCCAGGTACCGTCATCTTACCGCTCAGGCGCTGTGATGAACCGTCGGTTGGGAAGGTGCCGCGGTTTAGCGTGCTGCGGTACCAGCCAAGGGTCAGTTCGAAGTTATCAAACGACAGGTCGGCGTTAGGGTCATTGGCATCACGATAGATGTTGTAGAAACGCAGGGCCTGCTCGTAGGCCGAGATCTCCGAGATACTGTTGTGACGATAACCGATACCGCCGTTAATACGGTTGTATTCGTTGATCGGGAAACCTGAATTTAACGCAACACCGTAAGAACTGTTCTTATAGCGCTCGAGGTTCGCTTCCTGGGCGTCAAACTCGTTCCAGTAGATGCTCCCCCCCAGACTCACGCCATCTTTGGTAAAGTAGGGGTCTGTGTAGTTTATGTTAACGTTCTTCGAGTACTTGTTGGTATTGAGGTTGATCCCCGCCTGATTACCCGTACCCAAGAAGTTACTCTGTTGCACACCAAACTGTAGGCTCAGGCCCGACTCGGTACCATAACCCACACCCGCATTGAACGAGCCAGATGGTTGTTCCTTCACCGTGAAGTCGACATCTACCAGATCATCAGTGCCAGGTACCTGCACCGTCTGAGTATCGACGGTTTCGAAGTAACCCAGACGGTTCAGACGCGCCTTGGATTGCTCGACCTGAGCCGAATTCAGCCAGGCGCCTTCCATCTGACGCAGCTCGCGGCGCATCACCTCGTCTTTGGTGACCTGGTTACCGGTAAAGTTAATGCTGCGCACATAGACGCGCTTGCCCGGCTTGATGTTGACGTTGAGGGCGACCTCTTTGGTTTCATCATCGATCTCAGGATAGGTCTTCACCTCTGGATAGGCGTAACCGAAACGGCCCAGATACTTGCCGTACATCTCTTCGGTAAAGGTCACATCCGCACCGTTATAGGTATCGCCTACCTTGATCGGCAAAATCTTTTCCATCACCTCTTCACGGCCCATGAGGTCACCGGTCAGGTTAACTTCCTTAACCTTGTACTGCTCACCCTCGTTGACGTTGATGGTGATGTAGAGGCCCTTACGATCTGGCGTCATCGCTACCTGAGTCGAGGTGACCTCGAAACGGATATAGCCACGGTTGTGATAGAAGGTTTTGATGGTTTCGAGATCGGCTTGCAGCTTCTGCTTCTGATAGCGACGCTCGCCGAAGAGATCCCACCAGGCCACATAGTCTTTCAATTCCAGCATGCCAATCAGTTCGGCGTCGCTAAAGACAGTGTTGCCCACAACGTTAATCTGGCGAATCTCTGCCGCCAAACCTTCGGTAAACTTAAATTTCAACTCGACACGGTTACGTGGCAGGTTGATCACCTGGGCCTCTACCTTGGCGCCATATTTACCCACGCCATAGTAGAAGTCTTGCAGGCTCTTCTCGATGCCGCTAAGCATGGTGCGATCCAACGACTCACCGGTCTTGACGCCACTGCCGTCGAGACTCTCTTGCAGCTGCTCGTCTTTAATGTCCTTGTTGCCTTCGAAGGTCACTATGCTGATGGTAGGCCTTTCTTTGACCGTCACCACCAAGACGCTGCCATCACGACTCACCTCAATATGCTCGAAGTTGGTCGAGGAATACAGGCTCTTGATCGCCTGTTGTAGACGCATCTCGTCGACCGTGTCTCCCACCTTGATAGGAATATTCAACAGCGCCGCACCCAGTGCAACACGCTGCAATCCCTTAACCTGGATGTCGGTCACTTCAAAAGGCTGGAATGTCTCTGCCCAACCCTTCCCTGATAAAGACGCACCGACTAATAACATCGAGGCAAAAATTTTATTCAATCTCATAGAGCACTTCTAATTATGTGTGTGTCCTTGCTCAGAGTCGGGAAAAATCATTGAAAAGGGCGATACTCATCAATATTAGCAGCAAGGCTGCCCCAAATCTGAATCCAATTTCCTGCACCTTTTCCGGTACAGGCCTGCCTGTGATCACTTCGATGAAGTAATATAACAGATGCCCGCCATCAAGCACGGGTAAAGGCAATAAATTAATAATGCCTAAATTCACGCTGATTAATGCCAGGAATCCCAAAAAGTAAACTAAACCGTAATTGGCACTATTTCCCGCCCCTTGGGCGATGGAGATAGGGCCGCTCAAATTCTTTACCGACACATCACCGGTAAAGAGTTTGCCGATCATCTTAATGCTGACCGTTACAAGTTGCCATGTCTTATCGGCGGCGACCCATAGGGACTCGCCAACACCGTATTCGAGTTGCAACTGCATCTCATCGGGCCAAGGCGCCTGAGTCGGCGCTACGCCAATCACGCCCTCGACCTTACCGCCATCAATAGTGCGCGCCTTAGGGGTGACTGTTAGCTTGAGCTGCTCACCGTCGCGTCTGATGGTCACGCTGAGTGGCTTATCGGCTGAGGCCTTAACCTTAGCGACAAATTGCTCCCAGTCGTCATAGGCCTGGTTATCGACGGCAACTAAGGTGTCACCTAGGCGTAAACCCGCCGCATAGGCGGCGCCATCTTCATCGACAAAGCCCAGCTTAGGTGTGATGGCTGGCCTGAATACATCTAGGCCCAGCGAAGTAATGGGCGACTCTGTCTCAGGATTAAACTTCCACTTGCGGATATCCAGCTTATAGCTACGCTCCTCACCCATCACGCCCGATAAGGGCGCCACGGTCACGTCGATAGCGTCATCGCCTATGTGACCGACCAAGGCGTAGGTCACCTCTTCCCAGTTGCGCACGCTGCGATCGCCAACGGCAATCACCTGCATCGGCTTGTTGACCTGGATCACCGCCGCCGGCGAGCCAGCCTGCGTCGATTCGATCACAGGTTTGATCGAGGGCACACCGATAAGGTACATGATGTAGAGGGCAAAGATGGCAAACACGAAGTTGGCCATGGGGCCGGCGCCGACAATAGCAATGCGCTGCCAGACAGATTTACGGTTAAATGCTTGGGGCTTTAGCTCATCGGCAACGGTATCGACCCGCTCATCGAGCATCTTGACATAGCCACCCAAGGGGATCATGGCCACCACGTATTCGGTACCATCGGCACCGATTTTGCGCCAGATAGCCTTACCAAAACCGATAGAGAAACGCTCAACTTTCACGCCACAGCGTCTGGCCACCCAAAAGTGACCATATTCATGGGCCGTGATCAGAATCCCAAGGGCAATGATGAATGAGCCCAAGTTCCACAAAAAGTCTAGCATTCCTCTCCTTATCTCTGCTTCTGTTGGCGCGAGCCTGAAAACCTAATTGGCGCGCCTTAAATCTTATTTGGCATGAGCCTTAAAGCTTGGCGACTCGTTCCTGCGCCGCACGCCGTGCCAGGCTGTCCAGCGCCAAAATATCTTCTATTGTGTCTAAGCTACGCTGCTCGACATGGCTCAGGCAATACTCGTTTACCCGGGCGATATCGGTGAAACGTATCTTACCTGCCAGGAAGGCCTCTACCGACACCTCGTTGGCCGCGTTCAATACCGTTGTGGCTTCCTGCCCCTGCTCGCAGGCATCTATGGCCAGCTTCAAACAGGGAAAGCGGTTAAAGTCGGGCTTAAGAAAGCTTAACTGTCCGACTTTGAAAAAATCTAAAGGTTCAACGCCCGCCGAAATTCTTTGCGGATAGGCCATGCAGTGAGCGATAGGGGTGCGCATGTCTGGGTTGCCCATCTGGGCCAGCACGCTGCCATCCTTATACTGGACCATAGAGTGAATCACGCTCTGGGGATGCACCACTACCTTGAGTTGGTCTTTGGTGGCGTTAAACAGCCAGCGGGCCTCGATATACTCGAGCCCCTTGTTCATCATACTGGCAGAGTCGACCGAGATCTTGCGGCCCATCGACCAGTTAGGATGTTTGCACGCCTGATCTGGTGTCATCTGACTCAGGCTGTCGAGATCCGAGCTGAGAAATGGTCCGCCGGAGCCTGTCAGCAGAATATGTGAGATACCCGCACCGGGCAGATCACAGGCGCCAATGGCCTGCTGAGCAGGCTCAGGCAGACACTGGAAGATGGCGTTATGCTCGCTGTCCACAGGTAACACCTTGGCGTTTGAGCCCTGCATCGCATCGATAAACAGGCGACCCGACATCACCAATGATTCTTTGTTGGCCAGCAGCACCCTTTTACCGGCCTTAACCGCCGCCAGTGTCGCCGGCAAGCCCGCCGCGCCGACGACGGCCGCCATGACGCAGTCGACCTCGGGGAGCGCGACGATGGCCGCCAGCTCATCTTCACCAGACGAGACGGCAATCGCCATATGCGGCGGCAAGCGACGCTGCAACTCGGCCGCCGCCTGTGGGTCGACCATGTGGGCGATCGATGGATTGTGCTTGATACACAAGTCCAGCATCTTATCGACGCTCTTATGGGCAACCAGGGCAAATGCCTTGTAGGCCTCAGGGTTTTGCTCGATAACACTTAGGGTACTGGCACCGATAGAACCCGTGGCGCCCAGAATCACCATTTTCTGCATGGTTACATCCAAAATGCGATATAAATTAGGGTAAAGATAGGCAGTGCCGCCGTCAGGCTGTCGATGCGATCCAGCACACCACCATGACCCGGCAATATGGTGCCCGAATCTTTAATCTCGGCCACCCGCTTAAACATACTTTCAGAGAGATCCCCAAGGGCAGAGACCAGGGCAACAAACAGGGTAACACAGATCACTAGCCCCAGCTCCTGCTCGGGCGAGACCATCATGACCCCGGCCACTACAACCATAGTGGTCACCAGGCCACCGAGAAGCCCCTCGACGGTTTTTGCCGGGCTGACGTTTGGCATCAACTTGTGTTTGCCCATGGCCTTGCCGGCGAAATAGGCGCCGGAATCGGTCGCCCATACGGTCAGCATCACCAGGAACACCAAAGAGCCGCCATAGTAAGGCATGCTCGCCGTGCTCAGGGCTTTTAGCGCGATCAACGCAGTGAAACAGGGAACTAAGGTCAGCTGGCCAAACATGGACTTGAGCATATGGCTCTTGGCCCACAACGCCGAACTTTTAGGGAAACTCAGCACCAAGAGGAGTGAGATGGTCCACCACATGGCGCCAATGAGGGTGATGGCCAGATAGACGGGGTGCATTTGCCCCTTAAACCATATCTCTTCGGTAGGCACCAAGAGGTTTAACGCTACCAACAAGATGCCTATGGTCAGGGTGAAACTCCACTGGGTCACATTACAGCGCTTGTCTATGATGCGTCCCCACTCCTTGGCGGCAATCAAAAATACCGCCACCAAGGCCCATGAAAAATACTCCACAGGGAAAAAGAAAATGGCTCCCATCACCAATGGGATCAACCATACTGCTGTTATTATTCTATGTTTTAGCAAAACTTTCCCTCTTATATTTATTACTCAGCCTGCAAAGTCTCAATTTGAGAACCCGTCAATCCAAAACGGCGCTGCCGGGTAGCAAATACGGCTACCGCATCTTTAAAGGCTTGTTCATCAAAATCTGGCCACAACACATCAGTAAACACTAACTCTGCATAGGCAGCTTGCCATAACACAAAGTTACTAATGCGAAAATCGCCACCGGTGCGAATCATTAAATCAACTTCCGGTTGATTTTGCATGCTTAAATGCTGACTTAGCGCCTCCTCGGTGAACTGACTGCTGGTCATTTCACCAGATTCCACCTTTTTGGCTAAGGTTTGCGCCGCCTGCACTATGTCCCAACGACCGCCGTAGTTGGCCGCCACATTGAGAATTAAACCATCGTTGTGAGCCGTCTTCTCCATCGCCGCGGCGATCTGCTTCTGCAGTCGGGCAGAGAAACGACTGGTGTCCCCTATAACGTTGAGCCTTACACCGTTTTTATCCAGTAGTTTTATTTCTCGTTGTAAAACGGTGAAAAACAGCTCCATCAATAGGCTGACTTCTTTCTCGGGTCTGCGCCAGTTCTCACTGGAAAACGCAAACAGGGTTAACGAACCTATCCCCATCTCTCGTGCCATACTCACGGCGCGACGAACAGTCTTCACACCGGCCTTATGGCCCACGACACGGGGCTTGCCCTGTGCCTGTGCCCAGCGCCCGTTGCCATCCATGATGATAGCCACGTGCTTAGGGATAGACTGTTTTACCAGCTCTGCGAGTGCTTCATTAGATAACTCAGAGCCAGATTGAGATTCGATTGACATCTATTACAACCCTTAAAAATAGCAAACGCCGTGTAGTATACCCCTACACGGCGTGCGAACTCTAGTAACGAAACAGGGAGATTAGACTTCCATCAACTCTGCTTCTTTTGCCGCCAAGATCTCATCGATCTGCTTGATGTGAGCATCTGTAAATTTCTGAATCTCATCTTCGGTGCGGCGTACATCGTCTTCGGTACACTCTTTCTCTTTCTCTAGCGCTTTCACGTCAGAGTTAGCGTCACGACGTACGTTACGTACGGCGATACGACCGTTTTCAGCCTCGGCGCGAACGACCTTGATCAAGTCTTTACGACGCTCTTCGGTCAGTGCAGGCAGTGGAATACGGATAGTCGTACCGGCAGACATTGGGTTTAGGCCCAGATCTGAACTCATGATCGCCTTCTCAACGGCTGCAATCATAGTGGTATCAAAGACTGTGATTGCCAGTGTACGAGAATCTTCGATCGATACGTTACCCACCTGCTTAAGCGGCGTTGGCGTACCATAATAAGGCACCTTGATTGAATCAAGCAGACTTGGGTGAGCACGACCAGTACGTACCTTAGCCATTTGATTCTTAGTCGCTTCAACACACTTCGCCATGCGGCTCTTTGCATCTTCTTTGATTTCGTTAATCACGTTAAATATCCTTAAATTCGTTCGTATCGGGTTATTTATTCGGCAGTCTTACGGCTACTTCTGATAAGCGTACCTTCATGGTCGCCCATGATAACACGTCGTAGCGCACCAGGCTTGTTCATATTAAACACTAAGATAGGCATATCGTGATCTCTTGCAAGGGTAAATGCCGCAAGATCCATCACTTTCAATTCTTTTTCCAGGACTTCGCCATAACCCATCTCGTCATACTTCACCGCTTCAGGGTTCTTGACCGGGTCATCTGAGTAAACACCATCTACCTTAGTCCCCTTGAGCACCACTTCGGCTTCGATTTCGATACCGCGTAAACAGGCGGCAGAATCTGTGGTACAGAAAGGATTACCCGTACCGGCAGCGAAGATCACTACTCGGCCAGATTTAAGCAGGCTAATCGCTTCGGCCCAGTTATAGTCGTCACAGACGCCTTTCAAAGGGATGGCCGACATCAGGCGGGCATTCACATAGGCTCTGTGCAGCGCATCGCGCATTGCCAGGCCATTCATTACGGTTGCCAACATGCCCATATGGTCACCCACCACACGGTTCATACCGGCTTGTGCCAGGCCTTCACCGCGGAAGAGGTTACCGCCACCAATCACAACACCTACCTGAATACCAAGCTCGACCAGCTCTTTAATCTCTTGTGCCATGCGATCTAGCACCTTGGGATCGATGCCAAAGCCCTCTTCGCCCATCAGGGCCTCGCCACTCAGTTTGAGAAGAATACGTCGAAAAGCAGGTTTTGGATTTGTGCTCATAGTTGTTTATCCTGATAAATGCCGATGGGTAACGTGCCAATTATATAGGAAAAAAAGCGCTCTGCAGCAATCTAATTGGCATAATAAAACCGCAGCGAATGCTGCGGTTTTTAGGGTATCTTACAACTGGCTATTAAGCCTTAGAAGCGGCGATTTGCGCTGCTACTTCAGCGGCAAAATCTTCTTCTTTCTTCTCGATACCTTCACCAACTTCTAGACGAATGAAGTTAGTTACTGTAGCGCCTTTCTCTTTTAGGATTTCGCCAACAGTCTTCTTAGGCTCCATGATGAAAGCTTGACCAGTCAGTGATACTTCACCGGTGAACTTCTTCATACGGCCAGAAACCATCTTCTCAGCGATCTCTGCAGGCTTACCTTCGTTCATCGCGATTTCGATCTGAACGGCTTTCTCTTTTTCTACCACTTCAGCAGGTACGTCTTCTGGATTTACGTACTCAGGCTTAGAAGCAGCAACGTGCATAGCAACGTGCTTCAGCGTCTCTTCGTCAGCTTCACCAGAAACTACAACACCGATACGGTCGCCGTGACGGTATGAAGCTTGGCTAGCACCATCGATGTACTCAACGCGACGAACGTTGATGTTTTCACCGATTTTTGCAACTAGGGCAACACGAGTTTCTTCGAACTGAGCTTGTAGATCGGCAACAGATACCTTGCCAGCTGCAGCAACGTCCAGAACTTCGTTAGCAAATGCCAGGAAGTTAGAGTCTTTTGCAACGAAGTCAGTTTGACAGTTAACTTCTAGAAGTACTGAGAAACCTTCGCCTTGCTTGATTAGAATAGTACCTTCAGCAGCGATGTTACCTGCTTTCTTAGCAGCCTTTGCAGCACCGCTCTTACGCATGTTTTCAATCGCTAGCTCAATGTCACCATTGGTTTCAGTTAGCGCTTTCTTACAATCCATCATGCCAGCGCCAGTACGCTCGCGTAGTTCTTTAACTTGGGCAGCAGTAATTGCCATTGTTAAATCCTCTATAGGTAACTCTACAAATCAAATGTGAAAAAACAGGGGCCTCAAGGCCCCTGTTCACCAATTATCTATCTTGGTTAATAAGGGCGATGAAATTCATCTCGCCTTTATTATTCAGCTTCTACGAAACCGTCTTGCTCAGCTTGTACAGCCAGGTCTTGACCACGACCAGCTTTAGCAGCCGCTGCAACTGACTCAGCATACAGACGGATAGCACGCATAGCGTCATCGTTACCAGGAACGATGTAGTTGATGCCGTCTGGAGAAGAGTTAGTATCAACAACAGCAACAACTGGGATACCTAGGTTGTTAGCTTCTTTAATAGCAATATGCTCATGGTCAGCACCGATAACGAAGATAACGTCAGGTAGGCCACCCATGTTCTTGATACCACCAAGAGACTTTTCTAGCTTCTCAAGCTCACGAGTACGCATTAGCGCTTCTTTCTTGGTTAGCTTGTCGAAAGTACCGTCTACAGACTGGCTCTCAAGATCTTTTAGACGCTTGATTGATTGACGAACTGTTTTCCAGTTAGTCAGCATGCCGCCCAACCAACGGTTGTCAACGTAGAATTGATCACAAGAAATAGCAGCTTCTTTGATCGCTTCGCTTGCAGCGCGCTTAGTACCAACGAAAAGTACTTTACCTTTCTTAGATGCTACGTTGCTGATGAACGCTAGTGCTTCATTGAACATAGGCACAGTGTGCTCTAGGTTAATGATGTGTACACCGTTACGAGCGCCGAAGATGAAAGGCTTCATCTTTGGGTTCCAGTAACGAGTTTGGTGACCGAAGTGAACACCGGCCTGAAGCATGTCGCGCATTGAAACTGTAGTCATTTTTTTACCTTAAAAAATTAGGGGTTAGACCTCCACGCATCCCATATCTCCGACCTAAATAGGCACCCCGAAGAACGTGTCGATACGTGTGTGATTTAGTATTTAGTCATAGCCATGTATAATGGCCGCCACATTCGCTCTGAGATGGGGTAACAATGCACCTCATCGACAAGAGTCAAACATAACGGCGCGCTTTATACCATAATATCGACGCCAACACAAATTTTTAGCGCCTTGAGGCGCCCCAAATTCGACTACCGACACAACAGAGAAAGCTTAATGAGTATAGTGATAAAAACCGCCGAAGAGATCGAAAAAATGCGCGCGGCAGGCAAGCTGGCCGCCGAGGTGTTAGAGATGATTGCCCCCCATGTGAAAGCCGGGGTGACCACAAACGAACTCAATGATATCTGTGCGAAATATACCGAAGAGCAAGGCGCGATTTCGGCCCCGCTGGATTACCATGGCTTTCCGAAATCTATCTGTACTTCCATCAACGAAGTGATCTGTCACGGCATCCCAAGCGATCGCGCCCTGAAAGATGGCGACATCATCAACATCGACATCACAGTGATCAAAGATGGCTACCACGGCGATACCTCTAAGATGTTCCTCATCGGCGATGTCAGTGCCAAAGACAAGCGTCTGTGTCGCGTGGCTCAGGAGAGCCTGTATGAGGCGATCAAGAAGGTACGTCCAGGCATGAAACTTGGCGAGATCGGCACCATCATCGAGAAATATATCAAGAGCAAGAAAACCGGCCTGGAAAAATACAGTATCGTGACCGACTACTGTGGCCACGGCATCGGCGCTGGCTTCCACGAGGAGCCACAGGTGATGCACTACAAAAACAATGACAAGACGGTTCTGCGTCCTGGCATGTGTTTCACCATAGAGCCGATGATCAACGCCGGTCGCCACACCAGCGTACTAGACAAGGACGACAACTGGACAGTGACTACCTCCGACGGTAAAAACTCGGCGCAGTGGGAACACACCCTGCTTATCACCCCCACGGGTGTTGAAATCCTTACCCTGCGCGAAGAGGAAAACTTCCCCCGCATCATTAACCACTAATCGCACACACAGCCAAATTGTGGTTTACTCCCATAGCAGGCCATCCGGCCTGCTATGCTCGCTCTGAGGTTAAGGACTGCAATGAAGACTGCGCTAACAGCTAAGAACGCCCTAAAACAACAAAACCAAGAACTCCTAGAACGTTTCAGCGCCGGCGAATCTGTGACCGCCCTGGTCAGCCAACGCTGCCGTTTCGTCGATGAACTCCTCATTGCCCAATGGCAAGCCCATCAACTCGATGACACACCGGTTGCGCTGATCGCCGTCGGCGGCTATGGCCGGGGGGAACTGCATCCCCAGTCGGATGTGGATCTGCTGTTTCTTATCCAAGGCGCGCTCGACCCAAATGACGAAGCCAGGCTCAGTCAGTTTATCGCTTTCCTCTGGGACGCGGGTCTCGAGGTGGGACACAGTGTAAGGACCCTAGATGAGACTATCAATCAGGGCAAGGCCGATATCACCATCGCCACTAACCTACTGGAAGCCAGATTACTCTGCGGCCCACAGGCGATGTTTAACACCCTGTATGACAAGGTGCGCGAAGGCGATTTTTGGCCTGCCAGCGATTTTTTTGTCGCCAAGCGGGATGAACAGGTGGCGCGCCATGCCAAGGCCAGCGCCTTCGACCTCGAGCCGAATCTTAAGTCCTGCCCCGGTGGACTGAGAGACATTCAGACCATCACCTGGGTGGCGATGCGCTACTTCGACGCCAGCTGCGCCGAGGAGCTGGTCGCCCATGGCTTTCTGGAGCAAGATGAACTCGAGGAGCTGCTTGAGTGTCAGGGCTACCTGTGGCAGCTGCGCTTCGCCCTGCATTTGATCTCGGGGCGCGACGAAAACCGATTGCTGTTCGACCTACAGCGTCAGGTGGCAGAAGTGCTCGGCTACAAGGATGAGACCCAACTTGCCGTCGAACAGATGATGAAGCGCTACTACCGCACTGTGCGCCGGGTGATGGAGCTCAATCAGATGTTGCTGCAACTCTTTAAGCGCGCCACCCTGGGCCACACCAAGGAGCTGGAGATCCAGCCCATCGACGAGTATTACCAGCGTAGAGGCAGTTTCATCGAGTCCCTACAGGCGGATCTGTTTGATGACTCGGTAGAGCTGATGCGGGTATTTCTACACGCGGCACGCAACTCAAACATCAAGGGGATCTACGCCCCCACCCTGCGTAGCCTAAGACGCGCCCGCCGCGCCCTGCAGACGCCACTGATGGATAATGAAGATTGCCGCAAGGTGTTTCTGGAGATACTGCGTCATCCACGGGGCATCGCATCACTCTCCTTGATGCACCGCCACGGCATACTATCGGCCTATCTGCCCGCCTGGCGCAACATCGAAGGACAGATGCAGTTCGATCTGTTCCACGCCTACACTGTGGATGAGCATACCCACAGGCTGCTGCTCAACATCGACAGATTCTCACAGACGGAGCAGAAGGATGAATTCCCCTTAGGCTCCATACTGATCAACCAGCTGCCGAAGAAGGGGCTGCTGGTACTCGCGGCCATCTTCCACGACATCGGCAAGGGACGAGGCGGCGATCACAGTAAACTCGGCGCCGTCGACGCCCAGGACTTTTGCGAGCTACACGGCCTCAACAAACATGATGGTCGCCTGGTGAGCTGGTTGGTAGAAAACCATCTAGTGATGTCGGTGACCGCCCAGCGTCGGGATATTTCCGATCCCGATGTGGTGGCCGAGTTTGCTGACAGGGTGCGCGACGCGGTGCACCTGAGTTATCTCTACTGCCTCACGGTCGCCGATATCTGCGCCACTAACGAGAAGACCTGGAACAACTGGAAGGGCTCGCTGCTGCGGGATCTCTATTTTTCGACTCAGAGAGTACTTGCCCGAGGCAAGGAGAAGCCGGTGGACATTCGCGCTCGCGTGCGCGAGCATCAGGCCAAGGCGAAAAAGGAGCTGTTACGCCGCGGGATAAAGGAGAAGAACCTAGATACCCTTTGGCAGCGTTTCAAGGCAGATTACTTCCTGCGCCATCAGCCCAATCAGGTGGCCTGGCATGCCGAGGCCATACTCAAACATAAGCATGACGAACCCTTGGTGCTGATCTCCAAACACACCACCCGGGGCGGCACAGAGCTGTTTGTCTACAGCCAGGATAAGCCCAAACTGTTTGCCACCGTGATGGCCGTACTGGATAACAAGAATATCAATGTCCACGACGCTAGCATCATGACCTCAAAAGATGGCTACGCACTGGATTCTTTCGTCATTTTAGAGCAAGATGGCAGCCCGGTGTCGCAGATCTCCCGTATCCATGGGATAAAGAAGGCATTGGTGAAAGCCTTAAGCAGTGACACGGCAAAACTGCCAAAATTTAAGAAGCTACCGCGTAAGATGAAACCCTTTAGGGTACCGACGCAGGTGAGCTTCCTGCCAGCGCGCAAACAGGGCACCAGCATGATGGAACTGATCGCACTGGATAGCCCAGGACTACTGGCCAAGGTGGGGGATATCTTCTATCGCTGCGAAATCACCCTATTGTCAGCGAAGATCACCACCATAGGCGAGCGCGCCGAAGACTTCTTTATGTTGCAGACACGAGATGGACAGCAACTGGACGAGACACAACAAGAGGCGCTCAGTGAAACACTGGTCAAGGCGCTCAATACGCAAAACCAAGTTTAATCAACAGACTATTTTATGATAATTGGGAGACGTTAATGGAGGCTTTACGCCAACGTATAGAAGCGGCTTTTGAAGCTCGCGCAGATATCACCCCTACCACTGTCGAGCCGAGCGTTCGTGCCGACGTAGAGAAAGCTATCGCCATGCTAGATACTGGTGAGGCGCGCGTCGCCGAGAAGATCGATGGCCAGTGGCATGTGCACCAGTGGCTAAAGAAAGCCGTATTGCTCTCTTTCCGCATCTTCGACAACCAGGTGATCGATGGCGCAGAAACCAAATTCTTCGACAAGGTGCCGATGAAGTTTGCCGACTACAACGAGGCTCGCTTCAAGGAAGAGGCTATTCGTGTGGTACCACCAGCGGCGGTGCGCAAAGGTTCTTTCATCGGTAAAAATACCGTGCTTATGCCTTCCTACGTTAACCTCGGCGCCTATGTCGACGAAGGCACCATGGTAGACACCTGGGCAACCGTAGGCTCTTGCGCCCAGATTGGTAAAAACGTTCACCTGTCAGGCGGTGTCGGTATCGGCGGTGTATTGGAGCCACTGCAGGCCGGTCCAACCATCATCGAAGACAACTGCTTCATCGGTGCGCGCTCAGAGATCGTCGAAGGCGTAGTGGTCGAAGAAGGCAGTGTTATCTCTATGGGGGTATACATAGGCCAGAGCACCCGCATCTATGACCGTGAGACCGGCGAGATCCACTATGGCCGCGTGCCAGCGGGCTCGGTCGTGGTTTCTGGCACCCTGCCATCTCAATGTGGCAAATACAATTTATATGCCGCCATCATAGTGAAGAAGGTCGACGCCAAGACCCGCGGTAAAGTGGGTATCAACGAGCTACTGCGCATCGTCGATTAATCACTTTCGCGACCCAATTTAGAAAAGCCAGGTGATCACCTGGCTTTTTTTATTCCTTTAGGGATAAACAGACACATTCTGTTACTCCCAGACACAGTCAGATCCACTCCTCATATACCGATACATTTCGCGACAAATCGCTAACAGCTTTTCACTACATAAAGGGCTTTACTCATAATCGATCCCAACGGAAATATGCTAGGAGCACAAAATGAAAAAGTTACTAACGATTGCCGCCATCGCATTAGCCCCACTGGCTTTTTCTTCTCAAGCCGCCATGTCGCCTCAGATGGAAAAAACCTTAGTTGCCGTATGCAAGGCCGGTGCAAGCAACAGTGTCATTACCTTTAATGGCACAATGAAAGAGTATCGCATCAATAAGCAGCGCGTCTTCCCACGCTTGGTATGTAATGATCAGAGCTTCCATCAGTTTGCCCTGAGCAAAGGCGCCGATCGCACCGCCGCCAAGATTGAACCTTATTCCTTAGGTTCTGTAACCATCAAAGATATCACCATGAACTATCATGAGGATGATATTTTCGTCGTTAACTTCTAAACCAATAGCTAACGAGTCTAAGATAAAAGCTAAGCTAGATTGCCGATAAAAAAAGAGCCTAAAGGCTCTTTTTTATTGGGGGTCGCAGATAAATAAGCTCGCTAAAACACAACCGTCTTATTGCCGTAGACAATCACCTCTTCTTGCAACACCAGTTGCAATGCCTTACTGAGGACGCTCTTCTCGACATCCCGGCCACATCTGGCCAGCTCCTCGGCGCTGTAACTATGATCCACTGGGATAACGTCCTGCTTGATAATCGGCCCTTCATCCAGACAGTTATTGACGAAATGGGCCGTGGCACCGATGATCTTCACCCCTCGCTCCCACGCCTGGCGATAGGGAGAGGCGCCAATAAAGGCCGGCAAGAAAGAGTGATGAATATTGATGATACGATTGGGGTATTGCTCAACAAATTCAGGGGTCAAAACCCGCATAAATTTCGCTAACACCAGGTAGTCTGGGTCATATTGCGCTATGACTGCTAGCATCTCCTGCTCATGTTCATGGCGGGTCTTGCCCTCGTGAGAGACACAGTAGAAAGGCACATCAAACTTGTCGGCCAGCGGCTTGAGCGTATCGTAGTTGCCAACGATAGCGGCTATCTCCACATCCAGACCACCATAGTAGGCCTTCATCAGGATATCCCCGAGACAGTGGGCCTCTTTGGTTACCATTACTACCACACGCTTCCTGCCCTTTGCCACCAGCTTTCGATGGCGCTGCTCAGGGAGTACCTCGTCGATATCGGCCAAGAACTTCGTCTCATCGAACACACCTTCCAACTCGGTGCGCATGAAGAAACGCCCCTGAGCATTATCAACAAATTCACTGTTCTTAACGATGTTGAGCCCATGGGTATAACAAACGCCAGTGATCTTAGTGATCAGTCCTGGCGAATCGGCACAATCTGTGATTAATACTCTCTGCTGCATCTTCTCTACCTCTTAATGTCTAACTTATGATTCTCACGTTTTGTGCCTATCTAGATAGCGCTGCAATAAACGCCTGATACTCTCCGCTTTCGTGCCGTACACCAACTGCACCCCATTACCAACTAACACAACCCCCTTGGCCCCCAGCTTATTAAGCTGCTCCTTGTCTACCAGCTCGGCGCGCTTGACGCTAATACGCAGCCGTGTCAGGCAGGCGGTTAGCTCGTTGATATTGTCTTGCCCCCCCAGGGCGGAGATCATGGAGATCAGGCCCGCACGCTGGCCGCTTCCCGCTTCCATGCGACCCGGAGTCTTGAGATTGAAGGCCAATATCGAGGCGCGAAACACCAGATAGTAGATGACCGAGGTGATGGGACCGAGGAGCAAAAACCATTCTACATTTCTTGACTGTCCCAGCAATAGACTGAAATCGACTAAGCCATGGGAAAACACCACGCTATGATGGATATCCAGCGAAATCGCCACCGCATAGGCGATCCCTGTCATCAGGGCGTGCAGGATAAACAGTAATGGTGCGACAAATATGAAGGCAAACTCAACAGGCTCGGTAACCCCGGTCAGCCAGCAGGCGGTGGCCGCCGACAGCATGATACCGGCTACACGGTTGCGCTCCTGCTTATCCGCGCAGCGCCAGATGGCCAGCGCAGCCGCCGGTAATCCCCACATCTTAATCAGATAGCCGCCCGCCAGGTTACCGGCCTGAGGATCGCCCGCCAGATACCTGGCGACTTCCCCCCTCACCCATTCATCACCATTGAAATATTGCCCCATCTCCAGATAGAAAGGGGCATTCCAAATATGATGTAGCCCCAGAGGGATCAGCAAGCGCTCGACCATGCCATACACGGCAAACGCCGAGGCGGGTTCCTGATAGACGGCCCAGTTCGAGGCCTCCTCTATCCATGTGGAAAACAAGGGCCAAAGAAAGAGAAACAGATAAGCCAATAAGATAGCAATCGGCAGCATCAAGAGCGGCGCCGAGCGATGTCCCTCGAAGAAGGAAAACACGGCTGGTAGGCGTATGCGCTCGCTATGATTGACCGCCAAACAGGTAAAGGCGCCCACCATCATACCGCCGGCAATGCCTGTATCTATGGTAGCTTGCCCCAAGATCATCTCGGTCGGCAGATGATAGATCTTCGCCAAGGCGGACAGGCTTGAGAAGAAGACGCCATAGCCAAATACGGCACTGAAGGCGGCAATCCCCTGGTCTTTGCAGAAACCTATGGCGATGGTTACCGCAAATAACATGGGCATCATGGAGAAAACCAGGTTGCCCACTGTCCACATCAGGGTAGCAAGATCCGCCGAGATAAAGGGAATGGGATTGACCGCCAGGCCTATCATCACCCCGGCGGCGGGCAAGATGGCAATGGGCAGCAGCAGAGATTGACTCAACCGCTGGGCGAACTTAAACCATTGACGACTGATCCGGCTTAGTCGGCCAGGTGAGCGTTGACGAGTTGGGTCCATTGGGTCAACCATGCTTTTGCTTCTACTTCAGGCTCCATCGTCTCACAGGCATCTATCTTAAGCAGTTCGCCTATGCGCGTGCCCCCAAGCTCAGTTAACAACTCATCGAAACGTATACCGGCAAAACAAAAGGTCTCGTAACTCGAGTCCCCCAGCGCCACTACGCCATACTGTAGATTAGGCAGATAAGGCGCCTCACCTCTCAAGGTCTCAAACCAGGGACTGATATCATCGGGTAGATCCCCCTGACCTGTGGTAGAGGTCACCACAAGCAGTAGCTCATCCTCCGGCGGCACGAAACCATTGAGGGTATCAGGCGTCATTAGCGTAACCAGGATACCTTTAGCTATCAGCTCTTCTTGCAGGGTCTCGGCAACAAACTGTGCATTACCATAGACAGTTCCATATACCAGATTCACTTTTCTCATGTTTTACTTAGCCCTTAGCGCAATATTTTCTTATACTCTAAACATACTTTATTGAAAGCTTGATAGCTACACTAGGTTATTGAGTTTCAAGGATCAATTAGATGCGACACTCGAGCCGACAGAAACATCTAAAGCATGTTCACCGCAGCGCGCACATCAGACGCATGTGTTATTTCAGAACCGTCCAGTCCCTCTCGCTCAACCCGCATCCCCCATCAGAAGTTGACTCTCAAGAAGATAAGATCACGCCCCTGGCAGCCATAAAATCGGCCTGTGCCCTGGTAAAATAACGCCCGAGCACAGGGCTTAAGATTTAACATCGGCTCTTAGTTTCAGGGTTAAACCTCACAGATAAGCGGCTCATCCTCGCCGCTCAGCTGGGTATCATCCCAGCCCAGAAGCTGAAACAGGGTCAACCACTCAGCCTCTAACTCTGTCTCCACCGCAACTCGCTCGCCAGTTCGCGGATGATTAAACTCAAGTTTCTTGGCTATCAGCCATAGACGATTGATGCCACTGTGCTCGCGCATGAAACGGTTTTGCTTACCATCACCGTGGGTGGTATCACCTATGATAGGGTGACGTAGGTGCGCCATATGCCTTCGCAGCTGATGCTTGCGCCCGGTATGCGGAGTCAAGTGAATCAAGGCATAACGACTGGTAGCGTATCGCCCCGAAGGAAAAGGGATTTCACAATTAAGTAAGGGGCGATAACTGGTCTGCGCCTCTTGAGCCTCTTTGTTGGGGTCCACATTCTTGTCGCCCAGCTCATCGAGTTCCTGCTTTAAAGGATAATCCAGCAGCCCTGGCTCGTGCATATTTCCCCTGACGAGGGCAACATAATGCTTTTCCACCGACTTGCTGGCAAATTGCTCACACAACTGATTGGCCATCTCACTGCTCTTGGCAAACAGCAGTACCCCAGAGGTCGGCCTGTCGAGACGGTGGACGGGAAACACATGACAGCCCACCAAGTCTCGGGTCATCTGCATCGCAAAGTATTTTTCCCGCCTCGCGAGATAACTACGATGGACCAGCAGTCCCGCGGGTTTATGAATAGCAACGAGATCGTCATCTTCATAGAGGATCTCGATTTGGGGTGCCGCTTCAGCGGCGAGGCTATCGTCGTCGCCCGCTAGCGGCTCAGTACGGTTTTCCATAGGTTCAGGCTTAATTGGATCCACTCAAATGCTCATCTAATTGGTTAATGATGGTGATTAATGTTTGCATCTCGTTTCGACCTTGCCACACATGCTCCGCCATGGGCCCCAGGGCAATCTTGCTGGGCAGCACCCCATTGGTCGCTATGATCTCGTCCATCTTAGGCAGAAAGATAAATTGCAGCCACTGCTCAAACGCCATCGACTCACAGGCAAAGGGTGTCGGATCTGCCATAGCCTCGGGAGAAGGTGGCCTGTCTTGCCACATTTGCAGTCGTTTTAATTCGGCTTCGATCAGCCTTAGCTGTTTTTCGGTATAGAGAGACACACTCACCTCAATCTTATTCGACACCGCAGCCCCCGGCCTATACGTGAGCCTGAGCCTGCGAGCTATTTAGGCCGAAATTGTACCATCTCGCCAGACTTCTCCCTATAATAAGCGCCATTTAATACCAATCACGATAAGTAAGTGATCAGAAATAGCGCAGAGAAAATGGTCGAGAACAAGGCAGTATTTTTCGATAAGTAGTTATTCTACAATCAAAAATAGTAACGCCGTCATCGCACGTTTTAACAAGCTAGAATGCTCAGTTATTTACTACGATTGGTATAATCTATTCCCTGTAAGCAAAACGGCATTCTAATGACTGAAATTACGACCCTTACCCAATTTCTCAGCACGGCTAACACCCAATTCCAAGTCTATGACCTCGGCCGCCGGGTACAGCATATCGATATGATGGCCTTCTCACAGATTGAGGCCCTCCAGGCACCTTATCCCTCGCCAATACAAGGCCATGCACAATTCGCCATTGTCTTCTGGGACGAGTCTAACCAACATTTCATCTGGTTCTTAAAGTTACCTCTGGATGAACGCGGGCTACTCTCGCCTGCGCCGAGAACCCAATTCATTCGCATGGTACTCGAGGCACTGGGTAGCGATCCGACCCAGGCGCTTTCCCAAGAGCAGCAAGATAAACTCGCCAACCATCCCTTTGCTTTTAAACCAAGCGCGGAGAAACTGTCGCTGTTCAACGCCTTGGTACGCAAGCAGCTTGGCCTGCCCGCCTCGGCCCAATATGAATTTGCCTATCAGTACTTATCGGGACAGGTTTCAGCTGAGCGTTGGCAAGATGTGGGTCTACAGGGGTTGGCGGATATCTGCGTGCGAGCCAGAGAACTCGACCACACTGAGCAACTGCTTAACGCCTTTGAACATAGTGCGGACGAAGTCAAGGTAGCCCTGTGCCAACAGCTCGAACACATTACACTCGAGGCGCCATTAGCCGAGTGTCTATTGGCAGAATTTTACGCCGCCAGTCCAAAGCAGAGGCTCTACTATCTACGCGCGCTGGCCTCGGCGCCAACCCATACACAACAAGCGATACAGCATCTGGATGAACAAGATGCGCTGGATGACAACGCCTTGATCACCATAGCAGGCCGAAATTGGACCGCGTTAAAAGACGATCAGACTCGCAAGATCTATCTCGAAGCCCTGGCAAAACAATCCCAGGGCTTCTTTAACCAGATCTTTGCTGATATTGTGGCAATACCAGCAATACGAACTCAACTCCTAATGGCATTACGGGATCCAGAACGCAGCGAGGCCCTCGCCAATGCCATCGGCGGACTCTTTAAGGTGACGAAAGCATGATGACAGACTTTTTAATGATCGCCGCATTGGTGATCATTGCCGCCTTCTTCTGGCAACTACGCCAAATGGCCGAGCTGAGTCGGGTGTTCGCCAACAGCGAATGTAAGAAGCAGCGAGTGCAGTTATTAGCCATCGCCATGGAGTCGGCCCGTCCTAGCGTGGGCGGAAGCAGCGGGCTCACCTGGAAAGCCAAGTTCTTGATGGAGTTCAGTACCGACGGCATCAATCAATATCGCGCCCATATCTGGATGCATGGTAAGAAGATAGAAAAAATTCAGTGGCCCATCTTTCCCGAGCCCGAATGGCTGGAAGCGCCCGAGGCAAGAGGCTCGGTCGGCGGCAGTTGTGGTAGTCGCGGTGGTTGCAAATCTGGCGGTTGCAAATAAATCATCAAGCTCCCATAAACGGCTGACTCACACTCTCCCTGTTACACGCATTAATGGTCAGCCACGCCTTAATTGAGGCGTCTTTCTATTTTAAGTAAAACTTTCCGGTTTACAGCGCAGATAAAGAAAAAGCGCGGCTCAGTTAAGAGTCGCGCCTTCTATCTTTTTCGCTAAGCAATCCAGCTATTTTAGTGCTCCCTGCTCCATCCTTGCGAATTTATGCTCCTTGCATCTTCCTTGGTCCATCTATTCCTTGTACCTTTTAGCACTTTTACACTAAGGTACCATCCTTGCGCTTGGTCATCCCTTTACCAAGTTTGCTTAATCCTTAAGCATGTCCAGCTTCATCCTTGGGATTCCTTTCCTACACTCCCTGTCATCTACCATCCTAGGTAGAATTCCATCATCCATGAGTGTTTGGCTTTCCTTAGTTGTTGACTCTTCCGTGAGTTGTCATCCTTGCGCTATCCTTGCCATCATCTTCCTGATGATGTTTAGGTCATCCTGACCTTTCCTTCTCATTCATCCTTGAACACTGTTAATTCTAGCGCCTCTGCCGCCCAATAATAGGGATGGAAAAAGTACTGCTTAGCCATTCACACGATTTCCATCTGCATAACAAGCTATAACCATATGAATTTAAACATAAATAAATACGGTTGCAGATATGGATAGCGAGTTGTCCGCTTTATCTCGCACATCAATGTAAGAGATGTCTCACACCGCAGCGGGCACTTTCTGTGAGCTAAAGCCAACTCCAACAAAACCTTTCACCTAGTTCCGCCAGTACTCTGGATTCCCTAGCTAAAAAAGGGCTAAAAATATCGAGCAGAAAAAGAAAAGGCGCACTATGAAGTGCGCCTTTCTATACTCTTGTGTTAGCCATCCTGCTATCAACGTGCTCCCTGCATCATCCTGATCACATCGGCGTCCTGCCGTCTCCAATTCCTGAGACATCCTATCTTATTCTTCCTTGGGTGATCGACTCATTCGACCACGCTCCCACATCCTATGGGCTCCAGCGCTTCCTGCCGCTATCCTTTTATGCTTACTCTTACCTATTCCTTGGTAAACCATTCCCTGTATAACAGTCCTTGGTTACACTCACTATCCCTTGAGTAACGATCCATTTAGCATCAATCCGTTTAACGCTAATCCATTTCGCGGCAATCCCTATCGCCTAACTAAAGCATCCTGCTCTCATCCCTGATGCGGTAAGATTCTCGCGTCCTCGACAATCTTGCTATCCCTTGCTAACCGCTGAACTTAAGTAAGCTCCTTAACTTGATTTAAGTATACTGAACACAAAGTCAGAATGTACGCCGTCAAAAACAATTATAATGAGCACAAATTTCAATCAACATGAAAATGCGACGTAAATATTTGAATATTAATTAAATTAGAATATTCGCAGGCTAAAACAGGGGCTGTTTCAGGAGAAAGACTCACGTACTTGTAAGCGATCTCTCACAAACTACCAGGCAATTTGTGAGTCCCCCCATTAATACCTCGTTTTAACAGGGCCTTCTGTCTGTATGACAGTCCCAAAAGAAGTGTAGCTGCCCCCTAGCAAGCAATCATCGGCGTCCGGTTAGCCATTGGGCCAACATTACCCAATCGGCAATAAAACTATACAGAGGATACTCGAAGGTGGCAGGCCGGTTTCGCTCAAACACGAAGTGCCCTATCCAGGCCGCACCATAACCCAAGACAGGCAACAACCACAGCAGCCAATGCTTGCCCAGCACTATGGCCATCACCAGGAGAGCGATCACCGACAGGCTCCCCACATAATGCAAGAGGCGGCATCTTGGATCGCTATGTTGCGACAGATAGAAGGGATAAAACTCTTTAAAGCTGGTGTAGCGCTTACTCAACCTCAGGGCTCCGATAGAAAAGCAGCTCGCCCGGCACACCACCTATAACGAGGCGCTCGATGGGGGCAAAATCCATGGAGGAAAACAGGTGGGCATGATCATCCTGTGTCACATAAACCCCTACCCCTTCGAGCTCGGGTTGCTCGTCACACCAGCTCATCACCGCCTGAATCAAGCGTTTACCTAGTCCCTTATGCTGCTCGATCGGTGTGACGGCAATAAACTGCAATATGCCACATTGGGTACTGGGCAGGTGCTCAAGAATCGAAGATTCTTTCTTCATCAGCGCCTGGGTCGACTGCCAGCCGGCGCTTAACAACATCTTGAGGCGCCAATGCCAGTACCTGGCTTCCCCCAATGGCACCTGCTGGGTCACGATGCAGGCCAAGCCGATCAGGCGCTCCTCCTCAAACAGGCCGATCAATGCCTGCTCCTCTTGCCAGAGAGTATGTAACTCCTCCCGAATTGCACCACGCAGCTTCTGTTCATATTGCGCCCTGTCTCCCTTGTGCAAGGCAGCAATAAAGAAAGGGTCATCATGGTAGGCGTTATAGAGAATCGAGGCGGCGACGCGTAGGTCTTCGGCGGTTAAATAGACAGCTTTATAGTTTTCATTAACAGGTGGGGTGGCTGTTGTCATCATTGCTGTTATTCCTTGATCCAGATCAACGCCTCCCAATGTAACAAGCTTGTAAAAAAGTGCAAACTTTAATCGATTCGAAACTTTATCAATTTATCGCATACTAAATAGAAGCACCTCATCACTAACAAGCGAGGGATAAGATGGACATCACACAACCGGATCTAACCAGCTTATTTGACCAACTCGGCCTGCCGAGCGAACCCGATGCCGTAGAGACTTTTATCAGGCAACATTCAATCGCCGCGGAGATCCACATCGCCGAGGCCCCCTTTTGGACCCAGGCCCAGAAACACTTCTTAGCCGAGGCCTTAGCGGAAGATGCTCAATGGACAGAGGTGATCGATCATCTCGATGCTCAGCTTCGAGCCTAGGCTATAGGGCTAAAATATCACCTTATAGCGCAACGAACTAAGGCCGCAAAAAGGCTTAACACCAAAAGGCTAAACAAAAAAGGCAAGCCAACTTGGCTTGCCTTTAAAGGTTAACTTATTCCATTACATGTTGTGGTAGGCCTTCTCACCCCAACCCACGACACGGTTGTCGGCGATCACGATAGGCGTACATTCATCCTTGGTGGTAGTGCCATCTTCGCGCGTACGCTGAGTACGATAATAGAGCACGTTGATTGTCTTATCTTGCTTGGTATAGGCCTCGTTAAAATCTGCGGTACCCATGAGTGTCATCACCTGATCGCGCGTCATTCCCAAGGATAGCTTAGACAGGTTCACACGATTCTGCTCCTGCACGCGCTCCCAAGAATTCCCCGTACTCCAGCCCTTGTCCCCTTCACCCACATTCAATACACAACCAGATAGCACTAAGCTGCTAGCGCCAAAGACCAATGCTGTTATTAATTTTGTTTTCACTTTCACGTCCTGTTTATCTATTATAACTGAATTCAGATAAAGCAAAGCTTATGCCAAACAGATATATTTATATTTATCAATATCTTGTAATAACATCAGATTCGAGAATATGTCAGTCAGGCTAAAAAGTAAGGAATTTAACCAATCATGAGTCCACTCGAACAGGTGCTGGTCGCCGCACGAAAATTGAGTCTGGCGGGTAAGCCTCCCAGCCTGGCCTTGATCAAGGCAAGCCTTGGCAACTCGCTTCCCATGCCTATCCTGGTTCAAGGATTACAGCGCTTCAAGGCCATGTCAGCCGATGAGCAGGCGGCGATAGTGGTAACCTCGACCGCGCCAGCAGCAAGTGTTCCGACCGACGACACCACGCCGACGCTGGCCCAGCTCACCGAACAGGTTGCCAGGCTCACAGCCAATCAAGAGATCTTGATTGAGCGTATCAGTGATCTCGAAGCCAAACTGAACGGCAAGGATGCTCACTAATGCACGTGGTGGAACTCAGATTCGAGTGTTTTGACAACACCACCATCACGGCCGCCGAGCGGGCGATCAATGGTCTTTTAGAAGCCTACCGGGCCAATGGCCAGGTATTGGGGCGAGAATTTGCCGTGGCCTTTAACGAAGGCGAATTCAGGGTGCGTCTGCTGCTGCCGGAAAAGAGTAGCTTGGCCAAACGGTTCAACAGCCCCTGGGTCAACTATGCCCTCGAGGAGCTCACCCAGGCCAAACTGCTGCATCCAAGGGAAAAATATATCGGCCAGGATATCAACTCTGAAGTCAGCAGCACAGAGCCCCCCAGCTGGCAACTACTCTACACCAGCTATGTACATATGTGCTCGCCGCTGCGAAACGGCGATACCCTGCAGCCTATTCCCCTGTATCAGATCCCTGCAACCTTCAACGGCGATCACAAGCGGGTGATCAAGTGGCAAACCGAATGGCAGGCCTGTGATGAACTGCAGATGGCAGCGGCAACCAAGGCAGAGTTCGCCGCCTTAGATGAATTAAGCCAGTGTGACAGCGACCTGTTTCGCCGCGGCTGGGATCTGCGTGGACGCATCGAATACCTCACCAAGATCCCCACCTACTACTACCTCTATCGCGTGGGGGGAGAGAGCCTGGCCGACGAGCAGCAAAGACCCTGTCCACGCTGCGGCAACACTCAATGGCGGTTAGAAACTCCCTTGCTGGATCTGTTCCACTTCAGGTGCGACAACTGCCGCATCGTCTCCAACATCTCCTGGGATCACCTCTAGCCGCAACTACCGATGAACGAACCGACTATCGCTAAGCGCCCTAACTATTTTTTAGCGATTAGATGTCGCCACATGGTCTTGAGTCGCTGCCATATCCCGGGATGATCTGTCTCGGGCATTGGCGCTTCGACAGGCTTCTGTGGCGGACAGACCCGGGGCCGAATAGAGGCGATAAAGTCCTCCAGGCTAGCGGCCAATTGACGATGGGGCTGCTCACCTGGGATCTCTATCCAGACGCTGCCGGTCTCGTTCTCCACCACCAGCATCTCATCCCCCTCGCCAAGCACGCCAATAAACCAGGTCGCAGGTTGTTTCAGCTTCTGTTTCATCATCAGATGGCCGATGAGATTTTGCTGTAGATATTCGAAATCTTGCTGGTTCCAGGGCTGCAACAGCTCGCCCTCGCCAAAGTCGGACTCAAACATCAGCGGCGCGGCAAAGTAACGCCCGTAGAAGGCCTGTATGCTCGGATGCAGAGTGATGGAGAGGGCATGCTCTATGTTATCGAACTGCCCCTGGTTATCGCGTTTCACTGCCTGCCACTGCACCGACCGCTCAGGCGAGTCTTCGACCTTTTCCTGATCACAGGCCAGGACACAGATTGAGGCTTCCCCCAACGGGAAATAGCGGGGCGATTCCCCCAGTTTATCGCTATAGGCTTGATGATAAAGCGTAAAAAATTGATCCAGCGAAGGCAAAGAAGACACTTAGCAGTTACCCGAATTTTAAGTATAATATGCGCCTATTTTGACATGGAAAAACGATTGATGACACAGGTTCATGACCCATATCGCGACGCCCCCGCGTTGTCCAAACTGACCCTAGGTAAATCGACCGGCTATCAGGCCCAATACGATGCCTCCCTGCTACAAGGCGTGCCACGCCAGCTTAACCGGGATGCCATCGCCTTAGGCGATACCCTGCCCTTCCATGGCGCCGACATCTGGACCGGCTATGAACTCTCCTGGTTGAACGCCAAAGGCAAGCCCATGGTGGCCATCGCCGAGTTTATCCTCGACTTCAACAGCGACAACCTGATCGAGTCCAAGTCTTTCAAGCTCTATCTCAACAGCTTCAACCAGACCCGCTTCGACTCCATAGAACAGGTTCAGCAGACCCTGGCCAAAGATCTGTCTGCCTGTGCCGGCGGTGAGGTAGTGGTAAAGATCATCGAACCAAGGCAGTTCGCCAACCAGCGCGTGGTTGAGTTACCAGGCACCTGCATAGACGATCTGGATATCGAGATCGACAGCTACGAATTTTCGAGCGACTACCTTATCGATAGCACAGATGATAAGAGCGTGGTGGCCGAGACACTCACCTCTAACCTGTTGAAATCTAACTGTCTGATCACGTCTCAGCCGGACTGGGGCAGCGTGATGATCCGCTACCAGGGTCCTAAGATAGATCGTGAGAAATTGCTGCGTTACCTGATCTCCTTCAGGCAGCACAATGAGTTTCACGAGCAGTGTGTCGAGCGTATCTTCGTCGACCTCAAACGCCTGTGTCACTGCGCTAAGCTGACCGTCTACGCCCGCTACACTCGCCGCGGCGGCTTAGACATCAACCCTTATCGCAGCGACTTTGAGCATCCCCCCGAAAACCATCGACTGGCGCGCCAGTAATCGATTAATAAACAGCCCGCTTTTCGCGGGCTATTTTTTGAGCCCCACTGAAGTGAGAAATGAACTAAATTCACCTTACTGACCAACTCCTCCCAACTCAAAGCATGCAAAAATTATTATTTAGCACCGCCTAAAAATACCACTTTAGAGATACCTCTAATTTAGTATAAGCTCATGATCTTTATCACAAATCTTGACACAAAAAATCAATCACTCTGTAACATTGTTTTAGATCAACAAACCAATCCTCTTGCAGTCCTATAACAGCTCCTGAGCAATGACCAAACAAAAGGATTACAATTAATGAAACTTCACGCCCTCAGCCTCGCCGTGCTTGCCAGCTTATCCGCCTCAGCCCTTGCGACAGAGACAGTCGATCCCCTTAAGAAAGCCTTTATCGATGACTCTCAGGTGAAAGTGAAATTTCGCCTTCGTTATGAAGATGTCGATCTGGCCGATGTCGACCAGCAAAATCAGACTACGCTACGTACGCGCCTGACCTATCAAACCGGCGATATCTACAAGCTGTTTGCCCTGGCAGAAGTGGACGATGTACGCTCTACCGACAATGAACCTCTGATTGCCGACTATGAATATACACAGATCAATCAGGCCTTTATCGGCTACCGCGGCCCGGCAAACACCTTGGCCCAATATGGCCGTCAACGTATCCTGCTCGACAACCAACGTTTCGTCGGTGGTGTTGGCTTCCGTCAAAACGAACAGACCTATGATGCCTTCTCTGTAAAGAACACAGAAGTTGAGGGGCTAACGGCTTACTACGCCTACGTGAATAACGTTAATCGCATCTTCCCGGAAGGCTCTGGCAAAGATGAGCACAAGAATGAGACCCACCTACTTAACGTTAACTACAAAGGTTTAGACTTCGTTAAACTCAGTGGCTACGCCTACCTGATCGACAACATCAATGTGGCCGCCTTCTCCACCGATACCTATGGTCTTCGCGCCACAGGCGATATCAAGCTAGATCAACTCAAGTTTAACTATGAGGCAGAATACGCCCAGCAGTCTGAAGGCGGCAACAACCCTGTCAGCTACTCGGCGGCTTACTATAAGCTGGGTGCTGGGATAAACTTCGATGCCTTCGGTGCCAAAGTAGGCTACGAAGTTTTGGGCTCTGACGATGGCAAGGCGGGTTTCATCACGCCACTGGCCACACTGCACGCCTTCAACGGTTGGACAGACAAGTTCCTCTTCGGCGGCAAGGGTAACTGGGAAAACGGTATCGTAGATACTCATGTGATCCTGACCGCCAAACTCGCCGGACTCAAGCTACTGGCCAAGTACCACAAGTTTGATTCCGACTACGGCGACGTGGACATGGGTAAGGAATGGGGGGTAGCAGCCACCTATCCTTTCGCCAAACACTATAGCGTCGGTGTGAAATACGCCAGCTTCAGCGGTGCCGATGCAGGTTATGGCTTCTCTAACGACACAGATAAGCTCTGGTTAACCTTCCAGGCCAACTACTAAGTCCCTTGCCTATCGCCCTCCTAGGGGGCGATAGGCCAATACCTCCCTTTCTTGCAAACGCTATTACAAAAGACTTTGCAAGTAGACTCTTGCAGGAAGGCCTGTGTTAAACACATTGGTTTTCCTGCTTTTTTATCTCAACAGCTAGATTAAAACTTAGGCTAATCAATCTGCAAACAGCGTCTGCGGGTCGACCAGTTCACATCGCCAGTCTATGGGTTTTACCGACGAGAGACTGAGTGCAAAACGATACTCATCATCGAGTTGCCCCAGCATACTCTGCCAGCCCGCTGCCGGTTGAATCTGTTGCTCACCTGGGCTTTCTTGCTCAGACGCCTCATGCTTAGAATCTTCTTCTACGAGAAACAGGCGCGCCACCTGCTCGAGCCTGGCTTGTCTGGCATCCAGGCCTTTGAAATTCATCGTCCGCGGTTCGCTATCGCTCAATTCGAAATAGAAAGATTTAAGCGAGAGTGCCAGCCCCATCCCCTTAGCCTTGATGTAGGATTCCTTCAATGCCCAGAGATCGAAGAAGCGCTGACGCTGACGTGCGCTCGGCAGCGCCAGCAGGGCGTCTCGCTCCTGGTGGGTAAAGTAATGATTCAGGATGGCATGAATGTTCGTGTTTACCCTCAGCCGCTCGATATCGACCCCAAGCTCCAGTTGCGGCGCTTGAGCGATAGCCAGCAACATATAGTCACCGCTATGACTCAGGTTAAACACCAACTGGCTACGGGTAAAGAAAGGCTCAGTAAGCACAGGTTTCCCCTTGTCCAGGTAATCGAAGCACCACTCACTCGGGGCGATAGCGCCGTTTGGGTCAGCATTTAGCTGGCTTTGTCTTAACAGGCCATGAGCTTGTGACAACAGCGCGCGTAGATAGCACCTCACCAAGAGCCCCTTCTCCCTCGCGGAAGCCATTCGATAACGGGTCACTTTCAGCTGCTCATCCACAGGTAAGGTATCGAGCAGGCGCGCTTGCTGCTCGCCGCTAAGGCCTGGCAGGTTCAAGGGGCACAGATAGAGATGTAGGGGGATAGCGTCGCCAGCGGCCATGTTCAACTCGATTAATCTCCTGCAGAGAAAGAGAAAAAAGAGGCCCAAGCCTAGCATCTAAGGCTTTGGAGTACCACATAAGCCGTTTAAGCAGAAAGGTTCAAGTAAAGCCCTTTAAGCATAGGATTAGGCAGGCTAACTAAAAACTCCACTTAAGCTGTAGGTAGCCCAAGGTGGAAGCCGACTGGCCGAACAGACTCGTATTCGAGCCATCAAAGCGCTGAGCAATCAGGCTAAGTTGCCAGTCATCCGCCAGCGAATATTGGTAGGTTAAACCGACAAAGAAGGAGTCATCATCATAGTAACTGGCATTGGCACTGAGGCGACTCAGCGGAGTCACATCTAACCCCAGATCCAGATAATAGGTCCAGGTGGTGAAGCTCAAGGTACGGGCCGAGAGCGGCAGATTCAGATAGAGCAAGGCGCTGTCGACGCTCAGGGGGGACGAGATATAGAGTGCCGCGCCCAGCACTCGCCAGTTGGCATCACTGGCGAAGCTGTAATCCAGCTCCAGGGTCGCTACTGTGCTGGCCTTAAGCGTCTGCATCGAGCTTGTGATCGCCTGGCTGGTCCTTGACTCGGCATCGACTGGCGAGATGCTGTAGCTATTTAGAGGGTCGAAGTGGGTCACCTCCCCACGCAGGCCAGCGCCCCAGATATCGCCGGCAAATCCACCGCCAAACACCCTATCGTCACGGGTCTCGCCGACGATCAGCTGCCAATCCCAGCCCAGATCATAGCCAAACACGTTATGCCCAAGATAGCGCCCGGCGTACTGACGATTCGTTCGGCTTATTGATACGTCGTTTATCAAGCTATCCGTCCCCCGGCTATAGACAAGCTCCAGCTGACTGGCATAGCCCAGTTGACGGCTAAGCTTGAGGGCATCGACCCCGCGACGCTCGGCATAATCGACATCATAGATAGAGTAAGCATTAAAGATATCGTTGGGATTCCACAGGGTGCTCATGGCCCAGTTGACCCTAAAGCGGCCGGCGACCAGCTCCCAGTTATCAGCAAGCTGCCAGCTCAGATAGATGCGGTCTAACTGGCTGTTGCCAATCCAGCCGTCGCTATCAAGCCAGTTGGCCGATAGATCCCAGTAGCCAGAATCCCAGGCAAGCAGGTCGCCATAGTCCGGCAACCTGCCGCTATCCCCAACCATGAGGCGATTGCGCAGGCCGACATTTACCCTGAGCGATTGCCAGCGATATTCGCCGTCGATACGATTGTGCAGCAGACCGTCCCACAGTTGCTCGCCCTCGGCCGGGGCAACGACAGAGCCCAGGTAACTCACATAGCCCTTAACTTGCCAGGGCTGCTCAGGCGTAACGCCTGGAATGGGCGAGGCCAAAGCACCGCGACTCAACAGAGCCGCCCAAAGGCAGGCGGTGGCAGTCAAGCATGGCCTTAACCCTAGCTTTAGCATAAGCACTCAGACGCCCTAATCATTGGCGGCGATCCTCGACCAGACAGCCGTCCTCGAAAACAATCACCCGCTTGGCCCTGGCGATCACCCGGGGATCATGGGTCGAAAAGATAAAGGTGGTGCCCTCCTGCTCATTGAGCGATTGCATGATATCCAGCAGCTCGGCGGTGCTCTTGGCATCCAGGTTGGCGGTGGGCTCATCGGCCATGACAAATCTCGGCCTGGGAGCCAGTGCCCTTGCAACCGCCACCCTCTGTTGCTGTCCGCCCGACAACTTGGCAGGGATCTTATCTTGCTGGCCTGCCAACCCGACCTGGGTCAGCAACGCCATGGCCCGCTGGCGACACTCGGCCTCGCTGTGGCCCTGCAGCTGCATCACAAACTCGACATTCTCCAGCGCCGTCAGCACGGGCAGCAGGCTATAGTCTTGAAAGATAAAGCCCACATGATCACGGCGAAAGGCGATTAGCGCTTGCTCGCTCAAGTGGGTGATATCCTCGCCATCGATAAACACGGCGCCGCTACTCGGACTGTCGATGCCGCCTATCATGTTCAGCAGCGTGGTCTTACCCGAGCCGGAGGGCCCCATGATGGCGACAAACTCCCCCTGGGCTATGGTGAGATCCAGTGACTTTACCGCCGCCACCGGAAAGTCACTCTCGGGGTTATAGATCTTAGTTAATGCTTGAATCGCTATGGTCATGGAATATATGGACTCCTTTGGCCCTAATGCTTCTGCGACATGGCGTCCACCGGACGCTGTTTGACTATCTGCCGCGCCGGATAAAGGGCCGCCAACAGGCTCACAATCACCACCATCGCCAGGGTCGAGAGATACTGGCCTAGGGTGACTTGGGGATAGAGGGTGGTCGATACCCCGAAGGCGCCGAGTCCATCGGCCATGTTGCCAAGGGGGATGCCTGTGTGTGCCAGCAGCCCTATCACCATCACGCTGAGCAAGAGGCCAAGTAGCGCTCCCGTCAGTCCAAGCAGCAGAGATTCCAGCAGGATCAACCCCATTATCTTGCGCTTCACCATGCCGATGGCCATCAGCACACCAAACTCCCGCGTGCGCTCAAACACCGCCATCAACATGATGTTGGTGATCCCCAGCCCCAGCGCCGAGATGAAGATCAGCAAGATCACCGCGTTGCTGGTGTCCATCTGAGCGATAATGGTGGCCAGCATGGGCTGAATTTGTTGCCAGTCTCGCACCCTATCCTGGGAGGCCAGCACGCTCGACAATATTCTGGCTACCGCCTTGGCGCGGCTATTGTCCAGGCTGTCGCTCTTTGTCAGGCGAATGGCTATCTCATGCACACCATCGAGACCAGCAAGCGCAGTCAAATCGGTGCGGCGCACATAGGCGTTGGCCTCATCGAAGGTACTGGAGGGGGAGCGATAGAGGCCCGTAACCCGAAACGCCGCACCGCTTACCGCCTTATCTGCGTTGCTGAAGGTGAGCACCACCTTGGAACCCAGCCGCAACTTGAGACGGCTCGCCGTCTTTTCCGAAATCACTATGGGGTGGCGTCCACTGGTCTCGAGCCAGCTCCCCTCGGTGATACTGTCGGCGATAGGCGTCACCTTAGCCTCGGCAGCGGGGTCAACCCCATTGATGCGAATGCCGCGACTCGCCCGGGGTGAGGCCAGCATGCCCTGCACCACGAAGCGCGCCGAAACCCCTTGCACCTCAACGAGCTGGTCCAGCTTAGCCAGCACGGGCTCTGGCGCGCGTATCCGGCTATTGATATCCGGGTCGAGCAGATAATTTTTGTTATGCACCTGCAAGTGACTGGTCTGCCAGGCGACGGCATTATCTATCATGTTGGCGTACATGCCAGTCATGAAACCTAACATCACCACCACACCCACCAAGCCAAGCACCATGGCGCACACCATGATGCTGGTGCGCAGTCGGTTACGCCACAGATTGCGCCAGGCCAGAAGGGCCAACATGGGCGCATGCCAGCCAGAATTATCCTTGGTCATCATCACCTCCTTTGAGGGCCGCGACCACCACCAGATGCTGGGTTCGCCAAAGGGGGTAGATGAGGCAGAGCGCCATCAGGCTGAGTATGATGATCACCTGATTGCGCACCAGCGCCAGCGATACTTTCATCGGCATTACAGGCTCCCAGCCCATCTCGAGCATCATCCTGGCGGTCTCGCCGGTCAGAGAGATGGGGTGATAATAGAAGTAGCCTATCACCACGCCGCTCACCCCAAGCCCCAGTGCCGTCCCCAAGGCGGCGATCAACAAGGATTCGAACATCACCAAACGCAGCAAGGTCAGGCGGGCCATGCCGGTCGCCAGCATGACGCCGAATTCGCGCCTGCGCTCCAGCGTCATCATCAAGATGGTGGCAAAAAGGGCGAAGCCGACAATGAGATAGAGCAGGCAGATCATAAACAGGCCACCCGCCCTGTCCAAGGCGATCTGCTGCGCCATCTCAGGGGCCAGCGACTGCCAGTCCCGCACCTTGACCCTGTCACCATAAAGCGCAGAAAGTCTCTCGGTCAGAGGCGCCACCTCATCCAAATTGTCGCTATGCAGCACCCAGGCCGTCACCTGTTTACCGGTTGAGAACAGGCCTTGTGCCGCACTCAGGGGCATGTAGACCAACTGATTGTCCAGCTGGGCCAGGGGGAAATGCAGTATGCCGGCAATAGGATAGACACCGGCCGCCGTCTGGCCATGGTAACCCTGGCCATAGAGCACCAGCTCATCGCCGACACCTAGCTTCAGGTACTCCGCCAATCCTTGTCCCAGCAGCACCTGCTGGGCCCCCGGGGTTAAGTAGCGGCCGGCCACCAGCTTATCTTCTATGCCCGAATAGTCGCTCTCCAGCTGTGGCCGCACGCCGTACACCAGCACGCCTTTGGAGCGCTCCTCGCTGGAGGCCAACAGGAAAGATTCGATTCTGGGCAGGGCGTAGCTGATGTGGGGCAAGGCCTTTGCCGGGGCGATAAAGTCGTCATCGCCGGGCAGCAGGTCTTCGATGCTTTCTGTGGTGGCATACTCGGGGGATTGCAGCTGGATCAGGCCGGTGGAGAAGCGGGCACTGTTGTCGATATTGTGCTCGTAGCTGCCCTCCTGCATGCTGCGCATAAAGAGGGAGAGAAACAGCGCCAGCGCCAGGGCAAAGGCGGTGAGCAGGGTGCGCCGCTTCTGCCGCCAGAGATTGCGCCACGCCAGCTTAATCAACATGCCTCCCCCTATTCTTGTATCTCAGTCTTTTACCTAAGTCCTTGCACCTTAGGCCTAGCACCTTAGATTTATCCCTGTGTTAGTCCCGCAGCGCCTTCATCTGCTGCTGAGAAAAGAAATCATCGCCTATCTCGAAATCAAATGCCGCCTCATGGGTGATAAGCTCGGTGCGCTGCCCCGGCTTATCGGCAGGGATCATCACCATCTTGGTAGCCAACTTGCGCCCGCCCATCTCCTGAATATCCGAGGTGGTCAGTGTGTTGACCAGCTCATCGAACTCGTCGAAAAATTCCACCTTACGCTGCAGGTAATCACGACTCGAGATCCACAGACGGATACGGCTCCAGACCACGGGCGCGTCAGGCTTGGCAAAGGCATCGATGACAAAGCAATCGTCCCCCTCTATCGATTCGTGCTGCACCAGCTGATGGCGATAATCGACCACAATGGAGGACTTATTGATCAGGTCGTCATTGGTGAAGTCTGATCCCATCCAGGACTGACTCAACATGGAGGGAGCTATCTTGATGATGCGCTCGATGGCGGGCACCCAGTTCCACATGTCGCGGTAGCGTTTGAGGGACACGCTGCCCTTGTCCTTCGCCGGTGCCGTCACCAGTACCAGCGACAGCTCCTGCCCCTTGGTCCAGCTCTTCATGCTCATGGAGCGCGTCCAGTCCGGACGCACGATATTCATGGTCGCAACCACATAGCTGGACTTGCCGCGCATCTGCTCATCGGCTCGGCGCACTATATCCCGCGCCTCCACGGCGTCGCTACTATTTACAACCGATCTCTCTGCAACCCTAGTCTGTGTGCCCGTCGCCTCTGCAATCAGAGTCTCGGCAATCAGAGTCTCGGCAGCCACCGAGACAGGCGCTAAACACACCAGGGCAAGGCCAAGCATGCCCGCTAACCAAAGTTTCGCTCCATCCATATCGGCGCCTCCAATCATTGCTTAAATGCTGCGCTAAACACTCAAACTTTAGACTATAACTTGTTGTCTTAAAAGGAAACAAACGAAAGTGTGACCGTTTTTTCCTACGCCTTTACTTAAGTCTTTACCCTGTCACCATGGCTTGGCGGCGTAGAGGTCACCAGAAACTCCAGCACCTGCTCGCCACCGTTGCGCAGGCAGTGAGCCTGACCCGGTGCCACATGCATCCCCTGGTGGGCCGTGAGTCTATGCTCGATACCTTCCACCTCAAGCAGCGCCGTGCCCGACAGAATAAAGAAGAACTGCTCCGCCACCTTGTGGTAGTGACGCTGCTCGCCCATGCCCACAGGCACCCGCTCTTGGATCACGCTTAACGCAGGGCGCTTCACCAGATGCCAGCCATCACAGGCTTTTCCCCCTGCTCCCTGATCGCCTCGCAAATCCTGTTCGCCCCAAAGATAGTGCTCACTGTTGTCACGACTGACCACCTTCATCGATACCCGCTCCCACTGCTAGATTCATTTATGTGCGACCAAGCTAATCCTAAGACTCCGCGAGCGCAATAAGCGTCGGGGCATTTAAGCCTTCGCATAAAAAAGGAGAACTATGTTCTCCTTTTCTCGACTAACAAGCGAAACTAATGCCTAATCGGGTCTTAGTGTGCCTTAGCCGCCGAGATCAACGCCTTCTGCACATGAACCGGCACCACATCGTAACGGCTGAAGGTCATGGCAAACTGACCATCGCCGCCTGTGAGGGATTTCAAGCGGGTAGAGTAGTCATCAACGGTCGCCAGCGGCGCCTCGACCTCCACCTCTACCTTGCCGTTACCCTGGGCCTGGGTACCGCAGATGATGCCGCGATTGGCGCTGATATCCCCGGTAATATCGCCTACATGTTCCTGGGCCACCTGCACCTGCATCTCGACGATCGGCTCCAAGATCACAGGGTTGGCTTCCTGCACCGCATCCAGGAAGGCCTTCTTACCCGCCATCACGAAGGCGATCTCTTTGGAGTCGACGCTATGGTGCTTACCATCGAGCAGGGAGACGCGCATATCCTGCATCGGGAAGCCCGCCACGGCGCCGCCGTTCATCGCCTCCTTCACCCCCTTCTCGACAGCGGGAATATATTGGCTCGGCACCGAGCCGCCCACCACCTTGCTGACAAACTCGAAGCCAGCACCTCTCGGCAGCGGCTCGATGGTAAGCTCAACCTCACCAAACTGGCCGGCACCGCCAGACTGCTTCTTGTGGCGGTAACGCGCCGTGGCGCTGCGGGTAATGGTTTCACGGTAGGCCACAGCTGGCACGTCGGTATCCATATCGACATTGAAGAGATCATGGGCCTTCTCCAGCGCGATCTGCAGATGCAGGTCCCCCTGGCCTTGTAAAATCGTCTGCCCCTCGGCCTCGTTCTTGGCGATATGCAGGCTAGGATCTTCCACCACCAGCTTGTTGAGTACCTCGGCAATCTTCTGCTCGTCGCCGCGGCGCTTGGCCGACACCGCCAGGCCGAAGATAGGTTGTGGCAACACCAACTCAGGCAGGTGGAACTCATCTTCGTCGTGACTGTCGTGAAGCACGGCGCCCACTGTCAGCTCATCCACCTTAGAGATGGCGCAGATGTCGCCGGGCACTGCCGAGGTCACGCTGACCTGCTTGTCCCCCTGCAGCTTAAACAGGTTACTCACCTTGATAGGCTTGCGACCATCGCCGACAAACAGCTTCATCCCCAGAGAGATGGTGCCCTGATAGACCCTAAATACCCCCATGCGACCGAAGAAGGGGTCGATGGCCACCCGAAAGACATGAGCCAGGGCGTGATCCTCGCTGGATTGGGTCACATCCACCGGCAGGGCCGACTCACCTTGTCCCTTGATAAATTGGGGCGGATTGGCCTCCAACGGATTAGGACTCAGCTTGATGATGAGCTCTAACAGCGCGCCTATTCCCACCTGCTGCTCGGCGCTGGTGAAACAGACAGGCACCAGATGGCCCATGCGCAGTGCAGTCTCCAGCGGCGCATGTAGCTGCTCGGGCGTCAGGTTTTCCCCCTGCTCCAGATAGAGATCCATCAGCTCATCGTCTTCCTCGAGCACTGTATCCACCAGTTCATCGCGGGCGCTGGCCACATCGTGAAACAAGGCCTCTCCCTGCAACTCGGGCTGGGGATGCAGATAACAGTCGATCACATCATCCAGGGCGGCGTTAGGCAGATTCACCGGCAGGCAGCGATGGCCAAACTTGGTTTGGATCTCATCAAGCAGGCCCGCCAGCTTGGTACCATTGCCATCGATATGGTTAATCGCAATGAGCACCACCTTACCCTGGGCCCTGGCCGCCTCGAAGGCGCGCTGGGTAATGGTCTCTATGCCGGTGGCAGCGTTGATCACCAAGAGTACAGACTCCACGCCGCTAAGAGGCAACAAGGCACGACCGAAGAAATCGGGCAGGCCTGGGGTGTCGATAAAGTTGATGTGATGATTGGCGAAATCGAGATTGAGGAAGGAAGGTTCTAGGCTATGTCGATGGTCTTTTTCCTGGGCAGTGAAATCAGCATGATTTGTGCCCTTGTCCACCCTGCCTTTTTGAGCGATCGCCTCGCCCTGGAACAGCAATGCCTCTAACAAGGTGGATTTACCCGCCCCTGTGTGTCCGAGCACCGCCAGATTCCGGATCTGCTCCGTGGTAAACTCAGCCATAACGGCCTCCTTTGATCTGTTATATCAATAGGTAACAGCACCACGACCTTTTACCCTGCCACTAAAATCGCGTTTGCTGCAAACAAAAACAATGTGTTGTGAACGGTCTATTAACAATCAGTATAGGCCTGTCATCCTGCCATGCTTTTGATCGAGATCACGCTTTAACTCACAGGGTCAATTTAGCCAACACCTGTCACAAACAGCGAACATATGTAAGCTAAAATAACCGGTGTCGATGACTTTTAAGTCCCAGGTGATTGTATTGGCCCTCAAGCTACTGTAGTCTGCTGCTCTATTGACGTCAGTTCAGACGGACAACGCGAGATCTTACAAGCTACGGGCAAACCGCGGCAGCGTTTGTCCCAATAGATTATTGATGGAACGCCCTAACCAATATGCTCGAGAAGCCTAACCACAAGACGCAGCGCCGGGACTCGCAAACCGCGGCGCGAAAACTCAGCGCCAGTGAATATAGGCACAAGAATGCCACCACGACCCCTGAGATGCGCCAGTTTATCCAGGAGTCGGATCTGCCGGTGAGCCAGCTGGCAAAGGTGCTCAACATCAGCGAAGCCACGGTGCGTAAATGGCGCCGACGCAACTCCATCGAGGACACGCCCAACACCCCCCACCACCTCAACACCACACTGACACCGATGCAGGAATATGTGGTCGTGGGGCTGCGCTACCAGCTGAAGATGCCGCTGGACAGGCTGCTCAAGGTGACCCAGGAGTTTATCAACCCCAATGTGTCCCGCTCCGGCCTCGCCCGCTGCCTCAAACGCTACGGGGTGTCGCGCATCCATAACATCGAGCGCCCCGAGGTGCCGGATCATTACTTCAACCAGCTGCCCATCGCCCAGGGCAGCGACATAGTCACCTATACCCTAAACCCTGAGACCCTGGCCAACACCTTGGCGCTGCCACAGGCAGACGGCGACACAGTGCTGCAGGTGGCCTCGCTCACCCTGCCGCCACAACTGGCGGACGCCGAGCCAAGCTCAGTGCTTTTGGGCATAGATCCCCACAGCGACTGGATCTACTTAGATATCTATCAAGACGGCAATACCCAGGCCACCAAGCGATACATCACCCATCTGCTTCGCCAGGGGCCGTTTCATCTGCGTAAGCTTTTGGTACGCAACTATCACACTTTCTTACAGCGCTTCCCAGGTGCCACCATGGCACAGCTAACATCCGGCGCTGACATACAGACACCTGAGCATCAGGTAGCAAGCGGAGACTCATAATGAGCCAGACCGAAACATCAAAGACGTCAAGCGATCAGCGCCTCAACAAGCGTCTGAAAGATATGCCCATTGCCATCGTTGGCATGGCGAGCATCTTTGCCAACTCACGTTATCTCAACAAATTTTGGGATCTGATCTGCGACAAGATTGACGCCATCACAGAGGTGCCTGACACCCACTGGCAGGTCGACGACTACTACGACAGCGATAAGAGCGCACCGGACAAGAGCTACTGCAAACGCGGCGGCTTCATGCCCGAGGTCAACTTCAACCCTATGGAGTTTGGCCTGCCGCCCAACATCCTAGAGCTGACCGACACCTCACAGCTGTTGTCACTCATCGTCGCCAAAGAGGTACTCGCAGATGCCAAGCTACCCAGCGACTACGACAGAAACAAGATAGGCATCACCCTAGGTGTGGGCGGCGGTCAGAAGATCAGCCACAGCCTCAACGCCAGGCTGCAGTACCCTGTGCTGAAGAAAGTGTTCAAACACAGCGGCATCAGCGACGCCGACAGCGAGATGCTAATCAAGAAGTTTCAGGATCAGTATGTTCACTGGGAGGAGAATTCCTTCCCCGGCTCGCTTGGCAATGTGATCGCCGGACGTATCGCCAACCGCTTCGACTTAGGCGGCATGAACTGCGTCGTCGACGCCGCCTGCGCCGGCTCGCTGGCAGCCATGCGCATGGCCCTGAGTGAACTGGTGGACGGCCGCGCCGAGATGATGATCACCGGCGGTGTCTGTACCGACAACTCCCCCTCCATGTACATGAGCTTCTCCAAGACGCCGGCCTTCACTACCAACGAGACGGTGCAGCCCTTCGATGTCGACTCCAAGGGGATGATGATAGGCGAAGGCATAGGCATGGTGGCGCTGAAGCGTTTGGAAGATGCCGAGCGCGATGGCGATCGCATCTATTCGGTGATCAAGGGCGTAGGCGCCTCGTCAGACGGTAAGTTCAAGTCTATCTATGCGCCGCGCCCCGAAGGCCAGGCCAAGGCGCTCAAGCGCGCCTACGACGACGCCGGATTTGCCCCCCACACCCTGGGGCTAATGGAGGCCCACGGCACAGGCACGGCCGCCGGTGACGTGGCCGAGTTTAACGGCCTCAAGTCTGTCTTCAGCGAGGGCTGCGAGACGACCCAGCATATCGCCCTGGGCTCGGTAAAATCGCAAATCGGCCATACCAAGTCGACCGCAGGTACGGCCGGGCTTATCAAGGCGGCGCTGGCGCTGCACCACAAGGTGTTGCCACCCACCATCAATGTGGACCAGCCCAATCCTAAGCTGGATATCGCCAACTCGCCTTTCTACCTCAATACCGAGACGCGGCCCTGGCTACCACGCCCAGACGGCACGCCGCGCCGCGCCGGCATCAGCTCATTCGGCTTTGGCGGCACCAACTTCCACTTCGTGCTCGAAGAGTATCAGAGTGACCACGGCCGGGATCAAGGCGAGCTCACCCGTTTCCGCCAGCGCGCCGTGCCTCAGAGTCTGCTGCTGAGCGCCGCCGACAAGGCTGGGCTTATCGCCACCATTAATCAGCTCATTGCAGACTCAGATAAACAATCCCTCGACGCCTTGGCCGCTCAACATCCGATGCGCGTACTGGACGCCGGTGCGCCGCGTCTTGGCCTGGTGGTCAGCGACACAGACAGCCTCAAGACGCAGCTTAATCAGGCGCTCAGCCGCCTGGAAGCGGGCGATGAGGCCCACTGGTCGCTGCCCGGCGGCGTGCACTATCGCAGTGCCAGTCTGGATAATGCCAAGGTGGCCGCGCTGTTTGCTGGCCAGGGTGCCCAGTACCTCAACATGGGCCGCGAGCTAAGCTGTCACTTCCCCGAGATGCGTGCTCAGTTTGTGCTGGCCGACAAGGTCTTTGCCGCCAAGGGTAAGACGCCCTTGTCGCAGCTGGTCTATCCCCTGCCTGTCTTCAACCAGGCAGACCGTCAGGCCCAAGAGGCCTTGCTGACCAATACCGCCAATGCCCAGAGCGCCATCGGCGCCATCTCCATGGGGCAATACTCCCTGCTCAAGCAAGCCGGCTTCACGCCCGACATGGTGGCAGGCCACAGCTTTGGAGAACTCAGCGCCCTGTGCGCCGCCGGGGTGATCAGCCTCGAAGACTACTACCAGCTGACATTCGAGCGCGGCGATGCCATGGCCAGCCCAAGTGCCGAGGGTGCCGATCGCGGTACCATGTATGCCATCATCACCAAGTCGAGCGAGGATATCACCCGCCTCGAGGCCACCCTTGAAGCCTTCGACGGCGTCAAGGTCGCCAACTACAACGCCCCAACCCAGCTGGTGATCGCAGGCCCGACAGATGCCACTACTCAGGCGGCCAAGGCCCTTAGCGAGCTAGGCTTCAAGGCGATCGCCCTGCCGGTATCCGGCGCCTTCCACACACCATTGGTTGGCCACGCCCAGGCACCGTTTGCCGAGGCGATCGACAAGGTGAAATTTGCCAAGCCGGCGCTACCTGTGTATGCCAATGCCAGCGGTGCTCGCTACGCCAATGTCGCCAAGACCATCAAGAGTGAGTTTAAGCAGCATATGCTGCAATCGGTGCGCTTTAGCGAGCAGCTAGCGGCCATGTATGAAGACGGCGCGCGCATCTTCGTCGAATTCGGCCCGAAGAATATTCTGCAGAAACTGGTGGAGAACACCCTTAGCGACAAGCTAGATACCCTGTGCACCATCAGCCTCAACCCTAGTCCTAAGGGCGATAGCGACCTGCAACTTCGCCAGGGTGCCATGCAGCTTGCCGTCTGCGGCATCACATTGGATGAGGTGGACCCCTACCGCGCCGAGGCGGCCCAGGCCGAGCCTGTCTCCCCCATGAATATTACGCTCAACGCGACCAACTACATCAGCCCGGCGACCCTAGCAAAGATGGAAAAATCCCTTAATACGGGCACCATCACGCCACAGACCCGAGTGCAAGAGAAGATAGTGGAAGTTGAAAAACTGGTCGAAGTCGAAAAAGTCGTCGAAAAAATTGTAGAAGTAGAGAATACAGTGGAAAAACCGATCCCCGCAGCCCCAGCGCCACAGGCCAATGACTCTCATGACTCAGTCATCAATACACCTGCCACCCAGCCGCTACAGACAGCAGCAAGCGGAGATGCCCTTACGGCACTGTTCGCCGCCCAGCAACAGACGGCGCAGCTGCACCAGCAGTTCCTGACCATACCTCAGCAGTATGGCGAGACGGTCACCCAACTGATGACGGCACAGGCACAGATGGCCGCCGCCGGGGTCGCGATTCCTGAGAGCCTGCAGCGTTCCCTGGAGCTGTTCCACCAACATCAGGCGCAGACGCTACAGAGCCATACTCAATTCCTTGAGATGCAGGCCCAGAGCAACCAAAGCGCCCTGCAACTGATGGGACAAGCGCCCGCAGTGCACGGCGCGCCGCTAACGACACCTGCTGTGGCACCTCAGCCTATGCCGGTACAAAAGCCGGTACAAGCGCCTGTCACCCAGCCGGCTGCTCAAGCGACTCCCCAAGCAACTCAGGCACCTGTGGTTCAACCAACACTTGTTCAAACACCAGAGCTTAAAACGCCAGTGGTACAACCCGCCATGGTACCGTCGGCAATAGTGCCAACAGCAGAGGTTCAGGCATCAAAGCAAGAGATGCCGAGCCAGCCTACCGCGGATTCAGCCAATGCAGATGCTATCAAGCAGACCATGCTGACAGTGGTCGCCGATAAGACGGGTTATCCCACCGAGATGCTGTCGCTAGAGATGGATATGGAGGCCGATCTCGGCATCGATTCCATCAAGCGCGTAGAGATCTTAGGCACAGTGCAGGATGAGCTGCCGGGTCTGCCGGAACTCAGCCCGGAAGATCTGGCCGAGTGCCGCACCCTGGGTGAAATTGTTGCCTATATGAACAGCAAGCTACCGGCTGCGGGCGCTGTGACCAGTCAAGAAACGACAGGCTTATCATCTGAGTTAGTGCAACAGACCATGCTGACCGTGGTCGCCGACAAGACAGGTTATCCTACCGAGATGCTGTCACTAGAGATGGATATGGAGGCCGATCTCGGCATCGATTCCATCAAGCGCGTCGAGATCTTAGGCACGGTGCAGGATGAGCTGCCGAGCCTGCCGGAGCTCAGCCCTGAGGATTTGGCCGAGTGCCGCACCCTGGGTGAGATCGTTGACTATATGAACAGTAAACTGTCCGCCGCGGGCGCTATGAACAGCCAACAAGCCGCAGGCGCTGTTGCTACCCCAGAGGTTCAAAACACTGCTACTTCCGGTTCATCTTCGACAGAAGTGCAGCAAACCATGCTCGCCGTGGTGGCGGACAAGACGGGTTATCCAACCGAGATGCTGTCACTGGAGATGGATATGGAGGCCGATCTCGGAATCGATTCCATCAAGCGGGTGGAGATCTTAGGCACGGTGCAGGATGAGCTGCCGGGTCTGCCCGACCTCAGCCCTGAGGATCTGGCCGAATGCCGCACCCTGGGTGAAATTGTTGCCTATATGAACAGCAAGCTACCGGCTGCGGGCGCTGTGACCAGTCAAGAAACGACTACCGCTAGTGCTCAGTCAGCATCTGGCTTGTCATCGACACAAGTCCAAGAAACCATGCTCGCCGTGGTCGCCGACAAGACAGGCTACCCAACCGAGATGCTGTCGCTAGAGATGGACATGGAGGCCGACCTAGGTATCGATTCCATCAAGCGGGTGGAGATCTTGGGCACGGTGCAGGACGAGCTGCCGGGTCTGCCCGAGCTGAGCCCTGAGGATCTGGCCGAATGCCGCACCCTGGGTGAGATCGTCAGCTATATGAACAGCAAGCTACCAGCCGCAGGCGCTACTCAACAACCCGCCGCAGGCGCTATAGCCACTGAAGCTCAAAGCGCAGCAGCAGGCTTATCATCTGAATTAGTACAGCAGACCATGCTGGCCGTGGTCGCCGACAAGACAGGCTACCCAACCGAGATGCTGTCGCTAGAGATGGACATGGAGGCCGATCTCGGTATCGACTCCATCAAGCGGGTGGAGATCTTGGGCACGGTGCAGGATGAGTTACCGGGACTACCGGATCTCAACCCGGAAGATCTGGCCGAGTGCCGCACCCTGGGTGAGATCGTCTGCTATATGAACAGTAAACTGTCCGCCGCAGGCGCTCCTGTTCAACAAGCCGCCGCGGGCGCTTTGGCAGAAACGACGGGCAACCAGGAGGAGAGCGCCACAGTTACTCAGGTGCAAGCAATCTCCGCCGAGCCACTGGTCGAGTTGCCACCTCACAGCGAGGTCGCGCTAAAAAAGCTTGAAGCGGCGAAACCTGATGCCGAGGGTTTCGCCGCCAATGCTACCCTGGTGATCCAAGACGATGGTCACAACGCCGGGGTGCTGGCCGAGAAACTCAGCAACAAGGGACTCAAGGTCGTGGTTGTGCGCCTGCCAGAAGGCCAGCCTCAGTCACCACTGAGCAGCGCCATCGCCACCTGGCAGCCAGAAGGGCTGGCCGAGCAAGATGTGGTGCAGGCGATAAACGAAATTACCGCCAACCACGGTGCCATAGCAGGTTTTGTTCACCTGCAACCTCAGCAGGAGGTCAACGCCGTCTCTGGGCTACAACTGACCGAAGCAGGCTTTAACCACCTGAGCTCGGCGTTTCTCTGGGCTAAACACCTGCAGGCGCCACTGAGCGCTCAGACGGGTCGTCGCTGCTTTATCACCGTCAGCCGTATCGACGGTGGCTTTGGCTACCTGGATGTTAAGCAACTGGCCAAGAGCGAACTCAATCAGGCCGCGCTTTCGGGTCTCACCAAGACCCTGAGCCATGAGTGGCCAGGCATCTTCTGCCGCGCCCTGGATCTCGCGCCAAACATGAGCGCGGCGCAGCTGGGCGATGCCCTACTGGCTGAGTTACAAGATAGCGACACAGCCATGAATGAAGTCGGCATTAGCCTAGATGCCGATGGCGAGCTGTGCCGCCATCGGCTGCAGCCGGGTGAAGCGGCGATAAAAACCGCAGAATCCCAGCTAGATGGCTCAGATAAAATACTGGTGACCGGGGGCGCAAAAGGCGTGACCTTTGAATGCGCCCTGGCACTGGCCAAACGTTGCCAGTCACACTTTATCCTGGCTGGTCGCAGCGAACATATCGCCAACAAGGAGCTGCCGGATTGGGCACAGGGCAAGGCGATCGACGAGCTAAAACAAGCCGCTATCGCCCACCTGCTCGCCAGCGGCGACAAGCCGACCCCTAAACAGGTCGACGCCCTCATCTGGCCGGTAAAGAGCAGCCTTGAGATCCAGGCCGCCCTCAACGCCTTCGAGGCGGTGGGTGCCTCGGCGGAATATCTGGCGATGGATGTCAGCAAGGCTGAGGCGATCGAGCAGGCCCTCGGCGCCATCAATCAGCTAACGCCGATCACAGGACTAATCCATGGTGCGGGAGTTCTGGCCGATAAACACATACAAGACAAAACCTTAGATGAGCTTGCACGAGTCTACGGCACTAAGGTCGCCGGGCTTAAGGCGCTGCTGAGCGTGATCGAGCCCGCCCAGCTCAAGTTGGTAGCCCTCTTCTCCTCGGCGGCCGGTTTCTATGGCAACACGGGTCAGAGCGACTATGCCATGGCCAACGAGATCCTTAACAAGGCGGCGCTGCAACTGACTCAGTTAAACCAGCAGACCAAGGTAATGAGCTTTAACTGGGGCCCTTGGGATGGCGGCATGGTCAATCCTGCGCTGAAGAAGATGTTTGTCGAGCGCGGCGTCTATGTGATCCCTCTGCAGGCCGGTGCCGAGCTGTTTGCCACCCAGCTACTGTGCGACAGCGGCCTGCAACTGCTGATCGGCAGCGACATGCAGGGTAACTCTCAATCCGGCCCAAGCAGTCAAAATGACCAAGGCAAGACGCAAGCAGATGAGGCCAGCTCAGTAAAAAAGCCTGATGCGGATGAGGTGCACGCCGCACAGCATCCGCTGCCGCCTGTCACCTTAACACGCCAGTTAACGCCCGCGACCATGGCCTTTGTCTCAGACCATGTGATCGGCGGTAACCCGGTATTACCGACGGTTTGTGCTATCCAATGGATGCGTGAAGTCGCTCGGGCGCACATTGGCGCCCCGGTAAAGGTGCGCAGCTATAAGCTGCTCAAAGGCATTATTTTCGACACCGAAGCGCCGCAAAACATAGTGCTTACTCTAACCCCTGAATATACAGGCGATAGCCTGACGGCCATTCAGGCCTCAATAAGCAGCGAGGGACGACCGCAGTACCAGGCGAGCCTTTGTTTGATGGATAGCGAGGACAGCTCGGCGCCAATCAAGGCCTTCGAGGGGCTGTACAATGGCGAGGCGGTGACCGATGCCAGCACGCTCTACAGTGACGGCACCCTGTTTCATGGACCAAGACTGCAGGGATTGGATAAGGTTGTGAGGTTCGATGAGCAGGGGCTTATCGCCTCTGTTAGCCTGCCCCAGGTGCGCGAAGCAGACTGCGGCGAGTTTGTACCTAGCCTAAGCAGCGCAGGCTGTCAGCCTTTTGCCGAGGATCTCTTGCTCCAAGCCATGTTGGTCTGGGCAAGGCTCAGCTATGGGGCGGCCAGCTTGCCATCGGCCATCGACGAGTTCATCAGTGTGCAGCCGATGCACGGCGGAGAAACTGGCTATATCGAGCTGAATGTGGTCAAGAGCAATCGCAGAAGCCTGACGGCCAATGTGGCGCTTTACCATAAAGATGGCCGCCTGAGCGCCCTGATAAAAGGGGCCAGGATCACCATCAGCTCAACCCTCAATGCTGCCTTCGTGCCACACGGCGCGCGCGGTGAAACGGCCAACGAGGAGGCGACGCAGTGACCCAGGAGTTTGGCCAAAAGGTAAGCAATGCTAGCGCTATCGGTGAAGGCGCTACCCCACTGCGGGTAGCCCTCTTGCTGTTGCCAAAAGATGCCGCCTTGCCCGATACCTTAGCCAATCAGCCAGTTCGAGAGCTGCATGTTGACCAAACCGAGGCTGAGCTTACAGAGAATAAGCTGGCTCAGACGCTAGAGCAGGCAGTGAGCTGGGTCGCCACAGGCGATCTGGTTTGCCTGCAAGGCGCCCAGCAAACATTACTGCTGATGCCAGCGCTCAAGGCGGCGCAGCACACGCTACACCCTCATGCCCACCTGGCGGCACTGCAATATGGTCAAAGCCAGAGCAGTGCACTGCAAGGCGCACTGGCACGGGCCAAACGCCAACCGGATAGTGTTCAATGCAGAACGCATATCGATGATATGAACAAGGGCTTCGACGCCTTATGCCGCCTGATCTCTGATATTGCCCAGCGTACCATTAGGCGTTCAGATACTCGGCGCCACTACTGGTTTACCAAGCCCTATCAGGGACGGGTCGCGGCCATGACCCTATCTGCTGGCGAATCGCAAGCAGGCGCCGCGACGAGTCAACTGGCGCTCATCTTGACCCAGGGCACGGGCCGGCTCAAGGCGCGCTCCCTGCTCTCGGCGCACCAGCTGTTTTTCCTCATCCCAGGTAGCAGCGAGGCCGCCCTCAATCAGGGGCTGTGGGCCTTGGCCGCCGCGCTGGACAGACACGGCAAAGACGACCAACAGGCTAGTCAGCCCCATGATCAGGAAATTGCCCTCATCGAGATGATGCAGGCTAACTTAGAAGCCTTCGCTACGACAGCGCCTACACGCTTCGTCATCAGCCTGCAGGCGACGAGTATCGACGCCCTGAAGCAAGAGATCAGCGCCATGAGCGAGGCACTGACAAGCGTCTGCAAGGAGAAGGGCGAGTATCGCACCCCATCGGGCAGCTACTTCAGCGCCGCGCCACTGGGCCAGACCAAACTGGCCTTCGTCTACCCGGGTGTCGGCACCATCTACCCTGACATGCTAAGCGAGCTGCACAGCTACTTCCCCGCCCTGTTTACCCGCCTGCAACAGCAGGGGGATCTCAAGGCCATGCTACAGGCCGACCTCGTCTACGGCGGCGATGACAGCATTTGTCAGCAGATGCCCCTGAGCAATATGGCAATCGCCGGCGTCGGCGCCAGCTATCTGCTGACCAAGTTGCTGATGGATGAGTTTGCGGTGCAGCCACAGTTTGCCCTAGGGTATTCCATGGGCGAGGCAGCCATGTGGGCCAGCCTGGATGTCTGGCAGGCGCCCCATCAACTGATTGACAAGACACTCAAGGATCCCCTGTTTACCCAGGAGATCTCGGGCCCGCTCGAGGCGGTGCGCCAAGCCTGGCAACTCTCTGACAACGAGAGCATAGAGTGGAACAGCTTCCTGGTGCGCTGTCCCGCCGAGCAAATCAGCGCATTGCTGGAGCGCTATCCCAGGGCCTATCTGACAATCACCCAGGGTGATACTTGTGTGATCGCCGGTTGTCAGCATAGCTGCGAGGCGCTGCTCAAGGAGCTCAACAAACGCGGTATCCCAGCCAACCGGGTCACGGCCATGCACACGCCGCCAGCCGAGCCGCTCGCCCCCAAGGTCGCCGCCTTCTATCGCCAGGCATTGCTACCGGGCGCGGCAAACCATGAGATTAAATTTATCAGCGCCGCGAACCTGGCTCGCCCGCAAGAGCAAGAACACGACCAGGCGCTCAACCAGCATAAGCCCCTGAGCAGCGAAAGCATTGCCGAGTCGATAGCCCAAACCTTCTGCCACCGACTGGATTTCGGCGCGCTTATTCAAAGCGCCAGCCGTCAGGGCGCCGCCCTGTTTGTCGAGGTGGGCGCGGACAGGCAAAACTGCACCCTGATCGACAAGATATTAAAAGGCAGCGACGCCCCCCATGTGAGCGTGCCGGTCAATGCCAAGGGCACCAGCGATATCACTACCCTGCTAAAGGCACTGGGTCAGTTGATCAGCCACAGGGTGCCCGTCAGCCTCACAGTGCTGCAACTTGGGCTTAAACGCCAGCTTGACCTATTGCTGCAAACAAAGGTGCAGCAAGCTAATACACAAGCCAAAACGCATGGTGACACACCCCATGCCGCTCCCCCATTTCAAGAGGATGCTTAATGCCTTCACACCAAGCGCCTTCTCCTAAGGCAAGCAACGCGGCAGATAACCGCGGCAAGATAGCTATAGTGGGTCTGGCCAATCTCTATCCCGATGCCAAGACTCCCAAGCAGTTCTGGCAAAACCTGCTGGATAAGCGTGACTCGCGCTCACAGCTGAGCGATCAGAAGCTCGGCGCGCGCCTAGACGACTATCGCGGCAAGCAGGGCGAGGCCGACCGCTTCTACTGCGATAAGGGCGGCTATATTCAGGATTTCCATTTCAATGCCTACGGCTACCAGCTCCCCCCCGAGCAGCTGCAAGGACTAGACGACAGCCTCTTGTGGGCGCTGGACACCAGCCGCAATGCCCTGCTCGATGCCGGTATCGCCCTGGACTCGCCCCTGCTGTCTCGCACCGGCATCATCATGGGCACCCTCTCATTTCCGACGGCTAAATCGAACGAGCTGTTTCTGCCCCTCTATCATAAGGCGGTAGAGAAGGCGCTGAGCGAGAAGCTGGCCTGCCCAGACTTCCACCTGAGCCCCTTCAAGGAGCATAATGGCAGCCATAGTCTGGACTGCGCCAACGGCGCTATCGCCCACAACGCCTCCAAGCTTGTGGCCGACGCCCTCGGGCTGGGCCGGGTGTCATTAAGCCTGGACGCCGCCTGCGCAAGCTCCGTCTATTCCCTCAAGCTGGCCTGCGACTATCTCAGTAGCGGCAAGGCAGATCTCATGTTGGCGGGCGCCGTGTCTGGCGCCGATCCCTTCTTCATCAACATGGGCTTCTCCATCTTCCACGCCTACCCAGAGCATGGCTTCTCCGCGCCCTTCGATAGCAACACCAAGGGGCTGTTTGCCGGCGAGGGCGCCGGGGTATTGGCACTGAAACGCCTGGAAGATGCCGAGCGCGATGGCGATAAGATCTATGCCCTGATCGGCGGCATTGGCCTGTCGAACGACGGCAAGGGCCAGTTTGTGCTGAGCCCCAACAGCAAGGGCCAGGTCAAGGCCTTCGAACGCGCCTACCACCACGGCGGTGTAGCACCTAAGCAGATAGAGGTGATCGAATGTCACGCCACAGGTACGCCCCTCGGGGACAAGGTGGAGTTGGCCTCCATGGAGCAGTTCTTCGCACCTCAACTCGAGGGGGAGAAGGCGCCGCTCATCGGCTCGGCCAAGTCTAATCTTGGCCACCTGCTGACCGCCGCCGGCATGCCTGGGATCATGAAGATGATCTTTGCCATGAACCATGGCCTGCTGCCACCGAGCATCAACCTAAGGGAGGCCATCGCCTCGCCAAATGGTCTGTTTGGCGCCCACACCCTGCCAAGGGAAGTCACCCCCTGGCCGATCAAGGTCGATAATCGGGCGCGTTTAGCTGGAGTCTCGGTATTTGGCTTCGGAGGCTGTAATGCCCACCTCTTGCTGGAATCCTATGATCAGGCCTCCAGCCAAGGAAAAACCCATGACCAGGCGACAGGCCAGACCACAGCTATAAAATCGTTAGTTAATGAGCCAGAAGCCAGTGAAGCTAAGCCCTCACAGCCTAAGCTGATGATCAGCGGCCTCGCGGCCCACTTCGGTCCGCTGAGCGACATTCATCTCCTGGATGCCTGCCTCAAAGAGGGGCGCGATCCCGCAATTACCCTACCGCCCAAACGCTGGAAGGGATTGGAGAAACACCCAGAGCTGCTGGCGCAGTTCGGGCTCAATCACGTGCCTCAAGGGGCTTATGTGGACAGCTTCGAGCTGGACTTCCTGCGCTTTAAGCTGCCACCTAACGAAGATGATCGCCTCATCGGCCAGCAGCTGATGCTGATGAAGGTCACCGACGAGGCGATTTGCGACGCCGGGCTGCGAGCCGGGCAGAAGGTCGCCGTTCTGGTGGCCATGGAGACAGAGCTGGAACTGCATCAGTTCCGCGGCCGGGTCAACCTGCACACTCAGCTCAAACAGAGCCTGGATGCCATGGGCGCCAGCCTGAGCGACAGCCAGTATCGCGAGCTCGAGGCCCTCACCATGGACAGCGTCCTCGACGCCGCCAAGCTCAACCAGTACACCAGCTTCATCGGCAACATCATGGCCTCGCGCATCGCCGCCCTGTGGGACTTCAGCGGCCCGGCCTTCACCATCTCCGCCGGTGAGCAGTCTGTGGCCCGGGCCATGGACGTCGCCGAGAATATGATGCAGCAGGAACACCTGGACGCCGTGGTGATCGCCGCCGTGGATCTCTGTGGCAGCCTGGAGCAGGTGATATTGAAAAACGCCATCGCCCCCGTGGCCGGCCCGGCACATCCCGATGGCTGGCGACTGGCAGAGGGCGCCGGTGCCCTGGTGCTGGAAAACCAGGCGAGCCTTACCGGACGCGGGGCCAAGAGCTATGGCCAGATAGCCGGGCTGCATTTCGGCGCCCAGCAACAGCTTGCGCGGCTTGGCGATCAGCTGCTGAGCCAGAGCATCAAAGCGCAAAACAAAAGCGGCACCGCGGCAGAGCAGGTCACCTTGGTGGATGTTTGCGCCGCGCCGGGCAGCCAGCACGGCGCCCAGGCACTGTCGACCATGTTGCCGCTGCCAGCAGCCAAGGCGGTTCAGAGCACGCAGCGACTGGGCCATAGCTTTGCCGCCGCCGGCATGAGCAGCCTGCTCGCCACACTGCTGACCTTAACTCATCAAAGATCCAATAAGATGGCCCATGAGGATGCCCAGCAGGCCATCTCGGTCACTTGCAGCGAAGATCAGGCCGCCCTTATTCAGCTGAGCCAGAGTCAGGCTCAGGCCCACGCGCTAAATGCTCGCCTCAATCAGCCCTTGGCGCAAAACGAGCGCCGCCTGATAAAACAGGTCAGCCTGGGGGGGCGGGATCTGGTGGCGCACATCACACAGACGCCGCTGAGCCAGAAGCGCGAGATACAAGCGCAGCTGCAAGACGCTCAAATGAAAGGCAATGGCTTGCAACGAACACCACTAAGAGATCAGCAGCCTCTCAAACTGGTCAGCTACTTGGGCGAGGCCTACGCCGCCTATACAGCTAACGAATCACAACTTGCGCCCGCACATTCGGGCGCAGCAGGTATGACACACACTATGAGCCAAAAGACAGTTCAAGCACCTAGCCTTCAGGCAAGCGCAGGCGATAATGGTACCTTTACCCAGCTTCAGGCTAATCAGGGCCAAGCAGATCAATATCAGGCAAATCAATATCAGGCACAGAATCAGCAGCTGGCGCGTCAGGCCCACCTCGCCTATCTCAAGAGCCGGGAAAGTGGCCTGAAACTCGCCGATAGTCTGCTGAAACAACAGCTGGCGGAGGCGCTGGGACAAAAGCCTGTAGCTAAATCAGCAGCTCAAGCAGCCGCCCATGCAACCGCTAGCACTGCCGCTGAAGCAGCCCAAACGGCGCCACTACAGCCGAAGCACCACCTGGTAGCGCCTTACCGTGCTCCGGTGCCAGCGCACAAGCCCTGCATCTGGGACTATCATGACCTGGTGGAATACGCCGAGGGGGATATCGCCAAGGTATTCGGCCCAGAGTATGCGGCGATCGACGGCTATTCTCGCCGGGTGCGCCTGCCCACCACAGACTACCTGCTGGTATCCCGGGTGACCAAGCTGGACGCCAAGCTGGGCGAATATAAGCCCAGCGCCATGATCACAGAGTACGACATTCCCGTCGATGCCCCCTATCTGGTGGACGGTCAGATCCCCTGGGCGGTAGCGGTAGAATCGGGTCAGTGCGACCTCATGTTGATCAGCTACCTAGGCATCGACCTGGAAAACAAGGGCGAACGTGTCTATCGTCTGCTGGACTGTACCCTCACCTTCTTAGGGGATCTGCCCCGCGGTGGCGATACGTTAAGATATGAGATTAAGATCAACAACTTCGCCCGCAATGGCGATACCCTGCTGTTCTTCTTCTCCTACGAGTGTTTCGTCGGCGACACCATGATCCTCAAGATGGATGGCGGCTGCGCCGGCTTCTTCACCGACGCCGAACTGGCCGACGGCAAAGGGGTGATCCGCACCGAAGAGGAGCTGTTGGCCCGCAGCCGCGCCACCAAGCAGACCTTTAACCCTATCCTAGATTGCCCGCGCACCCAATTCAGCTATGGCGACATCCACAAGCTGCTGTCGGCCGATATCCAAGGCTGTTTCGGTCCCTCACACGCGGGACCTGCTCAACCTTCGCTCTGCTTCGCCTCGGAGAAGTTTTTGATGATCGAAGAGGTCAGCAAAGTTGAGCGAAACGGCGGCGCCTGGGGACTGGGTCTGGTAGAGGGCCACAAGCAGTTGGAGCCAAATCACTGGTATTTCCCTTGCCACTTCAAGGACGATCAGGTGATGGCCGGCTCCCTCATGGCCGAGGGTTGTGGCCAGTTGCTGCAGTTCTACATGCTGCACCTCGGCATGCACACCCAGACCCAAAATGGTCGTTTCCAGCCCTTGGAAAACGCTTCCCAGAAGGTGCGATGTCGCGGCCAGGTGATCCCACAATCGGCCCGCCTCACCTACCGCATGGAGGTGACTGAGATAGGCTTCAGCCCGCGCCCCTACGCCAAGGCGAATATCGATATCTTGCTAAATGGCAAGGTGGTGGTCGACTTCCAAAACCTGGGGGTGATGATCAAAGAGGAATCTGAGTGTACTCGCTATCCTGAGCTGGAAAGCAGCGACACAAGCAGCGCACAGGCTAAGGCCAATCAAGGCGCCTCTTGCAGTGCACCGCAGATGACTAATGCCCCGCTGATGGCTCAAGTACCGGATCTCAACGCCGCACCGAACAAGGGGGTGATCCCGCTGACGCACGTGGAGGCGCCGATCACGCCAGATTACCCGAACCGGGTGCCCGACTCAGTGCCTTTTACGCCCTATCACCTGTTCGAATTCGCCACCGGCGATATCGAGAAGTGCTTCGGCCCTGAGTTCGCCATCTATCGCGGCATGATCCCGCCGCGCACTCCCTGCGGTGACTTGCAGCTCACCACCCGGGTGATAGAGGTCAATGGCCAGCGCGGCGATTTCAAGCGCCCTGCTAGCTGTATCGCCGAGTATGAGGTACCAAGCAACGCCTGGTATTTCGATGCCAACAGCCATCAGGCGCTGATGCCCTACTCTGTGATGATGGAGATAGCCCTGCAGCCAAACGGCTTCATCTCGGGCTACATGGGCACCACCCTCGGCTTCCCTGGTCTCGAGCTCTTCTTCCGCAACTTAGACGGTAGTGGCGAACTGCTGCGTAAGGTGGATCTGCGGGGCAAGACGATCGTCAACGACTCGCGCCTGCTCTCTACTGTGATGGCGGGCACCAATATCATTCAAAGCTTCAGCTTCGAGCTAAGCACAGATGGCGAGCCCTTCTATCGCGGCACAGCTGTGTTTGGTTACTTCAAGGCCGAGGCGCTCAAAGATCAGCTAGGGCTGGATAACGGCAAGACGACGCAACCCTGGCATCAGGCCAAGGGAATCGCGCCGGACATCCGGGTCGATCTGCTGGACAAGAGCGGGCGCCACTTCAACGCACCGGCGGGCCAGCCACACTATCGTCTGGCAGGTGGTCAGCTTAACTTCATCGACAGCGTCGAGATCGTCGATGACGGCGGCAGCCACGGCCTGGGCTACCTCTACGCCGAGCGCACCATAGATCCCAGCGACTGGTTCTTCCAGTTCCACTTCCATCAGGATCCTGTGATGCCCGGCTCATTAGGCGTTGAAGCCATCATAGAAACCATGCAGACTTATGCCATCAGCAAAGACTTGGGCGCCGGGTTTACTAACCCCAAATTTGGCCAGATCCTCTCCAACATCAAGTGGAAGTATCGCGGCCAGATCAACCCGCTCAACAAACAGATGTCGATGGATGTGAGCATCACCTCGATCAGAGAGGAAACGGGTAAGCTGGTGATAACCGGCGATGCCAGCCTGAGTAAGGATGGCCTGCGGATCTACGAGGTCAGCGATATCGCCATCTGCATCGAAGAAGCCTAAGCACAGATACAGATGTAGACAGCGCGATAAACACACATAGTTAGAACAACATAAGAAAATCGGTCGATACGGGTCATGCCTTATAAAACAGGCATGTTCCCGGATCGCCCAAGACGAAAAAGGTCTTTTATTAGATGAATCCGACTACCACAAACGAGCAGCTTTCTCCCTGGCCCTGGCAGGTAAGCGACAGCAAGATAAGCTTCGACACGGCCGCCATGGCTACTGCGCTCAAAGATTTTAGCCGCGCCTGCTACCTGGTCAACGACAGCGATCTGGGCGTGGGCATCGCCACCGAGGCAAGCCTGATGACCAATAATCAGGGCTCTGGCGCTCAGGCCTCGGGCCATCCGGTCAGCGCCTTCACCCCGGCCCTGGGCACAGAGAGCCTGGGCGATGGTAACTTTCGCCGGGTACACGGCGTCAAGTACGCCTACTATGCCGGCGCCATGGCCAACGGCATCTCGTCGGAAGAGCTAGTGATCGCCCTGGGTAAGGCGGGGATCCTCTGCTCATTCGGCGCCGCAGGACTCATCCCCAGCCGAGTCGAGCAGGCGATCGCACGCATCCAGGCGGCGCTGCCAAACGGCCCCTACATGTTCAACCTGATCCATAGCCCTAGCGAACCCGCACTGGAGCGCGGCAGCGTCGAGCTCTTCCTCAAGCACAAGGTGCGCACGGTCGAGGCCTCGGCCTTCCTGGGGCTGACGCCACAGATCGTCTACTATCGCGCCGCCGGCCTGAGCCGCGACGCCAACGGTCACATCGTCATAGGCAACAAGGTGATCGCCAAGGTGAGCCGCACCGAGGTCGCCGAGAAGTTTATGCAGCCTGCGCCCGCCAAGATGCTGCAGAAGTTAGTGGACGAGGGGCTGATCACCCGTGATCAGATGGAGATGGCCCAGGCTGTACCCATGGCCGACGATATCACCGCCGAGGCAGACTCGGGCGGCCACACGGATAACCGTCCCCTGGTGACCCTGCTGCCGACCATTTTGGCGCTCAAGGAGGAGATCCAGGACAAGTACCAATATGCCACGCCCCTGCGCGTCGGTTGTGGCGGCGGCATAGGCACCCCGGATGCGACCCTGGCGGCCTTCAACATGGGCGCGGCCTACATAGTAACAGGCTCCATCAACCAATCCTGTGTCGAAGCGGGGGCCAGCGAGCACACCCGCAAGCTGCTGGCCACCACAGAGATGGCCGATGTCACCATGGCGCCGGCCGCCGACATGTTTGAGATGGGCGTTAAGCTACAGGTGGTCAAGCGCGGCACACTATTCCCCATGCGTGCCAACAAGCTGTATGAGATCTACAGCCGCTACGACTCGATAGAGGCGATACCTGCTGATGAGCGCGACAAGCTGGAGAAGCAGGTGTTTCGCGCCAGCCTGGATGAGATCTGGGCCGGCACCGTCGCTCATTTTAATGAGCGCGACCCTAAGCAGATAGAACGCGCCGAGGGCAATCCCAAGCGTAAGATGGCGCTTATCTTCCGCTGGTACCTGGGGCTGTCGAGCCGCTGGTCAAACACCGGCGAGCCAGGCCGCGAGATGGACTATCAGGTCTGGGCGGGCCCCGCTCTGGGCGCCTTCAACCAGTGGGCCAAGGGCAGCTATCTGGATGACTACAGCAAGCGTCATGCGGTGGATCTGGCCAAGCACCTGATGTACGGCGCCGCCTATCTGGCGCGGGTCAACGCCATCAAGGCACAGGGGATCAAGCTGCCTGGCGAGCTTTTGCGTTACAAGCCCCAGGTGGCACTGGCGTGAGCCTGACCACCCGCTAACTCGAATGTTAGCTAAGCGCTGCATAGACAAATAAAAGCCACCCTAGGGTGGCTTTTTTGTCGGTTCAAACATCTGAGGCCGAGATCTGATGAATCAGTCTTGCTCCTGGCTCGGCATCAGGGTCAGTCTGGCCTCTATCTCCCCCGGTAACAGCGGCGTCGCCGCGCCGCGGGCATACTCGCCAAAGCCGGCGCGATAGTATTTCGATAAGGGGTGGCCCGATTGACCGCCGGGGATCGCCATGATGGCCCGCTCCTCATAGCCCGGCTGCACGATGAAGCGCTGGGAGGCGCCGAAGCTCTTGCGCTGCACCGCCGGCATGAAGGTATCGCCGAAACCGGCCACCTTAGGCATATCCAGCCAGCGGCTAAGCAGCGGGAACTGGCGGCTAAAGGGGTGCTGTATCGTCAGGGTGTTGACCCGCCCCCAATTGAGCGCGTTCAGCTCACCATCCTCGCTGTACTTATTCAGCAGCTCGTCACGGGCGGTGACATAGCTGGCGATCACCAGCTCATCCCAGTCGGCGACATCTTGTGGTAGCCAGTCGACAGGCTGCTGCTTTAGCAGTTGCCAGATAGCGGGCTCCAGGTAACGCTTGAGCACAGAGAGACTCAGCTTAGCGCTATTTAGCTCGGCTTCTACCGGCGCGAAGGCGCTGTCTAACATCTGGCTGCGAAACGCCTTCACCAGGGTAAAGCCCACCGACTCGGCGCAGGCGCATTCCTGCCAGTCACGCAGCTGCACTATATCCTTAGCAAAACGCTTGGGCTCGCGCATTAAAGCTTGCAGCAGAAAGGCCTGCCAGGGACGGTAAAAGCGAGCCTGATTATCTAACTGAATGCGATAGAAATCGCTCTCGTCGAACTGCTCCTGCTCCAGCAGCCGGTCACGAATCTGTGCGCTCCTGGCCCCCAGGGCATAACCACCATCGCCATAACGCTGTGCCTCCTGGGTCGACATCACCCTGGCATTGGCACTCCATAACCTGTCGCTCGTGGGATCCTGTAGCGACGGCAGCGCCTCGTCTCTCTCTTGCCACTTATCCCAGGCTACCTCTTCGCCTGGTAATGCGATATCGCTGGTATTGGTTCGGGCAGGGACGGCGCCGGCAAGTTGCCAGGCGGCGTGGCCCTTGTCATCGGCCAGCATCAGGTTCTGCACCGGGATACCGAAACCGCTGGCCTTGGCCATCGCCTCGGGCACATTATCTATCTGCTCCAGCGCCATCAGCTCCATGTTGACCGCATACTCCTGATGGGCGACCCAGGCCAAGGCATAGGCCTGTTCCCCTAGGCGGCGAACCGGACCGAAATGCGACAGCGTGAGGGGATAGTCCAGCTCGCCCTTGGGCAGCTTGATGATCTCGTGGACCACCTCGAGCGGCTCATCTTTGTCCAGCGCTACCCAATCGGCGGTATCGATATAGGCGTTGGTAAAGCCCCATGCCAGCTTGCCGTTGCTGCCGACAACGATCGCCGGCGCGCCAGGCAGGGACACGCCTGTCACCTGCACCGCCCTGCCGTCACCGTCAGGGTAGTTTAGCTGCGCACGGTACCAGATGATGGGCACGGCGAAGGAGAGGTGCATATCGTCAGAGAGCATGGCGCTGCCGGTGCGGGTCATCTTGCCGGTCACCGCCCAGTTGTTGCTGCCCACCTCGACGGGCTCCTCTATGGTCACCGCCAGGCGCTGAGCCAGGGTCGAGGCCGTGCTCTGCTTTTGACTGGGGCTTAAGCTTGCACTGACCTTGGGAATAGCCGGTGGATCCGAGGGAAACAGACTGTCATCCAGCGCCGCCTGATAGTTTGAGGTCTGGGTGATGAAGGCGCGCATGCCGCTGCCGAAGCGGCGCTCGATATGTTCGAGAGCCAGATCCCGCTTGAGAGTATTGCCCTGCAGATCCAGATACATGCTGTAGATCACCAGCAGGCTGTCGGCGGGTCGCCACGGCTGGCGCTTGGCGCGGGTGAGCAGGTATTCGAATGAGGGCAGCGACTGCTCGGCGATCGCCCGGTTGACGCCGTCGGCATAGCGCCGCAACAGCTGTTGCTGAGCGGTGGGCAGACGGTGATAGATTTGCTCGGCGCGCGCTCTCAGCTGATGAAAACGGCGCGACTCATCAAGTTTTACAGCAGGCTTGCCAAACAGCTCGGCCAGCTCGCCGGCAGAGTTGCGCCTGAGCAGATCCATCTGAAAGAACCTGTCCTGGCCATGGGCAAACCCCAGGGCAAAGGCGGCATCCTGTCGATTCTCGGCGTGGATCACCGCGGTGCCCAGACGATCCCGCCCTATGCTCGTCTTGGCCGAGATCTGACTGGTCGGAACCTCTCCGGAGAGTTTGGGCAGGCTGAGATTGAGGCTGACATAGACGCCGACCACCACCAGAAAAATAAGCGACAGCAGGATAAGCAACAGGGTTTTCAGGTGTCTTAACATGAGATAAGCCAGTGATAAGTCAATGGAAACTCATCATAACAAAAGTTGCTTACTTGTTAAGTACCTAAAAACGAAATTGTTTTGTCCCCTAGGCAAGGGCCAAACGGCACTAACCCATGAGATGCGGGTTAACGCGCCAGGGTGCGATCTCCCGGATGATCCCCCGGATAGTTGTCGATGATCCAATCGACGATACGCATGATACGTGCGTCGCGCTTCTTGGAGGTCTTATAGGCGATGTAATAGGTCAGCCCGGAGAGACAGGTGGGCAGGTCCAGCTTCACCAGATTACCTGAGTCCAGCTCCACCTTGAGTGTCTGCTCCAGTCCCAATACTATCCCCTGGCCGTAGATGGCAGCCTGTACCGCCAGCATGTTGTGATTGAAGAAGATCTTCTTCTGGTTGGGACTGATGGCGATATCATTGTTTCTAAACCAGGTATCCCAGTCGACGCCATAATCTTTATGTTTGGAGTAGAGCAGGCAGTGTTGATCTAGGGTCGCCAGGCTGATCCCCTCAGACTGGGCAAGATATTCAGGGCTGCAGAAGGCCACCAGCTTCTCGGTGACCAGAGGGATGATGGTATAACCGTCCTGACACTCGCGAGTGACGATGAAGATATCGGCGATCATGTCGCTCATCTCGATATCGTTCTGAAACATGCCGACATTGATATTGAGCTCGGGATACATCTGCCTAAGCTGCTCCATCTTAGGCACCAGCCATCTGGCCGCCAGGGAGGTGTAGGAATGCACCCTCACCTCACCCGCCATGTTCTGTACCAGGCTGGAACAGACGCTGTTGAGATCGTAAAACACCGGCGCCAGACGCTCTCTGAGCTCTATGCCCGCCTCGGTGAGGTTGATCTTTCCACCTTGCCTGTAAAATAACTTCTCTAAGAAATAGTCTTCCAGCTGCTTTATCTGCTGCGACACCGCGCTCTGGGTAATGCACAGCTCATTAGCCGCGAGGGAACAACTTTCTAACCTGGCACATGCCTCAAATATCTGCAGCGCTCTTAGCGGAATATTATTATTCATGATTCTTTAGCAAAGCGAAAACCGAATCAAAATGCTAACAAGGGAGCTAGCGAAAATATGTAACGCCGCGCACAATATCTAAGTTAACACCAGGTTAAATTACTGATTAATTGTGGTAATCAGACTAAGATCACTAAGTGACAAGATTGAAACAGTGATATCGACCACGAGATAGGCATTAAACGGCGTGAGACAGAAGATCCTGTGGAAGCTCCCCATCACTCGGCGGCGATAGTCCTGGCTATCGCCCCGCAATCGGCTGTGTTCTACTCCCCTTGTGGGGCCAGCAGCGGCCTTACCGCCTCACTCAGCTCATCGAGAAAGGTCTGCGCCTGAGTAAAACGTTGTAACATCTTGATAAAGCCGTGAATCGTACCCTCATACATCTTGTAAGACACAGGCACCCCGGCCAGTTTTAGCTTCTGCGCATAGTTGAAGCCATCGTCGCACAGAGGGTCGTACTCGGCGGTATAGATGAGCGCCGGCGGCAGACAGCTATGGCTAGAGGCATTTAAGGGCGAACAATAGGGGTTTTGCCCATCGGCCGGACTGCGAAGATAATGCCCCCAGTAATATTTCATGCTCTCTCTTTGCAGCAGGTAGCCTGTGCCGTGGAGCTTAGCCGAGTCCGTGTCCCAGCCATAATGCACCGCCGGATACACCAGCACCTGGCATGCCAGCAGCGGCCCCATCTCATCGCGCAGCCTCAGGGTCACCGCGGCGGCCAGATTGCCCCCGGCGCTGTCGCCCATGATGCCGATACGCTTAGGATCCAGCCCCAGAGCCTTGGCCTGCTCAAACACCCAGAGCGTCGCGCTGTAGCAGTCGTCCATGGGAATAGGAAACTTGTGCTCGGGCGCCTTCTGATAGTTAACAGCGATCACCACGGCACCGGTGCGATTAGCCAGTGCCCGGCTAAAGTGATCGTTAGTTTCGATATTGGAGACCACCCAGCCGCTACCATGGATAAAGATCAACGCCGGCGCGCCAGCCCCAGGCACCTCTACCCCCAGTGGGCGATAGATGCGCACGGGCAGATCCGCCGTCGGACCGGGAATAAAGCTGTGGATCACCTCACCCACCGCCTCCGGCGTTCTACCCGCCTTGGCAATGGCAAGATCCGTCAGCTCCTGACGCCTGGCCTCTGCGGGCGTCATCGTCTCATAGGCGGGCGCCCCTGAGTCTTCAACCTCTTGTAAAAATTGCGCAACCTCGGGATCGAGTGGCATGACTAACTCCTTATACTTAAAGCGCCTTAGATTGAGTCGTCCCCAAGCTGCGCTCCTTAATTCTCACCGTCGCCAATCACAAGGCACGTCCGGTCTCATCTTGCTGATAAAGATACAGAAATGGAGGCCCCCGTTAGGGAAGGTGCGAACAAGTCGTCGCACAGCTCTGGCTTTGATAGCAACGACAGTTCAAGGCATTCAACTGAGGGCATGCCAAGGCCTGCTGAAGTTGAATAACGCCGAAATGGTGTTGCTGTCAAAGCCCCGCAGGGCGAGGCTTACAGCGGTATTTGCTGCGTTACAGTTCTTGCGAAGGACTAGGGCCATTCGCTGCAAACTGTGCCTTGCATCTATCCACTATAAGCACTCGCAGAGCAAGCACGGGACTTATTCGCACCTTCCTTAGGCGACCTCCATCCCAATTTGCACGCATTGTGGCTTACTTGCCCTGCCACACAGGATCGCGTTTCTCGGCGAAGGCCGCCGGGCCTTCCAGCGCATCTTCAGAGTGCAGCACACTCGGATAGTGCTTAAGCTGACCGCTGCGAATATGGGCATAGCCCTGCTCGACAGACAGCTCACCCGTCTCGCGATAGATCTCCTTGATGGCCGCCAGCGCCAGCGGTGCACTCTGGCTGATCTCGTTTGCCAACTCACGAGCCGTCGCCATCAGGGCTTCTTGTTCAACCACGCGGTTGACCACGCCCCAGCGCAATGCCTCCTGGGCGTCCATGGTGCGGCCCGTCATCATCAACTCGTTGACGATAGGGGCAGGCAGCAACTTAGGCAGACGCAGCATACCGCCGCTGTCTGGTACTATGCCTAGTTTGGCCTCTGGCAGGGCGAAGCTGGCGTTGTCGGCGCAGACGATCAGGTCTGCCGCCAGGGCAAGCTCGAAACCACCACCGAAGGCGTAGCCATTAACCGCGGCGATCACCGGCTTGTCTAGGTCAAACAGCTCGGTCAGACCGGCGAAACCGCCCGGGCCGAAGTCGGCGTCTGGCGCCTCACCCTCGGCCGCCGCCTTGAGATCCCAGCCCGCAGAGAAGAAACGGGCACCGGCACCGGTAATGATGGCAACTCTAAGCTCGGGATCGTCACGAAATGCCAGGAAGACTTCTCCCATCTCGTAACTGGTTTTTGCATCGATGGCATTGGCCTTAGGTCGGTCTAAAACGATCTCTAAGATGCTGCCATTACGGGTCACGTGTAATGATTCGCTCATGTTACTACTCCAGTTAAGTTATCGCGTGATAACGGAAAATTTGTGCTGCTCATGCCTCATTGGCACTCGAGCAGTTTCTTATCGACTTTGCAGGTGCAGGTGCGGGGAAAGCTCTTGCGGATCTCCACCACACTGGGCACCTTAAACTTGGCCATGTTGGCGCTACAAAACGCCAATATCTCCTCGACGGTCAGCGACATACCGGGGGCAAAGATGACGAACGCCTTGACGGCCTGATCGCGAATGGGATCGGCCACGCCTATGACAGCGGCATCCTGAATAGCGGGATGGGACATGAGGATGTTCTCCACCTCGGTGCTGGAGATGTTCTCGCCCGAACGCTTGATCATGTTGCTCTTGCGATCGACGAAGTAGAACAGCCCCCGCTCATCCACATAGGCCTTATCCCCAGTGATGAGCCAGCCGTCGCAACGCAGCGCCGCCTGGGTGGCCTGAGGGTCTTGGTAGTACTCCTTAAACAGGCTGCGGCCAGGCACGCCCTTGACCCAGAGATCGCCCACCACGTTGGGCGCCACCTCATGGCCGGTCTCGTCGGTCACCTTGGCCTCATAACCCAGCCCGGGACGTCCAATTGACGGCCAGTGGCGGGGCTCGCCCGGCGTATCGCCGATCAGTCCCACCAGGGTCTCTGTCATGCCGTAGGAATTGAACAGGGTCACCTTGAAGCGCGTCTCGAAATCCAGCTTCTCCTGATCCGAGATATGCATGAAGAACAACATGTCACGCAGACAATGCTGGTCTTCCCCCTCGGCCACGGGTTGCAACATAAGGGTGCGTAAGATCATCGGCATGCTATGGGTCAGCGTGGCGCGATAGTCGCAAATCTGCTTCCAGAACCGACGGGCACTGTATTTCTCCAGCATCACCAGGCAGGCGCCCACGGCAAATACCGCCATGGCCGCGTTGCACTGAAAATCGATGTGGAAATTAGGCATCATGGAGAGATACCTGTCCCTGGCCGCCAACCGGGTCTGCCAAGCGGTGTAGTGGCCGGCAAACTGCAGGTTGCAGTGGGTGAGCACCACCCCCTTGGGCAAGGATGTCGTCCCCGAAGTAAACAGGATCTCGGCGGGATCTTCGCTATCCAGTGGCACATAGGTATCCAGGGTGGAAGACTGCAGCGCCAATAGGTCATCGAAATTCACCAGGCCTTGATAAGGCTCACCCGGCGCGCGGGCGACGAAGATCTGCTCGAGCCTTTGCCCCTTCGCCGCCAACGCCTCATAGATAGGCAGAAAGCTTGGCTCAGTCACCAGGGCCCTGACGTCACACTTGGTCAGTATGTGCCGGCATTCTCCCTGCACATATTGGGTGTTGATAGGCACTATCACCGCGCCTATCTTGGCGAGGCCAAACCAGCAGAAGATAAATTCAGGGCTGTTATAGAGCTGCACCGCCACCTTGTCGCCCTTGGCTATCCCCTGTTTGAGGAAGAGGTTGGCCGCCCGGTTGATCTGGGCGTCCAGGGATTGATAGGTAAAGCTGCGGATATCGCCGCCAGCATCTTCATAGATCAATGCCGTGTTATCACCGTACTGCTGCGCACGCTCCTGCCACATGCACCTTAATGTTCTGCTGCCCACGATATCCATCACTTGCCTCACTTAGCTTCAAACACCTTGGCGAGTCCCTTGGCGCTTAGCGCCGCGATCTCTGCTTCCGAATAGCCGATGTCGCCCAAGATGGCCGCGGTATCCATGCCATGCTTAGGCATGCCGCGCCAGATCTTGCCAGGGTTGTTCTTGAACTTAGGCATAACGTTCGGGCCCTTACAGGCCTTGCCGTCGATGTTGGTCCACTCGGTGATCGACTCGCGGGCCTGGTACTGCGGATTGCCTTCCAGCTCGGGAATGGTCAGCACCTTGGCACAGGCAATCTTCAGCTCGGCAAAGCGGGCCAACACGAATTCGATGGTCTTGCCATTGAGGTAGTTGTCCAGGCTGGACTCCACCTCGTCGCCGAAGGGGCATTCCACCCTATGGATAAGCTGGGTGCCCTCAGGGATCTCTGGCGTGCCCCACAGGTGGCTGATCCCCATGTCCTTAAACATCTCTTCGATCTGCATGGCACCCACCAGCTCCATGACAATATAGCCGTCGACACACTTGTAGAGGCCGCAACCGGCATAGTAAGGATCTTTACCTTTGGTCATGCGTGGACAGACTTCGCCGCCGTTGAAGTAGTCCATCATGAAGTACTGCCCCATGCGCAGCATCACCTCATACATGGCCACATCGATACTCTCGCCGACACCCGTCTCGCGTACCTTGTGTAGGGCCGCCAGGGCCGCCGTAGTCACCGTCATGCCTGAGAAATAGTCTGCGGTATAAGGGAAGGCCGGCATAGGCTGGTCTTTGTCGCCGTTTTGAATCAGGTAACCACTGAAGGCCTGGGCGATGGTGTTGTAGGCGGCCAGGTTAGTGTACTCATCGGTGCCGTACTGGCCGAAGCCTGACAGGTGAGCGACAACCAACTTAGGATTGTGTTGCCATAACACCTCATCGGTAATGCCGCGACGGGCAAAGGCAGGGCCCTTACTGGCCTCGATAAAGATGTCAGTGGTCTCCATCAACTTAAGGAAGGCGTCGCGGCCTTCATCCTTAAAGATGTTCAGCGACAGGGCATGCAGGTTACGACGTGACAGCTCTGGATAGTGAGGCTGCACGCGAATAGTATCGGCGTAGGCGACGTTTTCAATCCAGATCACCTCGGCGCCCCACTCTGCTAACATCTGCGCCGCGAATGGGCCGGCAATTTCAATCCCTGAGAACACCACACGCAGGCCCGACAGGGGACCAAATTGCGGGGTAAATAACTTTTTCGACATATCTAGCATCCTTTTTCACACAAACCCGTCCCCGGCACTGATGCACAGGCATCAATGCGGTAGCGAATTTTCAACGTTAATGAGATTGTGAGGAGATGGCGGCCATCACACCGCCAACCTTGGGCAGCGACGCTGGGAGCCGCGCCGCTACCCTCCCCGTTTAGCGATATTGCTTCAACACGGCACGGCCCAGCGTCAGGATCTGCATCTCATCTGAGCCGCCTGATACGCGGTCGACACGGATGTCGCGCCACATACGGCCGATGCGATGTTCACCTGCGATAGCGTAGCCACCCAATACCTGCATGGCAGAGTCGATCACCTCGAAACCTGCATTGGCACAGAAGTATTTACACATGGCCGAGTCGCCGGAAGTCATGGTGCCTTGGTCGCACTTCCATGCCGCTTCATAGACCATGTTCTTCATGCTGTTCAGCTTGATGGCCATATGGGCGAACTTGTCCTGGATCAGCTGGAAGCGACCGATAGTCTCGCCAAACTGTACGCGCTGATTGGCGTATTTGGCCGCATCTTCGAAGGCGCAGTAGGCCGCGCCATAGTTGGTCAATGCCACCAGGAAGCGCTCAGAGTCGAACTCCTCCTTCACTCGCAGGAAGCCGTTACCCTCGATACCGAACATGTCTGATTCTTCCAGCTCGACCTCGTCAAACTGCAACTCACAGCAGCTGTCCATCTTAAGACCCAGCTTGGGCAGCTTGCTCAGCTTGATGCCAGGCTTGGTCATGTCGACAAACCATTCGGTGAAGATTGGCTTCTCGCTGTCCGCATCTTTGGCCATCACCACCACGTATGGGATGCCGGCGGCGCTGGTGATGAAGCACTTGCTACCCGTCAGGTAGACCTTGCCGTTACGGCGCTTGTAGGTGGTCAGCAGGCTGCCCACATCTGAACCCGCGCTTGGCTCGGTAATCGCCGAGTTCCACATCTGCTTACCCGTGCCACGCAGCGCCATGATCTTATCGATCTGATCTTGGTTGCCGTGTCTCAGCACAGTGGCGATGCCAGGTAGTTGATACAGGACATAGGTAGGGGCGCCCAGGCGACCCAGCTCTTCCCAGATTGCAGTGAGGGTTACCATGCCCTCTTCGAATCCACCGTGCTCCTCAGGCAGCAGCAGGCTATCGATACCCATCTCGGCCAGCTCTTTGACAAACCTTTCAGGGTACTGGCTATTTTCATCACACTCGGCAAAATAGCTTTCCCAGTTCTCCTTCGCCATCAGATCGCGAATACCAGAAACGAATAGCTCTTGTTCGTCGGTTAATTTAAAGTCCATCGTATATTCCTATCTTTACGGTTAACGACTGCTTAGGTGGAGGAACTCCAGCCTAAGAAGCCCATTTGTTTTTACGTGCATCTTTCAAGAACGAGATGATCACCAGGATGTTGACGATCACCAGCGGCGCCCCACCGGCAATGATGGCGGTCTGCAGGGGTTTCAACCCACCGAGCGACAGCAACACGATACCGATAACACCTACCAGCACTGACCAACCCACACGGATCCACACAGGTGGTTCGTTGTCGGCATCGGCACCCTTACAGGTCGACATTGCCAGGGTGTAAGAACAGGCGTTGATCAGCGTAACTGTGGCGAGGAAACAGAGAATGAAGAAGCCCCACATGGTGATAGTGCTCATGGGTAAGGCTGCCCAGGTCTCGATGATGGCGCGCGGCGCACCATGATCTTGGATCAGCTGGCCCATGTTGATGACGCTTTCGTGCATCAGGTTAACTGTGTTACTGCCTAGGATGGTCCACAGGAACCAGGTAGAAGCGGTTAGACCCAATACCATAGTCAGACACAGCTCACGTACGGTACGACCGCGAGAGATCTTGGCGAGGAAGATACACATCTGGATACCATAAACGACCCACCAGGCCCAGTAGAACACGGTCCAGTCCTGTGGCCAGCTACCTTCGCTGATAGAGCTAGTGTAGAACAGCATGCGTGGTAGATAATCAAGCATCACACCGACAGACTCGGTGAAGTAGTTGACGGTAAAGCTGGTTGCACCGATCAGGAACACCCAGAACAGCATGATGATGCTCAGATAGCTACGCAGATCACTGGCTATTTTGATCCCCTTAGTCAGACCAAATGCCACGCACACGGCGTTAAAGATGATCCACACAGAGATAACGAAGGTATCGACCTCAATGGTACGCTCGATGCCAAACAACCACTGAATACACTCGGTCACCAAAGGTGTCGCCAAGCCCAGGCTGGTACCCATGGCCAGGATTAGTGCCACGACATAGATGTTGTCGATGAAGGAACCCAGTATCCCCTTGTGATGCTTACCCAGTACCGGCTCAAGAGTACCGCTCGGACGAACCACATCCATCTTCTTCACAAACAGGAAGTAACCCAGGGCAACGGTAAAGAAGCCATAGCCCATCCAAGGCAAGGGACCCCAGTGGAAGAGACTATAGGCTACCCCAAGCTCTTTGGCTTGCACCGACATAGACTCGATTTCAAAGGGTGGGTAAGTCAGATAGTAGTAAGCCTCTAGCGACCCCCAGTAGAGCACTGCGGCCGAGGTACAGGAGGCAAACATCAAGAAGATCCAGCTACCTGTGCTGAACTCGGGCTTTTCCTGACCCAAGCGGTTGTTTGCATAGGGTCCCCAGACCAGCCAACCCCAACCTATGGCCAGGGCTATCATGTACCACTCGAATGCCCATCCCCAGGAGTGGGTTAGATAATGAAATACATCCTTGATAATTACGTTTGCCGCATCGAGATCCCTCACGGTCAGGTAAGAGAGCAATATGACGGCTATCAGAGAAGGAAAAAAGATTTTAGGCTCAATTGTGACCTTCTTCTTTTTCCCCGCTGCGAGATCAAATCCCATGGTTTTTTCGTTCATCTTAATAGATCTCCCTCTTCATAGGAGGACAATAGGTAAAAGCCAATTTAATTAATATGCTTCGTGTTATTGATAAGCAGGGGTCAATAAACACTTTTACATAAAATTGATAAGCAGTTTTTTATTTTGATTCACCACACAACTTTAAATTCATCATTAAATCTGACTCATTAAAGGCTTAGCAGGCATTTAAATAATACGCGGCAACTTTAATTGTTCAGTGATCGTTATCACGTATAAATAAAATCAAAAAAAACAAGCAAAAAAGCATCACCCAAGATGATAAACACGTCGAAAACAACTATCGAACCGATCACAAAAAACATGTGCTCGCGATATCAAAGCATGAATAAAAAGTGACTTCCGTCATATTTAAACCTAAGAGAAAACCAGGAAAGGATAAGATACAAACCCTTGAAAAACAATAGCTTACATTTAAAAACACTTACAGACAGAATCATAATAAAACATACAGAATGAATTCTAAAGTTGCTATTAGAAAAACTAAAATCAGGATGATAAGCCACACTAAACAGGTCATAAGGATATCTTAAAAACTTTATTAGCCAAACTTATAGCCATTTTAAAAAAACTAAATAAACCCATAAATATTAGCCCAACTAATATATATTTTAGAAAGTCTACCCGTCCAAAAATAAATTCAAAGCATAAATGTGAAGCGTGTAACATCAGATTAAATATTTCTGATCCTATAATGCCCACACAGTCAATCAACAGAATGGCAAACACAATTTATTTATCGTCTATCTGTAACGACTCTAGATTTAACCTTATTAATAGCAAGAGACGTGACACCTAGCTCTCGTAGCGAAGGGTTTATCGACAACATATTAATGTCACCTCGTTATTGATTAGGCCTTAAATAAACACTGATAATTTGGAGATATAATGAAAATTATTACCTGCTATAAACTGGTCCCCGAAGAACAAGATATTTCCGTTAATGGCGATGGTTCTATAGATACCAACAAGGCCGCCCCTAAGATCAACCCATTCGATCTTAATGCCGTGGAAGCGGGCGTGCAGATCAAGTCTATGGTAGAGGGCAGTCAGCTCACCGCCTTAAGCGTTGGCGGCAAGACACTGGATAACCCAAAGGCTCGCAAGGATATCCTCTCTCGTGGTCCGGACGATCTGACCCTGGTAGTCGATGAGCAATTTGATGCACTACTGCCCCATCAAACCGCTCGTGTGCTTGCTAGCGCTGCACGCAAATGCGAATTCGACCTGATCCTCTGCGGTGACGGCTCAGGCGACCTGTTCGCACAACAGGTTGGCATGCAACTAGGTGAGTTACTCAGCGTCAACACCATCAATGCCGTCAGCAAGATTGTCGCGGCAACAGAAACCACTCTGACGGTCGAAAGAGCCCTGGACGATGAAGTTGAAGTGCTGGAGATCGCCCTGCCGGCGGTGATATCTGTCTCTGCCGACATCAATGAGCCTCAGATCCCATCGATGAAGACTATCCTGGCGGCCGCTAAGAAGCCCGTAACCAATCTGACCACTGAAGACCTGGAAATGGCAGCACTGCCTAAGCTGGTCGACGCCATCAGTGTGGTGGCACCGAAACAGGCCGAGCGCGCCCAGGTCATAGTCGAAGGCGATGATGAGGCGCAGATCGCAGCCTTTGCCGACCATCTACGTAAAGCACTTAACTAATCGAGGGGAATACGATGAGCAAACTGTCAAATGTATGGGTATTTAGTGATATTGCTGCACGTCTACCCGAAACCATCGCCGGTGGTCGCGCACTGGGTGAAAAGGTCTCTGCCTTTATTATCGGCAGCGAAGCCGATATCGCCACGGCCTACTCCTACGGCGCCAGCCACGTCTACTATCTGGGCAACAAGGCCGACACTCAGATGGTGGAAGATTATGCCACAACCATGAGCCAGGCGATCTATGATGGCGACAAGCCAACGCTGATGTTGCTACCGGCAACCAAGCGTTGTAAGGCACTGGCGGCTAAGCTCAGCGTTCAGCTTGAAGCCGGCCTAATCAACGACGCTACCGAGGTCACCCTGGATGAGGGCGTCACCGCCAAACATATGGTTTACGGCGGCCTGGCTATCGGCACAGAGAAGATCGCCTCCCCTGTGGCCCTGGTCACCCTGGCCAGCGGCGCCTTCGAAGCACAGGCGGCCGATACCTCGTTGACAGGCGAAGGCGTCTCACTACCTTTCGTCGCACCTAAGCAGACGATCACCTGCATCGAACGCCGCGTCAAACAGGGCAACAGTGTCGATCTGGGTAAGGCCAAGCGCGTTATCGCCGTCGGCAGCGGCATCGGCAACCTGGATAACCTGGGTCTGGCTGGTGAACTCGCCACAAGTATTCAGGCCGAACTCGGCTGCTCTCGCCCTATCGCCGAAACCGAGAAGTGGATGGAGCGTGAACGTTATGTAGGTGTATCCGGCGTCATGCTCAAGCCCGACGTCTATCTCGCGCTGGGGATCTCAGGTCAGATCCAACACATGGTTGGTGCCTTAGGCTCTCAGACCATACTCGCGGTCAACAAGGATAAGAATGCGCCTATCTTCCAATATGTAGATTACGGCCTGGTAGGCGACATCAACAAGGTACTACCGGCCCTTATCGAGGCCATGAAAGGCTAGGCTGACCAAGGCGGGTAGCCGGCCACCCGGCTACTCTCCCTCAACAGAAAGAAGAGTGACTAGATATGTCAGAAGAAGCATTTGACGCGATCATCGTTGGCGCCGGGCTTGCAGGCTGCGTCGCCGCCTATGTCCTGGCCAAAGAGGGCGCCGATGTATTGGTGATCGAGCGCGGTAATTACGCCGGCAGCAAGAACATGACGGGTGGACGCCTCTACGCCCATAGCCTGGAGAAGATCATCCCGGGTTTTGCCAAGGAAGCCCCCATAGAGCGCAGGGTCACCAAGGAGAAGGTCACCTTCCTGACCGATGACACAGGCGTCACCCTAGACTATCACAACGGCCGCGACCAAAGCCCGGTGCAGGAATCTTATACCCTGCTACGGGGCGAATTCGACCAGTGGCTCATGGGTAAGGCCGAAGAAGTCGGCGCGCAATTTATCACAGGGATCCGCGTAGACGAGATCCTCACTCAGGATGGCAAGGTTATCGGCGTCAAGGCCGATGGCGACGAACTCACCGCCAAGGCGGTTATCTTAGCCGAAGGGGTCAACCCGGTTCTGGGTGAACAGCTAGGCATGGTGAAGCCTAAGGTCAGTGCCGATGCCATGGCGGTCGGTGCAAAAGAGCTGATCGAACTCCCCGAGGCGGTGATCAAAGACAGATTTAACCTCGAGGGTGATGAGGGCGCCGCCTGGCTATTTGCCGGCTCTCCCTCCAATGGCCTGATGGGCGGCGGCTTTATCTACACCAACCGCAACAGCATCTCACTGGGCATAGTGTGTGGTCTGCATGGCATAGGCGAATCGGATAAGAGCGTGCCACAGATGCTCGAAGACTTTAAGAATCACTCGCTCATCAAGCCGCTAATCGAAGGCGGCAAGCTGCTGGAGTACTCGGGCCACGTGGTGCCTGAGGCAGGCCTGAACATGGTGCCTAAATTAGTCGATGATGGCGTGCTCATCACGGGTGATGCCGCCGGTTTCTGTCTCAACGTCGGCTATACGGTTCGTGGGATGGATCTTGCCATCGCCTCGGGTGAAGCCGCAGCCAAGGCCGTATTGGCTGCCCGCGCGCAACAGGATTTCTCGGCCCAGGGCCTGAGCAGCTACCAGAGCCTGCTCGAAGAGAGCTTCCTGATGAAGGACATGAAGCTGTACAAACAGCTCCCCGCCTTCATGGAGACACCACGTATCTTCAATCAATACCCTAAGATGGTCGCCGACATCATGCACCAGATGTTCACCATAGACGGGACCCCTGCGCAGCCGCTACGCAAGACCTTGATGAAGCACTGTAAAGAGGTGGGTTTCATGAACCTAATCAAAGATGGTTATAAAGGAGTCACATCAATATGACCGATGCAGTCAATGTCGACGTGAAATTGGGTGTCAATAAGTTCTATGTCGATGAGGGACACCCGCACATCATTTTAAAAGATAACCCAGATATTAAGGAGTTTCGCAAGCTGGTAAACGCCTGCCCCGCGGGCCTCTATAAACTTGAGCAAGACGGTAGCGTACGTTTCGACTCAGCCGGTTGCCTGGAATGCGGCACCTGCAAGTTTCTCTGCGGCGAGACCATTCTGGAAAAGTGGGAATACCCAAGGGGAACGTTCGGCATCGAATACCGTTACGGTTAACGCGCTATTAAATGGATTTTGATAAATATATTTAGAGTCTTTAATCGTTATTATCGCGCCAATAATACAGCAAGAGATATCGAGTATTCAGATAGCTGAATATCTAAACCGATATTATCAATAATTTTTGTCTTATTGCGCGCGATAAAAAATAACCAAAGCCCTACACCGATCACGAAGTTATAAATTAACAATTAACAGACTTTAAAACTGAACAAAAAACTTGGTTACATCACCGTTTACAAAATGTAAACCAGATAGAATAACAGCGCAGGCAACAGATTATAAAAAAGATCAAATGTACAAAATTAAACCTATGTACATTTTAACGCCTGACACAACCTGACAAGTTGTGATTTCAATTAACAAGTTAAGTCGGTGGTTAGAAGCATGAAATCAAAGAAAAGTTTCGATGATTTGGAGTTTACTCCGCTTCATAAAAAAATAATGTTATGGGGAAGTGGTGGTCCCTTCCTCGATGGTTATGTGTTAGTCATCATAGGGTTAGCCCTACAGCAACTCACCCCTGCCCTTGAGCTGGACGCCCAGTGGATTGGACTGGTAGGCGCGGCGACCCTGGTCGGCCTGTTTATCGGCACGGCACTATTTGGTTATGTCGCCGATCTCTTCGGGCGCAAGTTGATGTTCATGATAGACATCATCGCCATCGCCGTCCTCTCCTTTGCCACCATGTTCATCTCCTCTCCCATTGAACTGGTGATATTGCGCTTCTTAATCGGCATCGTCATAGGCGCCGATTACCCCATAGCCACCTCTATGGTTGCCGAATTCTCCCCCACCAAACAGCGTGCCTTCACCATGGGCTTCATCGCCGCTATGTGGTACGTGGGCGCGACGGCGGCCAACATGGTAGGCTTCCTATTGTACGATGTGGCCGACGGTTGGCGTTGGATGTTTGGTAGCGCCGTCATCCCCTGTTTAGTGATCCTTCTCGGACGATTCCACCTGCCGGAATCCCCAAGATGGCTGCTTAAGAAAGGACGCACCGAGGAGTGTAAGCAGGTCATGAATCAATTTTTTGGCAAAGATATCAGCCTTAATTTTGAGACCGCAGAGCAGACTAAATACAGCAAGCTGTTCGAGCCGGTTTATCTGAAACGTATCTTATTTGTCGGCATTATCTGGACCTGCCAGGTGATCCCCATGTTCGCCATCTATACCTTTGGTCCCGAAATCATCGAACTGCTGGGCTTCACCGATGGAAAAGATGCGGCCCTGGGTAATATTGTCATCAGTATCTTCTTCATGGCGGGTTGCATTCCGGCCATGTACTGGCTCAACTCCGTCGGTCGCCGTCCACTACTCATCGGCAGCTTTGCCATCATGACAGGGGCGCTGGCACTGCTTGGCGTGGTCAATAACCCCAGCATCTGGCTGATTGTGGCGGCGTTTGCCATCTATGCCTTCTTCTCTGGCGGACCGGGAATTCTGCAATGGCTCTACCCTAACGAACTGTTTCCAACGGAAATTCGCGCCTCGGCAGTGGGTGCCGTGATGTCTTTCAGTCGTATAGGCACTATCGTCTCCACCTACGGCCTACCTCTCTTCATGGCGAGCTATGGCATATCGGCCACCCTGCTGGTTGGCGCCGCGATCTCCCTATTGGGCTTGCTAGTCTCTGTCTTTATGGCCCCCGAGACCAAGGGACTCGCCCTGGAGACCACCAGCGCCGCAAGCTTTTAAACAGTGAGCAAATTTATGGCAAATATTATCCATATAAAACCAAGGATAAACAAAACGTTTAATAAATAGCTTTCTCGGACACTAATTAGTCAGAAATAAGACAATCAATAAATCATTACCACTCTTGCAGAGTTCAGGTAAGGAGGTTTTGCACACTTTGAAAAACAACAGGATATATAACGAGTTTTATATCAACAAAGATAAATGCAATAAGTAAATATAAAGCAACACAAATAAACAATTAATTTGGAAATATGATGATGAATAAAAAAACATTTTGTCTTTCTATTTTAGCTAGTGCCATTGCTCTAACTGGTTTCAATACTTTCGCAGCAGAAGAAGATGGCATTAATATCCACGGCGCCGTGCGTGTAAACTATGCCTACAAAGACTATAGCGAGAGCTCTAAAGACAAAGGCGGCGACTTTTCATTCGATATGGCCTCACTAAGATTTGATGGCAAGTTAGGCAACTGGGGATTGAAGTCAGACTATCGTTTCACCTCTGGCACCAACTACATCAAGTATGGCTACGCCTTCTATGATCTCAACCCTGAGTGGCAACTGCAGATGGGTATCAACCAGGTGCCATTTGGCAACCGCGACTATATTTCGAATAGTTACTGGTTCGGCCTACCTTACTACCTGGGCTTCGAGGATGACTATGACATCGGTGTAAAGGCGACCTTCGAGCGTAACGGTTGGCATACCGACATGGCCTTCTACAAGGGCGCCGAGTATGGCCCAACCGAGAACAAACGCTATGCCGCCGATCTCTACACTGGCACCATTAACGGTACCGAATACAACAACGAAGAGACCAACCAGATCAACCTGCGCCAAACCTACACCTTCGAACACCAGGGCGGCACCACCACGCTGGGTGCATCGCTGGAGGCCGGCCAAATCTACAACGCCAAGACCGGCAACAACGGCGATCGCTACGCCGTCGCGGCTCACCTTAACACTGTATTCGACGGCTGGAACATTCAGCTGCAGGCGATGCAATATGAATTTGATGCGGCCGATGCGGTCGACGACAACAAGATTGCCGTATCCGTGGTGAGCTGGCAATACGAGGTGGCATCCAAAGGCCAAATCTATAACCTGAACATCGCTAAGACTATCCCGACCGATTGGGGCAGCATCAAGTTCTACAACGATTTCGGCCTGATGACACCTGACGTTGAAGACGAGACCTACGACAACAGTATGCAGAACGTCTTAGGTGCCGCGCTATCGGCGGGCCCAACTTACACCCATATCGACTTCATCATGGGTAAAAACATGACCTTCTCTACCGCCAACAACGACCATGTCGGCCTACCCGAAGTGGGTGACGATTGGGACAAGCGTATCAACATCAGCATGGCCTACTATTTCTAACCGCCAGTGTGGTCAATCGGCTATCGGACGCCACCCTCATTCGATAGTCGATGACCACCTTTTAGGGTCAGCTCCGAGTTCGTTTAACGCTGTACGACTACCTTTTGGCCCAGCCTTCGCTCTGTCGAAGGCTTTTTTTCATCAACAAATGAGGTTATCAGGGCATGTTCAACCTTAAAAATCTAGCAGTTAACCACAAGATAGCCCTCGTCTTTAGCTGCATCGCCGTTGCCATAGTAGCGCTCAGCATGCTGCTGATCTCTGGGCTTAATCAGACACGAGATAACATTCTAACCCTGACGGATGAGGTACTCCCCAACGTCCTCCTGGTCGAGAAGATAAAGTTTGTCACCATCTTCATTCGCCGCGATCAATTCAGCTTCCTGCCCAGCATAGGGGATCCCGCGATGAAGAGCTGGATGCAAACAACGGACGGGATGATTCAAGATGTCACCAATATGATCGACACCTACGAGAAAGGCATCAAAACCGACGATGAGCGCCAGGCATACATGCAGGCCAAGACATATTGGCAGGAGTACCTGAGCGCCCAGAGTGGCTTCAACGAGATAGTGCTGCAGCAAGACTTAGCCGGTGCAAACACCTACCTGCTCAGTTCATACAAGAAATTCAACAAGATGCAAGATGCCTTAAACCAACTCACCGCCATCAATGTTGCCCGAACAGAGGAAGATAGAGCCAGTACCTTAGCGGGAGTGAGTCGCACCAGCATCAAGACCTACATAGGTATAGCCGCGGTATTTATGTTGATGGCATTGATGACCTTCTTGCTGGGTAGGCAGATCCGCTCCCCCCTGCACGCAGTGATGCAGATGGCACAAGCCATAGCCAATGGCGATTTAACCCACAAGATAGATCGCCAGCAGATAGGCAACGACGAATTCGGTCAACTTGCCGACACCTGTATCAGCATGCAAAACAGCCTGACGACACTCGTAAGTGAGATCAGTGCAGCCGTGGTACAGCTCAGCGCCTCTATCGAAGAGGTCAGCGCAATTTCGGCCCAGTCCTCCCAAGGAATGCTAGACCAGCAAAATGAGATCACTATGGTGGCCACGGCCATGCAGCAGATGCAGGCGACGGTCAATGAGGTCGCGATGAATACAGAGGACGCCTCGACATCGGCCAACGCCGCCAATGAATTTGCCGACCGCGGCAATCAGGAGGTCAAACAGAATATCCTCGCCATCGAACGGGTCTCCACAGTGATCCAAGAGGCCGGTGAAATGGTGGCACTACTAGAGAAGGATTCCGCCAGTATCTCTATGGTGGTCGATGTGATTGGTGGCATCGCCGAGCAGACAAATCTGCTGGCGCTCAACGCCGCTATCGAAGCCGCACGGGCCGGCGAGCAAGGCCGAGGGTTTGCCGTCGTTGCCGACGAGGTTCGCACCCTGGCGGGTAGGACTCAGGATTCGACTCGTCAGATTGTCGAGATTATCGAGAAGCTGCAACAAGGGGCCGTCGAGGCCTGCGACGCTACCAGACAGAGCTGCGAGATGATCCATCATTGCATGACTCAGAGTCAGGCCGCCGGCGATAAGATTGGCGAGATAGAAGTTGCCGTCGCGCAAATTGCGGCGATGAATATTCAGATTGCCAGCGCTTGCAGCGAACAGAACTCGGTAACCGAGAATCTGAGTCAGAATATAGAGCGCATCAATCTCTCCTCGGCAGAAGCCGCTCAGGGCGCCAGCCAGACGGCTCAGGCCTGTAACGAGTTGAGCCAACTCTCCCTAGGGCTAAAAAGCATGGTCGACCACTTCAAGACGGCGTAATGACTGCCACTCACTTGAATCTTGGCCCTGAGGCATAGCCCAGGGCCCTTTTGGCTTAGCCAAACACACCACTTTGCCATACAATCCTCCTATCACTCGGCGGCTCCCGCCGGATCAGATACTCAAGATGACAAGATAACGATGGCACGACCCAACAAGAAAGCCCCCAGCCGCACGGTCGAGATCCTCTGCGCCCAATGCAAGACACGCCTCTTCAAGTATCAAAAAGGCGGCAAAGGCGCCTTAGTCAAATGCTTTAAGGAGCGTATCGTCACTGACCATACCCAGGTTCCCTGCCACTGCCCAAGCTGCAACCAATGTTTTGCCCGCGAAACAATAGTTAGAGGCGTCCCCGCCTTTAAGATCATCGGTGGCAAGGCGATAATGAAGTAACGAACCGATTGTGAGAGATGGGAAGAAGTTAACCACCTGCGCGAGTCATAGTCATATCACCTAGCCTATGCCTAGACGATGACGCGAAGACAAAAGGCAAGAGGCTAAGGAATAAGGAATAAGGAATAAGGAAAAAGGCAGAACTTATTCGTCGCCCTCTCCAGTCAATGACAAGGTCAAACCTCTGACCAAAGACGCCCCACATGACTTTATTGTGTCACAATCTTTGGCTATCCTATGCCCAGGCTTAAACTCGGCTGGCGACACTTGCATGGGGCAGACCCACAGCAAGCCGGACCGTACTCTGCAAACTAAGGGACGAGTATGACTTCACTGCTCAAGGCATGGAATGCCACACCAGAACTCATTAAACCTCTGCTAGCCCTAGCGTTACTGGGACTCTTGTGCCTCTGCGCATTTTTCTTCGGCCAACTGATTGGTCTGCTTATCTACCAAAACTAGGCCTTCACTAGAGGGCAAAACCGTCGACATCAACCGCCGAGACTCTGGTGATTGTGCCGACGGGATAAGGGCTAGCCTCTGTTCTGCATAAAGTCTTCGGTAAAATCGGTTGGCCAGTACTTATAGCCTTGTACCGTTGCCTGCGCCGCGGCCCCCAACAGATTGACCTGGTAGGTTTTCACCCCATCGAGATCCATCGATTGATTAGCCGACAGCTGATCGCCATTCTCCTCATATTTGGCACTGGCTTCCGCCTGGGCCTGGCCCTCATAACCTGAATCCTTGAATCTCTTCAGCGCATCGCGCTTCATGAAGGCCTGCACAAAGGCGACCTGTTTCCAGCCTATACCTGCTCCTACGCCACCTGTCGCGAAGCGATAGTAGCTTTTCTTACCACCTTCGCTGAGCACACAGATCCCACCCCCGTTCGACAAGGCGAACAGATAACTGTTACTGCCGGTACAAACCACATGTGCAACTGAGTTGGCCACGGCAGTCTTAGCACCGGGATGCTGCCCATAGATACTCGCTAAGGCCTGCTGCGTCTCCTGATGCGCATTCGCCTTCTTGGCCTCGGGCGTATTACCGGTAGCGCAACCCGTAACGAGTGTTACCCCAATAAAGGCCATAAGTGTCTTTCTTGTCGAAGATGTAAACATACCCACTCTCTATTAACGCTCACACAAAGTGTGAAAACAAATGTAACCAATTGAATAAAAAGAAAATAAACAAAGCCCCTTGAGGCCGCGCCTAATATAGCTATGCAGCCAGACAAAGCAATCTGGATCTGCAATAGTGAGAGGTGATTGGCAAATTGATAGCAACGCGAACGGTTACCGGCGAATAAGGCCCTGAGATGGTGACGCTCAATCAGGAAGATTGCACCGTCGGCCTGGCACATGGCTTGCCCTTAAAAACCATTTCATAGCAGCTAAGTGTCGCGACATTTTGTCTCGTAGAATACCTAATTCAGCGATCCCTGTTGCAACTTGACTCCCCGGCCTGATCCCACTATTGCCCGGAGGCATAAACTCGGGTTTGATAGGGCCATCTATGACAAACAGGGATTTTACATCATGAAATATCAGTGGTTTCTGGGCACACTTCTCGTTGCTGGCTTGAGCACACAGGTGATAGCCGTTGAGGCGCCCATCGAATTTCGCGCCGCCGGCAGCCTCAAGGCCGCCATGACAGAGGTAATTGACGCCTACCAGGCGAAGAACGATAGCCAAGTGGCACCTCAGTTTGCTCCCTCAGGGCTACTTCGAGCGCGTATCGAGTCGGGTGAGAAGGTGGACCTCTTTGCCTCGGCCAACATGAAACATCCCACCACCTTAAATCAGGCATCACGCAGCGGCGATGTGGTGATGTTTGCCCGCAACAAACTCTGTGCCCTGGCGCAACCCGAAGTCGCTCTGACAAGCGACACCTTGCTCAGTCAGATGCTAAACAGCAAGATACGTCTTGGCACCTCGACCCCTAAGGCGGATCCCGCCGGAGATTACGCCTTTAAGGTATTCGAGCGCGCCGAGAGCCTCTCTCCCGGTGCTCAGCAGCAGCTAGAAACCAAGGCTCTCCAACTAACCGGCGGCCCCCACAGCGCCAAGCCACCAAAAGGCCGTAACCCCTATGGCTGGGTGATGGAGAACAAGCGAGCGGATATCTTCCTCACCTACTGCACCAACGCCGTGCTGGCACAGAAAGAGGTTAATCCCCTCAAGATAGTGCAGCTGCCAGAAAACCTGAGCGTCGGCGCTAACTACGGCTTAACCCTTATCCATGGTGCCCAGGCCAATGCGGCCGAGTTAGCTCTGTTCATTCTCTCTCCCCAAGGGCAAAGTATCCTAGCTGACTATGGCTTCGATACGCCGAACCTGCCTTAGCATTTTTATCTGATCCTGTGCGCCTACCTACCTGCCTGTCGGATCGCGGATATCCTCCGTTAAATGCATAAAAAACGCAGCCCTATGGCTGCGTTTTTTTGTTACCTATCGTTAATGGCAATAGAGCGAGTTATAAGCGATAGCTTAGGCTCAGCTTAGCGTTGCGCTCGGCACCCGGCATGCCACCTAAGAACATGGCTTTCTCATAGTAGGCTTCATCGAGCAGATTATTCAGATTCAACTGCACTCGCCAGTTGTCAGCTTGATAACTGATGGCGGCATCCATCACGGTATAACTCGGCACATAACCGTCGGGGATCCCAAAGGAAGATGAATGAGTACTGCGCTCATCGACATATTTGGCACCCAGGCTGACACTGAGCGGGCTCGGCAGCTTAAACCAGTCGGCATCATAGGTCACCCAGGTGCTGGCGGTCACATAGGGGACCCCCTTCTGACGCGTATCGAAGCTGCTCTTGTTCGGATCTTGCTTGTCTCTGGCATCTTGATAGACACCATTGACATTGATCGACCAACGCTCGCCAAGGTGAGCATTCAGATCCAGCTCAACCCCTTTCGTCTCTTCACTGCCGTCATAGTAATACTGAGCCACTTCCGGACCCGATACGCCCGCCTCATAGTCTTTGTTATTGTATTGCAAGTTCGTTCGTGAACTTTCAAACACCACGAGCGAGGCCAGCAGCTGGTCGTCGAAAGCCTTGAAGCGTACGCCGAAATCGTTGCTGATCGACTCTGAATCTTCTCGATCCGCACCATCACCCTTGAGGCTGCCCAGAATGCTATACGCGGTGCGTCCCTTGGCATGATTGATAAAGAATGACCAATCATCATTAGGCATATAGGTAACGCCCAGGTTATAGGTCACACCATCATCGGAAGTATCGGCTTCCGGCGAAGGCTGCGCCCGACTGGTGCTATAGCGAGCATCGACACCATAATGCTGGTAGCGCTGAGTAATATCATTGAAGGCGATTCCGACACGCGTGGTGATGCCAAAATCAAAGTAACCCACATGTTGTAGGCCAACACCCCATGCCTGCACCTTCTTGTTGTAGTTACTGGTCATCAGGGGATCATAATCTTCAAACTGTCCCTCAGCCCAGTTTGGTGAGCGAATATCGAAAATATAAGGCAATTGTCCCTGATAGATCACCTCTCCGGCCTTATTCTTGATCAGCTTATCCGCATCATAGATGGAGTATTGCTTGAAGCGAATATTGCGATCTTCGAAGTTGGCGTTAACTAACAGCTCGTTATCTATTCCTGCAAAGCTAAAGTCATAACGCAGATCGGCAAAATACTGCCATGAGGTCTCGTCGGCCTGAACCTGACGATATTCTTGACGACGGGCGGCAAACGGATAGAGACGATCATCAACCACTAACGGGGCTCTGGGGTCGCTGTTGATCACGCCTTTACGGTTCCAATAGACATAGTTGTAGGCACCTGTCTGGCGGGCAAACCCCGACTGATAGTCGCGATACTGTAACTGCTGATTAAGGAAAAGATTGTCGGCGAGAAAGATATTGTGGGTCAGCTTAAACCTTAACTCCTCACCCTCATTGTCTTTCGCCATCGGCGAAATGATCCCCGCCTCACCGAAGGCATAGGGCGTCAATCCATCTGAAGCCGATAGCGACTCCGCCAGCTGTTGGCGCTGTTCATCGCTTAACTGTAGGCCGGCACTCGATGCATCATTGACCAGATCCTGCCAACTCACCTCTCCCGCCGACTTACCGCCTACCGATGCGGCATTGTAAATACGGATAGGATGACCGATAGAGTCCACCGCAATTGCATCTTTGATATAGGCCGCACTGAGCATGAGATCCTGATCGTCGCTAAGCAAGAATTTCAAAGAGCCATAAGCCTCGTCTCTGTCAGTACCTATCTCTCGATACCCATCACTCCGAGCATGCTTTGCCACCAAACGGTAAGCCACTTGGTCATTGATCGCCGCCGTGCTGTCGATGCCCAGGGAATAGCTATCCCATTGGCCTAGCTCGGCAGTCACCTCATGCTTATCATTGAATGTCGGCTTCTTCTCGATCAGATTAATCACACCACCGGCACTTCCCATGCCGTAGAGGCCGGTAGCAGGGCCTTTTAGCACCTCAACAGATTCGACATTAGTCAATGAACGCGTCGGGTTGAAGCTGTTACCCAATCCGGCCCCACCATACATGCCGTCATAGGTATAGTTAGCGCCCAAGCCACGAATCACTATGTTGTCGCCGATACCATAGTTATTCCCGGCCTGAGTCACACCACTGATGTTGCGTAGCAGCTCTTGTAACTCGGTCGCCCCCTGTGTATTGATCAACTCCTCATCGACTATCACCACCGCCGCTGGCGTTTCCATCAAGGACATGTCTGATTTAGTCGCCAGGCCGGAATTCATCACGACTCTGTTTTGCCGACCATATACTGTGATTCGTTCGACGTCTGCCGAGGCTGGTTGTTCAATACTGGAATAATTTTGTTCCGCCGCAACCGACAAGGACACGGCACACCCTAGCGCGACTGCTGATAAGCGCATCTGTTTCATCTGATAAAGATCCCCCATAAGAATTAGGCGCAAATGATAACGATTATCACTAACGTTACAATGAGGCAGATCACAGATGATACCTATGTAGAAACTTTGTATTTGTTTTAAAAGAAATTTATCTAACTTTTTTACAATGTAAATTCACCCATAGGCTGGATATACACAATATTTATGCCGCCATGCACAGGAGCTGGCCATAAAAAATGTAGCCATGACTGACTACGGTACTCTCGTCTCGAACTACAAGACACTCAAGATGACTGTTTTTCAATCAACACCAGATGCTTAACGAGAGAGCCGCCTTCACCTTGCCATTTGTCCTGCAAATCGGTAGTTTCATATGCCTGTACCCGGACACATATACGTCCAACTAGTCACAAGAATAATGAAAGGACTTTTTGATGGGGAATATTCTTTGGGTCGCCTCCTATCCCAAATCGGGCAACACCTGGGTTCGCGCCTTCCTTGAAAACTATATCCAGAACGCCGAGCAGGGGATCGACATCAACACGATGCACAAGATCTCGACCGCCGAGTCGGCAGCGCACCGCTTTCAAGCGCACCTGCAAGATGGTCGTAAGACGACAGATCTCAGCCTTGAGGAGATCTGCGCCCTCAGACCTGTAGTACAGGCCGATATCGCCATGCAGGCTCACGGCACCACCTTCGTAAAGACCCACAATTACTTGGGCACCTATAAAGAGTATCCACTGCATAACTCCTCGGTGACCTCGGGCTCCATCTACATAGTACGAAATCCCTTAGATGTCACCGTCTCTATGGCCAACTATTTCGGTTACAGCATAGATGAAACTATCTCCTACATGGCCGAAGATATGACAGGTACCCCCAACGAGTCCGATAACGTGCCCCAGGTGATCACCTCCTGGTCTATGCATGTCGCCAGTTGGACCCAAGACCCAGAAGAAGCCAAGTTGATCCTGCGCTACGAAGATATCTTAGATAATCCCAAGAAGGTGTTTCGTAAAATAGAATCTTTTCTCGGCCTGAAGAAAGACCCCAACCGACTCAAGAACGCCATCAAGCACTCCTCCTTCGCTCAGCTTAAGGCTCAGGAAACCAAACGCGGCTTTGTTGAGAAACATGAGAATGCCAAGTCTTTCTTCCGCCAAGGCAGCAAGAATCAGTGGCGTCAGGTACTGAGCGACGAACAGGTGGCGAAAATTATCGAGCATCATGGCGAGCAGATGGCGAGGTTCAAATACCTGCCGGGTAAATAACCCAAGCCTTCACCCACAAAAAAACGCAGCCATGGCTGCGTTTTTATTGAGCTAATCAGACGGGTCTTTTAAAACTGATAATGAACCCCGAGGTAGACATTGCCCCAGTCGCTTTCTATCTCCTGCTCGAGCCCTGTGGCATCTAGGTCTGTGTATAGCATCTCATAGGCGATACGCACATTGATACCGTTATCGAGCGCCATATTAAAGCCCGTGCCCCACAACCAGCCGTTGCCGTCATAGTCTAGGTCGGCCTCAATCTTGGTAGCCGCCAAGCCCGCCTTGATAAACATAGAGTATGTGTCATTAAAATAATGGTGAAACTTGGCCGCGACAGACAATTGATTGGCCTTCACATCCCCTACGTCAACAAAGTTGTCGGTGCGAACATAGGTACTCTCGACGGCGAAATTCTTACTGAAATAGTAACCACCATAGAGGCCATAACTGACGGCCGACTCGTCAAACTCTCCTGCCTCAAGCTGAGAATACCCCGCCAAACCTCCTAGATAAAACCCCTCGAAGTCGGCGGCCGCCATCGCAGATCCCGATGCGATTAGGCTTGCCAGAGACAGTGCCAACAAAGATGCGCGCTTCATGCTTTCCCCCAGAAACAAAGTATTTACAAGTGACCAACATACTAAGGTAAAAATCGCATAAAATTAAGTCTTTAATTGTTACTTTCATTAAGCTCAAACCAAAGACTCCCTGCACCCATGCGGGAGAAATCAGACCCAAAAAAATGCAGCCAAGGCTGCATTTTCTCTGGAATTGCCAGGCCTAAAGATTCTGTAGCCCGACTATTCAGGCTTGCTCTATAGGTCAAATCTTTACAGGCTATTCATCCTCGGCGGGCCCGGTAAGGGGCTTATTGCCCGATATCATCGCCGACACTAAGCCAGGTTGATGTTTGATTTCGGCCACTATCACCCCGGCAATATGTAGCACTATCATCAAGATCAACAGATAGACGCTATACAGGTGCACCTTGCCAGCCAGCGACTTATAGGGTTTCAATATCGCCACTTTCTTCCCATCGACGCCGGTATCATCATAGGGCTTGATGCTGGCACCCTCGACGCCGGGCTGGGCGATGTAATCACTGACTGCACCGCCAAATGGCGGGTAGTAGATATCGGTTCCGGCGCGCACCAGGCCGGTCAACATGATGGTCACCAACAATAGCATCATGGCAAAGATGGCCAGACGTCCCATGGGATTATGATGCAGATACTGAGGCGAGCCACCCTTGGCCAGCTTGGCCTTGTAACGAGACAGCCCCTTGAGATCCGGGAGAAACTGACTCAGGCGGGCGCTATGACTGCCGATAACTCCCCAGATCAGCCTGATACTCAGGTTAATGGCAAACAAGTAACCGACCCAGACATGCAGTTTCTTCAGGCCTATCTTGGCTTCCAGCCCACTGATGCCGATATCACCCTTAAATAACATCACCATGCCGATAAAGATCAGTACCATGACTAAACCAAGGTTTATCCAGTGAAATAGCCGAGTGGGCCTGTCCCATACCTTGTAAACCTTAACCTCTTGACTGACGCCTCTTTGACTGACGGCCCCTTGACTAGCCGCCAAGTGGTTAGCGTCTTGTTGATTAATCGCCTCGTGTGACATCGTCTCCCCCATTTCAGACGTTTACCCAGTGGCTGTTAATATACGCCCCTTGAGGGAAAAATTTTGTGAAATATGCTTCATGGCAAGGCAACTTAACCTTAATTTTTTTATGGTTAATTAACCTTGCGACGAAGGAAGATCTCGATAACTTTGTTAACCCTGCTGGCGGCGTCTGATAAGGCTCAACCAGCCCAACCCCAGTAGCCCGAACAGCCAGCCCACAGAGAGGCTTCCACCACTCACCTCGACTTCGGTGACCACCTCTTCGACCACATATTGGTCGCGATCGGCACTCTCCAGCGGCAGGGCATAGAGATCATCCAGATCATCGCTGCTGATGGTGGCGACGATATCACTGTAGCCCACCTCATACAGGTCGATCAGCACATCGTAATGGTCCGTCGGATAGCCAGTATGCAAGGTAGTGAGCACCTCAAAATCATCGTCGCTGGCATCGTCCACTATGGTGAACACATCTGTGGTGTGATACAGCTCCCAGGGGCCGCCATTACGACTCAAATAGAGATCGGCATAGACATCGGCATGCTCACCCAGGTAATAACTGTGGACATCGGCATCGAAGGTCACGCTGAAGGTGCGATAGAAACCATCATAATCGACATCTTCGAATAAGCGGCTGCTGGCCTCATAGATAGCAAATTCATGGTAGATCCCCGCCTCGAGACGCTGAGCGGAGGATTTGAGCGTCTTAGTGCCAATCTCTGAGCCTTGCTCTGCGCTGAGTGTCAGCGCCTGGCGCTCGGCAATCACCTGCTCACGTGTCTTGCGCGGGGCAAGTTTCACCTCCAGCTGTTTGAGCAGCTCGGCGCTCGCCTGCTGCGAGCCGGTCATACTCTGCCCGGCATGGCTAAAACCTTGGGCCAGGGTCTGTTCATCCTGCACTACGCTGGTCGATGCCGAGCCGACTAAAGCTGTATTCTCACCAAGATTGTCGGCGGCCAGGGCTGAGCCGCTGCTCAGCATGGTCAGTAAGGCAGTAGCCTTGATGGCGCTATACAGCTTGCCCAGAGCAGAGGGGGTCTTAGTTGAAGACATCTCAGTTGAGGGCATCTTAGTTACCAGATGCTGGCTAGTTTTCATCGTGAGTCTGTTCATAATCAATCTCCATAAAACGGGCTGCGTCTTGCTTAAGACCATTAGAAGCGATCGAAAATGAACATAAGCTGAACATTAAAAATCAGCCTATTCAATAAGATGGCGTAAAATTGAACATTCAGCTCTTGTTCATCTGCACAAGATAACAATGAAAAAGCACACTTGCCTCTTTACTCTGGTGAGCATGGAGATTCGCGGCATATGTTTCTTATTTTTATAGGATCTTTTACACTGTCCGAAGAATTCAACACAGGTGATTTTGATGAAACCAGCCCTAATATTGATCGCCATAGCGTCACTCCTGTTTCCCCTAAAAGGAAACAGTGCAGGCTATGGAATATCGGCGGCCAGTAGCAGCATCTTGATGGCGGCTCAGAAAAATACTCATCAAAATCTGCGTGTTAAAAATCGTCAGCAGGCCGCCCAGATGGTCAAGGGACGCTTTAATGCCAAGGTATTGAGTGTGCAAGCAGCGCGGGTCAATGGCAACCCAGGCTACCGCGCCAAGTTGCTCAGTAAAGATGGCGTTGTCTTCTATGTCGCAATAGATGCCGTCACGGGACAGATGAGCAAACGATAACCCAGCCTAAGAAAGGACACGCCGATGCGATTATTACTGGTTGAAGACGATTTAGCCCTGCAGGAAAACCTGAGACAACACCTACTCGATGCCAACTACACCTTAGATATCGCCAGCGATGGCGAAGAGGGCCTGTTTCAGGGACAAGAGTATCCCTACGACGCCGCCATTATCGATGTGGGCCTACCTAAGCTGGATGGTATCGCGCTTATCGCCAGGCTCAGAGAGGAAGGGATAGACTATCCCATACTGATCCTGACCGCCCGCGACAACTGGCAGGACAAGGTCGAAGGCCTGGATGCCGGCGCCGATGACTATCTGACCAAGCCATTTCATCCCGAAGAGCTGGTGGCCAGGCTCAAGGCGCTGATCCGCCGCGCGGCGGGTAAATCCAGCCCAGTGATACAAAACGGGCCCTACTCTCTCAACACCAGCAGCCATGAGATCAAGTTTGGCGACCAGGATGTCAGCCTAAGCGGCTCTGAGTACAAGCTGTTCGAGTATTTCATGCTGCATATCGGCGAGGTGAAGTCCAAGAGCATATTGATCGAACACATCTATGATCAGGATTTCGACCTAGATTCCAACGTCATAGAGGTCTTCATCCGCCGTCTGCGTAAGAAGCTCGACCCCGAAGGTCAGTATGGTCTCATCGAGACATTGCGTGGCCAGGGCTACCGCCTCAAGCCACTGGATAACAGTTAAGCTTTCGAGGTCACTTGATGAGCAGCCTGCGCGCCCCACAGGGCAAACTCAACTCCCTCAGGGTTCGCCTGATCCTCAGCGCCCTGCTGCTGATACTGCTGCTCCTTCCCACCATAGGTGTCGCGCTTAATAACGCCTTTAAACAACAGGTGATGACTAACGTCAGAGAGCAGCTAAGTGCCTATCTCTATTCGGTTTTGGCAGTGGCTGAGATGGAAGAGGGTAGGCTCTATATGCCAGAGGCCCTACTGGAAAATCAGTTCAATGTCATAGGCTCGGGCCTCTATGCCATTATTGTCCGTCAGGACAATAACCAAACTGATAGTGTCCGTCAGGACAATAACCCAGCCAACTTTGAGCCCCTCTGGTCGTCAAACTCCTTTCTAGGGATGAAGCTCACAGCGCCCCTGCCACACCCAAAGGTAGGACGCAGCGAATTTGGCGAGCTGATGCTAGAGCAACGGCCCCATCTCATCTACAGCTTCAGCGTACGCTTCGCCCCCGGCGAGGCCCAGCGCCAGAGCGCGCCGGTCACCGTCCACATCATCAAAGATCTCGACGGCGTGGCCCAGCAACTCTCGGCCTTTAGCCAGCATCTTTGGAGCTGGCTGTTCGTACTGATGCTGCTACTGCTGGCGATTCAGTTTGCCTGGCTGGTCTGGACATTAAAACCTCTGGCACGCTTCAGAGAAGAGCTACAACAGGTGCAACGGGGCGAGGCGGAGCAACTCAGCGGCCACTACCCCAATGAACTGCAGGCGGTGGCCACACAGCTCAACACCCTGCTCAGCACTGAGCAACGCCAACGCAGCCGCTATCGTAATGCCCTCTCTGACTTGGCCCACAGCCTCAAGACGCCGCTGGCGGTGATTCAGAGCCAGAAAGATCTCAGCCCCACCTCACTCGAGCAGATCGGACAGATCAATCGCACCATAGGCCACCAGCTAAAGCGGGCCCAGAGCGCCGCCGGCAACGCATGGCACCTGGGGATCAAGGTCAGCCAGGTCTCCGACAAGCTGCTGCGTACCCTGGTCAAGATCCATCCCGGGGTAGCCCTCAGCTACGGCAAGGCCCCGGAAGATACTCAGATCTTCTACGGCGATCAGAGCGATCTCACCGAGATGCTGGGTAACCTGCTGGATAATGCCTGCAAGGCTGCCCGCAGCAGGGTCACACTGAGCATCACATCCGAGCAGGGCAAACTCATCATCTGGGTCGAAGATGACGGCGCCGGCGTTAGCCCTGAGCAACGTCAGACCATACTCGAGCGCGGGCGACGCGCCGATACCTACGAGAAGGGGCATGGTATAGGGCTCGCCATAGTCTGCGACTTAGTACAGAGCTATCAGGGAGAGCTCACCATAGACAGCTCGGAGACGCTTGGCGGCGCCAAGTTCATCTTGAGCTTCCCCCAGCAGTTCGCCCAATAGCCAGAGCTTGAGCAAGAGCCAGTACCAACAGCGATTTCAGCTCGATTCAGCACTTATTTGCCCCTCTATTTTTAGCTTTCAGCTAATGTTCATCTTGGGCCTTTTATTATCTGAGTAAATCCAATGACAGATAAGCCTAGGAGACGTTATGAAAAGCATCAGACAATGGACTTTGCTCCTGCTCATTGCCCTTTCACAGTCACTGCTTACCCCTTCAGTGTCGCGGGCAGAAGACGCTGTTCAAGAGATCCAATTTAGCGACGCCGAGTTGGCGCAGATGCTGGCCCCCATTGCCCTGTATCCCGACAGCCTACTCACCCACATCTTGATCGCCTCCACCTATCCACTGGAAGTGGTACAGGCCAATCGCTGGCGCAACAAACATAAGTCCCTTGAGAGCGCCGAGGCGGTTAACCGCGCTGAGAAGCAGGACTGGGATCCCAGCGTCACCGCCTTGGTCGCCTTCCCCGATCTGCTGCAACGCCTGAGTGATGACCTCGAGTGGACCCAGAAGCTGGGCGATGCCTTCCTACAAAACGAGGGCCAGGTACTGGACAGCATTCAGCGCCTTAGACAGCAGGCCGAGCGCGCCAACGCCTTCGACGATATGGAGAATATGAGGGTGACTAAGGTCAATCGTCAGATCGTTATCGAGCCTGTACAGCGTGAGGTGATCTATGTGCCTTACTATGACACCCGTGTGGTCTACGGCCATTGGCACTGGTACAACTATCCGCCAGTGTATTGGGCCTATCCACCTCGTTACACCCGTTATTATCCGGGGCATATTTCGGGACACTTCTATTTCAATAGCGGCATACATATCAGCTTTAACTATTTCTTCAGTGCCTTTAGCTGGCATCGGCGCCACATTGTGGTGACCCATCACCATCATACGAATCGCTACCGTCCTCATAGCCGAATCGTAACCAGCAATGGCGCACAGCGTTGGCACCATAAGCCGGTGCATAGACACGGAGTCGCATATCGCTCGCCTAAGGTTAAGGCTCGCTACGGCAAGTACCGCCATAACCGTTATGACGTAAAACACAACAGCAGCGTGAATCGCTATTCCAATTCAAAGCAGGCCAAGCCTAGCCATGCTAAGCACTACAACGCGGCGCAGATCCAGAAACGCCGCGAGCAGAAATTCAGCCACAAGCTGAGCGACGCGCGTGGCCAGCATGACCGTCGTCAAAACGCGCATAAGGCGCCAACCAAATATTATGAGAAGCGCGACAGGCTCAGCCTCAATGACCAGGCTAACCGCTCATCGAGCACCAAAGCCAATAACCGAACTAAAGACTGGAGTAAAGCAAAGAGCCATCAGCGCGATATAAAGAGCCATCAGCCGAAGAGTTATCAAAGAGAGAGGAGCCATCAGCGCGATATAAAAAGCCATCAGCGCGATGTAAAGAGCCCTCAGCGGGCGAGGAGTCACCATGCCAATAACGGCCGCGGCGCCTCATCCCACAGCCAGCAGGGCCGAACTAAGCAGCGGGATAACTAAGCGGTAAGTCGCCAAGTAGGGAGCTGTTAAGTTGGGAGAGCTTGCCTACGAAAGAGCAAGCGTTGGGGCGGTGGCAATCACCGCCGCCACTTTTCTCGAATCAGTTCAGCAATACTCGGAACCCGCTCCCTTTTCACCTAAATCTACCAGCCTTAATCTGCGAGCCTAGGACGCCAAGGCAAGCCATAGAAACGATAGTAGCCCACCAGATTGCTGCCGATAAACAGCAGCTCCATCAGTACAGCCGTCGGCGATCCCACCAGATAATTGTTAAGCAGCCAGATACTTGTCCCCACTATCATCAGCTGCCTCAACTGCTGGTCCCTCGGACAGAAGGCGGCTATGGTCTGGGTGCAGCTGCCGACAAAGCTAATCAGGCTCAAGGGGCCGGCATAGGTAAACATGGCGATCAGGCTATTTATCCCCAGGAACAGCCAGAGCAGGCGTCGTGAGTGAGAAAATACGGTCACCAGGTAGCGAATCGCGGCGACCAACATGAGCCCGGCTGCCGTCCACTGGAGCAGCAAGGCAAAGTGAATGCTAATCAAGACCCCAGACAGCGCGAGACAGAGCACTATGTGACGCTTCTGCTTGAATTGAAAAGAGAGAATGTCTGTCACTATGGCTATCGCGATCAGACATTGGGACAGAAGAAATACCGACATACACCACCTAAGACTTCAACGTGCAAAAGATGTCGGCAGTATGTAACAGGTTGTCGATGCGACGCATTAACTTAAGATAAGCCGGGGCGATCTTACAGCCTTTACCTCGCTAAGCTCATGCCAGTCTGGCCTTGAGCCGCGACAGACTCACGGGCGTGATGCCGATATAGCGGGCGAGTTGTACGTTACTCAGTCGCTCGACCCACATGGGCCTGTGGTTAACCAGATAGATATATCGCTCCTCGGGCCGTTTGAGTAGCAGGAAGGCCTCCTTCTCCTCCTTGTACAGCAGCTGTTGACTCAGCAAGGCAATCAGCACGCCTTGCCAGCTCGCCTGTTTGAGTAGCGTGAGGGGGAAGCGCACTAAGGTCACATCGGTCACGGCCTCTAGCTGATAGGGCGCCGCATCTGCCGTCAGCAGGCTATGATAGAGCAGGCAGAGCTCCCCTTCGAAATAAAACTCCTTCGAAAACAGGCCGCCACAATCGCCATAATGCTGAGCGCCCAATATACCGTCGACGATGAAATAGCCATGCGCCTGGCAAGCTCCCTGATGCAGCAGTATCTCCCCCCTTGGCGCGGCAACGCACTTGGCCTGACCGAGCGCCTCGGTGCATTCATCCGCCGCCAGTCCAAGCTGAGCAAGACACTCGCCAAAACCAGTAAGGGCATCTTTAGATAATCTCTGTGTCACTGTACTTCCTCGGCGCTCCGTTAGGCCCAGATGATAACACTCCCTTGCGACGCTGAATAACCATTGCCGAATTAGACAGTGTCCTACTAGCCATATCAGTAAAACGTCTCCTTCTTGCCAAACCCATTTTTAGGCTAGACTCAGAGATCACTCATGATTTCATTTATTTTTTAATTATCGGAGAGCAACAGATGTCAACACGCGTTTTTGTTATAGCCCAGTTTCGTCCCAAGGCAGGAAAAGCCGCCGAACTCTTCGAGGTACTCAAGGCACTGGAACCCGACTCCCTGCGGGAGCAAGGTTGTATTCAGTACATTCTCACCCGCCAGATAGACCACCCGAGTGCCAGCCGCACCGAATATCCTATCGTGTTCAACGAGATCTGGGCCGATGGTGAAAGCTGGGCGGCTCACGGTCGTCGCCAGCAGATCAAACACTTCTTCGAGACTCAGGTGAGCTCCCCTGCGGGCCTGGTGGACGATGCCATAGTAACCGCCTATACCGACGAGGGCTACGAATACGATGCCCCGGTATTTGTCTAGTTATTTGCCAGCTCTTCACCTCCAGGAAACAAAAAACGCAGCCTAGGCTGCGTTTTTATCGTTTCTCATGGTTTTCTGTCTTAGTTGGCCACCCCCGTCGCGGCCAGGTTTTGCGCCGACCAGAGGGTCACGCGGGACTGACTGTCGAGACCATTGACCATACGTGCCACCTGATCTTGGGTGAAGTTGGCATATTGATCTGAGTAGGCCATAAAGTTCTGCCAGTTAATGGTCTGGCCCATGCAGTTGACTATGCCACCATCACCCGGGTTCATCTGCCAGCTGTTTTGCTGCGGCGTGTCGCAGTTCTCATCGCCCGTGGTATCGCAGCGACGCTCGAAGCCTCGCTTACAGCCGCCTTCGAAGGTGTGGATCAGATCCAGAAAGTGGCCAAACTCATGGGTCAACACAGAGCGGAAGTTCTCGTCGGTGTTGCTGCCAAGGTAGGCGCCGTTATAGGTCACACGTGCCAGCCCCTCGTCTGACATTGTGGTATCTGGATACCAGGCCACCCCTGAGTTATTGGTAACCCCATCGGCATAGAGATCGTTCTGAATGTAGACATTCATATACTTGTAGTTATCCCAATGATCCCGCTTCACATCCGAGCTGGAATAGTTGCCCGCCCCTGACGACGCCGGATGATAGACGATACCCGAAGTGGGATTGCCATCGGGATCGATACTGGCTAGGCGAAATTCGATATTAAGCGCCTGCTTAACTCCCTGAAACTCGGCATCTATGTCGGCAAAATCTGCGGTGCGCCCCTGAAAGTCCTCGTTGGTCTTATTCAGCGCGTCGATGATCACCGCATCGGTTACCGTCTTGCCGTTAAACTGGCTGCCGTAGACATGGAAAACCACAGGGATCACATAGCTTGGGGTTGCCGACAATGCCAGCGCCGAGGGGGTATCTCCCGTCGAAGCGCTGTCGTCTCCCGGTTTAGCCATGGCGCGCTTACGCTCAAACAACTTGGCATGGCGGGCCTTGGCCTCAGCCTCTGCGGCCGGGAAATTACGATAATGCTGAGCGTTGATCTCCCCCGCCTTACAATGGTCGGCGGCAAATTCCGGCTGCTTGGCGCTAACGCCAGTACTGGTGGTTAACAGGGCGGCCAGGATAGATAGGGTCAATTTGTTGGTCATGTTATTCGTCACTCTTATTGTTAGTGTGTGTGGGTAAATCACCTTTCCCTGGCGTATTCGTTTCCCTCTGATTGAATAACAACATTACCTATTGAGATAAAATATTCTGTATACAATATACCCAAATAAAAATAGGAGTAAACCAAAATGTGAATATTTTGTAAAATGTAAATCACACTGATGGCACTCGCTAACGACGCTTAGTTCGCTGCTTATCACAAAGATAAAAAACTAAAAATTGCTTGAATAAGCAAAGGGATATATTGATGAGATATAGCAGGCTAACAAGGCGTTAGCCTTTACCAGTTATAAATTTATCCATCTGTTTTGATTTAGAAAACAGCATTGAACGAATCTTTTATCCCTCAAACACTGTCGCTTTTAGCGCCCTCCCCAAAAAGCGCCACGAGTCCCCAAAAATAGGGTTAATGGGTTAATAAATTGACCGGGACGGCTAGCTAAACCCTAACTGCAAGCTAACCCCTAACAGCAAGCTAAGTCGTTATAGCCAACCGCCATCGAATCGGCCCTAGTACCCCGTCAGGTCGCCAGCCCTGGCCCTTAGCAGTTTAAACTTATGAAAACCCAGGTTTCTCAGCCTTTGCAGATCGAAGTCTATCATCCCTTGCATCTCACGGGCCTTAAGATCTTGGGAACATTTAAACTCGCCCCCCAGCCCCTTATTAAACTTAGAGATAGACTTGTAACAGATGCGCGCCGGGCAGGTGTAGGCGCAACCTGCATTGGCAAACAAACGAATGCGATCTTTCTGCGCCAAGGCCGCCAAGAAGGCCTCATCATCATTGAGCACCATAGGCAGTACTAAGGTATCGTACAGGTCAAAAGCTTCCTCGATCTGCTCTGGCTTAAGCAAGTTTTTAATCACACTCGCTTCTATGTCATAGTCAGGGTACTCCTGCTTGATCCAATAGGCCAGGTCGTCGTTGGTACAGATAATCGAGTTGCGTTTGTGATGATATTTGGCAAGCAAGGGGCGATTGGCGTCAAACTCTTCCTTGGTGGCGAAGTGATTGGTAAAGGGAATTCTAAGCCCTATGCCATGGTTTGCCAGCAGACCCGTATCCCGCTCAGACAACTGGCGCATCAGATAAAAACGCCCGCCGTATAGGGTCGATGGCTCGACGAAACCAAATACACTCTCTACCTGGGCAAGGGGCACCGCGGCAAAGTGTTGTTTAAGAAACTTAATCACCGACTGATGATCCGCCTTGCCCCGCGCGGAGATGGTATAGGTGCTCTTGGGTGCCCTGCTCTCGCAGCTCTCTGGCTTATCGCTCATATCATTACTTCGTTAACCTTTAGATAACAAAACAATATAAAGCTATGCCTCACAGACCACTATGACACAGATCAAATAGCGACCCGTCCTACCTCGACATAAAAAACGCAGCCATTGGCTGCGTTTTTGTCTTAGAAAGACTCGGGATTAATCGCCGAAGTCATCCAGCAGTATGTTCTCCTGCTCAACCCCTAGGCTTTCCAGCATATTAATCACCGAGGAGTTCATGATTGGAGGGCCACACATGTAGAACTCACAATCTTCCGGCGCCTTGTGATTCTTCAGGTAGTTCTCATAGAGGACGTTATGGATGAAGCCCGTGTAGCCGTCCCAGCTATCCTCGGGAAGCGGATCCGACAGGGCCACGTGCCACTCGAAGTTGTCATTTTCCGCCGCCAGCGCGTCGAACTCCTCCTGATAGAAGATCTCACGGCGTGAACGGGCACCGTACCAGAAGGTCATCTTGCGCTTAGTCTGCTCACCCTTTAGCTGGTTAAAGATATGGGAGCGCATGGGCGCCATGCCTGCACCACCACCGATAAACACCATCTCGGCATCCGTCTCCTTAACGAAGAACTCACCGAAAGGCCCTGAGATAGTCACCTTATCACCCGCCTTGAGGTTAAAGATGTAGGAGGACATCTTACCCGGTGGCAGCCCCTCTGATGGCGGTGTGGCGATACGCACGTTTAGCATGATCACCCCTTTCTCATCCGGGTAGTTGGCCATAGAGTAGGCGCGCAGCACATCTTCATTTACGGTTGAGACGAGATCGAACAGGCCATATTTTTCCCAGTCATCACGGTACTCTGCCGGAATATCGAAATCGCTGTATTTGACCTCGTGAGCAGGCGCCTCGATCTGAATGTAACCACCCGCCTTGAACTTAACATCTTCCCCTTCGGGCAGCTTGAGCAGCAGCTCCTTGATGAAGGTGGCCTGGTTATCGTTGGAGATCACCTCACACTGCCACTTCTTGACGCCGAAGATCTCCTCTTCCAGCTCAAGTTCCATGTCTGTCTTCACCGCCACCTGACAGGCCAGACGACAGCCCTCTTTGGCCTCTTTCTTATTGATATGGTCGCGCTCGGTGGGCAGGATATCGCCGCCACCCGACTTGACCTTTACCCTGCACTGACCGCAGGTACCACCGCCGCCACAGGCCGAGGGAATAAAGATATCCTTGCCCGCCAGGGCGCCCAGCAGCTTATCGCCCGCCGCCGTGGTAATACTCTTCTCATCGTCGTCGTTGATACGGATGCTCACGTCACCGTTGATCACCAGCTTACTCTTGGCGACTAAAATCACCATCACCAGCACACACACCACTATGGTGAACATGCCTATGCCTATTGCCATTTCCATCTAATAACCCTTTTCTTAATGCGCAGACACTAGCACGCCACTTACAGCGAGATGCCGGAGAAAGACATAAAGCCCAATGCCATCAGGCCCGTGGTAATAAAGGTGATGCCCACCCCTTGCAGCCCGGCAGGAATGGCGTGAAACTTCATCCGCTCACGCAGTCCCGCCAGCAATACGATGGCCATCGCCCAGCCAAAGCCGGAGCCGGTGGCAAACACCACAGACTCACCCAGGGTGTAGTCGCGGTTCGCCATAAAGATCACCCCGGCGAAGATAGCGCAGTTAACCGTTAGCAACGGCAGGAAGATCCCCAGGCTGTCATATAGGCTGGGAATATACTTATCCAGAAACATCTCCAGGATCTGCACCAGGGCGGCGATCACACCGATGAAGGTAATAAGCTTGAGATAGCTCAGGTCCAGCTCGGGATACCCCGCCCAGGCCAGTGCACCGGGGGCCAGCACCTTGGAGTAGATCATCTGGTTTAGCGGCACCGCCAGAGTCATCACCACAATCACGGCAATACCCAGACCGAAGGAGGTCGACACCTTCTTCGACACGGCCAGGAAGGTACACATGCCCATGAAGAAGGAGAGCGCCATGTTGTCGATAAAGACGGCTTGAACAAAGAGATTGATATAGTGTTCCATAGCCTTAACCTCGCTTACGCTGGATAACATTGATGGCCCAGATCAGTAAGCCAATCAGGAAGAATGCACTCGGCGGCAACTTAAACATCTCGTTGGCCAGATACCAGCCGTCGTTCTCCACCGTCTTTAAGATCTCGTGACCAAACAGGGTGCCGGCACCCAGCAGCTCTCGCACGAAGGCGACGCTGAGCAGGATAACGCCATAGCCCATGGCATTGCCCATGGCATCTACCACTGCCAGATGGGGCGGCATCTTCATGGCGAAGGCTTCGGCGCGGCCCATGATGATACAGTTGGTGATGATCAAGCCCACGAATACCGACAGCTGACGTGACAGCTCATAGGCCACATCCTGCAGCACCATGTCGACTATGATCACCAGGGAGGCGATCACCGTCATCTGAGCGATGATGCGCACGCTGTTAGGAATAAAGTTACGAATGCTGGAGATGATCAAATTGGAAAACACCAACACAAAGGTCACCGCCAGGGTCATCACCAATGCGGTCTGCATCGAGTTACTGACCGCCAGCGCCGAACAGACCCCAAGCACCTGCATGGCCACGGGGTTATTGGCGAAAATCGGGCCGGTTAGAATGTCCCGGGTCGCCGTCATACTCTTACTCATCTTAAACCTCCGACGCTTTTAGCTTGTGAAGGAAGGTCTGATAACCTTCGACCCCGAACCAGAACTGCATGGCACGCTGTACGCCGCGTCCCGTCATGGTCGCGCCGCTCACGGCATCGACACCATGGAGATCGCCGGCCTTAGCACCGCCCTTGACCACCTTGAAGGAGACCTTGCCCTTCTCGTCAAACAGCTGCTTGCCCTTAAGCTTGTCGGTCCAGGCCGTATCGTCGAGGAAGTCACCGATGCCAGGTGTCTCACCATGCTCGTAGAAGACCACGTTTTCTATGGTGTTCAGGTCTGGCTTGAGCGCCACATAACCATAGATGATCGACCAGAGCCCCTTGCCGTAGATAGGCAGCACTACGGCGTGCAGCTCGCCCTTGTCATCAAACACCTTGAACACGCGAGCCTGGTTGGCACGGGTCTTGATTTTGGCGATATCTTTCTTAGGCTTGCTCGAGGTCTGCGGATTGATGGCCGCCATGCGGTCGTCGAAATCCAACACGTTCGCCTCGGTATCAATGGCGCCGCTGTCCAGCTCCACCAGCAGAGGCCTCACCGACTGCTCGAAGATGGCACGAAAATCTTTGTCGCCACTGATATCGATATCGGCGGCCAGCAGGACATTGCGCTTAAGCTCGTCGCGCTTCTTCACCAACTTACGTTCTTTGAGTACCTCGGCGGTTCCCGTGATCATAAAAGAACAAGAGAGGCAGAGGACGAGTGTGAAGATCATGGTCCCCACAACGGTATCTTTCTTAAATGCCATTAGCGTTGCTTCTCCATAGTGGCGCGCTCTCTGGAACGGCGAAACAAAAAGGATGCGAAAATCGATGACCAGAGGTTGGCGGTCTGGATCCTTAGCATATGTTCTGACTTATAAGGCATTGCGCTTCAGCCTCCGCTTCATGTTGCTGCGTGCCACCAGGTAATCGAAGATGGGCGCCCACAGGTTGGCAAACAGAATCGCCAGCATGATCCCCTCGGGCATCTTGAGGTTCAGTACGCGAATCAGCACCGTCATGAAACCGATCAGGGCGCCGTAGGCAAACTTACCCTGGCGGGTATAGGCGGTAGTCACGGGATCGGTTGCCATAAACATCATCCCCAGGGCGAAGCCGCCACTGACCAGATGCCAGGTCCAAGGCATGGCAAACATCTCGTTCTTGGCCGAACCGATTAGGTTGAACAGTACGGCGGTCGCCACCATACCGGCCATCACACCGGCCACCACGCGCCAGTCGGCCAGGCGAGTCAGCAGCAGGAACAACCCGCCGATTAGAATTGCCAGGGTACTGGTTTCGGCGATAGAACCGACGGTGAAGCCGAAGAAGGCATCCCACCATAGCGGATCGCTAAAGGCCTGATACCAGGTGTATCCCTCGAAGCTCATCTTGCCTGCCGCGGTCTGGAGCAGCGTAGTCGCGCCAGAGAAGCCATCGACCGCCACAAACTGGGCAATCTGCGCCACCTCGGTCGGGTAGGCAAAGTAGATAAAGGCATAACCGGCCAGCGCAGGGTTGAGGAAGTTATACCCCATGCCACCAAACACCTCTTTGGCCATGATCACACCAAAGGTGATGCCTAGGGCAACTATCCATAGCGGTGTTGATACCGGCAGAATCAAGGTAAATAGCAAGGCGGTGACGAAGAAGCCTTCATGCAGCTCCTGACGACGCACCTTGGCAAACACCACTTCCCAAAACAGGCTCACCACCAGCGCGGTAAGATAGATGGGCAGGAAAAAGCTCAGGCCATAGGCAAATAGCCCTAAAAGCCCAGTTTGCTCACTGAGGCCTCCAGAAATGCCATTGAACACCCATAACTGCCAACTCTCTGGTGTCGTCAGCCCAGCGGCCAATGCCTGCTGCGCTTGTAAGCCTATGTTATAAATACCAAACAATATGGCAGGTAGCAGGCAAAGGCCCACTAAGGTCATGGTACGTTTGACATCAATCGCGTCACGCACATGCACCTTGCCTTTAGTGCTGCGGCCATGGGCATAAAGCAGGGAGCGCAAGAAGCTGCGCATCGACGAGCCATGGGCATAGTAGTTCTCTTGCACATCTGGCTTATTGTCTTGCTTACTCATTAACCTTCCCTCTCAATAATATCTAGGCAGATGCGCAGTTCCTGCCCGAAGTCATACTTACCGGGACAGACAAAAGTACACAGGGCTAAATCTTCCTCATCCAGCTCTAAGGCCCCTAAGGCCTGAGCCTCATCTGTGTCACGCACCACGAGATCGCGCACCAAAAGCGTGGGTAAGATATCCAGCGGCATGACGCGATCCAGCTGGCCAAAGGCCATCATGGCGCGGTGTGAGCCACCGGCATGGGTGGTGAGATCGAACAGGCGCTTAGTCGCCTTGAAGCGAGAGGTCACCGCGCGGGTGATAGAGAACTTGTCTGCGCCGCCGCGCACCCATGGCAGTAGCTGATGTTTAGCATCTTCCGCCAACACAGAGATCTGCTGATGGAAGCGGCCCAGATAATCGTGAACGTCAGCGGCTGTATGGCCGGCCAGCACAGAGCCTGAAACCACACGGTTGGTGCCTGGCTTGATCTCGCCCTCAACCAGATTACTTAGCTGAGCGCCCAGTTGAGTGCGCAACAATCTCGGATTGAGCGCCGTCGGGCCACCCAGGGCCACCACGCGATCTGTGTAGAGCTCACCGGTCAGGAACAGCTTGCCGTAAGCGATCACATCCTGATAGCCAAGGTGCCACACGGGGCGCTCCAGGCTGGCAGGCGCGATGAAGTGAATATGAGTGCCCACCAAGCCTGCTGGATGCACACCGGCAAAACGATGGCTCTCGACACGCGCAAGGTCGGCACCCGGCAGAGCCTCACCGGCATCGTGGCACAGGTGGACCTTGCCAGAAGTCAGGTAGCTCAATACCTCGAGTCCCGCGGCGAAGGCCTGAGTTTGCTCTGCAATAATCACTCGGGGATCGGCCGCTAGGGGGTTGGTGTCCATGGCGTTGACGAAGATGTCGGCAGGCTCGCTATCGAGCAGAGGCACACGCGAGAAGGGGCGAGTACGTAGCGCGGTCCACAGACCACTCTCAACCAGATTCTGCTGCACGGCTTCACGGCTAAGCTGACTCAGATCAGAATAGGCCTTAAAGGTGACTTGCTCATCGCCCTCTACCTGGATCACCACAGACTGCAGCACACGCCGCTCACCGCGGTTGATCTCGACGACCACACCACTGGCCGGCGCGGTAAAGCGTACACCCGGCGCCTTCTTGTCTTCAAACAGGGGCTGGCCCTTCTTCACCCGATCGCCAACCTCCACCAATAGGGTAGGCTTGAGGCCAACATACTCTTCACCCAGCAGTGCCACCTTTGCAGGACGAGCGCAGCAATCTATCTCTTGCCTCGGCTCACCGGCGATAGGCACATCTAGGCCCTTCTTTATCGTCTTAATCTTGTCTGGAAAACCTGCCATCGCAAACATCAACCGTTACTAAATTGGGATGCCTCATGGTAAAAGTTTGTTAACCGGGATTCCGATATTGAGGTCACATTCCGACACCAGCTTGTAACTTAGCTACAGTTTTTCGATAGGAATTGTGATCATGATCGCTGGTCAATCCTAAGAACTGTTAACAATGTAGTTTTATAACAATAAAACAGGTAAAGGGGATGCGCCTTATTTAGCCGAGGCTAAAGCATTCAATTTGGAGCAAAAATTATCTTATGTTTAGGGCATCATCTCGGCCATTCTCGCCCTCTGCAAATCCTTGGGAGCTAAGTGTATAGCAGCGGTAAAAAGTGTGCTTCATCGGCTCGAATCGTCTGCCAAGTCCCCTTCATCGAGCAAATCATCTCCATATTAAAAAGATTTAGACATCTAGAAGTCTAAATGATATGGTCATTTTTCGATCACAGGTTTTCAGTTAAGCGATAGGATGAATTAGATGAAACTCGAATCTCTTGCCCTGCATCATGGATATACCTCGGAAGCGACCACCAAGGCGGCGGCCGTGCCTATTTATCAGACCACCTCTTATACCTTCGACGACACCCAACACGGTGCCGACCTGTTTGATCTTAAGGTGCCGGGTAACATCTATACCCGCATCATGAACCCCACTACAGATGTGCTCGAGCAGCGCCTGGCCGCCATCGAAGGCGGTATCGGTGCCCTGGCACTGGCCTCTGGCATGGCCGCCATCACCTATGCCATTCAGGCACTGACACAGGTGGGCGATAACATCGTCAGCACCAGTCAGCTCTATGGCGGCACCTATAACCTGTTTGCCCACACCCTGCCTAGACAAGGCGTAGAGGTGCGCATGGCGGCCTTCGACGACTTCGAGGGTCTGGAAGCTCATATCGATGACAAGACCAAGGCGCTGTTTTGTGAGTCTATCGGCAACCCGGCTGGTAATATCGTCGACATCGTCCGCCTGGCCGAGATAGCCCACAGGCACGGCGTGCCGCTGATCGTCGATAATACGGTCGCGACCCCAGTGCTCTGTCGCCCCTTCGACCACGGTGCCGATATCGTGATTCACTCGCTGACTAAATATATCGGCGGCCACGGCACCACCATAGGCGGAGTGATCATCGATTCGGGCAAGTTCGACTGGGCGGCACAACCAGAACGTTTCGCCCTGCTCAACGAGCCCGATCCCTCATACCATGGGGTGATCTATACCCAGGCCTTCGGTCCGGCGGCCTTCATCGGTCGCTGCCGCGTGGTGCCGCTGCGCAATACCGGCGCCGCCCTCGCGCCTCAGAGTGCCTTCCTGTTACTACAGGGGCTGGAGACCTTGGCGCTACGTATGGAGCGTCACTGCGACAACGCCCTGGCGCTGGCCAAGTTCCTCGAGCAAGATCCCAGGGTCAGCTGGGTCAACTATGGTGCGCTGGACAACAGCCCTTATCGCGACAACTGCGAGAAGATCACCTCGAGCAAGGCCTCGGGCATCATCAGCTTCGGCATCAAGGCCGAAGATAGCGAGGCGGCCAAGGCGGCCGGCGGACGTTTTATCGATGCCCTGCAGATGATCCTGCGCCTGGTCAACATAGGCGATGCCAAATCCCTGGCCTGTCATCCGGCGACGACCACCCACAGACAGCTCAACGGCGAGGAGCTGGCCAAGGCGGGGGTATCAGAAGATCTGATCCGCATCTCGGTCGGCATAGAGCATATCGACGATATTATCCAGGACGTCTCTCAGGCCCTGGATAAGGCTATTTAATTTGACGGCCCCAGTTACCGGGCCAACTGGCTCGGTAACTTAACAAGGATCATGCCCCTTACTCCCTTAAGCCCTTTTTCCTATAAGCCATAGGTATAATGCTATCTCTGCCAATAGCTTGACTATAATGACAATGAGCTAACTTAGCTTAGTCAGGCACCACGCCATGGGAGGGCACATGTACTACACCTCTACGGAGCTCAATCAACACTCCTCTATCATGAGTAAGCTGGCACACCTTCATACCACCACCCAGGCCAAGCTACCGCAGATCACCCGTATCGCCGTCGCCCTATTCGACGAAACCACCGACATAGTGCGCACCTTCATCTATAGCGGTAAGCCCTCGCCTCTCAATCACTATCAGGCTAATCTCAGCCGGTGCAACTCGCTGTTGGAGATTGCCCGCTCCAGAGAGGCAAGAATCGTCCAGGACCTTGGCATCTACAGAGACAGCCGACACGAACACGCCATCAAGATCTATGAGGCGGGCTATCGCAGCAGCTATACCCTGCCCCTGCTCTCAGGCAATACCCTGCAGGGCTTTATCTTCTTCAACGGCGACGAAAAGCAGGTATTCGACAAGCGCTGCGTGGAACACCTGGACCTTATCGGTAACCTGCTGGCCCTGATGGTGATCAACGAGCTAAGCGAGTTGAACACCCTAGCCTCGACCATGAAGACAGCCATAGATGTCACCCATTTTCGCGACCCGGAAACCGCCGGCCACCTGAGCCGCATGGCCCACTATTCCCGTCTCATCGCCCAACGGATAGCGGATGAGAAAGGACTAAACGATCACTTTATCGAGCATATTTTCATGTTTGCCCCCCTGCACGATATCGGTAAGATCACAGTGCCCGACGAGATCTTGTTTAAGCCAGGCTCTCTGACGGACGCCGAGCGCGCAGAAATGCAGAAACACTGCGAGTCAGGCCGGGATCTCATCGACAAACTATTGTGTAACTACCGCCTGAGCAATCTGGATCACACCCAGATGCTGCGTAATATCGTGCTCTATCACCACGAAGCGATGGATGGTTCGGGCTATCCAATGGGACTCATCGGCGAGACCCTGCCGATCGAGGCAAGAATAGTGGCGGTAGCGGACGTGTTCGATGCCCTCACCAGTGAGCGCCCCTACAAGGCCGCCTGGACCAATAGCGATGCCTTTGCCGAGCTGGCACGTCTGTCGGGCAGTAAGCTGGACGCCGACTGTGTCGCCGCCCTCCAAGAGGCGCTCCCCGAGGTACTCAAAATACAAGCCACCTTCGACTCCACCGAGTTTTAAGACCATAGGGCTGTCGACGCGATTAGACGGCCGAAAGATGAGACGGCAAAGAATAAAGCCGGTTAGAAATGTGGGGTAAAGTTAAGAGAAGATAGACAGAATAACCCGGAGCGCCTTAGCCATTCACTAATCGTCACCAGGATAAGACGAAGGCCTGCCAAGCCAGGGCGCCAGCAGGCCTTTTATACTCACTATGCTTCTAACCTTTAGGACACAATTTCAAGTCAGAGGCGCTAAGTAAAAGAAATTAAGTTTCAGACATTAGTCCGGCAGAAATCTTAGAAACGACCGACTACACCAAGACCGATATTTACGCCGTCGAAATCTGAATCCAACACGCGTGCCACTTGGAAGTTGGCCGAGAAGTTGTCAGAAATACGCAGCCAGTAAGCGGTTCTCACGTCGAATGCGTCATCATCGTCGGTGTTGGTGTAACCCAGACCCACTGACCAAGCATTGTTCACATACCAGTCTGCGCCCAGGTTGATCATGTCGTCGCTGTCGCTGTGAGTCCAGTTAGCCTGCAGATCCACACCGGCTGTAGATTGTAGCGCGATATAACTGCGAACCTTCACACCATAGCTCTCTTCAACACCCTCGTCGCCATCGGCATAGAAGGCAGAAACAGATGAAGAATCGTTAAAGTAGTAACCCACTTCGGCGCCATAGGTGTCGAAGTCAAAGTTAGCATAGTCGTGCTTGTTATAGTTCACGCCAACAAACCACTTAGAGGCGAATACATAAGTACCATCGATACCGTAAGAATCCCGGTCGGCATCGTCGAAGTTACTGTAGTAAGCCCCCAGGTTAGAGCTTTGCGCCAGGAAGCCATTTAGGGCGTATGGGCTGCTTTTCTGATCCACTGGCGCCACATAGTAGCGGTAGTCGGCTTTCCAGATGCCATCGCCGAACTCTTCAGAGTTAGACTTATAGTTCAAACCGGCTTCGTGTTGAAAGGCATTATCCTGGGCAGCGATGGCGCTCATGCTGCTAAGACCAAGAATAATGGCAACGGCTGTTACTGATTTTTTCATCAATGTATTCCCTTATATTTATGAAGCTAGGAGAATAAAAGACAAAAAATAGAAAGGTGTTAGACACAATCCATTGTAAATTTATGATATTTATGAGAATAAATATCCGGCGCTCTCCTAGCGGCGCTAACAATACGCCATAGTTTAGGAAAAGTGCAATAAAAACTTCATAAAAGCCAAGCAATAAAACATTAATAAAAACAACGAGCAACAAACAGATAACAAGTGATACCCAAAAGTTACAACTCGCTGGACTGACCCATAGACGCCTTGTGCTCATGCTCCCCTTACACTAGCAGCCTTTAGTGCTCGGCACCTTTCGCCTGCTCACGCTCATCGAAGATTAACATCCCTTGAGTGATCGCTTGCACCGCTCTGGACTTGAACTCGCGGCGATACAGGGTATAGACCACCACCAGGCTAGAAACGATAAACAGCAGCGGATGGAAGAACCAGCCCAGCACCGCCATCGAGAAATAGTAGGAGCGCAGGCCATAGTTATAGGCGTGGGCCGCCCTGTCCTGCACTATCGCCATCTGCAGCGCATAGGCCTTTAGTTGCGCATCTTGACCGCTCTTATCGACTGGGGTCGCCCCCACCATGACATTGAGAAAACCATACTGGCGCATCGACCAGGTAAACTGAAAGAAGGCCATCACGAAGATCAGCGTCAATATGCCAAGCTTGAACTGGATCAGCATGTGAACCGGCGGCGCCGTCATGGGGATAGAGGCGATCACCGCCTCTAACCGCTCGACCTGGGCAAACAGGGTCAATACCCCGGCCAGCACCAGCATAGTGGTACTGGCGAAGAAGGTGATGTTTCGCTCAAGGTTGGCCAGCAGCGCCGCCTCCGCCACCCTCACCTCGCGGCCTAGCAGCTGATACATCCAATGAATACGATGCTGATGCAGGCAACGGGCGATACAGTTAGTGTTCTTGGCCTTCTTGCGGGCGAAGCGAGCGTAACCTATCCAGCAGCTAAAGAAGCAGGTCACGGCGATAAGGTCGAGCAGGTAATTATTCATCATGGATTCAACTTGTTAACCAAGGCTCATTTAATCATAGCCTATTGATATTGCAACTCAGTTTCTCCCCCATTTTCCTGGCGGATTCAAAGATGGAATGACATTTAGATGATACTTTTGCACGGTGGATTCGAACATTTCCTCTGGGTTATCACCCATTCCCATCACCCGGCCACAGAACAGGGGCGCGTCCTAGGTATAATCCACTACAAACAGTCTAAAAAACAACCAACAAAGATAGCCAGTTCGTTTGCTACAGGCTATACCTGTGGTCAATTCTTAGCTAAGATGGTCAATAGGTTGTTACACCTATGTTTGCAAATTGAGGCCGATTAACAATCGCTATATACCAAAATACAAGAGTCTAATAATAAAGGATTATTTATGAAGCTAATCTCTAATGCCCTGTTTACAAGCCTGATCGCATCGGGTCTATTACTCACTGGCTGTGGCGGCTCCAGCAACTCTAATACGGTTAGCGAAGTGAAGTGGGTAGAGGGGGAATTCATCCCCTATTCGCAATTGGCCAACCAATGCGATGCGGATCTCAGGGAAAAACTTTGGTTGCGTTCATGGAGTAACGACACTTACCTCTGGTACAGCGAGATCATCGACAGGGACCCGGCCCCTTACCAGGTCCTGGAATATTTCGATTACCTGAAAACCGAGAACCTGTCGGCCACAGGCAAACCCAAAGATAAGTTTCACTACTCTATGCCCACCAGCGAATGGGAACAGCTCAACCAATCGGGCGTTTCGGTTGGCTATGGGATGAGTGTCTATATACAACGGCGCAGTGACAAGACAGACAGGAAAGTCACCGTCGCCTACACTGAGCCCAACTCTCAGGCCACCAGCGCCAATATCGCCCGCGGCGCAGTCATCGTCAGCGTAGACGGCGTAAGCGTGAAAGATGCCAGCGACACAGCCTCGATAGACATTATCAACAAGGGCCTGTTCCCCGATGACGAAGGCCAGGAGACACGCTTCACCATCCAAGATCTCGGCGCCAGCCAGACCCGTGACGTGGTGCTAACCGCGCAAGCCGTGGTCTCTACCCCAGTGCAGAATACTAAGGTGCTCGCCACACCGACGGGCACCATAGGCTATATGCAGTTTAACGCTCATATCGCCACGGCAGAGCGCGGCCTCTATGATGCCGTCGCTACCCTGGCCACAGCCAGGGTAGACGATCTGGTACTGGATCTGCGCTATAACGGCGGTGGCCTATTGGCCATGGCCAGCCAACTGGGCTATATGATTGCCGGCCAGCAGGCGACGCAAGATCGTATCTTCGAGAACGTCAGCTTCAACGACAAATACCCCACCAAAAACCCTGTCACGGGGGAAACCCTTACACCAAGGCCTTTCTACGACGAGACCTTTGGCTTTAACCCAGGGCTATTGGCTGGTGGCAAGAGCCTGCCAAGCCTTAACCTGTCGCGGGTGTTTGTGCTCACCACCGACAGAACCTGCTCCGCCAGTGAATCGCTGATCAACAGCCTACGAGGCATAGATGTCGAGGTGATTCAGATTGGCGGCACCACCTGTGGTAAGCCCTATGGTTTCTACCCGACCCCCAACTGTGGCACCACCTACTTCAGCATTCAATTTAAGGGGGTAAACGACAAGGGCTACGGCGACTATACAGACGGTTTCGTCCCCAGCAGCAACCCTACGCTGCAAAGCGAAGTCCCTGGCTGTGACGTAGCCGATGACTTTAGCCATGCCTTAGGCGATAAAGAGGAGAGCCAGCTGGCCGCGGCGCTCTACTACCGAGACAACAACAGCTGCCCGGCTCAGATGGCAAAAGCGTCCCGAACCCAGGCGAAACCTCAGTTTGTCGATGTGGGTTACATACTGGAAGATACCCGCAATCAAAATATCCTACTCAATAACCGTATCCTGACTCAGCCTAAGTAGGATTTATGATGAAACGCTTAATTCGTATCATACTCGGCGTCATGCCGTTAACGCTCCTTGGCTGCTCACTACAGGCACAAGACGCTGCTTTGCCAGATCCTGTGCAGGCCCCAGTGCCAGCAATAATTAGCGAGCCGAGTGCAGAGAGTCTGGCTGAGCTGGAAGCCGCCATCGCCAAACTGTTACAGATGGATAAGGTGACCCTTGCCGCCGATGCATTCACCCAAAACAGTCGATTGGCACTGGAGCGCCACCCCCATAGGGATCCTAACAATCAGCTGTTAATGGGCCGCAGTTTCGAGCTGCCGCAAATCGTCCAGCTTTGGATAAGCGGTGATGAGTGTTTTGTCGCAGATACCGAGGAGCATCGCAGTGCGCCCCTGACAGTGACTCGCTGCACTCCTGAATAAACAATGTGGAATAAACCAGGCTGAATACAATCAGCCAGGCTATCTGCCCCTGAAGATGAGTCCCCCCACGACGGCTGCTTAACCCAAGCAGCCGTCGTTTTATTATTTGTGCACTCATATCTAACCTTATCTGCTGGCCGCGAACCTATCATCAGGCCTGGATAAGGGCGATCCTTCTCACCAACGACAAAGACCCATTCTGCAAACGTCATCCAGCTCACTCGGGGCGCTAGGCGAGATAAAACTCCCCTGAGCTACACTATTGCGAGTGCCCAATAGAACCGTCTGCAATGAGTTAGTACATATCCTTCTAAATGTAACAATTGTTACAGTGATAATATCCCGCGCTTCTCATTATTGTTTTACATACATATTATTAAGAGGCCTTATGCGCTTAGCTGTTTCCGCATTAGCAGTGTCATCTGCACTCATTGTTCCTGGCGTCCAAGCTGAAGATCAACAAGCCAGCTTCGAAAAAATCGAGATCATAGGTTCACGTATCGCGCTACGTACCGCCACAGATAGTGTGGCACCGGTGGACATTATCACCGCCGAGCAGCTCGAATCGACGGGGATGACGGAAACGGCTAAGGCGCTGCAATTTGCCGCACCAAGTTATAGCTTTCCATTCTCATCGGTCACCGACGGCTCAGATGCGGTGCGCCCGGCTAGCCTGCGCGGCCTGTCACCGGATCACACCCTAGTGCTGGTCAACGGTAAACGTCGTCACGGCTCGGCATTGGTCCACTTGAGTGGCACTGTCGGTAAAGGCTCATCGAACGTCGACTTAAACGCCATTCCAATGACGGCCATCAAGCGTATCGAGATCCTACGTGACGGGGCGTCGGCACAATATGGCTCCGACGCTATCGCCGGAGTCATCAACGTGGTGCTAAAAGACAATGAACAAGGTGGTAGCCTGTCGGCACAAGCAGGCCAAACCTACGCCGGTGACGGTGAACAGTGGCGAGTGGGTGCCAACCATGGTATCGCCCTGGGTGACGATGGCTTCGTCAATGTCTCACTCGAGGCCCACCATAAAGACAGCACCAACCGCGCTGGGTTAGATCCTCGCCAGCAGTATCCGGAATTGGCCGATGGTTCACTCGACCCTCGTGAAGCCAGCTTTAATCGAAAGAGCCACCAGGTTGGTGACGCCGAATACGACAACTTAGGCTTGTTTATCAACGCCGCCAAGGCCATCTCAGATAACGGCGAGCTATACGCCTTCGGTGGCGTGAGCAAACGCGAAACCAAATCTGGCGCCTTCTACCGCAGAGCCCTAGATAAGCGTAACTTAACCGAAATTTATCCCGACGGTTTCTTGCCACAGATCAACCCCGACATTATCGACACCTCGATAGTGCTTGGCTATGAATTCAGCCTGGGTGAGTGGGATATAGATACATCCGCAGGCCGCGGCGAAAATGCTTTTAACTACAATATTGTTAACACGTTAAACGCATCTTTAGGCCCCGACAGCCCTACCGAGTTTGATGCAGGCACATTGTCGACCCGTGAAACCAACTTAAACATCGATGCGTCACGCTATTTTTCCTTTGCAAATGACTCAGAGATACTCTTTGCCACAGGTATTTCATGGCGCCAAAATGGCTACCAAATCGAGGCTGGCGAGAGTGGTTCCTACATCAATGGTGGTTTTGATAACCGCGCCGCCGGTAGCCAAGGCTTTTCGGGCTTTACCCCAGAATCTGAAGTCGACGAGACCCGCAATAACACAGGTGTTTATGTCGAGCTCGAAAACCAGTTAACCGATGAGTTTTACTGGGCGGCGGCACTACGTTACGAGGACTATTCAGACTTCGGCGACAACACCAGCTGGAAGCTGGCAGGCCGTTATGATTTTACCGACAACTTAGCGCTGCGCGGCACCATCAACACAGGCTTTAGAGCACCTAGCGTGCAGCAGCTATACTTCAGCAATATCTCTACCCTGTTCAATCCAGATCCTGTCACGGGTCAGTTGGTACCGACAGAGTCGGGTACGTTCAACACCCTGTCACCGGTAACGAAAGGCTTGGGGATCAACGAGCTGGCTCCAGAGTTATCACAATCTTTCAGTCTGGGTCTGGTCTATCGTAACGCTGCCGGCCTAGCGCTGACCTTGGATGCCTATCAAATCTCAGTCGATGACCGCATCATCTTGTCGAGCTCAGTCACGCCTGATGATTCACCGGCCGTCGCACAGGCCTTGGCGGGCACCAATGCCGAGTCGGCGCGCTTCTTCATCAACGCGGTCGATACCCGTACCCGTGGCGTCGATCTGGTGATAAGCCAGGACTTTGATATCGGTTCCTGGGGCGACCTGCAAGCCAACCTAGCCTATGCCTATAACAAAACGGAAATACAAGACATCCATTTCCCGCAGATCTTAGACGGCGTAGGTAAAGAGCTCTTCAATCGTATCGAACAAACCCGTATGACCTCGGCGACGCCAAATAACACGGGCAACCTGGGGCTCACCCATAGACTCGGCGACTTTAAGACCAATATTCGTCTAAGCTACTTCGGCGACTATACTGTGGGTTATTCATCGGGCGACGTAAATTACAGCGACCAGTGGATAATGGATCTGTCGGTGCAGTATGCGGCAACCGATGCACTAAGCTTTACCGCCGGGGCGCAAAACCTGTTTGATGTCTACCCAGAGAAGCGCCCAGACAGCAATAATTTCAATGGTATCTTCGTCTACCCATTAACCAACACCCCGTTTGGCTTTAATGGTGGTTACTTCTTCCTAGAAGCGAAATATACCTACTAATTCTTATCAGTTCATCACACTAAAACAGGCCATTTATGGCCTGTTTTTTTTATCTCGACCAGCCATCAAGGTGAGAGCTTAGGCAACTTGTTCCTATCGCTGCGCTGTGTGAAAATCGACAGCATGCAACTGAGGGGAAAATATGACACAAGCAGCGAATGATTCGGCCAGCGCTAACACAGGCCTAGATGACGCCAGTGATGAGATTAAACTCGCCGTAGACCTTATTTATCTTCTGGAGAGCCATGAGATTGAGCCAGATGTGGCACTGGCGGCTTTAGAGATAGTCAAGCAGGACCTACAGAGAAAACTGAGCAAAGGAAATTGAAGAAAGGAATTTGAGCGAGGCTAACAGTTAGCTCCTTACATTCAGGGATTCACGCTTTCACTTGCGGCTCATTCAATACTCCAACTCATTGCTCCCTTTCATTGTGCCCATCTATTGCTAAAGAATTAACCATAAAAAAACGCAGCCTAGGCTGCGTTTTTTGTGTTACTCAGGAACACTGTTTAGAAAACAACAGTCTGCTCAGCAGTACAGGTAGAAGTACCTTCGTCACAGGCTTTGTAAACGTAAGTTCCGCCGCCCTTAGTGTTGATGGTGTCAGTGTAGGTGCTGCTTGCCGAAGTGGTCGCAATCTTGCCACCGTCACGGTAAACATCTACGTTTGCACCCGCTGCGCCAGAGAAGGTCAGATCAACTTTCTTAACGCCCTTACTCTTATAACCATTCGCTGAGATAGAGAAATCACCGCCACCGTTGTTTCCGCCACCATTGTCGCCACCGGCACAGCCGTTAGCCGTCAGGTAAGCATCGGCAGCCGCAGCCTGAACGATACCGTAACCAAAGTACTCATCTTTACCCGGTGCACCGCTATCCATGGCTGTCGCCTTCAGCGCCGCACGGATCTCGCTACCGGTACACTGGTTATGGTTAGACCAAACCAGGGCCGCAATACCAGACACGGCTGGCGTTGCCATAGAAGTACCGCTCATGAAGCCGTAATCAGAGGTGCCGATATCCACAGTTGCAGTGCTCGCCGCCAATAGCGCAGCACGATCTTCCTGTGCAGCACCCACTGCTGGGATAGAAGTGGTGTTGGTATCGCCTAGTGTGCCATACAGCATGCCAGGCTCGTTGTTGATGATGATCGCACCGATACCACCAGAGTTTTCACAGTTAGCCACCTTGTCGTGGAAAGAGATCGCACCGCGATCGATCACACAGATGTTACCGTTCGCGCCCGCATCGGTCGCCTCGGCAGTGCCCATGAAATAGGTGTTGCCAGAAACCACGCCTGCGTTTTCCATTGCGCTGCTGGCAAATGAAGCGCCATCGGCAGTCAGGTTAGACGCTGTCGCCATGCCTGCTGGGTAAGTAGACAGTGTATCTACACCACCTGCAGTCACTTCCACACAGATAGTTTCATCAGAAGTCGCCTTAGGACCACGACCCGAAGTACAAGATGGGAACTGAGAGAAATCGGCAATGTTATTGTTCGCATCGTTCGCGCCCACCATCATGACAGATGGGTAACCAGCTGGGTATGAACGTACGCTGTTACCATCGTTACCCGCCGCAGCAACCACTAGGCCGCCCGCATCGACGAAGGCTTGGAAGGCATTAGATTCGGTAGAGTTTGATCCGCCGCCACCTAGGCTCATGCTGATGATGTTGGCACCGGCTGCGCTACACAGGTTTGTGGCGTGTGCCAGATCAGATGAGTAACCCCAACCTTCGGCGTTAAATACCTTGATGATGTGCATATCGACGCCAGGCGCCATACCGATCACACCAACATTGTTGTCAGCGGCACCGATAGTACCGGCAACGTGAGTACCGTGTGGACCGCCGTTGACGTTCCAGTTACCCGTACCCGAATCGTTGTCACCTGTGATGTTGTTCCAAACGAAATCTGGGTTAGACGCGTCCAGACCAGAGTCGATGACACACACCTTCATGCCAGCAGCAGCATTGAAGGTCACCTGATCGGCCTGTGACTGATACACGGCGTAAGGTGTAACCTGCTGCGTCATTGGGTTGCCCGCGTCATCGCTGAAGCTCATCAGATGACGACGCTGATCCGCCTCGACTAATTTTACATGTGGGTTATTTAACAGTCCCTTGACCTGGGCCAAATCTTTGCCCGTAAAGGTTGCAGCGATAAAGCCGTCACCATCAACGTGGATCTGTGCGCCTAGCTGCTTTGCCAGTGCCTTAACGACACCCTTACTGCCATTGTCTACCTGGATGATGTAACGATCATCATCGGCAAATGCCTGAGTTGATAGGCCAACACTTAATGCCATTACTGCACTTGCCAACTTAGTTAACTTCATAGAGGTCTCTCCATTATATTTATTTTGTTAAGAGTCTTTTTATTAGAACTTCCCTGAATAGCAAATGCCGCGGTATTTCTCTCTTCAATTGCGACCTGATTTGGCATTTACTACCACACAACAAGGCACAAGCTATCACACCAACTCAAAGGCAACAAGACGTTAACAAAAAATAAACATATGTTGCACGAGTGTACATTTTATTCGGGAGTGGAATTCGCTGTCTGACTTATCGCGCCGCCAGACAAGAGGCTTTGCGATCATCAGACAAGAAGCTTTGCAATACAGATCCCGCCTTGTCGGCTGGTAAAAGCGCTGTTGCAACGCGCCAAGGCTGGTATACTAGGGCCTCATTTGCCACTATTGACGACATTGACGATGACAGACAACGCCACGCCAGCAAACCAAGCAGTAGACTTCTCGGCCATCAACAAGAGCACGGCCGCCTCCTTTAACGAGCAGAAGAATCTGATCAAGCGGCTATTTAAGGGCAACAGAGTCGATTGCCAAAAATGTAAACAACCACTGCAGCTGATCGTGCCCACCGAGAAGGCGCAGACAGGCCATTACGGCGTGTTTTGTAAGAAGGGTTGTACAGATATCGAGCTGGAAATCGATCTGCTTTAACTTTTGACACCCTAGATCAAGCAACCCATTAAACACCGGCAATGTCGATACAACCGCCATTCCCGGTGACGAGCCTCCCCTTTGAAACTCAGTCAACGCCTCTCTCACCTGCAGGCCATGGTCGATGGCCGTTACCAACATATCTGGGATTGCTGCTGCGATCACGGCCTGCTCGGCGCCGCCCTGCTTAAGAAGCAAGTGGCCGGTACCATGCATTTTGTCGACATCGTGCCTGGCATAATGCAGACCCTGCAGGGCAAACTCGCGCGCTTCTTCCCACTAAATCAAGATGCCACCAGCCCTCAATGGCGGGTGCACTGTATGGATGTGGCTAAGCTACCGCTGGCGAACTATCCGAGCGAGACGCCGCAGCTGGTGATCATCGCTGGGGTCGGCGGCGAGCTGACCGGCGAGCTGGTGAGCGCGATTCAACAGCGCGCCGACGCACTGGGGCAAAACATAGAGTTTCTGCTCTGCCCCGTGCATCACACCTATCAGCTTAGAGAGAGACTCGATACCTTGGGGCTCAGATACTTCGACGAGCGGCTCATCAGTGAGAACCAGCGCTGCTACGAGCTTTTGCATGTGGCGCGCCACGGCAAGCAGCCCATCACGGCGATTGGCGACAGCCTCTGGTCGCAGGCGCCAATCGAGACACAAGTGGTCTACCTAAGGCGTCTGCTGAAACACTACCATCAGGTGGTCAGAGGCAGTAAGCAAGAGCAGAAACCGCTGCTCGAGCGCGCCATCTCAGATTATCAGGCGCAGCTAGACTTGCTTAGCGCCTAGCCTGCTAGTTTCCACCTTTTTCCTTTTGCTTATTACTTCTTCAAGTGAGTCAATTTATGCGCCTGCTGAAATCCACCCTACATCCCGACCTTAACGCCACCACGCCAGAGGAGATAACTGGACTGGGCTTCACGCGCCGTGCGGCGCGGGCCATAGTGCTCAGAGACAGCCAAATATTAATGCTCTACACCGAGCGCTATCACGACTACAGCATTCCCGGCGGCGGTGTGGATGAGGGCGAAGATATTCGCCAGGCGCTACTGCGAGAGCTGGAAGAGGAAACCGGCGCCCATACCATACAGATATTGAGTGAGTTCGGCCGCTATCAGGAGTTTCGTCCCTGGCACAAGCCAGGATTCGATTTTGTGCAGATGGAGTCTTACTGCTTTGTCTGCGCCATTGGCGAAGAGCTTGGCGATACTAGGCTCGAGCACCATGAACTGCAAAACGGCATGCGCCCGGTATGGATAGATATTCATGAGGCGATTGCCCACAATGAGCACACCATGGCCCACAGCGACAAGAAGGGTCTGTCTATCGAGCGCGAGACCTATCTGCTAAGACTGATCCGCGATGAGCTGCTCACTAGATGAACTGCTCACGAATTAGAGTCATCTCAAGATAAACGCCCCGTAAACTCACAAAAAAAGAGCGCCTAAGCGCTCTTTTTTATCACCGTCAGATTACCCTTAACGGCTGTATTCACTGGCGATTTTCGCCGCCAGCTTAGCATTGTTAAATACCAGCTGGATGTTGGCGGCCAGGCTGCTGCCTTCGGTCTTCTCGGCGACCTTGGCCAACAAGAAAGGCGTCGATGCCTTACCCGAGATCCCCTTGGCATCCATCTCGGCCACGGCATCTTTGATCACCTGATCGATCATCGCCTTATCCAGGGCATACTCGGCAGGAATAGGATTAGCCACAACCACACCGCCCTTGAGGCCCATCTGCCACTTGGCCGTCATGGCATCGGCCACCTGCTTAGGCGTATCCAGGCGATAGTCGACACCAAAATCGCTCTCACGGGTGTAGAAGGCAGGCAGTGTCTCGGTTTCATAGCCGACAACCGGCACCCCTTGGGTCTCCAGATACTCTAGGGTCAGGCCGATATCCAGAATCGACTTGGCACCGGCGCATACCACGGCCACATCTGTGTTGGCCAGCTCCTGCAGATCCGCCGAGATGTCGAAGGTCTGCTGGGCACCGCGATGCACGCCGCCGATACCGCCGGTGGCAAACACCTTGATGCCTGCCATCGCCGCCAAGATCATGGTCGACGCAACCGTGGTCGCACCATCGGCCTGCTTGGCCACGATGAAGGGGATGTCGCGGCGGCTGGTCTTGATCACAGCCTGACCCGCCTTACCCAGATACTCGATCTCCTCATGGGTCATGCCCACCTTGAGGCGTCCCTTGAGAATCGCGATAGTGGCTGGCACAGCGCCGTTATCGCGGATGATCTGCTCTACCTTCAGGGCAGTCTCGACATTTTGCGGATAAGGCATACCGTGAGAGATGATGGTCGATTCCAGTGCCACCACGGGACGGCCGGCATCCAATGCCGCTTTCACTTCTGGGTTGATATCTAGGTACTGCGCTAACATAGAGACTCCTTGATAACTCGGTTAACTGATATTTCAGACATATTTGGATTGATGGTTGCCAGATCCGACAGGGCAACCACCGCCGCCGCCATGGCAAACTCGGTCGACTGACGGGACGACCAACCTTGAATAAAGCCGTGGGCCAGGCCCGCGAGGAAGGCATCACCGGCGCCGTTGGCATTGACCATCTCGACCGGAATGGCCGGAACAAGGGCCTGCTCCTCACCATCACTGTAAAACACCCCATCGGTTCCCAGGCTCAGGAATATTCGCTGCACGCCCTGCTCATGGAACCAGCTGGCCAGCATAGGCAACTCGCCATAGTTGGCGATGGCTATGCCGGAGAGCTGCTCGGCCTCTTTGAGGTTAGGCTTGAGGGTATGTACCGCACTCAGGTAGGGCTTAATCTTCTCCGCCTTGGCGCAAGAAACGGTATCGACAAACAGCGGGATATCGGCGAAGTTACTAAGCAGATAGGCTAAGGCTGCATCAGACAAGTTGGCATCGACTATGATGAGGCTGGCGCGTTTGAACATCTCCTGCTGACTCTTGAGCTGCTCGACCCCGAGACGCTCCAGAATCGCCATGTCGTTGATCGCCACATGCATGTCGCTGTCACCATCGAGCACCGAGAGGTAGGTGGAGGTCACGCCATCGCTCAGCTGCAAGCTGGGTTTCATGTCGATACCGGCGCGCTGACAATGCTCGACGATCTGCTGGCCATAGGCATCTTTGCCCACTGCGGTCATCAGGCGGGTATCTGAGCCTAGGCGCGCCAGGTTCTCGGCAATGTTACGCCCCACACCACCGGGGGAGCAGCTGACACTGCCGGGGTTAGAATCCCCCACCCGCAGGTTGGCAGCCGGGCGACCGAGAATATCCATGTTGGCCCCGCCGACCACCATGGCAAACTTGGCTTCGGCTAGAATATAGCCCTTGCCACGGATAATGCCTTTGTTGGTCAGGTTCATGATATGACCAGCCACCGCAGAGCGGCTGATCCCAAGACGATCCGCCAGCTCCTGCTGGGGGATCAGAGGGTCTTGCTTGAGTAGTGCTAGGATTTCTAATTCACGTTCCGTCATTACGGCAATCTCACTCAGCATTAAGGATACATCGCCGCAAAACAAACAAATGTTTGTATTGCAAACTTTTGTTTTAAGTTAATCGATTTATGCGGCCAGTGCAAGACAAACAAATTCACAATCAAATAGTTATGTGAGATGCGCCTCACTCGGCTCTGAGCGCAATCCCAGGCTGACAGGCGTTGTGGCGTCAGTATCCACTCACATTTTGGCACAAAAAAAGCGCCAACCTGGCGCTTAGGGATTCGCTGTTACGAGGCGCTAGCCACTAATTCTGAGCATTAATGCCTACACTCATATCGAGCACTAATGCAAAGCACTAACATCGACCTAGCGTTTGTGGTGTTTGGTGATCAGGCGATCCAGCTGGTTACCGAAGGCCTGTTTCTCACTCTGGCCTATGGCGGCCGGGCCGCCGGTCTGCACGCCGCTGGCCCGCATGGTATCCATAAAATCGCGCATGTTGAGGATAGACTTAATGTTATGCTCAGTGTACAGCTCGCCACGGGGATTGAGCGCCAGCGCCCCCTTGTCGATCACCTCCGAGGCCAGGGGAATATCGGCGGTGATCACCAGATCGCCAGGCGCCGCGCGCCGCACTATCTCATTGTCGGCCACATCGAAGCCGGACGACACCGTCACCAACTGGATAAAACGCGACGGCGGAATACGCATAGCATGGTTGGCCACCAAGGTCACGGCGATCTCGGCGCGCTCGGCGGCGCGAAACAGTATCTCCTTAATCACACCCGGACAGGCATCGGCATCGACCCAAATTTTCATCTCTCTTTCCTGTTATATCGACATAGCGTTGAGCATGGAGCGCACTATAACATAGCAAGCGGCTATCGCCCTTCGCAGAATGCACAATCCAGCAATCACTAGGGCCTAGGCATTAACACTCTTTGCAGGGAATATGGTAATTTAGCCAAGATATTGATAATTAGGACATAGGGCACAGATTATGACCACATCGGCCCCCAGGGAAGCCATATTTACCCCAGACTGCCTCGACTTTCTCGCCAAGCTGGCAAGCAATAACGAGCGCGACTGGTTCAAGAGCCACCAAAGCGAGTATGAGGCCAAGGTACGCACCCCGGCGCTCAACTTTATTAGTGTCATGGCGCCCCATATCGCCAAGCTCTCGCCGCGCCTCACCGCCGTGCCCAAGAAGGTCGGCGGCAGCCTGATGCGCCCCCAACGCGATGCCCGCTTTAGCAAGGACAAGACCCCATATAAGATCAACGTCGGCATTCAGTTTCGCCATTTCCAGGGCAAAGATGTGCACGCTCCTGGACTGTATTTGCATATCGCCAACGATGGCTGCTTCCTCGGCGCCGGGATCTGGCACCCAGACAGCAAGGCGCTAAGCCAGATCCGCAGCTGCATCGACGATAACCCCAACGCCTACAAACAGGCGCTCAAGCAGCTGAGCGACGCTGGATTTAACATGGAGGGCGACAGCCTGCAGCGCCCGCCCAAGGGCTTTGACAAGCATCACCCCATGATTGATGAGCTCAAGCGCAAAGACTTTATCGCCATCAAACCACTCGACACCCGGCAGCTGTTTGCCGAGGATTTCGATACCTGGTGCGCCAAGCAGTTTAGCCAGGTCAACAAACTCATGGGCTACCTCTGTTTCGCCCTGGACCTAGATTATTAAAAAGGATTTTTGATGTTTAATCGTAAAGCCAACAAGACTTTCGGCCCACGCCTAAGCGGACTCGGCCGTCTGAAATTTATCGCACCGCTCCTGGTCGTACTGCCGCTGGCCACTGGCCTAACGGGTTGCACCAACCCCAACACCCCGGCGGGTGAAGAGGGCTATGTGTTTGAGAAGCCTCGCATCTTCGGCGCCGGCGGCTATCGCGGCACCCTCATAGGCCCCAGCAACTATGGTGTCTCCCTGTGGCGCAACGAGGTGATCAACATCGACATGCGCCCCAACACCTACACGGAAAACTTTAAGATCCTCGCCAAGGACGATCTCAACATCAGCTTTAACTTCCATGCGGTGATCGCCATCAAGTCGGGCACTGTGCAGCAGGTAGTAGAGCAATATGGCGCCGAAAACTGGTATGTGCGTTTCGTGCGCGAGACCTTTCGCACCTATGTGCGTGACGAGGTGCAGCGTTATGACAGCGTGGCGCTGAAAGAAAACCGCTCGGAGATCGCCCAAGCGGTGTCGGTCAAGCTCAAAGACTACCTCAAGACCTCGCCCTTTCAGCTCAACAACGTGATTGTGGGCAACATCAACTACCCCGACATAGTCGCCATCGCGGTCGAGAAGAAGCTGGCCGCCCAGCAGCTGTTGTCGGAGAAGGAGACCCAGAAGGAGATCGCCCAGAAGGACGCCGAGATCCGCATCGAAGAGGCAAAGGGTATCGCCCAGGCGCAGAAGATCATCAACGAGACCCTGACCCCCAACTATCTGCAGCACGAGGCGATTAACGCCCAGCTGAAGATGGCGGACTCGCCCAATCACACCACAGTCTATATTCCGGTGGGCACCAACGGCATCCCGCTGATTAAAGGCGCCAAATAAGCTTCTCGTTTATTTAGGGCCTCAGCCCTTTAAGCTAGTCCGTGATAGCCCTTAGAAATAGTCCGTCGAGATAGCCCGTCAACACTCGGCGGGCTTGCTCGATGAGCGCGTACTGCTTCGCCTTACCCAGCACCCGAATGCCTTGCAGCTGCATCACCAGGAAGCTGGCCACCTCCTGGGGATTCACCTCACTGTTCACACGCCCAAGGCGCTGCTCATCTGTAAGCACCCGCGCAAAGGCCTCACGCAGACCATCGAACAACTCGCCACAAAGCTGCTGCACCACCTCATCGCTGAGGTACTTCTCAAGCACCGCATTCTGCATAAAGCAGCCATAGGGCTGCTCGGCCTGCAGGGCCACAAACGCCTGGATATAGTCGATAATCGACTGCAAATCGGCATCATCGGCCAGCAAGGGGGTGATTCTTGGCTGGGCGTAATGCGCCAGATAATAGCCCAGGGCCTCGCGGTACAGGCTCAACTTATCACCGAAGCTGTTGTACAGGCTGAAACGGTTAATCTTTAGGTGCGCCACCAGATCCGCCACCGAGGTGTCGGCATAGCCCTTCTGCCAAAACAGCTCCATGGCTGCTATCAGCTTGTCTTGTCTATCGAAATTACAACTTCTCGCCATAGATGATTTTGCTCTGAATTAGTCACATGTGTTCGCAACAAGTTTCTTGACCGAACGTTTAGAAATGATCTAGATTCTATTCTAAACGAGCGTTCAGTTAAAGCAAGAACCTTCAACTGAGGCCACCACAACAACTACCACAAGAGTCAGAGAGGGATAGATGAAACTCTACGAATTAGCCATGACCCCTAGCGCCAGACGCGTCAATATCTTCCTAAAAGAACTCGGCCTAGACGAGCAAGAGATAGGCCTTAAGCGTGAGAGCCTCAACCTGCGCGCCGGCGACAACCTGAGCGACCAGTTCAAGGCCATTAGCGTCAACGGCCGCATCCCGGTGCTGGCACTCGACGACGGCCAGACCCTGTGTGAGTCTGTGGCCATCTGCCGCTACTTCGACGAAATCACTGCGCCAGCACACTCGCTGTTTGGCGACACGCCGCTAGAGAAGGCCCAGGTTGAGATGTGGCAGCGGATCTGCGAGCTGCAGGGCCTGTTCGTCGCCTTCCAGGCCTTTAGAAACATCACTAAGGTGTATGAAGACAGAGAGCGCTGCGTCGAGGCCTGGGGCCAAGAGTGTAGTGGCATAGTGAATTTGGCCACCTGAATAGACGAAGTGATAGACTCACTTCTGGAAAAAAGGTGGTAGAAATGAAGAACACAAGACCGACATTCAGTGCAGAGTTCAAATTAGAAGCTGCGCA
>NZ_WRPA01000039.1 GCF_009831655.1 Shewanella insulae | reverse complement strand
TCGGCGTCAAAAGCGCCATATTGAATTTACAAGGTTCAATGTCAACAAAAGGTGTCCACTATGAAAGTTACTCTAATTGGTATCGATTTGGCAAAAAATGTTCTTCAGGTTTGCGGTGTCAATCAAGCCGGTAAAACGCTCTTTAATCGCACCGTTAAACGCACTCAACTGTTGAAAACGCTCGTTCAATATCCCGATGCTGTGATTGCCATGGAAGCCTGTAGTGGGTCAAATTATTGGGGGCGAGAGCTGATGTCGCGCGGATTTGAGGTAAAACTTATCCCACCACAGCACGTGAAGCCCTTCGTGAAAGGCAATAAAAATGACCGCAATGATGCCTTTGCAATCTGTGAGGCAGCGATGCGCCCTAACATCATCTGTGTAAAACCAAGAACCTTAGAGCAGGTCGATATCATTATTTCCCATCGAATTCGCGAGCGTCGTATTCGTGTCAGAACCGCGTTGACCAATCAAATACGTGGATTGTTGAGTGAATACGGCATTGTTATTCCCAAAGGCCGCGACCCGCTCAACCTTGCTCTACCTGAGTTACTCGAAGATGCCGATAACTCACTAACCACCACCGCCCGTAGGTATATCAGAGAGTTACTCGATGAGTTATATGCCATCAATGCTTCGATTAAATCACTGGAAAAAGAGATTCGACTACAGGCAAGAAATCATGAAGATACCAAGCGATTAACCGCTATACGAGGTGTCGCTGAAATTATTGCTACGGCGGCGGTATCGTTCGCTGGTGATGGTTCAGGTTATCAAAATGGGCGACATTTCTCGGCAAACTTGGGGCTAGTGCCGAAAGAGTTCTCAAGTGGTGGAAAGCAGAAATTAGGGGCAATTACCAAGCGGGGAAACAGCTATCTAAGGCGACAACTGATTCAAGGTGCTTGGTCTGTCATACGCTACGCCAATAATAACGACGACAGGTTATCTGTCTGGGCAAGAAAGGTCATCGAGCGAAGAGGCAAACAGAAAGCGGCGGTAGCTGTGGCCAACAAACTCGCCAGAATCATTTGGGCAATGCTTTACTACAAAACGGAGTACAGACCTGGCTAAACAACAAGAACAATTACATACCCGAAAAACCGAACGCAATTAATGAAGTAACAGGTAATACCGGCCTTCGCAAATGCTGAGAGAGTACAAGGTGTTGTAACACCGAAGGGATGATAAGCAGCGAAGGCGCGGTTCTCATTAAGGCCAGAGCACGAAGATGCTCACAAACAGGTCGGATATACGTACGCAGTATTACTTTCTGTTACTCACAAAATGTTTGATCTATCCGAGGTGTCCATATA
>NZ_WRPA01000038.1 GCF_009831655.1 Shewanella insulae | reverse complement strand
AATGCTTGTTACTAGCTCGCCAACGCTTTTCGCAAGTTACTACGTCCTTCATCGCCTCTGACTGCCAAGGCATCCACCGTATACGCTTAGTCACTTAACCATACAACCCAAATGAGTTTCATCTGAGTCGCATCGCAACTAATGGTTTCAACTTTCGCCAAAAGAATACTCAAGTCACTTGATTAAAGTGTGTTTTGAGAACTCAATTATTTTCGCGCTAATGCTACAAACAGCGATAAATCGCCATCCCTTTCACATTAACACTATCAGCTTTCCAAATTTTTAAAGAGCGGGCTTAAAAAAGCCAAAGATAAATTCTGCATTTATCTTTGGCATCTCTAACCATGACTGCATGCTCTATTTAAGAGCAAATGGTGGAGCTATGCGGGATCGAACCGCAGACCTCCTGCGTGCAAGGCAGGCGCTCTCCCAGCTGAGCTATAGCCCCATTTACATGCAGCGAACAAAGTATACCATTGCCAATTCGCATTCTAACAAGGCGTTTAATGCGGACGTTTAGCCTGCTAAACGACGTATTAAATAACGAAGAGTAAACGAAGAATTGGTGGGTCAGAGTGGACTTGAACCACCGACCTCACCCTTATCAGGGGTGCGCTCTAACCAGCTGAGCTACAGACCCATTTATACTTGTTTCTTTGCTCCATCGCGTTGTTGTTTTTCATTACTCACTCAGTCATGTAGTCATCTACATTCCTTCGTTCGTAATTCAAACGCCTAGCGCTGAAACAAATTAACAGCGTCTAAATAGACGTGTATATCTTTGCTCTATCTTCTATCAAGTTATCTGTGTGAACACTCAACAAATATCAGTCAATCGTATAGGTAAGGAGGTGATCCAGCCCCAGGTTCCCCTAGGGCTACCTTGTTACGACTTCACCCCAGTCATGAACCACACCGTGGTAAACGCCCTCCCGAAGGTTAAGCTATCTACTTCTGGTGCAGCCCACTCCCATGGTGTGACGGGCGGTGTGTACAAGGCCCGGGAACGTATTCACCGTGGCATTCTGATCCACGATTACTAGCGATTCCGACTTCATGGAGTCGAGTTGCAGACTCCAATCCGGACTACGACCGGCTTTGTGAGATTAGCTCCACCTCGCGGCTTCGCAACCCTCTGTACCGACCATTGTAGCACGTGTGTAGCCCTACTCGTAAGGGCCATGATGACTTGACGTCGTCCCCACCTTCCTCCGGTTTATCACCGGCAGTCTCCCTAAAGTTCCCGGCATTACCCGCTGGCAAGTAAGGATAAGGGTTGCGCTCGTTGCGGGACTTAACCCAACATTTCACAACACGAGCTGACGACAGCCATGCAGCACCTGTCTCAGAGTTCCCGAAGGCACCAATTCATCTCTGAAAAGTTCTCTGGATGTCAAGAGTAGGTAAGGTTCTTCGCGTTGCATCGAATTAAACCACATGCTCCACCGCTTGTGCGGGCCCCCGTCAATTCATTTGAGTTTTAACCTTGCGGCCGTACTCCCCAG
>NZ_WRPA01000037.1 GCF_009831655.1 Shewanella insulae | reverse complement strand
ATGTAGTATTGTAATGTCGCGCATGGTGTTGTTCTAGTTTGTTTTTGGCGAAATTGATTAGATCAAACAGCACCATGCGTGTCTACTAATTGATTGTACAAGGAATTATCTGGGGATTCCCTAGAGCGGGGCGTTAAATGCCATAAGGAGAGCAAAGTATGAATTGGTTAATATGGGTATCATTAGGAGCTCTTTTTATTGGTGTATGGCATGAGATAAATAGATTTCCCGCAACAGGGAAGTCAATTATAAAGCTTCAAGAGAGACTTGATGAGCTTGAGTCTGAAAATCGAGACTTACGTGAAAAAGTTGAAAACCTTGATGATGAAGTTTTATCGCTTTCTAATGAAATAGATAAAATAAAAGATCCAGCATATCACCAAGCATTAGAGGATGGAGATGATCACGTACTTTATGAAATGGATAAAGCTCGTGGTAATATTTGAAGTCCAGCATTTAACAAACTGTTTAAGAGAGATTCACAACGCATGGCATTTATACTATGTGTTGCGTGTAATGATTAAGGTGATATGCAGAGCATGGGTATGGCGTTGCTCACAACTCAACTGGGCGTTAGATTATTAGTCAAATATGGATAAAATTGATTACACAAAGTATAGCGTCGAGGAATTAGAAGACGCATATAGGCACATTGATCGGGATAGATGGCCTGATCGCGTAAAAGAAATAGAGCTGATTCTTAATGATCCGGTTAAGCGGCGAGCACAGGTTAATACTGATAAATATCGTAAGAAAATAAAAGAAGAACGTGCTCAGAAGTCAAGGAAGCGAAGGGAGCCTCTAGGTTATGCACTAATGTATATAGTGCTAGGTGTTTTAGTCTCATTTTTTGGATTACTAGCTTCGCGGACAGGACAAGGAACAGCCGTTGATTCAATGGGGGAAAGAGTCTTAATTGGAATAGTTTTTTTTGCTATTGCATATTTGTATTTTAATAAATGGCGAAAAAGCGCCGGTAAACGCAGGCACAAGTAAATCTAACCGAGCCAGCACTGCTTCCGTTGTTTGCTGGATTTTGTTTTACTCGGTCGAAGCTGGTGACGTTGAGCTAGTATTCCTAACCTTCACTATTTTTGGCCTTGGCCATTTGGCAGGCGAGCTTCAGCATTTAAGCTCGCCACCATAGTTTCTTCTATCTCAAATTTAGCCGTTGACGGCTATGATCGACGGGCGTTGTTCCATCTTGGCGAGCCAGGCGGTGAGGTTGGGGTGGTCGTCGCTTGGGGTGATCTCCAGGTGTTTGATAAAGCTCATCATCACGTAGGCGGTGATGTCGGCGATGGAGAAATTCTGTCCGGCGATAAAGGGTTGCTGGCTAAGCTGCTTCTCTAGCGTCGGCAGAAACTCTATCACTCGCTGGCGGGACTCTGTAGTGGTCAACTAAAATTGGCCACGGTTTTGTATTCAAGCCAGTATCTTCGCTCTGACTCATTGGGTGTCAGCCCACCGTTATATTGATGTGGTCTCAGCTGACTGTAATACCCCGTCACATA
>NZ_WRPA01000036.1 GCF_009831655.1 Shewanella insulae | reverse complement strand
TGCCGTATTCACTCAACAATCCACGTATTTGATTAGTCAACGCGGTTCTGACACGAATACGACGCTCGCGAATTCGATGGGAAATAATGATATCGACCTGCGCTAAGGTTCTTGGCTTAACGAAGATAATGTTGGGGCGCATCGCAGCCTCACAGATTGCAAAGGCATCATTGCGGTCATTTTTATTGCCTTTCACGAAGGGCTTCACATGCTGTGGTGGGATAAGTTTTACCTCATATCCGCGCGACATCAGCTCTCGCCCCCAATAATTTGAGCCACTACAGGCTTCCATGGCAATCACTGCATCTGGATACTGAACGAGCGTTTTCAACAGTTGAGTGCGTTTAACGGTGCGATTAAAGAGCGTTTTACCGACTTGATTGACACCGCAAACCTGAAGAACATTTTTTGCCAAATCGATACCAATTAGAGTAACTTTCATAGTGGACACCTTTTGTTGACATTGAACCTTGTAAATTCAATATGGCGCTTTTGACGCCGACTTCACAAGAGGTGTCCATCTCATCATCCATGTGGGCTCTGCGAAATCCTCCTTGAATTCGAGGGCCAAAAGTGTGCTTGCTACGAGTTGTTCCCCTCTATTGATTTAGCGGCGTTTGGTGTCACGCACTTACTTACTCCCTGTTACTCTTCCATAGGTTGGCTTTTATCTGCTATCGACCTATTGCCTATTTATTGCCTAGGGCAGATCACCTAGCCTTGATTGACGACATTCAAGGCAGAGAAGCGTGATGGAAAACATTGGCAGATTAAGGGGTTTTGTTCAGTCCTTTACCCGGCTTGTTGAGCAGGTCGGCTGCGATGAGGCGCGTATATTTACCGAGGGTAAGGCGCTGCTGTCGGAGCTTATTGCTCATGATGACTGGCTACCTAATGCCTTTGCTCAGCAGAGTATTGAGAGCTATCGGCAGTATCTGCTCTACTGCGATCCAATGGAGCGTTTCTCTGTGGTGAGTTTCGTCTGGGCGCCGGGGCAGACCACGCCTGTTCATGACCATACCGTATGGGGCATGGTGGGCGTGCTGCGCGGCGCCGAGCGCTGCGAGGAATATGAGCTGGATGAGGCTGCCAGCTGTCTGCGGGCCAGCGGCAGTCATGAGTTGCCCGTCGGCGGTGTCGATCTGGTCTCGCCCGATATCGGCGATATCCATAGGGTTTCTAATGCTCTATTGGAGGGAGTATCTATCAGCATTCATGTCTATGGCGGCAACATAGGTGCGGTGCAGCGGTATGTTTATGACCCCGATACCGGGGGTAAGAAGCCATTTATATCTGGGTATTCGAATAGTGTGATGCCGAATATATGGGGCTGATGCTTCCAGCTGCATTTGTATTTGAAGGGATTTTGAAGGTCGAACCTTCACCTTCATCAATTGCCTGCGGCAGGCTTATGTGCAAGCACTCTTTTGGCACGCTGTGAATATGTCCTTATACGCTTCACGCTGTAGGATCCCCTCATAATTCATACCCCCAACAGCCGTGAATGAGTGATAATTCTGCCAGCTTCCTGGCGGCATTCAGTAGGTCATCGACTGACATTGGGTATTTGTCTCGCCGTCGCATCAGCTC
>NZ_WRPA01000035.1 GCF_009831655.1 Shewanella insulae | reverse complement strand
CCCACTTGTTACCGGTCTCTCGTAAGAGGAGCCGCCATTCAATCGAGCTACTGCATAAAGACCCTCAACGGCCATTGAGGGTGGGCCTCCAATTTACCCTAAAATGGAACAGGATTAACCATACAAGTCAATTATGGCAAGGACGCAAAACGCTTGGCTTGCGCTCCTTCGTCGCTAATTTTAGCCAAGCATTTGTGCGCCCCATATTGAGGCGTTATACGAACACGGATGAATAAGCACCTACGCTCCAAAAACTACGCACAAGCAAAAGCAAAGTTAATGTGGCTGTTTCCAGCTGCAATAATGCTGTTAACTTCTGCTAGCTTTGCAACAGACATTGAGTTGAGCAAGTTAGTTTTAATTACAATTTTGCTTGTTGCTTCAATAGCAGGCTTTGTTCATACCTTATTAGCGCTAAAGTGGCAGTTGATACAGACAAGATTTGGCACATACTACAAGGCTGAAAACCCTAAAAAGTTTAATGCTATGGTTCTGTTGTCTATTGTGGGTTTTGCAGTAACATCAACAATGGTCACCTTTCTGCTGCTAATGTTCGTATAACAAGCGGTTTATGGATGGGACTCGAAATAGCTTGCTCAGGTTCGTTCCTCACCAAGTTTAGCAAGCCAACTCTCGTCCCATAGCAAGGCGTTATATCTCTTATGAGCATGGATTTCATTGCAAACATTTTTGTCGGAATTTGGTTAGTTGGATTTATTTCGGGGCTAGCTGCGGCCATTGGTCTTTCCAATTTGCACAAATATGGAAAAGATGTCCCCTTCCTGCTTAAGTACTCGGGAATCTCTGTCTTTTTTCCTAAATACTATCTAGCAAATGAAACGCGCAGAAGAGTTGTTGCTGGATTAATATCGATCTGTGTTTGCTGTATTCTACTAGGTCTTGTCTGGGTCTTGATTACTGTTCCAGAAGCGGGAGACGCAATTTGGAATGAAGTTAGTGGAAGGAATCTATAACAAACACCTTAAAAACTAACACAATACACTTGGCTTGTACTCATTTCCCCTAGTTTCAGCCCAGTACCTTTCACCTCTAAGACAGGCGTTATTCACACAAGGATTATTCCATATCTGATGTCGGCTAGAGCCGAAAGTCTAACACTCCCTCATCCCCAAAATATGCGCTAAATCTAGCTAATGGATACCAAATGCGGCTATATCGAAGAGACAGATAACTCGGTGTAGGTGCGGCTGAGACCTTCGACAGCAGGGCCGCTCTTTGACATCTGACCCATAGGGATATGGGAAATGTCAGCCTGATGTAGGGAACATCACCGACCATGTCACCGCGGCATTTGTGAATCCATTCACGTCAGATGCTGTCGTAGAGCGCCCAAGGATGCTTCTTGTACAACAAAAAAGTCAGCGTGCCTCAGAAGTACCTAAATCAACCTACCCATCAACCGCAACGGTTAATCGAAGAAATGAGAAACTAGGTGTAGATACGCCGGTGAGCTTCCGAAACAGGGATGTTTCGGCAGAGCCTACAGGGATGATGAGATGGACACCTCTTGTGAAGTCGGCGTCAAAAGCGCCATATTGAATTTACAAGGTTCAATGTCAACAAAAGGTGTCCACTATGAAAGTTACTCTAATTGGTATCGATTTGGCAA
>NZ_WRPA01000034.1 GCF_009831655.1 Shewanella insulae | reverse complement strand
GAGCTGATGCGACGGCGAGACAAATACCCAATGTCAGTCGATGACCTACTGAATGCCGCCAGGAAGCTGGCAGAATTATCACTCATTCACGGCTGTTGGGGGTATGAATTATGAGGGGATCCTACAGAGTGCGGCGTTAGGTTCTCGCAGCCCCCCAAATAATCAAGGATTCGAAAATGGGAAAAATAAAAAATCCAGCCACGATTTCGAGTGAATTCGGTATAGACGTAGCGGTTCTGGAGAGGCTTGGGGTTGTAAACGTACTGCTGAATACAGACACCTTGGTCTTTATAGATCCACTGTTATTGGAAGGAAGTGCTCACAAGGAGATTAGTGATGGGGCTTATCAATCTTATAGAGAGCGCTTTGAAAAAATCATCAAACTTTTATCCGTATCTAAAACAGTAGATGATGTTCCATGGCGTAATGCAAAAAGACTTTTCCATTTCTCAGAAATTAGCTGGACTTGTTTGGGCTATGGTACAACCGTTAAGGGATCTGGATTTGGAAAGGATTTAATCTCTAGCACACTGGATACTGCTTCTCAGATTGTCGCGCTTGGTGTGGATGATATAGATCTTTTTATGGCTTTAGCTTTATTCGAAGAAGGTATTGGGCCTGATCGAATCAGCGATATGACAACCAACATTATTCTGCCGAACTTGATTTCTTTTTCTGAGCGAGTCAATCAAACACTTAAAGTACCTACTAAACAATTTAAGGTCGGAGCCAATAACTATAATTTGGTAGTTAATCCGTACTCAGATCAACCATTAATCTTTGTGCCAAACGATATCGTGCGTGATTTGCCAATTGCTTCCGATTGGAGTGATATATCGAGAGTTGTCAGGGAAAATGAAGATCTTAGAGAGCGGGTCAATGGTCACGTTGGTGAAATCTGGGCAACAATGACTAAAAAGGATAAGCAGAGACTCAAAAAAGCTGCTCTCAGTAGCAAAGAAGCTTTCCAACAGGTCATGGATATGATTCTTGAGGTGGAACCCAAGCCATATGACTTTAAAAGTGACAGAAACGGTGAGTCATTTTGGACTGAGTTACTGAAGCAAATTCCCAAGGACTACCCCTACGATCTTTCTAACTATGCTGGAAGAAAACTAAGCGCAGAGGAAGTAGTAGAGATAGTTAACAAAATACTAAGTCAGTTCCAAGATTTGGTTGAGAACAAGGGTTTATGGAAAGAGCTTTGGGATGAAAATGGAAAGCCTAGAAAGGAGAAAGCGTCACAACGGCTTTTCTTCGCTGTTGCTTATAGTTATTGCAAGGCTAACAATATTGATTTAACACCAGAAGCAGATTCCGGTAATGGGCCTGTAGATTTCAAGCTCTCTCAGGGCTTTGACTCTAAATTGGTGGTCGAAGTTAAGTTGTCCAATAATAGTAGTTTGGTCCATGGATATGAAAAGCAATTAGAAATCTATAAGAAAGCTGACGACACAGATTTAGGTGTATTTCTAATTATCGACGTTGGCGGTATTGGGAAAAAATACGATGTAGTGCAGAAAATGAGAAATGACTTCATAAAAGAACATGGTAAAGCATCCGATATATGGTATGTCGATGGAAATCAAAAAGCGTCTGCAAGCAAAAGAACCTAACAAATTGCTGCACAAAAAAATTAACCTAGAGCTCACATATATAACTCTGTAGTTCTAACTCATTTTTGTCCAAAAAGGACTTAGCTTTTAGAAGATGATGACTGCCAAGTGCGGCTCAATCGAAGAGATGGATAACTAGGTGTAAACATGCTTTTGGCCTTCGAAATCAGGGCCTAAAATGTTCCCTACATTTTTTGGCATTTCCTCCATCCTTGGAGGTCAGAAGATTTCGCATAGCATCCATGGATGATGAGATGGACACCTCTTGTAAAGTCGGCGTCA
>NZ_WRPA01000033.1 GCF_009831655.1 Shewanella insulae | reverse complement strand
GAAACCATAGCATTGTGGTACCACCTGATCCCATCCCGAACTCAGAAGTGAAACGCAATTGCGCCGATGGTAGTGTGGGGTCTCCCCATGTGAGAGTAGGTCATTTCCAGGCGCCTAATAAACGAAAAAATCCCCAGCACTTAGTGCTGGGGATTTTTTCGTTTAACAGCTTTTAAAATATCTACTCGAACATGGGAAAGAAGTGAGTGTATGCAAAGCATGCCACCTTTCCATGTGAAGTCGGGCGAATATCGCGATAGCGATGTGCTTATGAGCGCGAAGCTTTAGCGGAGCTGGCCATGACAGGCGCTAATTAAGTGAAGAAGCCACCTGAATAAGGTGGCTTTTTTGCGTTTGGGGTTTATGAAATTATCGACGTACTCTCTCGAAATCACCTTAATTAAAGTCAGGTGGCTTATTCACTTATGTAGGCATGAATGCTACTCCCGACGTCGTACCACCGCTGAGCGGGCTCCCGGGTCGCAGCCTAGCCATCCATCAAGTTTCGCTTGATAAACGGACGTCTTACGCCTCCATGTGAGAGCAGGTCATTCCCAGGCGTCTAATAAAGCAAAAAGCCCTAGCCTAAAACGCTAGGGCTTTTACTTTCTCCGCTGCGCGAAAAAACTTACACCCAATGTCGCCGGGCTGCTGAAGGGGAATCCGGCTGCGAAGCATTGCTTCTCCGCTCTCAAGTGAGGATAAATATTTGCGTATTCAAAGAGTCTCACTTTCGCCTTCATATGTTCGCTACGTGAAACGAGTAGATCATTTTCAATGCTACTGTTTTTTCACTCTTGTAAGAAAGCTTACAAAGCAGCAATGAATGTCTATTCCTCACGACCAGCTCGGAGCCTAGCGGCAGAGTGATTCCGTCATCCATAAAGTTTCGCTTGATAGGCGAATGCCTTATGCCTCCAGTATGGTAGGACGTTAATTGGATACAGCTAAATTGACATTTCCTCATTCATATGGGCTTAGGGTGGAGGTCTTGCGTTTACCAATCGTATTTTGATGCAAGAGATGAGTGAGGAGAGCTTGGTTCGAAGACAACCAGGACAAGCGCCTAAGAGTCATTAGGTCTTCATTCACTAATCTAGTTGTATCTCCCTAACATCAGATGATAAATGCTCTTCTGTAAATAATCCTGCATCTCTACATATGCATCTAATGTCGCTATTGTCGTCATTGCTGCATGCTGCCGCTTGTTCCATTCTTATTAAGTAGTGATATTTTCAATCATTGACTTCGCCAGATTCATTCCTTTCCCCTAGCTATATCAAAGGCAGTAATTACCATTACTGTTTGGTAGTTTACTAAGTCGTTTTGGCGCATTCATATTGACCAAGTTTGCTTAATGGCCTGTGGGCACCCAGTGAGTCGCTCAATAGGGTGTCGGCTAATTGCATTACTAGAGACAAATGTTGAGGTTATTCAATACAAACTGCTCCTAGCTAATTTTCTACTTGGGTAGGGATGGATAATCATTTGTTCTGGCGTTGAAGGTGGTAGCTATTTCCTTCTTTTCTATAAGGGGACAGGTGTGTTTGGCATACAATCACTTCAGTTAGCGAGTTTAGGCCGATTTATCGATGCTGGGAATTGAACTAGGATAAGATTGTGGCAGTGCTTCGATTGTCTCTTTTGTGGATAACTTTGTGTGTAATTGGTGCAAAGCGTGTGCTTATTTCAGGTATAAAAAATAAGTTCATTTTTATTGAAAAAAGCCCTTGCGTAAAAGATTTGGCTCCCTATAATGCGCTCCCACTGACACGGCAAACGGCGCTACTTAGCGACGGTAACAGCCTTCAGATGGTTCGAGTGAAAAGTTGAAAAACTTCTTAAAAATCACTTGACGCCGACATCGGGAAGTGTAGAATACGCATCCCTAAGCCAACGGCCCAGCGCCGACGGCAGCATCGAAAATCACGATGCAATGCTCTTTAACAAGATAAAACAAGAAATCTGTGTGGACACTCACAGGTATTGAGTTAATCGAAAACGATTTAAATCTCAATGCAATTTCTCATTAGAGATGATGAGTGTTCATAGCAATATGTACAAACATATAGATGATTCTTCCGAGTCATTTATATGAATCAGAATTCATTGAGTCGGACTTATGTCCACAAAAACTTTTAATTGAAGAGTTTGATCATGGCTCAGATTGAACG
>NZ_WRPA01000032.1 GCF_009831655.1 Shewanella insulae | reverse complement strand
ACAACCCGAACACCAGCGGTTCGTCCACTCCGGTCCTCTCGTACTAGGAGCAGCTCCCTTCAATCATCCAACGCCCACGGCAGATAGGGACCGAACTGTCTCACGACGTTCTGAACCCAGCTCGCGTACCACTTTAAATGGCGAACAGCCATACCCTTGGGACCGACTTCAGCCCCAGGATGTGATGAGCCGACATCGAGGTGCCAAACACCGCCGTCGATATGAACTCTTGGGCGGTATCAGCCTGTTATCCCCGGAGTACCTTTTATCCGTTGAGCGATGGCCCTTCCATTCAGAACCACCGGATCACTATGACCTGCTTTCGCACCTGCTCGACGTGTATGTCTCGCAGTTAAGCTGGCTTATGCCATTGCACTAACCGTACGATGTCCGACCGTACTTAGCCAACCTTCGTGCTCCTCCGTTACTCTTTGGGAGGAGACCGCCCCAGTCAAACTACCCACCAGGCACTGTCCTCAACCCCGATTCAGGGGCCAGAGTTAGAACATCAACACTACAAGGGTGGTATTTCAAGGTTGACTCCACGAGAACTGGCGTTCCCGCTTCAAAGTCTCCCACCTATCCTACACATGTAGGGTCAATGTTCAGTGCCAAGCTATAGTAAAGGTTCACGGGGTCTTTCCGTCTAGCCGCGGGTATACGGCATCTTCACCGCAATTTCAACTTCACTGAGTCTCGGCTGGAGACAGCGTGGCCATCATTACGCCATTCGTGCAGGTCGGAACTTACCCGACAAGGAATTTCGCTACCTTAGGACCGTTATAGTTACGGCCGCCGTTTACCGGGGCTTCGATCATGAGCTTCTCCGAAGATAACCCAATCAATTAACCTTCCGGCACCGGGCAGGCGTCACACCGTATACGTCATCTTGCGATTTTGCACAGTGCTGTGTTTTTGATAAACAGTTGCAGCCACCTGGTATCTGCGACTCCCGTCAGCTTAGAGAGCAAGTCTCATCACCAACAGGAGCGTACCTTCTCCCGAAGTTACGGTACCATTTTGCCTAGTTCCTTCAGCCGAGTTCTCTCAAGCGCCTTGGTATTCTCTACCCGACCACCTGTGTCGGTTTGGGGTACGATTCCTGCTAACCTGAAGCTTAGAAGATTTTCCTGGAAGCATGGCATCAACTACTTCAGTTCCGTAGAACCTCGTCGTCAACTCTCAGTATTAGGTGCCCGGATTTGCCTAAGCACCCTACCTACAGCCTTAAACGCGGACAACCAACGCCGCGCTAGCCTAGCCTTCTCCGTCTCTCCATCGCAGTTAGCAGAAGTACGGGAATATTAACCCGTTTCCCATCGACTACGCCTTTCGGCCTCGCCTTAGGGGTCGACTCACCCTGCCCCGATTAACGTTGGACAGGAACCCTTGGTCTTTCGGCGAGGAGGTTTTTCACCCCCTTTATCGTTACTCATGTCAGCATTCGCACTTCTGATACCTCCAGCGTGGGTTACCCCTTCACCTTCAACGGCTTACAGAACGCTCCTCTACCGCACTAGCGCAAGCGCTAGTACCCATAGCTTCGGTGTATTGCTTAGCCCCGTTATATCTTCCGCGCAGGCCGACTCGACTAGTGAGCTATTACGCTTTCTTTAAATGATGGCTGCTTCTAAGCCAACATCCTAGCTGTCTAAGCCTTCCCACATCGTTTCCCACTTAGCAATAACTTTGGGACCTTAGCTGATGGTCTGGGTTGTTTCCCTTTTCACGACGGACGTTAGCACCCGCCGTGTGTCTCCCGAGTAGTACTCATTGGTATTCGGAGTTTGCAAAGGGTTGGTAAGTCGGGATGACCCCCTAGCCTTAACAGTGCTCTACCCCCAATGGTATTCGCTCGAGGCGCTACCTAAATAGCTTTCGAGGAGAACCAGATATCTCCCGGTTTGATTGGCCTTTCACCCCCAGCCACAAGTCATCACCGCATTTTTCAACATACGTGTGTTCGGTCCTCCAGTTGATGTTACTCAACCTTCAACCTGCCCATGGCTAGATCACCGGGTTTCGGGTCTACACCTTGCAACTAAACGCGCAGTTAACACTCGGTTTCCCTACGGCTCCGCTATTCGCTTAACCTCGCTACAAAATGTAAGTCGCTGACCCATTATACAAAAGGTACGCAGTCACGGTCTCAAGAACCGCTCCCACTGCTTGTACGTATACGGTTTCAGGTTCTATTTCACTCCCCTCACAGGGGTTCTTTTCGCCTTTCCCTCACGGTACTGGTTCACTATCGGTCAGTCAGGAGTATTTAGCCTTGGAGGATGGTCCCCCCATATTCGAACAAGATATCACGTGTCCCGTCCTACTCGTTTTCACCTAAAGTTAGTTTTCATGTACGGGGCTATCACCCTGTATCGCTGTGCTTTCCAACACATTCCACTAACACCCTCTAGGCTTAAGGGCTAATCCCCGTTCGCTCGCCGCTACTAGGGGAATCTCGGTTGATTTCTTTTCCTAAGGGTACTTAGATGTTTCAGTTCCCCTCGTTCGCCTCACTAAGCTATGTATTCACTTAGTGATGACACCTTATGGTGCCGGGTTTCCCCATTCGGACATCGTTAGCTCAAATGCTTGTTACTAGCTCGCCAACGCTTTTCGCAAGTTACTACGTCCTTCATCGCCTCTGACTGCCAAGGCATCCACCGTATACGCTTAGTCACTTAACCATACAACCCAAATGAGTTTCATCTGAG
>NZ_WRPA01000031.1 GCF_009831655.1 Shewanella insulae | reverse complement strand
TCGACAGCGACAGCTGGGACTACAGCATTCTTAACAGTGACGTGCAGTTCCTCGCCCAGGGTGAGACCATCACCTTAAGCTTCGAGGTCACGGTCACCGATAACGATGGCGGATCTGACACCAAGACAGTTAGCCTCACCATCACAGGCACCAACGACCTGCCGGTACTCACAGTGGATGCCAGCGGCGGCGTGACCGAAGATGCCAGCAATCCTAACCTGACCGACAGCGGCGCACTCAGCTTCACCGACGTGGATGTCAACAACACCCACAGCGTCACCGAGGTCTACAACAATGACATCATCTGGAGCGGTGGCGATCTGACCAGCGTGCTCAGCGCAGGTCAGATTCAGAGCCTGATCGATGGCTTCAGCGTCGACAGCGACAGCTGGGATTACAGTATCCTCAACTCTCTGGTTCAGTTCCTTGCCGAAGATGAGACCATTACCCTGAGTTTCGATGTCACAGTCACAGATAATGACGGCGGTACAGATACCCAAACAGTCACCATCACCATCAATGGTACAAACGATCCTATTGAGGGTGAATTTGCTAAAGAGATATGGGTACCTGCGTCACTTGCAGAAATTGCCATCCCTTATTTAGATGGTTATCCACTTGGTATCGATGTACCAACGGATCAAGACTACAACGACGTCATCACAATTACTGGATTGAATCTATCCTTCGTCGATCCCGATGAGACGGCCAACATAGGCGAGATCTGGTATGTTGATGACGATACCGGAGTCTTGACACTGTATGACTTCGATAGTCCAGTTGTGCTGTCGGCTTCAGAACTCGGTACCTTAGTGTATGTTCCCGGAGACAATGCGGGTATCGAAGATCAGCTAGATATAAATCTCACCTTCACGATCAACTCGGGTTCTGATAGCGTCGATGGCAACTTTGTCATACACACGGTTCCGGCTAATAGCCTAGGCGGAAATACTGTACTCATAGGCGACGGCTCTTCACCATTGACGTCAGGTAATGATCAAGATGCCTACCTAACCGTCAGCAGTGCATTTGCCAGCGCCATCAACCAAGATCCGAGTAGTGGGGCGTTAGATCTCTTTACCGACTTCCAAAAATCGCCTTTCGATATCCCTATTCCTAACAGCGAAATTGGCGGACAGACAGGCATAGAAAGAGAGGAGGAAGTATCAGTAAGGCTGACTATTAACGGTATCACCTTCATTGTGATAGCCGCAGCAAATGGTGTAACTGACTGGTTCTACGATACAGACTCAGGTTTGATGAGTGCACACATTTCCTATGCCGACATTCTGATGGAGTCAGATAACAGTATCACACTTGCCGATTACCTAGGTGCGAATCCTGTCGATCCAGGTGATATTTGGACTATTACCTACTTGGATAATGATGGTGGCTCCTATCAGGCACGTTTTGTACAGGCCACCTTCACCCATGAGCTGCTAGCAGATACAGCGGTAACAGTCACAGGTACAGATAATGTAGATAACCTCATCTTCGGTACCACAGAGGGTGACTCTCTAACCGGGGCCAACCTTGATGATGAAATATATGGTCGAGAAGGCAATGACTCTATATTTGGCTTGGAAGGCGACGATCAACTCATCGGTGGCTCAGGTAACGATCTAATCGAAGGCGGAAGTGGTAACGACATCATCTTAGGAGGACTTGGAAACGATACTATAGATGGTGGTGTCGGCGCCGATATTCTCATTGGTGGCGAAGGTAGCGATACCATAGATGCAGGTATCGACAGTGATATAGACACCTTTGTCTGGGGTATAGGCTCCGACGACAACAGCGTAGATACTGTGCTCAATTTCGACATCAGCATGGATAAACTAGATTTATCTGCAATCTTGATTGATGAGGAGAGTGGTACTTATGCATTGGATCAGTATCTAGCATTTAACTTTAGTGGTGGAAATACTGAGATCTCTGTCGATGCCGACCACGATGGAATCGTTGACCTCACAATAGTGTTGAACAATATTGACCTAACCAATAACAACACCTTAAGTGACGCACAGGTCATCAACAACCTGCTCGGTAACGAAAACTTGGTAATTGATACAATTCCATAACAGCCGACGTTATCGCGACACCCTCTAAGGTCAAACCCAAACAGTTAGTGGTTTGGCCTTTTTATTTGTCAACCTAAAGCATTATAAACTGCGACCAATGCATGGCTTTAGCATTATTTGCGCGTCAAAAAATTGACCACTATACAGACTATTGATAAGATTCGATACTTGGCGAAAAAACGCGCTAACCTTTACAACATTTAAAATTCAGTTGTGTTATTTAATTCTGCGGGGGCAGGTATGAAATCGTTAGTTACAACCAAAAATGGACAAGTAATAGATGTGAAAGGAAAGGTTTCAGTTGTCACAGAAACCGAACAAAAACAAGTAACTATCGGAGAAACAATTCCCGAAGGCAGTACTATAATCATCGCTGAACAAGCCAACTTAGAATTAGCATTTTCCGATGGTAGCTCTTTTACTAGCCAAAACGCCGAAGCAGCTCCCACAGCAGAAGTAGAAACACTGAATGAAATTGAGCAGCTCCAAGCGCTCATCGCTTCTGGTGAAGATCCAACAGCCGAACTCCCTGAAACCGCCGCAGGTAATACCGCCGCTAATCAAGGTGACTCAGGCTTTATATCTGTTAGCAGAACAGGTGCCCAGACAATCGCGGGCGCAGGCTACACCACTTCGGGCTTTTCAGCCGTTCAAACAGAAGAACAAGCGTTTACCGTTAGCAGTGATGACGCCCCTACCATTACCGCTAATGACAGCAATACTATCGCAGAAGATGAGATAGCAACTGGTAATGTTTTAGATAACGATCTTGATTTCGACACAGAGCTCTCTGTGGTCAGCTTCAGCGTCGACGGTCAAACCGTCAACGCGGGCACCACTGTTGAAGTGGAAGGTGGCAGCCTGGTGATCAACGCCGATGGCAGCTACACCTTTACGCCAAGCGACAACTGGAACGGCAGCGTCCCTGTCATCACCTACACCACCAATACCGGTGAGAGTGCGACCCTGACCATCAACGTCACCCCCGTGGATGATCCCACCAACGCCGTCAACGACTTCAACACAGTGGCCGAAGATACGATTGCCAGCGGCAACGTACTCGACAACGACAGTGATGTGGATGACGCGCTCTCCGTGGTCAGCTTCGAAATCGATGGCAACAGCTATATTGCTGGTAACGTCGCCACGCTCGACGGCGGAATTTTCTTCCTGAACCCTGACGGCTCCTACAGCTTCGTTCCGAACGAAAACTGGAACGGCAACGTACCTGTGGTCACCTACATCACCAATACCGGTGCCACCGCAACCCTGACCATCGTCGTTACCCCTGTGGACGATGCAACAAACGCCGTGGATGACTACATCAACGTGCCTGAAGATACAGTAGCCAGCGGCAACGTACTCGACAATGACAGTGATGCGGATGACGCGCTATCCGTGATCAGCTTCGAAGTGAATGGCAACAGCTATACCGCAGGCAGCAGCGTCGTTCTCGACGGCGGCACTCTAGTGCTTAATGCCGATGGTTCTTACAGCTTTACTCCCAATGCTGACTGGAATGGCTACGTACCTGAGGTGACCTACACTACTAACACCGGTGCTACTGCCATCCTGACCATCTACGTTGACCCTGTGGACGATGCCACCAACGCCGTCAACGACTTCAACACAGTGGCCGAAGATACGATTGCCAGTGGCAACGTACTCGACAACGACAGTGATGTGGATGACGCGCTCTCCGTGGTCAGCTTCGAAATCGATGGCAACAGCTATATTGCTGGTAACGTCGCCACGCTCGACGGCGGAATTTTCTTCCTGAACCCTGACGGCTCCTACAGCTTCATTCCGAACGAAAACTGGAACGGCAACGTACCTGTGGTCACCTACATCACCAATACCGGTGCCACCGCAACCCTGACCATCGTCGTTACCCCTGTGGACGATGCAACAAACGCCGTGGATGACTACATCAACGTGCCTGAAGATACAGTAGCCAGCGGCAACGTACTCGACAATGACAGTGATGCGGATGACGCGCTATCCGTGATCAGCTTCGAAGTGAATGGCAACAGCTATACCGCAGGCAGCAGCGTCGTTCTCGACGGCGGCACTCTAGTGCTTAATGCCGATGGTTCTTACAGCTTTACTCCCAATGCTGACTGGAATGGCTACGTACCTGAGGTGACCTACACTACTAACACCGGTGCTACTGCCATCCTGACCATCTACGTTGACCCTGTGGACGATGCCACCAACGCCGTCAACGACTTCAACACAGTGGCCGAAGATACGATTGCCAGTGGCAACGTACTCGACAACGACAGTGATGTGGATGACGTGCTCTCCGTGGTCAGCTTCGAAATCGATGGCAACAGCTATATTGCTGGTAACGTCGCCACGCTCGACAGCGGTATTTTCTTCCTAAACCCTGACGGCTCCTACAGCTTCGTTCCGAACGAAAACTGGAACGGCAACGTACCTGTGGTCACCTACATCACCAATACCGGTGCCACCGCGACCCTGACCATCGTCGTTACCCCTGTGGACGATGCAACAAACGCCGTGGATGACTACATCAACGTGCCTGAAGATACAGTAGCCAGCGGCAACGTACTCGACAATGACAGTGATGCGGATGACGCGCTATCCGTGATCAGCTTCGAAGTGAATGGCAACAGCTATACCGCAGGCAGCAGCGTCGTTCTCGACGGCGGCACTCTAGTGCTTAATGCCGATGGTTCTTACAGCTTTACTCCCAATGCTGACTGGAATGGCTACGTACCTGAGGTGACCTACACTACTAACACTGGTGCTACTGCCATCCTGACCATCTACGTTGACCCTGTGGACGATGCCACCAACGCCGTCAACGACTTCAACACTGTGGCCGAAGATACGATTGCCAGCGGCAACGTACTCGACAACGACAGTGATGTGGATGACGCGCTCTCCGTGGCCAGCTTCGAAATCGATGGCAACAGCTATATTGCTGGTAACGTCGCCACGCTCGACGGCGGTATTTTCTTCCTGAACCCTGACGGCTCCTACAGCTTCGTTCCGAACGAAAACTGGAACGGCAACGTACCTGTGGTCACCTACATCACCAATACCGGTGCCACCGCGACCCTGACCATCGTCGTTACCCCTGTGGACGATGCAACCAATGCGGTCAATGACTTTAACACTGTGGCCGAGGACACTATTGCTAGCGGCAACGTGCTCGATAACGACAGCGACATCGACAGTGAACTGTCTGTGACCACCTTCACCGTCGACAATGATGACACCGTTTACAACGCTGGCGACAGCGTGGAGCTAGACGGTGGTATCCTGGTACTGAACGCCGACGGCTCTTACACCTTTACGCCGAACGAAAACTGGAACGGCAGCGTACCTATCATCACTTACACCACCAATACCGGTGAAAGTGCGACCCTGACTATTAATGTCACCCCAGTCAACGACAACTTCACCGACAACAACGAAGTGATCAGCGTCAATGAAGACAGCGGCGCCACCACAGGCAATGTGATTGATGGCAGCAGCGTCGATGGCGAGCTGAGCGTGCAGAGCTTCAGCATCGATGGCGTTGCCGGTCCATTCACCCTGGGTCAGGCGGTTAACATCAATGGTGTCGGCAGCTTCACCCTGAACGCTGACGGCAGCTACAGCTTTACCCCGGCCGCCAACTACAACGGTCCGGTACCGGTGATCACCTATGTGCTGACCGACGGCTCCAGCACCGACACCTCGACCCTGACCATCACGGTTGATCCGGTCAACGATG
>NZ_WRPA01000030.1 GCF_009831655.1 Shewanella insulae | reverse complement strand
GCGCGGTTCTCATTAAGGCCAGAGCCTCTAATTGCTCATAAACAGGTCGGATATACGGATGCAGTAATATCTTTTGTTACTAACAAATTAGCTATTGAATCTATCCAGGTGTCCATATATGGACTTGAACAACATCCCTGTATAACAACCAGCTCGGCATCCATGCCTCTCGTTCATAAGCACGAAGCTTCGCTTCATTCACCGTGCCAAAAGAATGTTTGCACATAAGGCCTGCGGCAGGCAATTGACCACAGTAACGGTTAACGCTAAAGCATGACTAATTGAATTCAAACCACGTCGAGCCAATAGGCCCCAATACATCACGAAGAAACCATCAGCACTAGGTAACAAAAAAGGGCTTAGATTCTTATCTAAGCCCTTTTGAGCTGAACGCTAACTAGATACTAAAAGTATCAAACCTGCCCCCCATTAATTCTTACTGGGTGCTAGCCTACCTCTAAGTTACTTTAGGGTTAATTTAAGGGCTGGGGAAGTGGTACACCAAGTTGAGGTTGATGCTGTCGCCTTGCAAACCGTAATTAACATCGCCGACACTGAAGCTTTCATCGTAAATCCGCATCCATTCCAGCTCCAGTTGAACCCGGTTGCCGTTGCTGATAGATACACCTAAACCATAGATGATATCGTTATCGTCTTCCGAAATTTCACCGATAGATCCCATAGATTTGCCGTAACCCAAGAGGGCATAGGGCCTGAAATATTCGTTTAACGGCAAGATCCCTCTAGCCAGTACGCTGAAATGGCTGTCTACAGAGTAACTAACACCATCAATAGTTTCGTCAGAAACATTGCCATAGCCCCTGGCTTCGAAGGCGAAGTTCTCGTGTAGCTGGTAGCCAACAATAACCCCCATCAGGGTGTTGTCTATACTCCTTGATCCAGACAGCATGCTGCCGGAAACTACATAGTCGCCATCCACATCAACGAATGCTCCACTGAGCCCCAGGTACATGTGCTGTGCGTTGCCATGAGGATAAAGCTCACCTGCACTGACATCATTAAAATAAAGTATGCCCAGGACAGGCACTAGTAACCATGATCTATTCATCATTCATCATCCTTAATTGGTTCTATGACAGGGGACATGACAATCCCACCGTTAGGAAATATAGACCAAGATGACAGTTTTGTGATGCCGGCCCTATGCTACAGGCTCGGCCGATAGCGGCCGTGCTTTAAGATCCATGTTGGCGCTACATTGCTGAACCCGTACGCATCAGATGTTTCGACAGAGCCTGCAGGGATGACTCTAAATAAAATGAAGAATCGGCGTCTCACAAGCGTATCTGCACATGAGGTCGTTCCTTCACATCTGACCCATAAGGACATGGAAAATGTCAATGTGATGTAGGGAACATCACCGACCATGTGATCACGACATTTGTGCTTCCTGCACTTCACCTGCGGCAGGCAATTCAAAAAAGTATCGGTTAACGCTACGATTGACCCTCATTCGAATCAATGCCTAGCAAAGGGCACATCCTATATATCCCCAAGTAAACACAAGCGATTACCCACAAAAAAGGGCCTAGATTCTCATCTAAGCCCTTTTGCTCTTAACGCTGACTCGATACTAAAAGCATCCAACCAGCGCTGCCACTAATCGCTGGAATTAGTGAACAATCTCCATTTCCGCCAGCAGGTTGTCGGCGTTGTCCAGATACTTCATCACCCATAGCATGTAGCGGCTATCTACCTGGATAGAACGGTTGGTGTCGGGATCGTAACCCCAGTCGCCGATGATAGATTCATAGACGCCGTCAAACAGCAGACCAACCAGCTCGGCGCGACCGTTCAGGGTTGGTGAACCTGAGTTACCACCTGTGGTATCCAGGGTCGACAGGAAGTTCACCGGCACAGAGTCGATAGCCTTCACATAGTAGTCGCCATATTGCTTCTGCTTAATCAGCTCAAGCTGCTTCTTAGGCGCGTCGAACGGTACCTCTCCCGTGTCTTTGGCCAATATGCCTTCCAGACGAGTGAATGGTACGGCAACCAGGCCATCTTGTGGCGAGTAGCCCTTCACATGACCCACGGTAACACGCAGGCTAGAGTTAGCATCGGCGTAAACCGGCTTACCCAGCTCCTTGTTGTAGGCGATGATGGCATCCATATATTGAGGACGTACCTTCATCAGCTTGCCATACAGCTCCTTCTCTTTCTTCTCCTGCGCCATATCTGTGTCATACATGGCGACGGCAAACTTGATGAAAGGATCTTTAGAGGCCTTGAAGTCGGCTACCGACTTGTCCATCCAGGCAAGACGGGTTGCCTTGTCACCCAGCTCGGTCTTGGCGTACATCTTGTCTAGCACCTTGCTAAGCTTGGCGGCGTCGAACTTCTTGCCGATGCCGAAGGCTTTGTCCAGCGCTGGGATGCGCTCTTCGCTAGGCAGCTTGGCGTAGCGAGTCAGCAGGTCTAGTACCACGGCCTTGTCGACGCTTGGGGCGTAACGACGGTCGATACGCTCCAGGCCCGACTTGAAGCGGGTCATGTCGCGATCCTGATACCCGGGCTCACGGGCCATGTCGTCCAGCTGCTTCTCGTTAGCCAGACGGTATAGCTTACGGGCAGTCGGCAGCATGGTGGTGTAACCGATATAACCTAAGATGATGTCGCGGGCCTGGTGCTCCTGGCTTTCCTTGATCAGCTTGTCCAGCTCGGCCATGGTTTGGCCATACTTCGCCTGACGCTTGCTGTCTTTGTTGATCCAGCTGGTCAGCGCCGCCTCGCGAGCCTTACGGTCTTCGAGCATGGTCGACTTACCGTAAAACTCGATCATCGAGGTGAAGTTCTTGGCATAGTTGGCCAGACCGGCGATCAGGCTCTCATACTTGATACGCTCGTCGCTGCCCTCTGGCGCGGTTTCCTTAATGATCTCGATGAAGCGTTCACGCAGCATCTTGCCTTCTGGATAGGCCCACTCGAACTGGTTTTCTACCTCGTTGGCGGTGCGGTAACGGTTGGTACGACCCGGATAGCCGGCAACCATGACGAAGTCGCCATCGCTCACGCCCTTAGCCGATACCTTAAGGAAGCTCTTAGGCTCGTAAGGCACGTTGTCTTTGCTGAAATCGGCCGGCTTGCCATCTTTCGAGACATAACCACGGTAGAAAGAGAAGTCGCCGGTGTGGCGTGGCCACATCCAGTTATCGATGTCGCCGCCGTACTTACCTACACTCGCCGCCGGGTTATACACCAGACGCACGTCGCGGATCTCCAGCTGCTTAACCAGGTAGTACTCAAGGCCGCCGTGGAAGCTGTAAACCTGACAGCGATAGCCATCGTCGGCCTCACACTGGGCAACCAGTTGCTTCTCCTTGGCTTCGATGCCCTGATAGAAGTCGTTGCCAACCTTGTTTTCCAGGCCGGCCTTGACCTTATCGGTCACATTGGTCACCTCTTCGGTGACATAGATGCGTGAACCCGGGGTAGCCGGCAGCTCTTCGCCAAAGTTCTTCGCCAGGAAGCCATCTTTTAGCAGGTTCTTCTCTGGGGTCGAGTTGTATTGAATCGAGCCATAGGCACAGTGATGGTTAGTCACTACCAGGCCCTTTGGCGACACGAAAGACGCGGTACAACCACCCAGGCTGATCACGGCGTTAATGGGAAATTCGGTGAGTTTTGAGATAGATTTGGCGTCGATTTCCAGCCCCTTGGCCTTCAGCTCATCTGCCATGGCAGGCAGTTGATAGGGCTGCCACATCCCCTCATCGGCTTGGACGCCGAAAGCAGCGGCAAGCGCCACTGACACGAGTAACTTTTTCATTTGCTAAGTCCGTTTTATCGTTATAAAAATTTTTATAATACCCAATGGCCTTTTAAGTCCCCAGCGCATGAAGCCTTAAAAGCCCTACAAAAAAGCCGGGCAATGGCCCGACTTTATCATAAATTGCTGAGTAACAAACAGCTTAGCAAATTAGCGAAAAGGTAAGCAGGTATTTCCAACAATCCCCAGCCCCCTCGCTTAAGCGCAAATTGTCAGTCTCTTTTTACAGCGCCACCCAGAGCTGAGCGGCAATAATCACCAGCCCAACCAGCGCCGCCGCAGAAAGGGCAAACTGACCGCCACAGACCTGATACCCCCCCAGGTTCTGTTTACGCTGTCCCAGCGCCATGGCGATCGGCAGGAAGATGATCATCACCACCAGCGGCAGGGCGGCAAAACCTAAAACCTTAATAAAGCCATCAGGATAGTAAAGCGCACACAGCAGCGGCGGCACGAAGGTCACCAGCCAGGTCTGCAGTCGGCCCAGCAGGTTTTCTCTGGCACGGGTCAGCTCGGCGATGTAGTCGAACAGGCTCATGGTGACCCCGAGGAAGGAGGTGATAAGCGCCAGGTTTGCAAACAAATCGATACATTGACGTAAAATGTCTGAGTGGGCGATACCTTGCAGCGCGGCGACCAGCTTAGGCAGAGAGCCCTCGAAGCCGTATACGGTCGCGCCGCCCACAGTGCCCAGAGTCACCATCAACCAGAGGATGTAGCACACCAGGGGAATGGTCGAGCCGATCATGAGCACCTTACGCAGCGACATGGCGTCGCCATCCAGGTAGCGTACAATCGTCGCGATACAGACGTGGAACCCGAAAGAGGTAAATACCACGGGGATGGCCGCCAGCCAGAGGTTACCCAGCTCGCCCTTAGACACAAGTTCGGTTGCGGATTCACGCAGTATATAGGTCGGACTCACCTCGGGTAGCAGGAAGAGCACCACTATGACAAACAGGGCCACCATGGCGCTAAAGAGCACGCGTGACACCTTGTCTATCCAGGAGACGCCAATGGCGATGAAGCCACCGAAGACTAAGGTAAACAGCAGTACCGCTTGCTCGTGACTCACCTCGATCCCCAAGGGTTCGAAACGAGACTCCAACAAGGAAGAACCGCCCATCAGATAGACCATGGTCAGCGCAAACAGCAGGCTTAAGAAGGAGCCCCCCTGGATCAGCTGCCCGACCTTGCCTAGGGTCTTGCCCGTGATGGCGTGGACATTCAGCCCCACACCGGCACGTAAGTTAATCTCTAACATCAACAGAGAGGTATAGATAGATACCCCCCAGATTGCCACTAATAGCAGTAAGGCTGGAATCGTCCCCAATGAAGCAGTTGCCAGAGGCAAGGCCAACATGCCTCCCCCAATTGCGGTCCCCGCAACGATGGCAATAGAGCCAAGCATTTTTAAGTTCACAAAATTGTCCTGTCTTATTTATTATCTCTTTTGGAAGGTCAGATTTAGAACGACTGCGAAGGCGGGATTTAGTCATGAAACACACTAAGCGATAGCCTCCTAACCGAACTATGGATCTCTGCCCTAGTACGTGTCGGGTTGGCCTCAACAGCTTAGCTTTTACTATCTTCCGATCTAGCTAAGCCCCTGAGGCTGCCTAAATCGGTAACAATATCGATAGGTCTGTTTCATCACTACCTTTACTCTATAAATTTGACTGTTTGGCACATTAACAGAGCCACAGGCGGCGCACAAGGCATCCAAGATGATCGGATGCAAGTTTGTACAAACACGTAAAAACCACGAAACATGCTGTCTACAGAGTGGTCACCGGAAGGATGCCCCCCAGCCTTGCGCCTCAATTGGATTTGGGTATAATGGCCGCCACTGCTTCAGGGGAGTAGCTAACAAGGCAAGCCATTTGCCTTGAGTGAGTGTCAACATACTTGGCCACATGCCATGGTACTCACGGTAAGGGGAACACTTCTTACTTTGCAAGACCTGAGCACGGTTACCGTTCATTCATTAGGGGGCGGCGGATCGTGCTTGGATTTTTTGCCCCCTTAGGAACTATGATGGAAGCATTACTCGCCTCAACCTTCACCGTCGCCATTGCAGAGATAGGTGACAAGACCCAGCTGCTGGCACTGATCCTCGCCGCACGATTCAAGAATAAAACCGCGATTATCCTGGGGATACTGCTATCGACCCTGGCCAACCATTTTGCCGCCGCCTGGCTAGGCCAATGGGCCATCAACTGGATAAGCCCTGAGATGGCCACCTATATCGTCGCCTTCTCCTTCTTCGCCATCGCCCTCTGGGTTCTGGTGCCCGACAAGGTTGACGCGCAGGAGAGCCGCTTCTATCAGATGGGCCCCTTTATCGCCACCTTCATCCTCTTCTTCCTCGCCGAGATGGGCGATAAGACCCAGGTTGCCACAGTCGTGCTGGCCGCCAAGTATGATGCCCTGCCGTTAGTGGTACTGGGCACCACCCTGGGGATGATGATCGCCAACGTACCTGTGGTGATCGCCGGTCATTTCAGCGCCGAGAAGCTGCCGATGAAGTGGATCCACCGTGGCTGCGCCGCCCTGTTTGCCCTGCTGGGCGTGGCGACTCTACTCTATTAAGTTAAGGTTGCCCAACTCAAGACTTAAGCCCAAAACTTAGGCCCTGCACAATAGAAAAAAGCCAGTGACTCAGATCACTGGCTTTCTATTCGTCGGCCGTTCCAGGCCTATTTTGCTACACGCCTACTCATCTACAGACCCAGGCCCTGTTTGATGCGCTGACCATAGTCTTCATCTGCCTTGAAGAAGTGGGCCAACATGCGCTGTTGCACCTCCTCGCTTGCCTGGCTCAGAGAACCCGAGATGGTCGCCGCCAGTCTGGCCTTCTCTTCCTCGCTGAATATGCGATACAGGTTACCCGCCTGGGTATAGTCATCCTGATCGTAGCGGCTGTAACGGTCGGCTTCACCATCGAGTCTCAATGGTGGCTCGACAAACTGCGTCGCCTCCACCAGGGCCGATTGAGTGCTGTTAGGCCCATAGTTGGCGCTGGCATCACTGCCGGTCTGACTGCCGCTGAAGGGGCATTGGGTCCCCGCCATGGCACCACCACGCTGATGATGGTTGGCTTGGGCCGCATGGGGGCAGTTCACCGGCAACTGGTTATAGTTGGCACCGATACGGTAACGCTGGGCATCGGCATAGGCAAACAGACGCGCCTGCAACATCTTATCCGGCGAGGCGCCCACACCCGGCACCAGGTTACTCGGCGCTAAGGCTACCTGCTCTACCTCGGCGAAGTAGTTCTGCGGCAGACGGTTAAGCTCCAACACACCTATCTCGATCAGTGGGTAGTCGCCATGTGGCCACACCTTGGTCAGATCGAACGGGTTGATCTGGTAGGTGTTGGCATCGGCCTCCGGCATGATCTGCACATTCACCGTCCAGCGCGGGAAGTTGCCGTCCTGGATCGCCGCCACCATGTCACGCTGTGACGAGTCGGGATCTATCCCCTTAAGCTTATCCGCCTGCTCGTTGGTTAAGTTGACCACGCCCTGCTGCGACTTGAAGTGGAACTTGACCCAGAAACGCTCTCCCTTGGCGTTCCAGAAGGAGAAGGTATGCGAGCCGTAGCCGTGCATCTGACGATAGTTTGCCGGAATACCACGGTCTGACATCAAGATGGTGACCTGATGCATGGCCTCGGGGTTAAGCGACCAGAAGTCCCACATCGCCTGTGGATCTTTCAGGTTGGTCATAGGGTTACGCTTCTGAGTGTGGATGAAGTCAGGAAACTTGATGCCATCGCGCAGGAAGAAGGTCGGGGTGTTGTTACCCACTATGTCGTGGTTACCGCGCTTGGTGTAGAAACGCAGGCCAAAACCACGAGGATCGCGCTCGGCATCGGCCGAGCCCATCTCACCGCCCACGGTCGAGAAACGCACGAAGGTCTCTGTCTGCTTGCCTTCGCCGTTTAAGTGATCGGCGATGGTGTAGTCGCTCAGATCTTTGGTTAGGGTAAAGGTGCCATAGACACCCGTGCCCTTGGCATGCACCACGCGCTCGGGAATGCGCTCACGGTTAAAGTGGGCCAGCTTCTCGATAAGATGCCAGTCTTGCATTAATAGCGGACCGCGCTCGCCGGCAGAAAGTGAGTTTTGGTCGTCGGCAATTGGGGCGCCGCTCTGGCTGGTTAAGTAGTTGGTTGTCATAATTCGCTCCATCCTGTTTAGCTCATTTGTATCTTGATTTAGGTGTTTGTTTTAATGGTCGAGTCAGCTCAACCAGTCTTCGATAACATCAAATATTGTGGCCATAGCTCTACTCCAAATTAGTTCTGCTCCTCTAAGCGCTCACCTAGAGCGCTAGGCAATGACACCGGGCGGCTCGCTTAGCCATTTCACTTGTCGATGTAGCAAGATTAGTCGAGCATCAGAAAAACATAAAACGATTAAAACTGATAACTCTAAACTGATTTTTAGATTAAAAGAGAGAGTGAGAGCTAAGAGGGGGTAGATAATGGACAGGGAAACGACTCATCCCAGCAGAGGGCTCATTGAGAGCTCAGCGAAAAGGGGAAAAGAGCAACCGCGACTCACGCTAGTCACTTTAACTGCAGAAGAGTTATGCCGATAACTAGGCTGTTTGCACAGCGGCATGGAAGATTAGCATACAAAGCAACGGGAAATGACACAAAGCGGGCACGGTTGATGAGCCCCTCGATAAGCGGCTCATCAACCAAAATCGTAAACGCTGGATTAGGTCTCTTTGTCCAGCTTAACCTTGGCGACCTGATACAGCTTCACCAGATAGAAGATATCGATCAGCACGATGAAGAAGTTCACTAGCGCTACAGGCAGGGCGCCGATAGCCAGGCCGTAAGCGACAAACAGGCCGGCACCGATCAGGTTCCACCAGCGCAGCTTCTTGATATTTGACATCATGAGGGAGATGGCAACGACCACAGAGGCCAGATAGCCCACCCATTCCCAAATTATTGCCGTTTCCATAGGCACTCCTTAACCCTTAAACACCGCTTCCCTAATTATGGCACCGAGCTGCGCAAGTGGCAGCCAAACTCACAAAATTATCTCACTAATTCAGATGCATGTCAGGCGCTTGCCTGGTGTACGCCAGAGCGGTGCCAGCCCTAGAGGCATCATACTACGGCCTGGCGTTTGACCACGGCAGCCGTCATACGGGAGATACAGCAGAGTTCGCCGGCACTGTTATGAATAAGGACTTCCCATACTGAGCTACGTTTGCCCAGATGAACCGGCTTGGCGGTCGCCGTCAGGGTACCGTTGCGCGACGCCTTGAGGTGATTGGCGTTGATCTCCTGGCCGACACAATAGTAGTGCTCAAAATCCACCACGAAGTTGGCCGCATAGCTGGCTACCGTCTCGGCCAGGGCCACATTTGCCCCACCATGAACTATCCCCAGCGGGTTGTGCACCGCAGGTGATGCCGGCATGGTCGCCTTCATGTAATCCTCGCCGATCTCACTGATGGTGATCCCCAGGGTCTGCATCAGGGTGCCTTTGCCATGCATACCGGCGTCCATCTTGGCACAATCTTCCAGGGTAACGGGTCTAAACCAAATGCTCATATCTCATTCCATCACTCACAAAAAATGAGCAAATAGTCTACTTTGTCCAGCCGCAATAAGATATAGGAGATTGGGAGCCGGAAAAGCCATGGCGCTTACCAGAGCGTCGCTATGGGGAGTCAACTGGGGGTGGCCTTCATCCGCCCTGAATTGTTAGTCTCGTTTGCCGCCGATTGGCCGCATCAAGTGGGTTTGTGTGACGAATGAAGACCTAGGGTAACAGGTAAATCTCGCTCGCAATCGGCGCTGGGATGCCACTGCAGGGCAAAGCCGATAACGCGCGACAGTTTATCCTGAAAATGCCAAGAAACAAGACCGATGAGTGGATGAAAAACAGAAAAATATCACAGCGTTACCTAAGCCGCAGAATTGATGCCATCATGCTACACAAAGGAAAACAGCCGCTAACATAGCGCCAAACTTGCGCCTAAAGAGATGAAACAGAATTGGGTAGAAAGGATAACAGCCCAAGCAATGAAGTGCTTAAGGCATAAAAAAAGCCAGCTGGGGAGAACAGCTGGCTTTGGAGAGACTCGGCAGACTAGTTGCGACGACGCAGACCAGCCAATCCAAGTAACATCAGTCCCAGGTAACCTAGTGAACCGCCGTCATCATCCTTTTCTTCCGGCTTTGGCTCTGGCTTAGGTTCAGGCGCAGGATAGTTTAGCGCCACGATCACAGGGTCGTGATCCGATGCTGAGAAGGCATTTTCAGACTTCTCGAGATCACCCGTGTACTTGCTGCTATATTCGAACAAGTTAGATTCCACAGAGTTGATGTGCCAATCCTGAATATCAAGCACACGCTCTGCCAGGCTAGTGTTCGCCAATGCATGGTCAAGGTTACCCAACTCGCCACTGTAGCTATAAGAGTAGGTATCGGCGCCGTGCACTTGGGTATTTAGGTTGATCAGGCCATAGCCCTTCTCAATCTTGCTGCCTTCGCGCTCGTAGACTTTACCGCCCAGAGTGGTCCAAGATGCCGTCATGATGTCACGATCTGAGTTGGCCGCGTCATAATCGGTCAGCACACGGATAGGATCTTCCAGGCCATAGGCGTTCATATCGCCGATCACTAAGAGATCGCCTTCAACGTCTTGCAAGGCATCACCGATCACCTTGGCGGCTGAGACTCGGAACTCGTTACACTTGCCCTGAAGATCTGCAGGATCGCTGCTGTCTTCGAAATTCGACCAGTCTTCGATACAGCCTGAGCCCTTAGACTTGAAGTGGTTAACCACTACGGTTAGCTTCTCACCATTTACCGTGAAGGTTTGACCTAAGCTATGACGCTGATACTTGTCAAACGCAGGGCTTGATTGCGCCGCATCACCTTCGCCACGGGTCGTGATACCAGCCGGTGCATGTTGCTCTGGCGTCTCGATGACAAAGGCATCATTGGTTGGCTGAACCTTTCCAGGACGATACAGGAGACCCACGGTAATCGCATCACCACCGACAAACTGGCCCTTATACTTATCTGCATCCGCAACTTCAATAAACTTGTACGCATCGGCGGCAGGCAAATTGGCGTTGAGATCGTTGACGAGATACTGAATAGAGCTGTTCTCACCAAAGCCATTGTTCTCGATCTCCATCAAGCCAATGATGTCGGCGTTCATCTCCTTCAATGCGTTCACGATCTTAGTACGCTGCAACAGGTAGTCTTCTAGGCTATGTGCGCCACGACCACAACCTCTCGACGCATCGGCATCGGCCTGATCCTTACAGGTCGCGTTCAGATCACCGCCAATATCGCTGTCGCTGGTGAACAGGTTCAACACGTTGAAGCTGGCTACTCGAATATCACCCTTAGTGGCAACTTCTGGCGTATCGACACGATCGTCACCACGAATGAAGTCACCGGCCACAATTTCATTAGTGGCAACCAGACGATATTGGTTATAGCTATAGCTCACCACACCTTGAAGGTTAGTCAGCTGATCGCCCACACGGATATAGCCAGTCTCGGCATTGAAGGTTGGGAAATAAGGCACTTCACCGTTCTTCGCCTTGAAATCAGACTCGATAAACAACTGGTTAGCGCGGTTTTTCTTCTCAAGCGCAATCGCCTCGTCTGTCATGGCAGGATAAAGCTGTGTTGGCTTCATCAGCGGCGCCTTGTGCGACAACATCATGTTGTTGCGACGTGCATCGTAGTCATAGCTGAAGGTACGACTGACTTTCATGTCGCTACCGGCATCGAGTACCACATGCATGCCTTCGAAACGCTCTAGCGCATCGCCAAGACTCTCGCCGTCGGCGACATAGAAAGGTTGCACAGCAAGTTCACCTAGATTCTCGCCCACTTCCATCTTCTTGTCGGCCTTGATGTCGACCTGTGTCAGGCCATAGTATTCTTTCACCAGACCTTGAACACACACCTCGACGCCAGGCTGGATCTCTTCACCAGCCGCTTCACCCAGGTAAACAAAAATACCGTCAGAGGTATAAGGTGAGCCGTCGCCCTGAACTTCCTGCAGGTAGAAGCCTTTGAACAAGCTGTCACCACGAGCGGTAACCACACCGCGAATAGTGACTTCCTCTTTAGAAGCATAGTCACCATCGGCGATCAGCGGGCTAGACTTACCGGCTCCCTGTACGCTGTAGATAGGTGTGATTTTGGCACCGCTGCAGCTAAAGACTGGTTCTTCAGGCTCGGTCGGTGCGCTGCTGCCATCTAAGTTACCCAGACCGGTAAAGGTGTCGACAGGCAATACTTTCCACTGGCTTTCGACAAACACATCAGAGGCACTAAGGGCATCGCTATTGCGTTGTATGGTGGCATCCTTTCCCCAGCCAGATGGCGTAGGCACTGCACCTATGATGTCCACTACGGTACCATCTTTCACCAGTGCCACGGCATCGCCGCCGTTAAAGGAGAGACTCGCTGTGCTGCTGTCGACATCGCTACCTAGGGCGATACTGGCACTTGGGTGTACGACGACTTTGAGTTTTTTGGAAGCTATGGTGAGTCCATCTAGGGCTACCATATCGGAGGCGGTGGTATCGCCATCTTTGTAGCGCACCAACTTGTAACCGGTAAGATCTACGGCGGTATCGCCAGAATTGTACAGCTCGATCGCCTTATTAAAACTGCTGCCTTCAACATATTCGGTGATCAGCAGGTCGGCTTTTGCAGAAACGGGCAAAGCCGCGGCTATTGACAGCGCAAGCACTGACAACTTCTTAACATTATCCATTGTTCAACCCCATTTTTATAATAATGCCGCTAATTTTTATTAACGTGCGGCGAGATTGTTACAGAAGTGCTCAAGCCGATTTGTGATCAATATCACATTCCAAAATAGCGAACATTATGTTTATAAAATACGGTTAATATCTGTACAGAAAACAAGAATCATATTAGTAAGTCATTATTAACCGATTGGTTTCACGATATAAAAGTGAATACCATCGATATTCATTCACCGAAGGGTTAGATAATATTAAATAAAACAATAGATAACTCTGAGTATTTAAACAGCCGACTTAATTTAGCACTAGTGTAAATACTCAGCGTTTTAACAAACCGTGGTTTTGTATTTGAGTCAAATAGACGTTTTTATCGACAGTGAGGCGAAATGTTGAAAGTGTGACAAGCCGCAACTTGGATGAGCAGGCAACTCATCCCAAATCAAACTTAACGTTCGGCTCCGTCTAAAATAGCGACTCGGAACATGCCCTAAAACCAAATAGGCCCAGCAAAAGCTGGGCCTATGCAATGAAGATGCTAAGAGTTTAACAAAACTCGAAATGACAGGCGTTTGCCTGGGACCAACGCAACAGCTCGACCCGATTACGTGACTGTGTCTTACGAAAGATAGAGGAAATATGGGCCTTAACCGTATGCTCGCTGATACAGAGGCGATCGGCGATCTCCTTGTTGCGGGCACCACTGGAGACCAGCTGTATGATGGTGCGCTCCCGACTGGTCAGCTTTTGCAACATGGCAACCATATCCTGAGTCAGCTCGACACCGCTATCCTGGCGACTGACAAGCTGACGGAACACCTTAGAGATCAAGGGCCTGTCATACCAAAGTTCATCGTTGACCATCTTACGCAGACCGGTGAGCGACAGATCCATACGCTGATCGGAAAACAGCAGGCCACGCACCCCAAGCAACAGGGCCGATTCAGGCTCCAGGCTACCACGCTCAACCTGATAGAGGGCGATGGGCACATGGGGTAATAGACGCGCGACGATCAAGGGCACGCCCTTGCTGTCCAGCGCCGCGCCCTTCTGGGCGATGAGGTAGAAACTATTACGATCCCGCTCCGGATCCAGATCGCCGACCTGGCGCGCGATACGTGTCTTTAAGCCTATCGATTCGGCCAGAACGGCCAGATGGCATGGTGTCGAATCCTGATGAAGAAAAACCAGTTCGTCAATTTTACTCATACGCTTCTCTCCCTGAAAAGCATCTCAACGCAGTCAACCATAGTGAGTAAGCTATCCCTGTTATTGATCTTTATAAACTTCACTCCCCCTAGTCATAGATAGCACTGAATTTATGTGGCCATGACTAGTAAAAAAGTATGTCGGCTATATTAACTAACTCCGGTGAGAATAGTTATCACTATTAGTTATATAAAGCTAATTAATCACATCATTAACATATAATAATGCTTCTGATGTGATAGGCAAGCTACAGATTATTATTACTTTTTCACTTTAAGCAGCAGTCTGTCGTGCCAGCGAGAAAGCAGTATCAGGCTGGCTAAGGCACCTATCAGAGCCATCCCCATATCAGACTGGGTATCCCACACATAACCCTGAGTCCCCAGGAATGCCTCGGCATCTTCCCCCGTGGCCAGTGCCACCCACCACTCGATCAACTCATAAAACGCCGACAGCGCCAGGGCGAAACAGCAGACCAGGAAATGACACCAGGCGCCTTTTTTCACCACCTCAAGACGCAGAAACACCTCACGCGCCAGCAGCGCAGGAATAAAGCCCTGGGCCAAATGGCCTACCTTGTCATAGTTGTTGCGCTCGCTGCCCATCCAGTCGGCTATGGTATCGAACAGCGGCACCTCGGCATAGGTATAGTGCCCCCCTACCATGAGTATGATGGCATGGATCAAGATAAGGCCGTAGGCCAGGGAGGTGAGCGGAAACTTTTTGCGAGTCAGAAACAGGATAGGCAGGGCGATCAGCGCGGGGGCTACCTCTAAAAACCAGGTAAAGCTATCTTTGGGTTCTATCCCTGACCAGATCAGCACGGCGAAAAAAATTGTGAGCCACAGGGCGCTTTTATTCAAAATAAGAACTCCTTAGATGATATTGTTTTAATATCAGAATAATAACTTTGGCCATCTAGCCCTCCACACTGACTAAAAAAGGTGCTATTTTGTGGAGGCATTGACAGGCAACAGATAAAAATCACCACAAGAACAGGGCTTGTAGACCTTTCTGGGCGCATTTTTACCAAGGTTTGGGGGCTTTGCGCCTAAAACGCTCGCTCTGTGTAGCCATTCTACACAAGTAAGCCACAAACGGCATAGCACCTCCACCGACCTTACCCGACTGGGCTCAGCGTCCTGCCATCCGTAGAAGTTCGTCGTCTCAGGCCTAGGCCAACACCAAGACGATGAGCATTCATTGGTTTCAGGCCACAGAGCGAAAGCCGAGTAAAATTTGTCCCCGAGAGCGATACTCACCTAGCAACAATTGAGCAAGAGGGTACCTAAATCATGGCGAAACATTCGCTGGACAAGGATAAGATCAAGATCCTGCTGTTGGAAGGCGTCCACCAATCTGCGGTAGATGTATTCAAGCGTGCAGGTTACAACAACATCGAATATCACAAGGCATCACTGGGGGAAGAGGAGCTGTTAGCCTCGATTAAAGATGCTCACTTCGTTGGCATCCGATCCCGTACCCAACTCACCAAGGCCGTGCTGGACAAGGCTGAAAAGCTGGTCAGCGTAGGTTGTTTCTGTATTGGGACCAACCAGGTCGATCTCGCCGCCGCCGAGAAACTGGGTATTCCGGTGTTCAACGCGCCGTTTTCCAATACCCGCTCCGTCGCCGAGCTGGTACTGGGTGAGATCATCATGCTGCTGCGTGGCATTCCACAGCGCAACGCCCTGGCCCATCGTGGAGGCTGGCTCAAAAGCGCCAATGGCAGCTTCGAGGCCCGCGGTAAGACCCTTGGGGTAATAGGCTATGGCCACATAGGTACTCAGTTGGGGATCCTGGCCGAGACCTTAGGCATGCGCGTCATCTTCTTCGATATCGAAGACAAGCTACCTCTGGGTAATGCGCAGCAGATCCACTCGCTTGAACAACTACTGTCGCTCGCCGACGTAGTGAGCCTGCATGTACCTGAGACGCCGCAGACCAAGAACATGATTGGCAGCACTGAACTGGCCGCCATGCGTCAGGGCAGCATACTGATCAATGCCTCTCGCGGCACTGTGGTGGATATTGACGCCCTGGCCGAGGCGATCCGCAGCGATCATATCGTCGGCGCCGCCATCGACGTCTTCCCGGTCGAACCTAAGTCGAACAACGACGAGTTTGTCAGCCCGCTGCGCGGCCTGGATAACGTCCTGCTCACGCCACACGTGGGCGGTAGCACCCAGGAAGCCCAGGAAAATATCGGTATCGAAGTCGCTGGCAAGCTGGCGAAATACTCAGACAACGGATCGACCATGACGGCCGTTAACTTCCCAGAGGTATCGCTGGCACAGCATAAAGACACCTCGCGTCTGCTGCATATTCACCATAACCGTCCAGGTATTCTGATCAAGATTAACCAGGCGTTTGCCGAGAAGGGAATCAACATCGCCTCTCAATACCTGCAAACCACCGCAGAGATTGGTTACGTGGTAATGGAAGTGAACTCAGATCAGGCCGATGAGGCGCTGGAAGAGATGAAGGCGATCGACGGTACCATCAGAACTCGTCTGCTGCACTAAGACTGCACTCTTCTTTGAGATAGAGAAGCATCACGATAATAAGGCATCACTCTGTGATGCCTTTTTCTTTTGCCAACTTTTCCTTTGCAGATGGATCACACCTAGACTCAGCGAGCCCTGGAAACTCCGTCTAAATAGGGTATGATTCGCCGGCTGACGGCTGTAAACAGCATAGGTAAGCGTAGGAATCGAGCAAGGCATGGATAAGAAAAACATTTTAGTCTCACTAATACTCACGGCGCTCATGCTGTTTGGGGCGGCGCTCACCATCCGCGGCGGACTCAATAGCTACCAGAGCCTGCTCAGCTACACTTGGTCTGAGGCTCAGGCTAAGGTATTGACTAATCATATCGGCCGCTTTCGTCCCAGCGGCGCCCGTCACGGCACCGACTTTTACCTGGCCGAAGTCAGCTATGAATATTCCTGGCGGGGGATAAAACACCATGGCGAGTTACTCTACCCAGATTACAGCGGCGATCGCACCCGAGAAGCTGCCGAGGAGCGCCTTGCGCCCTATGGCGTCGGTCAGCTGGTCCCTGTGTATGTCAACCCGGACGATCCGCGCCAGTCGCGGCTTATCAGGGGCGTTCAGCTCGACGAGCTCGGCGATATCCTCTTGGGCCTGGCAATCATCTTGTTTGGCCTGTGGAGCCTGAGAAGCTACTTGCGCCGCTAATCAGTCTGGCATACCAAACCAAAAGCGTTTAGGGATCATAATTTTAAAGATTCGCCTGCTTCATTTGAAAGATTCATCCCCGGGCCCCTTTAAATTTTTTCCTGCGCCCCTATATTGATGATAATGAGTCCCTACCGGGGACAAACCAAAATCTGCCCATTCGCCCAGGAACATGATATGACGCTTACCGTTTCTCAACCTCAGTGGCCCCTCAATGAGGCGCAACCCGATATCGTTTTCAGCCAACTCTCTCATCTCGGCCTTATCTCTGTCACAGGCGAGCAGGCAAGTAGCTTCATCCATGGTCAGGTGACCACAGATATCGCCTCTCTGGAAGCCGATCAGTGGCGCTGGGGCGCCCACTGCGATCCCAAAGGCAAGATGCTAGCCAGCTTCAGAACCTTCGCCCATCAAGATGCCCTGCTGCTGATGATGCCAAGAGAAACCCTGGCCCTCGACCTGCCGCAGCTACAGAAATATGCCGTGTTCAGCAAGGCGGAACTGGTAGATGCCAGCGACGACTGGTGTCTATTAGGCGTCAGCGGTGAGCAGGCCGCAGCTTGGATAACCCAGACCTTCGGCGAGATCTCAGCCGAGCTCACCGAGATCCCTGGCGGCGTGCTCCTACGAGACGGCGAGTGCTTTATCATAGCGGTCAAGAGCGATACACAGGAGGAGCTGCTGAGCAAGATAGACCAGCCCATCTATGATTTCAGCGCCTGGCAGGCGGTCGAGATCGCCGCCGGTCTGCCCAACGTCTATGCCCGTCATCAAAGCCAGTTTGTGCCGCAGATGTGTAACCTACAGGCGGTCGATGGCATCAGCTTCACCAAGGGCTGCTACATGGGCCAGGAAACCGTGGCCCGCATGAAGTATCGCGGCGGCAACAAGCGTGCCCTCTATATCGCCCAAGGCTCGGCCAATGTGACGATCGATGAAAGCAGTCAGCTCGAGATCAAGCTAGATGGTGAAGAGGGTTATCGCCGTGGCGGTACCATACTGGAAGCTGTGCAGCGTGATGGTCAGCTGCTACTGAGCGCCGTACTGCCGAACGATACGCCGTTGACGGCCCAGCTGAGAGTGGCGGGCGATGAGGCATCGACGCTCACACTGGTTCCGCTACCCTACTCGCTAGAAGAAGAGTAAACAGCCGCGCACTTAAAAGTGCTCTCCCCATAATAAGGCGCCTCTGGCGCCTTTTTTGATGCCCAAACCTGGCCGCGCACATTCGGTGCGGCTTGCCCTGAAGCAAACACAATCACACGACTAAAGCGATCCTTTCACTAACGTGCTACGTAACACACTAGAGAGGGGTTATTCTTGGGGGGCTAGATAATCCAGAGGATGACATCTCATTTATGCGAAAGGATTAACGGGCCGCCTCTTGGTCGTTAACCCCCCTGTTGGTAGCTGTCACTCATAGGCTGACGTCGCCCCCGGAAAGATGCACTGTGGTAGGCAGTTGCAATCTGCTATCGATAAGGTTATCAATGGGTTTAATGGGCAATGGGTTTAATGGAGAGCATGCCACGAGCCGCTATCTAGGTTCTGGGTATCAAATAGATAAGGACGGGCAATGACGAGTGTCGCGACCCTGAGTGAGATATCGAAAGGCTTTAACGACGGCGATAAGTTTCACCTGGTGCTGGACAGGCTAGATCTCAATATCGCCCTCGGCGAGACGGTTGCCCTCACGGGCCCGAGCGGTAGCGGCAAGAGCACCCTGCTCAATATCATCGCCGGATTCGAGCCCCCCAGCAGCGGCGCCCTCACCCTGTTAAGCCAAGTTACCCGAACCTGGGACGACTGCCGCTGGAGCAAGTTCAGGCACCAGCAGCTGGGTGTGGTGTTCCAGCAATTTAACCTGCTCACCCCGCTCAACGTCAAAGACAACATCGCCTTCCCCCTGCATCTCCAAGGAGACGACTGGACCCCTTGGTGCGATCACCTGGTCGACGCGCTCGGACTAAGGCCCCTGCTCAAGCGCCATGTGGAGGCCCTGTCCGGCGGTCAGCAGCAGAGGGTCGCCATCGCCCGTGCCTTGGCCCACAAGCCTGCACTGCTGCTGGCAGACGAGCCCACAGGCAACCTGGATCAGACCACCAGCCTTGAGGTGATGGAGTTGATATGTGCCCTGGCGGGCGAGCATGACACCAGCATCTTGATGGTAACCCACTCCATGGAATGCGCCGCCTTCATGCAGCGCCGCTGGCACCTGGATCTCGGACGGGTGCATGAGTAGCCGAGGCGCTAGCAGCATAACTAACAAGCGCGCTAACGCTGGAATCAATAGGCGGGCTGACAAGGGCGGGCAGGCGCTGCTGCACGCCACGAGACTCACCCTCAAGGTTTTTGTCGCCCACTACAGGAAGGCGCCACTACAGGCCGGGGCGATACTGATCGGCATAGTGCTGGCGGTCACCCTGCTGACCGGCGTCAGGGCCACCAACGAGAGCGCCATCGACAGCTATGGCCAGGCCAGTGAGCTGCTAAGCGCCCAGGCAAGCAACCTTGTCACCCCGCAGCCGGGCAAGCCTCTCTCTGAGTCCCTCTACTTCGATCTCAGGGCCCAGGGATTCCACCACAGCCTGGCGGTACTCCAAGGCACGGCACTGGATAGCACCCAGCATCGCTGGCAAGTCACCGGCAGCGATCTTATCGCCGCCCTATCCGCAATCGCGCCAAGTAGTAGCGAGCAGCAAACAGAAGAGCAGGCAAACGAGTTTGCAGATAGCAAGATGCCCCTTAGCGGCCCCCTGCCACTGGCGGCCATGTTGGCGGGGGAGCCAATGTTGGTCATGAGTGAGGCCCAGGCGAGGCGACTGCCCGAGCCCTGGCTTAACCTCAATGGGGTGCGTATCAAGGTAGTGGCGGTCGATGAGGGTTACAAATTAGGCGATCGCCTGTTGATGGATATCTCCCTCGCCCAGCAGCTACTGGGCAAGCCAGGCGAGCTCAGCTATATCGCCCTGTTTGACCCGCCCGGCGAGCGCCAGCCGCAGCTTACCTCACTTATCAAGGGTCGAGGCGAGCTGGTGGAGAGCGATAATGGCGAGGCGATGAAGGCCCTCACCAACAGCTTTCACCTCAACCTCACCGCCATGAGCCTGCTGGCCTTCATCGTCGGCCTGTTTATCGCCTATAACGGTGTGCGTTATAGCCTGCTCAAGCGTAAACGGCTGATCATTCAGCTGCAGCAGCAGGGTGTGCGCCGCGCCGCCATCATGATAGCCCTGGGCCTGGAGCTCATCCTGCTGGTGCTGCTGGGCTCACTCATCGGCTTTATCCTGGGGCTACAGCTGAGCTTCTGGCTGCAGCCCATGGTGTCTGTCACCCTAGAGCAGCTCTATGGTGCCAACATACTCCCGGGCCAGTGGCGCTGGCAGTGGCTGGTCCAGGCTAGTCTGCTGACCCTGATCGCCGCCCTGCTGGCCTGTGGTTCCCTCTTAAGAGAGCTCCTCAATCAGCCCCTCGCCCAGAGCAGCGGTCAACTCAGTCAGCAGCGCAGCAGCCAGCTGGCGCAAAACCGCCTCATGCTGCTGGCCTGCGTGCTGGGCGTAATAACCCTAATTCTGATGCCACTGAGCCAGGACTACCGACTTACCATGGCGCTGCTGGGTCTGGTGGTGATCGCCATTCCTTTGGCCCTGCCCTACCAACTCAGGCGCCTCATCGCCCTGCTACAGAAAATTAGCCCCAAGGGGCTTATCGGCTATCAGATCAGCGAGACCCGGGAGCTGCTGGCGCCGCTGTCGCTGGCCATGATGGCCATGCTGCTGGCGCTCACCGCCAATATCGCCATGAACAGCCTGGTAGGTAGCTTCGAGATCACCCTCAAGCAGTGGCTGGATGCCAGGCTCCATGCTCAGCTCTACCTGCGTCCCCCCGCCAGTCAGATGGCTGAGGTAGAGAAGATGCTCAGCCAGGCGCCCGAGGTGACCGGCCTGTATAAGCAGTGGCTACTCAAGAGTCATTACCAACAGACGCCCATCTTCCTGCTGACCCGGGATCCTTACTCTATTGAGCACACCAGCATCATCAAGCAGGCAAGGCCGGATCTGTGGCGAGCTTTTTTCGCAGCCGATGCTGATACGCCGCCACTTGCCCTCGTCAGCGAGCCCTTCGCCATCAAGCAGGGCAAGCAGCTGGGGGATAAGATACAGATAACGGCCCTGGGCGAGACTGAGCTCACCATAGGCGCCATCTATTATGATTACGGCAATCCCTACGGCGAGGTGATCATCCCGCCATCCCTGTGGCACAGGGCAAACCTCGGCGAGACTCCCTTAAGCCTGGCCCTCACCCTGAACACAGATGTGACTCAGTTTAGCCAGCAGATCCAGACTCGCTTTGAACTGCCTCAGGCGCTGATCTACAGCCAGGAGAAGATCAAGGCCCAGGCGATCACCATGTTCAAACGCACCTTCTCCATCACCCAGGTGCTTAACAGCCTGACCCTGATGGTGGCCGCCATCGGCCTGTTCAGCGCCTGCTACATGCTAACCCAGGCGCGGCTGGCGCCCATCGCGCGACTCTACGCCCTCGGGGTCAATCGCCGTCAGCTGGTGTGGCTGGTGATCGGCCAGATGCTGCTCATGGTATTGCTCACCTGTCTGGTGGCCCTGCCTACGGGCGCCCTGCTGGGCTATCTGCTGATCCATAAGGTGACCCTGCAGGCCTTCGGCTGGACCATCGCCATGGTGTGGGACTGGCTCGCCTACCTCGAGCTGGTGGGGCTGGCGCTGCTGGCCAGTACGCTGGCGGTCGCCTTCCCCCTGTACCAACAAACCAAGCGCCCCTTGGTGTCGAGCCTGCAACGGGAGGTCATATGACGCGCTGGCAGCCCCTTGGACTCATCGCCCTAATGCTAGCAAGCCTGGTGCTACCTGGCCTGATGCTGCAGGGCTGCGATGCGCCCAAACAACAATCGAAAGGCATGGGGGACCTCATGGGCTCTGATGCTGGCTATGGTTCTGACTCAGATGCCTATGCCAAGGTGATCCCAGGACAGAAGCTCAACTTTCCTCAGGATCACCTGGCCCACAACGACTTCAGACAGGAATGGTGGTATCTCACCGCCAACCTCACTACAGACACGGGCGAGCCACTGGGGCTGCAGTGGACTCAGTTTCGCATCGCACTGTCGCCTAGTTCACCTGAGTCGCCGACATCAAACTCATCCTGGGCGACCAATCAGCTCTACATGGCCCACAGCGCGCTAACCACAAGTAATACCCATAAGGCAAATGAGCGTTGGTCTCGCGGCCATCCAAAACTGGCGGGCACTACAGCCTCACCGCTCACCATAGCCCTTGATGACTGGCGCTGGCAGAGCGAGGGGGAAGATCTGTTTCCGGCGACACTTGCGGTTAACAACGAGGACTTTAGCTATCAGTTAACACTGACTAGCGACGCACCGCTGCAACGACAGGGAGATGAGGGTTACAGCATCAAGAGCGCAGATGGCGCGGTGGCCTCCTACTACTACAGCCAGCCCTTCATCGAGATCACGGGCACAGTCACCCTTGATGGAAAGCGTCAAAGGGTCAAGGGCCAGGGCTGGCTGGACAGGGAGTGGAGCTCGCAGTTTCTCACCCGTCAGCAGCAAGGCTGGGACTGGTTCGCCCTGCGACTGGACGATGCCTCTACCCTGATGCTGTTTCAGCTCAGATCACAGCCGCTCAGTTCCCAAGAAAAGCCCTTTTTCAGTGCGCGGCGCATGTTCGCCGACGGCAGCGGCCGCAACATAGCGAGCAGCGGCATCACGATGAAAGTGACCGACTGGCAGAAGATAGACGGGGCCAGCTACCCCATCGCCTGGCAGATAACCATCCCCAGCGAGCAGTTGAACCTCAGCGTCTCGCCCCTCAATCCAGATAGCCTAATGCCCCTGAGCGTACGCTACTGGGAGGGCCCCATACAGGTGAGCGGCTCCCATCTAGGCCAAGGCTATATGGAGCTGACCGGTTACTAGTTGGTGCAGAGCTAGGCTAGCCACCAGCGCTTAGATAACAGGTAGACTCATATACCTAAGATGATATAGCCGCAATCGCTGTGCAGTAGCAAGCATTCATCCTCCCCCACGGTGAGATAGGTCAGGGGAAACAGCAGCACCAAGGAGCAATGAAACTGACGAATAAACAGATCCCATACAGGGATCTCCCGCGCGTTTTCCAGTGTCACATTCATCTCTACCCTCGGCAAAATCAGAATCACTAAATTAGCGTAACCCCAAATAAAACTGGGCCTTTCGCCATAGGGACTGATATCTCCTTCACTCCTCATCGGGTTATCCCCCCAGAGACACCATTGCGTAAATTAACGACTGTTAAGGAGCTTTAAAACTTAAGTTGTCCAGTCCCAAAAACTGTTTAAATTTCGAACTGAGAGGCAGGTCACACGAAAAACTTTGATCTCGATCGATAAAAGCATCAGTTACCCCTCAAGAGGTATACCCCTATCGAAAGCAAGGATTAGACTGAATCCTATCCTAATGCGGCCAACATCCTAAATATCGCCAATATCCCGGGAAGTGAAGCCGCCACAGAAGGGTTAACCCATGACACAGGAATATCATGTGACCAGCCTGGTGGTGCACGCCGCCCCAGGCCAGGTCGCTAACGTTACAGAGGATATCAACGCCCTTGCAGGCGCCGATATTCACGCCGTCACCGACGAGGGTAAGTTCATCATTACCCTGGAGGGGGCCACCCAAAGTGCGATCCTCGATAACGTCGAAGCCATCAACGCCCTTAGCGGGGTGTTATCAAGCAGTCTTGTCTATCACCAAGTTGAACCATTAGAAGAAAAGAGTGAGGAAACACCATGAGCATTAGCCGTCGCGAGTTTCTAAAAGCCAACGCCGCAGTTGCCGCTGCGACCACGGTTGGCGTCACTCTGCCAGTGAAAGTTGTGGAAGCCGCTGAGCAGAATGACAACATCAAGTGGGATAAGGCCCCCTGCCGTTTCTGCGGCGTGGGCTGTAGCGTATTGGTCGGCACCAATAACGGCAAAGTCGTTGCCACCAAGGGCGATCCAGAAAGTCCCGTCAACAAGGGCCTTAACTGTATTAAGGGCTACTTCCTGTCGAAGATCATGTACGGTAAAGATCGTCTTACCACGCCACTGCTGCGCATGAAGAACGGCCAGTATGACAAAGAGGGTGAGTTTACCCCGGTCAGCTGGGACATGGCCTTCGACACCATGGCCGAGAAGTGGAAAAACACCCTCAAGACCAAGGGCCCAACCGCAGTCGGTATGTTCGGTTCAGGCCAGTGGACGGTATGGGAAGGCTACGCCGCCGCTAAGCTACATAAGGCAGGTTTCCTCACCAACAACATAGATCCAAACGCCCGTCACTGTATGGCCTCTGCCGTGGGTGGCTTCATGCGTACCTTCGGTATCGACGAACCTATGGGCTGCTACGACGACCTGGAAGCCGCCGATCAGTTTGTGCTCTGGGGCGCCAACATGGCCGAGATGCACCCAATTCTGTGGGCACGCCTGTCAGACAGTCGTCTGAGCAAGCCAGACAGCCGCGTACATGTGCTGTCTACCTTCGAGAACCGCAGCTTCGACCTGGCCGACAACCCTATGGTGTTCCGCCCTCAGTCGGATCTTGCCATCCTCAACTTCATCGCCAACTACATCATCCAGAATGGCGCGGTAAACAAGGAGTTCGTCAGCAAGCATACTAAGTTTGCCCTGGGCACCACAGATATCGGCTATGGTCTGCGTCCAGATCATCCGCTGGAGAAGAAGGCCAAGAACCCGGGCAATGGCAAGTCTACCGCCATCAGCTTCGACGAGTATGCCAAGTTCGTCAGCACCTACACCCTGGAATATGCCGCCAAGATGAGTGGCGTCGAGCCTGAAAAACTCGAGACCCTGGCCAAGGCCTACGCCGATCCTAAGGTGAAGATCATGAGCCTGTGGACCATGGGCATCAACCAGCACGTGCGCGGTGTGTGGGCCAACAACATGCTCTACAACATCCACCTGCTGACCGGCAAGATAGCCACCCCAGGTAACAGCCCATTCTCGCTGACGGGTCAACCTTCGGCCTGTGGTACTGCACGTGAAGTGGGTACCTTCGCCCACCGTCTGCCTGCGGACATGGTCGTGAAGAATCCTAAGCACAGAGCGGTTGCCGAGAAGCTGTGGCAGCTGCCAGAGGGCACGATTCCGCCTAAGCCAGGCTTCCACGCAGTGCTGCAGAGCCGCATGCTCAAAGATGGCAAGCTCAACTGTTACTGGACCATGTGTACCAACAACATGCAGGCCGGCCCTAACATCAACGACGAGATCTACCCAGGTTTCCGTAACCCAGACAACTTCATCGTGGTCTCGGATCCTTACCCAACGGTTACCGCCATGGCCGCCGACCTTATCCTGCCGACCGCCATGTGGGTCGAGAAGGAAGGTGCCTATGGTAACGCCGAGCGCCGTACCCATATGTGGCACCAGCAGGTGAAGGCACCAGAAGGCGCCAAGTCAGATCTCTGGCAGCTGGTGGAGTTCTCTAAGCGCTTCAAGGTGTCAGAAGTCTGGCCCGCCGAGCTGGTGGCCAAGAAGCCTGAATACGCCGACAAGACGCTCTTTGATGTGCTGTTTGCCAACGGGGTGATCAACAAGTTCCCCACCTCAGACTGCAAGGGCGACCTGAACGATGAGTCAGAAGCCTTCGGCTTCTACCTGCAGAAAGGTATCTTCGAAGAGTACGCCCAGTTCGGTCGCGGCCATGCCCACGACTTAGCCGACTTCGACACCTACCACGAGACCCGCGGCCTACGCTGGCCTGTGGTCGAAGGCAAGGAGACGCTGCGCCGCTTCGTCGAAGGTAGTGACCCCTATGTCAAAGCCGGCGAAGGCTATAATTTCTATGGTAAGCCAGACGGTAAGGCGGTGATCTTCGCCCTGCCTTACGAGCCTGCCGCCGAAGAGCCTAACGCAGAATACGATCTCTGGATGTCGACGGGCCGCGTGCTCGAGCATTGGCATACAGGGTCTATGACCGCCCGCGTACCCGAGCTGTACCGCGCCTACCCAGATGCACAGATCTTCATGCATCCGGACGACGCCAAGGCCCGTGGTCTTAAGCGTGGTGATGAAGTGGTCGTGGCCTCGCCTCGCGGTGAAATCAAGACACGTGTTGAAACCAAAGGCCGGAACAAACCGCCACGAGGCGTGGTATTTATGCCATTCTTCGACGCGCGCCAACTGGTCAACAAGTTGTTACTGGACGCCACGGATCCCCTCTCGAAAGAGACGGATTTCAAGAAGTGTCCGGTAAAAGTGATGAAAGCCTAAAGCGGTTCATCGAACCCTTTAATCGCTTGAGTCAAACATCAGATATGAAGAGCTAGATATGAGCCAGGTCAATCGCAATAGCAAAGCCAAGGGGGTCAACCGCCGCCAGTTCTTAGCCACTACGGCTAAGGCAGGCTGTGCCATGGGCCTCTTGGGATTGGGCGTCAGTGGGGTTGCCAAGCAATCCTCACACCTTGATCCTATGGCGATTCGACCGCCTGGCGCGTTAGATGAGCAAGATTTCTTGTCGGCCTGTGTGCGCTGTGGACTCTGCGTGCAGGCCTGCCCCTACGACACCCTGAAACTGGCACGCTGGTTTGAGGGGGCACCGACGGGCACGCCCTATTTCACGGCGCGCACTGTGCCCTGTGAGATGTGCGAGGATATCCCCTGTGTGAAGGCCTGCCCCTCTGGGTCGCTGGATCACGCCTTGACCAATATCGACGAGGCCAAGATGGGGATAGCGGTACTGATCGACGAGAAAAACTGCCTCAACTTCAAGGGCCTGCGCTGTGACGTCTGTTACCGCGTCTGCCCCTTGATCGACAACGCCATCACGCTCGAACGGCAGCACAACCAACGCAGCGACCACCACGCCATGTTCCTGCCCACGGTCAACAGCGACACCTGTACCGGCTGTGGCAAGTGTGAACATGCCTGCGTGTTGGAAGAGGCGGCTATCAAGGTTTTGCCTGCCCATATCGCGCTCGGAAAGACGGCAACACACGATACCTATATCAACACCGAAGAGACCACGCTTGAGATGTTAAACAAGGGGCTCACACTATGACAAACGGCATGAGTAATACGAAGATGAAGACGCCAGGTGCGGATCAGACACGTTTCGCTCAGGCGGCGATAGACGAACTGGGCTGGTGGCGCGCCCACAAGTTCCTGTTCCTGCGCCGTGCCAGCCAGCTGTGTGTGCTACTCACCTTTGCCATAGGTCCCTGGATGGGACTCTGGGTACTCAAAGGCAATCTCTCTTCCAGCGAGCTACTGGGCACTATCCCGCTGTCGGATCCCCTTGTAACCTTGCAAGTGCTGATGACAGGACACCTACCCGAGACAGCGCTGCTTGTCGGCGCCCTGCTTATCGCCCTCTTCTACCTGCTTGCGGGTGGACGGGTGTTCTGCAGCTGGGTCTGCCCGGTTAACCTGGTTACCGACAGTGCGAGCTGGCTAAGGCGCAAGCTGCGTCTGCCCCGCACCGCCGAGATGCCCAGGAACCTGCGCTACTACCTGCTGGCCCTGGTGCTGTTACTGCCACTGGTCACAGGGATCACTGTGTGGGAGTGGGTCAACCCAGTGCCTGTCCTCTATCGCGCCCTGCTGTTTGGCGCCGGTAGCGGCCTGTGGATACTGGCGATGATCTTCTTGCTGGATCTCTTCATCAGTGAACGGGCCTGGTGTGGCCATCTGTGCCCCACAGGCGCCCTGTTTGCCCTGCTGGGCAAGGCGAGCCCGGTCAAGGTATCTGCGGTCAATGCCAGTGCATGCGACAACTGCATGGATTGCTTCGAGGTCTGCCCCGAGCGGCAGGTGTTGAAGCCCGCCCTCAAGGGCGACAACCCCATGATAGTCGACAGCGATTGCACCCAGTGCGGCCGATGTATCGATGTTTGCGCCCAACGCGTTTTCCAGTATCAAAATCGAATTGCCCTAAAGGCGGAGAACAACCAATGAAAAAAGTACTCACTTTAGTCGCGCTGATGGCGCTAGGTGCCTGTTCTGGTCAGCAAAGCAAACCTGCGGCCGAACCCGTGAACGTCAGTTCACTCGGAAAAGGCGAGATCACCGCGGTCCGCGCGGCCGACGAGATGCCGACCTATCCTAGAAAAGGTCAGGCTATCGAGCGTGGCTTCGTCCACCAGCCACCGTTGATCCCCCACAAGGCGGACTATAAGATCAGCATCAAGAAGAATGGCTGCATGACCTGTCACAGCCCTAAGAAAGCCAAGCGCATGAAGGCGACCGAGATCCACTCGTCGCACATTTTGGCGGACAACAAGCTCAACTATGAGTATTTCAACTGTACTCAGTGTCACGTGCCACAGGCGGAAAACAAGCAGAAGTTGGTTGAGAATAGCTTCTCGAATCAATAAGGCTTAACTTCCTAAGACTTAGCTCCTTAGGGGTCGCTGAGATGAACTGAAAACCACCCAACAATGGGTGGTTTTTTATTGCCTGACGGCAATAGGGGCACGATTATTTACGGTAGGCGGGATTGTGACTTACTTGGTCAGTTTTAGTTCATACCCTCATGGCAATCTATCGCCTGCCCGGCGGGTGCAGTACATGGAAGTACCAATGTCGTGATCACAGGGATGTGAAAGAACGACGTATGTGCAGATACGCCTGTGACACGCTGTGCGCCATCTGACCTCCAAGGATGGAGGAAATGCCAGAATATGTAGGGAACATATTTGGCCCTGGCCGCTCTACGAAATCATCTGACCTACATGGATGTAGCGAATGCCAAAAAATGTAGGGAACATTTTTGGCCCTGCCATCGACGTCCGCAGATGCATCTACACTCGGTATCTAACGTCTCTTCGATTTAGCGTCATTGGGTGCCGATTGGTGAGAAACATTTGGCCACATTTGTATTTACAGGAGACTTGAAGGTCGCACCTTCATGGCAATCTATCACCTGCGGTGGGCTTATGTGCAGATACGCCTGTGACACGCTGTGCGCCATCCCTGGCCGCTCTGCGGTTTCATCCCTGAAACCGAAGGTCACCGGCGTATCTACACCGAGTATCTAACGTCTCTTCGATTTAACCTCAATGGGTAAGCATTGGGACAAGTGATTATTTTTAAGAAAAAAGCGCACAAAAATGTGACAGAACTTGTTGATTGCTACTTGACCAATAGCTTAATGTGTAACCAATCAAGGACAGAGCTAGGCCAAATCGAATCAAACATCGACCACGCCATTCAGGGAATGAAAAAGCCAATCTCCACACGCCAATCAACTCCCTCAAAAAGTTAACTCTGCTCCCAGTTATTTACATGCTTGGTCTCCTACCTTACAAGGTAGCGAACCTTGCAAGGTCTCTCTAATAAATGGTTATACAAAAATAGGAATGCCATGAATCTGCGATATTTGATAGGTCTCTGTCTTTTCCTTGTTGGTTGTGACGGCGATGGCATCAAAGATAAGGACCCCGATGAAAGAATGGTTCGGGAAGCAATGTGTGCTGTAGCGTCAGAACGATTTCAGCTATACGACGAGGCAAAACGTCACCGGGCACACGGAATTGAGGCAGGACGAATCCGCTTTAATAGAGACGGGACGCCGAACGATTTCACTGAGCAAATTCACAAAGTCAGGCCCATGATGAATAACTTATCTAAAGATTACAACGCCGAGTACTTAAAGACTCGATGTGATAAAAAAATTACGGTAGGTGAATTCAACAGTGCATAACAAGGCGCTCAAACATCGGCCACTACGTGGCCTAGACCTCCGTTACGGCGCTTTGCGACTTCTCTGCGGCCGTTTAGTGCGGCGCTGAGGAATCCCCTGATAACTTTGATATAAATCATGAGATTAGAGTGAACTTGCACCTTGGAATGTGATCTGATTAAGCGCAAACAAAAACCAATCACGGACTTCCAAGGTGCAAGCGTTAACT
>NZ_WRPA01000003.1 GCF_009831655.1 Shewanella insulae | reverse complement strand
TTGGGGAAAGAAGTTCGGCGAAGGAAAAACTATCGAATAACAGCGCAGCATTTACGCTGGGCAATGCATGAATACATCAAGTTGGTTCACACTGCTGGGAGACCTGAATTATGAGGGGATCCCCCAGCGCCCCGCTAAACGGCGAGCGTTAGCGAGTCCGGTGGAGGCCACGCTTTTTGTGGCCGGAACGAATTTGAGCGGCTTGTTATGTGTTTTTGCCAATCTCACTTTCCCAACCCTCTTCTACGTTAGCCAATATCTCGCAATCACAGTAGCCCCCCTGTTCTTTAAGCCATGGGAGAACCTGATCTGGGTCGAGGCCTTTTTGTGATAGGAATAACTGGGTAATCCTTGGAGAATGGTCGCACCCTTCTTGTTCAAGGGTCTCATCAAGGTGATCGAATAGCTCTCCGAGCTCAGCAAGGGAAAGAGGCATATTCTCGATGGCTTTTTTGGTGTCTTCTGCCACCATGGCTTCAGCCAGTGCAGCCCTGCGTCTTTTCTCTTCCTTAGATGCCACGATCTCTCCTACACATAACAACTTATTGGTGAGACCTTGCAAGGTACGCTACCTTGTAAGATAGGAGACCAAGCATGTAAAAAAGTAGGGTCAAAGTAATCTTCTAAAGGGTGAGATTGGCGCATGTGGTTGGCTTTTTCATTCCCTGAATGGCGTAGTCGATGTTTGATTCGAGTTGGCCTAGCTCTGTCCTTAATTGGTGATACTTTAATCTATCTTCTAGTTGTCATTCAACATAATAGGTCACATTCCAATGCATTTTTTCCTTAAAACTAATAACTTGTATCAGCAAAAAACAGATGAGGCCAAATCGAAGAAGCGTTGAGATACTTGTGTAAACACGGTTTTGGCCTTCGAAATCATGGATGATTTCGCAGAGCATCCATGGATGGACTTGCTGCGCGCCAAAAACGTGTTTGCATATCCCCTCGCCGGGCAGGCGATAGATTGCCATGAAGATACGACCTTCAAATCTCCCGCCAATATCAATGTGGCCAAATGCTCCTTCCCAATCGACAACAATCGACGATGAATCGAAGAGACGTTAGATACTCAGTGTAGATACGCCGGTGAGCTTCCGAAACAGGGCCGAAAATGTTCCCGACATTTTTCGGCATTCCCTCCATCCTTGGAGGTCAGATAGCGCACAGCGTGTCACAGCAGTATCTGCACGTAAGCCCACCGCAGGTGATAGGTCACAGTGAAGGTGCGACCTTCAAACACCTTACCAAAATCATTCTGGTTAACACCACAACTTGGAACAAACCCAGAGTCATCGAAGAACAGAAGAAGCCAAATAGAAGAAACGTTAGATAAAGATATAACCACGATTTTGCCCTAAAAATCAGCAGACTTGCCACGAGGAAAAAACAAAAAATCCCGATTGTCTCGGCGCTCTGACCTTAGACACTCGGGATCTAATTTGAACTCAATTTGAACTTAATGACAATTGGGCAAGCTAATCACTATCCAACTAGGTAGACAATCCCCTGCAGGCACAAAAACGCAAACACGCCGGCGAGCACGTCGTCGATCATTATGCCTATACCGCCATGGACCTTGGCATCCAGCACCTTGATGGGCCAAGGTTTAAGGATGTCGAAGAAGCGAAACAGCGCGAAGCCAACTACCACCCAGAGCCAACCGGCTGGCGCGGCAATCAGGGTAATAAGCAGGCCCGCCACCTCGTCCCACACGATGGCGCCATGGTCGTGCACCCCCATATCCTTTGAGGCCTTGTCGCAGATATAGAAACCGGCGAGCACGCTAACCAAGGTCAGCCCAAGATACCACCCCAGGGGCAGCCCGGCCATGAGCAGATAGAGAGGCACTGCCGCCAGTGTGCCGAAGGTGCCAGGCGCCTTGGCGGCAAGGCCTGAGCCGAAGCCCAGCGCCAGGAAATGAATAGGATTTGCCAGTGAAAGCTTATTAAGAACCGGATCGGTCGACCATAACTGCATGTTTAAAAGTGCTCGAAACCAAAATGAGTCGGAGTGTAGGGCTCACCATCCTTGATGAGGCGCAGCTTATCGCCTGTCGCTATCTGGCCTACCTGAGTAAAGCTCACCCCGGCATGGGCCAGCGCCGTCTCCAGCGCGCCGCGTTGGGCCTCGGGAACGGTAAACAGCAGCTCGTAATCTTCACCGCCAGTCAGGGCATAACCCAGCGCCTCAGCCTCACCCAAAGACTCGCGCATCTGCGCTGACAGGGGCAGACGGTCAACGTCGACCACGGCACCTACCTCGGAGCGTTTAAGGATATGGCCGATATCCGAGACGAAACCGTCGGAGAGATCTATGGCACTGGAGGCCAACCCGCGCAGTGATTGCCCCGCAAGCACCCTAGGGGTGGGAAAATAGTGACGCTGAATAAAATGCTCCCTCGCCTCCCCGTCGACGCCAAGCTTCCCGCCCAGGATGGCCAGCCCCACGGCCGAGTCTCCCAGTGAGCCGGTGACATAGATCCAGTCGCCATTCTTGGCGCCGCCTCGGGTGAGCGCCTTACCCTCGGGCACCTGACCATTGATGGTGATGGTGATCGACTTAGGGCCGCGGGTAGTATCGCCGCCCACCAGGGCGACGCCATAATACTGCGCCGCCTCATTCAGCCCCTGGCTAAACTCCTCGAGCCAGTCCTGATCAGCCTCGGGCAGGGTGAGCGCGAGCGTCATCCAGGCGGGCTCTGCCCCCATGGCGGCGAGGTCTGACAGGTTAACCGCCAGCGCCTTGTAGCCCAGCGCCTTGGCAGGCATGTCGGCGTAGAAATGCACATTCTCGACAAGGGTGTCACAGGAGATAGCGATCACCTTATTTTCGCCAGGCTGGACCAGGGCACAGTCATCACCTATGCCTAGCTGCACGTCGCGACGTGTCTGGCCAAGGTTGGTAAAGAAATGATCGATTAGTTTAAACTCTTTCACAGTCTTAAGAACCATAGTAAGGGTTAATCAGCTAGCACACTTTCTGACGGAGGAGGGGTCGAGGCTAAATCTGAACATAAAAAACGGCATCCTGGGACGCCGTTTCATTGTATCACTTTTTAGCGACTATCTTATCGAGAATGCCGTTAACAAACTTATGGCCATCTTCGGCGCCGAAGGCCTTGGCCAGCTCGATTGCCTCGTTGATGGCGACCTTGTAAGGCACATCCTTACGGAAGGTCAGCTCGTAGGTGGCGATGCGTAGCACCGCCTTCTCGATAGGCGAAACCTCATCGAACGGGCGCTCGAGGTGAGGCATAATCAACTCGTCTAACTGAGCCGATTTGGTCGTGGTGCCTGATAGCAATTCACGGAAATAGCTAACGTCGACGCCATCGATCTTCTGCTCGGTGAGAAATTCATGCTCCACGTCGGCAACATTATTACCGCTTAGCTGCCATGAGTAGATAGCTTGTACCGCTAGACGACGGGCTTTACGGCGCTCTGAAGGTTTCATCTTGGTTCCTAATCTTACAACTGCTGTTCTAGTTCTTGCAGAACATTGACCATCTCTAGCAGACCAAGTGCCGCTTCGCCGCCCTTGTTACCCGCCTTAGTACCAGAACGCTCGATAGCCTGTTCAATGGTATCTGTGGTCAATACACCGAATGAAACAGGAAGGTCAAACTCAAGCGCTACCTGAGCCAGCCCCTTATTACACTCGCCTGCAACAAAATCAAAGTGTGGCGTACCACCACGGATCACGGCGCCCAGCGCTATGATTCCGTCAAATTTGCCACTTGCCGCCACACGACGGGCCGCCAGCGGCAGCTCTACGGCACCCGGTACGCGGACAACGGTAATGTTGTCATCGGCGACCTGACCGAAGCGCTTCAATGTATCCACCGCGCCATCTAGCAGACTGTCAACTACGAAGCTGTTAAAACGTGAAACCACTATGGCCACTTTGGCGTTTTTCGACTCGATATTACCTTGAACTACGTTCATTTATCTTACCTAAATTAGCTTAACAAACCCGGCACGGGAAAAAAGAGGCGGTATGATACCACAGCCTACCGCGTTGATCCCCATGCAATTTAACTCAAATCGATGAATTACAAGCAGACTAGCTTATTCTGCAATATATTCAGTAACTTCTAATCCGAACCCCGACAGCGAATGGTAACGCTTAGGCGAGCTGAGCAGACGCATGCTGGTCACGCCCACATCGGCCAGAATCTGCGAGCCCACACCCACCTGGCGTGAAGTGCCCTGCCACGGAGCCGGTGCACCAATTTTGCCCTTGTCTTCCGCCTCAAAGGCCTTCACCTTAGCCACTAACTCTTCGTTGCTTTGTTGATGCCCCAGCACCACCAAGACGCCGCCTTCATCGGCGATACGCGCCATGGCTTTTTCCAGCGGCCAGCTACGCTTCTCGTCGCGCTCTGAGTGCAGTAGGTCGTTGAAGGTGTTTTGCAGATGCACACGCACCAAGGCGTTAGGTTGGACTTCACCCTTAACCAAGACATAGTGCAGCTGATTGTCTATGGTGTCGCGGTAGGTGATCATGTCGAATTCACCGAAACGGGTCGGCAGCTTACACTTGGCCTCACGCACCACGGTCGTTTCCTTGGTGTTACGGTATTCGATCAGATCGGCGATGGTACCTATCTTGAGACCATGCTTCTCGGCAAACACCTCAAGATCTGGGCGACGGGCCATGGTGCCATCTTCGTTAAGGATCTCGACGATCACCGCCGACGGCTCATGACCTGCCAGGCGCGCCAGATCGCAGCCCGCCTCGGTATGACCGGCGCGGATCAGCACCCCGCCCTCTTGGGCCATCAATGGGAAGATATGACCGGGCTGCACGATATCCGATGGCTTGGCGTCGCGGGCCACGGCGGCCTGTACGGTAACGGCTCTGTCATAGGCAGAAATACCAGTGGTCACCCCTTCTGCCGCCTCGATAGACACGGTGAAGTTGGTAGAGAACTGGGCATTGTTGTTGCTCACCATCAGCGGCAGGTTAAGCTGCTCGCAGCGGGCCTTGGTCATGGTCTGGCAGATGAGGCCGCGGCCATAGGTGGCCATGAAATTGATCGCCTCGGGCGTCACCAGGTTGGCGGCCATGATCAGGTCGCCTTCATTCTCTCTATCTTCGTCATCCATCAAGATAACCATCTTACCCAGACGGATATCTTCGATAATCGCTTCTATGCTGTGTAGTGCCATTGTTAGACCTTAAACTGTTAGACCTTGAAATATTCTTATAGTAAGAGTTATTTAATCTGCTATTGACCGGGATTGCCAGCGTCTATCTTAAAAAGCCGGAGCGAGCTAACAGATCCATGGTGACCTTTGATTCTTTCGCTGGATTTTCCTCTGCCGACTGGAAACTCAGTAGGCGCTCCAGATGCCGGGCGATGAGATCCACCTCGATATTGACCCTGTCACCCGCCTTGAGATCGATAAGCGTGGTTTCGCTGGCGGTATGAGGCACTATGGTCAGACGAAAACGCTCGCCGTCCACCTCGTTCACCGTCAGGCTGACGCCATCTATGGTGATAGAACCTTTATGGGCGATATAGCGCGCCAGCCCCTTGGGCGGCGTCAGCCAGAATTCGATCGCCTTGCCGCGATACTGTCTGTCATCCACGCTAGCCACGCCATCCACATGACCGCTGACCATATGGCCGCCGAGGCGGGTCGTGGGCGTAACCGCCTTTTCCAGATTAACCTTCTGCCCCGCCTGATAATGGGCAAAACCCGTCAGGGCCACGGTTTCGGCAGAGATATCGGCCACATAGCCGTCGGCCATCTGCTCGACCACGGTCAGACACACGCCGTTGGTGGCTATGCTGTCACCGAGCTTAACGTCGCTTAAGTCCAGCTTGCCACTAGCCACCGTCAGGCGAATATCATCGCCACGACGCTCAATTTTTCTCAGGCTACCTACAGCCTCGATGATCCCAGTAAACATGACTAACTACTCTTTATCGCTCGGTAAATGATTGTGACTCAATTGAAAGGTGAGACGTCTGTCGGCGCCGACTCTACGCTCGTCCCAAAGCTTGAGGGCTGGGAGCTGCGTCATCTCAGTATAGTCCGGCAGCGCCAGCAGGTTACGACCGTGGCCACCTAAGATCTTCGGCGCCTGATACAGCACCAGCTCGTCCGCCAGCCCCTGCGCCATGAAGGCGCCGGCCAGAGTCGCCCCGGCCTCCACCATCAGGCTATTAAGCTGACCACCCAGATGTTCCAGCAGCGCCTTTAGCGGCACCTGTCCATTATCGCTCGGCAGTTGCAACTGACTCACATGCGCGGGCCAGGCGCTCGCCACGGCCTCGGGATAGGGCTGGCAACTCACCAGCATCACGGGAGATTCTATGTCAAACAGCTTCGCCTCGGCACCCAGGCGCGCGCGGGAGTCGAGCACGATTCTAAGTGGCTGACGAATGTCGGCCTCGGTTAACTGATCACCCAGGCTGCCCAGCTCCTGATGACGCACATTCAGGCTAGGATCATCGGCCAGTACCGTCTCAATGCCGGTCACGACAGCATCGAAACGGGCGCGCATGCGCTGCACATCACGGCGCGCCTCAGGGCCGGTTATCCACTTTGAAACGCCGTTAGAGAGCGCCGTCTTGCCGTCCAGGCTGGCGGCCAGCTTGATGCTGACCCAGGGCAGGCCGGTTCGCATCCGCTTCATGAAACCAGGGTTGAGGGCGGCGGCCTCTTCTTGTTGCAAGCCAACTTCGACCTGAATGCCGGCATCTTCAAGCATCTTGATGCCGCGGCCAGAGACCTGAGGATTAGGGTCGGTGACCGCTACCACGACGCGGGAAACCTTGGCCTTAATCAACGCCTCGGCGCAGGGCGGCGTGCGGCCATGGTGACTACAGGGCTCCAGGGTCACGTAGGCGGTGGCACCTTTGGCCTTATCGCCCGCCATACGCAGGGCGTGTACCTCGGCATGAGGGCCGCCGGCGGCGATATGGAAACCTTCACCCACCAGGGTTTGCTCTTGGACTATCACGCAGCCGACATTTGGATTGGGACTTGTGGTGTATTGCCCCTTGCGGGCCAACTGGATGGCCCGTGCCATCATCTGGGAATCAAATTTGGACCAGGCCATGATCATCGCCATCTTTTGAGAATAAATGGGGAAACCCCGATACGCATAACCTAAGACTTGCCCGCTTTGCTCTTATCGCTTTGTAAACTGGCAATCGCCTCGCCGAACTCGGAAACATCTTCGAAGGCGCGGTACACAGAGGCGAAGCGGATATAGGCCACCTTGTCGAGGTTAACCAGGTGATCCATCATCAGGTTACCTATCATCTTGGAGGTCACCTCACGCTCGCCCGTGGCTCTCAGAGTCGATTTAATCTTGCTTAGCGCCTGCTCTATTTCGTCCATCGACACGGGGCGTTTCTCGACCGCCCTCAGCATGCCGCCACGCAGCTTGTCTTCGTCGAAGGGTTGGCGGCTGCCATCTTGTTTAACCACTCGCGGCATCACCAGCTCGGCGCCTTCGAAGGTGGTAAATCTCTCGTGGCAAAGCAGACACTCACGGCGACGACGTACCTGATGACCATCGGCCACCAGTCGAGAATCGATCACCTTAGTGTCAGTTGCGCTGCAAAACGGACAATGCATTGAGCCTCCAGCAAATGCTAATCGGTATCTAGGGGAGCTTTCCCTTGAAGTAGATACAAAAATGGCCGCTACTGACATTAACATCAGTAGCGGCCATCGAAGTTTACCCGATTTAACCCTTAAGGTTAACCGTAAACAGGGAACTTAGCGCACAATTCAAGCACCTGGTTCTTCACGCGCTCGATAGTAGCTTCGTTGTTGATATCGTCAAGCACATCACAGATCCAGTTGGTTAGCGCAACCGCTTCAGCCTCTTTGAAGCCACGACGAGTGATGGCTGGCGAACCGATACGCAGACCCGAAGTCACGAATGGTGAACGTGGATCGTTAGGTACTGAGTTCTTGTTTACCGTGATGTTGGCACGGCCAAGCGCCGCATCGGCATCTTTACCCGTGATATCCTTAGCGATCAGATCCAGCAGGAACAGGTGGTTTTCGGTGCCACCAGATACCACATCGAAACCGCGCTCGATGAAGGTGTTAGCCATCGCCTTAGCGTTAACCACTACCTGCTGCTGATATTCCTTGAACTCAGGAGACAGTGCTTCCTTGAAGGCCACCGCCTTACCGGCGATAACGTGCATCAATGGGCCGCCCTGACCACCTGGAAATACCGCAGAGTTCAGCTTCTTGTACAGGTCTTCGTCATTCGCCGCAGACAGGATGATACCGCCGCGAGGACCGGCTAGGGTCTTGTGAGTAGTAGAAGTCACCACGTGTGCGTGTGGCACTGGGTTTGGATAGACACCGGCGGCGATAAGGCCTGCAACGTGCGCCATGTCGACAAACAGGTAAGCACCAATCTTGTCGGCGATTTCACGCATGCGCGCCCAGTCGACGATACCAGAATAAGCAGAGAAACCGCCGATCATCATCTTAGGCTTGTGCTCAACGGCCAGACGCTCCATCTCGTCGTAGTCGATCTTGCCAGACTCGTCGATGCCGTAAGGCACTATGTTGTATAGCTTGCCAGAGAAGTTTACTGGAGAACCGTGCGTCAGGTGACCGCCGTGAGCCAGGTTCATACCCAGAACGGTATCGCCTGGTTGCAGCAGCGCCATGTAGACTGCGCTGTTAGCCTGTGAGCCGGAGTGAGGCTGAACGTTAGCATAGGTCGCACCGAAAAGTTCCTTGGCGCGTTCGATGGCCAGGTTCTCGACGATGTCGACATGTTCACAACCACCGTAGTAACGCTTGCCAGGATAGCCTTCGGCGTACTTGTTGGTCAGCTGAGAACCTTGAGCCTCCATCACGCGAGGAGAAGTGTAGTTCTCCGAGGCGATTAGCTCGATGTGCTCTTCTTGACGACGAGTCTCTTCCTGGATCGCTTGAAACAGTTGCGGATCAAAGTCAGCGATGTTCATCTCTTTTTTCAGCATTGGTCACTCCAGCTGTGAAAGTCTTATAAGGTAGGGTTGCGCGGTATTCTACAGTGCATTCGATCACAATCCCAGCATTTGCGACATGAAATTAGTTGCGATTCAGGCTGAGAAATGTTCATCAAAACGCAGCTTAAGACAAAAGTAGCGCGGTGGCGCCTTGATTTACCAAGACTCCTTTTTTACAAGGGACAAAATGGCTGGTTTACAGCCTTTTGGGCGAAAACACTGTTTTAATTATCCAACAAAAATGACGCCCTAGAGGCGTCATTTAGCATTAGTAATCGTAATCAGTAGTGGTAATCGAGTTGCAGCCAGCTGCGCTGCTCTGTGTCATCGAGGCGACTATAGATGCCTGGGGTGTCTATGCCGTGAATCTCGCCGCTGCGGTCGATCCGCTCATGGTGCAGGCTCAGGGTCAGATCATCGCTGATGCCATAGCTGAGATAAATCTCATACCTGTCTCTGGCGTCGTCGAAGTCAAGGTCACTCTTGTTGGGGTTCCACTGGGGCGTCCGCTCGTTCTCTTTGTCGTTGATCGAGCTCCAGCGCTGGGACTTAAGCTTCATGCCTAATAAGAGGTTGCGATAGCTGGCCTCCAGCGACAGATTAAAGGTGTGGCCCCAGGCGTAGCCATATTCCCCCTCCCAGAGCACAGACTTGGTCCCCCAGAAGTGACGTCCCTGAGAGAGATACTCTTTGGTCGCGAAGGGCTTCACCATGGCAAAGTCGCCAAAGAGATCGCCGCGCAGGTCGATACTGATATCTTGATTTGACCAATTGGCCCCCATCGAAAGGCCGAGTAGATTGACCACGGCGTAGAAGTCTTCATCCAGCTCCAACCCCAAACTGGTGTATTCCATGCCGGTCGACGGGCCAACATAGAAGCTATGGGACCAGTCGCTGGCCAGTTCGCCACCTTTATGCTTGCGGCCATGGCTTCCCAGCAGCAGTTGGGTGGCCATCTGCCACTCCTCCACACCTTCCTGGGAGACTGCGGTCTCCATCATCATCTCGACCCGACTCGGGGTGCCGCTGAGGGAATCATATTTTCCCTCGCGACTGTCGATGGCCGCGCGCATCCCCAACATCGCCATGGTACTGCTGACATCTGCCTTGTCTTTACTGGCGTAGCGCACGCCGGTATAGACGGAGAAAGAGTCTTGGGTCTGACTGCGATCGAACCGGTTGGGACTCGGGTAACCAAACCAGCCCCGCACAGTGCGCGAGGGGTTAAACAGGTAGCTCAGGCCCGTTGGCAGCCAGCCCTCTTTGGCGGCCAGCATCTCGGTAAACTGGTACAGGCTCTCCCCCAACACGGCGCCGCCCCAGGTGGTGACTATCTGATCGTTAATGCTCACCACCTCCTTATACTCGGCAAATACCTCCCAGATGGTAGAGGCGGCAAAGGTGCCCAGGGTCGACTCGTAATAGTTGAAACCATGGTTACGAAACGCCTGATAATAGAGGGCGCCGGCATAGGCGTGGCCCCAGTTCATGCCGATATCGTTGTCGTCATACTTCCAGGAGGCGCCTGTGGTCAGCCTGTCATAGAAAAACTCGGCCGGATTGCCGTCGATCTCATAATCGAAATCGTCTTCCATGGCATCAGAGCCCGTCTTGTAAAGCAGCTCGCCGAGCACCAGCACGGTAGAGAGCTCCAGCGTGGCTCCCCACCAGTTCTTCTCGCTAAGGGCTTCTTTTTCGCTAAGGGCTTCTTTCTCTACAGAGGCATCTCTCTCACTAGCCAGCGACGCCGAGTCGATCACGGGGCGATCCGTCTGTGTCACTAAAGGCAATGTCTCAACGACTTGGGGCTGAGTATCGGCTAGCGCAGGGGCTGACAATAGCAGGCTCACGCCACCTAACAGGGAGGCGGCAATAACTGGCGGTGTGGCTTTCAAGATCTGTCCCTTATCTTTATCGTTATTCTTATTTCTTAATGAGATTTGTGCTCGGCTCTCTCTTATCTAGGCTACAAGCTATTCTCTAGCTCGCGGATCTTACACTAAGGCGCCGAGTTACGCGGATGTTAACAAGTTTTACACCCCGTCACAAAACAAAAACCTCTCGCCATTGGCGCGCTCGCCGAAACCACAGAAAATCCGATTTAAGTTCTAGGGCGATTACAGTAGAATTGCCCCCATTATTTCGTCAGTGAGTAAACTTTTCTATGGCTCAGTTTGTATACAGCATGCTACGCGTGGGCAAGATAGTCCCGCCAAAGAAGCAGATCCTCAAAGATATTTCCTTAAGCTTTTTCCCCGGCGCCAAGATTGGTGTCCTAGGTCTCAACGGTTCGGGTAAGTCCACGCTGCTGCGCATCATGGCCGGTATCGATACCGAGATCGAGGGGGAAGCGCGTCCGATGCAAGACCTTAAGATAGGTTACCTGCCCCAGGAGCCTAAGCTAGATCCCCAGCAGACGGTGCGCGAAGCGATCGAAGAGGCGGTAAGTGAGGCCAAGAACGCCCTGACCCGTCTCGATGAGGTTTACGCCCTGTATGCCGAGCCAGATGCGGACTTCGACGCCCTGGCCAAGGAGCAGGGTGAACTGGAAGCCATCATCCAGGCCCAGGATGCCCACAACCTGGACAACATTCTCGAGCGCGCCGCCAACGCCCTGCGTCTGCCGGATTGGGATGAGAAGATTGAGGTGCTATCAGGTGGTGAGCGTCGCCGTGTAGCTATCTGTCGTCTGTTACTTGAAAAGCCAGACATGTTGCTGCTGGACGAACCGACCAACCACTTGGACGCCGAGTCTGTCGCCTGGTTAGAGCGCTTCCTGCAAGAATACACAGGTACCGTTGTGGCCATTACCCACGATAGATACTTCCTCGACAATGCCGCAGGCTGGATCTTAGAACTCGACCGTGGCGAGGGTATTCCTTGGGAAGGCAACTACTCTTCATGGCTAGAGCAGAAAGACGCCCGTCTGCAACAAGAATCGGCCGCCGAAAGCGCTCGCCAGAAGACCATTGCCAAGGAACTCGAATGGGTTCGCCAGGGCTCCAAGGGGCGTCAGTCTAAGGGCAAGGCCCGTATGGCGCGCTTCGAAGAGCTGAACACCAGCGACTACCAGAAGCGTAACGAGACCAACGAGCTGTTCATTCCACCTGGACCACGCCTGGGTGACAAGGTGATCGAGGTGAACAACCTCACCAAGTCCTATGGCGATCGGGTACTTATCGACAACCTGAGTTTCACCGTGCCTAAGGGTGCCATCGTCGGCATTATCGGTGCAAATGGCGCCGGTAAATCGACCCTGTTCAAGATGATCAGCGGCGCCGAGCAGCCTGACAGCGGCAGCATAGAGGTGGGCGACTCGGTACAGATAGCCTCGGTGGAGCAGTTCCGCGATGCCATGAACGACAAGGCAACCGTGTGGGAGGAGATCTCCGGCGGTCAGGACATCATGCGCATCAACAACACTGAGATCCCGAGCCGCGCCTACGTGGGCCGCTTCAACTTCCGCGGCGGCGATCAGCAGAAGATCATCGGCACACTATCGGGTGGTGAGCGTAACCGTGTGCACCTGGCCAAGCTGCTCCAGGCAGGCGGCAACGTACTGCTTCTCGATGAGCCCACCAACGATCTCGACGTCGAAACCCTGCGTGCCCTGGAAGAAGCCCTGCTTGAATTCCCTGGCTGTGCCATGGTGATCTCGCACGACCGTTGGTTCCTCGACAGAATCGCTACCCATATCCTGGATTACCGCGACGAGGGTCAGGTAAACTTCTACGAGGGTAACTACACAGAATACTCGACCTGGCTGAAAGAGACGCTGGGCACAGATGTGATTGAGCCGCACCGTCTCAAGTACAAGCGCATCAGCTAACTCGCTAAGTTTGCATAATTAAGTCGAGCATATAGGTCGAACAAATATCGAGACAAACGGAGGCTAAAGCCTCCGTTTTTTTATCGCCTTTTCCTCGCTCCCCGTCCCCTACTGATCATGTGAAACAGTCTGTCCCCCAGGCAAAAGCGTGGTAGGATTGAACGCCTATCCGCCAACAAAATCAGAATAATAAAAGGATTTGTCTTGAAAAGATCACTATGGCAAATGCCTGTAGACTCAACGCTAAAGGCTGCCAGCTTATGCCTGACCGGCATACTGGCCCTGCAGGCGCCGACCGTTCAGGCACAGACTGAGCAAGATACAAATGCAGAGACTCAAGCCAGTACTAATTCACGCATTAGTGATGGCCCCTACCTGTTTCTCAATCCCAAGGCCGAGAGGGCCGATTGGATCTGCAAAGGCGAGCATAAACAGACCCGCGTCAACCAAGGCAAGCTCAGTCGTCCCGAACATTGCGGTCAGCTCCCTGAGCCCAGCCTGAATCCGCAGGCCAAAGAAGTGCTGGCGGACGAGTATCAGGGGGTGGATAAGATAGTGGCGCTCAGCGATGTTCATGGTCAATATGAGGTGCTGATCCAGCTGCTGAGACAACACAAGATCATCGACCAGAAGAATAACTGGGCCTTCGGCAAGGGCCATATGGTAATGACGGGAGATATGTTCGACCGTGGCCCTCGGGTCAACGAGGTGCTCTGGTTCATGTACAAGCTCGACAAGCAGGCCAAGGCCGCCGGGGGACAGCTGCATCTATTAATGGGCAACCATGAGCAGATGGTGATGCGTGGCGATCTGCGCTATGTCAACGACAAGTATCAGACCGCGAGCAGGCTGCTTGACCGCTCCTATGATGCCCTCTACGGGCAGGACAGCGAGCTCGGCCAATGGCTGAGGAGCAAGCACACTATCGTCAAGATAAACGACACCCTCTTCCTCCATGGCGGCATCAGCCAGGAGTGGGTCGATCGCGAGTTGACACTGGCCAAGGCCAACCGCCTCTACCGGGAAAATATCGACAAGAGTAAGGCAGAACTAAAGCAAGACGAGCAGCTTAACTTCCTCTTCTTCGGCAATGGCCCCACCTGGTATCGCGGCTACTTTAAGCCAGACTTCGATATCCAGGAGCTGGCCAATATCCTTGACTACTTTAAGATCAAGCGTATCGTCGTGGGCCATACCTCGCAGACTCGGGTGCTTGGCCTGTTCGACAACCGGGTTGTCGCCATCGACAGCAGCATCAAAAAAGGCCTGTCTGGTGAACTACTGCTCATAGAGAAAGACCAGCTGATCCGCGGTCAGTACGACGGCACCCAGACAAGGCTCTAACTCCCTTCGATTAAAACTTGCCCCAGGTGCACCTAACCTGGGGCAAGCCGCTTTCATTCCGCATAGCTGCCAAAGTCTCACTTACACAAGAATGAGAATGAAATCAATTCTCATTTGTGTTAGTTTGCAATTTTATGTCTCAGCCTTGCCGCTCGCCTAGCTAGGTCACACAGCTAGGCGCATGGCAATGGCACCATAACAAAAGGTAGTAATCTAATGCGTCGTCTCCTGTGGAAATGGCATAGCTGGCTAGGCCTGACTGCGGCCCTGCCGTTGTTTATCATCGCACTAACCGGCAGTGTGTTGGTGTTTAAGAGCGAGCTCGAACATCTATTGATGCCGGAAAAGGTACTCGCCGCCAGCGAGACTCGCCAGAGTTTCACCCAGCTGCTGAGAAAGGCAGACGAGGCGTTGCCGCAACATGAAATTCTTGGCTGGCAGTTTGCGGCTCACGCCGGCGAGGCTGACAAGCTCTATGTGGCTAAACAGGGCACCTACGACTGGCAGATTCTGTTTGTTGACCCGAGCCAAGGCAGCTTGTTGAGCCAACCCGTCGGCCTGAGTCACTACCTGCTAGATTGGCTTCTAGAGCTGCACTACACCTTGCTGGCGGATCATCTGGGGCTCGCCGTTACCGCATTAATATCTGTCTTGCTGATCTTGCTGTCGTTATCAGGCTTTATATTGCATCGACAGTTCTGGCGAACCTTCTTCACCCTTAGGTGGGGCAAGAGCCTACGCCTGTTTCTCAGCGATAGCCACAAGATGCTGGGGATCATCGGTGCGCCGCTGTTTCTCATCCTGGGCTTCACCGGCGCCTGGTGGAACATAGCCCACATCTTAGAAGAGTGGGATGAGGTAGATCCTAAGGCGCTTGCCATCACCCAGAGCTACTACAACAAGCAGCTGGATGTGGATGCCCTGCTGACACAGGCGGCTCAAGAGATCCCTGGCTTTCAGACCCACTATATACGCTTCCCAGACAAGAGCTATGCCGGCATCCACCTGTTTGGCGCCGCACAAGATCGCGGCGCGCTTCGCAGCGACTATGGCTCTATCGTCAGTTTCGATGATAAGTCCGGTCTGCTCACCGCCAGCGTCGATGCCACTCAGGCGGGCGCACTCTACCAGTTTATCGACAGTTTCCGTCCGCTGCATTACGGCCACTTCGGCGGACTTATCAGCAAAATAATCTGGTGTGTGGCGGGCTTTTCCCCGAGCCTGATGGCCCTTTCCGGTTACCTGATGTGGCAGACCCGGCGTAAACCGCAAACACGGCGCCGCAATAAGCAAATCAGCGAACCAAGTAAACCAGATGACCGGGCCAAACGAGGCACTAAAGAAAGGCTGGCCTGAGAAGACAGAAAAGCCGGGTAATGACCCGGCTTTTCTGTGACGACTCGATAGCGCTCTTGGGAGCAATTAGCCCGCCATGGGCGAGCGATGCTCCAGCATGCGCCCCTGACTAGTGCTAAATGCCTCTTCACTCATGACGCATTCATAGACTCGCTTCACCAGCATGGGCTTACCGTCGGTGTGGGGTAAGGCCGGCAGTTCGCTGCCAAGGAGCCTGCGCGTATATTGTTTCGCCTTGCTAGGCTGCCAGGAGAAACGCACCAGGGTCTGTCCCTTGTTGGTGTCGAGGAAACACTTATAATCTTGACGAGGCTCAGCCTTGAGCGACCCGGCCATCACACAGCTGATGAGTACCAGCAGCAAAGTTAATTTATTCACGCTATTTCTCTCGCTTATTCGCTATAGTAGTAAAGTTTCTTCGCACGCAGACGACCGCCGATACAACGATTATCCCCAGCAGGGCAATCCTTGTCGGGATTAACCTTCTCCATCTTCTCGGCGGCGCTACCTATACCGATAAGATACATATAGGCGTCACCATCTTTACCCTGGCCCCCCTTGTTGGCAGAGGGGATCACCAGCTGCGGCGTGTCTAACACCAGATCGCCAGCCTCCAGATAGGTCGAGCTATAGGTGCGGCCCCCACGGTGGAGGTCAAAGCTATATAGGTATCCTTTACCCGAAGTGAGACACTGGTTCGCGGCCCCCGCGTCCCCAGGCACAAAGGTAGTAAAGAACACCTTGCCGTTGATTATGGTCGCCGGTGACAAGTTCTTCTCACCCTTGCGGCTAAAGTTATAGTACCAACCTAACTTCTTGCCCAAGGCTATCTTTTCAGGCAGATCTTCTGCCCCAGACTGAGTCACGTTATAGAGGTCACCTATGGTTAAAGCCGCAGGCGCCTTAGGCCTGCCTGTCCCGCCAAAGGTCTGAGTCACCACGTTCCTGTCTTGCAGGGTAAAGAACATATCCTGACGCTTAGTATCCGACGGCGCAGCCCTGTGGCCACTGCCCACCACCACGGCGTCGTATGGCACATTCTGGGTGGTGGTTACCCGCTTGCTCTGGCCATTAACCACATGATCCACCACAGAGACATTGTTAAACATAGTCTGCGCCACCACAGGCCCCGAATAAAAGCGGCGGTTCTGCACCAATGACTTGCCACCTAGGTCGGCAAACTTGAAGGCCGACCAGCTTGCCTTATCCGCCTTCGGCATATCCATGCGCCAGACGCTGCCACCAGAATCTGTGGCATAGATACGATCGGTATTGCCATCGCCATTGCCATCGAGCACGGCGACCCTGCTAGGAATACTGTCCTGTATCCCTGGCAAGGCTGTGCCCCCACCAAAGCCAAACTGGTGGATCAGCTTACCCGTATCGGCATCGACGATAAACACGCCACGCCCTTTGCTATCTTTGGTACCGACTTCCTTGCCATCTTTTCCCGCGGGTGAATAGCCGGCGCCAAAGATGAGCACGGGCTTGTCGGTGCCGCTGGCGCTACGAATCGTGGTGACCACAGGCGTCGACCAGGATTGGCCAAGCTCACTCATGCCGGGTGAGCTGGCATCGATACGCCACTTGAAGATGGGCGAATCGGGATCGCTGATATCCAGGGCGTAGTAACTACCCCCACCGCGGCGCATGCCGAAGAAGAGCCAGGCGGTTTCTACGCCCGAGGCGCCATTTTTCACATAGGCCACGGGAGAACCGTCGATACCGTAAACTGAGTGTACCCCGGTCGGCACATTGTTTCTCAACGCCTGAAGATTAGGCAGCAGCTCATAGGGCATAAAGGCCCAGGTCTCGCTAACTTCATTGGCAGTGGTGTCATCTTTGAACATATGCATGAAACCATGGTTAGTCCCCACCAGAATACGAATATCTGGGCTGGACTTGCTGCCGAAGTTCAGTGCCAGAGGCTTAGAGTGCAAGGCATCGCCCATGATATCTCCACGCCAGTTCTTGGCGGGATCGGCTATGGTGGGCAGGTTTTTGTCGTTATCGACATCCAACCCCTTGGCCCAATCGAACAACTCGCTAAGCTGGTTCTTATTGACCCCCATGAAACTGGCCAGGTCTTTCTGACCGCCCGCCTTACTGGCCGCCGCCGACATACTGAACTTGTCCATGCCGCCACCCAGATTACTGTAAAGGGTTCGGCTATCGGCACTCTGCATGGCCGACAGAACGCCCCCCTTACGCACATCACTGCCGTCACCGCAGAGTTTCTTAGGCGTCCAATAGGAACAGGCACTGTCTTTAATATTACCGTCGTCTCCGATCGCTAACTTATTCTCGGCGTCCCAGACAGTGCCATCTTTGGCAACCCTGAACTTCTTAATATTCCCTGTCCAGCGCGGCCCCCTGTCTGGCAGAAACATGGAGTAGTAGGCATAGTTAAAGGTCTGGGTGCGATTAAAGTTGTTGCTGGCCACAGAAGGAGAAGTAAAGCTGGCGCTGTTTTCCAGCACCTCATTCACCGCCTGCTGAATCGAGCCTTGCAGCTTAGTGGCATCTGTAGCATCGAAATAACTACCGCCCCCCTTGCCTGCCACCTTCTTAAGCAGATCTTCGGCCTTCTTAGCCCCCTCACTGAAACCTATGGTATGGGTGATCACATGCTGGTCACCATCCATCTTACGATTCACATCGTTGCGGTACATCCAGCTTGAGAGTGCGCTCATATAGCTGGTGCTGTGCTTATCGACACCGCCTGTCAAGTCAAGAACATCTTTGTCTGCTGCGCTATCCAGGGTCGGTTCCCCGTCTGTGATGAAGACGATATAGGCGTTGTTCTGACACTTTTTGAAGGGCGATTGATAGAGTTTCTTATTTAACTTATCCAGTGCACCTTGATCTAAACTGTCATTTTTATTGGCTTTATATGTTACCCATCGTCCCCATGATTTATAGGTATAATTTTTGTCATCATCGCCAAAGAGCACTGACTCACCGGCGAAGTAGCGATAGGCCTCATAGAGGGTTTCGCAAAGGGGAGTATTCCAGCCATACTCGATATCCTTCACCCCTTCGAGCAGGGTCTTCTTCTGGCCGGAAGAGAGAGTTTGAATCGCCTTGATGATACGGCCGCCGTTACGACCATTATCCAGGGTATCGTCCGGGCCATTCATGTTGAAAATTGCCAGGCCAAAATCCACACCAGGGGTCGTCAGAATGACATTCTTTATCGCATTTTTGGCCAAATCCAATCGCGTCTTATTTTCCGTTGCCTTCTTGCTGTGGTGCCAGCGAAGATAGTCCTCGGTATACACGGTCAGCACTCGACCGGTACCAAAACCTGTGAGCATCGCCTGCTCCTTGGCGGTCTTCTTGATACTGTCACTCGAGCCATCGCTGACATTGTTGTACATAATTGGCGCTGTTGGCGTACCTAGACTGTCGATCGGCAAGCCCTTAACAAGTCCCTTGGCATTGAGATACTTGCCATCTTGAATGTCTTCGAAACAATCCACCGCCTTGGCATTAAGGCCATTGTTATCGCCAAACTCACGCCAGGCACCGTTGGCTCCGCTGAAGGTATACTTACGGAAGAAGCCGGTGAACACCCCATAGTCGTTGAGAAACTCCCAGGAGCTCTCGCAGCTGTTGATGGTACCGGAAAATTTACGTCGCTCGTTGGGGTCATCGGGATCCGGTAGCTTGTTCTTGCCCTGATCACCTTTGACATAATAGAGCATCCCTTTAGTAGCATTGTTGCTACGAGAAACGCCCCCATCGCCTGGGGTGTAAGGCTTGTCCACATCGTAGACCGTGGTGCTCATACTCCCTGAGTTATCAAAGATGATCAGGATCTGAGGCCGGGCCCCCGTTCGAGCACTCGACTCGTAGACATACAGCTCGGTATCGTCGGCCCAAGAAGCAGCCGAGAGAAGACTCATGATAGCAGTCAATAAGGTGACAAGACCTCGGGCAACCTCTCCCTTTCGCTGCATTATGATATTTGCCAGAGCAGACTGACCAGCACGCAAAATATCCATTTCACTAAACCTATTACTTCAAATTCTTTTTAATTTTAAAAATGACCCCCTACCCCACTTATATGACTCTCCCCTCCACCTAATAACGGCAGAAAACAACCAAAGACAGACTTGCAGACCAGAGAAGGTACTAGCCAGAAGCATGATTTTGACTACTTAGGGTGAGACAAAAGTGCGACAGAAAGCGGATTTAACACGTCATTGATACAAAATGCAACATTTTTAACCAATTTGAATCGCACAAACAGGAGGATCATCGAAGTTAGAGTGAATAGGTGACTTGAATAGCATTAATGCTATTTTATTGACACTGGAATGACCAGTCTGATAAACAAACACCCCTAGACTAAAGCAAAAACTCAACTACACTTTAAATCAATAAATATCAATAACTTAAAATTATTGATTTTACTAAGATCAAACAGACCCACAATTAAAATTGAGATAGATTGAAGCGTCGTTTAAATGACACTTGATTGAACATACTTTTTCAGGTGAATGGTTAATCACAATAAAGCAAAAAATATTCAATTATTATTTAACATGTAAATTTTTCAACTTAAGGACAAGTACAGCCTAATAAATGATAAAACTTAAACAATATATGCAATAAATCTCATGATATCTTATGTATTAATCTGACATGAAAAAGAACAATCGGGTGATTTTCGCAAAAATACTTTAAACCCCTAAATAGTGCTATTAAAACCCCTAGTAAAGTGTTCTTTATCCATGACGCCTCATCTTATCCATGGGCTTTTCGACTCTCCCTAGTATAGAATGCCGCCATCCCCTAATGGATTATGCTGTAAGAAACGTCACAAGCTTGGAATCAGCTGAGCCAATCATGCGCAAATAGCCTTAGTTCAAAGCTGCAGCACTAACGGCTAACCGAAAATAAGAAAGACAACTGAGGCACAAGGGCACGATGAGCAAACAAATATGACACTCCACTGGCTCGATACCGATAAGCGGCGCCCGGCATTTACCTTCTATAAAACTTTCATGCCCCACGCCAGGATCACCAAGAAAGAGGCCCTCTGCGTCATCTATGCTGACCACCAGCCCGAGCTGCTCACCCAAAATCAGACGATAAAACGTCAGCCAGACAAGAAACACGTAGAAGCAGGTGAGCAGCGAGAAAGCGCCTTGCTCGAAAACGGACAGCTAGGAAACAAACCGCTCGCAATCGAACAACCGGAAGACAGAGAGATAATCGCCGCGGCGCGCATTCGCCCCATAGGTCATTATCGCCTGCTGACCGGGCTGTTAGTGCATCCCAAACTAAGACGCCAAGGCCTGGGCCACCGCTTGATGCAGGCACTAACACCTACATTCGGCCAGGCGCCGACCTTTCTCTTTTGCGATGCCAGACTCATCCCCTTCTATCAACGCCATGGCTTCGCACTACCGAACACACCACCTGGCGAACTGCTTCAGCTGCAAAGGCGCTATCAGGGCAATGCAGGGGCCAGTGCCAAAGAACAAGATAAAAACTTCACCCTGATGCAATACCTAGGTTGATCACTCACCTGCTTGAGTTTTTCTGCAATAACATTAAAGTAAAGCCACCATAACAATATCCAAACACCCTACAGAAGGTGGCGCTGTTGCATCAATCCTGTTTCGATAGACCCATTATTATCATCTCCGCGCCGCGATCCGGCAGTACCCTGCTGTTTGAACTCCTGAGCAATAGCGAATCACTCTGGACCATTGGCGGTGAGAGCCACGCAGTGATAGAGAAGCACAAACAGCTCAATATCACCGCCAAGGGGTTTGCCTCCAACGCGCTCGATATCAGTGACTGGGATGCCGATATCGATCAGCAGCTCAAGGCAGATTTCGAGGCCGCGCTGAGGGATCATCAGGGTAAGCCCTACCAGAAAGGCTTGGGGCCGATCCGCTTCTTAGAGAAAACCCCAAAGAACAGCCTGCGTATCGACTTTCTCGATAAGCTCTTTCCCGACGCTCGCTTCATTTATCTGGTGCGGGATCCCAAGGAAAATGTTGCCAGCATAATGCAGGCCTGGCGCAGCGGCCGTTTTCGTACCTACCCTGGCCTGCCCGGCTGGGGCGGCGACTGGTCGCTCTTGCTGCCACCGGGTTGGCAGGCGCTCAAAGGAAAGCCACTAGAACAGGTCGCCTGCTTCCAGTGGTGTCAGGCCAACGAGCACATCATGGCCTCGCTGGACAAACTGCCCCAAGAGCGCTGGCACTTAGTGAGCTATCATGACCTGGTTGCCGATCCTAAGGGCACCACCCAGAAGATAGTCGAATTCTGCCAGCTCCCCTTAGACGCCTCACTGGCCGAGCGCTGTGAAGGCAAGCTGCCTCACTCACGCTACACTGTCTCGGCCCCGAAGGCCGATAAGTGGCTGGCCAACTATCCGGCCATCGCCGCCATCTGGCCACAAACACAGGCTTGCCTGCATAAGGTAAATCAACGACTGGCGTCACGAGGCATTTCACCACTTGCCACTGAACTCCCCCCGCCACCAAAAGACCTGCCAGCCAATAAGAGTACGGTGGAGGTTTCAACACCAAGCAGGGCAAAGAACAAGCCAGAGCAAGCTAACCCCCAATCAACCGACAGCTCGAGCATTAGCTACCCAAATACCGCCCGCAATGCTCCCTGCCCCTGTGGCTCTAAGCTGAAATACAAGGCCTGCCACGGCAAACTGCAATAGGGATACAAGAGAGATTATGAAGCTAGCGAAAGAGTTCTACCGTCTGCCCCAGAGTTTCGATGTCGAGCGCCTGCAACAGGAACTGTCCGCCTTCCACGAAGATGATTGGCGTGCCCATCATGAGAGCTTTAAAGGCAATTCTGCCATCGCCCTCATCTCGGTCGGCGGCAGCTTTAACAACGAATTTAAGGGCCCTATGAGCCCCACTCCGGCACTGCTACAGAGTCCCTACCTACAGCAGGTGATCGCCTCCTTCGGCGAGGTGATTGGTCGCTCTCGTTTGATGCGTCTGGCCCCCGGCTGCGAGGTGCCTCTGCACAGCGATATCAACTATCATTGGCATAACCGGGTGCGTATCCATATTCCCATAGTCACAGACGAGGCGGTACAGTTTCACTGCGACGATAAGCAGGTACACATGGGCGCGGGAGAATGCTGGATCTTCGACTCCTGGAAATACCATAAGGTGGTGAACAATAGTGACAAGATGCGGGTGCATCTGGTTATCGATACCATGGGCTCGAGTCGTTTCTGGCAGATGGTCAACGAGGCCTCCTTGGCCTATGGCGACCTAGATGACCCAAGCTTTAAGCCTAAACACCTGAGTTACATTCCAGAAAAACCTGCAGAGATAATCACTGAGAAAGTAAATTTCCCCTTGGTGATGCCCCCCAGTGAGGTACGTCTGCTGACTCAGGAGCTGAGCGCTCAGATCCAAAGCGCAGCGGACAGTGCCTCCGAGGCAAGCCTGACCTTTATCAAGTTGCTCAATGACTTCGCACTAGATTGGCAGGAGCTCTGGTCACAATTTGGCGATGATAAGGCAGGTTGGGACGCCTTCCATCGACTGAGGCAACAGACCCTGGCACAGGCGGCGCCGCTGGAACAACAGGTGATGGTGGACAGCCAGACATCGGCGATGAAGATATTGGTGCATCTGATTATGGGGCCGGCCATGAGCCCAGAACTGGCTCAGGTAAATACAGCGGCCCCCCAATCGGCACCAACACCAAGCCCCCCTTTGTCTGCACAGACAAGACCTGCAACATCATCACAAGCCGGTAGCGCGATGAAAAAACTGCAGCCAGAGCCAGGACTGACTCGCAATAGCCCGTGCCCCTGTGGCTCTGGTAAGAAATATAAGCAGTGCCACGGTCAGCTTAACTAACTCGATAGTCAATCTGCTTCAGCCATACAACAAAGGGCGACACACTTGTGTCGCCCTTTTCCTAACTATCTTTTACTTAAGCTAACTTTTTGTTAAGTAGCCTTTGACTTAAGGCTCCTTAGACTATCGTCCCATTAACTCAAGAAGGTCTGATGGGCCTTATCGGCAATCTCTGTCAGGGTGCGATAGGCATTGGGAACAAAGGCCGCATAGGCCTCACTCTGACCAATCGCCTTAACGTTCATCGGCCTTCTCACCTGGCTGGCACTAGGGGTCAGCACGCTACGCTTTGACTCATAAAACTTAAGACAGGCAGGCTCGAGAGGCAGACCAACATAGTCCACCATGGCTGGGATCTGCTGATCCGGCCCCTTCACCAACAGCTCGAAACAGAGGTGGTACAGGCTATCGCCATAGGCCCCTTGCCAGTGAGCCATCAACTCCAGATATTGCTGCCAATAGTGACAGATATCATCCAAATGGTAGGAGTAGTCATGACCATGACTAAAATGCTGCTTATAGACTCCCATGGCGTTGTCTCTGGCATCGCGGATCACATTGATGATCTTGGCCTCGGGAAACAGCGTCTTGATAAGGCCGATATGAATGAAGTTGTTGGGGTTCTTGTCGATCACTAGACTTGGCGACGCTTCTCCCTGAGCATGAAGGTATTGGTTTACCTGCTCGATATACTGCTGGCGCATCTGGGCTATCTGCTCATCCGACAGCAGAGGCAGCATGGCGCCATAGCCCCCCTGCATCTCCAGGCTCAGTGCCAGGCGCTCCATGAAGGGCAGCTCATCGGTTGCCGCAATTTGAGTATGGCTAGCCAGGATCTGCTCACACAGGGTAGTGCCCGAGCGCGGCATGCCGACGATAAAGATAGGTGTCCAAGGCCCGCTAGTCTCTTCGGCGCGCGGTGTCACCTTAGCCGACTTGAGGCTGTCGACCAAGCGGGTGAAGGCCTCTCTCTTAAAGGGGCGTAGTGGACGCATCAGTTGGTTGGCCATTCGCACTGCGTCGAAGGCCTGCTCCCCCTGCTTTCGCTGCTCATAGACTCGATTCAGGGCAAAATGAAACAACGACTGACTCGCCTGAGAAAACTCCTCGGCAGAAATATTGGCCTTAAGGGCGCTTTCATCTTGCTCGGTGAATCGATAGTTTTTCAGATCTGCCAGACTCCAGTAGGCTGTCGCCTGCTGACTGGGTGCCAGACGAATGTAATCATGATAGTAAACAGCGGCCTTATCTGTGTCCCCCTTGGCCTTGTAGACATGTCCTAGATTCAGGCTTGCCTGCGCCGCCTGCTCATCGCTCGCCAACGCTGCGAGCAGGGCCGACTCGGCCGTCGCCATGTCACCGGTGCGACTGGCATTTATCCCCAGGCGCAGTTGCAGGCTTAGATCTTGCGGCGTTTCTTCAACCAGCTCTCTGAGTAAGTTGACTGCCTCGAAGAAGGCCTCACGGCGCTCATGCAGGGTCACCAGGTTTAAGCGAAGTTCTTGATCTTGAAATCCAGCCGCTTGGGCCTTTAGGTAGCAGCTCAAGGCTTCTTGATGCTCACCACTTCGAAAAGCAAGATGGCCCAGTAGCGCCAGCGCCTCACCGTTGCCAGGTTCTCTGCGAATCACCTTACGGGCATAGATGCCGGCAGAGGAAAATTTTCCGGTCTGATAGAAGCCTCTGGCTTCCTCTAAATAGCGCGCTTCTCGACTCAAGTCATACTCCTCTTGTTCTAGTTATCGTTCTCGTTATTGCTCTGGTTATTGTCTTTGCGACAATTATCTTGGTCGGCAGGCCTATTCTAAACATCGCCCCAAGACAAAAGCAACGAAGTGTTAACAAAGCCTATTTATCCTTTAGCCCTTCCCCTCATCGCGCCGCTACGTTAATGTCGAGACATGACTCAACAAGCTAAGCTGTCAAATTGAAACGGATCGCCCTCTTTGTCGACGTACAAAACATCTATTACACCTGCCGCCAGGCCTACGGCCGTCAGTTTAACTACCACGCGCTGTGGCAGCGACTCACCGAGCAGGGAGAGATAGTTACGGCGCTAGCCTATGCCATCGACCGGGGCGATGATGGTCAGATAAAGTTTCAGGATGCGCTGAAACATATCGGCTTCGAGGTCAAGTTGAAACCCTTTATCCAGCGCAGCGACGGCAGCGCCAAGGGCGACTGGGACGTAGGGATCACCATAGACATCATGGAGCAAGCCCCAAAGGTGGATACAGTTGTCTTACTCTCTGGCGATGGTGACTTCGCGTTGCTACTCGAACATATCGGCCGCAAGTATCCCATAGAGACAGAGGTTTACGGCGTGCCTGAACTCACAGCCAAGGCGCTGATGGACGCCGCAACACAATTTCATCCCATCGAAGAGCAGCTGCTGCGCTAGCTAAGCGAGTTTCACCCAATCGAAGAGGAGCTAGCCCCTCACATTAGTCTCTGACGTTAGTCCCTCACGTTAACCCCTGACATTAATCACTCAAGGCGCCAGAGGCTGGCAGGCAGTAGAGATGCTGACAATAGCGCTTTGCCGAGGCACCCCAGCTGAAACGCTTCTGGCTGGCTTTTTCACAGATACCATGCCAGGTCTCCTTGCCGACAAGTGGCAAGGTTTGCGCCAGGATATCCAGCAAGGCGCTCGACTGCTCCGCCAGACTATCTCCGTAGAAGACAAACCCATCTTCGCCGTGGCTCACAGTATCTTTGAGTCCGCCAACACCGTGAACCAGACAAGGCTGACCCGCCCGCATCGCCAGCATCTGACTGATGCCGCAGGGCTCGAAGGAGCTGGGCATGATAAACAGGTTGCCGCACTCGTACAGGGTGTCGGACAAAGGCAAGTCGAAGCCGTTGATAAAGAGCAGGTTCTGATAGCGCCCCGCCAGCTGGGCCAGTTGCGCCTCTATCACCTGATCGCCGCTCCCCAGAATAGCCATCAGGCCGTTAGGGGCGTGCTCAGCCAAAAGCTTTAGCAGATGTTCCAGTGTGCTGATCCCCTGCTGGTCACGATAGCTGAGGATCGCCATCTTCTGATCCGTCAATCGTCCCACAGAGGTCAATAGCAGCCTGGGGGCGTCCTGAAACTCCGACAGGCGCCTCAGCCGGGCAAGGGTTAGCAGCGCCTGCTGATCGACGCTGCGCACCCAAGGCGTCTGGCATAACCAGCCTCCAATCGCCTGTTCGGCGCGGTCGATGAGCGGCAACAGCTTGTCGGTGTTGCCCCTGAGCAGCGCCTGACGCTTGCTGAGCTGACCCGAGCGTTTATTACTCGGATACTCACAGCCGTTTAAGATGCCATGCAGGGCGCCCGCTTGCTGTTTCTGCTGAAGGTCCGCCTCTAAGCCTTCACCGCCAATAAAACCCTTTTCGGGCGATGAGGGACACAGCACCTCCTGGGCATAGCTGGGCGACACCAGATGCACGCGATCGCTCAGCACTATGGCGGCGCGCAGGGGGTTGAAGCACTGGGGATACCTGGGATCGATCACCTGATTAAGCGCATCACGCTCGAGCGAGGCAAACAGGCCCGGCAACCATGCCTGCAGTGAGGAGTGCTCCTGAGTTAGCGGCCGCGCCCCCTGAATCGCCAGATTATGGATAGACAGCACACAGGGGATCGCCTGCAGCGCGGCATACTCTGGGGCGAAGGCGCGCAGCAGCGCCAGTACGCCGCAGTGCCAGTCATGCAGATGCAGATGATCCGGCCTTGGCATCAAGCCGGACAACACCGCCTTGGCGACCCCAAGGCAAAACAGGGCGAACTTGTTTGCGTCCTCGGCGAAGGGGCGATCGCTCGCCCCCGGGGTATAGATCTTACCGCCTTGATCGAACAGCGGATGATCCAACAAAAACAGGTTCACCTCCGGCAGACTGGGATGCGATGCACGATAGAGGGTCAACCAGTGGGGCTGACCATAGAAGTCGACCACCAGCTCGCCCAGCGGCTCTGCCCCCTCCTGACGATGCAGAAAACCATAGCTTGGCATGATCACATTGCTGCACACACCCAGCGGATAGAGGGCCCCCGGCAGGTCACGGATCACATCGGCCATACCGCCCACCTTGGCGCCCTTGAGCGCGCCGTTCTCGGCGGCGACCATCAACACGCGCTTCATGGCGCTCTCCCCCTTGGTCTTACTCATAGCCTACAGGTAGCCCCAACATGTCGCGGGTCACCAGGGTGATCCCTCCTTCCGAGACCCTAAAACCCCGCGCCCTGTCGTGTTCATGGTCGTGGCCAATTACCGTACCCTCGGGAATGATGCAGCCTCTGTCTAAGATGGCATTTTTTATCTGACAGTTACGCAGCACCACCACGTCCGGCAGCACCACAGAACTTTCCACCGTGGAGTATGAGCAGACCTGCACCTCGTTAAACAGCACGCTGCGTCTCACGGTGGAACCAGAGATGATGCAGCCGCCGGAGACGATGGAGTCCACCGCCATGCCGCGACGCTCGTCGTCATCGAAGACAAACTTGGCTGGCGGTAACTGTTCCTGGAAGGTCCAGATGGGCCACTTGGCATCATAGAGGTTGAGCGCCGGCGTGGGCGATAACAACTCCATGTTGGCCTGCCAGAAGGAGTCCAGGGTGCCCACATCACGCCAGTAGGCTTCCTCATCGGTGAAGCCACTTCTGAAGGGATGGGCGTAGACCTCATGCTCCTCGATGATCGACGGGATAATATCCTTGCCAAAGTCACGATCCGACTTCTCGTTCATGGCATCTTTCTTGAGCTGCTCAAACAGGAACTCAGTGTTAAACACATAGTTGCCCATAGAGGCCAGGCACATCTCGGGATTTTCCGGCAAATGCTTGGGCAGCTCGGGCTTCTCTTCGAAGCCGAGGATCTTGTTGCGCTCGTCCACCTCGACCACCCCAAAGGCGCCTGCCGCCTCGGCCACCGGCACCTCGAGACAGGAGACCGTCATGTCGGCGCCAGACTCGGCGTGGGCCGCCAGCAGGCCGGCATAGTCCATGCGATAGACGTGATCGCCAGAGAGGATCATCACATACTTGGGCAGCTCGTGGCGTATGATGTCGATATTCTGAAATACCGCATCGGCCGTGCCCTTATACCAGCTCTCTGAGTAACGCTGAGAGGCGGGTAGGATCTCCACCGACTCCCCCAGCTCCTTCTTGAAGTGGCCCCAGCCGCGCATCACGTGACGGATCAGCGAGTGCGACTTGTACTGAGTCACCACACCGATGCGGCGAATGCCCGAGTTGATGCAGTTCGACAGCGGGAAGTCGATGATGCGGAACTTGCCACCGAAATAGAGCGATGGCTTAGCGCGCCAGTCGGTCAATTCGTGCAGACGTGAACCTCGCCCCCCGGCCAAGATTAATGCATAGGTTTCTCGGGTTAAATTACTGATATAACGTGGGCTAGGATTCATGTTAGGCATAAGTACTCACTCCTTGAGATAAAAAACACACCTGTTGCTTGGCCGTCACGGCGGCCCGACTAAGCTCGATAAACGTCATTAGGCTATCCCCCAGATCTCGTCTCGATATTGACCAATGGTGACATCGCTGGAGAAGCGACCACTGGCGGCGGTATTGCGTATGCTCATCTGTGTCCAATGGTGGGGATCCCGGTAGGCCTTGGCCGCCTGCACCTGGGCGAGCCGGTAAGACTCGAAATCGGCGGCGGTCATCCAGGGATCCTGTGGACAACGTATGCTGTCGATGATGGGGTCGAAGATCCCCGGCTCCAGCAGGTTAAAGTGGCCACTCTCCAGCAGGCTCATCACCTCGCTCAGCGCCTGGGATTTGGCGATAAAGTGCCGGGGATCATAGTGGGGTCTCAGGGCCTCCACCTCGTCGGCGGTGAGACCGAAGAGGAAGAAGTTATCCTCGCCCACCTCTTCGAGCATCTCGATGTTGGCGCCATCCAGGGTGCCTATGGTGAGGGCGCCATTCATCATAAACTTCATGTTGCCCGTGCCCGAGGCCTCCTTGCCGGCGGTAGAGATCTGCTCGGAGAGGTCCGTCGCCGGGCAGATCCGCTCCATGGCGCTGACGTTATAGTTGGGATAAAAGGCGAAACGCAGATAAGGCGTCACCAGAGGATCCGAGTTGACCATGTGGGCCACATTATTAGCTAATTTAATCAGCAGCTTGGCCATGGCATAGCCAGGGGCCGCCTTACCGCCGATCAGCACGCACCTAGGGGTGATCTCGGTGAGCTTGCCCTGCTGGATCTGGTGATACAGGTGGATCACATGCAAGATATTGAGTAGCTGACGCTTATATTCGTGTATGCGTTTCACCTGCACATCGAACATCATCTTTGGATCGAAGCTAACGCCGCACTCCTGCTCCACCAGCTGGGCCAGCTGCTGCTTGTTGCCATGCTTGACCTCCTGCCAGGCCTTCAGCAGCCCCTCGTCGTCGGTGAAGGCGTTGAGGGCACTGAGGCGGCTTAAGTCCTTCACCCAGCCTTCACCCAGACGCTTGCCCAGCAGTTCGGCCAGCGCAGGGTTACTCTGGGCCAACCAGCGTCTCGGCGTCACGCCATTGGTCTTGTTGTTGAACTTCTCGGGCCAGAGGGCGTAGAAGTCCTTAAACAGGCCTGAGGTCAACAGCTGGGTGTGCAGCCCGGCGACACCGTTCACCGAGAAGCTGGCGACAATCGCCAGGTAAGCCATGCGGATGTGGGGCTCATCGCCCTCTTCGATGATCGACATGGCTCGCAGCTTGCCGCCATCGCCGGGCCAGTGATGGGCCACAGTGTCCAGATAGCGCGCATTGATCTCATAGATGATGTCCAGCAGCCTGGGCAGCATATGGGCGAACATGCGCACCGGCCAGCGCTCCAGCGCCTCCGGCAGCAGGGTGTGGTTGGTGTAGGCCATGGTCTGGCTGGTGATCTCCCAGGCCTGATCCCAGGAGAGACCATACTTGTCCATCAAGAGGCGCATCAACTCGGGGATCGCCACGCTGGGGTGAGTGTCATTAAGTTGCATCACATGCTGGCGGGCAAAATCCCTAAAGTCGGGGCCGCGCTGGCCCACCCAGGTATTGAGCAGATCCTGTAGGCTGGCAGAGGAAAGAAAATATTGCTGGCGCAGCCTCAACTCCTTGCCGTTCTCGCTGGCGTCATTGGGATAGAGCACCATGGTGATCTGCTCCGCCAGGTTCTTGCGGGCCACCGCCTCGGTATAATCCCCCTGGTTAAACTCCTCGAGATCGAAGTCGTCGGTGGCCTCAGACTTCCACAGCCTCAGGGTGTTTATCCGCTCGTTACGGTATCCGGGCACAGGCATGTCGTAGGCCACCGCCAGCACATCCTGAGTCTCCACCCAGGTGTATTGGCGCTTACCGTCGCGGTCGATATAGGACTCGGTATGACCGAAGAAAGGCACAGTCACGTTATGGCTCGGCACCCGAACCTCCCAGGGATTGCCGTCCCTGAGCCAGCGGTCGGGACGCTCCACCTGATAGCCGTCACACAGCTTCTGGGCGAACATGCCGTACTCATACCTTATGCCGTAGCCGGTGACATTGAGGTCCAGGCTGGCGCAGCTGTCGAGGAAGCAAGCCGCCAGGCGTCCCAGGCCGCCGTTGCCCAGCCCGGCGTCATGCTCCTGGGCCTCCAGGGTCTCCAGCGCCACCGCATAGTCTTTCAATACTTGGGCGCTCTCGCCGTTCATATCCAGATTCAGCAGGGCATTGCCAAGGGCCCGCCCCATGAGGAATTCCAGCGATAGATAGGCGACCTTCTTGTTGCCTGTATCGCGGTCCTGCTGACGGGTGGCGCGCCACTTGGGCAGCATCTGATCTTTCACGCTCATGGCGAAGGCGTAGAACAGCGCCTGCTCGTCACGCTCCTTGGGGGTCAGGCTCTTGTCTATGTGACGCTCGAAACAGGCCCCCAGGGTCTCACAGGGATCGCAGATAAGGCTGTCGGCCTTGGCCTCCGACTTAACTGCTGGCTTGTTGCTGGCCTTACTCGGTTTAGCGGGCTTCACGGGCTTAGCTGTTGAACTCATCTAGACTCTCCTTTTGCCGAGGTTTTTTCTCTCGCTGAGGGCTCTTCTTTCGCTGAGGGCTCCTTTACCGCTGAGGGCTCCTTTACCGCTGAGGGCTCTCCTTTCGCTGAAGGCTCTTCTCTCGCTGAGGGCTCCTTTACCGCTGAGGGCTCTCCCGTCTCCGAAGGCGCCGAGGTAAATTGGGCGTAGTAGATCATCAGGCTGCGGTCCTGCAGCACCAGGCTGGCGCCCTGTAGCAGGGCCTGATAGGTGACAGACTCGCCATACTGAGGACTGTCCTGGGTACTGAGCAGACACTGCCACTGCACTATCCCCTCTAGGCTCGGCAGGGTGAACTGCTGGGGTCTGTTGTCGGCATTGAACATCAACAGCAGCGCCTGACGACAACCGGCCTGGGCCTCCAACTCGCCGCTGATCACCAGGCTCAGGGTACGGGTCTGGGCCTCGCCCCAGTGGGCCTTGGTCATAGGCTCGCCCTGACGACAAAACCAGTCCAACCCAGGCGAGGCCAGATTAGCGCTCTCGTGGATATAGTCTCTGTGGCACAGCATGGGGAAGCGGCGGCGCAACTTGATGAGGTTAGCGGTGAAACTCAGCAGCTCGTCGCTGTCGATATCCTTCCGCCAATCGAGCCAGCTGGCAGGATTGTCCTGGCAATAGGCGTTATTGTTGCCCAGCTGGCTATGGCCCACCTCGTCGCCGGCCAGCAACATGGGCACCCCCTGAGACATAAACAGAGTGGTTAGCATGTTGCGGCACTGGCGGGCACGCAGCGCGGTAAGCGCCAGCTCGTCGCTCTGGCCCTCATGGCCATAGTTGTCGCTGTAGTTCTCGTTGTGGCCATCGCGATTCTGCTCACCGTTGGCCTGATTATGCTTGTGGCGATAGCTCACCAGATCCATCAGGGTAAAGCCGTCATGGCTAGTGATGAAATTGATGCTAGCGGCGGGCTTACGGCCGGCGTGTTCGAACAGATCGCTGGAGCCATGAAAGCGGGTGGCAAACTCGGGCAACATGCCGGCATCGCCGCGCCAGAAACGGCGCACCGTATCGCGATACCTGTCGTTCCACTCGCTCCAGCCGATGGGGAACTGCCCCAGCTGATAACCGCCAGGACCTATGTCCCAGGGCTCGGCGATGAGACGTACCCGGCTGAGCACGGGATCTTGGCTGATGGCATCGAAGAAGCCGGATCCCACGTCGAAGCCGTGATCTTCCCGCCCTAAGGTACTGGCCAGATCGAACCTGAAACCGTCGACCCCCATCACCTCGACCCAGTAGCGCAGCGAGTCCATCACCAGCTGTAACACCCTGGGATGAGATAGGTTGAGGGTGTTTCCGCAGCCTGTGTCATTGATGTAGTAGCGTGGCTCGCTGGGGTGCAGTCGGTAGTAGCTGAGGTTATCTATCCCCTTAAAGCTGTAGGTGGGGCCGAGCCGATTGCCCTCTGCGCTATGGTTGTAGACCACATCCAGGATCACCTCGATACCGGCGCCGTGCAGGGCGCTGACCATGTCGCGAAACTCATCTATCGCCCCATCGCCCTCAGACTCGCTTATTGACTCGCTTAGGTAGGCCTGATGGGGAGCGAAATAGCCTATGGTGTTGTAACCCCAGTAATTAGTCAGCCCCTTCTGTTGCAGGAAGGCTTCGGTGACAAACTGCTGCACGGGCAGAAGCTCGACGGCCGTAACCCCTAGGCTTTTCAGGTGCTGTAGGCTGGCCGGGTCGCCAAGGCCGGCGAAACGGCCGCGACGCTCGCTGGCCACCTCGGGATTTTGCTGGCTAAAACCCTTCACATGCAGCTCGTAGATCACGCTGCGGCGCAGGGACAGCGGGCTGTCACTCTGATCGAAGGGATTCACCAGGGGCGCTATGGGCCTTAGGTTTTCGAGATCCACTACCACACACTTGGGCATCAACTCGGCGTTATCCAGCTCGCAGAAGCTCAGGTCTTCCTGCTCGTGACCAAATTGATAGCCGTAGTGGGATTGATGATCTTCGATGGCGCCGCTCAAACGCTTGGCATAGGGGTCGAGCAGCAGCTTGTTGACGTTAAATCTGTGGCCAATCAAGGGCTGATAGGGCCCATCGACCCGGTAGCCGTAACGGCAACCCGCCCTGAGGCCTGACACATGGCCATGCCAGATCTGCTGGGACTGACGCTCGAGGCGCAGCCTGGCCACTTCCCTATCCTCCCCGTCAAACAGACAGAGATAGACGGCACTGGCGTGGGCGGAAAACAGCGCGAAGTTCACCCCCTCACTATCTAAGGTTGCCCCCAAGGGATAAGGCTTGCCATGGGTCAGTCGCATGACACTCTCTCGTCCAGTTCCAGCACCAGACAGGCTAGCGGCGGCACGCTGATGCAGGCACTCTGGGCCTGGCCCTGATAGGCCTGTGGCTCGGTGTGGATAACCCCCTGATTGCCCACGTCGCTACCGCCATAGTAGTGGCTGTCGCTGTTGAGGCACTCATGGTAGCGGCCGGGCTGCGGCAGACCGATACGAAACTCGCGGTAAACCTCAGGGGTCATGTTGACGATAAAGATCAGCTGCTTGTCGCCGCTCTGGCGAATAAAGCTCAGCACACCGGCGCTGGCGTTATCGCAGTCGAGCCAGCTAAAGCCCTCACCTTGGTGATCGTCGCCGTATAGGGCAACACTCTGACGATAGAGGCTGTTGAGATCTTTCACCCAGCGCTGCACTCCCTGGTGGGGCTCAAACGCCAGCAGATGCCAGTCCAGGCTGTGCTGATGATCCCACTCGTCGCGCTGGGCAAAATCCGCCCCCATGAAGAGCAGCTTCTTGCCCGGATGGCCCCACATGAACCCCAAATAGGCACGCAGGGTGGCAAACTTCTGCCAGTCGTCACCGGGGATCTTATGCAACAAGGAGCCCTTGCCGTGCACCACCTCGTCGTGGCTCAGCGACAGGATGAACTGCTCGGTGAAGCAGTACATCAGGCTGAAGGTCAGCTCGTTATGATGATGGCTGCGGTAGATGGGATCCCGGCCGAGATAGCTCAGGCTATCGTTCATCCAGCCCATGTTCCATTTAAAGCCGAAGCCCAGGCCGCCCTCATCGACCCGCTTGGTGACGCCGGGCCAGGCGGTGGACTCTTCGGCGATCATCATGATGCCGGGAAAGCCTTTGTAGAGACGCGTGTTGAGCTCCTGCAAGAAGGCGATGGCATCCAGATTCTCGCGACCACCATGGGCGTTAGGCAGCCACTGATGGGGCTCGCGGCTGTAGTCGAGATAGAGCATGGAGGAGACGGCGTCCAGACGCAGGCCGTCTAAATGAAACTCCTGCAGCCAGTAGTGGGCATTGCTGAGCAGATAGCTCTGCACCTCGCCACGGCCATAGTTGTAGATAAGGGTGTCCCAATCTGGATGCTCCCCCTGACGGGGATCCTGATGCTCAAAGAGACAGGAGCCGTCGAAGCGGGTCAGCCCATGGGGATCCTTGGGGAAATGCGCCGCCACCCAGTCGAGGATCACCCCGATGCCCGCCTGATGACAGGCATCGACGAAGGCCTTGAGCTCGTGGGGCTGGCCGAATCTGTAGGTCGGTGCAAACAGGCCCACGGGTTGATAGCCCCAGGAGCCGTCGAAGGGGTATTCGCTCAGTGGCATCAGCTGCAGATGGGTGTAGCCCATCTCGACCACATAGGGGATCAGCTGATCGATAAGCTGGCTATAGCTGAGATACTGCTCGCCGTTTTCCCCCTGGCGACGCCAGGATCCAAGATGCACCTCATAGATGGAAACGGGCTGATCGTGCCAGCTCTGCTTGGCCCGCTTCGCCAGCCAGCGCTTATCCTGCCAGGCATAGTCGAGCTGGGGCGGCACGATAGAGGCGTTGCCCGGGGCGCCCTGCATGGCGCGGCCGAAGGGGTCGGCCTTGAGCAGTCGCTCCCCCTCCTGGGTGACAATCTCATATTTATAGTGGGTCAGCGCCTTCATCTGCGGGATGAAGATCTCCCACACGCCGTTGGCCGGATGGTGGCGCATCACCTGGCGTCTGCCGTCCCAGTCGATGGCATCGTGCACCAGGGAGACCCGCTTGGCATTGGGCGCCCAGACACAAAACTGCACGCCGCTCACCCCATCGACCTCACGCCAGTTGGCCCCCATGAAACGATAGGCCTGCTCCTGACGCCCCTCGCTGAAGAGGTACAGTGCCTCATCACTCAGCAGGCTGGCATATTGGTAAGGATCGTTCAGCTCCTCGACGCTGAAGGGATAGTGCACCCGCAGGCGATACTCGAAGGGGTTGATGCGCCGCCCGGCGAGTCCCGCGAAGACCCCCTCGTCGTGACACTTCTCCAGCTCGGCCACCTTGCGGCCATCTTGTTTGGCGATCAGCTCGACACGCTCTGCACCCGGTAGAAAACAGCGTACCACCAGGCGTTTGACCAGGCTCACAGCCTTAGCTTGCTTGATGCCCTTGCCTGGCTTTATGCCCTTGCTAGGTTTAGTGGCTGGGGGAATTTCTATGGTGTGCATCCCCAACAAGGCGAAGATATCCACGTAGTCGGCAGCCAGCAGGGCTTCAATTTCACTTGGCGCTATCAGTGGTGTCGGCGTAGGTGTCTGCACTGGTGTCTGCTTAGTCATCTGGTTATCCCTTTGCTTGTCTGTTTCATAGCTATGTCATAGGTATGTCATAGCTGTATCATCGGCTGAAAACAGGCTGACGAAGGCGCTCGTCTGCCCGGCAATATTGGTCGCTAGCCTCGGCCGAGCTGCGCCCCTCGACGATGCGGCGTAGCAGCCCCTTGATCGAGGGTGACTGTCTCAGGCTGGTCAGGCTATAGGGCAGCCGTCGCTGCCAGTTGGCATATTCCTGCCAGGTACCGGGGATGTTGACTCCGTGCCGCTCGCAGCAGAGATCCGCCAGTTGCACGCTAAACAGACGCGAATTAGAGCGCGCCGCCACCGCCACCCAGGCGCTGAGCAGGAGCAGATAGTCTTCCTCCAACGAGAGCGTTTCGCCGTTGGCCTCGAGCCAGGCCAGCAGCTGCAGGCGCTCGCCGTCGCGTCGTTCCAGTGCTTGCTCCAGCGCCCGGTCGCTGCCTAAAAGCTCCAGCTGACGCTTAAGATGCAGGTCACTCTGAGACCACCAGGCCAGCAGCGTAGGCACGTCGTGGTTAGCCAGCATCATCAGGCTGTCACTCCTGTGTTCTTGTGGCGACTTGAAGGCCTCGCCCTGCCTGCAGAAATAAAAGAGTTCGTTGGCATAAATGCCGCCGTCGCTGAGCTTGGCGCGCACCTCATCCGGCACTATGCCGAGATCTTCACCTATCACCACACAGTTGCTGCGCATGCTCTCAAGGCGCACTATCGCCAGTAGCGTGTCTATGGGGTAATACACATAAGCTCCGGGAGCCTCCTCGGGCTCACTCGGCCACCACCAGAGGCGCAGCAGTGCCATCACATGGTCTAGCCTCAGGGCGCCGTAGTAGCGCATGTTGCTTCGGATCAGCGCAATAAAATGGCTAAAACCCGACTGGGCCATGGCGATGGGATCCGGCGGCGTCAGCCCCCAGTTCTGCCCCTTGGGGGCAAAATCATCCGGCGGCGCACCTATGCTGGCCTGCTGGCAATAGGCGTCTTGATTGTGATGAACCTCGGCGCCGTCGCCGCGCACGCCAACCGCCATGTCACCGATAAGGCCAATGCTCATGCCCGCCGCCAGCGCCTGATGCTGACAGGCGATCAGCTGCTCGTGGGCGACAAACTGCAAGTAACGATGCAACTGGGGATCTGCAGCCATTTGCTCTCCCTGGGCCGAGGCCTTGTCTGCCTCCAGCTGGCAGAAACTGCTCAGCGCCTCCCCTTCCTGGGCGACAAACTGCATGAAGGCCTGCTCACGCTCCCCACCGCTGCCCAGCACATCACGGCTAAACACCTGATAGAGAGCGATAAAGAGGCGATACTTGAGCTGGGTGAGCTTAGGGTAATCGAGCCAGTTGTCGCGGTTGAGGCGCTCGCGATCCAGGGCGAGGGTTTGCAGCAGCGGCGCTATCTCATCAGCCTCGGGGACTTGCTCGATATGAATATAGAGGGGATTGAGCCTGCGTCTGTCACTCGGGCTATAGGGACTGATATAGGCCTGTTCCAGATTGAAAGAATCCCCCAGGGCATGGAGCGGATTGAGCTGGATAAAGTCGCAGCCATAACCCCCGAGCCAGGCGATCAAGGCCCCCAGATCGCCAAAGTCCCCTATGCCCCACTGACTGTCGCTGCGCAGGCTATAAAGGGCAATACTCACCCCCCAGGGTTTATCCGTCTCCCGCAGCTGTTTTGCCTTGGGCGGCGCCAGTAACCAGGTGCCATGATGGCCCTCACTTTGCCAATCGAGGGCGGTTTTACCGAATCCCACCGACAGCTTGTGATAGCCCATGGGCAGGGATTGTCCCTGAGTCAGGTAGGGGGTGACGTTTACCCGATAGCGATAATAGAGGTGAGGCTCACGATAGTAATCCCCCACCCGCTCCAGCGCCGAGAAGGGAATGCTCATCTCGAGTCGAGTGCCGCCTTCGGTAAGGATGCGCACCCTAAGATCGACCTGCATCTCGCTCGGTAGCGACAAGATAAAGCTTGGCTCGGTCAGACAGGCAAATTGGAACACCGCCAGCGGGCGCTGCCAGGGCGCGACATCGAGGTCGAAATTACGTTTTGCTATCGCCTCGCCATTAGCGGCGACGAAACCATCTGGGCTGAGATCATCCAGGTTGAACCTGGGCTGAGTGCAGTTAGCCAGCAGACAGGCGAGGAGCCCTAAGCGCTCGGCCTGGCTATGGTGCACCATGCGGCCCGAGTAGTCGCTATAGCTGGCGCCTACGCCCTGCAAATAGAGTAACTTTTCTAAGCCCATCGCCCATTTCCCTGCTAGTCAGTCAAACTGCCCTATTTCCTTGAGCAGTAAACATGCCAAACACAGGTAACAGCTTGACGACAGATTTGTGTCAATCAGATGAACTCTATTTATCTATAATAATTAGTCACTTAAAACTTTACATTTGGGACCTAGCCAGGGGGCAAGCCAAGACAATCGGCCCCCGTAAAGATTGGGCATCGCACAAATATTGTGCAACCGACCTAAAGCGATGCACAAAAATCAAACAGATGATGATCGGGTGGTTTGGCTTATCTGAGTGAGTTTCAGATGATGAAAGTCGCCGTGATAGATTTTCGAAATTGAAAATCAGTCAAATTTCGTATTTGTCATAAATTTACAAATTTAGTCGTATTGATCTAAGTTTTTGCCATGCTTTCGACTGGATAGATGCTATTTATGAGGCAGATCACACCTTTGCGATAACCGCATTGGTACTTTAGTTACCAGAAAAGATAACAACTTTTAACTTTAAGCATAAAAAAGGTGATTTTATGGCTGCTAAATTTTTTATCCCATCAGTCAACGTATTAGGACAAAATGCTGTTGACGACGCAATTGGTGATATTAAAACCTTAGGCTTTCAGCGTGCGCTGATCGTCACCGACAAGCCACTGGTCGAGATTGGTCTGGTTGGTCAGATCGTCGAGAAGTTTGGCGCGGCGGGCATCACATCGACCGTGTTTGACGGCGTGCAACCCAACCCAACAGTGGGTAACGTGGAAGCGGGCCTCGAACTGCTCAAGGCGAACAACTGTGACTTCGTGGTATCACTGGGTGGCGGCTCGCCACACGACTGCGCCAAGGGTATCGCCCTGGTTGCCACCAACGGCGGCAGCATCAAGGACTATGAAGGTCTGGATATGTCGGCGAAGCCACAGCTTCCATTAGTCGCCATCAACACCACTGCCGGTACCGCCAGTGAGATGACCCGCTTCTGCATCATCACAGACGAGGCTCGCCACATCAAGATGGCGATCGTGGACAAGCACACGACCCCGATCCTGTCGGTTAACGACCCAGAGCTGATGCTACTCAAGCCTGCCGGCCTGACTGCGGCAACCGGTATGGACGCACTGACACACGCGGTCGAGGCCTATGTTTCTATCGCGGCTAACCCTATTACCGATGCCTGTGCCATCAAGGCAATCGAGCTTATCAAAGGTAATCTGGTCGAAGCGGTTGAGAACGGTCAGAGCCTTGAGGCACGCGACCAGATGGCTTACGCCCAGTTCCTGGCGGGTATGGCCTTCAACAACGCAAGCCTAGGTTATGTTCACGCCATGGCGCACCAGCTAGGCGGTTTCTACGACCTGCCACACGGCGTCTGTAACGCCCTGCTGCTGCCACACGTTCAGGCCTACAACGCACAGGTTGCCGCGCCACGTCTAAAGGATGTTGCCAAGGCGATGGGTGTCGATGTCAGCGCAATGACAGATGAGCAAGGTGCAAACGCCGCCATCGAAGCAATCAAGGCGCTGTCTGTTGCGGTGAAGATCCCTGAAAACCTCACCACACTGGGCGTTAAGGCAGAAGATATCCCAACGCTTGCCGACAACGCATTGAAAGATGCCTGTGGCCTGACTAACCCTAAACAGGCGACGCACGAAGAGATCTGTCAGATCTTCACCAATGCGCTATAGACTCGCCGCATAAGTTTCGAATTTCTCCCTGCAAGTAGAAATTCCCAAAGGCCCACCTCAGGTGGGCCTTTTGCTACCCGGTCTCTAAAAACTATCGGCAGAGGGAGCAGAAACAAACAGAATCACTCTGTTATCCGCTAAAGCCACGGCCATTCGAAGTTTTTATCATAAAAAGCCAGCACTAATAGCTAAATACTCTTTTCATGTCACACTTTTGGACTAGTCCCTTCGGATACATGTGTTATAAAATAGTGTCAGCTCGCTTTTTCCCTGCAAAGATTCAGCTAGCTAAAAGGCTCGTCGGCAACTATTGCCGGCGAGCCTTTTTCTTCTCCCTGATATCTCACGCTATCACTCTGCCACAACAAATGCCAAAGAGAGACCGAAGTACCCGAGAGGCAGTTTTTTTATTTCCATAAGCCCATGAAAACACGGCCGTATAAATTTAGCGCAACTGATTTCCTCCGTGATGGCGAAAATAAACCCTAGGTAAATGGCTAAAGTGTGTTATCTTAGCCGGGCTCTGTTGTTCAGGGTTATTAGTTTAAAGCATTAAGTAAAAGTCAAAACCTTAGTCAAATCTTCACCATTTTTGTCCTCAGTTTTCCCTTAGCTTCATCGTAATACTCAATAATTCAACGGCTCGGCATACCGCAACATCGCGGATTTTTTATACGAATTGAATAAGGGACAAATATGTCTAATACAACTGGTACCGTTAAGTGGTTTAACGAAGATAAAGGTTTTGGTTTCATCGAGCAGGCAAATGGCGGCGCTGATGTGTTCGTGCATTTCCGCGCTATCGTATCTGACGGATACAAGACGCTAGCCGAAGGCCAAAAGGTCACCTTCGATGTTGAGCAAGGTCAAAAAGGCTTGCAAGCTGCGAACGTAGTTCCGGCTTAATCGAACGGTTCGATAAAAAAAGGCGACTTCAAGTCGCCTTTTTTGTGCCCAGATTTTAAGCTTTAGCTCAAGTTTTAACTATTGGCTCGTCGCGCCTTCACCCTTCATGCGCTCACGCAGCTTCTGCATGATGACGTAAAACACAGGCACTAAAAGGGTACCAACCAAAGTCGCCGCCATCATGCCACCGAAGACGGAGTAGCCCAGGGCGCGGCGGCTTCCCGCGCCGGCACCCGTTGCGATAACCAGCGGCAAGACCCCCAGCAAGAAGGAGAAGGCGGTCATCAGCACGGCGCGAAAACGCAGGCGCGCGGCGGTTTCAGCAGCCTCCAGTATACTCTTGCCCTCCTCCCTGAGCTGCTTGGCAAACTCGACGATCAGGATGGCGTTCTTACAGGCCAAACCGATCAGCAGCACCAGGCCTATCTGGGCATAGAGATTCAGCTCGCTCCCCACCAGCAAGATGTTGAGGAAGGCCCCCAGGATGGCGATAGGCACCGCCAGCATCACCGCGAAGGGAATGCTCCAACTCTCATACTGGGCTACCAGGAATAGATAGGTAAAGATCAATGCCAGACCGAAAATTAACGGCGCTAAGTTACCCGCCTTGATCTCTTGGTAAGTCTGCCCCGTCCACTCAAACTTATAGCCGGCTGGCAATGTCTCATCCGCCGCCCGCTCCATGGCGGCGATGGCATCGCCCGAGCTAAAGCCTGGCGCCGGGAAGCCATTAATGGTGGTCGAGCTGAACATGTTATAGCTGTTCATCACATCCGGCCCCAGAATCGGCGTCACCTTAACCAGGGTGCTCAGGGGCACCATATCGCCACTGGCGGAGCGCACATAGAAGCTGGCGATATCCTTGTCGGAGTTACGAAACTCCCCTTCGGCCTGGAGTATTACCCTAAACACCTTACCGAAGCGGTTGAAATCGTTGACATACATGGAGCCAAGCATGGTCTGCATGGTGGAGAAGATCTCATTTAAGGAGATCCCCAGCGCCTTGGCCTTGTCTCTGTCCACATCCACATACATCTGAGGCACGTCGGCGCGGAAGTTACTAAAGGCCATGGCAATTTCGCTCTGTTCGTTGGCCTTCATGATAAGCGCCCGCATCACAGAGGCTAACTCCTGAGGCGAACGCCCCTGGGTGTCCTGCAGCACAAACTCGAAGCCACCGACGCTACCCACACCAGGGATTGGCGGCAGCGAGAAGGCCATCGCCTTAACCGAAGGGTTGGCGGCGTACTTGGCCTGTAACTTGGCGACAATCGCCGACTCCACCATATCGGGCGAATCGCGCTCTTCCCAGGTCGACAGGGTCACGATCATCAGGCCGCCATTAGAGGAGACTGAGCCGGTGAGGATACTGAAGCCGCTGGCGTGGATCACGTTCTCGACCCCAGGCTCTTCCAGGGTGAGCTTAACCAGATCCCGCATCACCTCTTCGGTACGGTTGAGAGACGCGCCATCGGGCAGCTGAATATCCACCATGAAGGCCTTCTTATCTTCCATGGGCACGAAGCCGGAAGGCAGCACCTTGGCGATCCCGCCGGTGACGCCGATCAGACAGGCGTAGGCCACGCCCACCAACACCAGCTTACGCACCAGGGAGGAAACCAGCTTCATGTAGCGACCGGTAAAGCGCTCGAAGTAGGTATTAAACAGGTAGTGGAAGCCATGGGTATGCTTCTTGGGTGGCTTCAGCAGGGAGGCACACAGGGCCGGACTCAGGGTCAGGGCATTGACCGAGGAGATGAGTACAGAGATACAGATGGTCACAGAGAACTGGGCATACATCTGCCCTGTGATCCCCGGCATCACGGCCGTGGGCGCAAACACCGCCAGCAACACCAGGGTCGTGGCGATAATGGGCCCCGTTACCTCTTTCATTGCCTTTGAGGTCGCCTCAGTAGGCGACAGGCCCTCATCCTCCATCAGGCGAGTGACGTTCTCCACCACGACTATGGCATCATCCACCACGATACCAATGGCCAGGATAAGCGCAAACAGTGAGACGGTATTGATGCTCATGCCGAAGGCCAACAGGAAGGCGAAGGTACCCACCAGGGAGACGGGAATGGCAATGCCCGGCACTAGCGTCGAGCGCGCATCCTGCAGGAAGATGAAGACCACAAATACCACTAGCGCGACAGAGATAAACAGTGTCTGTACCACCTCGTTGATCGAGGTCTGGACAAATTCTGTGGTGTCATAGAGCACCTTGTACTCGAGATCGTCCGGGAAACGGCTGGCAAGGGTCTCCATCTCGGTCTTGATCGCATCGGCGACCTCCAGGGCATTGGCGTCCGGTGCCTGATAGATGGCGATGATGGCCGACGGCTTGTTATTCAGCTTACCCTGGGCATCATAGGTCTGAGACCCCAGCTCGACCCGTGCCACGTCTGAGACGATCACCTTAGAACCATCGGCATTGGCGCGGATCATCACCCGGCCGAATTCTTCTGGGTCTTTCAGGCGTCCCTTAGTTTGCAGGGTATATTGAAACTGCTGCTCGGGATCCACAGGCGCGGCGCCGATGCGACCGGCGGCCACCTGAATATTCTGTTCTTTCAGGGCGGCGATCACATCGCTGGCGGTCACGCCAAAACTAGCCATCTGATTGGGATCCAGCCAGATACGAATGGCGTAATCCAGGGCGCCGATCACCTGCACCTTGGAAACCCCATTTTGACGTGCCAATGCATCTTTCACATTCAGGCCGGCATAGTTGGTGATAAACAGGGAATCGAAGGTCTCGTTGGGGGAAACCAGGTTCACCACCATGAGGATGTTGGGGCTCTGCTTCTCGACCTTGACCCCCTGACGCTTCACCTCCTCGGGCAATCTGGGCATGGCCTGCTGCACCCGGTTCTGCACCTTCACCTGAGCCATGTCGGCATCTGTGCCCACATCGAAGGTGACGTTGAGGGAGTAGCTACCGTCGTTGGCGCTCTTGGACTGCATATAGAGCATGCCCTCTACGCCATTGACCTCAGCCTCAATGGGTTGGGCTATGGTGTCTTTAACGATGTCGGCGCTGGCCCCGGAATAACTGGTACTGACACTCACCTGAGGCGGCGCGATCTCAGGAAACTCGGCTACCGACAAGATGGGAATAGAGATCAGCCCCACCAGAGTCAACACGGTAGAGATCACGAAGGCAAATTTGGGCCTATGAATAAAAAACTCACTGATCATAATGACCCCCGTTTAGGCATCGTTAGCTTCTTGGAAAGGTACCGCCTGCTGCTCGACGGCCTTCACCTCGATACCCGGACGTATCTTCTGCAGACCATCCACCACGATACGCTCCCCCTCATTGAGGCCACTGAGCACACGCCAGTCGACGCCGAATCTGTCGCCCAGCTCGACTAGCCGCTTCTGTACCTTGTTCTGCTCATCCAGCACCATGACGAAGCGACCCTGCTGATCTTCCTGCACCGCGGCCTGTGGGATCAAGATGGCCTGTTCGCTAATGGGCGACTCTATGATCAGGGTGACAAACAGCCCCGGCAGCATCAGCTTACTCTCATTGTCGAAGGTGGCCCTGAGCTCCAGGGTCCCCGTGGCGGCATCGACCCGGTTGCTGACAAAGTCGATATAGCCTGTCTCGTCAAACATGCTGCCATTTGGCAGGCGCAGTCGTATGGTCACATCGGAGATCTCTACATCCCGCTTGGCCGCCTTGGAAAAATTTTGTTTGGCCGTGATGATGGTCTTCTCGGCTACCTGGAAATTAACCCACATGGGTTGTAGCTGCACCAGGCTTGCCAGCTCAGACTGAGGCGTAATGATATCCCCCTGACTCACCTTGGCACCGCTGATACGCCCCGAGATGGGTGCGTAAACCTTGGTATAGCTAAGTTGTAACTCGGCGGCCTTGACCGCAGCCTCCGCCTGTACCACGCCCGCCGCAGTGGTCAACTTACGACTGGTGAGCTCATCCATGTCCTGAGCGCTAATCATGCCATCGGGCAGCAGGCGACGGCCACGCTCCCAGTTCATCACAGCCACATCGCGAGAGGCTATGGCCTGCTTGAGCACCGCCTGTTGCTGTGCCAGCTCTGCTTCATAGGTGGAAGGGTCGATCTCAAACAGTAGCTCACCCGCCTCTATATCGTCACCCTCGATGAAGGTGCGCTTAAGCAGTTGCCCCTGGATCTGCGACTTGATCACCACATCTTCCGATGCCCGGGTGCGACCGACGATCTCCGTCTTGGCACGAATCTCCTTCATGTGGGCGGTATTAACCACCACGCTGGGCATGACCGCAGGCCCGGGGGTTGGCGCCTCGCCGCAGGCGCTAAGCATAAGCAGCGCACTAAACAGAGTGAGTCGAGAGAGAGGTGAGGTGTTTCTACTAAGCATTTGGGCCTCCATAGCGCCAAGCGATAAATCAGGGGTAATTTTCATCAACCGCAGACAGATGAGATTAACCACCAGCTTACTTACAACTGCACATCATATTAGTAACAAGCTAATACTTTAACCAGGAATAGCAAGGGCAATTAGCTGACTCATTTGGCATTTTTTAAATATTTCAATTTGGCCTTATCTGGCACTGAGAGGAATTTGTCGATAATAGCCCTCGCGCGATCGGCATATTTAACGAGACAGCTTTCATTAGCTGATGCTTTATTAAGCAGATGACAAAATGGACTTAAAAATGAGACCCTGCACAAGGTTATGGCCAATCCTATCGTGCTACAAAAGGTCAAGGGTCTCCTCTTATGGCGAAGTGAAACAGGATAGGCCAGACGAATACTTGTTGACCCTAAAGAAATGCAGTGCCTATGATGGCCCTTGTATCCATAATCAGGAAGGTAATTTATGACAGCCATTTCTCATGTCTATAACTATACAGTCAGATGCCCGCACATTAAGGATCCCGCCCACCCAACAACTTGGCAAAACCATATTGAATTCAATCAGTCATGCGAGATCGGCCTAAATCGCATCACCAAGTGGCACGACAGATCCGGCCACCGCATCTTCGAACATGATGGCTTTATCGTCAGGGAGGCCGATGGCGAGAGTGCCTACTTCTCGATGCAGAGCGACCGACTGAAAAACGATGGCCACGTATTAGTCACTTTTAAGATCTTCATGGACGATACCACCAAAGACAGCTCGGTGCAGGAAATCATGGCGCATCTGATCAAAGACTATCACCAGAGGTTATCTAAGCTCGACTCTGCCGCATAGCCATCCCCCTGAGCCAGATCACACACAAGATCTGGCTCACATTTTCCTGCTCACAAAACAATCTAGATCACATTTATGCCGCACCAAAATGTGACAAACATAGAATTAAACCGCAGAAAGCATAACTGATACCACCTATAAAACAATAGCTTATATTTAAAACCGCTATTTTCACCCGCTTAACCACGCCAAACCAGGCTAATTGCCAAAAAAAACACCCAAGCTTACACTTTTCTCGATTCGGGACAATTTTGCTGGCAAAACAATGCCGGCCAATCATCAACTTAAGCTGAATATAGGAGCAATAACCTCATGGGTGCAGTGGCCAATATCGTCATCGTCGGCGGTGGTGCGGGTGGAATGGAGATAGCGACCAAGCTGGGTCGTAAACTGGGACGTAAGGGCAAGGCCAAGATCACCCTTATCGACTGCGCCGACAGCCATATCTGGAAACCCCTTCTACACGAGGTGGCCACAGGCGCGCTGGATATTGGTATTGATGCCATCAGCTACCGCGGCCACGCCGCCGCCCACGGCTACCATTTTCAACAGGGGGCGATGACAGATATAGACCGCGAGCACAAGCAGGTGATACTGGCGCCTATCCAGGATGACAAGGGCAATGAACTCCTGCCCGCCAGACGCATAGACTACGACTATCTGGTGCTGGCCATCGGCAGTATCGCCAACGACTTCAATATCCCGGGTGTCAGGGAGCACTGCGTATTTCTCGATAACACCCAACAGGCAATGCAGATCCGCACCATGCTGCTCAACAAGTTTATGCGCTATGCCAGCCACCACCAACTGGACGACAAGATCAAAATCGCCGTGGTCGGCGCCGGCGCAACCGGGGTCGAGATGTCGGCCGAGATGCACCACGCGGTCGAGCAACTCAGCGGCTTCGGCTACAAGATAGACACCAGCCTGCTGGAGGTCACCCTGATAGAGGCAGACTCGCGCATCCTGCCCAAGGTGGAGAAGCATGAGATCTCCCAGGCGGTGACCAATCAGCTCAATCAAATAGGCGTTCGGGTCATGACTAATACCCGCATCGACCGAGTCGATGAGAATGCGCTGCACACCTGCGATGGCCAGTCCATCGCCAGCGACATGACCATCTGGTCCACCGGCGTGAAGGCGCCCGACTTCATGGGTGAGATTGGCGGCCTGGAGAGTAATCAGATCAACCAGGTGATGGTTAACCCCAATATGCAGACCACAAGGGATCCTCACATCTTCGCCATCGGCGACTGCGCCGCCTGCCCGCAGCCAGACGGCTCCTGGGTGCCGCCGAGGGGCCAGTCGGCGCGGCAGATGGCGCTGATGACCGCCGATAACATCTGCCTGATGCTAGCCGGCCAAGCCCCCAGCAAAGAGTATCTCTACAAAGATCTCGGCTCCCTGGTCAACCTGTCCAAGTTCCATACCGTGGGTAACCTGATGTCCTTCGTCGGCGGTGGCGTCCTGGTGGAAGGCAAGATTGCCAGGTTCGTCTACACCTCACTCTACCGGCGCCATCTGATTGAACTGCATGGGATCTTTAAGGGCACACTGCTGATGTTCGCCAAGGGGATCAGCCGCATCATCCACCCTCATCTCAAGCTGCACTAAGACGATAACCAAGTGACAATTGAGCGCCAAACAGGCATTAAGTCACGAGCATCATAAGCCTCCCTTTTTGGGGAGGCTTTCGCTGACAAGGCTAACGGGTTAAAATGTGACAACTTTCGTCAATAAGAGATCATTATGAAGAAAATCATCAGCGCAGTTATGATCCTTGGCGCCCTCAGCGCCTGCGCCGAGCTTAAGGATGCCGGTCGCACCATAGGTCACACCACCAAGGAGGTGACCACGGATATCGGCCACGCCACCCGCGACACCACCAAGGCGATAGGTCACGCCTCCCGCGATGCAGTGAAATCGGTCAAAGAAGATCTCAGCAAAGAGAACTAATCTCCTCTTTGAATGAACAAAAAAGGGCAACTAATGCCCTTTTTTGTTAGGCGGCATTTGCCCGCATGCCATGGGGCTTGGGCAGGCCGTTCTCATCCACGTTAACGAAGATCATCTTATCTATGGTCACCACAGGCAGCCGGGTCGCCTTATTGCGCACCTCACAGCAGACGGTGATTGAACTTACTCCGGCGCTGATAAGCGCCAGGCCAAACTCGATCACATCCCCCTGCCTCGCCGGCGTCATGAAGTTGATCTCCGAGATGATCTTGGTGACTATGCTCTGGCTGTTCATCTGACATGCCGCGAAGATTGCCGCCTCCTCATCGATCCAGCTTAATAACTGTCCACCGAACAATGCATTGGCCGGATTTAAATGTTCGGGTTTGATAAAGCGTCGACTGTAATATTTCATATGCACTCTCCCTGCTCGATTCATACAAAAGCCGTACAAGAAATAGACCAAGAATAAAAGCACTTACAAAACAGACAATTAAAACAACCCCAAAGACACCTACCTCACTAATTTAGTGCCCCTTGCACCAAGTTAACTCAGATTAACAAGCAGTTTCGACATCTTAGCTTCATATAATTGCAATCTTAATTCACCAATTCTGTCATCTGGATACCTGACAATCAGGCCGCTTTATCTCAAATAGCGAACAATTTACTTCAACCCAATACGGATGATGAAAGTGATGATGATAAAAAGATTAGCTGCGTTGATCTCTTGCAGCCTAGTAACCATGGCCGCCAACAGCGCCGTGTTACCCAGCGTTCAGACAGACAGCCACTGGTATAAGGAAAGTGCCCAGCGGGTGTCAGACAAGGCCACACTAGAAACCAAAGCAAAGGCCAAAAACGTCATTCTATTCGTGGGCGATGGTATGGGTATCTCTACCCTGACCGCCGCGCGTATCTATCAAGGTCAGCAGATGGCTGGTAACCAGGGTGGTGAAGAGAACTTCTTAAGCTTCGAGAAGTTTGACCATACGGCTCTGATCAAGACCTACAACACTAACCAACAGACCCCAGACAGTGCCGGCACCATGACAGCCATCGCTACAGGCGTTAAGTCTAAGGCCGGTGTTCTGTCGGTATCTGACGAGGCACTTCGTGGCAACTGTTTGTCATCTAAAGACAACGAGCTGGTCACCCTGGTTGATCTGGCCAATGCCAAGGGCCTGTCGACCGGTGTAGTCTCTACCGCGCGTATCACCCACGCCACGCCTGCGGCCACCTATGCCAACAGCCCAGAGCGCAACTGGGAAGCCGACAGCAACCTGCCCGCCGAGGCCGTTGCCAACGAGTGTAAAGATATCGCCTATCAGATGGTGATGCGCGACAAAGACAATGCCCTGTCGGTCGCCTTGGGTGGCGGTCGCCGCGCCTTCATCCCTGACACCGTTACCGACGGTGAAAACAAGAAGGGTAAGCGTAAGGATGGCATGGATCTGACCAAGGCCTGGGTAGAAAACTTCGACAACGCCGCCTATGTCTGGAACAGCGATGAGTTTGACGCCATAGATACCAGCACCACAGATCACCTGCTGGGTCTATTCAACTCTTCTCACATGGAATATGAAGCAGATCGCGCCGACGACGTGGGCGGCGAGCCTTCGCTAACCGAGATGACTGAGAAGTCTCTTGAAATCCTCAAGAAGAACGACAACGGCTACCTGTTAATTGTCGAGTCGGGTCGTATCGACCACGGTCACCACGCGGGCAACGCCAAACGCGCCCTGGCCGATGCCGTCGAGCTTTCTAACGCCGTTAAGGCCGCGGTAGAAAACACAGACCCAGAAGAGACGCTGATCTTGGTTACCGCCGACCACAGCCACGTGTTCACCATCGCCGGTTATCCTAAGCGTGGTAACCCAATTCTAGGCCTGGTACATGGCGTCGATGGTAGCGTGTCTACTGCCCTTGATGGCAAGCCATACACCACATTAGGTTACACCAATGGTCCTGGTGCCGTTGTGGGTAACCGTGACGACCTCACCTCAGTCGACACCCAAGACAAAGACTTTATGCAGCAGTCACTTATCCCTATGGGTAGCGAAACCCACGCAGGTGAAGATATCAGCCTGCATGCCACAGGCCCAGGCTCAAACCTGGTACAGGGCGTGATGGAACAGAACGTCATTTTCCACATCATCAACCAAGCCCAAGCGCTTGGCGGTACTAAGTATTAATTGGGAGCAATAAAATGAATAAGACACTACTGGTACTGTCTTTAGCAGCCATCCTCGGCCTAGCGGCTTGTGGCAGCGACGGTGACAACGGCAAAGATGGCACTGCGGGTACCCCAGGTACCGATGGTAGCAACGGCACAGACGGTAAAGACTGGACTGGCGTCAACCAATGGTATATCGACGGCCAAAACCGCGTCACTAAGGCCGCCGGCATGAGCAAGAACAACGAAGCGGGCGCCGCCAAGAACATCATTCTGTTTGTGGGCGACGGCATGGGCGTGTCAACCGTGACGGCGGCGCGCATCCTGGACGGTCAGCTAAAAGGCCAGACAGGTGAAGAGAACTCACTCTCTTTCGAAACCCTGCCTCATCTGGGTCTGGCTAAGACCTATAACGTAGACGGTCAAACCCCTGACTCTGCCGGCACCATGACCGCCATGGTCACGGGTGTGAAGACAGACGTTGGCGTGATCTCACAGGCCGAGGGCGTCGAGCGCGGTGTATGTTCATCGACCACAGGTCAAGATCTGGTCACCTCGCTGGAACTGGCCGCCATGGCAGGCATGTCTACCGGTGTGGTCTCTACCGCCCGTATCACCCACGCCACACCTGCGGCAACCTATGCCCACGTGCCAGAGCGTAACTGGGAAGCAGACAGCAACCTACCGGCCGAGGCCGTTAGTAACGGCTGTAAAGATATCGCCGCCCAGATGCTGGACTTCAACGATGGCAAGGGGATCAACGTGGTCATGGGTGGCGGTCGTCGCGCCTTCATCCCTAACACCACAGTGGATCCTGAGGGTAAATCGGGTAAGCGTAACGATGGTCGCGACCTGACCTCTGAGTGGATGGCCCAGTACCCTAACGCCACCTATGTTACCGACCGTGACAGCTTCCTGGCCATGGACACAGCCACCACAGAGCACGCCCTGGGTCTGTTCAACTCGTCTCACATGGAATATGACTATGACAGAGTCGAAGATGGCGTAAACGGCGAGCCTTCACTGGCCGAGATGACGGCCAAGAGTATCGACATTCTGAGCAAGAACGACAAAGGCTTCGTGCTGATCGTCGAAGCCGGTCGCATCGACCACGCTCACCATGCCGGTAACGCGGCCCGTGCCCTGCACGACACCATCGCCCTGTCTGAGGCGGTACGAGTGGCCATGGAGAAGACCTCGGCTAACGACACACTCTTGATGGTTACCGCTGACCACAGCCATGTGTTCACCATCGCAGGTTATCCAACCCGTGGTAACCCTATCCTAGGTCTGGTGAAGAGCAACGACTCAAACGGTCAACCATCTGTGACTAACTCTACCGACGCCAACGGCATGCCATACACAACCGTCGGCTATGCCAATGGCCTTGGCTTTGGCTCACTGGAAACCGGTGGTGACGAGCGTTACGGCTACGCCGCCGAGCCTGGTCGAGTGGATCTGAACTACATCGACACCCAGAGCGCCGGTTTCCACCAAGAAGCCTTGGTACCGCTAGGAAGCGAAACCCATGCCGGTGAAGATGTGGCCATCTTCGCCCGTGGCCCTGGTGCCAGCCTGGTTGAAGGTACGGTGGAGCAAAATCACATCTTCCATGTGATGAACTTTGCCGGCGACCTGGTTAACAAGGCAGAAGCCGCCGCAGCGCAATAAGGCGCAGCGACTCGCAGCCTGATCCCCTACCTAAAACTAGGGTGTCAGGCTGCTTACTTAGTTAAAAGAGAAATATCAGTAGGTCTATTATGTCTCGCTCAACATTCAAGTCAGTCTCACTCTTCCTAGGCGTCACCGGCCCCCTGCTAATGGGCACTCCCGTCGTTGCCGATACACAATCGGCCAGTCAGGGACACCAGCATGTCGAAGAGGGGAAACTCATCTGTGATAGCGCCACCCAGGCGACCCGCTTTCAGGCCAGCTACGAGATCACGGCCGGTACAGAAGATAAGGCTCAGGCACACCATCTCACCCTGACCCGCTTCGACGACACCATCGTCTATCAGCGCGGTCCGGTAAGCTACGAGGCCTGGCAGAAGAATGGCGAGTACGTGCGCTACTTCCCCGAGCAGAAACGCTCTATCAGCTATCGCCGCAGCGATCTGCTGGCCCTTAATATTCATACGGATATCGACAAGCAGTTTCACCTGATCTCACCCGCCGCCTTGAGCCGATTCGATAAGAGCGATGAGCATAAGGACACCTGCTTTACCCAGCAAAACTACACCCACAATAGCTACACCCACAAGGGCAAGGCACAAAACCAAGGCAAGCAGCAGTCGCTGGCATTAAACTGGATAAGCGAGCTCCAGCTTCCAGCCAGCCTGACCATTACCCAGGGCGAGCATCAACTTAACTACCGACTCACCAAGTTGACCCCTATCAATCAGCAAGGTTTCGACCTGCTGACCTCTGGCTATCAGGACCTAGACTTTGCCGACGTGGGCGACAGCGAGTCAGACCCTTTCATCGCCAAGATGATAACCCAGGGCTTTATTCAACATGGCAGCTCAGGCTTCTACTCGGCAGATGGTCAGCAACTTGAAGGCGGCCACGACCATCATCACTAGTGATGCCAAGCACTGAGTTAGCCGATGTTTTATTAAAGAGTGCAAACGTTAAAAAGCCATCCTCAGGATGGCTTTTTCGTTGTAATACCAGCTATAGGCCTAGAGCAACGCCTTGAGCTTATCGATAAAGAGGTCGATATCTTCGCGGCCGATATCCGCGTGGGTCACCAGCCTCAGCGTCTTACCAGGGCTGATGAGGATCCCCGAAGCCTTTAGGGACTCGGCCAGCTTGTCGATGGCGACACCTTCTGCCACCCGGGCAAACAACATGTTGGTCTGCACCTCACCAAGATCCACCTCGAACTCATCTAAACTACTTAGCTGCTCGGCCAGATAACGGGCGTTTTCATGATCCACCGCCAGACGAGATACCTGCTCGTTGAGGGCAATCTCACCGGCCACCGCCAGGATCCCCGCCTGACGCATGCCACCACCTAGCATTTTACGCCAGCGGCGGGCCTTGTTGATTAGCCGCTCATCACCTAGCAGCAGCGAGCCCACGGGCGCGCACAGTCCCTTAGAGAGGCAGATAGAGACGGAATCGAAATACTGGGTAATGTCGGCAATATCCAGGTTCTGGGCCACAGCCGCGTTAGCGATGCGGGCCCCATCTAAGTGGATCTTGAGCCGCTTGTTGAAGGCCAGCGCCTGAGCCTCGGCCAGATAGGACTGAGGCAGCACCTTGCCGCCTATGGTGTTTTCCAGGCTCAAGAGGCGGGTGCGGGCAAAATGGAAATCATCCGGCTTGATGGCCGCCTCAATATCCGCCAGCAAGATGCTGCCATCAGCCTGATTGGTGAGGGGCTGAGGTTGAATGCTACCCAGCACGGCGGCTCCGCCACCTTCAAACTTATAGTTGTGGGCCTGCTGACCACAGAGATACTCATCGCCACGCTCACAATGAGACATCAGCGCCAGCAGATTGGCCTGGGTGCCCGAGGAGGTAAACAGGGCACTGTCGAAACCATAACGTTCTGCCGCCATCGCCTCCAGTCGGTTAACACTGGGATCGTCTCCATACACATCGTCGCCAACCTGAGCATCCGCCATGGCGCGGCGCATCGCCGCCGTGGGCTGAGTTACTGTGTCACTGCGAAAATCAATCATCTTCCCCGTCCTACTCATCTAAAAATGATACACCAAGCGCAAATACTACTCCTCGCCGCCCGCCCCCGCTAGAGCCAGCCCTAAGACCTGCCGAGAAAATTATCATCAGACGCTATTCGCCCTAAGATTTAACCTGAATAAACTAATACAATGAAAATCCAAACAAGCTATGTTTTAGGCAACAAACTGCTAACAAGCCAAATCTAACCAAGATATATAATTAAAAAATCTAATCCGAATTTTCCAAAAAATCTCGCTGTCATTTATCGCTTTAGACTGGCAATATGCGCTCTCTTTTTTCCCGACTGAATCGACAATGCAAGAAGCTGAATTTATCACCCTCCTCTGGCTCATCGGCATATTGGCCGAGGCCATGACAGGTGCACTGTGCGCCGGTAGAAAACAGATGGATCTGTTTGGCGTGGTTATCATAGGCTGTGCCACCGCTATCGGCGGCGGTACCCTGCGCGACATCCTCCTGGGCAACTATCCCCTCATCTGGGTAGAGAATATCCACTATCTGTTGGCCATCGCCTTCGCGTCGCTGCTGACTGTGTTAATCTCGCCCGTGATGCGTTATCTCTCCAAGCTGTTTCTGACCATAGATGCACTCGGTCTGGCGGTATTTTCCATTGTCGGCGCCCAGAAGACATTGCTATTGGGTTTCAGCCCGGCATTGGCTATCGTCATGGGGGTTGTCACCGGCGTCTTCGGCGGGGTGATCCGCGACATTCTCTGTAATCAGGTGCCGTTGATCTTCAAGAAGGAGCTCTACGCCCTGGTCTCGCTGACGACAGCCAGCCTCTATATGCTACTGCGCAGCTATGAGGTGACCGAATGGGTCAACCTAGCCATCAGCCTGAGTGTCGGTTTTAGCTTCCGCATGCTGGCCATTCGCTATCACTGGGGCATGCCCAAGTTCGATTATCAACACAGCGATCACGGCAACCAGGACAGTCAGGCACACTAACTGGCCTAGCACTCAAACCAGCATCACCTGAGTTCAGGCACAAAAAAGGTCGGCAATTGCCGACCTTTTCTTTGTCAATCGAGCCAAGGCTTAAGCCGCTGGCGTCTCTTTGACATAGATATCCATCTGCGGATATGGGATACCGATATTGTTCTCGTCCAGCGCCAGCTTGATCTGCTCTAAGAGCTCGAAGCGCGCCGGCCAGTAGTCGCTCCCCTTAACCCATGGACGTACCACGAAGTTAACCGAAGAGTCCGCCAGTTCGGTCAGTGCCACAGTGTAGGCAGGATCTTTTAGTAAGTAGGCGTTGTTATCCAATACCTGCTTAAGCACGGCCTTGGTCTGCTTAAGGTCGGCATCGTAAGACACACCGATAACCAGGTCGATACGACGGGTTTCCATGGTTGAGTAGTTGGTGATGGTGCCGTTCATGATTGATGAGTTAGGCGCCACGATCACCTTGTTGTCTGGGGTGCGCAGCCGAGTCGAGAAGATGGTGATCTCATCGACGGTACCCGCGATGCCAGCCGCCTCGATGTAGTCACCCACGCGGCAAGGACGGAAGAGCACCATGAGCACGCCAGAGGCGAAGTTAGACAGCGAACCTTGCAGCGCCAGGCCAACAGCCAAGCCGGCGGCACCGATCACGGCAACCAGAGAGGCCGTCTGTACGCCGATCTGCCCCAGGGTGGCGATCACGGTGAAGACGAACACCAGGGCCCAGGCCATGTTCGCCACGAAAGAGACCACTGTCTGGTCAATCTTACGTTTGTTCATCAACTTAGTAGTAAGCTTCTTAGCCACCTTGGCAAAATACTTACCGATAAAGAAGATGACCAGGGCAAAGATCACCTGAAGACCATAGGTCACGATCAGCTCAGGTGCTTGCTCGATATATTTATCCAAATTTTCCATGTAACGCTCCCTAATAAAATGGACCAGTAATTACCTGGTCTCAACCATAAACTCGACTCTGCGGTTCAAGGCGCGCCCCCCAGGCCCGTCATTATCTGTCGCAGGCTGGCTGGCACCCTTGGCGACTATCGACAATCGCTCCGCCTTAACACCATAATCTTGCACAAAAATCTGTTTTACCCGCTCGGCGCGCTGTCGCGACAAACTAAGATTTACCGCCTCGCTGCCTATATTGTCGGTGTGCCCAACCAGAGTGAGCCGTGCATCACTGGCCCTAAGAAAACTGTGCACCTTGGCCAGCTGCCGCCACTGGTCGATACTCACCTCGGCGCTGCCAAAGGCAAAATAGACCCGCACGATTTTGGACTCACTTGCCAATGTCTTAACCGGCTCGCCCTGCTTGGCGGGCTTATCCGGCCTGGCTCTGTCACTCGGTTTTACTGGCTTAGCTTGTTCACTCTGGCCTGCCTGAACGACCGGCTCACAACTGGTCAGCAGCTGCGCTCCCTTGGGTGCTACGCAGGCCATCGCTTCTCGTCTTATGTCACAGCCCTTGGCATCGACGACGACATTGGAACGAGTGTGCGGACAGGCATCCTTAATATCTGGCACGCCGTCTAAATCGCTATCGACCCAGCCCAACGCCAGCGCGGCGCCACTGATGCATAAGCCGCAGACAACACCGGCTAAGCCTAGGCTCAGCTTAGCGGCACACGAACTGCTTCTAACCGGCATTTTGCGGGCATAGGCCCTTGGAAGACTCATATCTATCATATAAAGCACTCATGCAGCTCTCTCAAAACGCATGAAAAACAATCAAATATAGAGATGCAGACAGGGATACATTTTATATCCTTCTGCCTGCATCTCCAATATAAGAATATCTATCTAGTGAAATTAATTCTCATTCTGGCCATTAGTGGGCCAAGGCGCACACTCACCCCATTAAGCCTTCACGCGCTGCCCATAAAACTTAGATCTTGCCCAGTCAAAAAGCCAGTTAAAGATAATGGCATAGAAGAAGAACACCACTAAGAAAACGGCCTCCAGCATCAGGGCCTGCCATATGCTGATCCCCAGAAACCAGGCCACCACGGGGACGGTAACGAAGACTAAGCCGCCTTCGAAGCCCAGGGCATGCACCACCCGCAGTTTCAGCGAGCGATTAGTGCGTTCTTCACCAAAATATCTATCGAACCCCAGGTTATAAAAGTAGTTCCAGGTGACAGTGTAGAGGCTGAGGCCAATCCCCACTGCCGCCATCTCACCCACACCATGGCCGGTGAACCAGATGGCGATGGGCACGACCAGGGCCAGGGCAAAGATCTCGAAAAGCACCGAATGTAGAATTCTCTCTGTAGTAGACATGGTCTTAACTCCGCAAATTTATCTTGCGGCCATTTTTATCCATAATTATGATACTTAAAAGTTAGATACCATCTCATTTTGCGATATGCCAACACTCGAACAGCTACAACTCTTCCTGGCGACGGTGGAAACCGGCTCCTTCTCGGCGGCGGCCAGGCGTCTCAACAAGGTGCAATCTGCGGTGAGTCAGCAGATCATCAACATGGAGATAGATTGCGATCAGCAACTGTTCGACCGTAGCGGCCGCTATCCCGTGCTGACCCAGGCCGGCCAGATCCTGCTTCCTCAGGCCAAGGCTGTTATCGCCCAGCATCTGAGGCTGAAATCTCTCATCAGCACACTGGACGCCGGACTGCCGCAGCAATTTCGTCTGGCGATCGATGAAGGGGTTCCCTTTACCGAGCTCAGCCAACACCTGAGTCTGTTTGCCGACAAGTACCCTCAGATGCAACTCGAGCTGCGCACCTTGCCCAGTAAGGAGATCATAGAACTTGTGAGGCAGCAGAACGTCGACATGGGGGTGATCTTTAGCGAGGAGATCTATCCCCAGCAGATAGACTTCGAGTCCTTAGGCTCGGTGAAGTTTGAGCCTGTGGTCAGCCCTCTGCATCCGCTGGCCAGAGAGACGATGAGCAACCTCGACCAGTTGAAGCTTCATCGCCAGCTCGCCATAGGCAGCAAGCAGGGGCAGCAATGGAGCGTTCAGGCGGAACACTCGCCCCAGTTATGGTTAGCGGACAGTTACTATGCCCTTCTGGATCTGGCCAAGTCCGGCTTCGGCTGGGCGCTGCTGCCGGAGCACCTGGTGCAAGACGCCTTAGCCCAGGAACAGCTTCGCCCTATTCCGCTCACCATGGAGCAGATAGGCTGGATTGCCAACGTGGACCTTATTCAGCACAGCAGCGTCAATCAAGAGGTGAGCCGGGTGTTCCGTCAAATATTGAGTGCGGCCATCGCCTAAGGGCTGAAAACCGGGGGCTAACAGATAATCAAAGGATGAAAGGCGAGCCGGGTGGCTCGCCAACAAAGCGTCTGGCCAGACGATTAGCCGCTCAGAGAGGCCTGCTGATACCAGTGACTCCAGGCGGGCCTGGCGGCAGTTGCCATCTGAGACTGTAATCCCTCTAACAGACGGATCAGCAGGACCCTGTCTTCGCTCTTACTTGAATAGAACAGTGGATCGTAAAAACAGCGACGCTGCAGGGGCTCGAGCTGGGTATCGAAGCCGCGATCCACGCCGGAGACACAGAGATCCCGCGCCTTAAGCTGCAGCGCTAGCGCCGCCTCGTCTTCCAGCAGGTGGGCGACAGGCCCCATGAGCAGGATAAGTGCCAGACGCCCCGGCGGATTCTTCTGCCAATGCTCCAGCTTACCGGATTTGGCGCCGCCCAGTAGCTGCTGCCAATGACTCAGGGTCTCATGGCTAAGCTCCTTAGCCTCGACCCCCTCGCCCTTCTCATAGTGGTGAAACCACTGCTGTAAAAACTGTTCCACACTGCCCCCTAGATACGATTAAATCATGAGTTTAAAAAATCCTGGTCGAGGCAGGATAACATCAGGCAGATAACAGAATATCTTGGACTTTGGTCTAAGCCTCGAACACGCCACACTTTTTATGGGAACAGGCGTTATGGAGCAGGAGAGTCGGCATCAAAAAAGCGGCCAACCGGCCGCTTTATTCACTCTATGGAGGACTATTTCGCTTCTTTCTGTGGTGGGTAGTTGAGCATCATGGCCGCTACCGCCTTATTGACCACTTCGACCCGCTCCTCAGGGGTGCTCTTTTCGCGAATGGTATCGGCCACCGAGCCGCGCCAGATAAGCTTACCCGTCTCTTTATTGATCATGTCCAGCACCAGGGTGCCCACCTCATACTCACGCACCGTGGTCTGGGTGTGAACGCTACCGCCCCAGCCCCAACCCGGGCCATAGTAGTAAGGATCATAACCGAAGTTAGTGTTAAAGGTGTCGACATTGATCTTCTTGTCGACCTTGGTGAAGTAGTTTACCAGCACATCGGCGCTATCGGCCTCGACCTTGCTGATCCCCTTCATCTGCAGCTCACGGTCTACCGCCTCGCGAACGCGCTGATCCATCAGGCCGTCTAAGTTATAGGTGGTGTCTTCTGTCTTCTTAACCACCCATGCATAGCTCTTCACATCATCGAAGTTGACCTTGGGATCATAATCAGAGCTGGTTTTCAGTGTGCTACAGGCCGACAGGGCAAGTGCAGCGGCTAAGATAATCACCTTTTTCATAGACTCTCCAGCATGTTTCAGACATGACTTAAACAGGAATTTATCCTAAAGCTTACATAGCAAACCTCTGTTCTACAACTCTTCTTTATTGTAAATCACGTCTCGTTCAGCTTGACTTCAGCCAAAACCCAAATGATAATGATTATCAATTAAGGTTATTTGAGACTTATCCCATGACTTGGTTTATCACAGCATTTGTTATCGCCAGCGCCATCTTCATGTTCGCCCCCAAATCTTTGGCCACGCCCATGGCGGACGGCCCCAAGGTAAAGACCTCCCAGTGGGTGCTCTTTACCTTGCCCTTGCTGGCCTTGGTCATCATGATGATCGCCATGGCGAAGGGCTATAGCTCGAGTCATGCCAGCATCGCCATCGGCTTCGCCCTCACCGCCTGCAGCGTGGCCATCAGCCGTTTTCATCGTTTCATCCTGCCCTGCGCCGCCTATACAGGCCTGTCGCTGCTGATGTTGGCAATGCAGTACCTTTAATTTTTGCATGAGGAGTTTTGCACAACCAGTTTTGCTCACTGATTGCGACGGCGAGTCTGTCGCCTTGGGATATAAGGGTCTGTTGACCTCTCCTGTTTGTTTTTGCAGCATTTTGTAGGGAATTTATACCAGGCAGAGGCCTGTGTAGTGGTTCTCATATACCAAAGTTACATAAACGGACGATAACGCCGTTGAAATGGCCTACAAAAGCTGCCCGAAGGGTTCATCTAAACGCGCCTTGCCCTGTGTTACCTGCTACTTGCATAGAATACTATGCGGCCCAGCACGCGCCTTGAGCAAAACGCGTTTAGATTGAACAAAAATTAAACCTGAAAGATAAACAGACCCTAGTACCGATATCTCCCTGCATTTGGTATCGGTTCTTATCCATGACCACCCTTGGGTGGTCTTTTTTTTGTATCTAGGAATTACACCTCCCACAAGGGAGTTTCAATTTGATAGACTCAGGGTATCTTAGTTAAGTAAGTGATAGATGATGAGAATCGATCCCAATATTGCCCTGGTCTACAGCACAGATGGCGGCAAAATCGACCAACCCAAGGAAACCAAGGCTATCCCAGAAGGCGACGGCATAGTGCGCATTCATAAAGACAGCAAGGGCCGAAAAGGCAAAGGCGTCTCAGTAATCAAGGGCCTTGGCCTGGACGAGAAAGAGCTCAAGGCACTGGCGCAGAAACTGAAAAAACAGTGCGGCTGCGGCGGCACGGTTAAAGAGTTCAACATAGAGATCCAAACAGACAACAGAGAGCAGCTAAAGACACTGCTGGAAAAACTGAATTATCAGGTGAAACTGGCGGGTGGTTAACCCATTGGAGCGCTAGATGGATAGTTTGCAAAATCATTTACTCATAGCCATGCCCTCGCTTAAGGACACCTTCTTCGAGCGCAGCGTGATCTACCTGTGTGAGCACAATGAGCAAGGTGCGATGGGGCTGATGATCAATCGCCCCATAGGGGTCGATGTCAATGAGCTGCTCAGACAGATGGAGCTGGATGATTTTCACACCATAGAGAGCATCAACAGCAAAGTCTTGGTGGGCGGCCCCGTGGGGCAGGAGAAGGGCTTCGTGCTGCATACACCGCAGCCACAGTGGAGCAACAGCCAGCAGATCAGCGACGATCTCATGCTCACCACCTCAAGAGACGTGCTCACCTCCCTGGGCAGCAAAGACGCGCCTGAGCAGTTTATCGTCGCCCTCGGCTACGCTGGCTGGGGCCGTCATCAGCTGGAACAGGAGCTGGCCGACAACACCTGGCTCTCCATCCCGGCCAATACCGACCTCATGTTCAACACGGACCATGAGAGCCGCTGGCAGAAGGCCACAGAATCACTGGGTTTCGACATCTGGCAGCTCTCCTCCCAGACCGGTCACGCCTAACAGTAAAGGATAAAATTCACTATGAGTTCAGCAAGCGTCTTGGGCTTCGACTTCGGCACCAAGAGCATAGGCGTCGCCGTCGGCCAGCAGATCACCGGCAGCGCTACCCCCCTCGCCTCCCTCAAGGCCAACGACGGCATCCCCAGATGGGAAGAGATTGAGGCGCTCATCAAGGAGTGGAAACCCGATATCATCGTCGTCGGCCTGCCCCTCAACATGGATGGCACAGAGCAGGAGATGACCCAGAGAGCCCGCAAGTTTGCCAACCGCATCAGCGGCCGCTTCGGCGTCAAGACCGCCACCCAGGATGAACGTCTCACCACAGCCGACGCCAAGGCCAGGCTGTTCGAGATGGGGGGCTACAAGGCACTCTCCAAGGGTCAGGTCGACTCCATGTCGGCGGTACTCATCATCGAGAGTTATTTCGAGAATCTCTACTAAAATTTGAACGTTCGATAGCGGCCAAACAAGGCCGCTTTTTTATGCGGAAACTCGCTTGTCCAGTTTACTTAAGGTCTTAGCCCTCACCTTAAGTGACAGTTTCAATGTCATTTGATGGTCAACCGTTACTGTTTTGAATTGCTTGCAGCAGTTGCAGTGTATGGAGGCACCAATGTCGCGAACACAGGGATGAGTAAGAGCGACCTCTTTGTGCAGATACGCCTGTGAGACACCGATTCTTTATTTATGGAGAATAGTCCCTTTAGGCTCTGCCGAAACATCTGATGTGAATGGACTCACGAATGCCGCGGTGACATGGATGTCAAAGAGCGGCCCAGTTTCGAAAAGTCACCTGCGTATCTACACCCAATTATACTTCTCTTCGATTAGACGACATGGAAAGGTGGAGCCAAAACAAGTTTGAGTTAGGTTCTTGGCTCTGCCCCATCATCAAATTGACACTAATCACTGTATGGATAACGTCTCAGTCACTTGTTATGCGTTGTTTTTTACTCGACTGCTGCTTTTTCTGATGCTCTTGTAAGAGCCAAGAAAATACCGCCAACCAATAATGCACCACCAACAAAATGAACAAACTTTGGGTTTTCGGCTACGACACCAACAAGAGCTGCACCAGCAATAAGACCTGCTGTTGTATTGACTACTTGAGTAGAAGAAACTTCCAAGCCTGACGCCCACTTTACGAAGTGCTCACAATTTTTGCTTTCGACAGAATATGTCCACTTTCCGATCTGACTTCTGGCCGTTTTGAGTACCTCATAGATAGGCTTAATTTGCTGAACTTTCGTGATATAAGTGTTTTTACCTTGGGTAACAATATCCCATGTTTCTTCTTTGACTGTTCCATTCCGCTTTGTCGCAGAAATAAGCATTGGTTTACCTTTGCTACAAACTGCATCGGATACGAATGACCAGTGCTGATAGATACCAAAATCAGTAACTACAACATCGCCAGGGCTTACAAGAAGGCTGTCCATCTATAACTCCATTTACTATTTATTCTTCTTCAGCGATATGTGGGCGATTAACTGAGTTTCAAGCTCAAATGTTGCAGCGCATAACATTTTATTAGTGCGCATGCGCGTTTTTCAAACCTATTATCTATTCAATGATCTAGCTAAGTTATTGATTAAAAATACATTAGCTTAAACAGGAATGTGAAAACGCGCACAAATAACGGATGAAAATCGTTCAAAATCCTTATGTTTTTAATATGACTGTATACTGATCCAGTTTTTTGATGAGGAGAAGTGTAGCGATAAAAACTTCTAGGCCAGAAAGTCTGCCCCTTACAGATCCACCGACAACTTGTTAACTCATTTTGGGGCAAAACCAAATCAGCTTTTTCATTCCCTCTTCCCCCCAAACACGGCCAAATCGAAGATACGTTCGATACCAAGTGTAGATGCATCTGCGGACGTCGATGGCAGGGATGCCATCGTCGAGCCTCCACGGAAGGATTCACGGCGTGTAGCAGATGTATCTGCACAAGAGCGAGCCGCAGGCTATTGATGACATTGACGCTCAGTGTTGCAATCACTGCCATAAATTGAAGTGAAGCCGAAAGCTTCAAAAAATTGCAGCCACTCCCTCGAAGAAAGGCAGCGAAACTTCCTATAACAATGACTCTCGAAACGAGAGAAAAGTGAAGACTCAATCTTCAAAAACAAAAATGCCGAGTCCTTCTAAAGACTCGGCATTTCACCAATGGCCACCTTGAGGCAACCAAGAATCTCCCCTTTAACCTAACTCAGTTAAAGATAAGGCTTCACCAGATTCACCATCATATCGATATGGCCATCTTGGTCATTGAGGCAGGGAATATAACGATACTTGCTGCCACCAGCCTGGGTGAACACATCCCGGTTTTCATGCTCTATCTCCTCGAGAGTCTCGAGACAGTCGGCGCTGAAGGCCGGGCAGACGATGGCCACGTCATCGACGCCCTCTTTCGCTAACGCCTCCAGGCTGGCATCCGTGTAAGGGCCGAGCCACTTGGCCTTGCCGAAGCGGGACTGGAAGGTGGTGATATAGTCGTCATCAGTGAGCCCTAGGCGTTCCACCACCAGGCGGGTCGTCTTCTGACACAGGCAGTAATAGGGGTCGCCAAGATGCAGGTTACGCTCGGGCATGCCGTGGTAAGAGAGCACTAACTTCTTAGGCTTACCATGTTGCTCGAAGTCTCTGGCGATAGAGTCGGCCAGCACGGCAATATAGTCGGGGTGGTCGTGGTAGCTATTGATAAAATGCAGCGACGGCAGGTAGCGCCACGAAGTCAGCTCTTTAGCCATAGCATCGAAGGCCGAGGCCGTGGTGGGCGCGGCGTACTGAGGATAGAGGGGCAAGACCACGAGCTTGTCACTGCCCTCGCTATGTAGCCTTCTCAGTGTCTCCTTGACGCTCGGCTTGCCGTAACGCATGCAGAAATCCACATCGACGTCACTGCCATTTTCGCTCAGCCTTTGCGCGAGCTTGTCCCGCTGCGCCTTAGTGATGGCCATCAGGGGCGAGCCCTGCTCGGTCCAGATAGACTGATACAAGGCCGCCGACTTGGCCGGACGGACACGTAAAATGATGCCGTGCAGTATCAGCATCCACACCAGCTTAGGGATCTCCACCACTCTTGGGTCAGAGAGAAACTCCGCCAGATAACGCCTTACGGCACCCGTGGTTGGCGCGTCTGGTGTGCCCAGATTCATCAGCAGTACCGTCGTCTTGGCACGATCGCCATGGCCCTGCTGTTTATTTAATCCAAAATATTTTGCCAAAATGATTCCTTGTTTTTATCTGTTCAGGCGCCTGCCTTGCACTTGTCCGCTTACGCTCAACTCGATTGATCTTATCGAACTGGCTATTATCTCGCTTGCGCTCATCTCACTTACTCTAAAAGCAACTGAGCACTCATCTTGTACGCCCATTAGAGCAGCTTAGATCAAGGCCCGCCCATAAAAAAACCGATAAAAGGATTATCGGTTTTTTCAAAGTGCTTTCAATGCCTAGTCAAGATCCAGCGTCACGCCTTCCATGAAGCCTGAACTTGCCGATTCCGAGCTTTGCAGCTTGATCATCAAGCGAAGATCGTTTGGCGAGTCGGCGTAGTGCAGCGCATCAGAGTAGCTGATCTCACCTTCCACATAGAGCTTGAGCAGCGCCTGGTCGAAGGTCTGCATCCCCTGCTCGTTGGATTTCGCCATGGTTTCCTTAAGCAGATGCAGCTCATTCTTCTGAATAATGCTGGCAACCCTTGGGGTGTTGATCAACACCTCGATGGCTGCCCGGCGTCCCGAGCCATCGCTCTTAGGCACCAGTTGCTGCGCCACGATGCCGCGAAGGTTCAGCGACAAGTCGAACAATAGCTGTTGGTGTTTACTCTCGGGTACCAGGTGCATGATGCGGTCCAGCGCCTGGTTGGCGTTGTTGGCGTGCAGGGTTGCCATACAGAGGTGACCGGTTTCGGCGAACGACAGGGCAAACTCCATTGTCTCCTGAGTACGGATCTCACCGATCAGAATCACGTCTGGCGCCTGACGCAAGGAACTCTTGAGCGCGGCGTCGAAAGAGTCTGTGTCTATGCCCACCTCACGCTGGGTGATGATGCTCTTGCGATGGTCGTGCACAAATTCCACCGGATCTTCGATGGTGAGGATATGGCCGCGGGCGTGAGAGTTGCGGTAGCCCACAAGCGCAGCCAGCGAGGTCGACTTACCCGTACCCGTACCACCCACCATGATGATAAGGCCGCGCTTACTCATCACTAAGTCTTTCAAGATAGGGGGCAGCTTAAGATCTTCCACCAGCGGGATCTTGGTCTCGATGCGACGCATCACACAGCCAGGAGACTCTCGCTGCCAGAAGGCGCTGACACGAAAACGCCCCAGGCCCTTCTCGCCATAGGCGAAGTTACACTCGCGGGTCTCGTGAAACTCTTTACGCTGGGCCTCTGTCATCAAAGACTCGACAAACTCCAGCGCCTGGGCCGGGGTAAAGGGATTCTCGGCTAACGGGCGCACCTCGCCATCAACCTTAGCACTGGGGGGAAAGCCGGCGGTAATGAAGAGATCCGACGCCTTGCGCTCTACCATCACCTTTAAAAATGGACGAACTTCCATACTCAAACCTTACTAGAAACTAGCGTTTTTATTAGAACTCTTGGCCATCGCATCATCACGGGTGATCAAGCCACGACTGACCAGATTTTGCAGACACTGATCTAGGGTCTGCATGCCGTGCGCCATACCCGTTTGGATGGCCGAGTACATCTGCGCCACCTTATCTTCGCGGATAAGATTTCGAATCGCCGGGGTACCCATCATGATCTCGTGAGCCGCCACACGGCCACCGCCCACCTTCTTAATGAGGGTCTGGGAGATAACCGCCTGCAAGGACTCAGATAACATGGTACGCACCATACTCTTCTCGCCCTCGGGGAATACGTCGACCACACGGTCGATGGTTTTCGCCGCCGAGGTGGTGTGCAGGGTACCAAATACCAGGTGACCGGTTTCCGCCGCCGTCATGGCAAGACGTATGGTTTCGAGGTCACGCATCTCACCCACCAGAATCACATCCGGGTCTTCACGCAGTGCGCTACGCAGCGCGGCGTTAAAGCTGTGGGTGTGTCTGTGCACTTCACGTTGGTTGATCAGACACTGCTTATTCTGGTGAACGAATTCGATAGGGTCTTCGATGGTCAGGATATGGTCGTGACGGTTCTCGTTTACATAATCTATCATGCCCGCCAGGGTGGTACTCTTACCCGAACCTGTTGGGCCGGTTACCAACACAAGACCACGGGGAAAGCTGGCAATCTTCTTGAAAATCTCAGGGGCGCCCAGTTTCTCCAGGCTTAAGATCTCGCTGGGAATGGTACGGAACACCGCCGCGGCGCCGCGGGACTGGTTAAAGGCGTTCACACGGAAACGGGCTAAGTTGGGCACTTCGAACGAGAAATCTATCTCTAAATGCTCTTCATAATCTTTACGCTGTTTGTCGTTCATGATGTCATAAACGAGGCTGTGTACGCCTTGATGATCCAGGGCAGGCAGATTGATCTTTCTGACCTCACCATCAACACGTATCATGGGAGATACTCCCGCAGAAAGGTGTAGATCCGACGCGTTGTGTTTTACACTAAAGGCAAGTAACTCTGTGATTTCCATAGTATGGGATATCCATTCAACCAAAAACTTACAACATGACAACAATAGCAGACAGACTGGCCAACGCCCACCAAAGAATCGCTCAAGCGGCGCAAAATTCATCACGTGATTACAGGGAGATACGGCTGCTGGCGGTGAGTAAAACCAAGCCGATAGATCAGATAGTAGCGGCATATGATGCCGGACAGCGGCTTTTTGGTGAAAACTATGTTCAGGAGGGGGAAGAGAAGATAAATGCCCTGCGCGAAAGCCATGGCGACATCGAATGGCACTTCATCGGCCCGCTGCAATCGAACAAAACCAAAACCATCGCAGAGCACTTCGACTGGATGCACACATTAAGCCGGGAGAAGATAGCCAAACGCCTGAGCGAGCAGCGCCCTTGCCATCTCCCTCCCCTGCAGGTCTGCATCCAGGTGAATGTCAGCCAGGAGGAGAGTAAGTCGGGCGTCAATCCAGACGAAGTCGCTCCCCTGGCCGAGATGATTGCATCCCAGCCCAACCTCACCCTGAGAGGCCTGATGGCAATCCCCACCGCCACAGACGATGTTGCGCTGCAGCAGGCCGAGTTTAGCCAGATGCAGTCCCTGTTTAAGGCGCTGAAACAGCAACACCCGCGCCTGGATACCCTCTCCATGGGGATGAGCCAAGATCTTGAGCAGGCGATCGCCGCCGGCTCGACCATGGTGCGTATCGGCAGCGCCATCTTCGGCGCCCGGGATTACACTAAGGCTTAAAGACTAATGGGATAAAGCGCTAGGCCTTGTAATTCCCCTGAATGCCCAGATATAGATAGTTAGACCAATAAATAGAGACCCTTATGACACAGAAGAAGATTTGCTTTATCGGCGCGGGCAACATGACCCGCAGCATCACCAGCGGCCTGGTCAAGGGCGGCTATGCCCCGCAGCTTATTCACGCCACTAACCCCAGCGAGGGCAAACTCATCGCCCTGAAACAGGATTTAGGCATTCGAGTCTCCCACGACAACCTGCAGGCCGCCGATGAGGCTGACGTTATCGTGCTGGCGGTGAAACCTCAGCTGATGCAGCAGGTGTGTGAGGAGATGAGCGGACTCAACCTGAAAGACAAGCTTATCGTCACCATAGCAGCCGGGGTCACGGCAGAGCGTTATCACGACTTCTTCAAGCAGCCAATTCAGCTTATTCGCACCATGCCCAATACCCCGACACAGATCGGCCTTGGCATGACGGGCCTCTACGCCGAGCAGGGCGTGAGCGAGCAAGACCGCCAGTTGTGTGAGCAACTGATGCAGACCGGCGGCGAAACCGTGTGGGTAGAAAAAGAAGAGGATCTCAATCAGGTGATCGCCCTGGCGGGCAGCTCGCCGGCCTATTTTTTCCTCATGATGGAGGCTATGATTGACAGTGCCAAACAAGATGGCGTCGATGAGCAAGCCGCCAGAGAGATGGTGCAGCAGGCGGCTCTTGGTGCGGCCTCCATGGTGAAGCAGAATCCACAGCTTTCAGCGGCGCAGCTGCGGGAAAATGTCACCTCTAAGGGCGGCACCACGGCTCAGGCCTTAGCAGCGTTCGAGCGCGCCGGCCTCAGGGAGATAGTGCGCACCGCCATGCACGACTGCATGGACAGGGCCCAGGAAATGGCGAAGCAGTTTTAGGGCTGGCCCTTCATAGGCTTAACCCTAGTTTTATTCGATACAGCACAGTAGAGAAACACAATGGATGCATTAAGTTTTTTAGTGAACACCCTGTTTGACCTGTACCTCATGGTCGTCATCATTCGTATCTGGTTACAGCTGGCCCGTGCCGACTTTTACAACCCCTTCAGCCAGTTTGTGGTCAAGGCTACCCACCCGGTAGTAGGCCCCATGCGCCGCTTCCTGCCACCGCTGGGCGGCTTAGATACTGCCTCTGTGGTACTCGCTCTGGCGGTCGTTGTGGTTAAGTTTGTGATCCTCAGCCTGATGGCAGGCGCCGCCATTAACCTGCCCATCATACTCCTGGTGGCGCTGGTGTCTGTGCTAAAACAGGCTGGCGTGCTGCTGTTCTGGATGCTTATCCTACGCGCCATCCTCAGCTGGGTCAGCCAGGGGCACAACCCGATCGAGATGGTAATGGCGCAGCTGACCGAGCCGCTGGTCGCACCTATCCGCCGAATCATCCCCCCCATGGGTGGCCTGGATTTCTCCGTGATGATCTTCATGTTCGGTCTGATCTTCATCAACAAACTCTTGTCTCAATACGTTCCCTTCTGGGCTAACGTCTAGATGGCGATTGTCACCAAAGAAGAGGATGACCTCGTCATCAGGCTCTATATCCAACCTAAAGCCAGCCGGGACCAGATTGTTGGTCCCCATGGCGACGAGCTAAAGGTGGCCATTACCGCGCCGCCCATCGACGGCAAGGCCAATGCCCACCTATGCAAGTTTCTGGCGAAGCAGTTTAAGACGGCCAAGGGCAATATCCTTGTCGAAAAGGGTGAACTTGGGCGCCACAAGCAGATCCGCGTGGTGATGCCCAAGGCGATCCCTGAGGCTATCTCAGCCTTAATCCCATGAAATATGTAAGCAAATAAGCCTAGACGCCACAGCCTAAGACTTTAATAGCTATAATAGAATCAATTATCCCGTGACAGGAGATCACCATGATACGTACCCTTTTTTGTGCCCTGGCGCTTACCCTGCTTAGCATGGGCAATGCCGCTGCGGAGCAGAAGCAGAGCGTCGGCAATTTCGATATCCACTATGTTGCCCTGGGCAGCACCTTTATTACCCCTTCTATCGCCAAGACCTATGGCATCAAGCGCAGCAGCTATACCGGCCTGATTAACATTTCCGTGCTCGACACCAGCGCAGAAGGCACGCCGGCCATTCCGGTAGAGATCTCGGGGATCGCCAATAACCTGCTCGATGCCAGGGTAGAGCTGACCTTCAAGGAGATCCACGAAGGCGAGGCTATCTATTACATCGCCGAGGTGCCCTACCGGGACGATCAGGAGATCAATTTTCAGATAGCCATCAAGTATGGCAACAAGCTCAACACCCAGCTGAAGTTTAAGCAGAAGTTTTACGTCGATTAACCCGCCCCCCTCTTTCCAGTTCAAGCCGCGCCTAGCGCGGCTTGTTGCTATTTGAAGCTATCCCCTATCGTTTCCCCGCCAGCTTGGGTATGATTGCGGCCAATGAAACCTGCCACCATAGAGTCAGCGAAAATGAATCAAATCGTATTAGCCAGCGGCAACAAGGGAAAACTGAAAGAGTTTGCCGAGATCCTTGCCGAATTTGGCATAGAAGTCCTGCCACAGAGCCAGTTTAATGTTCAAGAAGTCCCGGAGACCGGCACCACCTTCGTCGAAAACGCCATCATCAAGGCTCGCCACGCAGCACAGGTGACAGGCCTGGCCGCCATCGCCGACGACTCAGGCCTGGAAGTAGACGCCTTAGAGGGTGCCCCCGGCATCTACTCGGCCCGCTACGGTGGTGAAGGGGCGAGCGACAGCGACAACTACACCAAGCTACTTGGCGCCCTAAAAGACGGCGATAAACGCAGCGCGCGCTTTCAGTGCATCCTGGTCTATATGCGTCATGCCAAAGACCCGACCCCCATCATCTGTCAGGCCTCTTGGGAGGGCAGCATAGGCTTCGAGCCAAGGGGCGACAACGGCCATGGCTATGATCCTGTCTTTATTCCGGCCGAGCATAATTGCAGCGCCGCCGAGCTAAGCAGCGATGAGAAGAATGCCCTCAGCCACAGAGGCAAGGCGATGCAGCTACTGCTAAGCGAGCTTAAGGCCAAGGGTGTGCTCGGCTAATGCTTAAGCTTCCTCCACTCAGTCTCTATATCCATATTCCCTGGTGCGTACAGAAGTGCCCCTACTGCGACTTCAACTCCCATGGCCAACATGGTGAGCTGCCCCAGCAGGAGTATGTGGACGACCTGCTCGCCGATCTGAAAAACGATGCCGCATATGTACAGGGGCGCAGCCTGTACTCCATCTTCATCGGTGGCGGCACCCCCTCCCTGTTCGATGCAGATCAGATAAGGCGTCTGCTCGATGGCGTAAGGGCGCAGATCCCCTTTGCCGAGGATATAGAGATCACCATGGAGGCCAACCCTGGCACCCTGGAGCATGACGACTTTAGTGCCTATCGCGCCGCCGGGGTGACTCGCCTCTCCATCGGCGTGCAGAGTTTTTCCAGCGATAAGCTGAATCTGCTAGGGCGAATTCACGATAAGCATGAGGCGGAGGTTGCGGCCAGCAAGGCAGCCCAGGCAGGCTACCAGAGTTTCAACCTGGATCTCATGCACGGCCTGCCTAATCAGAGCTTCGAGGAGGCGATGCGGGACATAGATAAGGCGGCGGCCCTCAATCCGCCCCACCTGTCCTGGTATCAGCTCACCATAGAGCCCAATACCCTGTTCCACTCTAAGCCTCCCCAGCTGCCGGACGATGAGGCGCTGTGGCAGATCTATGAGCAGGGCCAGCAGCGCCTTGCGGCACTCGGCTATGAGCAGTATGAGATCTCAGCCTACGCCAAACCCGGCTACCAGTGTCGTCACAACCTCAACTACTGGCAGTTTGGCGACTATCTGGGGATTGGCTGTGGTGCCCACGGTAAGATCACCCAGGCAGAAGAGCAGCGTATAGTGCGCACTGTGAAGATAAAGCATCCCAAGGGATATCTGGGCGCCGATGACTATCTATTCGATAAGAGCGAGGTACTGCCAGAAGACAGGGCGCTGGAATATCTGATGAACCGCCTGAGACTGATGTCTCCCATCCCTAAGCGCGAGCTTGAGGACCGCACCGGCCTGAAGGCAGAGGTGCTGGAAGACGGCATGGCTCGGGGCGCCGCCAAGGGTCTGGTCATCATTGAAGAAAAACATTGGCAACTCACGGCCAAGGGGCATATGTTTGTCAACGAACTGCTTGGGTTATTTTGCGAATAATCTTTCCCCTCTTTCGAGGGGAACAGAAACATTTTCTAACACTTAGTTTGCATATTTAATCGTCGGCTTTATTAGGATAACAGGCACTAATCAACAAAAGCCAAGTTATACCAATATCGCCATGCCAATAAAAACAAAAACAACTATCCTCGCCATCTCACTGGCGACTCTGCTTTCTGGCGCCGTGCACGCCGCGCCAGTCTCTCTGCCCCTACTCAGCGCCAACGAGCCAGTACAGAAGATCAGCGCGCAGGAATCTGAGAAGGCCAACCAACTCTTCGAAGCCATCTTCATGGAAAATGTGATGGCTAGCCCCATCAGCCAGACCCACCTAGGGATAAAGACTGACTATGACAAGTGGGATGAGCGCGGTGAAGCCGCCGATAAGAAGAGCCTGGCAAGAGATAAGCAGCATCTGGCGCAGCTCAAACAGATAGATAAAAGCAAGTTAGATGCACAGACTCGTCTGAGCTACGACCTGCTGACACAGAGACTCGAGCAGAGCATCGGCGACTACAAGTGGCGCCTGTATAGCTACCCGGTTAACCAGATGTATGGCGGCCACTCCATTGTGGCCTCTTTCCTGATCAACCAACACCAGATAGACAGCGTCTCGGATGCAAAGGCCTATATCAGCCGCCTCAAGGGCGTGCCCCGCTATATGCAGCAGTTGGAAGAAGCCCTAGAAGAACGCGCTAAGGCGGGCATCATAGCGCCTAAGTTTGTGTTTGCCTATGTGCTGTCAGACAGCCGTAACATCATCAGCGGCGCTCCCTTCGATCAAAGTGATGACAGCGCCATCTGGGCCGACTTTCAGCGTAAAGTGGCTAAGCTTGCGATAGACGATGTCCAGCGTAATAAGCTGCTCGATGAGGCCAAACAGGCGCTGACCGCTCAGGTCAAGCCCGCCTATGACAAGCTTATCGCCTATGTCGAGACCCTAGAGAAACGCGCCGATACCAAAGATGGTGTGTGGAAGTTTAGAGACGGCGAGGCGTTTTACAACAACGCCCTGGCACGCACCACGACCACACATATGACTGCCGATGAGATCCACCAGTTGGGGCTCGCCGAGGTAGACCGCATCCATCAGGAGATGCGCGCCATCATGAAAAAGGTCGGCTTCGAGGGCGATCTCAGGGCCTTCTTCAAGTTTATGCGTGAAGACAAGCAATTCTATTATCCCGACACAGAAGAAGGCCGCACCGCCTATCTAAACGATGCCAAGGCATTGATAGACAACATCTCCTCTCGCCTGGATGAGGTGTTTTTTGTCAAGCCTAAGGCGCCCATGATAGTGAAACGGGTCGAGGCCTTCAGAGAGAAGTCGGCCGGTAAGGCCTTCTATAATCAACCGACTCCGGATGGCAGCCGCCCAGGCACCTACTACGCTAACCTGTATGACATGGAGGCCATGCCCAAGTATCAGATGGAGGCGTTGGCCTACCACGAGGGCACGCCGGGCCATCATATGCAGATCGCTATCGCCCAGGAACTACAAGGGATCCCTAAGTTCAGAAAGTTTGGCGGCTACACCGCCTACATAGAGGGCTGGGGCCTTTACAGCGAGTTCTTCCCTAAGGAGATGGGCCTATATAAGGACCCTTACTCAGACTTCGGCCGCCTGGCCATGGAGCTATGGCGCTCATGTCGTCTGGTGGTGGATACCGGCATACACGCCAAGCGTTGGACCCGCGAGCAAGGGATCCAATACTATGTCAACAACACCCCGAATGCCGAGTCTGACGCCATCAAGATGGTCGAGCGTCATATCGTGATGCCATCACAGGCGACCGCCTATAAGATAGGTATGCTCAAGATTGTCGATATTCGCGAGAAGGCCAAGGCGATCATGGGCGATAAGTTCGATATTCGTGAGTTCCACACCCTGGTACTCAAGAACGGACCTCTGCCGCTGGATGTGCTTGAGGCTAAGGTGATGAACTGGGCTCATAAGGCCTAATTTCTAAACCTTATCACTAGAGCCAGTATTCAAGGCATAGTTAACCATAAGAAAGGCCGCTCTTAACCAGGGCGGCCTTTTTAGTTTTATCGGCTAATTCTGTTATCAATCAAGGCTAACGCCTCTTAGCTGAAGGTTAAGGCTTACTCGCTAAAGCCCTCTCGGGTCACCTTGAGAAGCTTGGTCACCTTGTTAGCCGGCGCTTCGGCCATTGCCTGTTCATCGCCATGGGTGAGATAGCTCAGTGACACACTCGAGGTCACATCAAACGGCTCCTCGGTCTGCAGGGCGCTTATCTCGACCCTGTCTCCGATGAAGTAGCTGTCTAACTGCTCGATATCGCCAAGCTTATGATTGATGCTAAACAGCCCCAAATAGGCGAATACACCGCTGCCCTGATTGGAGACGAAGAAGGGCGCCACAAACAGCATCTCGTCGCTGTTTGTATCCGACACGCGCTCTTCTTCCCCATCGGCGACATGGTTCAGCGTCACTATCTTCATATAGTCCAGGTGCACACTGCCCCGCTCAGGGCCATCCTGGTAATCGCCGCTGGCAAAGCGTCTGTCGCCGCTCAGACTGATACTGGTGAGTCTCGCCTCGGCCTGAGACTCAGGCAGCTGGATAGACCAAGCCTTATGGGTCTTGATGCTAAAGAGGGTAAGCATCACCTTATCGACATCCTCATCTAAGGGGATGACACTGCCATCTTCCTTAACCACATAGAGATCGTCATTTGTAAAATTAAAACGATAGACACCCGCCAGCACCACTAGAACCAGCAAACCCACAATCAACAATAAGATCTTACGCGCCATAGACTTCCCTTTATCTCGCTTCACACTCATCGCGCCATGCCCTTTATGCAATGCCTCATACACGAAACGAGCTGAATTAAACAATATCAGCACGATACCCTGAGTAATACTCAGATACCATGCACAGCGCATTAAACTATCTTTATTTTTCAGTAATAAGACGCTAATTCGGCAAGATGAAGATGCTTGGTCAAAGCCAGAGCACTATGACAGAAGGAGGAAGCGACAGGAAAAGATTGGGCGGAGATCTGGACGCTTAATAATCCAAGGCCCTAAAAGAAAAATACCCCAGCAATCTTTGCTGGGGTAAACCAAAACTAGGATGATGGTTTTAAGGCTAGCATTGTTTTAGTTCTTAAACCGCTGCCAGCATTGATTCAAGATTGCAGTAACGCCGACCTGTGTAACCAAACGAGAGAGGGGTCATTCTCTGGCTCGGCTAACTGAATCAGGTCATCCCGATATCAACTGCCACCATTGTATTAAATTAAGAACAGACTGCAACGTGAATTCCTCTCAAGCTTTAGCTCAAGCTAAATAAGCCATCGCAAAACAGAGAGGTAATACCAGTGCAACTATATGATTATAAAAAGATAACCCCCGACATCAAAAATACCGGGGGTTATCGTCTTGTTATCAGAACAATGTTTTTAAGTTATTGATAACTGAAAATCGTAAAGACCTTAACAGCAACATGGATAAAATGCTGTTTTTTCAGCCAAATCCTGCTATTTACGCTGGGCATACAGGGCGGCGTATGGCTCGTCCCAATATGGTGGTGAACCGATATGATCCTTAATGAAGTCGATAAAGGCGCTCACCTTAGGTGCCAGGTGTTTACGTCTTGGGTAAACAGCCTGCAATGGCAGATGGTGAGTCAACTGCCATTCTGGCAATAAGGGAACCAGGGTGCCCTTCTCTATCTCATTCTCAAGCAGGTAACTGGCGAGATACACCACGCCCAGGCCGCTCACCGCGGCGGACTTAAGCGCAGGCGCGTTGTCGACCCTGAAGTTACCCGATACGCCAATTTCACAGTAATCGTCACCCTTCTTAAACTGCCACACGCTGTGCTCATGCCACTCGCCGTGATACACAAGGCAGTTATGGTCCACCAGCTGCTCTGGACGCTCAGGATAACCATGCTTGGCCACATACTCGGGAGATGCCGCCAACAGGAACTGACACTTCATCAGGGGTCTGGCCACCATGCCAAGCGGCAGCTGCTCAGACATGGTCAACAGGAGATCTAAGCCCTCACTGACCACGTCAACCTTATGGTCCAACAGGCTAACCTGTAGCTCCAACTCAGGGTGTCTGGCCATAAAATCTGGTAAGGCTGGAATGATGTGCATGGTACCGAAGGATTGGGAGATCCCCACCTTGAGTACGCCGCGCGTGGCATCGTTGAGATTGTGTACGCTGGCGACTGCCTGATCGGCATCGCGAAGCAACTCTTCACCCTGGGCATAAAGCAGCTGTCCGGCCTCGGTTAAACTCAGACTCCGAGTGGTACGCTGTATCAGCTGAACACCTAATTTATGCTCAAGGTCGGCAACCTGAGTACTGACCTTTGATTTAGAAATCCCCAATTTTCGCGCGGCAGAGCTAAAGCTCCCGGCGCGAGCAACATGAGTAAAAATTGCAATAGGTTCTAAAAGTTCTAACATTTAAATAGCCTTAAGGTGTTTGCGACCCTATAAATACCAATTATAAATCATAGAGATACCTCCTAAGTGCGAAGTTATCCCCTTGACTATGCAGATTATTTTAAGAGTAGAGTCAGACTGTTAGCCATTTCGTTATCGAAATTTCGCCAGCATTGTTATTATTTTTTACAAGTATACCAAAGATTTGCTCTTTGATTCTAATACCTATTTTCTAGCCACTATACACCCAGTTAGGAGTGGAGGAAAAGTCATAACAATGGCAGGCCCAGAATAAAAAAAGCCCTGCACCCAAGGTAAGTGCAGGGAAATGTGGATGTTGCTATGCCAGAGGAAATCGTTTGCGGGCTATTCCCGCAGGGTTTGTTGCTTAGCGCTCACCAGTGGATAGTCACGTAGGGCCGGGACTTCGCTGCGCATCTGAGACTCTAGAGCCGCCAGCTGCTGGAAGTTGTCACACAGCTTATCGGCGCGCGCCTCGAGATCTGTGGCCTGCTGTTCAATCTGGGCTTCGATATCGTCGCCCACCTTGTCCATCTTGGCCGAGAAGGCGTTCATCTTCTCCTCGAAGCTCTCGCCGTCGCCCTTCATCATCTCGCTACCCAGGGTCATCATCATGCTGCCGATAGAGCTCTGCACCAGCTGCTCCATCTCTTGCTCGAACTCTTTGCCAAAGGTGTCTTCGATAGAAGATTCGGTGGCGCCCAGGTAGAACTTATCGCCATTTTGATAAGCAACCTTGTCGATGCGCTTCGACATGCCATCCATCATCTCATCTATCTTGGCTCCGGCGGCGTCACCCAGCAGCGGCGTGAGCGCCATGCTCACGGCGGTAGACGCGATATCGACGGTGTCATGCACCACGTCGATCACCTCGGGAAGCTGCTTAGACACCTCACCGGCATATTGATTAACCAACGCCTGCTGCTTGTCGTTTAGCTCCACCTTGTCACCGTTAACGTAGAGACGGCCAAGCTCGATGCGATACACTTCTTTCTTCGCCTCACTGACCACCAACTTGCTAGGTTCGACGGAAACATCGTAATTGAGGCTCACCTCGCACTGTTTGTCATCCCGTCCAAAGGAGATGTGGTTATCTTTATCTTCACCGGCCCAGGCGGCGCTGGTGGTGGCAAGTACGAAAGCTGTCAGTCCAAGAGATGCGGTCAATTTCTTCATATTCTTATTCCTTAAGTCATCGAAAATCACATGATGAGAAGCTTAAGGTGCACCATGTGTCGTTGATGACTAACAATACAGGTATCGTGCCAATTTTAACTAATTAAATATAATCAATGGATTAGATAAAAATGACGATGTAGGCCAAGGCTATAAGTCGGCTAGAGGCTAACAAAAGTAAAGCCTTCAACCAGTTTTTAGTAAATTTCACCATCGACGCGAATGCAGCTAAGACATGAAAAGTAGAATGCAGAGAAAGATAAAAACAAAGCAAAGAGTTAAATGAAAGAGCGCCTAATCAGGCGCTCTGTTAGAAGATAGAACGGCCCAGGGCTTGGGAGAGCTTCTCGAGTGCGGAGGTGCCCGCTAGAGAGTTACCGTTCTTATCTAGCTCTGGAGACCAAACACAGATGCTCATATCGCCCGGGATCACGGCGATGATGCCGCCGCCCACGCCGCTCTTACCCGGCATGCCGACCCGATAGGCAAACTCCCCCGCACCATCGTACAGACCAGATGTGGCCAACAGGGCGTTAAGCTTACGTGTCTGTATGGGCGAGACCACCTGCTCTGCCGAGAGGCTCTGGCCTCGATTGGCCAGATAGAGCATGGCTTTGGATAGATCGGCGCAGCTCATCTTCAGCGCGCAGTAGTGAAAGTAGTTTCTCAGCACCCTATCGACATCGTTATTAAAGTTGCCGAAGGACTTCATCAGGTAAGCGATGGCCGCGTTACGGGCGCTGTGCTCATATTCAGAGGCCGCGACACGCTTATCATAAATCACATGGGCGTTGGCGCTCAGCTTTCTGACCACCTCGAGCATACGATGCTTAGGCGCGCCGAGGCGGCTCTGCAACAGATCGGCTATGATCAGAGCGCCGGCGTTGATAAAGGGATTTCTCGGTACCCCGCGCTCGAGCTCTATCTGCACCAGGGAGTTAAAGGACTGCCCCGAGGGCTCCTTACCGACGCGAGACCAGATCTCAGCCTCCTCGTACAGGGTCAGGGCGACCGTGAGGCTAAAGACCTTAGAGATACTCTGGATCGAAAAGGGCTCGAGATAGTCTCCAGCCCCTATGGTTTGACCATCGATTGTGGTCACGGCGATCCCAAGCTTGGTAGGATCCACCTCGGCCAGGGCGGGAATATAGTCGGCGACCTTGCCCTTTCCCAGCAGAGGACGCACCTGCTCGATAATGGTCTCGAGCAGGTCCTTCTGTGGCATTAGTTCCACCAGATATCGTACAGCTCGCTAACCATGACATCTTTCACCGGCTGACTCTTCCAGAAGTCACTCACGGCCTGCCTGTCTTCTTCAGTGCACTTGCCAATGGTTTGGGTGGCGATGATGCCTTCCCACTCTTTATGGCCGCCACCGTGGAAACCCAGCTTTCTCTCTTCGATCACCTGGTCGATAAACTGATCGACGATAGCATCGATCTGCTCTTCGCTTACCGAATCATCGAAGGTCCAATTCACATCGAAGCCGAACTCTTGAAACTCATCAATGCGTAATTTTTTACGTAAACGACGACTACGTGTTGCCATGTGTATTCCCTCTTTTTATAGAAATTAAGCTTACTCGGTACGCTCAAACATCAGATCCCAGACGCCATGTCCCAGACGATGGCCCCTTGCCTCAAACTTGGTCAGCGGACGATGATCGGGACGTGGCACAAAGTCGCCATCCTGCGCCTGGTTCTTATAGCCAGGCGCCGCGCTCATCACCTCTAACATGTGCTCGCTGTAGTTTTCCCAATCGGTCGCCAGGTGAAACACACCACCTATCTTCAGGCAGCGACGGATAAGCTCGGCAAATTCCGGCTGAACAATGCGGCGCTTGTGATGACGCTTCTTGTGCCAAGGATCTGGGAAGAATAGCTGTACTCTGGCCAGGCTGCCGCTTTGGATGCTGTTTTCCAACACCTCGATGGCGTCGTGGTGGAAAACACGCAGGTTAGTGACACCGGCCTCAGCCGCATCAGCAAGACAGGCACCCACGCCAGGCTTGTGAACTTCGATACCGATAAAGTTAAGCTCGGGAGCCGCCTTAGCCATCTCCACCAGAGAGGCGCCCATGCCGAACCCAATTTCCAGCACGGTATCGGCTTCGCGGCCAAACACCTTGACCAGATCCAGTGGCTCGGGCGAGTAGTCCAGTCCCATCACAGGCCATTGCTGCTCCATCGCCTGCGCCTGGCCCTTGGTCAAACGTCCTTCACGTAAAACAAAGCTTCTCACTTTGCGAAGGTATTTACCCTCTTCGTTAAACTCTGCGGTGGTCACTTCGCTCATTATTTTTCAGCCTCAGATCTGCCATTGGTTGGCCATATAGCGCCGAGAAAAAGTCAGCGTCAAGCGACTCTAGGCTCGACTCACAAACTCATATGATCCCACGGGATCCTGACACTTATATGATTGGAAAATTATAAAAAGAAGGGCATTATCCAAAGTTACTGCGCTAAGGCAAGCCCTATGTTGCCAAAGTATACCAATAATCCCGCTAGGTGCGAGTCATGGCGCCCTAGAGATACCATTTGCCTTGAGAAAAACCTTGCCCCTCTATAGACTGAGCGCCATGAAAACAGAGCAATTTCACCAGCGCATCGTCACCTGGTACGACAAACACGGACGCAAGCATCTCCCCTGGCAGCAAGATAAGACCCCCTATAAGGTTTGGGTGTCCGAGATCATGTTACAGCAGACTCAAGTTGCCACCGTGATCCCCTACTTCGAAGCCTTTATGGCGCGTTTCCCCACTATCTTGGACTTGGCAAAAGCCGATCAGGATGAGGTGCTGCACCACTGGACCGGCCTTGGCTATTACGCCCGAGCACGTAACCTACATAAGAGTGCCCAGCTGATAGCCAGCGACTATGATGGTGTATTCCCAACCCAGTTCGAGCAGGTACTCGCCCTGCCCGGCATTGGCCGCTCGACCGCAGGGGCGATACTCTCACTCTCCCTTGGGCAGCATCACCCCATATTAGATGGCAACGTCAAGCGAGTGCTCGCCAGACACGGTGCCATCGCGGGCTGGCCCGGCAAGCGTGAGGTGGAGGAGCAGCTGTGGCAGCTCACCAACCGCCTGACTCCAAAAGCAGGCGTGACACAATACAATCAGGCGATGATGGATATTGGCGCCAGCATCTGCACCCGCTCTAAGCCTAAGTGCGAGCAGTGCCCCGTTGCCATCGACTGCAAGGCGCAGCTGATGGGCCATCAGACAGAGTTTCCCGGCAAGAAGCCGAAGAAGACGATACCGGAAAAGCTCGGCTATATGCTGGTGATTAAAGATGAAGAGCGTGTGCTGATGAGCAAGCGCCCACCGGCGGGGATCTGGGGGGGACTCTGGTGCTTCCCGCAGTTTGACAGCCAAGAGGCGCTCGAGGAGTTTGCCAAAGCAAAAGGCCTGACTCTCGAAAGTCAGGAGCCCATAAACAGTTTTCGTCACACCTTCAGCCACTTCCATCTGGATATCAGCGCCTTTGTGGCACACCAGAGCACAAGCGCACTTGAGATCATGGAAGAGAGCGCCTCTCTCTGGTATAACATAGCCAAGCCCCCCAAGGTTGGCCTGGCCGCCGCCACAGAGCGGATCCTCGCCAGCTTAGGTTCAGTATCAAATAAGGAGTAATCATGGCGCGCAAAGTGAACTGCCAGTATCTTAAGAAAGAGGCAGACGGCCTAGCCTTTCAGCTCTACCCTGGTGAACTAGGTAAGCGAATTTTTGACAACATCAGCCAGGAAGCCTGGTCACTCTGGCAGGCCAAGCAGACCATGCTGATCAATGAGAAGAAACTCAACATGATGAATGTTGACGATCGCAAATTCCTCGAAGAGCAGATGGTTAACTTCCTGTTTGAGGGCAAAGAGGTCGAGATCGAAGGCTATGTGCCGCAAAAAGATGACGAGTAATAGATAGCTCGCTCTATAAAAGTAAAAAGCGCCAATGGGCGCTTTTTCTATAATGGGGACTTGCTTAAGCAGTCACTACTGACGAATGCCTTCTACCACGAGATCTAGGGTCACATGGCTGGACGCGGGACCCAGATCCATCTTGATATCATAGTCCTTCAAGGCAAATTCAGTCTGGCCGACGAAACCGGCGCGGTAGCCACCCCAAGGATCTTGCCCTTCACCAATAAACTTTGCATCGATTGCCACAGGCTTAGTCACCCCGTTAAGGGTCAGCATGCCATTGAGCACAAACTTGCCATCACCCAGCTCTTTGACCGAGGTCGATTTAAAGCTAGCCTCGGGATGCTTAGCCACATTAAGGAAATCCTCGCTTCTCAAGTGCTTGTCACGCTCGGCGTGGTTAGAGTCGAGGCTCGCCGTGTTGATCGTTACATTTACCTTGGCATCACCTATATGCTTGCTATCGAAACTAAAGTCGCCGGCAAACTCGTTAAATCGCCCCACCACGAAGCTATAACCTAAGTGACTCACCTTAAACTGCACCGAGGCGTGGGCACCTTGGGTATCTATCACATAATCGGCGGCGTTGGCCGTAGCCGGTAACATGAATGCACCCGCGCCTAGTGTGCTAATAAGTGCGGCGCTCAATATAGCCTTCTTCATTGTGTCTCCTTAATGTTTAACATGCGTTTCAAGCTTGCGTCTTTGTCGATAAAATGGTGTTTTAGTGCCCCAAGGGCATGCAGAGTTACCAAGGCGATAAAGCCATAGGCCAGATATTGATGTACTTTGCCGGCAATATCCGCCTGCCCCTCAAACAATAGCCCCAGGCTCGGCAACTCGATGAGTGAGAAAACACCTATGGCCCTGCCGTCGGCGGTCGAGATAAGATAGCCAGAAATCAAGATGCCAAGCAGCATCAGATACAGCAGACGATGCACCAGGCCCGCGGCCAGCTTCTCCCACCTTTGATGGCCGGGGAGCGCCTTAGGCGCCGGGTTTAACCAACGCCACAGCAGACGGCACAGGGTTAACACCATCAGCAGCACGCCTATGCTCTTATGCAGATCCGGCGCCCGCTTATACCAAGGGCTGTAGTAGGTCAGCTCGACCATCCACACGCCCAGGGCGAACAGCGTTAATACGGCAATCGCCGTCAGCCAATGCAGGCCTATGCTCACCAAGCCGTAGCGGCTCTGGGTATTTTTAAACACGATTCATCCTCATTTATCACTTAACAGCATATTAACTTCGATTTATGTCGACGAATATCGCGTAATTTCGCCAATAAATTTCTAATTTTTAGAAAGGTAGCACTAAGACAAAATGGATAAGTGGGGAATTGGGAAATAAGACGCCTGAAAACGCGCCTTTAAGAACAAATATTGGCTTAAATCTGGGTTTTAACCACAGCCACTGCGCTAAAAAACGGCATAAATGCCAAAAAGCCAGCACTTTGCACATTAACTAGCCATGCAGTTAAATTTCTCCAAAAAAGCGCTTGCAGGATAAATATCAGCGCTATATTATACGCGCACTCCAAACGGCAAGGGTCACAGAGACCTGGTTTGAAGTAGTTAACTAGACACTTAGTTTAGTTGCCCGAATAGCTCAGTCGGTAGAGCAGAGGATTGAAAATCCTCGTGTCCCTGGTTCGATTCCGGGTTCGGGCACCACAATTTAGCCGGCATAGCTCAGTTGGTAGAGCAACTGACTTGTAATCAGTAGGTCCCGAGTTCGACTCTTGGTGCCGGCACCATATAAAACAGCCTCGACAATGTCGGGGCTTTTTTATATCTGCATTATTTCAACTCTTTGCTTCAATTCTTTATATTTAGCTCCCTCCTCTTGCATTTAGCCGCCCTCTTATAGCCAACGATTATCCCACCTTCCCTGTTAATGCCTTCATGGCATAGGCTAGAAAGCAGACTAAGTTAGAAAGCAGGCAGTAAAAAAGGAGCCCTAGACTCCTTTTTGATTTGATGAAATAGCTAAGGCTACTTCCAGCTACGCATCTTATAGCCTTTCACCGCATAAAAGAGGATAAACAGGTAACACGGCAGCATCACCATATAACCACCCTGCTGACCGAGCGAGCTAGCCGAACTGGTCAATCCCCAGAACAGCGGTCCGAAGGCGCCACCTGCTATACCCATCACCAAGAGTGCCGAACCTGTACTGGTCAGTTTGCCCATGCCAGATAACGCCAGCGGCCATACCGCGGGCCAGACGATGGCGTTAGCCAGGCCCAGGAAGGCGATCATCAACAGAGTATCTGGCAGCATGGCGCCACCGAAGGGAACCAACAATGCGTTGGCGATAGCATAGGACTCGTTGTCACCAAACAAGATCCCCAGCGTCAGCAATAGGCCTAGTATCGCCGAGATCATTAGCGCCTTGGGCTGAGAGATGAAACGGGGAATCGTAAGGATACCCAGCGAGTAGCCGATGACCATACAGATCATGGTATAGGAGGTCATCACGCCATAGTTCTCGACCCCAAGAGAGAGGGCGAAGGTGCCTATGGTGTCGCCGGCTATCACTTCCACCGCCACATAGAAAAACAGTGCCACCACACCCAAGGCCAGATTAGGGTGAGACAGTGCCTCACGGGTATGTCCCTTGGTGCCATGCGCCTGCTCGTCTTCATTTTCAAGCTCAGGCAGGGGCGACTTCTTCACCAGCAGCGCCAGCACGCCGATAAACACAGCCATGCCCAGATAGGGGAACACCAGGCCATTGGCCATCTCGTCGATCTGCGCCTGGGTCAACTCAGCGCCGACTCTGTCCTTAAAGCTGTCGAGGATCAGAGCGGTAAACACCAAAGGCGCGATCACACCCGCGCCCTTGTTGAGGATCCCCATGACACTCACACGAGCCGCTGCCGACTCCTCCGGGCCGATTCTGACCACATAGGGATTCACCGCCGTCTGCAGTAGGGTCTGCCCCGTGCCCATCACCAGCTGCGCAAACAGAAACAACGCAAACACCTGCGTCTTGGCCGCGGGTATGAATAGCAGGCCGGCGATCATCATGATCCCCATGCCCATCGCCATGCCCGTCTTGTAACCCACCTTACGGATCACCCAGGCCGAGGGCAATGCGGTAAAAGTCACGGCGATATAGAAGGAGAAGAGAATAAGGGAGGCTTGAAGCGGGGTGAGTTGCAGGATCTGCTTGAGGTAAGGCATTAAGGACCCATTTAGCCAGGTCGCAAAGCCCAGAATAAAGAAGAGCCCGGCAACGATCGCCATGGGGATCACGCTGCTGCGCTTACTTTCACTATTTAATGTCATTTCCATAAGCCTGTTTTCTTATAGTAATTAATCTTTGGATATCAGCTCGTGATATCGGCTTGGTACATTTACAGCTTGGGCGACAAGTTGCCCCCTTGTTTCATCGATGTTAAAACATAAACAGAAAAAAGACAACGCTGTCATTTTAGCTTTTTAGCCTTTACAGGCTAACTCAGCGTATTCCTTGTTAAATTATCATCCACAAGACTTAAACCTTGATGAAGATGCCACGCTTATACATCCAGTAGAGCAGCAGCCACTGCACCAAGAGCAAGGCGCAGGCAGAAGCCAGTGGCTGTATATCTATCGGCAGCGCCTGTATCGCACCGCCAAATAGGCTACCGGCAAGGTAGTCCCACTTCACCAGACTCGATGCCAGATAGATGATGATGGCATTACAGCCTATGACAACAAACACAAACGCCAATCTGTGCAGCTTGATCACATCCACCAGCCCATAGAATATGGCTATCAAGATGAGGCTCCAGCCCAGGGTGACCAAGACAAAACTACTGGTCCAGAGATCTTTGTTCACCGGAATATATAGGTTCATCGACCAGCCAAGCCCCAGGCTGAGCAAGCCTGCAAGTAACAAGATGCCAACCTTGGCCCACTCTCCCTTAGGATGAGGCTTGACGATGAAGCGACCGGTAAAGACGCCGGCCAGGGCATTGACTATGGCAGGAAGGGTCGAGAGGATCCCCTCAGGATCTGTCGCCCTGCCCTGGTAACTAATACCGGGCAGAAACATGCCATCCACATAGGCGTTGATCGATCCAGACATGGAGAAGTCCCCCGCCACGCCGCCAGGAACAGGCATCCACAGCTGCATTGCGCCGTATCCAAAGAGTATGCCGATGGCAACTAAGATCTGCGTCTTCAGCCCGGTATGCCACACCAGCAAGGCGGCGAAGAACCAGGCAAAGGCGATACGCCCAAGCACGCTGGCATATCTCACCTCATCTGCCGCCATCGGCATGCCTGTGCCCCAACCATGGTTATAGAGCACGCCAAACAGGAGCAGCAGCATCAAACGCTTTATCGCGTGGTGATAGAGGGGAAGACGCTCAGACCAGGGCAATGAATCCAGGCGCTTTGGCGATAGGCCTAAGGCGACGCCTGAGAGGAAGATAAAAAGGGGGAAGATAAGATCATAGAAGGTAAAGCCGTGCCACTGGCTGTGGTGCATCTGGGCATCGGCGATACTCCAGCCCTGCCAGCCGGTCCAGACGAGCAGCGCCGCAAACAGCCCCTCGCCCCCCAAAATCCAAAACATATCGAAGCCCCTTAGGGCATCGAGTGACATCAGCCTGGATTTAGCAGCCGGTTTTGGATGGGTATCTGTCTTAGGATCCATCAGGAGCCTCTCTCTTATCGTTATTATTATAATCAAGCCCCAACGCATTAACCTTAGGGGCTGATGTCTACAGTGTTAGGTTCTGCTGGCTAGGCTTCATATACCAGCTGGCCATCTATGTAGGTGCGCGCCACTTGGTTGTCGCTGTCCAGCAAAACCATATCCGCCCTGGCGCCTATGGTAAACACGCCGCGCTGACGATGCCCGATAAACTCTGCGGGATATCTAGCCGCCATCCGTAGCGCCTCTTCGCGAGCCACACCTAGCAGGCTAACGCTGTTGTTGACCGCGCCAATCATATCCAGCACGCAACCGGCAAGCTCGCCCGTTACGGCATTTAACCTGTCACCGCGGCGCACCACCTGGGTGCCAAACAGCTCGAAGCTGGCATTATCGTCCATGCCCACAGGCGGCATGGCATCTGTCACCAACATCACCTTGCCCCTTGGCTTGGCGGCGATAGCTACCCTGGCCGAGGCCGGATGCACATGATGACCATCGACAATCAGGCCGCACCAGGCATCCAAACTTTCGAGCGCCGCACCCACCATGCCCGGCGCCCTGGAGTCCATGGACGACATGGCGTTAAACAGGTGGGTGAAACCGCTTGCCCCGGCCTCCAGCGCCTTAATAACAGTGTCGTAGTCGGCATTTGAGTGACCTAGACAGACGTTGACGCCACATTCGACCAAGGCATGAATCACCTCTGGCGCCACATTCTCCGGCGCCAGTGTCACCACCTTAGAACCCAGATCATCGCGGGCAAAAATTGCCAGTTCTTCATCTGAGATACGACGAATATAGTTTGCCGGATGGACGCCCTTCTTAGGCACACTGAGGTGCGGCCCCTCGAAATGGATCCCCAACACGCCAGGTGTATTCAGCGCTAGGGCCTCGGCCACTGCATCGGCTGCAGCATGCATCACCTGAATATTGTCTGTGATCAGGGTCGGTAAGAAACCCGTGGTGCCAAACTTGGCATGGGCCTGACCTATGGTCTTTATCTTCTCGACACTGGGCGCGTCGTTGAACAGGGCGCCGCCGCCCCCATTGACCTGAACATCGATAAAGCCGGGCACCAGGGTGCCGGTAAGCAAAATGGGCTCGACGTCACTCGCCTTGTCAAAGGAGACGATACGCCCATCTTCTATGGTGATGGCCTGGTTGTGGTGGAAGTGTTCACCGTCGAATACCCGCTCGGCAATGAGTGTCTGTTTCATTTATTCTCCTGGCAAAACATCATCTGCGACTAGCTATTTGCGACTGGCTAAGTGACACAGGCTATACCTGGCTCAAGCCTAACTGCTGACGCGCATAATAGGCGGCGCCTAACTCAGGCGGGGCGAGGATTGGCGAGATCTTGTCGACCACTCGCTTATCCAGCCAGGGGGCCAGAGGCTCGGCGAGACCACCTATCATGGAGAAACGCGGCGGGTGGATCTCAAACAACTTGTGGGCCAAGGCACTGATGTAATCTGCACCCTCAACCACTATCGCCTTAGCCACCTCATCATGGGCCTGTGCACAAGATAACACCGTGCGCGCCAGGGTGGCGTAACAACCGGATGATTTGCCCGCCAGCTGCTCGACTATGCCCATGGCATCGCTCACCTTGAAGTGCTCCAATAAACGCTCGGTTAGCTGGGTAGCCGGGCCGAAACCATCGAGATCTAGCAGCACCTGCTGCGCAGCCTGCAAGCCGAGCCAGGCGCCACTACCCTTGTCGCCCAAGGCAAAGCCGTGCCCACCAAGACTCAAGGACTGCTCCCCCACGTGAGCATAGCCGCAAGAACCAGTCCCCGTGATGATCACCGCACCATCACCGCCCTTATGGGCGCCGATACATGCGGTGTGCAGATCTGTGGTGACATACATCTCTTCGAAGGGATGCTGCCATGCTTTGATCGCCTGATAGAGATGCGCGACATTGACTCCAGCCAGGCCTACGCCCGCCACCAGTGTCTTGCTGTCGCCAGCTTTTAGTCCGGCGTCTTGTAGGGCGAGCTCGGTCGCTTGCGAGATAGAGTCGAAGGTATGTGTCAGGCCGTAAAGCGGATTCGCACGCCCGGCCACACCAGTGCCGATCACACTGTCATCGGCGGCGTAGATAGTCGCGCGGCACTTGCTGCCACCACCATCTATGCCTATGACGAGGGCCTGTTCCTCTGTCTGGTTAAATCCCATTACCAACCTCTTTCACAGTTTTATTATCCAGGGCATCTAGCATCGCCCGCCCTGACCACTGACTAAGTTAATGTCATGTTACAACAAAAATGACAACGCTGTCATTTAAAATTATCACTAAATTTGTGACAGCAAACTTCTCGGTCACTGCCCGGCTAACGCCTCTAAGGCGCCCAGATTTTTATTTGCTATTTAACAGAGAGGAAGCGGTTATCGGCTCTTCGATAACCGCGCTAGCTTGCATTACATTTTCATTAGCTGGCTTAAGTCGCTTTTTCATTAGCTAGCTAAAATGAGCTATTTAGGCCAGTAGACTAATGCTGTCAGCGAAATACTAATTGACCTTGAGTATGCGCCCCTTGCGGATACCATCGGCGGCGACGCCTCTGACCTCGACTCTACCTGAGACGCTAACCGCCTCTGTATATTGCTGCCACTGGCCGCCATCGACTCGATACTCTATTCCAAGCCCGGGATAGATGCTGTTTGCCTGCAGGTAACCCTCCTTGATCTTGGCGCCTAGGGTTGGCACACGATAGGCTATCCCTGCCCTATCCAGCTTGGCCAGCTCCTTATAGCCTAAGGTGTTGGCAAAGGTCTGCCATTGAGCTCTCTGCTTCTCACGCATCTCGGGGGTGAAGTAGTTAGTCTCGGCGCTGTATTTAGCCCCCTGATATTGATAAGGCACTTCCCAATCGGCCTTATGCCAGGCCCTTTCCGCTAGGACTAACAGGCGAGGAAACACCATATATTCAATTACTTGGTCTGAGCGAATCGTCTCGCTCCACAGCTGTCCCTGGATCCCTTTGAAGCGGACACCTTGATTAAGTGGACCGCTGATTCGCTTGCCCGCATCATCGAGCTTAAGGGTATCGTCGGCCTCAAATGACTTACCTTCGATATCCGTCCACTGCTCGGCGTTGGCCGGTAGGTTGTCGGGCATAAAGCTAAACAGCTTGCGCTCGTTGGTGCTGCGACTCGCCCAATAGTAGCCATGTTCTTTCGGATCGGCTTCGTAGGGGAAGTCGAAATAGAGTACCTCGGGATTACTCAGCACTGTATCCCAGCCCAAGTTGGCCTGTGCATGGGCGCGCTTATGGCCGCCATGAGCAACCACGTCCCAGATGTTGGACTGATTCTTTGCCGGCATACGATCAGGTCGTGTATGGCTCATGCCATCACTCCAACCCGCAGTTTCAATCCCTTTATCGGCCAGCATATTCGCCAGCCGCTCGATGAAATAAGCACCAAAATGTGCCTCGCTCTCAAGGCCGCTCTCTTTGTCTGCTAGCAGTGCCTGACAGACAGGCGACTCCACCCAGGCACCGGCGGTTTCATCGGCGCCGATATGGTAAAGATCCAGGCGTTGGCCTGCGGCCTGATGCAACTTGGAAATTTCGCTCACCACCTTATCGACGAAGTGATAGCTGGACTCCATACAGACGTTGATCGTGTTGTCATCATAATATTGAATCGAGGCGTACTGCGTCTTATCGAGCGGGTCGATAAGCCGGTACTCGTTGGCTCCGGCCTCATTACCTTCGGCCATCAGGCGACGATACCTGGCCTCCATCGACTTGATGGCGGCGCGGGAATGCCCCGGCATGTCCATAGAGGGAATCACCTGAATATGCCGGGCAGCTGCATACTTGAGGATCTCGATATAATCTGCCTTGGAGTAGTAGCCGTTAACCTTGCTGTCACCATCTGGACCACTGCCCAGCTGAGGCAATAGACAGGTATCTTCCTTCAGATCGTGGCAGCGACGACTGCCCACCTGAGTAAGCTCGGGCAGCCCATCTATCTCCAGGCGCCAGCCTTCATCATCGGCCATATGCAGGTGTAACTTGTTGAGCTTATAGGCCGCCATCTGATCCAGTAGCTCTAAGATAAACTGCTTGCTGTGAAAATTACGCGCAACGTCGACATGCATGCCGCGAAAGCCATATCTTGGTTCATCTTGGATCTGCATGGCATTAAGTGACAGGTTGTCGAGCGAGATGAGACTCGTCAGCGACGCCAAACCATAGGAGAAACCTGCATCATCGCTCGCGTCTATGGTGATGCCATCAGAGGTAATATCGAGGCGATAGCCCCCTTCGGCGAGTTTAGTCGTCGACGGCTCTAACTTGAGTAGAATACCTTGAGGCGATGGCTTAACGCCAAGGCGGGCCAGGCGCGCCAAGGCCGCGTCGACAGATTCCTTAGCTACACCGCCAGCATCCAGATGATAACCTGAGGCAAGCGATATTACCGGACTTTGACTCTCTATGATTTGTCGCTTCGGCGTTGGGATAATCGCGTTGACGGCAAGCTCAGGGCGGCTCTCGATATCTTGGTTCGCGTCAAACAATACCTTAGGGGTCGCCCATGCTAACCTGTCTGTATCGCTGCGCTTATATTGGCTTTCGGCGCTGACATATGCCTCAACATAGGGGCGCTGCTCCATGCCTGTGCTGGCATCCACGGTGAGCTGAGTGCTGGTGATAACCTCAGGTTGAAGGCCGGGAACGACAATATAGTAGTTGGGCATGGCATCGGTTTCCGACAGCTGCCATAGCTCCCCAAGAAAGGCGATATCGACCGGCTGACCCTTGTAAAAGCCCTTGAACTTGTCAGTAGGCGTGATGCGGTGCAGGTCCCCTTTCACTTGGGTTAGCTCAAAGGCATCGCTTAGCACCTGCTTCACCGGTCGCATCTGGCTGTAGTAGATGGCCCAATCCTTACGGTCAAAATCAACACCTGGGATTAGCTCAATCTGGGCGGCAAAACAACGACCGTCGACACCGCTAGAAGTGCACTGCTGAGGATAATTGGTCAGAGTGTGATAGTTGACCGCCAGACTAGTGGCAAATTGATGCAGCGCCTGTTGCGGCTCGCTGTCAACAACTTGCTGCGCCGCGGCGCCTTCATCCTTGGGGACTTGAGTAGTGGTTGGCTGACTGCAGGCAATCAGTCCTAGGCTAATGAGTAATGTTATTGGTATGAGCTTATTAATCATTGTTATCCTCACTTTTCTCAACTTGAACGTTCAAGTCTCATTGCAGCTACCCTTCCCCATCAGCATCGGCAATAAGCTTCCTGCTATTGCGATATCTGAGATAGCCACCACTTTATGCCAATCCTAATAAATAACTGTTCAAGCGAACTTGTTAAAACGTTCGATAACTGCATTACTTTTTTGATTTTAGAATAACTACTTACCTAAAAATCCAGCCTTGCTCTCAAACGTTTTCCCTGCGCTATTGCTGATCACTTACTTATTGCGCTTGGTCTTTTTTGCCGCCGCATCTTGGCCGATTAACAAAAATGCCGCCGCGAAAATAGATCATCGTCAGACTTGTACAAATCTAGCGGCTCCCCGAACCCCACCTGGCAATTACAGGCAATCTAGAATTGGCAAGTAATCAGGCTATAGAAAGCGTTCTGGCTTTAGAAACCACTCAGCCATCTGACAATGAAAGAAATCTGTTTATTTAATCTGAATCTCTGCAAGACAACGAACGCCCTGCTGTGCCGTGCCGCGCTGTGCTTTGCTCGCTCTTACGCATTTCCCTAGAGCCCACTCATCAGGCGTCACTCTAATCCAGAAAAAAGCGCTAGATGCATCATGTATCAAGTGCCACCGATAAAGGCGCCAATTGAGACATAACACATCTAGCCATCTCTAGTATCTGGGGAGAGACTATAGGAAAAAACAAACACAATAACCATTGCTACAAACTTAATGGCTACTGCCAATGCACAAGTTAGGAGACCTCTTCCTAACAATGCAAACCTTACAAAACAAACGTGCCACACAAGCAAATGACAACGCTGTCATCGGTTAATCTACCTAATAAAGAACAGAATTTATACATTTTTTTGACATTGTGAGGCAATTTTTTATCACACCGCTGAAAGCCGCCGATCACAGATCGCTGCCATAGAGGCCGAACAAAGCCTTCTTCACCACACAAAAATGACAACGCTGTCAACTATTGATAACATTCGGAGAGGCTAACAGTACTCAGAGTCGAAAAAACACTAAACAATGAGTGTTAAGTGTCCATATTAGGAGAGGAACAGAACAAGGATGTGTAAGGCGAGAGATAACCGGAGTAGTGATCCCTAACACAGAAAAGTATTTAGCCCCCCAAAGGGTAGAGATCAGACTGGCTTAACGTCTTTTCACTCCAATTTAGGGCTTGTTTAGGGCCAGCTCGAAACATTAATACTTGCGCTTTTGCCCCCACTAGCGGTAAAAGATTAACCCAGCGTTTCTCTGGTTAGGCAATTAACGCTTGAGACAGACACCACAAACTAAAATTAACTAAGGTAAGAATATGGCGAAGATAGTCCCCCTTTCAACGGAAAAACATCTCAACATCAAGCTGACCCATTCAAATGATTTCAGCCGTTTCAGCAAAGAGCACCTGATCCCGGTATTGGCCAGAGAGATCCCCAGCCTGGCGGCCGAATTCCCTATCGTCTTCGTGAAGAATGGTGAGACGGGCCAGTTCATCCCTGTGGCTATCATGGGGATCGAACCCGAAGTCAACCTATATTGCCAAAGCAACCAATGGGATGCCCCTATTAGCCCAATTGGCTTTAGTAATGCGCCCCTGTCGATCGCCAGAACCTCGGAGGAAGGCGACAACGTGATCGTCTGCATCGATGAGGAGAGCCCAATGGTGTCTGAGACAGAAGGTAACCGCCTGTTTACCGATGAAGGAAAGCGTAGCGAGTACCTGACGGCCAGAACCAATGCCCTACTGGATGTCGCCGCTATGCATCAACAGACTCAGGCGGTTTGCCAATTCCTGGCAGACAAAAACCTACTGGTGTCACAGCAACTGACCATTAAGCTGGAAAGATCTGAGCAGAAGATCAATATCAATGGCGTCTATCTGATCGATGACAAGGCATTGAACGAACTGAGCGATGAAGATTTCCTCGAGCTAAGAAAGAAAGGTTTGCTGCCGATTGTTTATGCCCACAGAGCCTCCCTCAATCAGATGTCGCGCCTCATCGCCAAGCAAAATCAGTTTGATAAGTTGCAATAACTTTTAAGTAGCAGAGCCGATGATATGAGAGTACATAAATATCGGCTCTGCTTTTTTGAGCCCTGATGCCCCTCGTCTGGCTAACACCTAGGCCAAACCCAAGTTAACATCTCTGCATACCATATTTGGCAATCTTCTCGAGCAAGTCTCGATGAGCTGGTAGCTCATTCACCAGATGCTCAGCCAAGTTGGCTATCTGTTTTCCCTGTACTTGCCAGGCTTCTCTTTGCTGCTCACTCGCCACCTGCGTGTTCGTTGGGTAGTGCATGCCATAGAGCACATACAGGTAGTTTTCTAAATCAAACACCTCAAACTTACTGAAGAAGTCCTGCCTTATGGGGGCGTGATCTCGCCACAGTTTTAGCCGGCTATTAAGCTCACACGGAATCGTCGCCGGATCGCGATTATCGACCCAGAACGCCGAGTCACTCCTGTCTGACAGGCAATAGTGCATCTTGATAAATTCGACAACACGCTCCCAGGCATAGGTCATCACCCGATTAAACTGTTCAGCCAGCAAAGCCAGCGCTTCACTATCTTTTGGTAAACGGTTGGCGATGTAGCCTGCTGCAAAATCGGTCAGCAAGATAGAGGTTGCCTCCAGGGGTTCGAGAAAGCCTTGCGCCAACCCCAAGGCTAGGCAATTTTTATGCAAGAACTCCCTGCGATAGCCAAGTTTCATCGGCAAAACCCGGTATTGATACTGAGCAACATCCTGACCGAGATAATGTGACAGCTTTTTAAGCGCCATGGCATCATCCATATACTTAGAGGAATAGACAAAACCGACGCCACGCCTATGGGTCAAGGCGATATCCCATATCCAACCGGCCTGATGGGCCGTCGCCAGGGTATAAGGCGGAATCGCTTCTTCTTCACCTATGGGCACCTGAACGGCAATCGCCTTATCGGCAAATAGCTGATGGGACTTATCGACAAAGGGCACCTTGAGCGTCTTATCGATAAGCAAAGATTCAAACCCACTGCAGTCTATGTAGAAATCGGCGCTGATGCTGCCCCGGTTATCGGTTTCCAGGGAGGCAATCTCGCCATTATCCTTGAGCATAACCTCACAGACTTTGGCCTTAATATGCTCGACATTGAAACGCCTGATGGCGTTATCCGCTAACAGCTTGGCAAACTTGGCAGCGTTAAGGTGATAGGCATAGCCCAATGCCCCTTCATATTCGCTGTGGGTGATACGTTTAGGCGCCCTACCCGCTTCACACACCTTGTGTTGGGGCGAAACTAGGTCACCATAGGCTTGTTGGCGATTCGCTAGCCAATGCTGGGTAAGATCTTCACCCAGAGGGCTCGGCATGTCGAACAGGTGATGATAGAAGTTCTCTGCTCCATGCCTGTCCTTATCCATCCAGTTGACGAACTTGATCGACTGCTTAAAGGTTACATCACATTGACGGATAAACTCAGACTCGCTGATGCCGAAGCGTTTCAGACTCTGACGAATGGCTGGCACTGTCCCCTCTCCGACACCTATGATGGGGATATCTGGTGACTCCACCAACATAACGCTAACGTCCTGGCGATGTTCAAGGGCCTTACCCAGGTGATTGGCCGCCAACCAGCCTGCCGTTCCGCCCCCTAATATCAAGATACGCTTAATGTCCATGGTTTCACCTCTTCCCCACTCTTGGTCTAATTAAAGGTCGGTGCTAATAAAAAGCCCAGCTTATGCCGGGCTTTGTACACTCATGTGTCGATTAGAAACGCAGTGCGACACCGACCTTGTATCTTGCTTCGCCTTCGAAGCTCCATACCGGGTAGTTATCTTTAAACTCGGCAATCACATTTTCGTTGTCGACTGGTGAGACACCTATCTGAATGCTGTCTTCCTCTGTGAGGTTAACGGCTTCGAAGGTCAAATCCATCCAATCGGTAACGCTGTAGTTCATGCTCAGATCCAGCGAACCATAGTCTTGGTGCTGACGGTTACCATAGAAGCCTGGCAATTCACGGATCATATATTCGCTACGCCAGTTGTAGGCAAGACGGGCAGAGAAGCTATCCATCTCGTAGTAGCCCACTAGGTTAACCGTGTGCTTCGACGAGTCAGAGAATACTCCCACCTCATCAGGATAGTTCTCGGCAGGTGAACCGGCATCGGCGAAGGTATAGTTAACCGAGTAGCCTAAGCCATTTTCGAACGAGTCTTGCAGCTGCAGCTCAACCCCTTCGATTCGACCACCGTTAGCATTGTACTTCTCGCTGACTGTCCAACAGTCATAAACACCTACACCGCAAGCGCTACCACCCTGTGCTTTAAGATCGTTGTCTTCGATACCAATCTGTTGGTTAAGCTTCTGACGTGTGGTGATGAAAGAGCTCACATCTTTGATAAAGTAGGTCAAAGAAGCCAGCCCCTCGCCGCCGAAGTACCATTCCAGACTCACATCGGCCTGAGTCGCCTTAAAGGGATCCAGAGCAACAGAACCACGGTTAAGCTTCTCGTTACCCGGCGTGCCATCGTTCAAGCCCGGCAGGGTTGAAGTGGCAAACAAGTCTGCGTAGTTAGGACGAGACATTACCTGAGCAGCCGTGGTACGCAGCAAGAGATCTGGTGCTAAGTCGAAAGTCACGTTGATGCTTGGCAATACGTCACTGTAGCTCGACTTATCTGTACTCAGTTCGTCGGCAAACTGACCGCTTGAACTCAGCGCATAGTAATCAGACTCAATATCGGTCGAGATGAAGCGCAGACCGAAGTTACCTCGGATCCCTTCAGCCTCGAAGTTCGCCATGGCGTAAGCGGCCAGGTTCTTCTCATTAAGGGTGCCGTATCCAGACTTGTCGCGGGTAAAGCCATCGACTGAGGCCTTAGCATCACGGATCATGGCATCGAAATTAGGCTTAGGCAGGGTAAAACCTGCACCAGATGAGATGGTGCCAGAGTAGTATTCGGAGGCATCCTTAGCCACGATATCACCCACGATAGCCGCATCTGTTTGCTGAGTCACATCATGGTCTGCATAGCGTACACCAGCCTTAATCGCTGTGATGGCACCGAAGTCGACCGGGAAGGTCAGGTCGACCTGCGCATAGGTTTCTTCATCTGTGTTAGGCTGTTTCTTCAGTGCCCAGCCTGCCGTCGCCAGCTGATCGTTAAAGTCACCGGCGTCGAAAGACTTATTGGCGATATCGATCAGAATCTTCTCACCTGTCGCATCGTAATGGCCGGCAAAGTCACCAGGCTGGCCGATAGAGTTACCATAGTTAGAAGTTAGACTGGTACCACCATCCGCCTTGGTATTACCTACACGACCTTCGAGGGTAAAGTTGTCACCCTCATATTTAAAATCCAGATCATAGGTGTCAGACGACATCTCAGCTTCACGTGCCCAAGTCTGTGCCCAGGCAAAGCCACCCTCACCCGTATGGGTGATATCGGTACAGACACCTGCGGCGTTGGTCTGATTACAGGTGCTTACGCCTTGCTGAGTCGGGAAGAGGAAAATAGAGGTGTTGGCGTTGTTTGCCTTGAGATCCAGGCTAGTCACCGTTAGGCCAAACTCTAAATTATCGGTCGGACGATACTGGGCTGCTATGTTATAGGCGGTGCGCTCACGATCTTGCTGAAAGGTAGTCGGCACAATTTCCCCCCAGCCCAGCAGGGTCTCGATACCGTTACGCTGATAATCGGTTTGAGAGCCAGCAGCTGAGACCAGAACACCGAAGGTCTCGTCCTCGTTTGCCCAGCTATACAGGCCAGAGAGGGCAGGATCTGTCTCTTCAGAGACGGTACCATAGTCGCCCTTGGCACTTAGAAATAGTGTATTGGCTTCTAAATCTAAAGGTTTACGTGTCTTAACCACCACGGTGCCACCAATGCCACCTTCGGTAATGTCAGCCTGAGAAGACTTATAGACTTCAATGCCACTGATCATCTCGGGCGGTAGCAGAGAATAGTTAAAGCTACGGTCGATGGCCTGTTGGTCAAACCAACCTGTCGAGGCAACAGAATGACCATTTAACAGGGTACGGGTTAACTGAGCCGAGGCACCACGAATCGACACCTGCTGACCTTGGCCAAACTGACGGTTAACGCTAACACCAGGAATACGACCCAGCGACTCTCCTACGTCACCATCAGGGAACTTACCTATATCTTCCGCCGTGACGGCGTCGACAACGGCATCAGAGAATCTTTTGGCGTTAATTGACGCCTTCATCGAAGCACGCAGACCACGTACTTCAATTTTTTCAATATTATCAGTATTGACCGCTTCTGCATCGGCCTCTGCCGCTAAAGCAGAAACTGACACTGCACCACTCATCAGCAGGGCAATATTTGTAGCTAGTACACTTTTCTTAAAAGTAGATGGTCGCATCTCGTTTCCCTTCCATAACTTTATTATCTTTTTTCGTATTCATAACCATTCCCGAAGGAATGACAACGCTGTCATGTGAGTACAAAGATTACACAACAATTAACAGATGCGCCACAACAAAATAACCAAAAGCGGGAATTTCTTTGAATTTATACATTTATCAAACAAAACGTCTTCATCGAACTTGCCCGCAAATAGCTGATAATAAAGTATAAAAATTACTTACTTTCGAGATAAGGCGAATGTAATTTAGGATAGAAATCAATTTGATGATTGCTTAATAGCGTAAAACTCAGCAATATTGTCGCCAGGGGAAGTGAGATCTGCTGTGTAACCATACAGTACATTGTTTAAGACATATTTGAATTCTGAAGTAGCCAGATGCTGCGCAGACACAAAGAGTATCCGCTAGATGAAAGTCACCATTAATGACGTCGCCAAATATGCCGGCGTCTCAATAAAAACGGTTTCACGGGTCACGAATAACGAGCCCTCGGTTCGTCAAGCGACAATCGATAAAGTCAACCAGGCGATTGCCGCACTTAATTACCAGCCAAATGTGGCAGCCCGTAATCTAGCCGGCACTAAATCTTATGTGATCGCCTTTGTCTACGATAATCCCAATGCCTACTATGTCATTGACATGCAAAATGGAATTTTGTCCTCCTGTAAACAGAGAGGCTATGAACTGCTCATTCACCCCTGCGATGCTAAGTCGGAGAATATCTGCCAAGAACTAGTCGATATGGTGCGTCATGCAAGACTATCAGGCTTGGTACTAACTCCGCCGCTATCGGAAGATCCAAAAGTCTTGGCGGCGCTGGATCAGATAAATGCCAATTATGTTCGCATTATCGCCGGGGAAGAAGTAAGCCCGAGCGACGGCTTGTCAATCCTGGTCAATGACAAACATGGCGCCATCTCCATCACCCAGCACCTTATCGATCTGGGTCATAAAAATATCGCCTTCCTGAGCGGTGATCACCAGCACGAATCCACCAAGGAACGCCTAGCAGGCTTTAAGGCGGCCTTGCAAAGTAATCAGTTATCGCTAGACGAATCCAACATAATCAACGGTCAGTATTCCTTTGAGTCGGGGGTAGAGGGCGCAAAAACATTGCTAACCAAGGCGAATCGCCCAACAGCAATAGTAGCCTGTAACGATGAAATTGCCGCGGGGGCCCTCTTTGCGGCTAGGCTCGCAGGGGTTGCGATACCCGAGGAACTCTCTATCGTTGGCTTCGAGGACAGCCCCTTCTCGAGGCAAACCTGGCCTAAGTTAACCACTGTCCATCAACCCAACAAGTTAATCGCTCAGACGGCGACAGAGTTACTTATCGAGAATCAAGGCAACAAGCAGAGTGAAACGACGCATCAGGTCTTTATTCCTGAGCCAGTGCTGAGAGACTCATCGGCAAGCCCAAGGGCTTAGGGTTTGAAACCAGACTTTGATTGAGCCTTTCTACAGACAACAAAAAACCGCTGATATGTCAGCGGTTTTTTATAACTTAAACGGCTTCTTCATTCTCTTCACCGGTACGAATTCGAATCACACGCTCAACTTCGGTAACAAATATCTTCCCGTCACCTATCTTACCCGTTCTCGCGGTATCGACGATAACCTCGAGTGCTTGGTCTAGCTGCTCATCCTGAATAACCAGCTCAATTTTCACCTTAGGCAGGAAATCCACCATATACTCGGCGCCGCGATAAAGCTCCGTATGTCCTTTCTGGCGTCCAAAACCTTTGACTTCAGAAACCGTCATGCCGGTAATACCGATCTCCGCCAGAGATTCACGCACATCATCTAACTTAAACGGCTTAATTATGGCCTCGACCTTCTTCATCAAACGCTCCCTAAAATTCTGCTAACCCAATTCGACAAAACTTAAATTTATTAGACATTAGCTTATCACGTCCATTCAAACCGCCAAAGATCATTATATCGAGAGGTCAAATGATTCAATATTCATAGAGCAGAACAATATATGCACGACCACTAAACCTGAGCCAGCTCATCTATACTCAATAAACTCGCCCGAAAAACGAGTAAAAGTCATTGCAGGAAGCATAGACTAAATACAGCAAGGATTAGCCATGAAACATCATAATGGATTTACGCTCATCGAACTAATGGTCACTCTCGCCGTTGCGACCATTCTCCTCTCTACGGCCCTACCTAACCTCACAGAGCTCTATCAGGCCTACCGAGCCGACGCCGCAGTTAAGATCATTCAGCAAACACTTCAGTATGCCAGGAATACAGCCATCAACTATGGCATACGGGTCACCGTATGCCCCATTAAAGATAATCAATGCACTAACGACTGGCACCTTGGCCTAGGAGTGTTTACCGACTCAGGCACCAGTAACCAGCTCGATGGAACTGACAAATTACTGATGCAAACAGGCCCATTTGATAGTGGAGATTTTGTCTACTACAACCGTGCAGCGGCTCGCTTTCAGCCCGATGGGCTAGCATCAGGCACCAATGGAACATTAAGGTATTGCCCTGGCTCTGCCGATAGCCCCTATTCGAAAGCGGTCATAGTCAATCAAGCCGGTAGAGTACGCTTCTCAAAGGAGAAAAACATCAGCTGCAACCAATAACATAGGTATGACTCACTTAACACGCCAATTTTAACCCAGCTGACAAATTATTGGCATTAAAAAGAATAGCTTATATATACTGAAATCCTAAAACTTCTCGCTTATACTAGTGTTAAGTAAATAGAGGATTTTACTCATGATAAAGAATAAAAATGGGTTCACGCTCGTCGAGCTCATGGTGACCATTGTCGTTGCAGGAATCATATTAACCATAGGGCTACCATCATTAATTTCAGCCTATGAAAGCGTCAGAGTAAATCGTAGTATCGAGCGCATCCATAACTTAATGTCTTTTGCCAGAAATCAAGCAATAAGTTACGGTACGACAGTCAATGTCTGTCCATTTGCCTCAACAACCTCTTGTGGAACGGGTACTGATTGGAAAGGGGGAATAAGAGTCTATATAACCGATGCAGGGGGAACCGATAAAGAACTAAGAGCGATAGATAATTTCAACAGTAAAGACTCCGTCAAGGGATCCGGTCCACTGATTACCTTTAGTGCAGATGGTTTATCTTCCAGCGGCTCAATTATCTATTGCCCAAATGGCAAGGCAAGCGATTCTCAAAGTGTGACAATAAGTAGCAGCGGACTTATATCTTATGGTGCAGATGGAAATAGCTGTTAGGAAACTATCCCCGGTGAAGAGAAAAGTCCCTACTCGTAGGGACTTTAACGAAATGCCTACCTTAGCGTACGTTTGTCAACAGCATTGGCTTTATCGCTAGTGAAGGGCTCTGATAGCAGCACGCACTCCTCTACCTCTTTAATAAAGTACTTCTTTCCCTTAGCATCTGTTAATTGTTTGCCTGGAAGGCCGGCTATTCTAAGCGGTAACTGGCTTTCTTCCCACCGATAAAAAACAACTTGCTCACCCTTTTGGGCACTACTAATGAAACACTTATACTCTTGCATCTTGGCATAGGTTGGAGTTATCAATGCAATCGACATGATACACATCGTTGTACTAAGCAGCTTAATCATTTCCAACACTCCTTTGACGGGCCTTTTACACCGGCATCCGTCATGGTAATTGTTGCACAGGCTGTATCCCGACTTGCCTGAGAACCTATTGCCGTTGCAGTAACCTTAAATGTAGAGCCTCCAGTAGAGCTAACCTTATAATGCTCATGCTCAGTAACCAAAGGGTTTGCACTCATACCTAATTTGGTTAAATCACTGGCATAAGTCCTGTTGTCCAGATAGTACTGCTCTTGAAGATTGGCAACCTCCATCACCACAGCGACGCCTTCTGCCCGACCACTTTTGATCACATAGTCAATATAAGAGGGGTAAGCTATTGCAGCCAATATCCCTACTATAGCAACTGTGATCATCACTTCTATCAAGGTAAAGCCCTTTAATTTCAGCATTTGTTAATTCTTCTCATCCAAGTGATAATAAATTCTATTAGTACTCAATCCACTACCTAAAGACACGGTACCCTTACACTCTCCCTCTTCACACTCACCTTTACCCACACCTATGATGTAGGCGATAGAATCTTCCCCTTCTTCCGGCTTAGGTATTACGATCTGGGGCGTGTCAGGTACCCTTTCACCAATTTCATAATAGGTTTCGCTATAAGACCTGGTCCCCCTATGCAAATCAAATACATATAATCGTCCTTGTCCTGCAAAACCACATATTCCAGCTTCCAAATCGACATCAGTTCGAGTCGGTGGAATGAAAGAAGTAAAATAGACTTTTCCATCAAATATCAATGATGCGGACAGGGTCTTTTCCCCTGCAACACTATAATCGTAAAACCATCCACGTTTGGTTCCAAAAGTAACATTCTCACTTTGAGATGAAGGCGCAGCCGTGGTGACATCATAAAGATCACTAATGGTTAGCTCTGTTGGTGCATCAGTACTTGTAAAGGTTTTTGTCACCACATTACGATCTTGAAATACATAGAACATGTCATTCGTATTTATATCAAGAGGGTGGGTTCGATTTCCCGTACCTATAGTCACGGCATCGTAGGGAATACTCTGATAAGTGAGATCACCGCTATTATCATGAATATTGTTGAATTGAGTCTGTGCAACCGATGGTTCGGCAAAGAACATCCTGTCATTTGGGGAGGTAGATGTCGCAATAGATGCAAACTTGAACGTAGACCAAGTCGATTGCGTTGTTTCCGGCAAATCTATACGCCAAATATTACCACCAACATCTGCCGCATATATTCTATCGGTAATGCCATCATTATTACTGTCTAAAACAGCAACCTTATTAGGCACACTTGCCATACCAGTCGCAGAGAATTTCTTAATAAAAGCACCGGATTTGGCATTTACAATATAAACAGCCTCTCCTGTACCTTCACTCGAAGCCATGCCCCCACCAATCACTAACACAGGGTCATCAATACCTGGTACAAAGGTAACAACGGGCTCTGACCAAGATTGCCCTAGCTCTTCAAATCCAGTCGAATTAGTATCTATTTTCCACTTAAAACTTGGTACATCCGGATTAGTAATATCCAAGGCATAATAAGAGGTTCCACCTCTACGCATACCAAGGAATACCCAAGCCTTATTGACTTTTCCACTGGAATCCGTCTCTGTATAGGCTACCGGAGAAAGATCCATTCCATATACGCTATGCGCTCCCGTAGGAGCATTCTCTCTTAACTTAGGAATATTACTCCAAAGTTCTTGAGGCAAAAATGCCCAAGACTCAGACACAGTACCTACAGAATAGTCGTTACTCCCCGTGTCAGAATCTTTAAACATGTGCACAAGGCCCTGATTGGTACCAACTATGACTCGAACATCCAAGTTCTCTGTACCATCTGTATTTGGTTTATCACCAAAGTTTATTGCTAACGGCTTAGAGTGAAGCGGATCCCCCATAATATCTTCTCTGGCATCATATATATTGCCGTCGTTGTCATCATCATCGACATCGACACCAAACAACCAGTCTAAATCCTCTTGCGAGTAGGAAGATGCAAAACCAGAAACCCGGATATCCACAATACTAGAACTAGAATTAGTCTTTATATTGCGATTTTTTAAGGTCGACCTCAAAATGGGTAGCACACCGCCAGAATTAACCTTATTCCCATCGACATTATTCGCTGGACAAGTGTTCCAATAGGTACAAGTAGAGGGAGCAATATTGCCATTTGAATCTATCGCCTTACTAGTACCTCCAGGCCCAACAATCTCACCGGACGAATTCACTTTTAGCTTTTTAAGATTCCCACTCCACCTAGGCCCTTTGCCTGGTAAAAACATCGCAAAGTAAGCCGAATTATAGGTCTGCGTTTTATCGAAGTTGTTACTTGCAATACTTGGTGAAGTAAACGACGAGTCTATCGACAAGATTGACTTTAAGGCATCATCCATAGCCGCTACGAGATCAAGACCATTCTTCGCAACATAATAACCTTTAGATACCCCCGAATCATCTCTAGGGTTCCCTCCCCTGAAAGCGGCTTCTTCCAATAATTTGGCAGCGACGTCAGCTCCTTCAGAAAAACCTATCGTAAATAATCTAACATTTTGTTGATTATCTATACCGTTAGCGTCTTTGACTCCCTTCACCATGTCGTTGTTATACATATAAGCGGCTAAGGCAGGTAGATAACTGGTTTCCGTTTCGCCCCAAGAATTGACAAAATCAAACCCAGAATAATTCGCTGTATTTTCGGCAGAAGCAGTTAAAGAGGTGATCGCGCTATCAGCGTTACTATCAATTGTCGGAGCACCATCGGTAATATAAATAATATAGGCCGTATCGGGGCACTTTTTAAATGGCGTAGTATAATTTCCTCCTGTAAGAATGCTTGGAGGGGAGTTAGGAATATACCCATCAATCTTATAACTCCCCTGAGCATTCTTATCATCATTACCAAAAGTAACAGGCCCACCACTAAAGTACTGGTAAGCCTCATAAAGAGTTTCGCATAAAGGGGTGTTGGTTTGAGCTGGCATACCATTAATCAAAGAAATCAAGGAATTCTGATTTGTAGAGGTCATTTCCTGAATGTCATAGACAATACGCCCGCCATCTGCATCACCTTCATATGGATAATTCAAATTAAACACTGCTAAACCAGCGTCAATAGGAATAGACAAAGAGGTTAACGCCGTAGTCAATGCATCCTTAGCGACTTCGAGACGAGTCCCTGTACCCCCACTGTTTTGTCCCTCCTCAGTAGTCGTGACCCACTGATACCAAACAAGATAGTGGGCCGTATATAGTGTCACAGGAGTACCTTTGCCAAACTCGGTACCATCTAAACTTAATTCTCTATCGGTAGCAGTGGCTCCAGATGTATACATCTCTTTGGAATCTATAGGATAACCATCAGCAAAGGCAACTGTGCCCCCCCCCTGCTTTTTCCGCCCCGGGTTTTTGGGGTCAGACTCTAGAATATCTTGATGACAATCAACAATCTGCCCAGTATTAAATCCTTCATTATCGGCAAGCGGATACCACTTACCAGTCTTCCCACTGGATTTAAACTCACGTAAATATCCCGTATATCGTCCTCGCTCTTTCAGGGCAATTGCAGCTTTATTACAGTTATTATTATCAGCGTAAAAACGACGCGAATCTTTCGGCGCATCAGGTGTCGGCATATTACTCGTGTTATCTATGCCCCCGGCATTCCAATAAATTCCATTGTCGTTTATATAACCTGAGTAACCGGCTAAGTAGTCAGCGAAACCATCGGCATAGTCACAAACACCGTTTAATTTATCATCAGCTGAACAATAGGAGCTAGTCGCATTCTGATCTTCTGTTGACATACTTCCCGAATTATCAAATACAAATAAAACCTGAGGCCTCTTACCCGAGCGAACGCTTGTATCAATTAAATAGAGTTCAGTATCATCAGCAAGCGATACGCCCGAAGCCACTGTAGCCGCCATTACTGCACTACATAGTATTTTCTTAAACATAATCCTAGTTTCCTGTAAGCACTTGCTGTTCGATACCTGAAGCGACGGTTAAAGAGCCGAGATTGTCACGACCGAAAACGGCAGTACTGGTAACCTGAGCACGACGACAGCTCACTAAGTTAGCCCCGGTGGCATTGGTTGTTCTTTGGCAGCCAACATCCCTAACTCCCCCCTCGGGGAGTGGCGTTATAACTTGCGTGCTATTAAACGTCGTTTCATTAACTTCGCTGTCAAGATTAGCGAAGGCTGCGCCAGCGTAATTACTGATAATTTGCGATAATCCACCATTTGCTATCGCTTTAGCCTCTAACCTTTCGGATCCTGCACCAGACATTCGCAGAGATTGGGTCGAGTTAACGGCTAACGAGACACCAATTACAGTCATGATAATGAGAATAATCAAAGAGAGAAAAAGTACGATTCCCTGCTGTTTCTTCATCATCTTTAACTCCTTATCAATACAGGGTTTTCAAGCACAACGGTTGTCGACATAACCTTACGTCTAAAACTATCTTTAATAGGCTGTATCTGTTTGTCACCCAATTGATAGGTGGTCTCATTCGTATAAGAAGGATCGCTTTGAACCGAACGAACCAGAACAAAAACCTTTATCGCGACCAAACGTTGAAATGATTCGTTATCCCACATTAAAGAGGTTACCTGAGACTCAGGAATGTAACGATCTGGTGTACTATCACCATCATTATCAAACCCATAAAGGAAACGAACATTCTCAATACCCTCAACCAACTGCTCAAAATTATTCATTCCACTATCGGTTAGGGTAATACGTCTTAACACCGGCGTTCCTGCCGCATCATCTGCAATATAATAGACATGATGCTGATACTCCCAGATTCGAGGATTGGTCAGCGCAGCAGCAGGGGTGCCACCAACAAAAAATGCAACTTCACTGGAGTTTGTTGCAGCAAAGATAGCGTCACTATTACCATTTGCGACACTAGGCCCAATAAATCGCTTCATCTGTAAAACATCGGTATTTTTATTAACCGTCACACCAGCCAAGCAGGTTAATGAGCTACTTCCAACACCACTTTCGTATCCCCACAATCGCCTAAAATGAGCAGGTTGCGTATTAGGAAGCGTTGCATTATTTAATCCGGCGCCAACGCAATCATCGAAGCCCGTTGTCGGCACTTCGAGAACTGTGTTTGTCCCTACAACAAAATCCGTTCCTGTAATATCCCCCATAAATCCTAGCTGAGAGATATCACGCTCCATTATGGCAAGAGCTATCCGTCCATTTTCTTGCAATTGATTAAACTGGCTTGTAGTCGTCACATTCGAGGACGACATACTGAACATAGTAAACAGACCTGCCGATAAAAACAGACTGATAACGAGAGCAACCATCATCTCAACGAGTGACAGGCCCAGCTGTTTATTTTTTATTTTCAAAGCCATACTCACCTATGTACTCACTATGACTGTTTGAATTGAATATAGGCGGCGTCTTTTACTCGCACTGCCACAATCACCCGAGCTTCCTCCATCGGATGTTGCTCTTATGCCTTTCCAAGCCATCACGACATTAACCGTATTACCATTGACAGTGACACAGGCTGTCGGAGTGTCTAACCCCCCAACATTTTTCCCTCCCACAACTTCAGCTGCACCAATAAAGGCTGAACGCCACTCATATAGATCCCAAGCGACAGTCTGAACAGGAGAACACAAAGCTGCACCAGTGCAAGCTAGAGAAGGCAAAGATGGTGCACCACTAAAGGTACCTGCGTAGCTAGCTAATTGAGTTGAATTTAACCGCATGCGATTAATGATATCGTTGGCATAGTATGAAGCCTGGGTCTGCTGAAAAGACTCGAAGCTACCTCGTTTCGAAACCACGTGAAGATTAAATATGCCGATCAGGCCAATAACAAGAATGACGAGTGATACCATCACCTCAATTAGGGAAAACCCTTTCCCACGTTTCACCATGATGTCAAATCTCCGATATTAGCCATACTTTTGACAGTCGCCTGAGCCGTTTAGTCTTTTAAAATCTGAATGTTAGCATAACTTTAAACTATACTAGTTAATCATAGATTAGTCGAATGTTACTCGCTAGTAATATTAGGTCTAAAAAAGAATTTCAATATTCCCATGGCATTTTTCAACCAACAAAAAAGGAGACCTAAGCCTCCTTTTTTCGTCAAAACAACAAGATATCTAACGCAATTCAGCCGGAACTGCGAACACTGTATCTTCCTTACGCCCCTCAACCTCTGTGATCACACTCGGTGCTAACTTGGCAATCGCATCGATCACTTGTTGTACTAACACCTCTGGCGCCGACGCCCCGGCGGTCACGGCAACCTTCTCGATATTGTCAAACCATTCAGACTGTATATCGTCGGCATTGTCGACCAAGTAGGCCTGTGTGCCTTTCTTGATGGCCAACTCCATCAAACGGTTTGAATTAGAGCTGTTCTTGGAGCCCACCACAATAAAGAGATCGACATCATCGGCAACATTACGTACCGCATCCTGTCTGTTTTGAGTCGCATAACAGATATCGTCTTTACGCGGTCCCTGGATTGACGGGAAGCGTTTCTGCAAGGCGGCAATAACGTCTGCAGTATCATCCATAGACAGGGTTGTCTGTGTCACGAAGCAGAGATTTTCCGGATCTTTCACCACCAAAGCCTCTACATCGGCTGGCGACTCCACCAACAACACACCCCCCTCAGGGTTGTCGTACTGTCCCATGGTGCCTTCTACCTCAGGGTGGCCCGCATGACCGATAAGGATGCACTCAATTCCCTTGCGACTGGCACGGGTAACCTGAAGGTGGACCTTGGTCACCAAGGGACAGGTCGCATCGAATACCCTCAGACCGCGCTTCTTCGCCTCGGCGCGAACCGCCTGAGATACACCGTGGGCACTGAAGATCACTATGCTGTCATCAGGTACCTGATCCAGCTCATCGACAAACACTGCGCCTCTGTCTTTGAGGTTTTGCACAACATATCGGTTATGCACCACTTCGTGGCGCACATAAATAGGCGGCGAAAACAGCTCGAGCGCTCTTTCGACTATGCTGATAGCCCGATCGACACCGGCACAAAAACCGCGCGGGTTAGCCAGCTTTATCTGTAGACTTTGTGGAGGTTGCGTCATGATTAGAGCTCCTGAACCACTTCCAATTCAAATGTCACGGCCCGGCCCGCTAATGGATGGTTAAGATCTACGGTTACCGAATCCCCAATGACCTCGCGAACAATACCAGGGATCTCACTGCCACCCGGACCGGCAAAGCTGACGATAACGCCCGTTTCCAGTGTCATATCGGCCGGAAACTTACTCCTGTCCATATGATGAATGGCGTCAGGATTTGACTCACCGAAGGCATCGGCTGCCGCTAGGGTAAAGCTATGCTTATCCCCTTGCTTCAACCCCTCAAGCTCGGCCTCAAACGCGGGGCTCAAGCTCTGATCGCCAATATTTAACTGGGCGGGTTTACCTGATGATTTAGTGCTATCGGCGGTTGAGCCATCCTCCAGCACAATATTCATATGGCACAATAATGAACGTGTAACTGTCACTTCTTACCCCTTTGCAACGTCTTCGCCGTTTGGCTTACGCTCCGAAATAAACGAATCTAAGATGATGAGTCCGGCGCCAACACAGATCGCCGAATCGGCAATGTTGAAAGCAGGGAAATGGCTGGTCTTCCAATAAAAATCGAGAAAATCGACCACAAAGCCATGCTGCAAGCGATCGATTAAATTGCCCAGCGCTCCACCTATTACCAAGGTATAGGCTAGGTTCAATCGCCACAATCCTTTCGATTGCTTACGTAACCAGACGGTCAGCAAGGTACTGAAGCCGACGGCAACCAAAGTAAACAGCCAACGCTGCCACCCTCCGGCATCACTCAAAAAACTAAAGGCGGCACCATAATTTCTCACATAGGTGAAATTAAAAAATGGCAGCAGGTTAATTGACTCTCTCAGGTCAAAATTGGCTAATACCCATTGTTTGGATAGTTGATCGGCGATAAACACCAATACAACTACCCAATACCAACGCAAGCCACTCTCTTTCCAGCTAGATGGCATTCGAATCCCTTATGCGAACTGACGAACTTCGCCGTCACCTTCGATGTTGGTGACACAACGGGTACATAGCAGAGGATGCGCTTCGACCTGACCCACATCTTCTCTGTGGTGCCAACAACGATCGCATTTAGCCGCCTCAGTCTTAGCCACTAATAGCTTAAGTCCGGCCAACTCAGTCTCAACCGCATCGTCACCGGCGCTCGCCAGAGGCGCGATCTGGGTATTGGAGGTCAAGAGCACGAAACGCAGCTCATCGCCCAGCGTCGCCAGAGACTCACTTAACGCCTCATCCGCATAGAGAGTCACTTCGGCTTCTAACGAGCCACCTACACGCTGCTCACGGCGAGCCTGTTCGATGGCCTTATTTACCTCATCACGTACGGTGATCAGGCTCGCCCAGTAATCATCGCTCAAATCGCTGTCTAGGGTCACAAAAGCCAGGCCCTCGTACCAAGTCTGGGTAAAGACATACTCTTCGCGTTCACCCGGCAGCGATTGCCATACCTCATCGGCGGTGAAGCTTAGAATAGGTGCAATCCAGCGCACCATGGCTTCGGCGATCAGGAACAGTGCGCTCTGGCAGCTGCGACGGGCCAAGCTGTCACCCTTAGCCGTGTATTGTCTGTCTTTGATGATATCCAGATAGAAGCTGCCTAGCTCGACAGAGCAGAACTGCATCAGTTTCTGGGTCACCAAGTGGAAGTTATATTGCTCGTAGGCCTCCAAGATCTCGGTTTGCAGCGCAGCTGCGCGACGAACCACCCAGCGATCCAGTGCCACCATATCTTCGACGGCAACCGTGTCTTTAACCGGATCGAATCCGTTCAGGTTAGCCAGCAGGAAACGCGCCGTGTTACGGATACGACGGTAGGCATCGGCACTACGCTTAAGGATCTCGTCCGACACTGTCATCTCGCCGCTGTAATCGGTCGCCGCCACCCAAAGGCGTAGAATATCGGCACCTAGCTTATTGGTGACCTGAAGTGGCGCAATCACGTTACCGATAGACTTAGACATCTTACGGCCCTGACCGTCCACAGTGAAACCATGGGTCAATACCTGCTTGTATGGCGCCTTACCGCTCATGGCGGTAGAGATCATCAGTGACGACATGAACCAACCACGGTGCTGGTCACTACCTTCCAGATAAAGGTCGACAGGATGACCATTGTATTCTGGACGCGCGGCAACCACTGACGAGAAGGTAGAACCTGAGTCATACCATACATCTAGTGTATCGGTAACCTTACGGTATTGGTCGGCTTCATCGCCCAGTAGCTCTGATGCGTCGAGATCCCACCAAGCCTGAATGCCTTCCTGCTCGATGCGATGGGCTACACGCTCCATCAGGGCAACGCTATCAGGGTGTAGATCTTCGGTTTCACGATGTACGAACAGGGTAATAGGTACACCCCAGGTACGTTGACGTGAGATACACCAATCGGGACGGTTCTCAACCATCTTCTCGATGCGGCTCTGACCCCAGTCAGGGATCCATTGTGTTTTCTCGATCTCGCTCAGTGACTGAGTGCGCAGCCCTTTCTGGTCCATAGAGATGAACCACTGCGGCGTCGCGCGGAAGATAATAGGCGTCTTATGGCGCCAGCAGTGTGGGTAACTGTGACGATAGGCCACATGATTCAGCAGCGCGTCTTTCTCTTCGAGCAGGGCAACTACATTATCGTTAGCTTTAAAGACATGCTGACCGGCAAAGAACTCGGTATCAGCCTTATAAACGCCGTTATCCCCTACTGGGTTAGCCACTTCCAGGCCATATTTTTGACCGATCACGAAGTCGTCCTGACCATGGCCCGGCGCGGTGTGTACGACACCGGTACCCGAATCGACGGTGACGTGGTCACCGATGATAACAGGCACATCGAAATCATAGAAAGGATGCTTAAAACGCAGTAGCTCTAGCGATTGGCCTTTGGCTGAACCTAGTACGTGGTGCGACTCGGCGCCGTAACGCTCGATGCAAGACTCAACCAGCTCCTGCGCCACTATGATCGCATGCTTGCTACCTTCTTTAGTGAACTCGACCAGATCGTAATCGATATCGCCAGCCATAGAGAGGCCGCGGTTAGCAGGCAGTGTCCAAGGCGTTGTCGTCCAGATAACGGTCGCAACTTCGGCGTCACACTGCTCCAAGCCAAATTTAGCCAACACGGCGGCTTGGTCTACCGCCTTGAAAGTAACATCGATTGCCGGCGAGGTCTTATCTTCATATTCCACCTCGGCTTCAGCCAGTGCAGAACCACAATCGGTACACCAGTGCACAGGCTTAACGCCTTTATGCAGGTGGCCATTGTCGATCACCTTAGCCAAAGAGCGAACTATGTTAGCCTCTGTATCGAAGTTCATGGTGAGGTAAGGATTTTGCCAGTCGCCCAGCACGCCGAGGCGGATAAAGTCTTCACGTTGGCCGTCAACCTGAGCCGCGGCGTACTCGCGACACTTTTGGCGGAACTCAGCCGCAGACACCTTCTGCCCAGGCTTACCCACCTTCTGCTCGACCTTAAGCTCGATTGGCAGACCGTGACAATCCCAACCTGGTATATAAGGCGCATCGAAGCCTGACAGCGTCTTAGACTTGATAATAATGTCTTTAAGGATCTTATTTACTGAGTGACCAATATGAATGCTACCGTTAGCGTACGGTGGGCCATCGTGCAGAATAAATGGCTTGGCACCTGTGCGGCTTTCACGAATCTTTTGGTACAGCTTGTTTTCTGTCCAAGATTTCAACATCTCTGGCTCGCGTTTTGCCAGATTACCACGCATCGGAAACTCAGTTTCCGGCAAGTTTAAAGTAGATTTATAGTCGCTCATTGATCCTATACCGTTAATTTAGCTGATAGCACTCAGCCTGCATCGCAGCCAAGCAGGGCCTTAGCCCTGTCAGCATCATCTTTAATTTGTAGCTTCAGCGCATCTAATGACTTAAATGGCTGTTCGTCCCTAATCTTTGCCACCAACTCGACTTCGACGGTACGACCATAAAGGTCCCCTTCAAAATCAAATAGATGGACTTCTAACTGACAGTTTTGTCCGTTGACCGTAGGCCTAAAGCCAACATTGGCCACCCCTTCATAGATATCACTACCATCCCAATACAACTTGACGGCAAAGACCCCCCTAACCGGAGATACCTTGCGTTTCAAGGCGATATTGGCGGTGGGAAAGCCTATGGTACGGCCGATTTTCTCCCCATGGGCAACCTTACCACTCAGTGCGAAAGGATGACCTAGCAGGCGCCTTGCCTGTTCCAGGTTGCCCTTGGCGAGCAGTGCCCGAATCTCGGTGGAGCTCACTCGCTTGTCACCCAGGATAAAACTCTGAGTATTAACCACCGCAAAACCATGTTTCTCGCCCGCAGCCTTTAGCATCTCAAAGTTACCGCGTCGCTGCTTGCCAAAACAGAAGTCATCCCCCACCACCAGGTATTTCACCCCGAGCTGCTTCACCAGAAGCTCCTCGACAAAGGCTTCGGCGGGCATGGCGGCAAACTTCTTATTGAAATTGACGCAAAGCAGGCGATCTATGCCTAACTCGTCGAGCAAGACAATCTTATCGCGAAGCAGGCTCAGCCTGGCCGGGGCATTCTCCCCCTTAAACAACTCTTGCGGCTGAGGTTCGAAAGTCATGAGTGTCGCAGGAACCCCATGTTGCTTGGCTTTTTTTACAAGGGCCGCAATGACTTCGGCATGCCCACGATGCACGCCATCAAAGTTCCCAATAGTCAGCACGCAACCCTGGTGTCTGGGTAAAATATTATGTATACCGCGGATCAGTTCCATTACATTCAATAACTAGCAAGCATAAGTTCGCGGATTATATACCAGCTGAGAAGGATAATCAGCAATCAAAACCCAGCTTTCATCCTCCAGGGGCGAATTCCTAACAATAACATAGCCAGGAGGTAGACCACAGCCCCAACACCAATCAAATAGGCAAGCTGAGTTGCCCTTGCCACAAAGGAGAGTGTCAACCAAGTATCCATGCTTGGTAACAGTTGGTATAAGGCAATAATCATCAACCCTGCGGCCACCAGGGTTTTTCCCATAAACACAAAGGTCTGGCGAGGAATTTGGTACACCCCGGCGCGGTGCAGGCCTCTATAGAGCAGGCTGGCATTGAGCAGCGCCGACAGCGAGGTAGCAATCGCCAGCCCCACATAACCGAAGGGAAACACAAAAATCAGGTTAAATACCATGTTACTCACCATGGCAACTATGCCGTAACGCACAGGGGTTTTAGTGTCTTGGCGGGAGTAATATCCTGGCGCCAAGACCTTGATCAACATGAAGCTTAACAGGCCTGAACCATAGGCCATCAGGCTATATGACGCCATATCCACGTCATCGGAGGTGAAGGCGCCACGCATAAAGAGCACCATCAACATCGGCTTGGCCAAGACGATCAGACCGCACATGGCGGGAACCCCCATGAGCAGAATAGCCTTGATCCCCCAGTCCATCGTCTTAGCAAAACCATCTCCTTCGGCATTGACATGCTTCTTCGACAGTGCCGGCAAGATAACGGTAGCGATGGCAATACCAAAAAGACCTAAGGGGAATTCCAACAAACGGTCAGAGTAATAAAGCCAGCTGATGGACCCCGTCACCAGGAAGCTAGCAATAAAGGTATCGAGTAGCAGGTTGATCTGCGACACAGACACGCCAAACAGTGCCGGAAGCATCAGGGTACGTATCTTAACAACCCCAGGGTGATGCCAACCCCACGACGGCTTAACCAGCGCTTTCTCTCTTAACAGAAAGGGGATTTGAAACAGAAACTGGATCAGCCCGCCGGCAAAGACCCCCCAGGCCAAGCCTATTTCCGGCCGGTCGAGTTTAGGTGCCAGAAACAACGCCGCGCTGATAATCGCCACATTCAAAAACACCGGCGTAAATGCCGATACCGCAAAACGGCCACGGGTATTGAGAATCGATCCCGCCAAGGCGGTAAAGGTGATAAACCAAAGATAAGGAAAGGTGATCTTCAACATCAAGGATGCCAGCTCAAACTTCTGACCATTGGGCTCATCGTTTAGCCAGGCCAAAAACCAACCGCCGCCAAAGAGGGCCGTTAACAGTGGCGAGGCGATCACCCCCACCAGAGTTACCAGGGTCACCACCAGTCCAAGCGTACCTGCCACCTTGGCCAGCAATTCGCGAACCACTAGGTCGTCATGTTTCTCTTGATATTCGGTCAATACGGGCACGAAGGCCTGGGCAAAGGCGCCTTCGGCAAACAAGCGGCGTAAAAAATTTGGGATCTTGTTGGCAAAAAAGAAGACGTCGGCGCTGCTCCCTGCTCCCATTAAATTGGCTATTACCACATCTCGCACTAAACCTAAAACACGAGAAATCAGCGTCATAGCACTCACAATCATGCCAGACTTAAAAAGTTTCTTGCTCAAAGCTCCCCCTGAAACGAGCACCACAGGTGTATCGAGCAAGTTAAAAAGTCGACTTACCCCCTGTCACCAAGCAGCAAATACTGCTAGAATTGCGCACCATATTACACGAGTTAGGTTGAAGAACGCCAAGTCTGCTCTGATTAATTTGTCTTTAAGATAAAGATCCGATCTTTGTCATTGACAAACTGACGAAAAAAAGGCATATTCCTCGACCTTTAAAAATATCTAACCCTTTTAGGAGTTGCACCTTGGCTAATAGCAAGTCTGCAAAGAAGCGCGCGCTTCAATCTGAAAAACGTCGTCAGCACAACGCTAGCCGTCGTTCTATGCTACGTTCTTACGTTAAGAAAGTAATCGCTGCAATCAACGCTGGCGATCACAAAGCGGCAACTGAAGCATTCAATGCTGCACAACCAATTGTTGACCGTATGGCGACTAAAGGTCTTATTCACAAGAATAAAGCCGCCCGTCATAAGGCTCGTCTAAACGCTAAGATCAAAGCACTAGCTGCTTAATCTCGTAGCGATATAAAAAAACCGGCTCAGGCCGGTTTTTTTGTGCCTGCTGTTAAATCAGCACTAGTTCAATCTCCCCTCTTTTCCCTGCCTGCATTAGAGTCACTCGACAATTTGCAAACACTCTATACGCGCAAAATCCTTAGCCTCAAAAAACAAAAAAGCTGATGGCCAGCAACCAATCAGCTTTCTATCTGCGCTATTCTTAAGCCGTCTAGTGGCAATAGATAGTGTTAAGTAACTTAATAATTTCAGAAACTTCCTTGCTTTTAAGCGAATAAAATACCGTTTGCGCTTCTTTTCGCGTTTCGACCAAATTGTCTTTACGAAGCCATGCTAAGTGTTGCGACAGCGCAGATTGGCTAAGCCCTAGCTTTTTATTCATCTCACCGACGCACATCTCACCTTCGCTCAACAAGTAGCATAAGATGAACAGCCGGCGCTCATTTGCTAAAGCCTTTAGCAATACAACAGCATTATCCGCTCGTTGCTGCATCAATTCTATATTCATTACGAGCAATTTCTCCTAAAACAAACCCCGGCACTAATATAGCGTTGACTTAAAGATATAGTCGGGACATAAAGCACACTTTTTGCTAGATTGTTTTCAAAAATGGGACATACGTAATAAAAATAAAGGAAACTCATGAAAAGCTCCCCTCTCATCCTCCTATCCACGCTCTTTTTCAGCGCTCTAGTGGCCTGTCAAGATGCGGCAGCAACAGACACAAATCAAAGCGTTAGCGCCCAGCTACAAGAGCAAGCACTCTCTTCGAGTCTGGCCTACGATATCGTCGAATCTCTCACGGTCGAGGTTGGTCCAAGGCTCGCGGGCAGCGACAAAGACTTGGTCGCCGTAGAGTGGGCCGAGAAGAAGCTCGGCTCACTGGGTTTTGATAAGGTCTACAAGGAAGCCGTACAGGTGCCCGTGTGGCAGCGTGGAGAAGCCAAAGCCAATATCGTCTCCCCTTATGCTCAGCCATTGGTGATCACCGCCCTGGGGGGCAGTGTCGGCACACCAGAAGAAGGCATTAGTGCCCCCGTGGTCCGTTTCGAGACCTTAGATGCACTTAAACAAGCCGATCCTAGCCTGGTTACCGGCAAGATAGTCTTTATCGATCACATCACCCCTAGATTCAAGACGGGCAAAGGCTATGGCATGACGGTGGGTGGGCGTTCACGAGGCGCCATCGCGGCGGCAGAGAAAGGCGCACTCGCCATAGTGATCCGCTCTATCGGTACTGACCATGACAGAATGGCCCATACCGGCATGATGCGTTACAAGGATGGCGTGGATAAGATCCCAGCCGCCGCCATGTCAAATCCTGACGCCGATCTCGTCACCCTGATGCTAAAGCGCGACCCCAATGTGGTATTGCATCTTGAGATGAGCCCTAAGAACCTCGGCTATGCCACTTCCTACAATGTCATTGCCGAGGTTACCGGCAGCAGTAAACCCGATGAGATAGTGCTCATCGGCGCTCACCTGGACTCTTGGGACGAAGGCACCGGCGCCATCGATGACGGCGCAGGAGTGGCCATCGTCACCGCAGCAGGCCATTATATCGCTCAGCTACCCGTTAAGCCTGCCCGCACGGTTCGTGTGGTGCTCTACGCAGCCGAAGAACTGGGGTTAATAGGCGGTAAGAGCTACGCCAAAGGCCATCAAGGGGAGCTGGCAAAACACTATATTGCGGCCGAATCGGACTTCGGCGCGGGGCGCATCTACCAGATCGACTTTAACGTCGCCGACAAGGCCTTCGACTCCGTGCAGGCTCACACTGTATCTATGCAGGATAATGGTGTAGCGCCTGGCAACAACAAGGCCTCAGGCGGACCAGATGTCTCCATGCTGCCAGACTATGGCGTACCCGTTGCGTCACTGAGGCAAGATGGCAGCGACTATTTCGACTACCATCACACACCAAACGATACCCTGGACAAGATAGATCCTGAGGCGCTGGCACAAAATGCGGCCGCCTACGCCCAGTTTGCTTATCTCATGGCGCAATCAGAGATTGAACTTAGACCTTTAACGCCTAAAGCCAAAAAGGTCATGCCAAGTAAGTGATAGCTAACCAACTTACGCAGACTTAATATGAAAAAAGCAGCTTCTATGGCTGCTTTTTTTCCTTCTTAGACCAAATCTGTTACAGGCTGCTGGGTTTAAGCTTGCTCTTCTCGCAAGAACACTGGCTCGTTAATACTCGAGTCGGCCTCACTGTAGTAATAGCCCGCTGTATCGAACTTAAGCAGCTCTTCGTAGCGATTCACCTGATTATCAAGCATGTAGCGCACCATCATGCCGCGAGCCTTCTTGGCGAAGAAGCTAATTACCTTATACTGACCATTCTTCTTATCCTTGAAGATTGGTGTGATCACCTGCCCCTGAACCTGCTTTGGCTTAACCGACTTGAAATATTCGTTGGATGCCAGATTGACCAGTATGTCATCCCCCTGCTCGGCCAGTGCCTTGTTAACCTCTTCGGTGATTATATCTCCCCAAAACTGGTATAGATTGGCCCCTCGGTCATTGGCCAGCTTAGTGCCCATCTCCAGACGGTAGGCCTGCATCAGGTCCAGTGGGCGCAACAGGCCGTAGAGTCCCGAAAGAATACGCAGATGCTGCTGGGCACGCTCCAGACTCGCCTCAGACAGGGTGTCGGCATCTAGGCCCGTATAGACATCACCACGAAAGGCAAACAGCGCCTGCTTGGCATTCTCCAGGCTAAAGTCTCGATTCCACTGTGCGAATCGTGCGGCATTGAGCCCGGCAATCTTATCGCTGACTTTCATCAAAGACGCTATATCTGCTGGTGTTAGCTCTCGACACACCTTTATCAACTCCTCACTGTGCTTGAGCAGTGCAGGCATGGTAAAGGTTTGGGTACTTGCTGGTGTTTCATAATCCAGGGTTTTAGCCGGAGAGACTAAGATCAGCATAAATTATCCTTTATTTTTAACATTGAGCGAGGTGTCTATCATACTGACGCAGACAGTAAAAAACCACGCCCTTAGAGCGTGGTTTTTTAGATGGAACTAATAGAGAGTCGCGATTAACCCTGTGAGTTCAGCTACACCTCAGGTACGGCAACCGACTCGCCTTCCTCTTTAGCCAATACGCCTGCGGTGGGCTTACCCTTCCAGATCTTCTCATCCAGGCCGTTGAGCCCTGGGAAGTGGGCTGCATCGAAGGTAGGCACCTTACCCGCCTTTAACTGCACTTCATAATCTTTGATCACCGCAAAGGCCACCTTAGAGAGCATGACGATGGCGGCAATATTAACCAGTGCCATCAAACCCATGGAGACATCGGCAAAGTTCCACACCAGCTGCAGGGAAGCCACAGATCCCGCCATAACCATGGCCAATACCAAGGCGCGGAAGCTATAAAGCACCTTCTTGCTCTTACTCAGGAACAGGATATTGCTCTCTGCATAGCTGTAGTTGGCGATGATGGAGGAGAAACAAAATAGTATGATGGCAAAGGCAACAAAATAGGCTGCCCAACCGCCTACCTCGTTGGTCAACGCCAACTGCAGCAAGCCGATGCCCTTCTGCTCACCCGGCGCATCCAGCACGCCCGACAGCAAGATGATGGCCGCGGTGGCACTACAGATGACTATAGTATCGACAAACACGCCTATCATCTGCACGAAGCCTTGTGAGGCTGGGTGATTAGGGTTTGGCGAGGCCGAAGCCGCGATATTAGCCGCACTTCCCATACCTGCTTCGTTAGAGAAAAGTCCCCTGGCGATACCGGCCATCATGGCGCCCATGGCGCCACCGGCGGCTTCTTCCCAACCGAAGGCACTCTTAACGATATAGGCAAGGGCCGCAGGCACCTGATCCAGATTCATCACCAGCACAACCAGCGCAATCGCCAGATAAGCCACCGCCATCACGGGTACAATAAGCTCTGAAACCTTAGCGACTTTCTTCAGGCCACCACTGATGATATAGGCCGCAACGGCCACTATCACTAATCCCACCATGGTCTTATCGAAACCGAAGGCATTGTTTAACGCATCTGTCATGGTGTTCGCCTGGGCGGCATTAAAGGCAAAACCGAAGGCGATGATCAGCAACACAGAAAATAGCGAACCCATCCAGCGTTTGCCCAGGCCTTGCTCCATATAATAAGCTGGGCCACCACGATACTGACCTTCGCTGTCTTTCACCTTGTATACCTGTGCCAGGGTCGACTCGATGAAGGCGGTTGCCATCCCCAGCAGGGCGATAAGCCACATCCAGAACACGGCACCGGCGCCACCGACAGTGATAGCCACGGCAACACCGGCCATGTTGCCGGTACCAACTCTTGCCGCCATCGAGGTACAAAATACCTGGAATGAAGAAATGCCATTGGTCTTCTCACGGCCTTGCAGTACAAGCTTGCTGCCATGACCAAACATACGTAATTGGATAAAACCCAATCTCAAAGTAAACAATACGCCCGCAGCGACCAGCACGTAAATCAACACGCTTCCCCACAGCATGCCGTTTACCGCGTTGATAGTCGAATCGACTAAATTTAATACAGATTCAAACATAGAACTTCTATAACCCTTAGGACGTTTATGGCAGCATGAGCAAACGAGCCGCCATCTTTGTTGAATTTCCTTCCCAATTTGATCGAATATTTTCGGCAGGATTATCTTTTCGAATTATCCTTTCATGATGCCAAAACACCATGCCTGCCGGATTCGACACGCCAAAATAGCATACCATCAAAAAAGCACCACGTGATATAGATCACACTTACCCATTTACATGACATTGGCATCACGCAATAAGACACAAATAAGCTACTGTATTAACGTAACTAACAGGGTGTTTACCACCAAAAATTTAACATCCTGCAAATTTAATGACTTTTCAAAAATAAGATATCGAACACATTTTTGTAATAAAATTACAAATATAGTGCCTCACATGAGCTTTGATTAACTTATTGCTTACTATAAATGGGGTTATTTATGTCACAACAGCAAGAGATCACCGCACTAAAGAAATTTGTAAGAGCGACCAACTTCCTGGCCACCTCGCAAATCTACTTGAAGCAGAACGTACTGCACAAGCGTCCGCTAGAACATAGCGACATCAAACCCAGACTGCTAGGGCACTGGGGTACTTGTCCAGGTATCAACTTCGTCTACGCCAACGTCAACCGTCTCATCAAGAAAACCAATCGTCCTTTCCTCTACCTTGTCGGCCCAGGCCATGGCTTCCCAGCCGTACAAGCTAACCTGTTTATGGAAGGATCTTTGAGTCATTTCTACCCAGAGACGATTCCATACAACGAGACTGGTATCGAAGATATCTGTAAGAAATTTTCAGCGGCCTATGGCTACCCTTCTCACGCTAACCCAGAAGCACCGGGTCAGATCCTTGAAGGTGGTGAGTTAGGCTACTCACTCTCAGTTGCTTGGGGTGCTGTGCTGGATAACCCTGACCTAATCGCTACCGTGCTAATCGGCGACGGCGAATCTGAAACCGGCCCACTGGCTGCCTCTTGGTACGCTAACCGTCTGGTTTCTCCTGCCAACAACGGTGCCGTACTGCCAATCGTCCACATCAATGGTTACAAGATCTCTGGCCCAACCCGTATGGGACGTATGAGCCACGAAGAACTTGAACTGGAATTCAAAGGCCTTGGCTACCACCCAATCATTGTCGATAGCGATCTTGAAGAAGATGTCTACGTGCAGATGACCAAGGCGATGGATGAATCCTATGCGATGATCGAAGCCATTCAGACTAAGGCACGTAACGGCGAAGATATCGTTAAGCCTCGCTGGCCAGTGATTCTGATGCGCACCGCGAAAGGTTGGACAGGCGTTGCCGAAGACAATGGTAAGAAGCTAGAAGGTAACTGTGACTCTCACCAGGTGATCGTTAACAAGTGTGCCAAAGACAAGCAGCACCTTGACGCGTTGGATCAATGGCTTGCCAGCTACAAGTTCAACGAACTCTATAGCATCAACGAGCAAAACCAAATTGTATTCGACAAAGACATTCAGTCTTTGCTCCCACCAAAAGAGCTTTGCTGTGGCCGTCAACACCTGAGCTATGGTGGCGAAGTGGTGCGCTCACTGAACAATCCTAAGCTGGAAGATCTGGCCTACGGCGCAGAAACACCTAGAGGCCAGCGCGGTTACTCTATGCTGAAGATGGGTCAATGGATGCGTGATGCGTTCAAGCTCAACAGAGACCAACGCAACCTACGTATCTTCAGCCCTGACGAAACTTACTCTAACCAGCTACAAGCTGTGTTTGAAGAGACTGATCGTGCATGGCAATGGCCTATCGAGAGCTGGGACGAAGATATGTCTCGCGACGGTCGCGTACTCGAGCTGCTATCTGAAAACCTGTTATTCGGTATGCTACACGGCTACACAGTGACAGGTCGCCACGGCATGTTCCCCACTTATGAATCCTTCTCACAAGTGGTCTCTTCAATGGCCGACCAATACTGTAAGTATGTCTATGCTAGCCAAGGCGTACACTTCCGTAAGCCGGTTCCGTCTTGCAACGTAGTGCTCTCTTCACTGCTGGAGCGCCAGGATCACAACGGTTACTCTCACCAGAACCCTTCTTTCCTAGGGGCCATGCTTGAGAAGCATCCAGAGATCATCTCGGCCTATCTACCTGCCGATGCCAACACGACACTGGTTTACACCGAGCGTGCCTTCGCCGATCGCGATAAACTCAACATCATCGCCGCCGGTAAGAAAGAGCTGCCACAATGGCTAACACTGGACGAAGCCCGTCAACAGGCTAAAGACGGTGTCATGGTGTGGGATTTCGCCTCTGACGAAAACCCAGACGTGGTTCTGGCAGGTTGTGGTGACTATGTCACTCAGGAATGTATGGCTTCTCTAGTCATCCTACGTGAACTACTGCCAAGAGTCCGCGTACGCTTCGTCAGCGTAACCGAGCTAAGCAGCAGCGGCCTGGGTAGCCGTAAGTTCCAAAGCAAGCCTTGGATGATGGACGAGATCTTCACCGCCGATAAGGGTGTGGTCTTCAACTATCATGGTTATCCAAACACCATCAAGAAGCTGGTATTCGATTACAAGGGTAGCCACAGATTCCGCATCAAGGGCTATGAAGAGGAAGGTTCAACCACAACACCATTCGACATGGGTGTACGTAACGGTACTTCTCGCTACCACCTGGTTATCGATATGGCGTACAAGCTATTCCAACAAGGTGTGATCGACGAGACACAACACGTTGCCATCACTACTGACATGCTGCAGCGTCTGGTTGACCACCGTAACTACATCAAGGCAAACGGTGTCGACCCTGAAAACATCGAAAACTGGGTGTGGACACGTTAAGATTAGATTAACTCTACGTTAATTATTCTACTGATAAAAAGGCGATTCCTAGCGGAAACGCCTTTTTTATTGCCATTTAACCATTAATCCTAAAAAAACAGTCCGACATACATAGCAATTTCTATATTCACGTAAGATAATACTGAGGCTAGCGATAATACCAAAGGAGTCCCCCCACAAAGTGCTGGCATGTTTTTACAGGATAAAAACAGCATGGGGGAAGATAGTAAAACAAAGGAATTGGAAAATGATGAACAACACATTGAAAGCTATTCTGCTTACATCAATGCTTCCATTTGCAGCCAATGCGGCACAAGAACTCACCCCTTGGTACGTCGGTGGCGGTTTAGGCGTAAATAACTACGAGCCTAACTGCGATCAGAAGACCATGAAACAGTGTGGTGAAGACGATCCGTATGCTTGGGATGTATTTGGTGGTTACCTCTTTAACGACTATTTCGGTGTCGAGCTAGGCTATCGCGACCTTGGCCGTGCCGAGTGGGTCGACTATGCCAACAAGATGAACGACGTCGGTGCTCGCGGTATGACACTCGGTCTCGTCGGTTTCTGGCCAATTGCCGACCGTTGGAGCCTGTCTGCCGAAGCCGGTGCAATGAACTACCTGCTATCAAACAATAAACAGTGGGGTAGCGAGTACTACAGCGACAGCGGCGTTGCCCCCTACTTCGGGGCGGGTATCGGCTACAACTTTACCGATAATCTTAAACTGCAAGCCAAGTATCGTCGTTATGAGAATCTCGACGAAGACAAGTGGAACACACTTAACATGGAAAGCAACTACTGGGGTCTTGAGCTAAGCTACCGCTTCGGCCGCGCAGCCTCTACTCCGGCTCCCGTCGCAGCCCCTGTCGTTGCCGCGCCAAAAGATTCAGACAACGACGGCGTAACTGACGACAAAGACCAGTGCGCCAACACGCCTAGCAACCACAAGGTTGATGCCAGCGGTTGTACGCTTTACCGCGAAGTCACCGAGAAGCATGAACTGGGTTCAATTCGCTTTGCCAACGACTCAGCCGTGGTGAACTCTGCGTCTTATGGTCAAATCGAGAAGCTGGCCAACTACATGAATAAAAACCCACGCGCAACCGTGTTGATCGGTGGTCACGCCTCTAATGTAGGTAACCCAGACTACAACATGAAGCTGTCTGAGCGTCGTGCCAACGCCGTTGCCGAGCTACTGGTCAGCAAGTACGGTATCAGCCAAGATCGCGTCAGCGCTAAAGGTTACGGTATCACTCAGCCGCTGATCGAGGGTAAAAGCGCCGAAGCCAACAAGGCTAACCGTCGCATCGAAGCCCACGTGACCGGCGTGCGTAAAGAAGCGATTTTAAAGTAAGTCATTACGATTAACTTAATGATCGACCTCACGAAAAAATCGCTGCCCAGGCAGCGATTTTTTTTCCTGTCATAATTTAATGGTTATACTCTAAGTCCGTTTAGCACAAACGTCAGTCTCACTAATCGGCGACGGTTAAAATGCCTTTTACTGATATTTAGCAACTTTTCTGTAATTTTTTTTCATTCATGGTTGGAAATATCGGCAAAATCGCGTCTAATAGCCGTTAGTAAACCACACACTTAAGCTGCTTCTTAAGAAGGATGTAATTTTCATGGCTAATACACTCGAGCAATTCAAATCTATCACCACCATAGTTGCCGATACCGGCGACATCGAAGCCATCAAGCGTTATCAACCACAAGACGCTACCACTAACCCCTCTCTTATCCTCAAAGCAGCTCAAATTCCTGAATACAAGCACCTGATTGCCAATGCCATCGAATGGGCCAAGTCACAGAGTGACGATCTGGCGCAGCAAATTGAAGATGCCGGTGACAAGCTGGCGGTCAATATCGGTTTAGAGATCCTTAAGATCGTTCCGGGCCGTATCTCGACAGAGGTAGACGCTCGCCTCTCATTCGATAAGGCAGGCTCTATCGAGAAGGCCCATAAGCTGATCAAGCTTTATGAAGAGGCCGGCATCGACAAGTCTCGTATCCTGATCAAGTTGGCCTCAACCTGGGAAGGGATCTGCGCCGCCAAAGAGCTGGAAAAAGAAGGCATCAACTGTAACCTGACGCTACTGTTCTGTTTCGCTCAGGCCCGAGCCTGTGCCGAAGCAGGCGTTTTCCTGATCTCACCTTTCGTTGGTCGTATTCTCGACTGGTATAAGAAAGACACAGGCCTGGAGTACAGCGCCGAAGAGGATCCAGGTGTCATCTCTGTCACTAACATCTACAACTACTACAAGCGTCACGGCTACAAGACGGTTGTGATGGGCGCCAGCTTCCGCAACACGGGCGAGATCATCGAGCTGGCGGGCTGTGACCGCCTGACTATCGGCCCTGCGCTACTAGAAGAGATGGCCAACAGTGACACCCCTGTGGTGCAAAAGCTGCAAGCAGCCAGCGAAGTGGTCGCGCCAGGCGCAGCGCTGAGCGAAGCCGAGTTCCGTTGGGAGTTCAACCAAGATCCTATGGCGGTTGAGAAGCTTGCCGAAGGTATCCGTAACTTTGCCATCGATCAGGGCAAACTTGAAGACATGCTAAAAGCAGAACTCGAAGCCTAAAGGTAACCAACGTCATGACTAAGCTTACTCAGCAAGACGCGTGGAAACAGCTTGAGGCTCAAACGGCTCAGCTACCGCACATGCGCGCCCTATTTGATGCCGACCCCCAGCGCTTCGACAAGATGTCGCTGTCTGCCTGTGGTTTACTTCTGGATTACTCCAAAAACCGGGCGGATGAGCAGACGCTTGAGCAGCTATTTAAACTGGCTAAATCTGCCAGTCTAAGCGATAAGATCAGCGCCATGTTTAACGGTGAGATCATCAACAACACCGAAAAACGCGCCGTACTGCATACCGCCCTCAGGGCCGAGGCAGACGAAGTCATCCTGGTCGATGGCCACAACATAGTCCCAGAGGTAAAACAGACCCAGGCCAAGATGGCCAAGTTTGTCGAGGATGTCACCTCCGGCGAGTGGAAGGGCTACACGGGTAAGGCGATCACGGATATCGTCAGCATAGGTATCGGTGGCTCCTTCCTCGGACCTAAGATAGTCACCCAGGCCCTGCGCCCATACTGGAACCCGGCGCTCAAGTGTCACTTCGTCGCCAACGTCGATGCCACCTCGCTGTGTGAGAAGCTACGCCTGGTCGATCCCGAGACCACACTATTCGTGATGTCGTCTAAGTCTTTCGGCACTCAAGAGACACTGACTAACACCCTGAGTGCCAAGGCCTGGTTCCTGGAAAATGGCGGCACCCAAGCGGATATCGCCAAGCACTTTGTGGCCGTGACCTCAAACGTGGCCAAGGCGACTGAGTTTGGCATGGATGCGGACAATATCTTCCCTATGTGGGATTGGGTGGGCGGCCGCTATTCACTCTGGTCGGCGATCGGTCTGCCTATCGCCCTGTTAATCGGCATGGACAACTTCTACCAGCTATTGGCCGGTGCCAAGTCGATGGACAAACATTTTGTCGAGGCGCCTCTCGAGCAGAATATGCCGGTGATCATGGGGCTGTTTTCCCTGCTCTATGGCAACTTCTATCAGGCGCAGTCTCACGTGGTATTGACCTATGATCACTACCTCAGAGGACTACCAGCCTACTTCCAACAGCTGGATATGGAGAGTAATGGTAAGTCTGTCACCCTCGATGGCGACAGGGTCGAGCATACAACCGGCCCGGTGATCTGGGGCGGCGAAGGCACCAATGGCCAACACGCCTATCATCAGTTGCTGCACCAAGGCACGGCACTGATACCGGCCGACTTTATTCTGCCACTGCAGAGCCATAACCCGCTCGGCGAACATCATGTACAGCTGGCCTCTAACTGTTTTGGCCAGACCCAGGCCCTGATGCAAGGCAGAACCTTCGAAGAGGCTCTCGCCGAACTCGACGGCAGCTCGCTAAGCCAGGAAGCGAAGACGCTGATCGCTAAGCACAAGGTGATGGATGGCAACAAGCCAAGCAACACACTGTTGATGGACAAGCTGACACCGGAAACACTCGGTGCCCTGATCGCCCTGTACGAGCATAGAACCTTCGTTCAAGGCGCACTTTGGGACATCAACTCCTTCGACCAGTGGGGCGTCGAGTTGGGTAAGACCCTAGGTAATGATGTGCTCGCACGTCTGCAGAGCGATGAAGAGGCTAAGGCGCTGGATGCCTCCAGCAATGCCCTCATCAATCACTTTAGACGCGGCCATATCTAAGCCCACCAAGCGTTAATCCATAAAAAAGCCAGTTTTCACTGGCTTTTTTATTATTTGCAGCAACATCCACCAGCAAGCCCCATCTTTAGCCCATACTAGGGGCAAAAAATCACCTCCTGCGCCATAAATGATTCACCCAGACTTAACATTATTGAAACATTTTTCTTGCACCATAAATTGGAAGTGTGATATTTAATTGTTGAGAAAAAATACAACAACAGGAGGTTGCCATGAATCGCTTAGATTATGGTAGTGCGCTAGATGATACCGTCATTGAAAGACCCAACAGTCGTTCGCGAAGCTCCAGCAAGAAGCGAAAATGGCGCGAGATAGAGGCTATCAAAGAGAAACAGCGTTTGATTAAAGAGCTTCAGGATATCGACAGCAGTTTCGAATACGACTTAGATAACCTTCTGATGTAAAAACAACAATAAAAATAGCGCCTAAGGCGCTATTTTTATTGTTTATGAGTCGCTAGTTGTCACTCTTCGGCCTTAACCAGATATTCTTTTAACTCCTCGAAGAGTAGGTTGTCGTCATCGCTGAACAAGGGATCGCTGATCAGCCTCTCTTTGCACCTGTCAGCCACCTCCTGCCACTGAGCCTCTGTCATACCGGCCTGCCAGATAGGGAACAGCTTAGCCTCTTCATACATCATGTGATTGCGCTGCGCCTCTACATACTCTTTTAGGGCTTGGCTCAAGGTTTCATTCTGTACAGGAACATCACTTAGGATAAGGTTTAGGGTAGACATCAGGTTGGTAGAACTCTCGATCAGGCTGTGATGCTCTTCGCCCAACTGCTTTTCTAGGGCCTCCTGTGGATGGGTCTGAATATAAAATTCGTTGATCAGATCCTCGACCGGGTGATGGCTATGCTCGGCATAGCTCTGCATATATTCGACGATATCTCGGATCAGATTAAAGTTGACGGCCTCGCCATTTTGCAACTTCTGCTGCTTATTTTTGAGAATATTTAACAGTATCGCGATATGTTTATGGTCATTATGAAGTCTCGCTAACATCGTCACCTCCAACCTTCTAGACGCCTCTAGTTACTATAGTAAATTGTTGAACTTTTACTCACACTAATATGTAACCCGTCATGATGACGTGACTCAGATCAAGAAAAATGAACATAAAATAGTCACTTAAGATACGCTTCCCCCCAAGACATCCATCACCTTAGCCAGGGCCGACTGTAGACGAATAAAGGCCTGCGAGGCAGATTTCACCTCCTTTAAGTTACGCTCGATGAGCGCCGTGAAATAATCTTCCTGCTCTATGGTCATATCCAAAACATGGAAGCTGCCCCGTATCTCAGTGGTCATATTAATGAGGGCCGCACTGAATTTTTCATCATGTTCTCGGGTCGCTAGGTTGATGTCTCCTATCAGAGTCTCTATGTCGACAAACACCTGTGTCAGCGTCTGTTGACGACTAATATCCAACACCCTAGCCTCCAGTCCTTCGACCACTACGGCGATAATGTCTCTCAACCTACCGTAGAGAATCTCGTCGTTTATCGGCATGTTCTTGATCAAGAAGGAGACATGCTTGTCGTTACATATGGTGCGGCAACCAAAGTCATACAGGCGACCATGTTTGTCCAGCAGCTCGAGAATATTCGCTTCGATTGGACTGATCGCGGCGTGACTAGGGGCAAAATACTCCACGCTTTCCCCACGTATCTCCAGGCAAGTATTAAGATTGAGCTGCTGCATCAGCTCGAAGAAGGCATCGGCCAGGGTCTGATGATCGTTGCAGAGAAAACATTGACGGAAAAACTGCAGCACACAGCCATATTGAGACGACTCGGTCATCGACTGAAAGGCCATGTTGCGGGAGACTGACTCCGCCTGGATCAGCTCCCGCTGCTTCATCACATAATGGGCGACGCTATGGACCTTAGCCAGCAATTCTTTGAGTTCGAAGGGCTTGGCGATGAAATCGACTGCATTCACCTCATAGGCCTTGAGCCGCTCCTCCAGAGTATTCATCCCAGAGACAAAGAGTACGGCTATCTCCTGGTTTGTTTCCTGCAACTCTCGACAGAGGGTGATGCCATCGGTATCGGGCAGATTGATGTCCATCAGCAGCAGGTCAGGAGTCATCTCCCGCAGGGCCGATCGAAACTCAGTCGCACCATAGAAGGGGCTTACCTTAAACTCGTCTTGCAACATCTCGACAATCAGCTCGCAGTAATCCCTATCGTCATCGACCACCCATATTTCCATGTTGTTCATCGCAACCCTCCTTGTAAAAACTCAACGCCAACCTCCTCGAGTCCGTGCACGAAGGCATGGATATCGAAGGGTTTCTGCAATACCTGAAAAGGGAGATCTTCCCGACTACTGATGCCCACATCACCAACATAGCCAGAGATCAACAGCACAGGAATCGTTCGATGTACGCTCAGATCGGTCACCAACTCGTAACCGTTAATGCCGCCCGGCATCAAGAGATCTGAGATGATGAGGTCTATGCTATCTATGCCCCCCCTGAACTGCTCCCTGACCAGCAAAGGATCCGTATAGGCCAGTACCTCCATCCCCATCATCTGGCAGTAATCGCAAAGCACCTCCAGCAGATCCGGCTCATCGTCGACGATAAGCACCTTGATGGGGCGCGCGACCCTTGGATAGGCCATAGGGCTTCGCTGGCGCTCAATCTGCCGCTCGACTGGCTTGATGGCCGGAAACCACAGGCGGATCTCAGTGCCTTCGGCGCCCGTGTGCATGATGCTCATGTAGCCGTTGGAACGCTTGACGAAGCCATACACCATAGAGAGGCCCAGCCCTGTGCCCTTGCTCTTATCTTTGGTGGTAAAGAAGGGCTCGAAGATCTTATCCAGCAACTTGTCTGGGATCCCTCCGCCCTGATCGCTCACCGACACCCACACATAATCCCGGTTATCCGTGCTGACGGTATTGCCCACCCCGGGAAGATAACCCGAGAGATACTGCTCACCGGTCGCTATGGTGATCTGCCCTTCCCCATGCATGGCATCCTTGGCGTTCAGCACCAGGTTGATCAGGGCATCCTCGAGGTCACCACGATCGACGCAGATATCCCGCATCGATGGCTGCGGCTGAATGTTGAGGCTCACCTGGGTGGTCAACGACTTCTCCAGCAGCTCCTCCAGGCTCTGCAGCACCTCATTGACCTGCAACGACTGGGCGCTAAATTGCTCCTGACGGGAAAACTGCAACAGGCGCCTAGTCAGGTCGGTTCCCCGCTGACAGGCCTTGAGCGCCGTCGCCAGATAGCGGGCGATGGAATCATCCTTGCCCTTAAGCTCCATCAACTCCAGGTTGCCCTTTAGCACACCTAAGATATTGTTGAAATCGTGGGCCACACCACCCACCAACTGCCCCATAGCCTGCATCTTCTGGGTGCGGGCCATGGTATTTTGCATCAGCTTCTGCTCAGTAATGTCCCTCCCCACCAGGGTAAACAAGCTGCCATCTTCATACTGCTCGTTTAGGGCAATTAGATGGGTATGCAGGATCACCTTCTCCCCGGTGGCGGTAGAGCAGACCAGCTCACCGGTAAATTCCAGACGCAGCTCGATCGCCTCCAGCAGCTCCTGCGCCTGCTCATCCTGATCGCCGAAAAAGAGCTCGATCGACTTACCGATGAGCTGGCTGCGCGGGTATTGGCTGATGGCGGTTGCAGCCGCATTGGCGTACATGATCACCGGCGCCATCCCCTTCTCCCGCGAGGCGACCACTATCATATCCTCACTGTTACTGACGATAGACTGGTACATCTGGGTGTCGATAGACTTGATGATCTGGGCGTTACGGCTCTGCTGCCAATCCTGACACTGCTGCTGCAACATACCGCTGACACTGTCGGCGATAAAAGGCTGATAGGAAGTGAGAAACGACAGCCAGCCCTTGCTTGGACGATAGAAGAAGATGTTGACATCCTGCCCCTCTATGGGCCAAACGACGAAACGTTGCCACAGGTGTGCGCCCCGCTGGCCATCTAGCATAGGCCAATCCTTCACCTGCCGCCACAGGGTGATATAACGCATCGAGTCACGGCACCAGCAGGTAACATCGGCCGGCATCTCATCACAGGCCAGCAGACGATGAGACAAGATCATCACAGATTCTGCGCCGCTGCTGTCGGCCAGGACACGACACAAAGGCAAGAGCACGTCGTCGCCACGAATAAACTGTCCCTGCAACTTGCCCAGCTGGGCGATCAACGCCGGGCCAAACTCCATAAATTCAGATTGAGAGAGATCCTTAAACACGCTAGAGTCCATTCCACTATTGAGAATTGATGATATAAGGCTTTTAGCCTTTCATTGAGCATAGTCCAGCCTAGGAAAATCGCTCAAAATACCGAGATAATTTATAAACTTGTTGGAAATTAGTGAGGAAGAATGTTAGAGACTCATTGGGTCGGTGCCCATGTCAGCGCCGCCGGCGGTATCGCCAATGCGCCGCTGAACGCGCAGAAAATTGGTGCCAATGCCTTTGCCCTGTTCACCAAAAATCAGAGACGCTGGCAGGGGGCGCCGCTCTGCCCTTCGCAGATTGAAGCCTTCAAGGCCAACTGTGAGCAGGCCAATATTCCCCCCGATGCGATTCTGCCCCACGACAGCTACCTGATTAATCTCGGCCACCCCGATCAGGCGCAGCTAGAACGCTCTCGAGAGGCCTTTCTCGACGAGATGCAGCGCTGTGAGCAGATGGGGTTAACTCTGCTCAACTTTCATCCCGGCAGTCATCTCAACAAGATAAGCATAGACGAGTGCCTAGCCCGCATCAGCGAGTCGATCAACCTGGCACTGGACAAGACTCAAGGGGTCAGTGCCATCATAGAAAACACCGCGGGTCAGGGATCAAACCTGGGCCATTGCTTTGAGCAGCTGGCGCAGATCATCGACAAGGTAGAAGATAAGAGCCGGGTCGGTGTCTGTATCGACACCTGCCACATGTTTGCCGCCGGCTACGATTTAACCACCCTTGAAGCTTGTGAAGCGAGTTTTGCTCAATTTGATGCCATAGTGGGTAACCATTACCTTAAGGCTATGCACCTCAACGACAGCAAGACACAGCTCAACAGCCGGGTCGACCGCCATCATTCCCTCGGCGCCGGTTATATAGGGATGGATGCCTTCAGCTATATCATGAAACATCCGGCAACCAGGCAGATCCCACTCATATTAGAGACGATAGAGCCTGAGATCTGGCCCCAAGAGATCAACTGGCTGCGTAGCCAGACACGCTAAAGCAGGCACTTGTAGACCACGGCAATCACCCTGACACGGTTATCCGCATCGAAGTGATCTTCCTGCAACCAGACGATATGAGTGCCCTGCAGGGCCTCGCCTTGCTGCTTGGCATCTTGCTGCGCCGCCCTCAGCGGCGCCTCCCCTCTGCCTATACCCGTCACCATGGCGAAGCTATCACAATGGGTCACCTCAAAATCATAGGCCTCATTGATTCGTGAATAGAGCTGTGGCTCGTCGGCGGCACAGGCGGTAAGAAGACTGAGGCCAATAAAAATCACTCTGAGTTGCAACACGTCACGGCCCTATCAAATAACGGCTAAAGAAAAAGGGGCTTAAGATAAGTTATTTAGCAGAGCTTGGTTGTGATAACCATCACGCCGGATTCAAGCCTATTGATACATTTGGCAACCTAGGTAATTGACGCGATTCTATGCAAGCGCCTTGCTGGTAATGCTAATAAGAAACGGCGCTAAAGTTAGTAGCCCCTGCTTTTAAACAACTAAATTGAAACAACTGTGTTGAAATAAAAAGCAGCGCTAAAAGATAAAGCAGATCTCTGCGGGCATAAAAAAGCCAAGGCATCATCGCCTTGGCTGATAAGCATGAATAACCAGACAGAGACTAAGCTAAGGTCTCAAACAGGTGGGCCTTGAGGCGGGCAAAATCCGCGGGTAGTTCAGCCGACAAAATTGGCTTGTCTTTCACCGCTTGCAGCTCAGACGGCAGCTCGAGTTCGATAGCCAGCGCCTGCTCCACCACCTCTTTAAACTTGGCCGGATGGGCCGTACCGAGGAAAATCCCCTGCTCATCGGCGGACATGGTTAACGACAGCGCCTTAGCCGCAATCGCCGCGTGAGGCTCAGACAGATAACCGCCACGATAGAGTTCATCCAGCGCCTCCACCGTATCCTGTTCGGATAGGCCGACGCCCACCAGCTCGCTCAGCGGCCAGTTCATCGCCTCCATGATGGTCTCGACTCTGGGCCAATTGCTCGGCTCGGCCACATCCATGGCATTAGAGAGGGTCGCGACCGTCGCCTTAGGCGACCACTGACCATCGGCCAGATAGCGCGGCACGGTGTCGTTACTGTTGGTGGCCGCCACGAAACGCTTCACCGGCAGCCCCATCGCCTTGGCAAATAGGCCTGCCGTCAGGTTACCGAAGTTACCGCTTGGCACGGCGATAACAGGATCGCCTTGGTTAGCGCGCTTAAACTGGGCCACCGCCTCGAAGTAGTAGCAGACCTGCGCCAGCAAGCGGCTGATGTTGATAGAGTTGGCCGAGTTAAGATGCAGGCCGTCACGCACATCACTGTCTTCGAAGGCGGCCTTGACCATATCCTGGCAGGCATCGAAATCACTCTCCACCGCCACGGTATGAATATTATCGCCCAGGGTGGTAAACATCTTCTCCTGTAACAGGCTGATCTTGCCTTTTGGATAGAGTACCACCACCTGCACCTTATCCAGCCCATAGAAGGCATCGGCCACGGCGGCGCCCGTGTCACCCGAGGTGGCGGTCAGAATGGTGAGCTTATCTTCCTGGGCCAGACTGTTGAGGCACTGGGCCATGAAGCGGGCGCCAAAATCTTTAAATGCCAGGGTCGGGCCATGGAATAGCTCCAGACAAAAACGTCTGTCATCGGCCTTGGTCAGCGGCAGCTCAAAATTAAAGGCCCGCTCTACCAGAGAATCCACCTGCTCCTGCCCCAACTCATCGGCCAACCAGGCACCCAATATCGCCTTAGAGCGCTCGACGAAGTCCATCGCCAGCAGCGCATCGATATTATCTAGCCTTGGGATAGAGACAGGGAAAAACAGGCCACGGTCTTTCCCCAGGCCCAACTTAACCGCCTGAGTAAAACTAACCTTCTGTGAGGGGTGTTTTAAGTTATAGAGTTCCATCTTGATCCGCCTATTAATCTAAAATTTCTGCGTCTACACGGCGCGTGCCGAGCATATCGATTTGACATATATGGGAAAACCCTGCACCGGAAGTTACATAGTTCGCATCCAGCCAGGCCTTGGCCTTGTTAGCCGTCTCCAGGTTGTCGGTCACGGAGAATAGCGTGGGGCCACTGCCAGATATCCCCGTCGTGGCCATACCGAGCTCGTCTAAGGCCGCGCGCGCCTGCTCATAACCGGGAATTTCTGAGGCACGGTAAGGTTCGGCCAGCACATCTTTTAATACCTCGATGGCCAGCTTGGCATCCTGGCGGTAACTGGCATGTACGAATGCGCTCAGGTAACGGCCAAAATCAATCGCCACAGACTTATCATACTGAGCCGGCAGCAGTGCCCGCATCTTGGCTGTCGACAGGGAGATCCCCGGATAGGCCACAACCCAATACCAGTCTTTAAATACGGGCAGGTCCTGACACACGGCGCTAGGGGTATCCAGCATCAGCTGCATGCCGCCCAGGTAACAGGGCGCCACATTGTCATAGTGGACCGAGCCGCTGATCTTGCCCTCAAACTCCCCCATCAGCCTTAGCAAGGCGCCACTATCATAGGGCCTGTCGAAATGCTCGTTCAGGGCGTACAGGGCAGCGACCACAGAGCTGGCACTGGAGCCAAGGCCACTCCCCACTGGTAGATTCTTCTCTAAGATCATGGCAACACCGGCGCGGCTACCAAGCTGCTCGAGAAAGAAGGTCGCGCATTGGTAGACGATATTCTCTTCGCTGGCCGCCGGTAGTTTGTCGGCCCAATGACCGGCCAAACTGAGCGAGACGCCATGGGGCGCAGATTCAATGGCGACGCGATCGCCGAGCAGACTGCCATCCACAGGCGCCAAGGCGGCGCCCAGCAGATCGAAGCCTACCCCGACATTGCCCATGGAGGCCGGCGCATAAACCGTTAAACTCATACGCCCATCTCCCGTGTCCAGTTGAGGGTTCTCAGCAGGTCGGCGAAGACGCCCGCCGCCGTCACCTCGGTGCCCGCGCCATAACCGCGCAGCACGAATGGGATCGGCTGGTAGTAGCGACTATAGAAGGCCAGTGCGTTCTCGCCCCCCTTGACACTGTATAGAGGATCCTTGGCATCCACCTCGGCAATCTTCACCCGGCAGCCCAGCTCGTCTATCTGTCCCACATAACGCAGCACCTTACCCGCCGCCTTGGCACTATTTACGCGCTGAGCGAGTTCGCCATCTAATGCACTCAGGTTCGCCATAAAGGTCTCGACATCGCCAGAGGCGTCGAAATGACTCGGCAGCACAGACTCCACTTGGATATCGCTAAGCTCTATCTGCATGCCGACCTCGCGAGCAAGGATCAGCACCTTTCTTGCCACGTCCATGCCGCTCAGATCGTCTCTGGGATCGGGCTCGGTAAAACATTTTTCACGGGCGATACATGTCGCTTCCGACAGACTCATCCCCTCATCGAGCATACCGAAGATGTAGGAGAGTGATCCCGAGAGAATGCCATTGAATTTCTGCAGCTTATCACCGGCAAACAACAACTTCTTCAGATTGTCGATAACCGGCAGTCCGGCGCCAACCGTGGTTTCATAGAGGAACTGGCGACGCTGATGCAGCGCCGTCTGTCTCAGGGCACGGTAGTAGTCATAGTCGCGAGTATTGGCCTTCTTGTTTGGAGTAACCACATGCAGGCCGGCGTTCATTACCGCAACATATTGATCAGATACCGCTTCGTTAGAGGTACAATCCACCAGCACAGGGTTAAGTAGCTGCTGATCTTTGGCCCAGACCAGCATCTTGTCCAAGTCGCAGGCCTGTTGGCTGTCGGCAAGCAGTCCCTGCCAATGATTAAGATCTATTCCCTTGGCATCGAGCAGCATCTGGCGAGAGTTGGCCACGCCGCAGACGCGCACCGTAATATGCTGAGCCTTCAACATCTCAGTCTGCTGCTTGATCTGCTCAAGCAGGCCGGCACCCACATTACCGCAGCCCACCAGGAAAACATCCAGATAATGCTGCACATCAAAGAAGCTCTGATGACAGGCGGCGATGGCATGCTTGGTCTTAGGCAACTCGATGACGGCCGAGATGGAGCGCTCGGAGGAGCCCTGAGCGATGGCCACTATATTGACATTGGCCTGGGCCAAGGCCTGGAAGAACTTACCGGCGACCCCCTTGTGGGTGCGCATACCGTCACCGATCAAGGAGACGATAGCCAGGCTGTGGCGCATGGTTATCTGCTCGAGGATCTCGCTCTTCAGCTCCAGCTCAAACTCCTGTTCCAGCGCCAGCCGTACCCGCTCGGCATCTTGAGTCGCCACACAGAAACTGATGCTGTATTCCGAAGAGCTTTGCGTGATGAGGGAGACTGACACACCAGAGCGGGAGATGGCACCCAGGGTGCGACTCGCCATACCCACCATGCCCTTCATGCCGGGACCGGCGATATCGAACATTGTCTGGTCATCGAGATTGGAGATAGCCTTAACATTCAGGCCTGTCTCATCCACCTGATTGGACACTAAGGTGCCGGGAGCCTGAGGATTGAAGCTGTTTCGTATATAACAAGGGATATGATACTGGGCGATAGGGGCAATAGTCTTAGGATGTAGCACCTTGGCGCCGAAATAAGACAGCTCCATCGCCTCCTGATAGCTCAGCTGAGTCAGCAGCTTGGCATCGACGACGACACGAGGGTCTGTGTTATAGACGCCATCGACATCTGTCCAGATCTCGCAGCAGCTGGCGTCGATACAAGCCGACAGCACGGCCGCGGAATAATCTGAGCCGTTACGGCCAAGGGTCACCACACGGCCATCCTTGTCACCCGCCGTAAAGCCAGGCATTACCCACACCTGATGGGCATCGAGGGAAAGCTGGGCGAAACGCTGCTTACTCAACTCGATATCGACAACCGATTCCAGTACAGGCCCATGGGCCACAAATAGCTGTTGCGGCACCAGTTGATTGGCCGACACGCCAGACGCCAACATCAACTGCTCCATCAGCGCCGCCGAGAGACGCTCGCCACCAACCACTATCTCGGCGCGGACGGAGTCGGGACATTCTCCCAATAACACCACACCTTGTAGCTTGTCTTGCCAGTGCTTGAGCTGCGCGGCCAGAACTGCTTCGAGACCGGTAGACTGCTCACAACCCAAGACCTCGCTAGCGGCCTGAGCATAGAGGGTCTTAAAGACCTCATGCACCTGACTCAATACGGGAGAGAAATCATCTCCGGCCACTGCCAGGTCGACCATCTCCAGCAAGCCGTTGGTCACGGTTGCCGGGGCGCTTAATACCACAGCCGTCGGCTGCTCCTGGGCCGAAGCCAAGACTATTTGCGCCGCACTATTAAACCTCTGCCAGTTGGCCAGCGAGGTACCACCGAACTTCATTACCTTCATCTTCTCTCCTTAGTACCGCGCCCCAGAAACAAAAAAACCCGCTCCTTGGTGGGGAGCGGGCTTAGTCATTTCAAATCATTTCTTTCGAGTATGCTTAGCCTGCCCCCACGCTGGTAATCGTGGTGGTTGTAATAATGGTGGTTACTACTAGGTTAAGGCTAAACATTTAAATTCTTGTCGTCGTATCAAAACATTTTTGTTGAAGTGCCTACAGAATTGCCTTTTTTGCCCTAAGGTGTCAACCCCTGAAACAAAACTTTATAAAAATACACTTTAAGCACTTGGCAAGCGTCGAGCGGCAAGATGACATAACAAGATATGGTTTCACGGCGACATGAGAAAGGCTAAAACTAAAATTCGCTATTAAAACCCTCAATCAAAATGACATTTAAGCCCTTATTAAACAGAAACATACAAACCAACCAAGGATTTTAACCGGTATAAATTTAAGCATTGTGTGTGCTAATAGGCTTATACAAATGAGAGAGCTAAAATCGACGATTAACCAACAAATTACGCCACCAGCAAAACCAAATATTTTCTCGAATACATTGAATAAGAATTCAAAAAGAGAATATAAGTCCAGCCCACATTCTTCCTGCGCCTTGGCTGATAAAAAAAAATTTACCGAATTTCCTCCAAGAAGCTGCGCTAGGTCATCGCCAAGGCCAACAAAGCGAGCTAAAATGCCGCCACATTCTGAATTGGAGGCGATATGATAATCACCCAACACAAAGCTGTTAGCATCCATTACCGCTTAACGAACCAGCAAGGCGAGTTGATCGAGAGTTCATTTGAAGGTGAGCCAATGCTATACCTTCACGGTGCAGAAAACATGATCCCAGGCCTTGAGCAGGCGCTCGAAGGCAAAAGTGTTGGCGACAAGCTCGACGTTACCGTAGAAGCCGAGCAGGCTTACGGTCCTTACCACGATGGTTTACGCCAAGATGTCCCACTGGCAGCCTTCGGCGATATCGAAGATATCGTTCCAGGTATGCGTTTTATCGCCGAAACAGAGATGGGGCAACGTCCGGTTCAAGTCACCGAAGTGAAAGACGATATTGTCGTTGTCGACGGCAACCATCCATTAGCGGGCCAAACACTAAACTTCACCGTTGAAGTCATCTCGGTTCGCGACGCCAGCGCCGAAGAGATCGCCCATGGTCATATCCATGCGGCTGGCGGCTGTGGTAGTCACGAACACAGCCATGAAGGCGGTTGCTGTAGTGAAGACCCTGAGAAACCAGCCAAAGAGGGCTGCGACGGCAACGGCGGTTGCGGCTGCCAGCACTAGACTAAAGCAGCTCAACCTAAAGCCTTAATCTGACGCAGTGACGTCAGACTCAGGTAGGATTCTGAATAGAGTCGGCCACCTTTTATTAGGTGATGCCGACTCTTTTATTTTATGCTTCAAGACAACATGAGCTAGCTGCGCATAATACCAATCACAGTAAGTATGTGATCAGAAATAGCGCAGGAAAAACGCTCGAGAACAAAGCAGGATTTTTAGATAAGTAGTTATTCTACAATTAAAAATACTAATACAGTTATCGAGCATTTTAACAAGCTAGAATGATCAATTATTTATTACGATTGATATAAACGATAAGGATGTCGAAATGATAGCTCAGCCCGTCTATGAGAAACTGCCTGCGATTTACCTACTCATCGCAGCAAGCACCATATTACTCACTCAGGCGCCCCTTGCCGTGCTCCTAGCCGTGATTATCTTCCTGCTCGGCGCGCGTATCTTCAACATGCGTTCGCAGAACCGGCGTAGCGATAATCCCAAGCGTCGCAAACACGGCTTCTGGCCAGAAGCGCTCTACAACCTGCTCCCCTACGCATACTTGTTAGGCGCCCTATTTGTCTTTCGCCATGGCGACTCGAGTTATCTTATGTTTGCTGGTGCCGGGCTATTCTGTTTCGCGCTGTTTCGTCTGGCGCAGCGCCGCAGTTATCGTAAACACCAGCTCCCCATGCCAATTCGGGTGATCTAATTAAAGAGCTGAGTTACTGGTTAGAGAACTTATTTCCAATTAGAGAATGAGTGCCTTGATACGCTCGCGCTGCTCTTCTGGCATATGTTTGAGGTAGTTGGAACAACGTGTGATGGTGGCAATACTGATCTCGAATTCGGCAGCGATTTGTCGCTGGCTCATCTCTCCCAGCAGCAAGGCTTGAAACACCTTCAAGCGCCCAGCGATAGCGCTGCGCTCCTCTTCGGTGAGTAGCAAATCGAACAGGTCCATCAAGGCGTCGCTGTCTTGATGGTTGACCACTTTTTCTAATACCAGATCCCAATTTGCCCGCACGTCGGCTCCTAAGCTGTCATTGCCTACCATTACATGAAAGTGTATCAAGAAATCTGCCGCGCTGGCTATCGGGGCCATAGATGCTGTTAGTCAGGTGCTTAAGGGTTAGACACATTCGGACACATTTTGGCCGTAATATTAAAGAAAAATCTATAGTATCTGATAGTTAATTAAGATTAGAATGTTTGCGTTAGATCACATAAATCCACAAAGTAGTGAGAATGATTGCCATGAAAAAACAATTTAAACTAAGCCTGCTAGCACTAGCCGGCAGTGCCCTACTGGCCTCAGCGGTACAAGCCAATAACTTCAAAGAGAGTGACGATGCGATCCACTATCGTCAATCTGCTTTTGGCCTGATCGCTCACAACTTTGGCGACATGGGCGCCATGCTTAAGGGCAAAAAGCCTTTCGACGCCGAAGTCTTTGCCATGCGTGCACAAAACGTTGCCGCCCTGAGCAAGTTGCCTGCCGAAGGTTTCGTTGCCGGTTCTGACAAGGGTAACACCGATGCGCTGGCAAAAATCTGGAGCGACAAGGCCGATTTCGATGCTAAGATGAGCACCTTCCAGGACAACGCCGCTAAACTTGCCGTTGCCGCACAATCAAGCGATAAAAACGCGATCAAGCAAGCCTTTATGAACACAGGCAAGAGCTGTAAGGGCTGCCACGACGTCTACAAGAAAGACTAACAACAAGACGAATATTGACAAATAATATTGAAAGCCAAATAAAAAGGGGAGCAATTAAGCTCCCCTTTTCTTATCCTGTTTCTCTAGCCTAACTTTTACCGTTAGCCATCGCCCTAAAGCATGGCCGCGATAGGCCAGATCAGATAGTTCACCACCAAGCCTGCCAGCACCCCGACCAGGGTCAAGGCCACTAAGCCAGAACGAAACTTAAACTCGATAACACTCTCATGACTCACACTCTTATAGCCGGTGATCATGGCGCCCACCAATTTATCACCTTTGATACCGTGCCAGATCACTGCAAGAATATGCAAAGCTGCCAGCAGCAGGAGTAAATTAAAATTTTGCTTGTGCAGCCAGGTCAGGGTTCCGGCCAGCTCACTGCTCACATAGCTGTAAAGCGGCCCTTCGGTAAAGATCTCATCCGTGGCAAATAAGCCCGTGGTGAGCTGCGCCACCAGCACCAATATCATCGCCACCACCATATAACCACCTAGTGGATTGTGGCCTATGCTGCGACGCTCTGGCTGCCTGACATAGGCAAGCACCTGTGTCGGCGATTTAACGAAATGGCTAAAACGCGAGGTCTCACTACCTACTAAGCCCCAGAGAATTCGAAATCCAATCAAGATCAGCAGACCATAGGCAAACACCTGATGCCATTGCATCTCCCCCACCTCAGCGCTCCACCACAGACCGCCGAGAAGCGCTATCATGGACCAATGAAACAGACGCGTAGGCAGATCCCATACCTTAATTTTTACCTGGGCAGACTTAGGGTTTTCTCCTGAGGACATCTTATAACTCACCGCTTTAGAAAATAATGAAATTGATGATATTTGAAGCGATGGGGAGAGGCAAATAGATTTATGTAAGCAGTGTTATCCAGTCAAATATGCAGCCAAAAATTGAGAAACACAAGCCATTCCTAATGTTTATTTTGCAATTTTGTCTAAGGGCTCAAATAAGCAACGAACGGAAAATATTGGCGGCAAAAAGTTGATCTAGATCACATTTTATGAGGGCTAAATTGGTAATCTGAAGTCAAGGAAACAACGAAAGGTTCGACATATGATAAAGATTACAAGTAAAGATTTCGAAGTCACCACTCCTATTCGTGAACGTATCGAGAGCCGTTTAGAAAAACTAAGTAGACACGATGTACAGCTCATTAATCCACATGTAATCATAGGTCAAGAGAAGCAAGGATTTAAGATAGAAGCTTCAGTCGGTATACCAAGCAACACCTTATTTGCTCAGGCGAAAGACAAAGATCTCTATGCAGCAATCAATGCAATGGGTCAGAAACTGGAGAAACAGCTCAATCGCCTCAGCCATAAACCGGAAGGAGCTCGCTACACGGCTCCAGCGATGAGCCCAACGCCAGAAAGCGCCGATATAGACGACGAGTATGACGACACATTAGATGAGGAATACGCGGCGTAACAGATTTAACGGTAAGTGGCGAACCATCGCCTCAGGCGTAGGCCGAGGAACGAACGCTAACGAACTGGCACAAAAGCCACTTACCCAAATTTGGTGGAAAGTTAAATCACCACCTAGATAGAGGTACAGCGACAGGCAAAAATGACGAGGACGGACAATCACACCCGCCACAGGCGTTCACTAGGAAGCCGTGGAACTCAGCTAACGAACTAGCTATGTTGTCCGCCCTTGTTATACTTACTATTAAGTGCCGTCTCTGATGATACAAGCAAGCCAATACAGGAGTAAGAGGTCAAAATAGCCAAACGAAAGATATTTATCTTTCACGTTTGATTTATTGAAGGCGACTCACACAACCTAAGGCTTAAGATTAGCCCAAGTAGGAAACAGGCATAGCGCCAGATAAGTCGTCCCCAAGGGCCATAGGGTGGCCGATGAGATAATCTCAAACTATTGCCCCCTAAGTAGTGAAGAAAGGAGCGCAGTCCCATTTTAATATCGAGTGCTTTTTCCATAACTGAGGCAGCCAGATAGCCAATTAAGGCAAACCAACGTAATAGACGTTAACAGGCCATTGGATCACCGCTAGTCGATTAGCCCGCTGCCTCTTCCTTATTACCTGCCGCAGCCCTTTTCATCTGCAGGCGAGAAGCAAAGGAGGATGCCCATCTTAAATTCTGATCTTTTACTCTCCCGGCGCACCTCGATAGGTGCGCTTTCTATTTGTGGCGAAACAAGCCTGTCAGATGAGACACCTTATTACCAAAGGGATAAATTCTCACTTTGTCCCTTTTTTGATTGACAGGGTATAGAGCAGGGCTTAATTTGAAGGCTATGAAAACAAACACCAACGCTTTTTTTACTTTCTTTTTTATTCCACCCTTCTAGGGAGGCGGAATTTCGGTGTAAAAACGAAAGTAAGAATTCCAAGGCCTCCCATTACGGGGGGCTTTTTTATTTGTATTAATAATCGAGAAGCGTTCAACGACAGAGGACAGCATGACCAAACCACATCCCCTTAGCCATACCCGGGAACAGATCACCGCGCTCGACAATGAACTGCTGGCACTGCTGGCCAAACGACGGGAACTAAGCCTTGATGTCGCCCGCAGTAAAGAGGTCGATATCCGTCCGATACGCGATACCCAGAGAGAGAAAGAACTGCTAGCCCGACTGGTCAAGCAGGGACGCGAACAGGGACTAGATGCCCATTATGTGCTGTCTCTCTATCAGAGCATTATCGAAGACTCGGTATTAAACCAGCAGGCCTACCTGCAGGGCCGCGCCAATCCGGACTTTCAGAAGCAGCAATACAACATCGCCTACCTGGGCGCCCGGGGTTCCTACTCCTATCTCGCCGCCACCCGTTACTGCGAACGCCGCCAGGTGGGCATGCAGGATCTCGGCTGCAAGAGCTTCGATGAGATAGTACAGGCGGTAGAGTCGGGACATGCCGATTACGGTTTCCTGCCGATCGAGAACACCTCCTCAGGCTCGATCAACGAAGTCTATGACGTGCTGCAGCACACCAGCCTGGCCATAGTCGGCGAAACCACCATAGAGGTGGGACATTGCCTGCTGGCCAAGCCGGGGACCAATGTTAAGCAGATCAAGACCATCTACGCCCACCCTCAACCTATCAGTCAGTGCAGTCGTTACCTGAGTCAACATGGCGAATTTAAACTGGAGTACTGTTCCAGCAGCGCCGAGGCCATGGAACGGGTACTGGAGGCCGATGACAACAGTGTCGCCGCCATCGGCAGCGTCGAAGGGGGCGCCCTGTATCAACTCGAGGCTATCGAGCGCGAGTTGGCCAACCAGAAGATCAACCAGAGCCGCTTCATAGTCGTGGCCAGGAAGGCGATTGCAGTTCCGGCACAACTACCGGCCAAGACCACGCTGATCATGGCCACGGGGCAGAAGCCCGGCGCCCTGGTGGAAGCCCTGCTTATTCTAAAGGCCCACGATCTCAACATGAGCAAGCTCGAATCCCGTCCTATCCCTGGCACGCCTTGGGAGGAGATGTTCTATCTGGATCTCGACGCAAATCTTGCCAGCGACGAGATGCAGCAGGCATTAAAGGAGCTGGAGCGCATCACCCGCTTTATCAAAGTGCTGGGCTGCTACCCTTGTGAAACCGTCAATCCGACCCAGCTGAGCAACAGCCAGCTGATGATAGAGCCCACTACCAGCCGAGAAGCAGACCAACAGGCTAAAGAGAAACAGGACGCCAAGCACCAACGCCATAGCCTGGCCGAACACCCTCAGGTCACTTGCGTCATCACCAGACAACTGAAGATAGGCGACGGCCAATTTGGCGCCATCGCCCAACTGGCGCTCACTCAAGAGTCCGGCCACTACAGCCAGCTGGCAAAGCAGATAAAAGAGGCGGGTTTCCAGGCGGTGACCGTCAGTGAGCTACATGCCAACCCCATGGCCAATCGCCAGTTGAGCGAAATGCGCAGGGCCCTGAATCAGTTTGATCTCGCCTGCATCGTCGCCATCGAACATGAGAGCGAACTGCCGCTGGCCGTTGATCACGCCGACATGTTGCAGATCAGCGGCAAGCAGATGCACAATCGAGAGCTGCTCGAGCAGATCGGCGCCCTGCACATGCCTACGATCTTAGAGCGCAACACCATGGCCAGCCTGGATGAGTGGCTGGGCGCCGCCGAGATCATATTGGCCGCAGGTAATCAGCAGTTGATCCTGAGTGAAGCCGGTATCAGAACCTTCAACGAGCAGCAGCGACCCACCTTAGATCTATCCGGCTTGATCAGCCTCAAAGAGAGGAGTCACCTGCCTGTACTGCTCAACACCCGCTATGCCTGCCAGGCAGACGAACTGAGCAGCCAGGCAAGTGCCGCTAAGGCTCTCAAGGCCGATGGCCTAGTGCTGGGTTTAAGCGATGCAGAGCAGCTTAAGGGTCATAGCTACATCCTTGCCCACCTCTATCGCGGCTAGTCACCTGTCTCATAACGAGACCTGCTAAGCCATAAAAAAAGAGGACCCTAGGTCCTCTTTTTATTTTTGCCGATAAGCTTAAATCGCCAGGCCATCCACCAGACTCATCCAGCCTTTGATGGTGCGGTGACAGAACCACAAGAGCGCCAACAATGACAAGCTAATGGACAACCAGCCTTGGGGCACTAAATAGGCCAGCAATAATAGCGAAAACAGTGAGATAATCGACCAACGCTGCCAACGAATATGTGAATAGAGCAGGCTACTCATCTTGTCACTCTTCTGCCCGAGACTTATCACCAGGGCAAAAAGAGGCGGTAACAACAGCAGGGGAAAGGCCGACATCAAGGCATAGAGTAGATGCCCAAGGCTATGGTCGTCTATAACGACAGGCTGTGACGTAGTCGATACCATAAGGGCGCTCCACACAAATTCCACACAGGGGATAAAGAGTGAACCAGATGCCATACTGCGCCTAGTCCTTATCATTAACCATACTGTGTCATCGTCTTTTGCGCAAATCTTGCAATCGATTTATCCCCTCACGTCAGCTTCGCTCGCACAGCGCCAAAGCATCTGAACTGGCGACAGCTGCTCAGCCACGAGTCCTGGCGCCACCCCATGCCTATTATGCCAAGGAGAGGGTCACATCAGACTTTAATCGCGTCGAACAGGCGAGAATAAAGCCCTGCTCAACCTCGGCCGGCGTCAGCGTCATTTCACTGCTGGACTCTGTCTCACCGCTTAGCACCTGACACTTACAGGCGCCGCAGACTCCTGAGCGACAGGCGGCAATAATGGGTAGGCCTTTGGCCTCTATCCCCTCCAGTACTGTCTGCTCACCTGTCAACTGCGTGGACAGATCGCCAACCTGTAGCATGAATGGCGCAGAAGCGGCAATATCCCCCTGCCCTTCGGCTTGCAGGGAAGATGCGGTAGACGGCCCACCGAAACTCTCCTGATGATAACGACTCATGTCGAAACCAACCCCTTCCAGCATCCCCTTGACCGCCTGCATATAGGGCTCGGGGCCACAGACGAACACGGTTCGTTCAAGGTAGTCGGGCACGGCCTTAGCGAGCATCTCCAGGGTTAATCTCCCCTCGAAGCTGGGACAGGCCTCGAGCGACTCGCCCGATTCCAAGCTGTAGTGCAGCGCCATATTCGGATGACGCTGGGTCATCTTGAGTAGCGCATCGTGAAAGATCAGATCTTCCTTGGCCTTGGCACTGTGCACGAAGGCGATATCGCTACCCACCTGGGTATCGGTCAGCCAACGCGACATGGAATACATGGGGGTAATGCCGCTGCCGGCACTCAAGAAAAGATAACGACTGGCGGGAATATCGATCAGATTAAAGGCGCCAGCCGGGCCGCTGACGTTGACGCTATGTCCCGTCTTCAAGTTATCGACGAGATAATTTGACACCCGCCCGCCAGGAATACGCTTGATGGTCACCACCAGAGAATAGGGGCGCGAGGGCGACGAGGAGATGGTATAGCTGCGGGCAAGGCGCTCTCCCTGGATATCCAGCAGGAAGGTGATGAACTGGCCCGGCTTAAAATGAAACTTAACCGGCTGGGCCCCTTGAAAGCGAAAGCTGGTCACATCATGGGTTTCCTGCCAGCGCTCGACACAGACGAGTCTTGTCTCGCCTGCTTGCCAGTTGGGTGATTGATAATCTTGTTGATTCATGGGTGACTCACCAAAAAGAAAAACGCCCACGACACTGCCGTGGACGTTGGGGGGCGTTTTAGGCAACGTTTAAGATGGCATTCAGGTCTTGCTCTACCGTGGTGGTATTACGCAGACCAAACTTATCTTCCAACACCTTAAGCAGATTTGGCGTTAAGAATGCTGGCGCACTTGGGCCTGTGCGTATGTTCTTCACGCCCAGTGATAACAGGGTCAGCAGGATAACGATCGCCTTCTGCTCGAACCAGGAAAGCACCAGGCTAAGCGGCAGCTCGTTGATCTCACACTCGAACACCTCAGACAGGGCGATCGCCAGCTGAATCGCCGAGTAGGCATCGTTGCACTGACCGATATCCAGCAATCGTGGGATGCCGTTGATATCACCGAAGCCCAGCTTGTTAAACTTATACTTGCCACAGCCTAAGGTCATGATGATGGAGTCTTTTGGTGCGGCCTTGGCAATATCGGTAAAGTAGCTGCGCTCGGCCTTGTCGCCGTCACAACCACCAACCAGGAAGAAGTGCTTGATGGCACCACTCTTCACATTTTCCACAACGGCAGGCGCGGCGGCCATTAACGCATTGCGAGCGAAACCTATGGTGATGTGATGGGGGATCTCATCATAGGCGAAGCCCTCAAGAGATAAGGCCTTATCGATAGCCGCGGAGAAGTCATCCCCCACGATATGGGTCACACCCGGCCATCCCACTATGCTGCGGGTAAAGATACGGTCGGCATAGTCGCCCACGTTAGGATCGATAATACAGTTAGAGGTCATCACCACCGCACCAGGGAAGTTAGCGAACTCTTTCTGTTGGTTTTGCCACGCACTGCCGTAGTTACCAACCAGATGTGGATATTTCTTCAATTCGGGATAGGCCAGTGCCGGTAGCATCTCACCATGGGTAAAGACGTTTATCCCCTTACCCTGAGTCTGCTTAAGGATAAGCTCGAGATCTTTCATGTCATGGCCAGAGACCAGAATCGCCTTGCCCTTCACCGCAACCGTGTTCACCTGAGTCGGCTCGGGATGACCGAAGGCCTGGGTCTCACCTTCATCTAGCATGGCCATCACGCGATAGTTTAGCTGACCTATCTCCATCGCTGTGGCAAACAGCTTATCGGCATCGACAGAATCAGAACCCAGGAAGGCCATGATCTCGTGAAACTTGGCTGCGACCTCGCTATCTGTCTGATCCAGCACGCGGGCATGCTCCATGTAAGCAGCCGCGCCTTTAAGGCCATAGAGACAGAGCAGACGCAGACCCATGATGTCCTCATTGACCTCCTCTTTACCGCGATTAGGCAGCGTCTGAGCGGCCTGGGCTAGCATCTCTTCTTTCACGCTGGCAAGTACCAGGCTGGCGGCGGGGATGAGGGCCTCGACTACCTGACCTTGTTCCTTGCAAGCCGCCTCATAGGCCGCCTTAAGCTGAGCGCGATAGGCGTAGGCCTGTTTGGTGTAATCTATGATGCGCTCGTCGTCGAAGTTCACATTGGTCAGGGTGGCGAAGAACGCCTTAGGTACGAAGGTATCTACGGCCGGGTCAATGATGCCGAAGGCGCGCGCCTTCTCGGCATAGGCCGACACGCCTTGTAAGATATAAATCAGCAGATCTTGCAGATCTGAAGTAGCGGCTAGCTTGCCACACATGCCTTGGGAATAACTACAACCGTTGCCGGCAGGGGTACGAATGGTTTGCTCACACTGAATACAAAACACAACACAGCTCCTTTATTTAATCATGCTTTTTCTTTGCATGTTTTGAGGCAGTCTACTGTGCTAATGACACTCACAGAAGATAAAATTGACAGCAATGTAAGAAACTATGAAGCGGATCAAATTAGCTTTTGCGAAACTAACTTGTTAAAAAATATGGTAAAACAATTTAAAACAGCGAGTTATCCTTTTTAGAGGCCCAAAAGAAAGACGGCGCCCTGAGTGTCGATCACTCGGGCGCCGCCAGGGAGCTTTAATCTAGGGAAGGTGCGAACAAGTCGTCGCACAGCTCTGGCTTTGATAGCAGCGACAGTTCAAGGCATTCAACTGAAGGCATGCCTAGGCCTGCTGAAGTTGAATAACGCCGAAATGGTGTTGCTGTCAAAGCCCCGCAGGGCGAGGCTTACAGCGGTATTTGCTGCGTTACAGTTCTTGCGAAGGACTAGGGCCATTCGCTGCAAACTGTGCCTTGCATCTATCCACTATAAGCACTCGCAGAGCAAGCACGGGACTTATTCGCACCTTCCCTAGGTTAGCAATTAACCTGTCTTCATATCATTAACCGACTGTAACATGGCCCGGCTCTCGCGCTGGAACTGTGGCGCGAAATCCCCAAACCAGGCGGCCACCGCCTCAAACTCGCGAATAAAGCCTTGCCTGTCACCACGCTTCAAGAGTTCGAGCGCCTGAGCATAGTTATCCAGGTAATCCCCAATCGCCGTCAGGCTCTCCTGCTGGGCGAAGATGATGTCGGCATAGAGCTCGGGACTCTGGGCAAACAGACGCCCGACCATGGCCAGCTCCAACCGGTAGATGGGCGAGCTGAACTGCAACAGGTTGTCGATATCCGCCGCCTCACGATAGAGATTCAGGCCATAGACAAACGATGAGAAGTGGCGCATCGCCTGCACCAGTTGCATCGCCTTGTCGTGTTGCTGAGCATCCGCCTCGACGAGACGCGCGCCCCATATGCCAATCTGCTCAAGCAGCCATTCATACTGCTCTCGGCCGCGGCCATGACACACCACCACCACCTGCTTGGCCAGGCTGCCGACATCCGGGCCGAACATGGGGTGCAGCCCCACCACTGGGCCTCGGTGACTGCTTAACATCGCATCGAGTGGCTTCTCCTTGATTGAGGTGAGATCGGCCAGAATGCAGCTGCTTGGCAGACTGGTAAGCTTGTCGCGAATAAGCTCACAGGTGATGCTGATAGGCACAGTGACGATCACCATCCCTGCCCCATCGAATATCGCCTCGGCTTGCTGCCAGTCATCTTTATCCAGAGACTTCACCTGATAGCCGGACAGGCTCAGCATCTGGGCAAACAGGCCGCCTAGCTTGCCCTGGCCACCAACGATCACCACATGGCCCAGATCTGTCTTAACCTGCTTGAAACCGACATCCTTCTCGTTGAGATAAGACTCGCGCATCAGGCGACGCAGAATATCTTCGATCAGCTGAGGCGAGACATTCATCTTAGCCGCCTCCTCCCGGCGCTTGGCCAGCATGGAGGCCTCGCGCTGAGGCGCGTAGATGGGCACCCCGGCCGCATGCTTGACGCCACCCACCTGGGCCACCAGATCCAGGCGCTTACGCAGTAGATGCAACAGCTGTTGATCGACACTGTCGATATGTTCTCTTAATTTTTCAAGCTCTTTGGTGGTTTTCTCACTCATTTGCGCACTTTCCATCAGGCATTAACCGCCTTGAGCATAGCAAATCTGCTGGGTAAAACCGATGCCAATTGTGCGGCGCCCTGACGCAGGAGCTCCTCTGTGGTCTGCCAATCGATGCAGGCATCGGTAACCGACACCCCGTAGGCCAGCTCGCTCATCGGCTTATCGCTGCTCTGATTGCCCTCGTTCAGATGGCTCTCCAACATGACACCAATGATCGACTTGTTGCCATTGGCGATCTGCTCGAACACTTCCTGGCAGACGCTCGGCTGGCGGGTGTGATCTTTACTCGAGTTACCATGGCTACAATCCACCACCAAGCGAGCGTTGAGTTTAGCCGCATGCAGCTGCTGCTCACACTTGGCCACGCTCGAAGCATCATAGTTGGGTGTCTTACCGCCACGCAGGATCACATGACCATCCGGGTTACCCGCGGTCTGTAGCAAGGCGACCTGCCCCGCCTGGTTGATCCCCATAAATCTGTGGCTGCTGGCCGCCGACTGCAGCGCGTTTATCGCCACCCCTAGCTTGCCGTCTGTGCCATTCTTGAAGCCCACCGGCATAGAGAGCCCCGAGGCCATCTCCCTGTGGGTCTGAGACTCTGTGGTGCGCGCGCCGATGGCCGACCAGGTGACCAACTCTGAGATGTATTGCGGGCTGATGGGATCCAGCGCCTCTGTGGCCACCGGCAAACCAAGCTCCGCCAACCAGATCATCAACTCTCTCGCCTGGCGTAAACCCTTCTCGACATCGAAGGACTCATCCATATCGGGATCGTTGATCATCCCCTTCCAGCCCACGGTAGTACGTGGCTTCTCGAAGTAGACCCGCATCAAAATGTAGAACTCATCTTTGAGCTCATCGTGTAGCGTCTTGAGGCGCAAGGCGTACTCCTTGGCCGAGGCGATATCGTGGATAGAGCATGGGCCGCTGACCACCAGCACACGGTTGTCACGCTTGTGGACGATATCCGATACGGTGCGGCGCGCGTTAAGCACATAATGATAGGCGGCAGTCGACAGGGGCAGTTGTTGTTTTAACTCTTGGGGGGTCACCAGCACTTTCTCCGAGCTGATGTGAACATTATTAATCGTGTCTTGCTGCATACCTGTCACCAACCTAGTGTGTTTTCTCATACCTAAAATGCAATATCGTAATGGTACACCATTACACCTGTGAGCTAACTATGCCTGCTGCATAAATTTAGATCAAGCAGAAATTCGCTTTTCAAGAATAATTCACGATTAAGGCGAAAAATGCGCTAGTGAAGGCCAACTTAGGAAAGGGATTATGCCGAGGGAGCACTTACCGAACGCGAGAGGATAAGGAGGGAAATACGCAAGCCAATGTAGAGGAGGACAGCACAACGCATTAGCGAACGCTTAAAAACAAAAACCCGCCATAAGGCGGGTCATTGTGCGAACACTGCATCTTTTTTTACGTTTTAGCGAGTGCTTACTTAGCAAGCTTCTCGCGGATACGTGCAGACTTACCTGAACGCTCACGTAGGTAGTAAAGCTTAGCACGACGAACACGGCCGCGACGCTTAACTTCGATGCTAGAGATGAGCGGGCTGTGAGTCTGGAACGCACGCTCAACACCTTCGCCATTAGAGATCTTACGTACAGTAAATGCAGAGTGCAGACCACGGTTACGCTTAGCGATAACAACGCCTTCGAACGCCTGTAGACGCTCTTTACCGCCTTCAACAACACGTACTTTTACAACTACTGTGTCACCTGCACCAAATTCTGGTACGTCTTGCTTCATTTGCTCATCGTTGAGCATTTTAATGATGTTATTCATGAATAAACTCCATACTAGTAATAACTGACCACTTTTACTCGCCTGCTTGGGCGGTATTAACAAACTCGGCTAATAGCTTGGTTTGTTCGTCAGTCAGAGCTAGATTTTCAAATAATTCTGGTCGCCGCAGTAAAGTTCTTCCGAGACTCTGCTGCAAACGCCAGCGTCTAATATGTTCGTGGTTGCCGCTAAGCAATACCGCCGGTACATCGATACCATCTAGGCTTTCGGGGCGAGTATAGTGGGGACAATCCAGCAATCCGTCAGAGAAGGAATCCTGCTCTGCCGACGCCTGTTTTCCTAGCACGCCAGGAACCAAACGAGAGACCGAATCGATCAGAGTCATCGCTGGAAGTTCACCGCCCGAGAGCACGTAATCTCCAATCGACCACTCTTCATCCACTTCCGTTTGAATAATGCGCTCATCGATACCTTCGTAGCGACCACACACTAAAATCAAACGCTCCGATTTAGCTAACTCTTCGACGCCCTGCTGTGTCAGCTTGCGTCCCTGAGGAGAGAGATAAATCACCTTAGCCTTATCACCCGCAGCGGCTTTCGCTGCATGGATGGCATCACGTAGAGGCTGCACCATCATCAACATGCCAGGTCCGCCGCCATAAGGCCTGTCGTCCACTGTTCTATGCTTATCATGGGTGAAATCTCTGGGATTCCACGTTTGCAACTCTAACAAACCGTTACTTACGGCCCGACCCGTTACACCAAAGTCTGTTACGGCACGAAACATCTCTGGAAACAGGGTTACTACCCCTAACCACATCTGTTGCCCCTCGACTTAGAAGTCCGGATCCCAATCCACTAAAATTTGTTTTTCCGCCAGATTCACCTCTAGGATGAACTGCTCGGTAACAAAAGGAATCATACGTTCCGTTTTGCCAAAGCCATCTTTCGCGTTGGCCTTCACAAGTAGCACGTCGTTCGATCCTGTTTCCACGATCTGGTCGACCTTGCCCATGTTGTAGCCTTTAGTATTCACCACCTCACAGCCGATAAGATCACGCCAGTAGAATTCATCTTCCGGCAGCGCCTTCATCGCCTCGGCGGGAATGGCAATCTCACAGTTAGTGAGCATTTGCGCTTGGTCTCGAGTGGTTACGCCTTCCAGGGCGGCGATAATCGCCTTACCTTGGTAACGCCACTGTGCAACCTTGACTTCGCGCCATTCACCTTGCTCTTTAATCAACCAGGGTGAATAGTCAAAAATATCTTCGACAGAATCGGTATAGCTAGTGATCTTCAACCAACCTTTAATGCCGTGACTAGCGCCTAATTTGCCTAGTACGACAGGTTCTTGGTGACTACTCATCAATCTATACCTAAACGCTATTAAGCAGCAGCTTTACGAGCGTCTTTGATCAGTTTCGCTACACGATCAGTAGTAGCAGCACCGTTAGCAACCCAGTGTTCTACACGATCAAGATCTAAGCGCAGAGCTTCTTCTTGACCACGAGCTACAGGGTTGAAGAAGCCAACACGTTCGATGAAACGACCGTCACGAGCGTTACGGCTATCAGCAACAACGATGTTATAAAATGGACGCTTTTTTGCGCCGCCTCGAGCTAAACGAATGGTAACCATGCGTCTTTTATCCTCTAATGATTTGCTTCTTTCTGAAGCAAAAATAAAAACTGGAACCCCGTGTTCGCGAAGAGTCCCAGATAGAAAGCCGCCCGATTCTACCTGAACCGGTGACAAATGCAACGTTTTTCACGCAAAAATAGCAAACCCACTAAGGGCTGAAAACCCTTAATGGACTTAGCTAAATCTATACAAAGTAAGACGATTAACGTCCCGGCATCTTCATCCCAGGAGGCAGCATGCCGCTCATGCCGCGCATCATCTTCTTCACGCCCCCCTTACCGGACATCTTCTTCATCATCTTCTGCATCTGAGTGAACTGCTTGAGCAGACGATTGACGTCCTGGATCTGGGTACCAGACCCCATGGCGATACGACGTTTACGAGATCCCTTGATGATCTCAGGGCGCTTACGCTCGGCCGGGGTCATAGAATTAATAATAGCCTCCATTTGCCCAGTCATCTTGCCATCCTGCACCTGAGCCAGAGCCTCAGGAGGAAGTTGACCAACACCTGGCAGCTTCTCGAGCATGTTCATCATGCCGCCCATGTTCTTCATCTGTTGAAGCTGTTCGCGGAAGTCTTCCAGGTCGAAGCTACCGCCCTTCTTAACCTTAGAGGCCAGCTTCATCGCCTTGTCTTTATCGACGCCGCGCTCAACCTCTTCGATCAAGGAAAGCACATCGCCCATACCCAGAATGCGTGAGGCGACGCGATCGGGATGGAAAGGCTCGAGCGCATCAGTCTTCTCGCCCACACCCAGGAACTTAATCGGCTTGCCGGTAATGTGACGAATCGACAGCGCCGCACCACCGCGGGCATCACCATCGACCTTGGTCAGTACCACACCTGTCAGCGGCAGAGCTTCGTTAAAAGCCTTGGCGGTATTGGCTGCATCCTGACCCGTCATGGCGTCGACCACAAACAGGGTTTCTACCGGCTGCACCGCAGCATGCAGTGCCTTGATCTCGTCCATCATGCTCTCATCGACATGCAGGCGACCCGCGGTATCGACGATCACCACATCGATAAATTTGAGCTTGGCATGAGCCATAGCCGCATCGACGATATCGATAGGCTTTTGCGAAACATCCGATGGGAAGAACTCGACCTCTACCTCATTTGCCAGGGTCTCGAGCTGCTTGATCGCCGCCGGACGATAGACGTCGGCACTGACCACCAGCACAGATTTCTTCTGTCTCTCACGCAGGAACTTAGACAGCTTGGCAACACTGGTGGTCTTACCCGCACCTTGTAGACCGGCCATCATGATCACCGCTGGCGGCTGCGCCGAGAGGTTTAACGCCTCGTTGGCCTCGCCCATGGCATTTTCGAGCTCACTCTGGACGATCTTGATGAAGGCTTGGCCTGGGCTCAGGCTCTTGGTGACCTCCTGGCCTACGGCGCGCTCTTTAACGCTGTTAACGAAGGCGCGTACAACAGGCAAGGCGACGTCGGCTTCCAGTAGCGCCATGCGCACTTCGCGTAACGTTTCTTTAATATTGTCTTCTGTTAAGCGACCACGACCGCTAATATTTTTCAGGGTGCGTGATAATCTGTCGGTGAGGTTCTCAAACATTATCGCGTTCTTTACCGTTTAGAATTTACATGATTGGGGCAGTATTATAGCGATGCGCAGATATTATGCTACCGCGCAGCGTAAGTTATGACTTACACCATAACACTCCCATGGAAGAAAAATGTCAAAACTTAGGAGTAACGCTCAGAAAGAACTAATTTTTGTGTGTAAAGCCTCTGCCCAAAATAGCATCCATCGTGTTATTCTAACGATCAACTAAGGATAATAACTCGACCGCCTCGCGCGGTTCGATAACCACAAGAAAGCTCACATAACGATAGGTTAATTTTCGATGGTGATTTTTTCGGCTTCAGCCATTTTCTTCTACAGTATCGCGCTCGTTCTGGTCGTCAGCAGACTGTTTCATGCCGATGGCCCTAACCGTAAAGCCGTTGCCGCCTTCGCCGCCGTGGCCGTGGTACTCCATGCCGCCGCCTTGTCTCAGGCCATCTTCACAGGTGAAGGGCAAAACTTTAGCCTGACCAACGTGATCTCCATGGTGAACTGGATCATCGCCTTCACCTTCACCATCTTGATGTTCCGCCTCAAGGTAATCGTCGTCGTGCCTGTGGTCTACGCCTGTTCTGTTATCTCGGTAGCCTTGCTGTGGCTATTGCCACCAAAATATATCACCCACTTCGAGCTTTACCCCGAGGTGTTGGCCCACGTGGTGCTGTCGCTGATGGCATACAGTGCCCTGATGATCGCGGCCCTCTATGCCATCCAACTGGCAATGATTCAAAACAAGCTGAAGAAGAAGCAGCTGATGCTGAGCCCTGCGATTCCGCCGCTGATGACGGTAGAGAAGCAGCTCTACCATCTGGTGATCATCGGCGTGGTGCTCTTGAGCCTGTCGCTGGCGACCGGCTTTATCTTCCTCGATGACATGTTTGCCGACGGCCAGGGCCATAAGGCAATTCTCTCTATCATGGCCTGGTTTACCTATATCGCCATGTTGGCACAGCAGTACTGGGTGGGTTGTAAGATCCGCACCGCTGTGGCCTACACCCTAACCGGCGCCACTCTGCTATCACTGGCCTACTTCGGCGCCCGCATCGTCAAAGAGTTGATCCTGCAATAGGCTAAACACGCTAAATACTGCGCTCCTCACCTAGGTCAAGATGGACTAAAGTGCGACCTAGGTGAACTTGACTCACAGTCCAAATCGCTGTATTTACTAAATCTTAACGCCATTCTTACTCATCAACGCCAAAGTGGGGCCACTGATTGGAAGCTATATCCACCAGCGTACTTGTCATCATCCTGTTCGTACTCATCATCATCTCCGCCTATTTCTCCGGCTCTGAAACCGCCATGATGTCGCTCAACCGCTACCGCTTGCGTCATCTGGCCAACAATGGTCATAAGGGTGCCAAACGCGCGATCAGACTGTTAGAGCGCCCGGACAGGCTGATAGGCTTGATTCTGATCGGCAACAACCTGGTGAACATCCTCGCGTCGGCCATCGCCACCATCTTGGGGATACGCCTGTTTGGTGACGTCGGGGTAGCTATCGCCACGGGTGTACTCACCCTGGTGGTGCTAGTGTTTGCCGAGGTGACCCCAAAAACAGTGGCCGCCTTACACCCTGAGCGTATCGCCTTCCCGTCCAGCATACTGCTCAAAGCGCTGTTGGTGGTGCTATCCCCCTTGGTGAAGATAGTTAACTTTATCACCTCCACCTTCCTGCGCCTGCTGGGGATCCGTTCGGTAAAGGCCGATGACGCCTTGAGCCAGGAAGAGCTGCGCACCGTGGTACACGAGGCCGGCGCCCTGATCCCACAGCGCCACCAGGAGATGCTGCTCTCTATCATGGATCTGGAAAAGGTCACGGTCGAGGACATCATGATCCCCCGCTCAGATCTCTACGCCATCAACGTCAACGACGATTTTAGCCGCATCAATAAACAGGTGATTCAGAGCCCACACACCCGGGTCCTGCTCTACCGCGACAACATAGACGATGCCGTCGGCTTCGTTCACCTAAGGGACGCCCTGCGGCTGCAATCCAAGCAGCAGTTCAGTAAGTCCTCGCTGCTGCGCGCGGTAAAGGAGATCTACTTCATTCCCGAGGGGACTCCCCTCAACGTGCAGCTGGCCAACTTCCAGCAGAACAAGGAACGTATCGGCCTTGTGGTGGATGAGTATGGGGATATTCAGGGGCTAGTGACGCTGGAAGATATTCTCGAGGAGATCGTCGGCGACTTTACCACCTCGATGATCACCACGCCTAGCGAGGATATCAACAAGCAGCAAGATGGCAGCTTCGTCATCGACGCCACCATCAATATCCGCGATCTCAACAAGGAGATGGACTGGCACTTCCCTATCGATGGGCCTAAGACGCTCAACGGCCTGATCCTTGAGTATCTCGAGGAGATCCCTGAGCCTAACACCTCTATGCGCCTCTCGGGCTATCCGCTTGAGGTCGTCGAGGTGGCAGACAACATGGTGAAAACGGTGCGGGTCATGCCTCAGCACTACAAGGCACCCAAGGGCAGTCGCAACTAATCTCACTATTATTCAAAGAAGGCGCTCTAAGGCGCCTTTTTGTTCTCCCCCATAGCGACCAAAGCGCTAATTGTCACTCACTATTTCTCGGTCTTAGCGGCATGGGTCAGGGCGCGGCGCTTATCTCTCGCTAAGGGGGTTATCGCCTCGTCTAAGTCCCGCTCCAACCCCAACATGAAGTAGAGCTCTGCCATCAGAAAGAAGGGACCGATCAACAGCTGGTTAAGATCGTCGATAAAGGCCGGCTTAGCCTTCTCATACTTGTGGCCAATCAACTGGAAGATCCAGCCAATCACGAACACACCGATGGCGATGGGCCATGCCTGTTCCATCCTTGACACCAGAAAAGAGGTGTAGAGCACGGGCAGAATAAACAGCACCAGTCCCAGCGCCAGCTTGGTATTCAGTGCAAAATAATAGACCAAGACGCCACAGGCAAACAACACGGCCACGTTAAGCTCAAGCCCTATAGACTCGAAGCTATACAGGCTAAAGGGGATGGTATTTAACATCACGAAGGCCGCCCAGATGATCAGCGGAATGCCGACAAAGTGGGTCTTAATATTGGTGGGGTTGAGGTGAACACTCTTATAGGTAGATAGCTGCTCGATTGCAGATTTCATGACTCGGCTCCATCGTCTCATTATCTTACGAGACCAAAGCCAGCCCTATCGCAACAACCACCCTTCAGGCAGTCAGGCTAAGTGTGACGCTCGTCTCAGTTAGCCTAAGCTAAAACATTTTATTAACAGATGCCAGAGTAATATGGTTTTTCAAACTATCGAAAGAAGAATTGAAACAGTCCGAATTTCTGAATCTTAGCACTCCTGGGAGCAATCTTGTGCCACTTAAACAGGCCGCATTATCGAGACAAGAATCTAGGTTGACTCGAGGATAACTGTCGCCGTGGCGTAGTGCTTCTCATCGGCGATAGAGAGGTGAGCATGGCTGCCTCCCAACTGACGTAGCCGCTCGGCCGCGCCGCCTTGAAAGGCGATAAGCGGCGCGCCATTGGTATCATTACTGATCTCGATATGTTGGAAGGACACGCCGCGGCCTATGCCGGTACCCAACGCCTTGGCGGCCGCCTCTTTAGCCGCAAAACGTTTCGCCAAGTAACGACCGGGCTGGGAGGAAATCAAGAATATTGCCATCTCTGCCTGGGTCAGCACACGCTTGGCGAGCGGACACCTAGCCAGCTCCGCTTCATCTCCAGCCGCAGGCACCTTGTCGGCGATGCGCGCGATCTCGACAATATCTGTCCCTAAGCCAACAATCATATGCCCTTCCCTACCAGCCACAACATGAGATTAATTCTAACGAACTGACGACTACTGACCGCTGCGACCTTCGATCATCAGCTGCTTCATGTCGCGCACAGCCCTATCTAGACCGTCAATCGCGGCGCGGGCAATGATGGCATGACCGATATTGAGCTCATACAGCTCTGGAATGGCCGCGATGGGCTTCACATTATGATAGTGAAGACCATGGCCCGCATTGACCACCAGCCCCTTACCGTGGGCGTAGGTTGCCATCTCGGTGATACGTGTCAGCTCCTTGGCCTGCTCGGCGTCTGTCTCCGCGTCGGCGTAACAGCCTGTGTGCAACTCGATAACAGGTGCACCCACGGCAACGGTGGCATCGATCTGCACCGGGTCGGCATCGATAAACAGCGACACCTTGATACCCTGGGCGGTCAAACGTTCTACCGCCACGCGGATCTTATCCTGCTGACCCGCGACATCCAGGCCGCCTTCAGTGGTCAGCTCTTCACGCTTTTCCGGTACCAGACAAACATAGGTAGGCTTCACCTCACAGGCGATATCCAGCATCTCGTCGGTCACCGCCATCTCGAAGTTCATACGCGTCTTAATGGTCTTGGCCAGCAGATAGATATCTCTGTCGCAGATATGACGTCTGTCTTCACGCAGATGCACGGTTATGCCTTCGGCGCCAGCATGCTCGGCAACCGCCGCCGCATGGACGGGATCCGGGTAACTGGTCCCACGGGCCTGACGCAAAGTAGCAATGTGATCGATATTAACGCCTAGATGAATACGGCTCATGGAAAGTCCTTAAGTGTAGAGTGTCGCGATTGGAATTTTGCGCCTATTTTACTAAAGCTTAATGGAAGGCCACAAGGGAAACACCCGATGAATATGCGCAATGGACTGCTGCAAACATGAATGAGGAGCTACTTGCTGTAACTAGATGGCCTGTTGCCCTTTAAAAACAGGGCGCGCGACTTGAGCGGCTTGTCACCCAGCAGGGGTGACAGTAACTGCCTCATCAGGAGTTTTGCCTGTTTAAAATCGGCCTCTGTCAGCCTGTCTTCCTCCAGGGCGCGTAGCATCTCGCCGCTGAAATGATTGGGCTTCGGGCCGAGCGCCGTGCTAAAGCCCTCCTCAGACAAAAGGCGGTAATAGAAATCGGCTTCAATTGGGCTGCCATCGATATCCAGGTTGAGCGATGGCATCACCCCAAGCTCCTTGAGCAACGCCAACTCAAACTGTCTGAGCTGCGCCTCGCTAAAGGCTGCCGCCATGGCCATAAGTGTCTTATGATAGGTAAAGAAGAACTGCTCGGCGCCATGCTCAACTGACAGGCAGCGTACCAACAACTCGTTAAGATAGAGACCGGCGAAACTGTCATTACCGCTCAGAGGCACAGCCGGGCTGGCGGCCTCCACCTGGTACAGGCTCTTGAGGCTAGTGCGTCCCGATAGCTGAAACAACAGGGGCTGAAAGGGTTGCAGTATGCTCTTGATGGAGGTCTTGCCACTGCCCAGGCGCGCAACAGCATCGACCCTACCCTGGCCGTCCACCAATAGATTGACCAGCACGCTCGACTCCCGGTAGGGGCGGGTGTGCAGTACATATCCCCTGTGCATTGCCCTCTTCCTTAATCCCTGTTTACCAAAAACAATGCTGACAAAAAAGCCGAGATAAACACAAGCTTCGCGTGACTACCTCGGCTTACCTTTATTCTTGCAGGCTTAGCTCTCACCATAGCCTAATGAACGCAGGGCGCGCTCATCATCGGCCCAACCCGACTTGACCTTAACCCAGACCTCGAGGAAGACCTTGTTGTCAAACAGGACCTCCATATCTTGACGCGCCTGAGTGGCAATGGTGCGAATGCGCTCGCCCTTGTTGCCGATCACCATACGCTTCTGCGTCTCGCGCTCCACCAAGATCAAGGCATTGATCTGATAGACGCCGTTATCCATCATCTTAAACTGCTCTATCTCCACGGTTGCATCGTAGGGCAGCTCGTCACCGAGGAAACGCATCAGCTTCTCACGCACGATCTCAGAGGCCATAAACTTCTGGGATCTGTCGGTAACATAATCCTCGGGGAAGTAATGTGGCGACTCGGGCACCGACTCCAAGGCCAGCTCCATGATGCGCTGCACATTGGTGCCGTGAGTTGCCGAGATAGGCAAGATCTCGTCAAATTCAAACTTGGCCGCCAGGGTCTGTAGATGCGGGAACAGCGCCTCTTTGTCCTTGATGTTATCCACCTTGTTGATGGCCAGAATCGTCTTGCGGCCATCGTCGCGGCTATGAAGCTTCTTCAGCACCATCTCATCGTCTTCGGTCCAATTGAGACCATCAACCACGAATACCACCAGACTGACCTCGGCCAGCGAGCTGGACGCCGCACGGTTCATCAGACGGTTGATGGCGCGCTTCTCCTCGATATGCAGACCAGGGGTATCGATAAAGACCACCTGACGCGGGCCTTCGGTATGGATCCCCATGATACGATGGCGCGTGGTCTGCGGCTTCTTGGAGGTGATAGAGATCTTCTGGCCCAGCAGCTTGTTCAGCAGGGTCGACTTGCCCACATTGGGGCGACCGACGATAGCCACCATGCCGCAGTAGGTCACCTCATACTGGCTGCCACTGCTGCCGCTGTTCATCCGCGCCAGCAGCTCGTCTAGACTCGGCTCTTGTGCACCTTCTGGCTGCTCGGGTTTGTTACTCATTTCTTGATACGCTCCAACACTTCTGCTGCGGCAATCTGCTCCGCCTTTCTCCGGGAGTTCGCCACGCCGATAACGGCTTCTTTTAGCTGCTCGACCTTACACTCTACGGTGAAGGTCTGCGCATGGGCTTCGCCGCTGATGTTCACCACTTTATAGACAGGAAGCGGCTGTTTAAATCCCTGCAGGTGCTCCTGCAGCAGGGTCTTGGGATCTTTCTGATTTACTGGCTCGATCACCGCCAAACGGCTCTTATACCAGTTTAGTACTAAAGTACGGCAGGTCTCGAGATCGGCATCCAGGTAAATGGCACCAATGATCGCCTCAGTAGCATCGGCCAGGATAGATTCGCGACGAAAGCCACCACTCTTGAGTTCACCCGGGCCCAGCTTGAGGTAATCGCCGAGCTTAAACTCCTTGGCGATCTCCGCCAGCATCTTGCCGCACACTAAGGTGGCGCGCATCCGGCTCAGATCACCCTCGGTCGCCTTAGGGAACTGATGATACAAGGCGTCTGAGATAATGATCGACAGTATCGAATCACCTAAAAATTCTAATCTCTCGTTATGCTTGCTAGCCGCACTACGGTGGGTTAACGCCTGCTCCAGCAACGCGAGTTGCTGAAATTGATAACCTAATGTTCTACCCAAACGCGGTAGATTCTTAATGGGTTCCATCTACACAATTCCGCCTACACGGTTAAAACGTACGCCTGTCGGTACCCAGGTGGGTAAGAAGTCCGACGGCTTACGCTCAAATTCAAAACTAATCCAGATCGCCACCGCCTTACCGACAAGATTGGCCTCGGGCACGAAGCCCCAGAAGCGTGAATCTGTGCTGTTGTCGCGGTTGTCACCCATCATGAAATATTGCCCCTCGGGTACGATAAACTCACCCACCGCCAAATTGTTCTCGCGGAAATAGTATGAGGTCGGCTCACCGCGCCCTGGGTTAATCAGGATATCGTGGGTCACATCGCCTAGCTGCTCCTTGTAGCGCAGCAGCGGGATATTATCCTGAGTAAATTCGCCCTGATTCACACCGGCGCGCTCAATTTTCTCAAGCTTGGGACACTCGCTCTGACCTTCTGGGCAGGCTCTTTGAATAAAGAGGTCCTTATTGCGATAGACGATGCGATCCCCCGGCAGACCGATGACACGCTTGATGTAATCAATCTGAGGGTTTTCTGGGTATTTAAATACTGCTACGTCGCCGCGCTGAGGCTTGCCTGTCTCGATAAGCTTGCTACGCCACACAGGATCTTTCAGCCCATAGCTAAACTTTTCCACCAGGATAAAATCACCCACCAACAGGGTTGGCATCATAGATCCCGAGGGAATTTGGAAAGGCTCATAGATAAAAGAGCGTAGGATTAACACGAAAGCGATTACCGGAAAAATCGAACGCGAGGTCTCCACTATGGTGGACTCACGCACGATTTTTTCGGCGCTCTCTTCGCTAATCTCCTGGTTGGCCGCCTGGGCTATTGCCAACTTTTGTTGACGCTTGGGCGCTAATACCAAGGCATCGAACATCCAGATCAGGCCGCTGCCTAGGGTTACCAAGACCAGGATAAGGGAAAAATAAGCTGCCATACGCTAACTAACTCCTGAAAAATGCTCCAGTACAATGAGGTGATGAATGCCTGTCAGGCAGGCCTTTAGCCCATTTATACTGTAACAAACAAAGCGCCGCAAACCGCGGCGCTCATTATCAATCACTATTAACAATTATTAACTAAAAAGTGATTACTCATTGATCTTCAGCACGGCGAGGAAGGCCTCCTGCGGGACTTCGACGTTACCCACCTGCTTCATGCGCTTCTTACCCTCTTTCTGCTTCTGCAGCAGCTTCTTCTTACGAGAGACGTCGCCGCCGTAACACTTAGCGGTGACGTCTTTACGCAGGGCTTTCACCGATGAACGGGCGATGATCTGGCTGCCAACGGCCGCCTGAATCGCGATATCGAACATCTGCCTTGGGATCAGCTCCTTCATCTTGTTCACCAAGGCCAGGCCTTGGTAACGCACGTTATCCTTGTGAATAATCATCGCCAGCGCATCGACGCGATCGCCGTTGATCAGCACGTCCAGACGCACCATGTCAGCGGCCTCGAAGCGCTTAAAGTTATATTCCAGCGACGCATAACCGCGGCTGGTCGACTTCAAGCGGTCGAAGAAGTCCATTACCACCTCGGCCATTGGCATATCATAGGTGATCGCTACCTGGTTGCCGTGATAAACCATGTTGGTCTGCACGCCACGCTTCTCTACACACAGGGTGATCACGTTACCCAGGTACTCTTTTGGCACCAGGATATTGGTCTCAACGATAGGCTCGCGCATCTCTTCGATGTTGTTCATCGGCGGCAGATCCGATGGATTATCGACATAGATGGTCTCACCCTTAGTGGTCACCACCTCATAGACTACCGTTGGCGCCGTGGTGATCAGATCCAGGTTGTATTCGCGCTCGAGACGCTCCTGAATGATCTCCATGTGCAGCAGGCCCAGGTAACCGATACGGAAACCGAAACCCAGTGCCGAGGAGGTTTCCGGCTCGAAGAAGAGCGACGCATCGTTCAGGCTCAGCTTATTGAGCGCATCGCGGAAGTTCTCATAGTCATCGGTCGAGATAGGGAATACACCCGCATAAACCTGAGGCTTCACCTTCTTAAAGCCAGGCAGCGGCTCCTCGGCGCCATGTTTAGCCAGCGTCAGGGTATCCCCCACTGGCGCGCCGTGGATCTCTTTGATGCCGGCGATCACGAAGCCCACCTCACCAGTCTTCAGCTCGTTGGTATCTGTCTGCTTAGGCGTGAAGATACCGACGCGATCGGCGTTATGGGTCTGACCGGTCGACATCACCTTAAATTTATCGCCCTTCTTGAGCACACCGTTCTTGATACGCACTAGAGAGACGACACCCAGGTAGCTGTCGAACCAGGAGTCGATGATCAAGGCCTGTAGCGGTGCATCCGGGTCACCTTCTGGCGGCGGGATCTGAGCCACTATGGTTTCCAGGACATCGCTGATGCCTATGCCCGTCTTGGCCGAACAACGCACCGCATCGGCGGCCTCGATACCAACGATATCCTCGATCTCGTCGGCGACACGCTCAGGATCAGCCTGTGGCAGGTCAATCTTGTTGAGTACAGGAACCACATCCAGATCCATATCCAGAGCGGTATAGCAGTTTGCCAGAGTCTGCGCCTCAACGCCTTGACCCGCATCGACCACCAGCAGTGCACCCTCACAGGCGGCCAGAGAACGCGATACTTCGTATGAGAAATCCACGTGACCCGGGGTATCGATGAAGTTCAGCTGATAGGTTTCACCATCTTTGGCTTTGTAATCGAGAGTCACACTCTGGGCTTTAATGGTAATGCCGCGCTCACGCTCGAGATCCATTGAGTCCAAAACCTGCGCCGCCATCTCGCGGTCAGACAGGCCGCCGCACTCTTGAATAAGACGGTCAGAAAGGGTTGATTTGCCATGGTCTATATGGGCAATAATCGAAAAGTTTCTAATATGCTTCATTGTGCGAAATGACTAAACTCGAAATTGAAAATGATCTAAAAGTGCCGAATTGTACCTGATCGCTAAACTAATACCAATTGGAATCAATCGGACGAGGTAAATATATGGCTAACTGGCAGGTGAAATACCGCCTATGGGTCTGCCGAGGCGTGAGAGGATCACCGGCTGACTGTTAATCTCCAGCGCTTTGGCCCAGCGCCGACCCAGCCACCAGGCGCCAGTTGCTCCACTAAGTCCAAGAACGATCGCCAGCAGATCGCTACCGCTTAGCCCAGATAGACTCGCTAGGAAATGCCCCAACGCGGCGCCGACAAACAACCCAGCGAGCGGCATGAGATAAACAATGGCGGCCGCCTTTAAGATAACGCTCTCGGGCAGGCCTAACTTTAACAGCTCACCCGGCTCATACTGGGTATCGCAGGGCAGCGAGAATCGCTGCACCTTAGGCGAGAAAGCCTTGGACACGGCCGAGGTGCCACATGAGTCATTGTTATCACAATGATTGCAGGCATTTTTAACTTTCACTTCCACCGTGACCCAGCCGTCTCCCGGGCATCTGATCACTGTGGCGGTTTCTTCCATCATAACGAGATCACTCTATGGTGATGCTTTTGGCGATGCGGCTCAGGGTCTCGGCCGGCACCTTACCCACGGCAACCACCTCGGCATTGCCCACCCGCTCGGTGGCCAAAGAGAGACCGTTACGTGTCATCAGCTCATCGGGCAGCGCCGTCTCGCCAGCTCTGGCCACGTACACAGAGATATTCACCAGACCATCACTCAGGGCGATATACTCGACCGCCTCATGGCTACCTATGAGCCTGTGATTATCCTTGACCAAGATCTTAAAGCCTTGTGGTAACCATTTAAATTGCCAGTTATCGGCCTGCTCCCTTTGGGGCTGAGGCATGATCTCCGGCCAGTCCTGCTTATAGGCCTCATGCAAAATTGCGGGGGCATCGTCCAGGACAATCAGCTCCACCACCAGCACCTGCTCCAGCAATTGCTTCTCTAGATTGAGCATGTCATAGCGCAGCGGCAGATAGGTATCCATATCCAGCCACACCTGATAGCTATAGCGATTGTCATCGTTGGGAATGATACGCACTAGCTGGCCAGGACGCCCGGCCAGGCGCGAACGTCCACCCAGGACAAACTGGTAACCCGACTCAAGATCCGCAATAGAACCGGCAAATGCCGGAGGTAAGACGCCCTGAATACGGTCGGCCCTGACGCTGTAGGCAGGTTGATCGTGTTCGATAAAGGTTACCGTGTTAGCCACACGCACGACATTTTTCGGCGGGCCGTTGAGGTGCTCGAGGAAGGCAACCTCATGTTCATCGACCATTCCGTGTATATAGACTAGGGGGCGAATGTGATCCGCTTGCAGATGGATCAGGGACATCTTGAATTCTTGCCCTTTTAAGGCGAGGCTCATATTTTCGAGCCAAGCCTTAGCGGACAACTCTTCCTGCGCACTGACAGGGAAGACGAGGACTAACAGGGCCAACCAAATAAAACGCAAGCTAACTCCTTAACAATACCAATCGACACAAAGAGTATAGTCAGTGTGACCAGTATAAATAGCTTCTAGTGATTAACCGGAACCGGCGTAGGCTCACTATTGTCGTCTATATTGGCACTATTATTCAATCTTTGCTGCAGCATATGATCTTGAATATAGGTGTTGATGCGATGACGCTGCTCCATCACACGCTCATTGGTATAGCTTTGATTTTGTTGAACCGGACCAGTCTGTAGGCTCACTGGCGACGCGCTGCCAATCAGCGGACGGGTATTAAGTACAGGCATAGGCGCGGCATCTTCGACGCCACCCTGATTATAATTTTGCACGCCAATCACGGCGACCAAGGCAACGCTGGCTGCGATAGCATACTGACCAAACTGCTTAAACAGTGGTACCACACTCGCAAGCTTATGTTGAGGTAGCTCTTGAGGAGTCTCTTCGGGCGCGTCGACACGCTTAGGCACAAGGATACTAGGCTCAAGCTCGATAGCCGCGGCAATGTTGGCACTGAGATCCAGATTGATCGCAGCGGGCAGCTCACCACGCATAGCATCACCTATCATGTGATAATCACGCCACTTTTCATGTGAATCCGTATCGGCTGCTAATTCAGCCAATACCTGCTCGTCGACTTCACCATCAACGGCAGCGGAGACCCATTCCTGACCTAACTTATCCATTTATCACCCATTAAATTTAGTGTATCGAATAAAATGCTTCATCGTTCCAGCAATGGCTGCAACTTCTTATCGATGGCTTCACGTGCCCTAAAGATACGTGAACGCACTGTGCCCACAGGGCACTCCATCACATTGGCAATCTCTTCATAACTCATGCCATCTAGCTCTCGCAAAGAGATGGCCATCTTCAATTCTTCCGGCAAGGTATCGAGCGTATCGAAGACGACCTTCTGAATCTCATCTGACAGCATGAGACGCTCGGGGGAGGCAAACTCCTTTAGCGCATCGCTGCCGTCATAATATTCGGCTTCTTCCGCATCGACATCGTTGGCAGGCGCTCGCCTACCCTGTGCCACTAAATGATTTTTCGCAGTATTGACCGCGATGCGATACAACCAAGTATAAAACGCACTCTCACCCCTAAAGTTAGGCAACGCACGATAAGCTTTGATAAAGGCTTCCTGTGCCACATCTGCCACGTCGGCCTGATTACGCACATAACGGGCAATCAGATTAATCACTTTGCTCTGGTATTTATGTACCAGCAGGTTAAAAGCGTTTTTATCTCCTTGTTGCACTCGCTCAACGAGTTGTTGATCACTTATCTGTCCACTCATCCGAGCCGACTACTCCTAAATCTAAAATGCTGATTTCTCAGTCGCTCGAATCATATTCACATATGTAGACTAGCCCACATCGAAAAAGTTCTAAAAAAATTGCGATATCCACATTTATTTTCTACGGCGAGATCAGTATCCATAAATGGCGTCTTGGTTTACCATAGACAATACTCGCATAACTTACCATGATACCTGATGAAACAAGTAGTTGAACATCAATCTGACGTTTTGGTTATCGGCAGCGGGGCTGCTGGTCTGACTTTAGCGCTACATCTGGCTGAAAAATCAAACGTAATCTTACTCTCCAAGGGCCCACTCAGCGAAGGATCAACCTACTACGCCCAGGGCGGTATCGCGTCAGTATTCGATGAAGAGGATACCATCGAATCTCATGTTGCCGATACCTTGATCGCCGGCGCCGGGTTATGCGATGAAGAAGTTGTGACCTTTACCGCCGAAAACGCCAAGAGCGCCATGGAGTGGTTGATTCACTGCGGCGTCGCCTTCGACAAAGAAGAAACCGCCGATGGTGACGAGAGCAATGCCCCCTACCACCTGACCCGCGAAGGTGGCCACAGCCACAGACGCATCTTGCACGCGGCCGATGCCACGGGCAAAGAGGTGCAGGTGACCCTTCAGGAGCGCGCCCAGAACCACCCCAATATTAAGGTGCTTGAGCGATATAACGCCATCGACCTTATTACCACACGCAAACTTAAGCGTCCCGGCAACCGCGTCCTCGGCGCCTATGTATGGAACCGTGACGAAGAGCATGTCGAAACCGTTAAGGCTCGCTTCGTTGCCCTGGCCACAGGTGGCAGCTCTAAGGTGTACCAATATACCTCGAACCCTGATATCGCCTCGGGCGATGGTATCGCCATGGCATGGCGCTCGGGCTGCCGGGTGGCCAACATGGAGTTCAATCAGTTCCACCCCACCTGTCTCTACCACGCCGACGCCCGCAACTTTTTGTTGACCGAGGCCCTGCGCGGCGAAGGCGCCTATCTTAAGCGTCCCGATGGTAGCCGCTTCATGCCAGACTTCGACGAACGTGGCGAACTAGCGCCCCGCGATATCGTGGCTCGCGCCATAGATTACGAGATGAAGCGCCTCGGGGTCGACTGTGTCTATCTGGATATCACACATAAACCCGCAGACTTTGTGATTAAGCATTTCCCGACTATCTATAAACGCTGCCTGGAGCTGGGGATAGACATCACTAAGGATGCAATTCCTGTGGTACCCGCGGCTCACTACACCTGCGGCGGCGTGATGACAGACCTTCATGGTCAGACAGATCTCAACGGCCTCTATGCCATAGGTGAAGTGGCCTATACTGGTCTGCATGGCGCCAACCGTCTGGCCAGCAATTCGCTGCTGGAGTGCCTAGTGTTTGCCCGCGCGGCGGCCGAGGATATCGAGAGCCAGCTGGTCAAGATCCCTATGCCGGGCACGCTACCCGACTGGGATGAGAGTAAGGTCTCCAACTCGGATGAAGAGGTAGTGATCGCCCATAACTGGCATGAGCTGCGCCTGTTCATGTGGGACTATGTGGGGATCGTGCGCTCGGATAAGCGACTCGAGCGTGCCCTGCGCCGCTGCGCCATGCTGCAGCAGGAGATCCAGGAGTACTATAGTAACTTCCGGGTGAGTAACAACTTACTCGAGCTGCGTAACCTGGTACAGGTTGCCGAGCTGATCATCCGCTGTGCCATGGAGCGTAAGGAAAGCAGAGGCCTGCATTACAATATCGACCATCCCAACAAGAGCAATAACCCGCTACCGACCATATTGCATCCCGAGCAATAAGTTAGGGGTATTAGCCAAATCTCAGCAGCAGACGACACAGGTGGCGATAACCTGTGTCGTCGAACATATCCCGCCATAAGATAGCCAGACGTTTCTGCTCCCCCTCATACAACCAGAAGAGCACCACCAAGGGACTCACCCAAACCCGGCGATAGCTAAGGCATTGCTCGTCAGGCTCCGCAACATGCAACTGATGATTTTGAGTGTCGAGCATGTCTTGGATAAGACCTATCTTGCCCGACTCATCCAGCCAGAAGGCAAAAGACCAGCTTCTTAGCACAACAAACTGATAGAGAAAGAAACCGATTGTCGTCAGCAAGAGGCCATATTTGAAGATGAGAAACCAGAGGGAAACAATCGGCGGCCAGACCAGGAAACTAGCTAGGCACACGGCCGCGAAACAGACCAGCGAGAGCCGCTGGTCAAAGGAGGCTGTCAGGTAAAAGTTATGGCGCCGCCCGACCACGGACCTTGACCACCATGTCGGCAAGCTGTGGATCTGGACAGGCCTCATGGCCCATAAACCAGGCAAACAACTCGGGGTCTTCACACTCTAACAGACGAACAAAAACCGCCTTATCGTCAAAAGACAGCTGTTCATATTGAGTCTCAACAAAGGGTTGAAACAATACATCAAGCTCTAACATGCCCCGTCGGCACGCCCATCTTACTCTGGCTATGTTCATTGGCTCTGACACACAACTACTCCCTTATTTTCGATTGGCGATAGTGTACCAGTTAGGCCGTCGGCTTCACACCGTTTTATAGCCGCTCCACCTCGAGATCCTTGCCCGAGAAGAGATCGCTAAAGTCGGTCTCCAGCAACGACTTGACTGCCGGATGCTGGATCATCCGCTCTGCAAACATCACGTGATAGACCTCCTTGATATCGTTCGTCTCGCCCAGCAGCTGCATATCGTGAGCAAGAATATCCTGCTTATAGATAGAGGGCGCCACGAAGATTCCCTGCTTGAAGAAGCCAAACGCCTTCATCATGGCCGCATCGTCGAACTCGCCGAGTATGGTGACATCCAAACCATTCTCGTCGAACCAGTGATGCAGCTGCTGGCCGAGCGAGGTGCGCTTACCCGGGATCAGCAACTTGCCCTCCTCCAGACAGGCTGGAAAGGGCTTTTCGTAGGTACTGGATGAGAAAAACGCCACGCCACACTCGCCGAGTTTCTTCGACAGGATCTCCGGATACTTAAGCGACTCACCGGCGCAGTCGGACAAGATCATGTCCAGCTTATGGGCCCTGAGGCGCTCCATCAGGCTCTCGTGGGTCGCCTCGTAGCAGGCGAGATGCATGGAGCCGTCGCTAGGCACCACGGAGAGCAGCACCCGGCTGGCCAGCGCCTTGGAGAGGGCATCCGCGATGCCCACTTCGAACAGTATATTGTTATCCTTTTGATAGTTAAGGATATCCAACATTTCATAGCTCAGGCTGAACATCTTATCGGCGTAGCGAAAGACCAACTCGCCCAGCTCGGTAGGCTCCAGATTGCGCCCTACCCGCTTAAACAGGGTGCCGTCGAGACGCTGCTCCAATACGCGGATCTGTCCGGTCACCGTCTGCGGCGTCAGACACAAGGTTTCGGCGGCCTTAGCCACCGAGCCTTTCTTATGCACCATCCAGAAATAATAGAGATGGTTGTAGTTCAGATGCGACATAAAGATCCGCGGCTCTCCCGACTATTTAAGACGCTGACAATCCATCATGCTATAGATGACTTCGCTCAACGCATCTATCGAATCTACCTTACCGGCCTCGACGGCCTCAGACAGCCCTTGAACCAGGTTATCTCGGTCGGGTAGGCGTCCCTCACAGTAGGTTCGGTTGGCCTGTTCGAAGCGCTTACCGCTACGATACTTGAGCGCACGAGACTCATAACCATTGCTCTCTACACGCTTCCCCATAGACTTGGGCTTAAACATGAGGGCACCATCGACCACGCCCTCGAGGTAATGCTGACAGGCGACGCTGTTGACATCCTTATCGCACGCCTCTAGCTGGCTCGCATATGCGCCCCCTGTCAAACCGAATGAAAGCATGAGTGTCACGACGAGTTTTTTCATGATTTTTCTCCTTTCTCTGGAAGCACCTTAGATAACCAAAAATAACCTATCACAGCCGACAAGATTGACCCCGTCAGAATGCCAAGCCTCGCCAGATCGCCGTAGGCCTCGCCATCGCCGATAAAGGCTAGAGACGAGATGAACATAGACATGGTAAAGCCGATACCACACATCACGGCTACTGGAGCGATATGTCGCCAGCCCATGCCCTCGGGCAGGGCCGCCAGCTTAAGCTTGACCGCAACAAAGCTAAACAGCAGCACCCCAAGCGGCTTACCCAACAGTAGGCCAAGGGCAATACCCACAGGAACAGGTGAGAAGAGATCCCCCAGGCTCATGCCCGACAGATCCACACCCGCATTGGCAAAGGCAAAGATAGGCAGGATGACGAAGGTGCTCCATGGATGCAGGCTGTGTTCCAGGTGCTCCGAAGGTGAGCTGCCGTCTTTGGCCCTCAGCGGAATACAGAAGGCGATGATCACACCGGCCAGGGTCGCGTGCACCCCAGATTTCAGCACGGCGATCCAGAGGATGAGCCCCACCACACCATAGGGGGCTAACGCCGTCACGCCCTTGCGATTCAGGCCGACCAGGATCACTATCGCCAGTGCCGCGACGACCAGGCTGACCGCAGACAGATCTGTGCTATAGAACATGGCGATGATCACTACCACGCCCAGGTCATCTATGATGGCCAGCGCCAGCAGGAAGACCTTGAGTGCCACCGGCACCCGGCTACCCAGCAATGCCATGATACCGAGTGCGAAGGCGATATCTGTGGCGGCAGGAATAGCCCAGCCCACCTGAGTAATAGGGTCGGCATAGTTAAAGATCAGGTAGATCGCCGCCGGAAAGATCATGCCACCAATGGCGGCGAAGGTCGGCAAAGATGCCTGCTCGCGGCTCGATAAGGCGCCTTCGAGCAGCTCGCGCTTCACTTCGAGGCCGATCAACATGAAGAACAGGGCCATCAGGCCGTCGTTAATCCAGTGGATCAGTGTCTTATCGATATCCAGGCTGCCCACGCGCACCTGCATCTCAGTATGCAAGAAGCCTTGATACAGACCTGACAGCGGTGAGTTCGCCATGATCATCGCCAAGATGACGGCGGCCATCAATAAGATGCCCCCGGCCGATTCCTGGCTCAGAAAATTTCTAATCGCCTTTTCCATATATAAACTCCAAAAACACTTAATGTATCGAGTCTAGCGGAATGCAACCTAGCTGAATAATCGTTTGCATCGGCATTAAACATCGGTAATTCCGAGGTATTAAGTGTAGTCAGTCACAAGGGACTAATCAATAGCATGCAACTTACCGGCGGGCATGGCCTTTGAAAACCATGTGTGACGGGGGTCACAGGAGAGTTTTAAATGGAATGAAGATTTTTTATGCAGAATAAATTAATAAAGTACGACGACTCCTCGATGAGCCGACGCACCTTACCTCAGAAATTCCTCAGTCTTAAGGCTGACCCTTAAACGGAGAAGGGATACTGAATCGCTTCATGATGCTGATAGCCTGTCACCTCGAAATCATCCATGGTGACCCAGGTTTCGAGATCTTCCAGCGACTTAATGTCTGGATTGATGCTTAGCTTAGGGGAAGGGAATGGCTCGCGCTTAAGCTGTACATCCTGCATCAGGGGGAGCTGGTCTTCATAGATGTGCGCATTGACTATCTTATGATAGGCCTTACCCGGTTTGTGACCTGTGATCTGCGCCACGATCGCCAATAGGGCAAACACCTGTACCTGATTAAAGTTAAGCCCGAGGGGCACGTCGCATGAACGCTGAAAACTGTTGAGGTATAAGGTATCGCCTAGCAGTGAGAAGTTATGGGTATGCATACAGGGACGTAGACAGCCCATGTGAAACTCGCCGGGATTATAAAAACTTAGGATTTCGCCGCGATCATCGACCCCTTTAGAGAGATTGTCGATGATCTTTCTCAACTGGTCCACAGTGCCACCATCCGGCTTAGCCCAGGCTCTGCCCTGCACCCCGTAGACCCGGCCCATATCGTCATGGCCCTTACGATGGGGGTTATTTAACCAGACGCTGTTCTCGTTAGCGTTGGCATCCCAGGTCTTGGCACCCAACTTTCGAAAATCGGCGGCATTATCATAGCCCCTGAGGTAACCCAGCAGCTCGGCAATAGCGCCCTTCCAGAAACTCTTGCGGGTGGTGATTAAGGGAAACTCGTTTGCGGCCACATCGTATTCCAGATCGGCATTGATCACGGTTAAACAGCGCTTTCCCGTGCGCTCATTTTCAACCCAGACGCCCTCATTGATGATTCGTTCACATAATGCCAAATACTGTTTCATCTTTTCCTACTTATCATTTTTGCTTGGATGCCCGCCCTAGTGCCCTGCCCTAGTGCCCTGCCCTAGTCGGGCCTAAGTCGAGTATTAGTCAGGCCTTAGCCGCCGCTTTCTATTAACCGATTTTTCTATTAGCCGCATTTTTTATTTAGCCCGTCGCTAGGTGAGGGCTAACTTGATTCCGGTAAAGAATAACATGACGGCGAAGATTTTCTTTAGTCTTGCCGTCGGCCAGACACTGGCTGCCTTCGCCCCCAGTGGCGCCGTCAACATAGAAGTACAGACGATGCCAAACAGGGCCGGCAGATAGATATAACCTAAGGTGTATTCGGGCAGTCCTTGTGTCGCCCAGCCAGCAAACACATAGCTCAGACTACCAAACAGGGCAATCATCAGGCCGGTCACCGAGGAGAAACCTATGGCGTGGCGCATCTGCACGCCGCACCAACTCAAAAACGGGATCAATAAGATGCCCCCGCCTATCCCCATCAAAGCGGCGATGATGGCGATAAGCATAGCGGCGATAAACAGAAATGGCGTCGCCGGGAGACTACGTTCGCCCTCGGCCGCCTTAAACGGAAACACCATCTGCAGCGCCATCAGCACCACAAAGCCGGCAAACACCTGCTTGAGCAGATCTGCAGAAAACAGCGACGAGATAAAACCCGCCGACAGGGCGCCTATGATTAAGCCGGGCAACATGATGGTCAACAGATGCCAGGGAATATTGCCGCGGGCATGATGGGCCCTGGCCGAAGAGAGCGAGGTTAATATGATCGCCGCCAGCGAAGTGGCTATGGCCACATGAGTCAGGTGTTCTGGCACCACACCCGCCATGGGCAGGAGAAACAGCAAGACGGGAACGGCTATCACGCCACCGCCTATGCCTAACAGGCCCGCCATAAAGCCGATGAAGGCCCCCAGGGCGATACAACTGACAACTATGGTGAACATGAAACCTCTACGGCAGTGGCAAAAGGAGGCACTAGCTTAATGGAAATACCCACAGATTGAAAACATCGCTACAGACTAAAGACTTAGTTAGAGGAACTCGTCTAAGCCCTTCTCTCTCAGGTAAAGGGTCAGCAACTCCCGCACCTCGGCGCCATTGGCGAGCGAGAGCGCCTGAGCAAGCAGCTCGCTCAAGTCTTGATAGGACACCCTACGGATCAGATAGTTGATCTTGGCAAGGCTTCCCTGGTTCATACTCAACTGGGTATAGCCCATGGCCACCAACAGCAACACGCCCATGGGTTCACCGGCCAGCTCTCCACACACACTGATAGGCAGTTGATATTCCTTACACGCCAGCCTCGCCTGAGTCAGCGCCCGTAATATCCCAGGATGATAGGAGTCATACAGGGTGCTGACTCTAGGGTTGTTCCTGTCCACCGCCAGCAGATATTGCGTCAGATCATTCGAGCCCACGGAGATAAAGTCAACCCGCTTGGCCACCTCCTCGAGCTGGAACAGCAGCGCCGGTACCTCCAGCATTATGCCTATCTGAGGCCGCTTCAGGTTTGGATGCACATCTTGCTTCACCTCGAGATAGGCCTGCTCCAGGTAGACGATCGCCTGATCTATCTCATCTAAACAGCAGACCATGGGCAGCAAGATATGCAGCTGTTTACCCTCTCCCGAGGCATTGAGCATGGCCCTAAGCTGAACCAAAAAAAGCTCGGGATGATCCAGCGTCAGACGGACCCCACGCCAGCCAAGGAAGGGGTTCTCCTCTATGATAGGCAGATAGGATAAGGGCTTGTCGCCGCCCACATCCAGGGTACGCATCACCACGGGGCGCCCCAGGGCCGCATCCAACACCTGACGATAAACCTCAACCTGTTCGGCCTCGCTGGGGAAGCGAGTCTGCAACATGAAAGGGATCTCGGTGCGATACAGGCCGACACCATCGGCCCCCTCGGCAATCTCCGAGGCCAGGCTGCTTAAGAGCCCGGCATTGAGGTAGAGATGAATTCTGCGCTCGTCCAGTGTCTTGGCCGGCTTGGACAGCTCCTCGGCATAGCGTTTCTGCAGCGCCTTCTCCGCCGAGATAAGGCTACGATACTCGCCGATCAGGGTCGGCGTGGGCGAGATTAATACCTGTCCGCGATTGGCGTTCAGAATCAGTTGCTTACCATCGATACCGGCATTGAGGATCCCCTCGACACCTATTACCGCCGGGACGCCAAAGGCCCGGGCCAGAATCGCCGCGTGAGAGTTAACCCCGCCCTGCTCTGTGACTATGCCGACTAGTTTGTGCTCGGGAAACTCGGCGAGCATGGTAGCAGTGGCTTCCTTGGTCACGAGGATCACAGGCACATCCAGTTCCAGCTGCATCTTCTGCGGCTCGATCAGCTCACGTAACACCCTATGGCCCAGATCGCGAATGTCCGTCGCTCTCTCTTGCATATAGGGGTCTTGCATCTGCAGGAAATGTTCTATGTAGCGCAGCGACACCCGGCTCACCGCCGAGATAGCCGTCCAGCCCGCCTGGATCTCCCGCACATATTCCCCGCCCAGGCTGGTATCGTCCAGCAGCAGCTGTAGGGCGGAAAAGATAGATTGCACCTCTTTCTCATTCTCGCCATCGAAGCGCTGGGACAGGGCACTTAGGGTGTTGCGACAGGCATCCAGCGCCTGACTCAGGGCCAGCAGCTCCTCATCGACCTGCTGGGTGCGACGCCCCTGCTGCTCGAGGGGGATCTCCCCCCCCAGCACCATGGCATGGGCAATCACTACCCCACCGGCCGCCGAGATACCGGTATAGACACACTTGTCCGGCGCCGATTTGACCTCGGCCTTCTTACGCTGCTCGCGTACCGCCACCGCCAACTGGGCGGCGAGCGTCATCAGGAAGGCCTCCTCGGCCTCACTGAACTGGCGCGCGTCGGCCTGCTGCACCACCAGCACGCCTAGGATTAATTTCTGATAGATGATGGGCACGGCGAGGAAGGCTCGAAAATCTTCCTCGTCGACTTCGGTGAATAGCTTAAATCTGGGGTGTTGCTGAGCATCGGCTAGGTTGACCGGCTCTTCGCGTTCGGCCACCAGACCTACCAGACCTTGGCTTAGAGGCATCTTTACACTGCCCACGGCCCTGGGGTCCAGTCCATCGGTGGCCGATAGCACCAGCTCTTGCTCCTCTAAGATATAGATAGAGCAGCACTGGGTCTCCATGGCCGACTTGGTCTGGCTAACAAGCAAAGAGAGGGCTGATTGAAGATCGTCGGCAGCGGCAACGGCCTGAGTAATATCTCTGAGCGTCTTTAACACAGCCTACCTCTCTTTATGCCTCGATGCTGACCTTCGCCATCTTATACTTACCTGCGGCGACCTCTTCTTCTGCCACTATGGAAATTTTCCTGCGCCTGAAAAGGCAAGGCCGTCGGCGCAAACTCTTTCATGACCTTTCGGTACACGTCTCGTTTAAAGGATACCACCTGTCTGACCGGATACCAGTAGCTGACCCATCGCCAGTCATCAAACTCGGGGTGGCCGCTAGCCGCCAGATCGATGGCAGACTCTTGGCTCTTCAATTGTAATAGAAACCACTTCTGTTTCTGTCCGATACATAAGGGTTTACTGTCTTGCCTAATTAACCGTTTTGGTAATCTATAACGCAACCAGGAACGAGTTGAGGTTAACACTTGCACATGTTCAGGCCTTAACCCAACTTCTTCATACAACTCCCGATACATGGCTTGCTCGGCACTTTCGCCTTCATCCACGCCACCTTGCGGAAATTGCCAGGAATGTTGACCGAATCTTCTGGCCCACATCACCTGCCCAAAGCGATTACAGATAATGATGCCTACATTTGCACGAAAGCCGTCACTATCAATCACATGGACTCCAAATTGAAATAATCTAATGAATCGATTGTTTCACAAAGCGGCGTCGGCGGCAATTCCCCATTAACAGATATTGTCTGGATAAAAAACTAAAATTTTTATTTTTATCAACAGAGCCACCATCACCAAGCGGAGGATATCCACAAAATCTGTGGATATCTATGTTTGAAACTCAGTTAAAATTGTCAATTTGGCCAAATTCCAGATCAAAACCTCACCTTAACCCCACAAGATAATCTTACATAACCACATGTAAAACAAACCAAATAAACTATCCAAAAGGTAAGATGACTTGTTCACAAACAAGGATCGCACAAAAATCACCCAAAGCCGATGCTTGAGGAAAATCTCGATGAATATCTCAAAGGTTATTCACAGACTCACAGATTTATCTACGGCTTCGCCGTAAAAATGTCATCAAAACCCCCTTGACAAGCCATTTTTAATCTAGGCATTCGCAAGACTTATACAGTTATCCAATAAATCTGTGGATAACTGTGTTGGAAAGGGTGGGGAAATAACAGAGTAACTTAAGATCTTGGATATCAGACAGAGATCACTTTATGACTAAACCAATTAATTTCAGTAACTTAATATCCATACTCACAGTCTCGATTCCTTGATAAAAAGATCGGGCAATTTTTAACCTCGATTGATTAAGTAGATAACTCGAGTAAAATCCCTTCCATGAAAAGTAAAATTCTTCCCCCCGAATCCATCGATGAGTTGATGCACCGCGCCCAGGAAATGGCTGGACTCAACCTGGGCCAACTGGCCGAGATCCACAATGTCGCCGTACCAAGCAACCTGAAACGGGACAAGGGCTGGATAGGCCAGCTTATCGAACTCGAACTGGGCGCCACCGCTGGCTCTAAACCTGAGCAGGACTTCCTTCACCTGGGTGTCGAGCTCAAAACCATTCCTGTGGATGAGTCGGGTAAACCCCTCGAGACCACCTATGTAACAGTCGCGCCGCTGATGAATATCAATGGGCTCAGATGGCAGGAGAGTCTGGTATACCACAAGCTACAGCGCGTGCTATGGATCCCGGTGGAAGGCATTCGTCAGAAACCCATAGGCGAGCGGCGCATCGGCAGCCCCATCCTCTGGACCCCAAGCGAAGCGGAGATGACCCAGATACGCCAGGACTGGGAAGAGATCATGGAGCTGATCGCCCTAGGCAAGGTCGAACAGATCACCGCCCGTCACGGAGAGGTATTACAGCTCAGACCCAAGGGCGCCAACAGCCGCGCCCTCACCCAGAGCATAGCCCAAGATGGTCAGGTTAAGCTCACCAACCCCAGAGGCTTCTATCTCAAGATCCCCTTCACCCAGCAGATCTTAAGCCGCTATCTCACAGCTAATTGAACCAGGCTCTGCTCTCTAGTTAAAAGGGATAGTAGCGAAGGGTTATTTGTCACACTTTAGACTTTTAGATAATCGACAAGGTACCCCTTTTTTTGTAAGTATCCCCCAAGAAAAAAAACAATCACAACGGTAACTTAACAAGTATTCAACATGAAATTGTCGTATTTTTGGCACTTCTAGACTTCATTTGACTTAGATCACAAATATCACTGGAAATTATAGGGGTGTTTTCTATACACTAGCGCATCCTGAGATTTGTGCAGCATTTAGGAATTTTCTGTCACCGTGAGAGCACGCATTCAAGCAAAGAAGCTCATATTTGCCATTTTCGCTTGGGCTATTGCCATGGCGGCCTTTGTGTTTTTCCGCTATGCGCAAACACCAGAGCTGCCCCAATGGGCGGTAGGCACCGCCGATCTCGCGACCCTGGCGATCTATATGGGGATCATCTTTGGTAGTCTGCACTGGATGTCGAACCTGATCGCCGACTTTAGCGCCATCAACCGCCTGCCCTATCTGTTTTCGGTGATCTTCAAGGGCCTCTTCCTACTGCTGGGGGCTACGACCCTCGCCTACATGACCCAATTCCTAAACATGTGGGCCATCGAGAACCATATGTCGACGCTCAGGCAGATGTTGACCGCCCATATCCTCTATAGCCCCTCGTTCCAGGCACTGCTCATCTACCTGGTAGTGGTGCGTGTCGGCCTGGCCTTCATCGAGCAGATGGCGCTACTCGTCGGCCCACGCATTCTGTTTAATATCGGCCTGGGTAAATATCACAGACCTAGATATGAGCAGCGCCTGTTTCTCTATCTGGATATGGTGGCCTCGACTACCCATGCGGAATCCCTGGGCGACTATCGCTTCAGCCGCCTGATCCAGGACTGCTTCAGCCTGCTATCGGATACCGTGGTCAATAACGACGCCGAGATCTATCGCTATATGGGCGACGCCGTGCTGATCCACTGGCCGCTGGAGAACGGCATCATAGAAGATCGCAGCTTCAATATTTATTATGAGTTCAGCCAGCAGCTTAACTGGCAACGCAAGTACTTCGAAGAGCAATATGGCTTCGTGCCTAAATTCAAGGCGGCGGCCCACTGTGGTCAGGTGGTGGCGGCTGTGGTTGGGGTGCAGAAGCAGGAGATCAGCTTCTTCAGCGATGTGCTCAATACCCTGGCGAGACTCCAAGATCAGTGTAACCCGCTCGGGCAGCGAATGTTGATCTCAGGCTCCCTGCAGTCGCTTATCGACACCGGCGACAGTCATTACGATTTTGCTAATCTTGGCCCGATCAAACTCAAGGGGAAACAACACTCTATCGAGGTGTATGGCGTTTCCCCCAAGGGTAGCAATAGTTAGAGCTAACTTTCCGCTTCCGCCTGTTCCAACAAGCCTTGAATCGCCTTGCCTAAGGTTCTGAAGGTCATGATACGGCTGGAGGTCTGACGCCAGACCAGGCCGATATCCCGGTATGGCGCCTCACCCGGCGGTGTCAGTGCGGTGAGATCCGTATCCTTGAGGATCCCCGCATCGATAGCCATCTGCGGCAAGAAGGTCGTTCCCAGCTTACTGTTTACCATCTGCACGAGTGTGTGCAGGCTCGTCGCCGCAAAGGGGTTAATCTTATCGCTGTCGGCCAGGCGACAGGCGCTGATGGCATGGCCGGTAATACAGTGCTCTGACTGCAACAGGAAGATGCTCTCATCGGGCAGCGCCTTGTAATCTATGGGCTGGCGCACCTCGCCGCTCAGCTCCTTATGCATCACCAGTTTAAAGGGATCTATCCCCACCTTCATGCTGTGGTAGCCACTGGTGTCGACCGGTAGGGCCAGGAGCAGCAGATCCAGCTCGCCCTTGCCCAGGGCATCCAGCAGTCGCTCCGTGGTGTCTTCCTTCAAAAACAGGGTCAGATCTGGGTAGTCCTGTTGGCAAAGCCTCACCACCCGGCTCAACAGAAACGGGGCTATGGTAGGAATGCAGCCCAGGCGGATATCCCCCGTCATCGGCTGGCCCTGGTGCTTTACCAGCTCCACCAGATCGTCGACGTCGGTCAGCAGCTTACGGGAGCGCTGTACCACCTCCTCACCTATGGCGGTGAAGATGAAAGACTTGTGATCCCGCTCGATCAGCTGATGACCTAGCTGCTCCTCCAGGTTTTGAATCCCGCTCGACAGCGTCGACTGGCTCACGTGGCACAGCTTGGCCGCACGATTAAAGTTCTGTTCCTGATAGAGATTGACCAGATAGTAAAGGTTTTTCAGGCTCGGCAGATGTTTCATAAAATCGATTACCAACTTCCATTTACATTCAATTACTCAATCTAACTCTAGCACAAGCGGCCCTAGGATTAACCCTCTCTTATGTCAGAAGTGTGAGACGCTACCCAAAAGCGGCCAAATAGCGCGCAAACAAAAACGCCCCCGATGATCTCTCATCGAGGGCGCTATCAAGCTTAGCTCTGATATACAGGCCTTAGCCTACTGCCTTTGCCGTATTAGGCCTTAGACTCAAGGTAAGCCTTAAGCTCGGCCAGATCCTGGCTGGCGTTGTCTACGATCACCTGCAGCCAGTTGGCGTGCTCGGCTGGCCACTCGACCGCCTCGCCATGCTGCAGCAGCTGGGCATATTGCTGAATGCGTTTCAGTCCCACTGAACCGGCGGCGCCTTTGAACTTGTGGGCCTCAGAACATAAGGTATCTTTGTCTTGTGCTTCTTTAGCATTGACCAGATTGCCAACATACTCAGGCATCAACTGCTCAAACAAGACAACACTCTTTAACAGGGTGCCGGCACCGATAGCGCTGCAGTACTGCTCAAGTGTGTTGAGATCCAATATTGATTCTAACTCGGCTGTTGCCATCTTAAGGCACCTCTCGAAAAAAAGCTGACGGGACAAGAATAAAATTCACCCCATAATAGCGCCTAGAATGGCGGGCGCAACTAATTGAAGCATATGCAAGTTAAATACCTCCTTATTTAACCTTCCATTAACCATGCATTAAATTAATTGCTCAATTATTCACGTTTTTTTGCCCCTAAACCGACACTTGATCACCTAGCGAATCGGTTAAGTAATGACCCTGTCCGCCGAGGCGTTCCAGGTTCTTAACGATGGCGACTAATCCCTCCCAACGATAGGCGCACCAGTCGGGAGCCAGCAGCATAGGTTTCTTGGCATAGGCGGTAACACGATGAAATATCACCTCTTTAGGCGTGAGGCGAATAAGCTCACCGACGCTCTCGGCGTAGGCTTCCTGAGTCAATAAGCTCATGCGCCCGGCCCGCCAGGCCTTGGCCATGGTACTGCCCTCGACGATATGCAGTGGATGAATTTTGAGCCCATCGACCCCGGCCTCGAGCACGGCCCTGTGACTGGCTAAAAAGTCCTCATGAGTCTCACCGGGCAGCCCCAAGATCAGATGGGTACACACCTTGATTCCCGCCTTTCTCGCCCGGGTGACAGTATCACGATACTCCTCGAAACCATGCCCGCGATTGATCCGCTTAAGCGTCTCAGGGTGAGCACTTTGCAAGCCGAGTTCCAGCCACACCTCCAAACCGCGAGCCTGATAACCCGCCAGCAGCGCGATCACCTCGTCGCTGACACAATCGGGCCGGGTGCCGACACACAGGCCGACGATGTCACTGTCGGCCACCGCCTCATCATAGCGCTGCTTTAGCAGGCGGTACTCGTCATAGGTACTGGTATAGGCCTGAAAGTAGGCGATGAACTTGGTCGATTTTCCCTGGGTACGCTCGCGGCCATTGGCCAGCTGCACGGCGATGCTGTCTACCGAGCCATGCTCATGGCTAAAGGAGGCTACGTTACAGAAGGTACAGCCACCCCGCCCCAGGCTACCGTCGCGGTTGGGGCAGGTAAACTTGGCGTCCAGAGTCAGCTTCTTAAGGCGCTGACCATACTGACGCTTGCAATGCAGACCAAAGGTATTGACGTGACTATCCAGTCCCACGGGGTATTCTCTCGCTCAATAAAGGGGCGGCGATTGTAACTGGCTTGATAGCGTCGTTCTTGGTGCTACATCAATTTTTAGCCCCTTTCCCGGTGCGCTAGCTCACAAAGCCGGTGCAAACTTAGCTATGTAGCACAATATAGGCTAATACATTGGTCTAAGCCTTGTTAAATAATTCACTGTATATGCAATAAAAATCACTTTTTTAGATTAAAAGACAATAATCCACTTTGTTACATTTTGGTAAAAAACATTCGGCACTAGATTCAAAATTCTTTTTATTCATAATGTTATACAGCAACTTTTACAGTTAACGTTAACGTAAGGTTAAAATATAAACCGTATCAAACACCCTCACCTAGTCACACTTTATGCACAAATTTGAATTGACCTTTTCCTAGGCAAAAGTTAATTTGGATGGTTCGGGTGCACATCAATCGCTTGAATTTCCCCGACGATGTATTGGTTAGTATTAGGGAGTTTTTATATGAGCTTGTATCACCCCAGTTTTGAACGGGATAACTGTGGTTTTGGCTTAATCGCCCAGATGGATGGCGAGGCCAGCCATAGAATTGTACGTACTGCCATTCATGGCCTGGATCGCATGAAACACCGCGGCGGCATCGCCGCCGACGGTCGTACCGGCGATGGTTGCGGCCTACTCATGCAACTCCCCATTAAATTCTTCGAAGCCGTGGCCAGCGAGAACGACTGGCACCTGAGCCGTAAGTTTGCCGTGGGCATGCTATTCCTAAGCCAAGATGAGGAAAAGGCCGACTACACTAAACGCACCCTGGAAAGAGAGCTTGAGAAAGAGACCCTGAGTGTCGCCGGTTGGCGTGAAGTCCCGGTCAATTCTGAGGTGCTTGGCCCTATAGGCCAGGCTAGCCAGCCTAAGATCTGGCAGGTGCTGATCAACTCCCCAATTGGCTGGCGTGAAAAAGATCTCGAGCGCCGCCTCTATATGGCCCGTCGCCGACTAGAGCAGCAGATGACAGACTGCGAAGACTTCTATGTCGCCAGCCTCTCCGGCCAGGTGATCGTTTACAAGGGCCTGATGATGCCCGCCGATCTACCCGCCTTCTATCCGGATCTGGCCGACATTCGCCTGCAAAGTGCCATCTGCCTGTTCCACCAGCGCTTCTCAACCAACACCTCCCCCAAGTGGCCGCTGGCACAGCCGTTTCGCTACCTTGCCCATAACGGCGAGATCAACACCATCACGGGTAACCGTCAGTGGGCCCGCGCCCGCGCCTACAAATTTAATGCCCCACTGCTGCCGGATCTGCAGCAGGCGGCGCCCTTCGTCAACGAGAGCGGCTCCGACTCCTCCTCGTTAGATAACATGTTGGAGATGCTGCTCGCCGGCGGCATGGACCTCTACCGCGCCATGCGCTTGCTCATTCCGCCCGCGTGGCAGAGTAACCCAGAGATGGATGATGAGCTAAAGGCCTTCTACGACTTCAACTCCATGCATATGGAGCCCTGGGACGGCCCGGCGGGCATAGTGATGACCAACGGTCGCCATGTGGCCTGCGCGGTAGACCGTAACGGCCTGCGCCCGTCACGCTATGTGATCACCAAAGACCGCATCCTGACCCTGGCCTCAGAGATCGGCATCTGGGACTACGGACCAGACGAGGTGGTCGAGAAGGGTCGTGTCGGCCCGGGTGAGCTGTTGGTGCTCGACACCCTCAATGGTCAGCTCTACTCCTCGTTTGAGATCGATAACGACCTCAAGCGCCGTCACCCCTACAAGGAGTGGATGGCCAAGAACAGTCAGACCCTGATCCCCGCCGAGCAGATGCCGAGCGAAGCCCAGGGGGTATGCGAGTTCTCCGCCGATACCCTGGTGCAATATCAGAAGCAGTTTGGCTACTCCCGCGAGGAGCTGGAGCAGGTGATCTGGGTGCTGGCCGAAAAAGGCGAAGAAGCCACCGGCTCCATGGGCGACGATACGCCTATGGCCGTGCTGTCGAAGAAGTCCCGTACCCTGTACGACTACTTCCGCCAGAAATTCGCCCAGGTGACCAATCCGCCAATCGATCCGCTGCGGGAAAAGCATGTGATGTCTCTGGCCACCTGTATCGGCCGAGAGCAGAACCTGTTTAACGAGACCACGGGCCATGCCTACCGGGTGATGTTCAGCTCGCCTATCCTGCTCTACAGCGATTTCAATCAGCTGCTGGCGCTGGATTCGACCTACTACCGCGCCAACACGGTCGATCTTAACTACGACCTCAGCGAAGGATTAGAGGCGGCTATTCGCCGAGTCTGCGACGAGGCCGAGCGCCTGGCACGCACCGGCACCACCCTGCTGATCCTCTCAGACAGGGCCACCGACAAGAGTAAGCAGGTGATCCCCGCCGCCATGGCCGTGGGCGCCGTGCAGCGCGTCCTGGTCGACAAGAGCCTGAGGTGCGACACCAACATCATAGTCGAGACCGCCTCGGCCAGAGATCCGCACCACTTCGCCGTGCTGCTGGGCTTTGGTGCCACCGCCATCTATCCTTACCTGGCCTACGAGAGTATCTCGGCGCTGGCCAGCCGCCACGGCGTGCGCGAAACCCAACAGCTGATGCTCAACTTCCGTCAGGGCATCGACAAAGGGCTGCGTAAGATCATGTCCAAGATGGGGATCAGCACCGTTGCCTCCTACCGCTGTAGCCAGCAGTTCGAAGCCGTGGGCCTGGCATCGGATGTGGTCGAACTCTGCTTCAAGGGGGTGGTCAGCCGCATCGAGGGGGCAAACTTTGCCCTGCTGGAGAAAGATCAACAGACGCTGCAGAAGCTTGCCTTCCAGGCCCACCAGCCGCTGCCTCAGGGCGGCCTGCTGAAATATGTGGAAGGCGGTGAATATCACTGCTTCAACCCGGATGTGGTCAACACCCTGCAGCAGAGCCTGCGCGACCAGGACTATGGCATCTACAAGCGCTTCACCGAGTTGGTGGACGACAGACCCGTGGCGACCCTGAGGGATCTCTTCACCGTCAAGGGCGACCAGCAGGCCGTCGAGCTAAATAAGGTCGAAGACGCCTCAAGCCTCTACCCAAGATTTGACAGCGCCGCCATGAGTATCGGCGCCCTCAGCCCAGAGGCCCACGAGGCACTGGCCGTGGCCATGAACCGCCTGGGCGGACGTTCTAACTCGGGCGAAGGCGGGGAAGATCCGCGCCGCTTCAACTCTGAGCGTAACTCGGCCATCAAGCAGATCGCCTCGGGCCGCTTCGGCGTCACCGCGCACTACCTGGTGAATGCCGAGGTACTGCAGATCAAGGTCGCCCAAGGCGCCAAGCCCGGCGAAGGCGGTCAGCTGCCCGGCGACAAGGTGAGTGTGGAGATCGCCGCGCTGCGTAACGCGCGCCCCGGCGTCACCCTGATCTCACCGCCGCCGCACCATGATATCTACTCTATCGAAGATCTGGCTCAGCTGATCTTCGACCTCAAGCAGATCAACCCAAGCGCGATGATCTCGGTCAAGCTGGTATCAGAGCCCGGCGTCGGCACCATCGCCACAGGCGTCGCCAAGGCCTACGCCGACATGATCACCATCTCGGGCTATGACGGCGGTACGGGCGCCAGCCCGATCACCTCGGTGAAATATGCCGGTAGCCCCTGGGAGTTGGGGCTTGCCGAGGTGCATCAGTCGCTGGTCGCCAACGGCCTGCGCCACAAGATCCGCCTGCAGGTGGACGGTGGCCTCAAAACGGGCACAGACGTGATCAAGGCGGCCCTGCTGGGCGCCGAGAGCTTCGGCTTCGGTACCGTGCCTATGATCGCCCTGGGCTGTAAGTACCTGCGTATCTGTCACCTGAACAACTGCGCCACCGGCGTGGCGACTCAGAACAAGCAGCTGAGGGACAATCACTACCACGGCCTGCCCGAGCGTGTGATGACCTACTTCGAGTTTATGGCCCGCGAGATCCGCGAGTGGATGGCCGCCCTCGGCGTCACCGAGTTTGAACAGCTCGTGGGTCGCAGCGACTGGCTCGCTGCGCTGGAAGGCGCCACAGACAAGCAGCAACAGCTGGATCTATCCGCCATCCTCTACAAGCCAGAAGTGCCGGAAGGCTGCGCCCTCACCTGGCGTGAGACCAACCCAACCGACGACAAGGGCCAGCTTAACCAGAAGATTCTCGGCCATTGCCAGGCGGCGGTGGATGCGGGTGAGCCACTGACAGCGCGCTTCGAGATCAACAACACCGACCGCTCCGTGGGCGCCGCCCTCTCTGGCTATGTCGCCACCAAGGTGGGCCGTCAGGGTTCCAAGGCGCCGATACAGCTTAACTTCAGCGGCAGTGCCGGCCAGAGCTTCGGCGTCTGGAACGCCCCTGGCCTGTCACTGGATCTGTGCGGCGATGCCAACGACTATGTGGGTAAAGGCATGTCGGGCGGCAAGATCACCCTCTATCCGCCAGTGGGCAGCATGTTCCAGAGCGAGAAGAGCGTTATCCTGGGCAACACCTGCCTCTACGGCGCCAGCGGCGGTAAGCTGTTTGCCGCGGGTCAGGCGGGCGAGCGTTTCGCAGTGCGTAACTCTGGCGCCATCGCCGTGGTCGAAGGCCTGGGCGATAACGGCTGTGAATACATGACAGGCGGTATCGTGGTGGTGCTGGGTAAGACAGGGGTGAACTTCGGTGCGGGCATGACGGGCGGCTTCGCCTATGTGTTCGACCGCTTCGGTCATTTCAACCGTCGCCTCAATACCGAGATGGTGGATATGCAGAAGGTGACCGCGCCGATACAGCAACAGCACCTCAAGGGGCTGATCGAAGAGCACGTGGCCGAGACCGGCAGCGAGCACGCCAAGATGTTGTTAAACGATTTTGAAAACTGGATCGATTGTTTCGTCCTGGTCAAGCCTAAGAATGTGGCGCTCGATGATCTCCTGCGTCTGGAACAAACTGAACCTGCATTAGCAGTGGTAGCGGGGTAATGGCCATGAGTAACGATTTTCAATTTATCGAAGTAGGCCGCAAGGATCCGACCAAGCATGACGCCAAACAGCGCGCCACGCAGTTTATCGAGATCTATCAGCCATTTGCACAGCCTCAGGTTAACGAACAGGCAGACCGCTGCCTCGACTGTGGTAACCCCTATTGCGAGTGGAAGTGTCCGCTGCACAACTATATCCCCAACTGGCTGAAGCTGGCCAAACAGGGACGCATAATGGAGGCCGCCGAGTTGGTGCATGAGACCAACACACTGCCGGAGATCTGTGGCCGCGTCTGTCCCCAGGACAGGCTGTGTGAAGGTGCCTGTACCCTCAACGACGAATTTGGCGCCGTCACCATAGGCAATGTGGAGAAATACATTACCGACACCGCCATCGCCCAGGGCTGGCGCCCGGACATGAGCAAGGTGGTCAAGCGTCAGGAGCGCGTGGCCATCATAGGCGCGGGGCCGGCTGGCCTTGGCTGCGCCGACATCCTCGCCCGCAACGGCGTCAAGGCGGTGGTGTTCGACAAGCATCCTCAGATAGGCGGCCTGCTCACCTATGGCATTCCCGCCTTCAAGCTGGACAAGTCTGTCATGGAGATCCGCCGCACCGTCATGGAAGGCATGGGGATAGAGTTCAGGCTCGGCGTCACCGTGGGTGAAGATATCGGCTTCGACACCCTGCTGGAAGAGTACGACGCCGTCTTCCTCGGCATGGGCACCTACACCCCGATGAAGGCCGGACTGGACAACGAGGATGCCAAGGGCGTCTACCAGGCCCTGCCCTACCTGATTGGTAACACCCATAACGTCATGGGCACCACAGATGAAGAGACCCCTTACCTGAGCCTGGCCGGGCAAAAGGTGGTAGTACTCGGTGGCGGCGACACCGCCATGGACTGTGTGCGCACCGCCGTCAGACAGGGCGCCAGCGAGGTGACCTGTGTCTATCGCCGCGACGAAGAGAACATGCCGGGCTCACGCCGCGAGGTGCAAAACGCCCGCGAAGAGGGAGTCAACTTCCTGTTTAACCGCCAGCCGACGGCGATCAAGACCGCTGACGACGCGGTCAGCGGCATCGAGTGTGTCGAGACCGCCCTGGGCGATCCAGACGACTCGGGTCGTCGTCGCCCTGAACCGATTGCTGGCAGCGAGCAGCTGATAGAGGCCGATGCCATCATCATCGCCTTCGGCTTCCAGCCGAGCCCCGCCAAGTGGTTTGGCGACTATGGCATAGAGCTGGATAAGTGGGGCCGGGTTGTGGCGCCTAAGGTCGCCGATAACCCCTTCCAGACCAGTAACCCTAAGGTGTTCGCCGGTGGCGACATGGTGCGCGGCTCAGATCTTGTGGTTACCGCCATCGCCGAGGGCCGCGACGCCGCACTCGGTATACTGAACAGCTTCGAGGCTTAAGTCTGAACTGGCTCAGTCTCTGAGCTACACAATTTGGCTTGTGATTGGCGCTTTAACTTTGAGTGAGAGTTAAAGCGCTTTTTTTGCCTGGGGAAAACCAGGCTGGTTTTTTGTTTTGTTGCTTCTAGCGGTTATTGGTATTTGGTGGGGTGTTGAAGGCCGCACCTTCATTGATGCTTATAGCCTGTGGAGCGAGGGCGTATGGGGTGCTTATAGGTTGTAGCGTCTACCTGTTTGAGTATTGGGTGGATTGTTGAAGGTCGTACCTTCAGGGCAACCTAACGCCTGCCCGGCGGGGGTTGTGCAGATACCCTTGTGAGACGCCGCAAGTACGCTCCCTGTAGGCTCTGCCGTGACATCCCTGTCACGGAAGCTCACCAGTGTATCTACACTCGGTATCTAACGTCTCTTCGATTTGGCCATTTTTGATGATGCTTAGGGGACTAGTTGAATGTTCAGAAGGTTACCAAACTCTGCTCGCTATACTGCGGATCTATACAGGTATAATGTTTTTTTGCTAAAACGCCCCACTTTCACTTCCTATTATGTAATCTCTCGATTCTCGCTTTACTTTTACTTTAAGGTTTAACGTATTGATTATTTTGAATTAATGACTTAGAGCTTTCTATTTAATGGGAACAGGTGAGGGTCTCGTTAAATCGAGTCTCATTTTGTTTTAGAGCTGTTTACTTTCAACTTGTTATGCAATGCCATTATTGATATAAATTTCAGATGGTTAAAAAAATGGTCGCGATTTACATTAGATGATGGTGATTTACATAGGCGGCATTCTCGCTAATAAGCGTTAGTTGCCAAGTCAATGTTGCAAATATAGAGAGAAATAGAGTGTTAATAGAGTACAGGTTTAAAGGCAAGGTTTTTAGTTTCTCTCAAGGGGAAATTGAGAATAATGGGAATATTTATACTGCGATCGTAGGCAAAAACGGTACCGGTAAAAGTCGGTTGATGAAAGCTATTATTGAAGAATTCATTGGTAACACGTCTCGACGGAATGATTTTCGAAGAGAGACACTGGTTTCACCTGGGCTATTTGATGGAAAGTTGAGTGACAAAATAGTAGTAAATACTTTACCAAGTAAAATAATTGCAGTGTCAACAAGCCCGTTTGATAAATTCCCCTTGGATTTACGAGGTAATCTCCACGAAAAATATTCATATCTTGGGCTACGTAATTTGAGAAGTGCTGATCTAGGCATGGCTTATATGAGTAATATATATATGTCTTTACTTAAATCAGCTTGTGGTGATAAATCTAGAATATCAAAAATTTGTGAAGTTCTGGGATTTCTTGGATATAACCCTATAATTCAAGCTAGGTATCACTTGGAACTACCAAGGAACCGTATAAACGATGTAATAAACAGTTCAAATCCTGTAGATAATTTTGTTGACTTTCTCACGTCAAACGATAGAAGACCATCCATATCTGCGAGATATAGAGGTTTTTTTAACGAAGATCGAAATGTTAATTATGAAATAGTTGAGAGGTTTATTGATATTTATTCTAGGATGGGGTCTATGGATTTAAGACCTAGGATAGATATTGTTTTCGAGGAAAATGGGATTCACTTTGATCTTGATAAACTCGGTAATATTGATGATTTATTCTTCCTTTCAGAGCTTGGTATGGCAAGCTTAAGGGAAATCAATCTAGAAAAAAATAGTGGTAGTATTTTTAGAATTGGAGATGCTAGCTCTGGAGAGCAGAGTGTTGTAATGAACGTTCTTGGGATAGCAAGTCAAATTGAAGATAACAGTTTAATTTGTATTGATGAGCCAGAAGTTTGTCTTCATCCTGAGTGGCAAGAGAGATATATTGATGTTCTTATTAATACATTTAAGAACTTCAGTGGCTGTCAATTCCTGATTGCTACGCACTCCCCATTACTAGTTTCAAAGTTAAGAGATGAAAACTGTTATCTTGTGAAAATGGACGATGGTTCGATAGTTTCAGCATCTGAGGTAAATAAAAAATCTGTTGACTTTCAGTTGGCAAACACCTTTATGACGCCGGGGTACAAAAATGAGTATCTAACTAGAGAGTTAATATCAATCTTAACCAGTTTTGGAGAGACTGGTAGGCTAGATGAATACGAGAAAAACAAGCTTAGTACTCTTTTGTCGTTGAAAGATAAAATAGATAATTCTGACCCTGTATTTAAGCTAATGGAAATGGCGCAAGAAGCTTTTATGGAAGTCGCGAATGTCTGAAATGTTAATAAAGTATAATGATAAAGATCAGAGAAAAGTAGACTCTTATAATGAATTAGACAATACTGAGAAGTGTGGCGAGTACTGGAATAATGATAAAGATGTAGACCTTAAAAACCTAAAAAAAAGCATAAAAGACCACTATATAAATGTTCAGGGTTTTCTTTGTCCATATTGTAAGCAAAAGAATGTAGTTGAGCACAATGGTGTATGGGATGCAGAGCACATAATTCCTAAGGATGACTTTCCTCAGTTTATGTTTTCTCCATTAAATTTATGTGTATCTTGTAAAGATTGTAATCAAGCAAAAAGCAACAAGAACGTTTTAAAAAATAGAAAGAGAAAGACATTACCATCAAACAAAGAAGATTATTTAATTATTCATCCTCATCTGGATATATATCATCAGCATATAAAAATACTTAACTCTTCTTTATTCTTTATCCCATTAGATTCAAAAGGTAAAGAAACAATTGAGGTTTGTGGCCTTTTGCGGTTCTTATATAAGTTTGTTGACTATGGTAATGTTTCAATAGAAGTAAAGAAAAAAATAGGACTTTTACATCAAGAGTTGGTAAGTGCATCTACTGCCATTGAGGAAAACTTTATTCTTGCCTGTATTGGTGATGTTGTTGAACATGGGAAACAACTTGCTCAACAAGAACATATAAAAAAGCTTTGCGTATAAGCACAAGGCAACCATACAAAGCATTTAAGAGTGATTCCCAACGCTTGGCATTTTTAATGTCATCGTTGGGTTTTGTGTTTACTGTGGTACGGTTAGATTCAGTGGTAGCGTTGCTCACACCTTAATGCGGCGCTAGCACATAAAAAAATTAATCTGAAACTCATCAATATGGAACTAAAGTTCTAACACAAAAATGTCCAAAAAAATTGGTGCATCCATGCACTGCACTTGCTGCCAAGCAATTCAAAACTATGTAGCATTGGTCTTCAGCAGGCAAAATTCATTTCCACAAAACCTTGGCCATTCACGCCCTATTCAAATACCTATGCTTATCAAATACGGTCAAATCGAAGAGATGGAAAACCGGGTGTAGATACGCCGGTGAGCTTCCGAAACATGGATGTTTCGGCAGAGCCTACAGGGAATGTATTCACGGCGGCTCACAGGCGTATCTGCACATGAGCCTGCCGCAGGCAATAGGTAAACCATAAAGCAATGATTATAAATTAACCTTCAAATACTATTTATGGTAGATGCTAAAGAAGCGAAACCGAATTGCCGCAGGCAATTGAAAATAACGCCTGATGTCTCGGCGTGAGTCCCCCTATCTCGCCACCGAACCACTTTATTGCTATATTAGCGCCCATTATCTTTAGACAGGCTGCGCCTTCGCGCGGCCAGATCCACCTAGACCATAAAGGGCATTCAATGAAAATTGGTATTATCGGCGCCATGGAGCCAGAAGTCGCTCACCTAATTTCGGCCATGACAGACACCCAGAGCCAGACCATCGCGGGCATAGAGTTTGTCGCCGGACAGCTAGAGGGCAAAGAGGTGATCGTCACCCGCTCTGGCATCGGCAAGGTCACCGCCAGTGTCGCCACCACACTGCTGATTGAGAAATATGCCCCAGATTACGTGATCAACACGGGCTCGGCGGGCGGCTTCGTCGACAGCCTGGCCATCGGCGACATCGTTATCTCCTCTGAGGTACGTCACCACGATGTGGACGTGACCGCCTTCGGCTATGAGATAGGTCAGATGGCCCAGCAACCTGCGGCCTTCATGCCAGACAGAACACTGGTCGAGGCGGCTAAGAAGGCAGTGGCGGATCTGGGGGAGGTGAAGGCTATCGAGGGGCTTATCTGCACCGGCGACAGCTTTATCTGCGACCCTGAACGCACTAAGGTGATGCTAAGTAACTTCCCGACCATGGCGGCCTGTGAGATGGAAGGTGCGGCGATTGCCCAGGTGTGTCACCAGTTCAAGGTGCCTTTCGTGGTGATCCGCTCCCTCTCAGACAACGCCAACAACGATTCGCCGGTAGATTTTGACAGCTACCTGGTGAAGGCCGGTCATCATTCTGCGCTGATGGTGATCTCGCTGCTGAAGCACCTGTAACAGTCAGGCTCAGGGACGGCATACAGACAACGACGCGATGTACGATATCATCCAACAACTACTGCTGGACAGCCCCTTCTACCAAGGGGCCGCCATCTTGTTGGTCGCCATCTTCATGGCCCTGCTGGCGCCGCTGCCCAGGGAATACCAGGCCTTCTACTGGTTTTCTCAGCTGGCGCGCAGCCTGTCGGCCAAGGTGGCGAGATCTGATCGCTCCGCAAACCAGCAGCGAGTGGCGGGCAGCCTGTCTGTACTGCTTCTGGTGCTGCCCTTCTGGCTGATTCTGAGTTTTCTGCTGGAGCTGGCGGCCTTCCCCTGGTTCTTCGAGTGTCTGTTTCTCTATCTCTGCCTGTGCGACGAGCAGTTTCACAAGGTGGCAGAGGAGACGGGCCAGGCCCTTGAGCGTCAGGACAAGCAGCGCGCCCGCCGCCTGCTGAGCCAGTGGGTCTATCGTGACACCCGCGAGCTTTCCGAGGTGGGCATGAGCAAGACGGTGATCGAGAAGTTGATGACCACCTCCATCTACGGCACGGTCGCCACCATACTCTTCTACGCCGTCGGTGGTGCCCCCCTGGTGCTGGGCGCGCGGATGATCAAGCAGCTGGAATACACCTGGCCAGCCCTCAACCCGCAATATCGCGAGTTTGGTCGCCCCGTCTATCTGTTGAGCTCCTTGCTCTACTGGCTGCCGACCCAGGCCTGGAACTTCACCCTGGCGATCCAGGGCGGGCCAGGCGCCCTGATGCAGCTGTTTAGGCCCGCCAAGAGCCCACTGCCGATAAACAACCATCTGCCCACCTGTACCCTGGCGGCGAAAGTGCTCGATACTGAGCTCGGCGGCCCGCAGAAATTTGCCGGCCAAAGGGTCGATATTGCCCGCATCGGCACCGGCCCCAAGCCCACGCCCCACACCATCAGGGCGGCGCTCAGGCTGCTGCGCCTGAGCAAGGGCATATGGGTGCTCTCCGTGCTGTTAATTCCTAGCCTCTGGGCCATGCTTAGGCTGCTGGCGCACGCTTAATCGCCTCTCTGGGGAGCGCCGACTCTGCCCCGACGTCTTTTGACTAGACAAGCCAAAAACCCTTGGTATTATTCCCCCTCTGGCGACAACATATTGGCACTATAGGCGTAACGACTTTGTTTGAGAATCTTCACATTTCCCTGACCACACCGGCGCTACTGTTTCCGGCTATCTCTCTGTTACTCCTGGCCTATACCAACCGCTTCTTCTCGCTGGCGGCACTGATCCGCAGCCTGAGCGCCGAGGGCAAACCTGTACACTCGGGCCAGCTGAAGAACCTGCGTCGCCGCATCGTCATCATTCGCCGCATGCAGGAGGCGGGGGTATCCAGCTTCGCCCTGTGCGTCCTGTGTATGATCTTCATCTATGTGGGCTTCAACAAAACCGGCTCTATTATCTTCGGCTCCAGCCTGCTGCTTCTGCTCTATTCACTAGTGTTGTCTGTGCTCGAGATCCGCATCTCGGTCGATGCCCTCAACTACCACCTGCAAGAGCTAGATCAATGAAGGAGTGGATCTACTTCTTCGACCTGTGCGGCACTGCGGTATTTGCCCTTTCCGGCGCCCTGGCGGCCGGGCGTCATCGCATGGATCCCTTTGGGGTGATAGTGCTGGCCTCGGTCACAGCCATTGGCGGCGGTAGCATACGCGACGCCCTGCTGGGTACCACACCGGTATTTTGGATCCGTGACCCCAACTACATCATAGTGATCCTGGCGACAGTGCTGCTGGCCCTGATCTTTATCCGCCGGCCCAAGAAGGTCCCCCAGTACACCCTGCCGGTGGCCGATGCCTTCGGATTGGCGCTGTTTACCGTGATCGGGGCGGAAAAGGCGTTAAATCTTGGCCTCAGCGGCATGATTGCCGTGGTGATGGGCTTGATAACTGGCGTCGGAGGCGGCATTATTCGAGACATACTCTGTCGCCAGATCCCCATGATATTGCGCACTGAAATCTATGCGACCGCCTCCATCTTCGGCGGGATCGGCTATACCTGTGCCATCACCTGGGGCCTGGCAGACAAGGTGGCCCTGGCCTTGGCCATGATAAGCGCGCTCGTCATACGGCTGGCCGCCATTAAGTGGCACCTGAGACTTCCGGCGTTTGAATTAAAGAAAACATAAGATGATCAAGCAGTTTTTAGTTAGCATTCTGATGATACTGCCCCTGGCTACCCAGGCGGCTCCCGGCGATATGCCCGCCGAGCAGCAGATGGCGATCAAGTATATTCAAGCACTGACGGATCATGACTACCGCACCCTGGCCTCCTTCTACAATCGCGACAGCGTGTTTAAGGATCGCACCGCCAGCAAGACCTACACGGGAAGGCGAGACATCATAGAGTTTTTCGAGCGCGCCCATCGCGGCGTGCTGGAATACGATTTCAACATAGAGCACATGTACAACTCGGGCTCACTGGTGGTGATGATAGGCAACTATCACTATCGCGGCCCCGGCAGCCTGTTTGGTAAGCCTGGCAAGGTGATCGAACTGGCCATCCCCGGGGTGACCACGGTCAAGCTGGATCTGGCCAATCACAGGGTCAAGGAGCATGAAGATCTGATGGACTATCAGACCATGCAAGACCAGCTCGCCACCCAGTAATACACTACCACCAGCCTTCTGCCCGCTATATTGAACGCTAAGTTGCGCGCGCCAAGCGAACATAAAAAAGGCCTGCATCTGCAGGCCTTTTTATCGACTTCATCTAAGCATTAACCCCCAGGGGTTAGCCAGGTTGTTACACCAGGGTGATCTTGGCGAACTTGCGCTTACCCACCTGGAACACGCCTGTCAGGCCGGCGCTCAGTTGCTGACGGCTGTCTTCAATCTTCTCGCCGTCAAGCTTGGCCGCGCCCTGCTTGATCATACGCATCGCCTCAGAGGTCGAGCTGACCAGGCCTGCGTCTTTGAGCACGTTGGCGATGCCGATACCGTCACCGGCAACAATCTCGATCTCCTGGATATCGTCCGGGATCGCGCCCTTCTGGAAGCGATTGATAAACTCCTGATGCGCCGCCTCGGCTGCCGCCTCGTCGTGGAAACGGGCGATGATCTCTTTCGCCAGGGCGATCTTCACATCTCTCGGATTAGTGCCGCTCTCGACGTCGCTCTTGAGCTGGGCAACCTCTTCCAGTGGACGGAAAGAGAGCAGCTCGAAGTAGCGCCACATCAGGTCATCTGAGATAGACATGATCTTGCCGAACATCTCGCCGGCTGGCTCGCTGACACCTATGTAGTTGTGGGCAGACTTGGACATCTTCTTCACGCCGTCCAGACCTTCCAGCAGCGGCATCATGATCACCGCCTGTGGCTTCTGACCCGCCGCCTTTTGCAGCTCGCGGCCCATCAGCAGGTTGAACTTCTGATCTGTACCGCCAAGCTCGACGTCGGCTTCCAGCGCCACAGAATCATAGCCCTGTAGCAGTGGGTACATAAATTCGTGGATGGCGATCGACTGACCCGAGGCATAACGCTTCTTAAAGTCATCACGCTCCATCATGCGTGCCACCGTCTGCTGTGAGGCCAGACGTATCATGCCTGCCGCGCCCAGGTCTTCTAGCCAGCTAGAGTTGAATTCGATGCGGGTCTTTGCCGGGTCCAGAATCTTGTAGACCTGCTCCTTATAGGTCTCGGCATTCGCCATCACCTGCTCGCGGGTCAGCGGCGGACGCGTGCTGTTCTTACCGCTCGGGTCACCCACCATGCCGGTGAAGTCACCGATCAGGAAGATCACCTCATGCCCCAGCTCTTGGAAGGCACGCAGCTTATTGAGGATCACTGTATGGCCAAGATGAATATCCGGCGCGGTTGGGTCGGCCCCCAACTTGATGCGCAGAGGACGTCCCTCTTTTAATTTTTCCAGCAGATCCGATTCGAGCAAGATCTCGTCGGTACCACGTTTAATTTCTGCTAATGCTTGGTCTAAATTAGCCATCTTGGCAGCTACTCCTAAGAGCCGATAGGTAAATAATGGGGACTAATGTTACTTGTTAGCCAGCACAAATGAAAGAGTGTACACTAACAGGATCGGCTTAAGTGTTAGAAATTGGTATCGGAGTCAATGGGAAAGATCATCACACTCTTAAAACTATTACCCAGATTGCATCAGATCATATTGAGTGTCTTAGTGATGATCACCATAGGCGTGATATTTATCCCCTCCGACGATGCCGAAGCCTCCCGCGCCACCAAGTCGTCATTGTCGGGTAAGATCCGCCTGGGTGAACACTCAGATGCCGAGACCACAGATAACGACACCAGGCCTAATGGCAATGCCTATCCTGTTCCCCTGGCCTTTCGTACACCCAAGCCCCCCAGCGCCGATGAGATCGCCCGAGATACCCAGGAGAGCGGCAACCTAGACCTTAATGGAAGCCTAGACCTAAATGAAAGCGCGCTGACTCAGGTGACTGCAAGCACAACCACAGAGCCCGAAGAGGAACAGGAAACCAGCGAGGAGTTTACCGTGCGTAGCGGCGACACCCTGGCCGCCCTGTTTAAGCGCGCCGGGCTCACGGCCCGCGACGTGTATGAGATCACCCAGCTCCCCAAGGCCAAGAAGAACCTTTTGAAGATCTTGCCCGGTGAAGAGATCATTATCGTCAAGAACGATGCAGGGCAGCTCAAACGGGTGGTCTATCACCTTGACCCCATCTCGACCCTGAAGATCTGCAAGGACGACAAGGGCTACAGCGAGGAGATCATCAAGAAGACGGTGGAGAACCGCACCCAATTTGCCAGTGCCACCATCAGCAGCAACTTCTGGAACGCAGGTGTCGGCGCGGGCTTAACCCCCAACCAGATCATGCAGCTGGCCACCATCTTCGGCTGGGATATCGACTTTGCCCTGGATCTGCGTCAGGGCGATAACTTCGCCATCCTATTCGAAGAGGAATACGCCGACGGCGAGTTCCTGCGTAACGGCAACATCCTGGCCGCCGAGTTCTACAACCAGGGCGACCGCTACACGGCGGTACGTTATAAGGACGGTAACTACTATTCGGCAGAGGGCCGCAGCATGCGTAAGGCCTTCCTGCGCTCGCCGGTAGACTTCAAGTATGTCAGCTCCAGCTTCAATCCTCGCCGACTCCACCCGGTGACGGGCCAGGTCAGGGCCCACCGCGGCGTCGACTATGTGGCCGCCGTCGGCACCCCCATCAAGGCAGCGGGTAAGGGCCGGGTGATCAAGTCCAGCTACAACCAATACAATGGTAACTATGTCTTTATCAAGCATAACGAGACCTACACCACCAAGTATCTCCACCTCAAACGACGTAAGGTCAAGCAGGGACAGACGGTGAAACAGGGGCAGATCATCGGCACCCTGGGCTCGACCGGCCGGGTCACAGGCGCCCATCTGCACTACGAATTTATCGTTAACGGTGTGCACCGTAACCCGCGCACGGTCAAGCTGCCACAATCTCTGCCCATAGCTCGCAAGGAAAAATCCAACTTCCTCGCCCTGAGCAAGCAATTGATGGCTAAACTTGAACAGAACAAGCAAGTGCAATTGGCCTCCCAGTGAGTCTCTCTTTTGGGTCATCAGACCCCAGGACACCTAGATGAGCAAACATTACTATATCGGCCTGATGTCGGGCACTAGCATGGATGGCGTCGACGCCGTATTGGTCGACTTCACCGACGATAAGATCACCCTGGTCGACACCCATACCGAACCGCTGCCCAGCCATCTGCTAAGCGGCCTGCAGCGCCTGTGTCAGTCAGGCTCGGATGAGATCAACCGCATGGGCATATTGGACCGAAGCGTCGGCAAGCTGTTCGCCCAGGCCGTCGAGGGCTTGCTGACCAAGAGCGGCATAGACAGGCATCAGATCATGGCCATCGGCAGCCACGGCCAGACGGTGCGCCATATGCCCAACCTGGAGCTGGGCTTTACCCTGCAGATTGGCGACCCCAACACCATAGCCGCCCTCACGGGCATAGACGTCATCGCCGACTTTCGCCGTAAAGATATCGCCCTGGGCGGTCAGGGCGCGCCCCTGGTGCCCGCCTTTCACCAGGAGTTGTTTGCCCGTACAGGCCACCAGCGGATGATCCTCAACATAGGCGGCATCTCCAACATCACCTATCTGCCGGGGGATGCCAGCGCCGTCATCGGCTTCGATAACGGTCCGGGCAACACGCTTATCGACACCTGGATAAAGCAGGTACAGGGCGAGGCTTTTGATAAGGACGGCGCCTGGGCGGCCAGTGGCGAGACGGATGAGCAGCTGCTCAAGCAGATGCTGTCTCACTCCTATTTCTCCCTCAGCGCCCCCAAGAGCACGGGACGGGAGCTGTTTAACCAGGCCTGGCTGGAGCAGCAGACCGCCGACTTCGGCTATCTGCATGAGGCGGATATTCAATCTACCCTGCTGGATCTCACCTGCCACAGCATCGCTAACGACTGCCTCAAGCTCACCGATAAGGCCGAGCTGTATGTCTGCGGTGGCGGCGCCTTTAACACCGAGCTGCTCAGCCGCCTGGCCAAACTACTGCCCGGCTATCAGGTACACACCACCGCCAGCCTAGGGATAGCTCCTCAATGGGTTGAAGGTATCGCCTTCGCCTGGCTCGCCATGCGCCACAAGCTAGGCCTGCCCGGTAACCTGCCCGCCGTCACGGGCGCCAGCCGTGAGACTGTGCTCGGCGGCCTGTTCCCCGGCAACTGAGCAAGATGCCCTGACTAACGCCCTAGCCCGCGTAAAAAACGGTTAGCTGGGGACGCAAGCGATGTTATCATGAGCGCCAATCGGCCCTGCCGCAAATAAATGAAGAGACCGCAATGACCAAGAGTGCAAAAGACGCCAGCCAGATGACCCCAGAGGCCCGTTACGACTATCTCGTCGAACAAGCCAAGGCCACCAAGACCCTGTGGACCCTACAGGATGTCGATGGCTGCGTCATGCTGACCACAGAAGATGAAGACTGCATCCCGATGTGGCCCTGTGAAGAATCCGCCAAGCAGTGGGCCGTCGATGACTGGGCCGACTGCATGCCACTGGCCATCTCCCTGGATGAGTGGCTGGCACGCTGGGTACCTGGCATGCAGGACGATGACCTGTTTGTCGCCGTCTTCCCGGTACAGGAAGATCTGGGCGTGGTGATCCCTCCCTATGAGCTGGAACAGCGCCTGACGCCTAAGCCCCGCCACTAATCGGCCGCCGTTAAGACCATACGTTGAGACCATACGTTGAGACAGTGGGAGAGGACAGTGGGAGAGAATGAGGTGTCAGTACCCGAGATGACAGAGACAAACGCCCAGGCTGAAAAAGCACAAGCAACTGAAGCTGCTAACCTGCAGCCGGTAAAGGCCAAGCTGCCCAAGCGTCTGCTCGCCCTGCTGCTTGTGCTGACCCTGGCCTCCATCAGCGGCCTGATGGCCGAGCAGGGGGTACTGTTTTGCATGTTGACTCTGCTGATGGTGATCGCCGTACTGGGCCGCCAGAAGGCCGGACTCTATATGCTCAGGGGATACACCATCATCCAGCTCGGACTGGTGAGTCTGCTGCCGGTGATCTTGTACGATCCAGACAACCTGGTGGCCGGTCCCTCGACCTTTCACCTGGGCGATTGGCAGGGCAAGCTGCCAGATTGGTTAGTATTCACTGTACTGATATTGCTCGCCGTGCTGCAGGTATGGATAGCCTTCACCCCTAAGGTAAAGGCCTACTGCCATATCAAGAACAGCATGAACATCATGAAATAAGCCGGTGACCTACCAGCCTAGAGTTATTAGAGTCATAAAGAACACAGAGACAAAAAAGCCAGCTATTGCTGGCTTTTTCTTTAGGCGCTGATTGGCGTCATCGCGGCTTTCGGTTTAAGAGATTAGGCCTAAACCGAGAAGCTGGCACCACAGCCACAGGTGGTGGTGGCGTTAGGGTTCTTAACGAAGAAGCGAGAACCTTCCAGGCCCGAGGTGTAATCCACTTCACCGCCTACCAGGTATTGCAGGCTCATTGGATCGACCACCAATTGAACCCCTTGTTTCTCAACGGTAAAGTCACCTTCGTTGACCTTCTCATCGAATGTAAAGCCATACTGAAAACCTGAACAGCCGCCGCCGGTCACGTAGACACGTAACTTAAGCGCGTCGTTTTGCTCTTCCTCCAATAATGTTTTTACCTTGGCCGCTGCCGCGTCGGTAAAACGAATTGGCATTGTATCTTCAGCTTGTTCAGTCATTACTACCTCTTACATCGGTTTGCTGAGCGGAATTATCCGATACCTGACTATTTTGTTCAAGTAATAGTCGTGGCTCTGTTGAAATCTGTGAACCTTCGCCCTCTTCGGCGGGAGCGTAAGCCTCTTCCGTATGGGGCTCCTCAAGCGCGTTGGGCTCGCCGCCTGAACGGGCGCCCACGTCTGTGTCAGGCTCAGGCGCGGCCAGGAGTTCCTGGGCGCTGAAGCTCTGCTGCGCCTTGGCGCCCTTACTCCAGCGGCTGGCAGGCACTATCACCTCTGTCTCCACCCGAGACAGCTCGAAGTCGGCCGGCAGGGAGATCTCCGTCTCCAGGGTCTGAAAATAGCGGAAGCCGAAGGCAAACTTGGCATCGGTGAGTGACGAGAGCGGCAGGGAGACCATCTTACCCTGTTGCACACCGACGAAGGTGAGCTTGGCTCGCCCTTTCAGCGCCTGCTTACGCTTCTGTAGCTGAGTGAGCACTAACTTTACCTGATATTGATTAACCAGCAGGCCCGGCGTCATCTCCAGTCCGTGAATGGCGACGCCGTCGGCCTGATGCTCTGGGGCCATGATGCTGCGGTAGAAGGCCAGCTCCCTGTCCAGAGCCTTCTGCTTCTGATGCTGCTCGAGAAACAGCTTCTGCATGTTACTGTTGGCCTCACGCTCCAGAGACAGCTCGAGATTGCGCGAGGCCAGTACCTCGGCCTGCTCCTTGAGCGCCTGGCGTAGCTCGGCTTCTTTCGCGGTGGAATGCGTCTGTGTCACAGAATGATTGGCAGACCAGAGGTCCCAGATCAGCACGCCGAGCAAGAAGGCCACTATCACTAAAAAAAACAGATAAACGCTCGAAGGTCTAATTTTTCGTTCGAGCACTTGCATGCGATCGACCCAGCGATGATAATTTGGCATTAAGTACTAGCCCCTTATGATAATTTCTTCATTCGCCCCGCAAAGCGTTACTAACGATTGATCCGGAAGGTTACTGTGCAGCTCAGAATAAACAGCGCCATACAGCAATGCCAGAAATACCTGAATACCGACCTCAAAGACAAACTGGCCCAGGCCAAGATCAGCGTTCAGCTTTGTGGCCTCGCCCTCGCCTTCGCCCTGGTGGCCTCTGGCGTGATCATTTTATTTCGACTTCTGCTGCAGTGGCTTAACCAGCTCACTCAGACCCAAGAGTGGCAGTTTACTGGCAACTTAGGTGACTGGCGAGTCCTATTGCCACTTTTAGGGGCGATCTTAATCTGGTTTGTGGCCATTTTGGGATCTAAGCGCTACAAACGCATGGGGATCGCCTATGTGATGCAAAGGATGAAACTGCACTACGGCAAGATCCCCCTGCAGTCCGCCCCGGGGCAGTTTTTTCAGGCGTTATTTGCCCTAGCGACCAACTTCTCCGTAGGCCGCGAAGGCCCGGCAATCCACCTGGGGGCTGTGAGTGCCAGCGTGATGGCGGAGAAGTTTAAGCTGCCCGACAACAGCGTGCGCATCATGTGCGCCAGCGGCATCGCTGCTGGGATTGCCGCCACCTTCAACGCCCCCCTGGCGGCGGTGATTTTCGTGTTCGAGGTGATACTCAGGGAGTACAAGGTACATTACTTCTTTCCCATCATGCTCTCGGCCATCTGCGGTGCCCTCTCCAGCCAGCTGGTGTTTGGCAATATTCACGAATATGACCAGATAGGGGTCAGCAGTATTCCCCTGTCACAATACCCTGTGCTGGCACTCTGTGGCATCACCTTAGGTTGTATCGCCGCCCTGTTTAATCACACCCTCTTGAAAGTCACCGCCAAGGGGCAGCAACATCCCTTGATCCTGCGCCTGCTGCTGGCCGGGCTTATCACCACCGTCATAGGCTTCTTCCTGCCCCAGGCGCTGGGTAGCGGCGATCTGGCCATTAGCCACGCCATTAGCGAACACCCCAGTCTGTCACTACTGGTCGGCTTGTTGCTGGGTAAAATCATCGCCACCATCGCCGCCATCGGCCTTGGCATTCCCGGCGGCATCATAGGTCCGCTGTTTGGCATAGGCGCGTTGATCGGCGCCATCCTGGCGGTGGTCAGCGCCACCTTGTTTCCCACCATCACTCCCTATGTCGGCCTCTATACCGTCATAGGCATGACGGCCATGATGGGGGTCTGTCTCAGTGCCCCACTGGCAGCCCTGGTCGCCCTGCTGGAACTGACCAACAACGCCGCCATCATACTGCCCTCTATGTTTGTGACGATTCCTGCATTTCTGATCGCCCATCAGGCGTTCAATACCAAGTCGCTGTTCTACAAGCAGATAGAGTTGATGGGGCTGGACTATAAGGTCTCCTCGGTCAAGCTCGGCCTGCAAAAGAAAGGCGTGCGCGCCGTGATGGACAAGCGCTTCGTTATCGTCAAGGACAACGACGAACTGCTGCTGGAGGTGCTAAAGCGCGCCGAGGGCCGCTCGGTGCTGATGCAGAACAATCAGGGGCTGATGGAGATGCTGCATCTGGAACTCCAGGTCGCCGACGAAATGAGTACCCTGAGTCGTCACCCCATAGAGGGCTTAGTAGATACCGCCACTTTAAAGGAGGTGTACGACATTCTCTCCAAGGAGCGCCGTGGCGAGGTATTTATCTATCAAGACAGGAGAGAGAATGTGGTTGGGGTGATCAGCTGGGTGATGCTGCAAAAAGAGATCAACCTGGGACAGATTTAGCAGGCGCCAGCCTAAGACACTAAGCTGAGTGACGCCTGCATGACGTTTAGCGTTTAAGCTAGAGCCTACGCTTAAGCCGCTTCTCTATCTGACGTTTTTCCCAGTTCGCCCCAAACAGGTTAAAGGGCTCGAACACAGATATGGCATGCAGCACCAGGCCGCCGCCCCAACCCAGCACGACCCACCAGACCCACATATAACCTGGGCTTATCATCAGATTCAGCAGATAAAGCAGTGGTAAAACAATCGCCATGGTCGCCAGATTGCTGTAGAAGCCTTTCAGCTCTTTGACATACTCGATGGCGGCGCGCTCATCATGGCTCACGGGCTGCAATCTTTCCTCAGTTGCGTCCTTGGTTTGCTTATTCATTGTCGTATTCATATCCATCTCCTGTTGCAGCGCCTCCAGTGGCACCTCAAATACTGCGGCTAAAGATTTCAATGATTCGAGACTCGCCTTCTGTCCCCGCTCAAGACGCTGTATGGTGCGCACGTTAAGGCCCGAATGCTGCGCTAGTTGTTCCTGCGACCAGGCCCGCTGAAGACGTAATTTACGAATGATCATTGTTTTCCTTAACCTCGTTAAATTGGAGATGCCAGCTTAGTCCTTGCCGGTTTGTCCCACCACGGCGCCTAAGCGACTTTAGCACGACTGCTACACGACATAAGCACGACACGCCTATGACACTCATTTACTTTCAATAAGTTACAAACAGGAGGCAAGCCGCGCACAATGGACAAACAGGCTTTGCCAAGCGGGACGATGGCCAGTTGCTTGTCCCTGCTTGATGGCCAATTTGGCCCGCAGGGCTTTGGCCGTAAGCCTTGGCCCAGCAAAGCTTGGGCCAACACGCAAATATGCTCGGCAAGTTATTCCACCGCCTCGCTATGTCTGGTATAGTGTCGCCTCAGCCACCCTACATAACTTAGGGCGAAATGACCATTTGCTTCGGCCATTTTGCCCCCGAAATTGGAAATAAAGGCTGATGACTCAGTTTCAAGGTTCACACATCCTCTCGGTAAACCAACTCAATCTAGATGCCGTACAAGAGATCTTTAGCGTTGCATCGCGAATGACTCCCTATGCCCTCAGACAAAAACGTACCACGGTACTCGATGGCGCGATTCTGGGTAATCTGTTTTTCGAACCCAGCACCCGCACCCGGGTCAGCTTCGGCAGCGCCTTTAACCTGCTGGGCGGCAAGGTCAACGAAACCGTCGGCATAGGCACCTCGTCGTTGTCGAAAGGCGAGTCGCTCTACGACACCGCCCGTGTGCTGTCGAGCTACTCGGATGTGATTGCCATGCGCCACCCCGATGCTTACTCGGTCAGAGAGTTTGCCGAAGGCAGTCGTGTGCCCGTGATTAACGGTGGCGACGGCCCCAACGAGCACCCGACCCAGGCACTGCTGGACCTGTTCACCATTCAGAAAGAGCTGGCCGCCGGTGGCCGCACCATCAGCGGCATGCACATCGCCATGGTGGGCGATCTCAAGTTTGGCCGTACGGTACACTCGCTGTCGCGCCTGCTGTGCATGTACAAGGATGTGAGCTTCACCCTTATCTCCCCCAAAGAGCTGGCAATGCCAGACTATGTGATCGATGACATTGAAAATGCTGGGCATAAGATCACAATAACAGATCAACTTGAAGGCAATTTAGATCAGGCTGATATACTCTACCTGACGCGTATTCAAGAAGAGCGTTTTCCTTCACAGGAAGAGGCCAACAAGTATCGTGGTAAGTTCCGATTAAACCACAATATTTACACACAGCATTGCAAATCGAATACAGTGATCATGCATCCGCTGCCTCGCGATTCGAGAGAACAGGCCAACGAGCTGGACAACGACCTCAACAGTCATCCAAACTTGGCCATCTTCAGACAGGCAGACAACGGATTGCTTATCCGCATGGCGCTGTTTGCGTTGACATTAGGTGTTGATTCCCAGCTGGAACAGCACGAATGTCCGGTAAATTGGTATTCACAAAAAGCCGATTTTTAATCTGGCAACGACTTTAAAGGATCTAGAATGACCCGTTCTGAAACCCTATTTGAGCAGGCTAAGAAAACTATCCCTGGTGGCGTAAACTCACCCGTGCGTGCCTTCAACGGCGTCGGTGGTTCACCACGTTTCATCGAGAAGGCTGACGGTGCCTACATCTATGATGCCGACGGCAAGGCCTATATCGACTACGTTGGCTCTTGGGGCCCGATGATCTTGGGTCATAATCATCCAAAGATCCGCCAAGCCGTGTTAGATGCGGTAGAAAATGGTCTCTCTTTCGGCGCGCCAACCGAGCTTGAGGTGCGTATGGCCGAGAAGGTGATCGAGATGGTGCCTTCGATGGAGCAGGTTCGCATGGTGAGCTCAGGTACCGAAGCCACCATGAGCGCCATCCGTCTGGCACGCGGCTTTACCAGTCGCGACAAGATCCTCAAGTTTGAAGGCTGCTACCACGGCCACGCCGACTGCCTGCTGGTTAAGGCCGGCTCTGGCGCCCTGACGCTAGGTCAGCCAAGCTCACCGGGCATCCCTGAAGATTTCGCTAAGCACACGCTAACCGCGGTTTATAACGAGCTGGAATCGGTTAAGGCGCTGTTCGAGCAGTACCCAGAAGAGATCGCCTGTATCATCCTTGAACCGGTTGCCGGCAACATGAACTGCATTCCGCCTATTCCTGGCTTCCTCGAGGGTCTACGCGCCCTGTGTGACCAGTATGGCGCCCTGCTGATCATCGACGAGGTGATGACAGGCTTCCGCGTCTCTAAGAGCGGTGCACAAGGCCACTACGGCATTACCCCAGACCTGACCACCTTGGGTAAGGTGATCGGCGGCGGTATGCCAGTCGGTGCCTTTGGCGGCCGTAAAGAGGTGATGCAGTTTATCGCTCCTACCGGTCCCGTGTATCAGGCAGGTACCCTGTCGGGTAACCCTATTGCCATGTCGGCGGGTCTGGCACAGATGGAAGAGCTATGCGCCGAAGGCCTGTATGAAGAGCTGGCCGCCAAGACCAAGCGTATCGCCGAAGGCTTCAAGGCCGCGGCCAACAAGCATGGTATTCCACTAAGCATCAACTATGTGGGCGGCATGTTCGGCTTCTTCTTCACCGAACTGGAAAAGGTTACCCGCTTCGATCAGGTGACTCAGTGTGATGCAGACGCCTTCCGCGCCTTCTACCACGGCATGCTGGACGAGGGTGTTTACCTGGCACCTAGCGCCTATGAAGCAGGCTTCCTCTCTATGGCACACGGCGAGAAGGAGCTGGAAGAGACACTAGCCGCTGCCGACCGTGTGTTTGCCCGTATGGCGAAATAACTCACGCCGCGAGTGAAGTGATAAGAGTGACAATGACCAAAAGGACGCCCAGGCGTCCTTTTTTGTTACCCGGCGATTCATGCGATGCTCAAACTCAATTCCCCCGAGATCACATAGCCTTTACTCGATAAACCTGGCCAGCTGCCGTTCGTAAATAATTTATTCCACTCGATCAGTCGCTGACAGTAGAGACTATCGCGACATGAGAAATTATCAGCAGGATTAACCAAGGGGTAAGCGGTGACTGATGAGAATTCAGCACCTTTCACCACAGATTCAAGGAATCAAAAAATATTCCGCTAGTTCAAAAGGCTAGGCGCGCGCGAGATCTCATTTTTCAGCGAAATTAGACTAAGGTAACACTTGCGTATTATCTCATCCTATGGTCAGATCGCCGCCTAACACAACAACCTTAACCAAACCTTGATGTAAATCATACCGTCTCTTCTCTGCCGGGCGAGATTTACTATCAGCCGTAGGAACAAATGTATGCTCAACATTTTCCTGATCACACTTGCTGTGCTAGCGCTATTAAGCATTATTTTTGAGGAAGTTACCCACATTAATAAGGCTAAAACCACCCTCTTTTTCGGCTGTATCGCCTGGATCACCCTGTTTGTTGCGGCGCGGGATCCCAGCCACCAGCATCTAGTGGCAGAGGAGCTGGACCACAACCTGCTGGAAATCGCGACGCTCTGGCTCTTCCTGATGTCGACCATGACCTTCGTGGCCTACCTAAACGCCAAAGGCATGATTCAGATCCTGGTGCAGAAGCTGTTTCCCCAGAAGGTATCGGTTCGCATGCTGATGATACAGGTGGCTCTCTTCTCCCTAGTGCTGTCGGCCATCTGTGATAACGTCACCGCGACCCTGGTTTCACTGGGCTTGTTGACCACCTTCCAGCTCGAGAGTCAGATGAAACGCCGCATGTCGGTACTCATCATCTTCGCGGTGAACTCGGGCGGTGTGGCGTTGATCACTGGCGACGTGACCACCCTGATGATCTTCCTCGGCGGCCATGTCCATATCTCTCAGCTGCTTATCCTTTTCATTCCGGCAGCGGTCAGCGTCATGCTGCTGGCGGTGCTCTTCTCATTGAAGGCCGAGGGCCATGTGAGCACCACCCCCATCAAGCGCCAATACAGCAAGCTGGATGTGTTTATCGCCCTCATCTTCCTGAGCACCATCATAATGACCATGGTGCTCAACATCTTCTTCGGTATTCCACCTGTGCTGACCTTCCTGTCTGGCCTGTCGGTGATGTTCCTGATGGGCACACTGCAGCGCAGCAACAAGGAGGAGCTACAGATCCTCGAATATATCCGTCAGGTGGAGTTCGATACCCTACTCTTCTTCCTAGGGATCTTGCTGCTTGTGGGCATGCTCAAAGAGATAGGCACCCTGCATCTGCTAACCGAGGTCTATGCCAAGTTTGACCCTAACATCTCAAACTTCGTCACAGGTATCGGCTCGGCGATCCTGGATAACGTGCCACTCACCGCGGCGCTGTTAAAGGCAGAACCTATACTGAGTACTCCAGAATGGCTGGGACTCACCTACTCGGTCGGTGTCGGCGGCTCACTGCTGGTAATAGGTAGTGCTGCGGGTATCATCGCCATGAGTAAGGTGAAGGAGCTCACCTTCGTCACCTACCTCAAGTATGTGCCAGCGCTGGCCCTCTGCTATACCTGTGGTTACGGTCTGACTCTGCTATTGGCCTATGAGTTTTACGGCTAGACGCTTGAGTCAATGACTCAACAAAAAAAGGCGATGAGAAATCATCGCCTTTTTTATTATCTGCCAGCGGCCACCCCAAATTGGACTAGATGGCTGGCACCTTAAATTCGGTGCCAGCCACCTCAAGTACCACATCCCTTGGGCGTATCTCGACGATCTTCAGCTTGCCACCTATCATGTCTCCCTGTTGCAGCTCGGCGCCATCGACATTCAACCAGCGATTCTTGGGGTCGTTGGCATAGACATGGGCCAGAATATTAAATTCAGGCACCTGTAACTGAACCCCCGCAGGGAGCTGACCATACTTGGGCAGCTCATCCGGCTGCGCCGCCGGAATAGGATCCAGCTTAGGCTGGGTCACAGGAGTGGCGACGGCATTCTCCTTCTCCACCTCCTTGAGCGCAGCCTCGAAGGCCGCCACCAGCTTACTGGTATCCTTCACCGCAGGGCGCTGCTGGGCTGCTGGCTCAGGTGTCTGCTCGCTGACTTGCTCCCGCTCTTGGGCATAAGCAGACTCTAGGCCGACATCGGCCGCCGCCTCATCCACCTGTGCCTTGAGGGAGTTGAGCAGCTCGCGGCCCCGCTGGTTGGCTTTAGCACCTAGGATAATCGGCTCCTCGGCGCTGTCCAGCAGGTTACTCATGGGACTCTCTGCCGGACGCCTTTGCTGGCTGGCGGCAACCGTCTCTGCTCCTCTCGAACTTGCCACCTGTGGGCGACTTGCGCCCTGAGACTGAGCGCTGGGACGCTCCACAGCCAGAGGCAGTGCGACCTTGCCTGCCAGCTTGATACCTGTTTGAGCTGGGCCCAAATTGCTATCTGCCTGAGGGGGTTGATCCACAGTAGGCTGGGCAACTTGTGGTTCAGCCACTACCTGTTGTAAATGCGAGGCTTGTGTCTGCACCCCAGTGGTTTGTTGGTTAGATAACGACTCACTCTGTCTTTGAGCGCCTAGCTGTCCCTGACCGCTAAGCACCCAGGCGAGGACGATAGCCCCACCAAGACCTGTCCCCAACAAGCCTAACTTGACCGCCAGGGGCCACTTGGGCTGCATCGCCTCATACTGGGCCCTTGGCGTGATCACAGGATCTAGCTGCTGATCTTGCTGTTTCGCACGGGTCACCGCATCGAGAAGGATAGACATCAGTAGCGTCCCTCGCCTTGCATGCTCCCTTGTAAGGCTTCTTGCAGCCTTGGGCCCTTATCGCTGAGATAGAGATTGAGCTGTACTAAGGTCTGGCTACCCGCGATGGCGTCGGCGCGCAGGCCGTGTTGGCGCTGGAACGCCATGAGTGATTGCTCGAGTTCGGCATCGAAATAGTTCACCAGTCGGGCAGGCTTGTTCTGAATTTTTGCTAGGGCATTCTCAAGCCACTGGATCTGCGCTGCCGCCGAGCCTCGGCCTATCTCCTTAGGCTGATAGCTTGGTGCCTGCCATAGCAGCTCGAAGGTGCCGGCAAAGTGACGGGTAAACCAGTCTCTGTCGACCCAAAGCTGCTGCTCGGCCAGTTGCAGCAACAGCTGCTCGCCCTGACGGGACACGACAGTGCCATAGAAGGGCTCACCGCGCTCATCCTGCAGATAGACCACAGCCGGATAGTTGAGTCGCACCAGTGAGTGCCAGTTGCCCTGCTGCTGGAAACAGTCGAGCCCCTGCTGCTTGGCCGATTGACAGGCGGTCAGGCCGACATAAGGCGCCTTATCCCACAGGCCGAGTATGGCGGCGTAGGCGGTATCTATGTTGCGGCTCTGGGCAATCGCCTGACGCAAGATGCGTTGATCGGCGCTCAGGCTGGCATTACTCTCCTCGAGCTGACGACTTACCTGCTCGGCTTGTGTCTGAGTTTGTAATGGGGCGGTTTGTGTTTGCGCCACTTGTGAACTCATGGCAGGCGTGGGAGCACCTTGGCCCTGCTTGGCTTGCTGCGAATCTACGCCTGACTGCTCACTGGTCTGCACTATGCCTGCCTGGGCTATGCCACCCTGCCCCTGCAGATTAAAGAAGTAGAAGGCACCGGCAAAGGTTGCCAGGATAAGGGTCGCCGCCGTCGCCGGCCACAGCAATTTGCGCTGCTTTATCTCTTCACCCAAGACTTCGCTCGCGGCGGTTCTCACCATGTTGGCGTCGATGGGCACCTTAGACTGGGCATAACCTGCCATCAGGGCGCGCTCACACAAGAGGTTAATCAGACGTGGAATACCACCACTGTATTGATGGAGCGCCTTGATGGCACTGCGATGGAACAGCGGCTCATGACGCCCGGCCACCTGCAGCCTGTGCTGCACATAGAGGGCGATCTCTTGCTGGGTCAGTGGCAGCAGGTGATAACGTGCCGTGATGCGCTGGGCCAGCTGCCTGAGCTCCTGACGCTTGAGCAGTTGTTGCAGCTCGGGCTGACCTATGAGGATCACCTGCAATAATTTCTTAGTATCTGTTTCCAAGTTGGTCAGCAGCCTGAGCTGCTCCAGCACCTCGGCCCTCAGATGCTGCGCCTCGTCGATGATCAGGACGGTATTGCGCCCCTTCTCGTGGTTGGCCAGTAAGAACTGACTCAGCTTATCGGTGAGCTGCTTCAGGGTGGGCGACTCGCCGTAATGCACACCCAGCTCGTCACACAGGGTGGCGAGTAGCTCCAGCTCGGTCAGCGAAGGGTTGAGGATAAAGGCGGTATCGGTATTTTCGGGCAGCTGGTTGAGCAGGCAGCGCGACACTGTGGTCTTCCCGGTGCCCACCTCGCCGGTTAACAAGACAAAACCACCGGTTTCACCCAATCCATAGGTTAAATGTGCCAACGCCTCACGATGCCTGTCGCTCAAGAACAGATAATGAGGGTTGGGTGCGATCGAAAACGGGTTATCGCTTAGTCCGTAAAACGCCTTGTACATGCCGCCTCAGTCCCAAAATAGTAGTGAGGGTTCAAATTAATCCCTAGGGGAGACGTTGTCAAAACTTCCCCCCAATTAATTGCGCCTGCACATTGCCTCTCATCAGCCGTCAAAGTGGCGATAAGGATGCGGCGTGACAACCTGCCATGATAAGCTTAGGCAATACAAAGTTATCCCTTGGTGAGACGTGAAGATATATTTAGTTGGCGGCGCCGTCCGCGACCAGTTACTCAATATTCCCATAAAAGATCGTGACTACATGGTGGTGGGCGCGACTGCCCAGGAGATGCTCGAGCAGGGCTATCGCCAGGTGGGCAAAGATTTTCCCGTGTTTCTCCACCCTAAGACCCAGCAAGAGTACGCCCTGGCGCGCACCGAGCGTAAGACGGGCGTCGGCTATGGCGGCTTTAGCGTCTACGCGGCGCCGGATGTCACCCTTGAGGAAGACTTGCTTAGGCGGGATCTCACCATCAATGCCATCGCCCAGGATGAAGCGGGGCAAATCTTCGACCCCTATGGCGGCCAGTCCGATATCGAACGGCGCCTGCTCAGGCATGTGTCCGACGCCTTCGTGGAAGACCCGCTGCGGGTACTCAGAGTCGCCCGTTTCGCCGCTCGTTTTCAACCGCTGGGTTTCAAGGTAGCGCCGGAGACTATGGCGCTGATGCAACGCATCGCCGCGAGCGGCGAGCTAGAGGCGCTGACACCAGAGCGCGTATTTCAGGAGATGGACAAGGCACTAGGCACACAGGCGCCCCAGGTTTTCTTCGAGGTACTCAGAGAAGCTGGCGCCCTCGCGATACTCTTTCCCGAAATAGAGGCGTTGTTTGGCGTCCCCCAGCCCGAACAGTGGCACCCTGAGATAGATACCGGCATACACACCCTGATGGTGCTTGAGCAGGCAGCCCGACTAAGCCAGGATAAGCAAGTACGTTTCGCCACCCTGGTACACGACCTGGGCAAGGCGCTGTCGCCCAAGGAGCATCTGCCGAAACATCACGGCCATGGACAAAAAGGCCTGCCCCTCATTCGCGCCCTGTGTGAGCGTTTTCGCGTCCCCAACGACTATCGAGATCTGGCCCTCTTGGTGAGTGACCAACATCAGAATATCCACAAAGCCTTCGAGCTGAGGGCCGAGACCTTAGTCAAGCTATTCGACAAGGCCGATCTCTGGCGTAAGCCCGAGAGACTGCCGCAACTTCTGCTGGCCTGCGAAGCCGACAGCAAAGGGCGAACTGGGTTAGAGCAACGTCCCTATCCCCAAGCAGATTACGTCAGCCAGTGTTTTGAGCTGGCGCGAAGCGTCGAGATAAAACCTATCATAGAGGCTGGCTATAAGGGCGCCGATATCAAGACACAGCTACAGAAACAGCGGATAGCCGCCATCGCACAGTACAAGGGCGAACGGGCCACAAATGCAAATCCATAGCTAAACAAAAGTTAACTTTTAGTGATCATTAGCCAAAATTTGTGCAAAAACCCTCGACAGGCTTGATTTTGCACAATCATAAGATATTGTATTACGACCTTAGGGTGAAAATTCATAGCAAAATAAAATGGCTATGACATAATTAACCAGTTGCAGTTGTACATTTCGGCTGCTCCATTTCAATCCAACTTATTTAAAGGGATTTCCCAATGAACAAAAAAGTACTGATGATTGCTGGCGTAGCAATGACTGCCCTTCTTGGTGGTTGCGCAAACACTACTGCTCTAGAAGAAAGCGTTGCAAACCTAGGCAACAAAGTTGATCAGTTGTCTGCTGAAGTTAGCTCTCTGAAGTCTGAGCAAGGCGCTCTTGCTGCTGACGTTAAAGATGCAAAAGCTGCTGCGATGGACGCACAAGCTGAAGCTAAGCGTGCTAACGACCGCATCGACAACATCGCTTCTTCTTACAAGAAGTAATTTGTCTGTATCGGCAACACGCCTGTGTTGCCGATATGTTTTCCCCTGCGTTAGCTCAACGTCATCTCCCAATCCCGTTCTGCCCCATAGCCCTTTTCTCCACATTAGTAATCCTCTTAAGCAAGCCATTTGATGCTTCTGCGCGAATTATCCCTTAGTTGTCTTGTCGCCTTTTCCTGTGGCGCCGATTCACTTCCACTGGTACTCACTCTCATTCCACATTAACGTCACCAACAACGCCCGCAAAAAAGGCGCCCATTGGACGCCTTAATCATTTAGCACGAATCGCTCAAAGCTAAACCTTTAAAAGCTAGCCTAAGGGGTTACCTCTATATCCTGGGACGCCGTCAGCGGTGGATGAGAGATCACCATAGGAATACCGTTCTGGGTCAATAGGGCATCGTTAGCCTTAATGTTGTCGACGCCATTCTGACTGATAAATTTCACTATCTTGCTGCTGAGGCTGATCACCTTCTCGCGAGGCTGATCTTCCGTCTTAGACAAGGGCGAGTGCACCTCGATGATCTGACGACCATCGGGCTCGGAAGAAATCTTCACCGTTTGATTGATCACCCGCACGCTGTCACCATATTTGGCCTGATGGAACAGCCACTCGATATCATCTGGATTTAGCCTGATACAACCGGCGCTCACGCGCATACCGATACCGAAATCCTTATTGGTGCCGTGGATCAGGTAGCTGCCATCCCCATAGGAGAGCTGCATGGCGTACTTACCCAGTGGGTTATCCGGACCAGCCGGTACCACAGGAGGCAGCACCTCGCCGCGCTCGCGCAGATGCTCGGCGCGCAGGCTCGCCGGCGGCGTCCAGCTTGGGTTAGGAATACGCGACTTGATCTTAGTGGTCATCTCTGGGGTTTCACGGCCAATACGGCCAATGCCCACGGGAAAGACATGCACCTCGCGGCCATTCTTAGGGAAATAATAGAGACGCAGCTCGGGCAGGTTGATCACTATGCCCTTGCGTGGCACGTCCGGCAGCAGCATCAGGGTAGGGATCACCAACTGGGTACCCGGAGTCGGCAGGAAAGGATCCACCCCAGGATTGGTTTCCATCAACTCCAAGATACCGATATTGTATTTATCGGCGATGGTTTTGAAGTAGTCACCCTTCTGGACCACATGGGTCTGCAGCTCGCCAATCAAACGACCGCCATTGGCCGGCAGTGAATAGACATTGGCTAGCAACTGCAGTGGTGCGAGACTCAAGATGAGCAACAGCAATTTACGCATCATCAAAACAGATTTCCAAAAAATCAAATTAAAGGTTTGGCTCAAAGGGTAACCCGAGCCGCCGGGATTTTCTAGTGGCGAATAATTATCCCCTAGACATCTTTCCTCGCCAGGGTGAGGTAGAGATCTATCTCTAGCGCCGCAAACTCCTGCTGGGCAATCTGCCGCTTTATCTTATCGTTGGCCCGCCAGGCAAAGGGAGTCATCTCCAATAACGTCAGCGCTTGCTCGCCGCTGAGCGCCAGCGGATAAGCAATGCGCTCGCTCGCCATAAGGGTCACGCCCTTGGGCTGCTGCGGCTCACCGCCCTTCTCACTCAGGTTAGGGTAGATAAACTCTCTTATCTGCCACAGGTGACGCGGGCCCGGCGACAACCAGATAAAGGTGCCGCCGGGTTTAAGCACCCGCAGGGGCTCCTTACCTTTGAGCGGCTTATCGAACAGGCTCACCAGATCGAAGCTGGCATCGGCAAAGGGTAGCGTCTTGAGCTGGCTCTGAATGAGATTGGCCTCGGGCTGCGCCTTCGCAGCCACAAACAGGGCGTTTTCCGCCTCGGCAACCCCTGTCTGCTCATAGGCTTGACCAAGCGCATTAAACACGCCCGCCAGCGCCCGAAGATAGTAGCCTTCTCCGCTGTCGACATCCAGGTGCGACAGTGTGGCATCGCTCGGCAATAGCTCACCTAGCTGGCGCTGCATCGCCTCGACCACGGGGGCGAAGATACCGGACTCCAGCAAGAAGTGTTTGGCGCGCATCAACTGCCGCGAATCGATATGGGGCTTCTTGGGCTGACTGAACACCCAGTATCCCTGTGGCCCCTTATCGAAATGGTGCTTGTTGGCGCAGTGCAGCCCCTGGCTGTCTTGATGCACCATCAGCGGCGCTTGGCAGAGGGGACACAAGTAATGACTATTCATAGGGCTCTCTTAGTAAACTTAACGTCGTGGCTATCAGGCAAAAATCACTACACACAGGATAGCCCCTAAGGCAAGACGATAGATAACGAAAGGCGTCATCCCCATGCGGCTGATGATCTTCAAGAAGTAATGGATACAGAGATAGGCGGCGACAAACGACAGGGCCGTGCCCAAGATAAGCGCCTGATAGTCGATCGCCTCCTGACTGGAGAGCAGATCTTTCACTACCAAGATGGCCGCGCCCAGGCTGACGGGCACAGACATGAGAAACGAGAAGCGCGCCGCCGCCTCGCGGCTCAGGCCCAGTGCCAGGGCCGCGGTAATAGTTGCGCCCGAGCGTGAGGTGCCTGGGATCAGCGCCATCGCCTGGGCTATGCCGATCAGCAGCGCCTTCTTCCAGCCCACCTGAAACTCGCTAAAGCCTTCGCGATTTAGTTTATCTGCCCACCACAGCAGCAGACCGAAGACGATAGTCGTGGTGGCGATCACCTCGATATTTCTCAGATGGGTCGAGATAAAGTCTTTAGCGGTAAAGCCGACAATCACCGCGGGAATAGTTGCCAGAATGATCCACCAGGCCAGCTTGCTCTCCTGGGTCTGCTGACGCGATACCAGGCTGCCTGTCCAGGCGGTAAACATGGAGAAGAGTTCACGACGAAAATAGATCACCACGGCCAATAGCGATCCGGTATTAACCGCCACGTCGAAGGTCAGTCCCTGATCCTGCCAGTCGAGCAGCTGGGCGGGTAAGATGAGATGGGCGGAGCTAGAGATAGGTAAAAACTCAGTCAGGCCTTGGATCAGGGCCAAAACTATTACCTGAAAAATATCCATGATTATCCTTTACGATTTGGGTCGGCTAATAAAATTAATCGGCTAATGAAATTAATAAGACCATTGAAATTCGATAGGCCACAGCCTCTGCTGCGACTTATCATAATTGTCCCACAGGGTCTGATAAGAAAGCTGCGCCACGGGATGGACTCGCTCGGGGGCGATCTCCGCCAGCGGCCAGAGCACGAAGGCATTGGTGGTGATCTCGGCGCGCGGCAGCGGGATTGGCGTCTGAGTCACTAAGTCGTCATAGAGCAGCAGGTCGAGATCTAGGGTGCGAGGGCTAAACTTCTTCGCCCCCGGCAGCCGGCCATTGTCTGTCTCTATCTGTTTAAACAGCGCCACCACCTCGGCAATACCAAGCTGGGTATCGGCGGCGACCACCATGTTGAGAAAGTTGCTGCCATCGAAGCCAACCGCCTCGCTCTCAAACACACTTGAGAGACACAGGTTGTCGAAATGAGCACTTAAGGCCTTGAGGGCCGCGTTAAAGTAACCCTCTGGGTGAATATTACTGCCAATGCTGATGAAGATGCGTGCCATAAGGTTACAGATGACCTCGCTCTATCTCGACACCCACGGCCTGAGCACTGGGCACGGCACCTGGCTTCATCACTCTCACCTTCACCCAGGGCACGTTAAATTCATCCATCACGCAGTCGGCGCACATCTGCGCCACCGTCTCGATCAGCTCAATCGGCTTCTCGGTGATCAGCGCCGTGAGCCGATTAGAGACTGTCTCGTAGCATAGGGCTTGTTGATAGTCGTCATTGGCGGCCGCCAGGCTGTTATCCCAGGCCATCTCGAGATCGATCAGCAGGTTTTGATGGATCTGCTTTTCCCACTCATAAATACCGATCACGGTTTCGACTTTAAGCTGTGAAATAAGTACCTTGTCCATGATGCCTCCCGATAGGCAAAAAATTAGGTAATAGAAGAGGTCTAATAAGCTGCAAGGGCCAATATGGTTATAATGCCCGCTAATCACAGATATCTGCGATTACCCCTTTCGTGCAGCCAAAAACCCAAGTAGGATAAGCGACTGTAATGACAACGAAACAGGGTTAAGAAAACGGATGCCAATCGCCCGTTATCATTACATGTCCAATCAACCAGTGCGTAAAATACAAGGTTTAGTCAGCCGCCTCAATAACTAGGGCGGGATAATACCTTAAGAAGGATAAGGAAACCAATTTGAGCTTAACGCTGCTGACTCTAGCGATGATATTGACCGCCTATCTGGCAGGCTCAATATCCAGTGCCGTGCTAGTTTGTCGACTCAGAGGATTACCCGATCCTCGTAGCCAAGGCTCAGGTAACCCAGGGGCGACCAATGTGTTGCGTATAGGTGGCGCCAGCGCCGCCGCCATGGTGTTACTGTTCGATATGCTCAAGGGCGCGGTGCCCGCCTATGTTGCCTTCCGCCTCGGCGTAGACGCCGTCGCATTGGGGGTGATCGCCATCGCCGCCTGTCTGGGCCATATCTTCCCCATCTTCTTCAAATTCAAGGGCGGCAAGGGTGTTGCCACCGCCTTCGGCGCCATGGCGCCCATAGGTGCCGATCTCTCGCTGGCACTTATCGCTACCTGGGTCATAATGGTACTGCTATGCCGCTACTCGTCGCTAGCCGCCATAGTCACCGCCCTGCTGGCCCCCGCCTACACCTGGTATTTCGACGAGCGCTTTACCGTGCCCGTGGCCATGCTCTCCTTGCTGATCATCATACGCCACAAGGAAAACATCCATCGCCTGCTCAAGGGTGAAGAGTCTAAGGTATCGCGCAAGAAGCGCACCGACGGCAACTAAGCCTTATCCCAAGTCTTATGCCAATGAACCAACATACTCGCTAACGCGAATCGGCTTGGCAAGGCTAAGCATTGCGCTTAAGCAGTGACCCTAAGATCGCCGGGAACAAAAAAGCCCCTCGTTAGAAGGGCTTTTACGCAAGTATAAAAGGCGTTCAGATTAGACCGGCGGCAGCGAGTCCAGCGGCCAGCGGGGCATCCCCTTAACGGAAAGCGGCTCCAGCTGGTCGGCCTTGAGCCGCTGCATGCCGGCATAGGCGATCATTGCGCCATTATCGGTACAAAACTCGCCTCTCGGGTAATAGACCTTACCACCGAGTCCCCGCATCATCTCCGCCAGACTCTCACGCAGACGAGTGTTGGCACTCACGCCACCCGCTATCACCAAACGCTTGTAACCCGTCTGCTTCAGGGCGCGTTTACACTTGATGGCCAGGGTGTCGACCACGGCCTCCTCGAAGGCCCGGGCGATATTGGCGCGGGTCTGCTCATCATCGGGCTCGCCGGCGATGGTATTGGCCGCAAAGGTCTTAAGGCCAGAGAAGCTAAAGTCCAACCCTGGTCGGTCTGTCATCGGACGCGGGAAACGATAACAGTTAGGCTCGCCCTGGGCCGCCAGTTTGGCGAGTCTTGGCCCGCCGGGATAGTCCAGTCCCATCAGTTTAGCCGTCTTATCGAAGGCCTCACCGGCAGCATCATCCACGGATTCACCCAGCACCTGATAACGACCTATGCCTTCTACCGCCACCATCATAGAGTGACCGCCAGAGACCAGGAGTGCCAAAAATGGAAACTCGGGCACATCCTCTTCCAGCATGGGCGCCAGCAAGTGGCCTTCCATATGATGTACGCCCACGGCCGGTTTCCCCCAGGCAAAGGCCAGCGAGCGCCCCACACAGGCTCCCACTAACAGGGCGCCAACCAGACCAGGGCCCTTGGTGTAGGCGATGGCGTCGATATCATCCTGAGTAGAGTCAGCCTCTTTGAGGGCCTGTTTGATCAGAGGAATGATCTTGCGCACATGGTCGCGCGATGCGAGCTCAGGCACTACGCCGCCGTAATCGGCGTGCAGCTTCACTTGACTGTAAAGCGCATGAGATAACAGGCCTTTTTCGTCATCATAGACGGCGATACCTGTCTCATCACAAGATGTCTCTATACCTAAAACTCGCATTTTTCCTCGTCAAGCTAATTAAAGTGGCGGCCAATTTTACCTGCTTGCCCGCGGAAATACCAATGGATCGCACACGCAAATCGAGCCGCCCTCATATTCAGGCAGAGCCCAGAAGGGATGAGGGATACGCCAAGCAACCAGACCTGGTCGGTCATGATATGGACACCAGGAAATGCTAAACTTACCTATGTCGCTCCGAAAAAGGATCCCGAAAGGATCGCCATAAGGGGTTTACAAAAGGTCGACAGTCGGTATAGAATTCCGCACCATTTTTAAATTAACTTGGGTTAAGAAATTAACTCAATACAAACTACACCTAAGGGGTGATGGCGTATGCCAATTATTAAAGTACGTGAGAATGAACCATTTGACGTAGCTCTACGTCGTTTCAAGCGCTCTTGTGAAAAAGCTGGTATCTTAGCCGACGTTCGTGCTCGTGAATTCTACGAGAAGCCAACAACTGCACGTAAGCGCGCTAAAGCTGCTGCAGTTAAGCGTCTTGCTAAGAAGCTTTCTCGCGAAAACGCGCGTCGCGTACGTTTATACTAATCTCTTATGAGCCTAGTTGATCAGCTAAAAGACCAGATGAAGGAAGCCATGCGCGCCAAAGATAAGGTGCGCCTGGGAACAATTCGTATGGCGCTGGCTGCCATCAAACAGATCGAGGTGGATAACCGCGAGACGCTGAATGATGATCAAGCCATAGCTGTCTTAACCAAAATGGTTAAACAACGTCGCGACTCTATCGCTCAATATGAAGCGGCAGGTCGTGACGAACTAGCCCAGGCCGAAGCAGGAGAGATTCGAGTCCTCGAGACTTTCTTACCTAAGCCTCTTTCTGAAGAAGAGGTGGCCGAACTAGTGGATGCGACTATCCAAGCGGTAGGTGCATCATCCATGGCGGATATGGGCAAAGTAATGGGAGCATTGAAACCTAAGGTACAAGGGCGAGCCGACATGGCGTCAATTGGCGCTCTGATCAAGGCAAAACTCAAGTAACTTTAAGTTCAATGTATGAATGAGCCGTGCCTACGCACGGCTTGTTTGTTTCTACTCTTTCGGTTTAATTTCGCGAAAAGGCGGCATTTATACAGCAATGGCGATACCTCGTGAGTTTATCAATGAGCTAGTGGCTCGCACCGATATTGTCGATCTCATCGACGCCAAGGTCCCCCTGAAGAAGGCGGGCAAAAATCATTCTGCCTGTTGTCCCTTCCATAGCGAAAAGTCTCCCTCATTTACCGTCAGTAGAGACAAACAGTTTTACCACTGCTTCGGCTGCGGCGCCCACGGCAATGCCATCGACTTCGTCATGGAATATGACAGACTCGACTTTGTCGATGCCATCGAAGAACTCGCCGGCCGTTTAGGTCTGGAAGTGCCCAGAGAGCAAGGTACAGGCAAGCGCCGTGATGAGGGCTTAAGCCGCGACCTCTACCAGTTGATGGAAGAGGCTAGCCGCTACTTTCAGAGTCAACTGAAGCAGCACACGGATAAGCAGAAGGTCATCGATTACCTCGCCCACCGAGGCCTGTCCGATGAGGTGATAGAACACTTTAACATCGGCTTCGCCCCAGATGGTTGGGATGGCCTTTTAGGCCGTTATCGACAAAACCAGGATGCCCAGGACAAGCTACTCACCGCGGGCATGGTGATCGAGAACGACAGCGGCAAGCGTTACGACAGGTTTCGCGACCGTCTGATGTTCCCCATCCGCGATCGCCGCGGCCGGGTGATAGGCTTTGGCGGCAGAGTATTGGGTGAAGGCACGCCGAAATACTTGAATTCGCCGGAAACGCCCATATTTCATAAGGGCTATGAACTCTATGGCCTATATGAACTCAAACAGAGACACAGGGATCCCAATCAGATCCTGATCGTCGAAGGCTATATGGACGTGGTGGCCCTGGCCCAATTTGGGGTCGACTATGCGGTGGCATCACTCGGCACCTCGACCACGGCGGATCAGTTTCAACTGTTGCTGCGCAGCGCCAAAGAAGTGGTCTGCTGCTATGACGGCGACAAGGCCGGCACCGAGGCGGCCTGGCGGGCACTGGAAACCGCCCTGCCACTGCTCAAACCCGGCGACCAAGTGAAGTTTATGTTCTTGCCTCAGGGTGAAGATCCCGACTCGCTGGTGCGTCAGATAGGCAAACCGGCCTTCGAGCAACTAATTGCCGAGGCCAAGCTACTACCAGAATTTCTGTTCGATACCTTAGCCAGCCGCTATGGCACGGACAAAGGCACACTGGCCAAACAGGCCATGGGCCTGATAGAGAAAGTACAAGACACAGTTCTGCAGAGCCTATTGCTAGAAAATCTAGCCTACAAGCTCGGCATGAACAGTGCAGAAGAATTGCAGCGTAAGCTCGGCTTTAAACGCATTGACGCAAATAAGCCCCTGCAAAACAAAGCGCTTAAGGGACGCGGTACCCCATTGCGATTGGCCATCGCCCTGTTGGTACAGCATCCGCACCTTGGCAATAACCTGCCGGTGCAACCTGCGCTAAAACATATCAAGATGGCGGGCATAGACTTGCTCAGCCTCTTACTCGACAGGACTCGCGCCGAGAAGGTCAACAGCGCACAACTACTTGAACAGTTCAGGGGTGATGCACAGCTAGACACCCTGAAGAAATTAGCCCAATGGGAGCATCAAGTGGCGGATGAAAACCTTCAGCAAGAGTTCAAAAAAGCCCTGATTTGGTTAAACAATCAATATATTGAGCAACGTTATCAGGAATTGAGCTTAAAACAGCACCATACTAAAGAAGAGCGGATGCAACTTAAAAAGCTCATTGCAGTAATCCAAGGGCAAGCTTAGAGCAAAATTTGTCTCACAAAGTAAACACTTGGACTAGCACAGCACAGTGCACACGGCTATAATTGACGATTTGCGCGGCAAACATTGCCCGTCGTTGTAACAGTTACCCAACTTGGATGATATCTATGGAGCAGACTCCGCAGTCGCAACTTAAATTGTTGCTTGCCAAAGGTAAAGAGCAAGGTTATTTAACCTATGCAGAAGTGAACGATCACTTGCCTGCAGATATGGTCGATTCTGATCAGATCGAAGATATTATCCAGATGATTAATGACATGGGTATTCGCGTCTATGAGCAGGCGCCGGATGCCGATGATATCATGATGTCTGAAGACAGCACCGATGAAGATGCTGCCGAAGAAGCTGCCGCAGCGCTAGCTACGGTGGAAGCTGAACTGGGTCGTACCACAGATCCCGTACGTATGTACATGCGTGAGATGGGTACGGTAGAACTTCTGACCCGCGAAGGCGAAATCGTTATCGCCAAACGTATCGAAGAAGGGATCAACACGGTTCAGGCATCTGTAGCCGAATATCCTCAAGCGATCGCCATGATCCTTGAGCAATACGACCGCTATGAAGCTGAAGAAGTCAGACTATCGGACATTATCTCTGGATTTGTTGACCCTAACGCCGAAGACGTGGCGCCGACGGCAACCCATATCGGCTCTGAATTGTCAGACGAAGATCTCGATGACGAAGATGACGACGAAGATGAAGACGAAGACGACGATGACGATGATTCGCCAAAAGGGCCGGATCCAGAAGAAGCGCGCGAGCGTTTCACTCAGCTGCGTGAAGCACACGAAAGAGCCCTGAAAATCATCGAAGTTAAGGGACGTGAACACCCTGAAGCAACTGCCGCTCTGTTCCATATTGGCGAGATCTTCAAGGAGTTCCGCCTGGTACCTAAGCAGTTCGACCGCTTGGTGAAGAACATGCGCGAGATGATGGATAAGGTGCGCATACAAGAGCGCCTCATCATGAAGCTGTGTGTCGAACAGGCCAAGATGCCGAAGAAGAACTTCGTTAAGGTCTACACCTCTAACGAGAGCAGCATCGAATGGTTCAACGAAGAGATTGCCGCCAAGAAGCCTTATGCCGAAGGGTTAGAGATGGTTGCCGACGACGTTCAACGCTGCCGCGCCAAGCTGGATGCCATCGAGAATGAAACCGGCCTGGCGATTGCCGCCATCAAGGATATCAACCGTCGCATGTCTATCGGTGAAGCCAAGGCTCGCCGCGCCAAGAAAGAGATGGTTGAGGCTAACCTGCGTCTGGTAATTTCTATTGCCAAGAAATATACCAACCGCGGCCTACAGTTCCTGGATCTGATCCAGGAAGGTAACATAGGCCTGATGAAGGCGGTAGACAAGTTTGAATACCGTCGTGGTTACAAGTTCTCGACCTATGCGACCTGGTGGATCCGTCAGGCGATCACTCGTTCGATTGCCGACCAGGCTCGAACCATTCGTATCCCGGTTCACATGATTGAGACCATCAACAAGCTCAACCGTATTAGCCGACAGATGCTACAGGAGATGGGTCGCGAGCCGTCACCTGAAGAGCTGGCCGAGCGCATGTTGATGCCGGAAGATAAGATCCGCAAGGTACTCAAGATTGCTAAAGAGCCTATCTCAATGGAGACCCCTATCGGCGATGATGAAGATTCGCATTTAGGTGATTTCATCGAGGATACCACCCTCGAGTTGCCATTGGACAGCGCCACAGGTGAGAGCCTGAAGAACGCCACTCACGAAGTGCTTGCTGGCCTAACCGCCCGTGAAGCCAAGGTACTGCGTATGCGTTTCGGTATCGACATGAATACCGACCACACCCTAGAGGAAGTGGGCAAGCAGTTTGACGTGACCCGTGAGCGTATTCGTCAGATCGAGGCCAAGGCACTGCGTAAGTTGCGCCACCCGTCTCGCTCAGAGATCTTGAAATCTTTCCTGGATGAATAGACTCGCTAACGGCGTCTAAGACAGAACAGAAAAGCCAGCCCTAGTGCTGGCTTTTCTATTTTATTGCTCAACATTGAGCCGATTGAACAACAGATAAGCAGTTGAATTCAAAGTTCAGAATTCTTGCCAAATCGGTGGTGACAAGCGCTTTTAAACCTCGTATACTTCTTTGCGCTTTCGATAGTGACGACTATCTTAAGTCGGCCCCTTAGCTCAGTTGGTTAGAGCACACGACTCATAATCGTTAGGTCCACAGTTCAAGTCTGTGAGGGGCCACCAATTCTTTCAAAGGCTTAGCTCATTAATTTGACTAAGCCTTTGTGCTTTCTGGCTCATGCGGATCGGTTGCGGATCGGTTCTTACTCATTCAGCCTATCTGCTCTCTTCCCTTCCCGTTAAAAAATACCTTACACTTGATTACTCGTTGGCCAACGAACTAGCCAATATGGACATACTGGATAAGTACGAACTAAAGGAATGGTGGAACACGGCGCTAACGCCAGCACAACGTGAGCAAATATCACGTGACTATCAGCCTATGGGTTATCCGTCTGGAGAGCGTTATCTCTATGCAAAGCTGGTAGGCAAATCGTATGGTGATACGGGTAAATGCTGCTTACTGGACGTCTTGGCATGTGTGGCAAAAGATGATGCTAAAGGCATCATTAGCGACAAAACCGAGCAAGCGGTAAAAGAGGCTCTTAGCCAGCCTAAGCGAAATTACATAGATATTCACTTAGCCCTAGCTGGTTTAATTAAATATCATTACCGTTTGCGAAATGACCAAGCTCATTATGAAAAGGCCAAAGAGTTTTGCTTATTGCAGATCTCTATTTCTAGTAAATTAGTCAAAAAATTTCGTCATCCCGAAAAACCGAAAGAATTAAAACGGCTTCATAAATTAACGGGTATGACACATCCCTATTATGATGAGCCTCAAATTCTGCCTTCACATACAGGTTACAAACAACTTGCGATCATTCTTGAAAAAGAGGGTGATCTTGATGGGGCACTGGAACTTTCGCAGAAAGCGTTAGAGCAAGGATGGTCTGACGATTACGAAAAGCGTATTGCCAAGCTAGTGACTAAAATCGCCAAGCGAAAATAGCCCTTTTTACTGAGTAAGAAAACTCGCCTTAAAGGTGTCCGAAAACTCCCTTAGTGATGTCAGAAAATGGGCGGCTAATGATGTCGGAAAAGTCCACCAGCGATCCTTGCCTGCTAATGTCAGCTTTGCCTGTTGTAGCTATGTAGTATCCATCACACAACAGCTAATAACATGAATTTAAACGGCTAAACTCAGTGCGTTGTAATGTTGTAGATGTTGTGGCTGGCGCTATAGGCTGACTTCACAACCTGCTCAATGAGCAAACTAACTCTGCACATCTATCACAAGTACAACACTACAACTAAAACCCCTTTATGGTTTGTTTTTACGCTAGAGCAAAGGCTTTCAGGCAGTTGTAGCCCAGTTGTAAGCCCTGCAACAAATACAACAAAGCCCCTTTTTTACGGGGGCTATGACTCCAAAGTATTATTTTTCAAGGTGAGCGATAGCGAGGCGGCGAACCAGTAATACAGAGTAAGTAGCCTTCATTGATACAACTCGCAATTGCGGCGCGAATGGCATCCGACTTGTTACCCGTCATCGTTTTGAATGGTGCCACTCGGCTGCGGCTTTGGATAATTTCCCGCTCAGTCTTAGAGCCACCTTGCTCAAACATCCTGAGTATGGCCTCGCACTCAGCAGACTTTCCTATCATTCCCTTTTCTTCGAGAATCTGGCGCACATTAGCGGCTAAGGCTGCGGCCATATCAATGGCGACCGTCACCACAGAATAAGGAATAAAGCCACCGACAGCTTTATCCGTCATCAGGCAGTCGGCTATGTGCAACGTGGCGGCGAGTTTCATCACTTGAATGTCGATCTTGCCGAAAATCCCCCTTAGTACCCCGTGAGAATAAAGCTCCCCATCAGCTAATAGCGGTTCAATCTCCTGCTGCTTATCCGCTATGGCTTGCCAGCCTTGCGGATCTATCTCCAGCGAGATCAAGCGTTCCAGTAATGGATAGTGATTATTGCTAATCATCCACTCACTGATATTTTCAACCGCCTTGTCATAGCTAGCTCTTAGCTTTCGGTCTACAAAACTAGGTTTAGCTTTACCAAAGCGCCGCTTGCCTAATAATGTTGGCTCACTCAGCATCAAAAAGCGCTCAGCAATCCCAGTGCCGTTGCTCTTTGCCAGAATGGTATCAATACTGCCAGACTGCGCCAGCAAGGTAACAGCGCCATGAACTATGCCCTGAAACCCTTGGCGGGTCACACGGCTGGCACTATGCCACTCACCATTAAAGCCTTTGAGTATTAAATCACTATCAGCCTTACGGTCAGACGTTAAGCCAAGCAATACATCACTTAACCCTTGCTCAGCACTTGCCAATGAGAAATAGCCCTCATTCACCTTGGCATGGTCTGACTCTAATGCTTCTGGCGTTGTGTTAGAACCCAAGATCTTAATCAACCTTGCGGGTTCCTCCTCCGTAGCGGCAGCTAAGCGACTCTCATTTAGCGCTTTAATTGCTTTTAAACATGGCGTGGTTGCTGAACGTAACACTGAGCTTTTGGCCGCTGCTGGTGGCTGTTCAGCTACAACATAAAGCCCCATCGGTAGCCGTTCCTGATTCGGATATTGCACGCAATATTTTAACCCTGCATAACCTGAGAAAATGCCCATCACAGTTAAAATAGCGGTGTTAGTAGGAAACTGATAAGCCCTCGCAACATCGGCGGCAAAGGTCACTAGCGCATTACCTTTACCAATAGCTGCCAAATCGAGCTTTTCCGCTGCTTTCGTACTGGGTAAGTTACTCTCTTGCAATGGCTTAATCGGTGTTAAGTTATTTAACTGCTGCCGCCCTTGCGGATCGGCAAAGTCTACACTTTTCTTTTGCTCACTCATGCGCACACCTCTGGCATTATGTAACAGCCATTAGCGGCAATAGCGGCTAATTTTGCATAATGTTCACCCGCTCCGCTTCGGTCGTTATCGGCCAACATAATGATGTTAGCTTGCGGTCTTGAACGTCTAACAAGTTTGGCAATTTCAACCAAGCCACCAGCATTGAAAGCGCAAATAACTCGGGCTTGTGGCATGTCCTCGGCGACCGCTGCACAGGTGGCAAAGCCCTCGCCAATGTAAATAGTCGCGGTCGCTTCTATCTGGCTGCAAAGCGGGAACATGCCGCCTTTAATCTGCCCACCAGCAAGAAAGGTTTTCTGGCCGTCTGCGCTAATAAACTGCAAGCTAGTAATAAGCGAGCCATTAAAGACAGGAATCACCAAGGTGTCCGACTTAAAGGATTGGCGATTAGGTAAAGTCACTGGCCTGTTTAGCTCTAAGCAACCGAAAGGCATCACCCCTTTGACTTGTAAATATTCATTATCTGCCGTTGCTTTAATGCAATACTGGCGAGTAATGCTATAAGCTAACTGTGCCGCCTTCTCTCGGGTTTTCTGCTGCTGTTGCTGGCTTTGTAACTGCTGCTGTGCCGCACGTTGCTGGTGGCGTTTTACACGCTCAGCATCAATAGGATTTCCCATATCAAGCCCCACAAGGGGGGCGACCATGCAGGCCGCCTGATAAGGTTTCACCCCAAAGGCATTGCACACCAACGCCAGCCCGTCACCGCTATTTGGCTCACACTGGTTACAAAACCACGTACCGCGTCCGTCTTTGTCATCAAAACGGAAGCGATCTTTTCCACCGCACACGGGGCAAGCCTGGTGTTTATTGCCATTTACTGAGATGCCAAGGCCGTTAAGCACGTTCAGCCAATGGCCGTTAGCGATAGCCACCAGCGCCGAAACTGAATTATTGCTCATCAGTGCGGCCCTCCACTGTTTTGATACACAGGTTAATTAATCGGATATACTCAGTAGTCACGGCCACAAGTTCACTTAGGCTGTACTCAAGATTAATGGTTGTTAAAAGCATCGGTTCCACATCATCAAAAGTTGTGCTACCTTTTGTTTGCTTATCGAAAGTAGCCCCATTTACCTGCCCGGTTTTGGGGTTATTTTTTGTCATTGTCATCGCCCCACCCCGCAAATATCTTAACGGCCTCTGGTGTCATCTTTTCCCAGTCGATGAAATACCGCCTAATGCGCTGGTGTGAGATGCCATGCTCATCGGCAACATTGTTTTCATCACGGTAGCGGTAACGTAACCCAATGCATTCTAAATCCTGCATCCTAGCAGGTAAGGCACATACGCCAATGGCGGCAGCTTCATAGCGGTTAATCGAGCCAAAGCGTTGCATTTGGAAAAAAACTTGTTTGATTTGAATTTCTGTTCTGTTTGCGTGTGTCATATTAAGCCCCCTGACCAGACAGGAAGGCTTGAACATCAGCAGCAGGCCACAGCAAGCGGCCAGAAGGCAATTTAATCGGCTTGATACCGTAAAAACTGCCTGTTTTACATAAGCGGGTGCGGATTGTGGATGGTTTGCCGTGTAACGCTTCGGCAAATTGTTCGGTAGTTAAATTGCAATTGTGTAGGTGTAAATTCATGGCTATCTATTCCTATTCAAGAAAACAGGTACAGAGTAGCGCCCTAAAAAAAGGATCTCTTAGCGGCGTGATCCTACTTTCTTGCTCTCTCCATGCCATCTTTTTATTGAGGGCACACTTGGTTTTTTTTGACTAAGAAAGTAGGTGCTCCATTTGGCATGGATGTGAGTATAAGCCCATTCAGCTGTTCTTCCTTCGGCCACTTTTTCTTTGACTAATTTAACAACTCTTTCTTTTAGCTCATCAGTAAATTTATTATTCTTCTTCCTTAGCTCCTCGGTTTTTTCATGCCCTCTGTGAATCGCTTTTTCAAACATGGCTAAAACAATTAATTTTGATTTTGCACTAGCCTTTATTAAAGCCAAAGCTGCACCATGGGCATCTGAACACTCCACATGATGCCTAGCTTGTATCAGATATTGCATGCCTTCAGCCGCGATACAAAGGTTTACATTGCTTTTCTTTTTAAAATAATTAATTAGCGCAAAATATCGATTTCCATATATTTTAACGCGTGACAAATCACCATCGCTCAACATCTCACTAGATAGCATCGCCTCCAATAAAAATTGAGCATCCAAATCATCTTCAATATAACTTTTGATGTAATCGACTAAAAATTTTATTTCAGATTCAAAGTGGTAATCTAAAGAATATGCTTTACGTTCATCCTCTTCTGTTAGCTTCCCCCCTCCTATTTCATCCGCTGAATATTTTCTCGTATGTTTAGCTATAAAACTTTCATAAATATCTTTTCTTTTAGCTGTCGAAATTTTGTCTCGTTTAGTTATCAACGCCATATGAGTTACCTAATCAATCGCATTTGACTGCTTGAATTTTTAGGAATATTTATCCCTGCCTGTTCTAAAAACCAGCCTTCTAAACTGACATGCCACTTCCGTAATAGATCTAGTGGCCGTTGCTTATAGTGCTTTTCAGCGGTAGCGCTAGGTTTATGCCCCATAATTTGCGCCACGACACCTACAGGAACTTCCACCCATTCAGAAAGTGTGGAGAAGCTACGCCGCAAGCCATGGAAGGTTAACCCCTCAATAGCAGCGGCTTTTAACGCTGGTTCAAAACTTTTACGGGGTTCTGTTAACTTGCCAGATTTGGCGGTAGGACTTGAAAAAACCCATTGGTTACGCCGTGGAAGGTTAACAAGTAAAGATTCAACATATGGTGTCAATGGAATAATACGAAAGCCATCATCTTGACCTTGGCTGGTGGCTTTGTCTCGAATGGTTAAACTCTTCCACTGAAAATCGACATCATCCCATTTAAGACTCATTAACTCATTACGCCGCGCACCAGTTAGTAATAACGTTTGCACATAGGCCGCTATGACAGGGTTTTCAATTTGCCGAACATAGGTAAAGAACGCAGGCAATTGCTCCTTTTGCAAAACATCATGACGGGGCTTTAACTTGGTAACTGTCTTTTTGACGTCTCTCGTTCTCAGGCTATGAACATCCACCAGCCCTAAATATTGCTCCTGCTCAGAACACCAATTTAAGCAGGCAAACAACAAACGATAAGTTTGTGTGGCGACACCGGGACGGGATTGGTTTTCTTTCTCCAGCCAATTTTTAATCTTGGCAGCAGTGAGCTCACCAACTTTGACGTCAATTAACGGATTAAGGCATCCAGCCTTGGTAACACGCCCCTTACCCCTTGCCCAAGGTAAGCCGGGCTGCTGAACAGCTTTTAGATGGTCGTTGTAATGTTTATCACCCCAATAACTTTTGTTGGCTGCAAGGTACTCTTCCCACACTTGCCTAAGCGTTACCAATCCCCGCTTTATCTCTTGCTCTTCAGCTACCGCTGCGGCGGCTCTCTCACGTTTCACTTTGGCAGGGCTAACATTCTGACTTGCTGCTACCTGTAGTTTGCCAGCTTCAGCCCTTGCCATATCAATATCGAACGATTCCACTGGGCCAATAACCGTACGGTGAGTTCTTCCGTTCACCCATGCCTGAAAAATGTAGGTTTTTTTGCCTGAAGAAAAAGCCCTTATCCCCAGCCCCGGCTGCTTAGTGTCCCAAAGAAAGGCATCGCGCTTCCCATCTGGGCATTTAAAATCACTAACACGACCAGCGGTAAAGCTGACTTTGTTACTAATAGCTTTGGTGGTGGTAGACTTAACGTTAGCCATCTGAACCCCCTTCGGTTCTTATGGACGCCCTTCTGGTGTTGCCGCATCAGAGGGGCTTTTCATTTTTGCGGATCGGCTGCGGATCGGTTTTCAACCAATATACGCCAAAATAGAACAACACTCCACCGCTAACACACAACAGATAACTCATTATTTTTTAATGAATTGTAAGTGTAGATCAAAACAGATCAATGTCATTATTTGACTTCTCATAATCGTTAGGTCCACAGTTCAAGTCTGTGAGGGGCCACCAATTCAAACAAAAAAGCCTGCATCATGCAGGCTTTTTTGTTATTCCACTTTTCGCATTTCCAGTACTTAACTCGATACGCCATGACTGGCCTCCTGCTTGAGCATAAAGCGCAACAGATCCGATTGGCGTTTCAGCAGCATCTGGTTCTTGACCCTCTCCTGGGTGATCACCGCATTAAGCGGCTTATGGATAAAATCCACCGCCCCCAAGGTAAATCCACTCACCTCCAGCTCCTCATCATGATGAGCGGAGACAAAGATAACCGCGATGTCCTGGGTACAGGGATCGTCTTTCAGGCAACGGCACACCTCAAACCCCGACATGCCAGGCATCTCGATATCCAGGAGCAGAAGGTCGGGCTCGAAGCTCTGACACAAGGCGAGCGCCTCCTCACCGCTCAACGCAGAGGCAATCTCATAACCCTGACCCAACAACTGCCTGAGTATGATGATATTGACCTGCATATCATCGACGATCAGTATTCTCCCCTTACGAGAAAAAATGAATGGATTCAAATTATTATTCTGTTCCATTAAACACCCATCGGCCTGTCTTTACTGAAGATAGTTTTCTAAGTTTGCGCAGAGACGTTTTGTATCTCCTGTGTGGAATCCAGGGTCTCCAGCAGGCGATCCATCAGCTTTTCATAACAAGGCTTAATCACTCCGAAGAGGAGAACTAACTTATCACTGTTCTTCATTTTCGCCTCCATTTCCAGACTCAGGAACTGCTCCTGTAACTGTATGGCGCCTATGCTACTTGAAAGACCCTTGAGGCCATGGCTGAGCTGGCGAACTTTCTCATAGTCTTTGTCGGCAATCGCAGTTTCGAGCTGGCTAAGTTGCGGCGGCGTCGACTCATAATAGCTCTGGCAGATCTCGGCAAACAGGGGCTCGTTATTCATCAATCGACTCAGGGCTAACTTGCGATTCCACACATATTCCTCGTCGTTGACCTGGATCTCCTCATGGGGTGCCGAAGTCAGCAAGGCGGAAGAATCATCGTCCTCACAGACTGAAATTAGCCAGTCCACCACCTTCTCCTGCAGACGCTCGGCCACTATTGGCTTGGTTACATAGTCATTCATGCCGGTCTCAATACACTTGTCACGCTCGCCCATCATGGCGCTGGCCGTCATGGCGATAATGGGCGTATCGACAAACGCCTCTCCCGCCTCGCCCCCCCGAATAGCCCGGGTACAATCATAACCATTGAGCAAAGGCATCTGGCAGTCCATCAATATGCAATGCACGGTTAACCCCGTTTGCTCGCACTCCTTCAGCTTCGCTATCGCCTCCTGACCGTTGGTAGCCCTGACAAATTCCAGGGACAGCTCAGACAAGACGCCCAAGGCCACCTCTATGTTGATCTCGTTGTCATCGACCACCAACACACGTGCCCCCTTGATGCGTGCGGCCACCTCATCTGAAATCAGCTGCTTAGCGTGTTGCTTCGAATACTCACTACCAGACTTCACTTCCCGCGCACCAAACTTCTGCATAAACTCGGAGAAGAGCAGCGGGTTATTGAGATACTCAAGCTCAATATTATTTAGCGACTTATTGCCATCTGAACTCTTTTGGAACGCCATCACCCGCGGCAGACGCTTATGGATCGCCGCCAGTGTCGGCCACTGGCTATCGAGATCTGTAAGCAAGGAGTGACGCTGCTCGACAATCAAGACGTGGGGCACCACCTCGGGCACGGGAGCCTCCTGATTAAGCCAGTCACGAATGGGTCCCCCGGGTAACAGCTTGCCTCCCAGACGCGCAATGGCCGCCTCGACGCAGGCCTGCTGTACCTCATTCACCAACAGGACACTACAAGTCATCTCATGCAGCAAGACCTCAGGGGCCATCAGCTTAAACTGCCCCTGATTCAGCACCATGGTGAAGGTAAAGCGACTGCCCTGCCCCTTGTGAGATTCGAAACTCATCTTGCCGTTGAGTAGCTCGCTCAGCTCCTTACAGATAGACAGGCCCAGGCCGGTACCGCCGTATTGATTTGAGATACTCGAAGTCGCCTGAGAAAAGGCGGTGAACAGCTTGGCCTGATTCTCCTCTGCGATACCTATGCCGGTATCGGATACCTCACAGATAAACTCAAGCTCTCCGGTCTCACGCAGACGGCTGTGGGCCTTGATCTTGATATGCCCCTGCTCGGTAAACTTGATGGCGTTGTTTACCAGGTTAGTAAGGATCTGAGTAATTCTATGGGGATCGCTCTCAATGCTCTGGCATCTAAGGTCGACCACATCGATGATAAACTCTACCCCTTTCTCCTGCGCCTTCACCGCCATGCTGCTACAGACACTTTCGATAAGGTTGAGGGGATTGAAGACACTCATGTCTAAGTCTAACTTGCCCGCCTCTATCTTAGAGAGGTCCAACACATCGTTGATCAGCGCAGACAGCGCATCGACACTCACCTCCGCCATATCGAGATAACGCGCCTGTCGCTCACTGAGTGACTCCTTACGCACTAGATTCAGGGTGCCCACTATGCCGTTTAACGGTGTCCTCATCTCATGGCTGATGTTGGAGATGAAGGTGCTCTTCACATAGCTGGCCTTCTGTAGCTCCTGGGTCCTGATCGCTACCTTCTTCTCGAGCTCGGCGTTCACCAGCTGGATCTTCTTGGCCGCCTGCTTCTCGATGGAGACATCACGTATGACAATGGCCACGCCTAAGGTATGTTTGTTTTCACCTAAGATGGGCGACACAGACACATAGAGATCGGCGCAGTGCCCCTCATTCATCGGCAACTCGGCGTCCAGACTAAGGGCCTTATTACCCTGATTCGCCTTAACCACCAGCTCCGCTAGGTCCACCTCGGGCAGCAGAGCCAGTTCATTGATATAATGCCCCTTGGCATAATCGGCATCATAGCCAAATAACAACTCGGCGGCCCGATTCCAGTTGTTAATCACCCCGCTATTGCCCACGCCTATGATGGCATCTTTAGAGCCATCGATAATCGCCGCCGATTGTGCCTTCTCCTTGGCCAGAGCCTGGCTGTTACGTGCGCTACGCCCCAAGATAGTGAGCACAAATAGAAACAACATGCCCACGGCCAGCATAAAGGTGTAGACACTGATGCGCCTCGATACCGCCAACTCTCGCACATATTCCTTTGACGCCATCAGGGTCGACGTGAGTTGTCCACTCTGAGCATCATTCGACAGCGTGATGCTAGTGTGATAGGCATAGAAAGGCCTGTCGTCGTGAAATTTATCCACCACTAAGTCAAAATTACGTTTGAGTTCCTTACTGCGCCGGTAATGTTTAGACCACACCAATTCTGGATTAAGGTCACGACTGAAGCGCATCTCATCATCCGGGTGCAGCAAGAAATACCCTTGACTGTCGGTCAGGACTAGCTCGATATGAGGCGGCACTATGCTATTGAAAGAGTTTAGTAAACGCTCTGCGTTAATGTTAACAATCAGCAGACCAAATCGCTGGCCCGAATCAGAGAAAATCGGCGTTGCCAGACGCAGCATGGGGCGGTAGGGATAATCTATCTTGCCAAACTCCCGGTTCAAGTTGATAGGTGAGGTATAGATCTCCCCCTGCTGCAGATCTTTGCTGGCTTGATAATAATCTCGCCCCTGTTTGTCCTGTAGATGGTTATCGGGGATCACATTCACGGCCCCGCCACGCCTGTCCACACGAATCAGTTCCATTCCGTCTGCATCGAGTATGCGCAACTGCTCATACTCTCGATTATTCTGTAAGAAGGCGACGAAGATGGTCTCCAAGCGATGACGCCATTGTTCATAGCGGGTCTCATCCACAGGATCTATCCCTTGATTATTCTTAGCCCGGGAGAGTCCCGAGATAGGAGGCGTCTCAAACAGGAAATTTAAGTTATTGAAATAACGGTTAAGCCTATCCTGCGCCTGATTATTTACCTGCTCACTCAGGGCCTCTAGATCCGTCCTCAGGCTGCCGACAATACTCTTGTTTAACTGGGACTCGAAGCCAGCGATGATAACCAAGGCCACCACCAGCACAATCAAGGAAGAAGCCAGTAGCAGCGAGCGTCCGCCAAAGAGGCTAGATAGTCGTGTAACCTGTCGCACCATGGAACATAACTCCTTTTAATCATCCAACCTAAGCAACACATTAATAAATAAACCAATTCGCTTTTAACATAAGCGATAAAATACGCGGCGATCTATCGTAGAGAATAGGCATTTCTCCGCCGACAGTTAACTCAAAAGTCGTATTTAATCTGGTTTTTCCCATAAAGCAGAGAAAATCCCTAAGCAAACTGATTATAGTCGGCTAAGCTGAATATAGACGGCAGATTTGAAAAGGAATTCTTCTATGCTTTTCGGCAGCGACCTAGAGACTCGGCAGAAAATATTAGTTGTCGATGACGAGAGCGCCAACCTGCATCTGCTGGAACAATCCCTTACCGATCTGGCCGAAGTCATCTGCAGCACAGGTGGCCAAGATGCACTACGCAAGGCCGAGCAACACCAACCCGCAATTATCTTGCTGGATATCGAGATGCCACAAATGGATGGCTTCGAGATGTGTAAGCGACTCAAGAACAATCCTAAGACCTGCAACAGCGCGGTGATCTTCGTTACCGCCCACAGCGAGAGTAGCTTCGAATACAAGTCCCTCAGCTCGGGGGGCATCGACTTTATCAACAAACCCATAGACCTGGTCACCTGCCGCCTACGGGTGAAGAATCACCTGCAACTCAAGCGTCAAGAACAGACCATAGTAGAGGCCCGTCAGGACATGCAGGCACTCGTCAATCAGATCCCCTCCTACATCTCCTACTGGTCAAAAGAGTTGCTTAATCGCTTTCACAACGACTATAACGGCAGTTGGTTTGGCACTATCCCTCAAGATGCACAGGGTAAGCCGGCCTCTAGCCTGCTACCCAAGGTCCTGTATGAGGAGGTATTGGCCCGCATCGCCAGCAATAAGCTCAAGCATCAGTTTGAAGTTAGCCTAGAAGACACACCCAGTAAGATAGATTATGTCCAGGCCCATCTCACCATCAGGAAACACGAGGGACGTGTGGCAGGGCTGTTATTGACTCTCACGGATATCACCTCCATAAGGCGGGCCAAGAGCCAGCTCGACATGGAAAATCGTCTCCTGAAGATAATGCTGAACGCCATCGGCGATGCCATCATAGCCACAGATGAACGGGCAATAATCACCTTCATGAATCCCATCGCCGAACATCTCACCGGCTGGGTATCTCGCGATGCCATCGGCCTGCATATCGAGCAGGTGATGGATCTGTGTGATGCCAAGACCAAGTATCGCAGCCCTAATCCAGTCACCATCGCCATCAATGAGAAGCGTAAGGTCGCCATGGCTCTCGACTGCCAGCTCACCAGTTTGGATGGCTCCATCTTTCAAATAGAGGATTCCGCCGCCCCCATTACAGACAATGAGGGCAAGATAACCGGCGGCATCATAGTGTTCCATGACTGCAGCGAATCTGTGGCCATGTCGCTCAAGATGAGCCATCTGGCCAATCATGATCAGCTGACCGACCTGCCCAACCGAGTTTTGCTACAGGACAGAATCAATCATGCCTGCACTGTGGCCGACTCCTATGACAAGCGTGTCGCCCTGATGCTGATCGACATAGACCACTTCAAATACCTCAACGACTCGCTAGGACACAGCTACGGGGATCAGGTGATCAAGCAGGTCGCCAAACGCTTGCAATCGCTGATCGATCCCAATGCCACCCTGGGACGAATCGGCGGCGACGAATTTGTCCTACTGCTGCCCTCGCTGACCGCCACAAGCCAGGTCGATTCCATCGCCACCGATATTGTCCGCAGCCTCAACACGCCGTTTCGCATCGATGGCCAGGAATACACCCTGTCGGTTAGCGTAGGGGTTAGCATCTATCCCTCGGATGCCCTAAGGGCCGAAGAGCTGATGAGCCATGTAGATGCCGCCATGTACCGTGCCAAAGAGCTGGGTCGCAACCGCTTCTGCTACTTCTCCGAAGATCTGGAACAAGAGCTGGTTAAACGTCACGAGCTGGTCACCCTACTGCGAACCACCATAGACACGGAAGCCATAGAGGTCTATTACCAACCTAAGGTCGATCTCAAAACCAAACAGATCATAGGTGCAGAGGCCCTGGCCAGACTTTACGATCCCAATGGTAAGCTCATCTCTCCCCTAGATTTCATCCCCCTAGCGGAAGAGACGGGCCTTATCCATCAGCTGGGCGAGATCATCTTGAAGCAGAGCTGCATCGCCGCAAAATCCTGGCAAGACAAAGGCAAACCCCTACAAATTGCCGTCAACATTGCCGCCAAGCAATTTACCAACGCCAACTTCAGCGATTCGGTAGCTAAGGTACTCGAGCTCACCGGACTCGACAGTCGCTTCCTGGAACTCGAGGTGACCGAGAGCGCCCTGATGTATGACTTTGACGAGGCCTTAAACGTCCTCAATACCCTCTCCTCCTTGGGGTTAAGCATCGCCATCGACGACTTCGGCACCGGTTATTCCAGCCTCAGCTATCTTAAATTCTTCCCTGTTAATACCCTGAAGATAGATCAATCCTTCGTAAAGGATATGCTGGGAGACGAGCAGAGCCTGGATATCGTCAAGGCGGTGATTCATCTGGGCAAGTCCCTGAAGCTCAAACTGATCGCCGAAGGCATAGAAGATGCCGAGCAGTTGAAGAAACTCGTGGCCTTAGAGTGTGAACAGGGCCAGGGGTATATGTTCAGTAAGCCCCTGCCCCTGGCCGAATTTGACCGCCTTATCTATCTTTAACCCTCTTCTTACCTCCTCCTTGACTCGAGAAGTAAATAACGTAATATCCCCAACACCTTAACCTGTGCACAACAGGTGTTACATCCCAAATTTAAGGCCTGAAGATAGCGTCACAAGGAGAGAGAATGACAACACTACCAAAGGATATCGCCAATCTATCGACGATAAAGAGTAAAGGCAAAGGCGCGTTGGCCATGGTCGCAGGCCTGCTTTTCGCCCTGATCCTATTCAGTCAGACCATGTATACGGTCGATGAGGGCCATGTGGGCATCATCAAGCGTTTCGGTCAGGCCACAGAGCAGGTCAACCCCGGCCTACACGTTAAGCTCCCCTTCGTCGATAAGGTCGAAATCTTAGAGATACGTACCCGGAAGAATGTCGAGAAGCTCAACGCCTCTACCCACGAACAGATGCCGGTGACAGCCGAGGTCTCCATCAACTGGACAGTCAATCGCGATCAGGCCTTCGACCTGTTCAAGAGTTATGGCGGCCTGAGCCAGTTCGAGTCGCGCATTCTGGATCCTAAACTGAGATCCGCTACCAAGGATGCCCTGGCGCGCTACAAGGCCGAAGAGATCATCCAAAACCGCAGTCGGGTGATCGCTCAGATAGAAGACTTACTTATCGAAGAGATGAAGGAATATCCGGTCAAGCTGGATTCAGCCCAACTGGAAAACCTAGGTCTGCCGCAGAAATATATCCAGTCCATTGAGACCAAGCAGACAGAGAAAAACCTCGCCGCCGCCGAGAAACATCGTCTAGAGCGACAAAACCTGGAGGCCCAGCGGGAGGTAAACACCGCCAACGCCAAGCGTGACGCCGCCAAGGCCACCGCCGACGGTAAGGCCTACGCCATTCAGACCGAGGCGATTGCCGAGGCCGAAGCGATTCGCCTGAAGGGTATCGCCGAAGCCGAAGCGATCAAGAAGAAAGCCGAGGCACTGAGAGAATCTCAGACTCTGGTCGACTATGTACGCGCCCAGCAGTGGAACGGTCAGATGCCGACTACCATCATGGGCAGCGACCAGAGCGTGCTGTGGAACATGACCAGCAAGAAGCAGTAACAAGAAGCAGTAACAAGAAGCAGTAACAAGAAGCAGTAAGCTTCCTTTGGGTTGCGCTTGCAAGCGTTAACCTACACAAAAAAGCCCGCATCGAGCGGGCTTTTTTATTGGCGATAACTTGGCTAGACCCCGAGCTTGTCACGCATTGTATAGTACCAGGCGCCTATGGCCGAGAATGGCACCTGCAGTAGATGGCCGCCCGGGAAGGGGTAATGGGGCAACTGGGCGAAGGCATCGAAACGTTTCGCCTGACCATTGATGGTCTCGGCCAGTATCTGCCCCGCCAGGTGGGTATAGGTGACCCCATGGCCGCTACAACCCTGAGAGTAATAGATGTTACCGCCGATACGCCCAACCTGCGGCAGGCGCGACAGGGTCAGCAGGAAGTTGCCCGTCCAGGTAAAGTCTATCTTCACATCCTTTAGCTGCGGAAAAGTCGCCAGCATCTTGGGACGGATGATCGCCTCAATATTGGCAGGATCCCGCGCGCCATAGACCACGCCGCCGCCATAGATGAGACGCTTGTCACCCGAGAGCCTGAAGTAATCCAGCAGATAGTTACAATCTTCGACGCAATAGTCTTGCGGTAACAGCGAGTGCGCCAGCTCCTCCCCAAGCGGCTCTGTGGTGATCACCTGAGTACCACAGGGCATAGACTTGGCCTGCAGCTCCGGCAGCAGTCCCTTGAGGTAGGCGTTACCGGCCACGATGACAAACTTGCACTTCACCGAGCCTTCCTGGGTGTGCACCACAGGGCTTTCGCCCTGTTCGACACGAACAACCGCCGAATCTTCGAAGATCTGCCCCCCCAAGGATTCCACCGCATCGGCCTCGCCCAGCGCCAGGTTGAGCGGATGGATATGACCGCCGCTCTTGTCCAGCAAGCCGCCGACATAGCGCTCGGTATCCACCACGCCGCGAATGCCCTGCTCATCCAGCAGCTCTAAGTGCCCCAGATGACCATGCTTCTCCCACAGCGCTTTTTGCGCCTCGAGATGGCCCATCTGTTTCTTGTTCAGCGCCGCAAACACGCCGCCATCTTTTAAATCGCACTGGATGTTGTATTTGGCCACCAGCCCCTTGAGGATACGCCCCCCCTCGAAGGCCATCTGACCAAATAGCTTGGCCTGCTCTGTGCCCACAACTTTCTCTATGGTGTCGATATCCCGGCTGAAGCTGTTGACTATCTGACCGCCGTTGCGCCCTGAGGCGCCGAAGCCAACCCTGGCGGCTTCCAGTACCGTCACCTTAAAGCCCGCCTCTAACAGATGGATCGCCGAAGAGAGGCCGGTATAGCCGGCGCCAATAATACAGACGTCGGTCTCTATGTTATCGCTTAACTTGTCGCGCAGCGCCTTGGTATTGGCAGATGCCGCATAATAGGAATTTGCATGAGGTGTACAGGTCATATCATTCACCCTGAATCGTTATAATAATGGCTTGGGTTACAGGCGCCCCATCGCGGCCGCCTGTCGTCTTGAGCTAACGCTGCGCTCCTAGTCGCTGACCATTCGGCTGCGTTTGTCGGCGCGGCGTGCCAGATACCAGGAGATGAAGGCGATAAGCGAGACGATCAATATGATCAATGTCGCCAATGCGTTGATCTTAGGCGAGACCCCCATGCGCACCGAGGAGAAGACCACCATAGGCAGGGTCGTCGCACCCGGACCCGAGGCGAAACTGGCGATAACCAGGTCGTCCAGCGACAGGCTGAAGGAGAGCAGCCAGCCCGCGATCAACGCCGGCGAGATCATAGGCACCGTGATGTGGAAGAAGGTCTTGAGCGGCGTCGCACCCAGATCCTGGGCCGCCTCCTCGATTGACATATCCAGCTCACGCAGCCTGGATGAGACCACCACGGCGACATAGGCGGCGCAGAAGGTCGAGTGAGCTATCCACACGGTCAACATGCCACGCTCGGCGGGCCAGCCCAGCAGATCCGCCATATGCACGAACAGCAGCAACAGCGAGAGACCCGTGATCACCTCCGGCATAACCAAAGGCGCGGTGATCATGTTCGACAGCGTCATCTTGCCCCAGGAGCGGGCGAAACGTGTCATCACGAAGGCCGCCATGGTACCGAGGATCACCGCCATGGTAGAGGCGAAGAACGCCACCTTTAAGCTGGTCGCCACCGCATCGAGGATCTGGTCGTCGCGGAACAGCTCGCCATACCATTTGGCAGAGAAGCCCCCCCAAACCGTCACCAGCTTAGACTCGTTGAACGAGTAGAAGACCAGGATAAACATGGGCGCGTAGAGGAAAAACATCCCACCCCAGAGCATCAGAGTGGAGAAGCTCAATTTTCTTAGTCTGTTGCTCATATCGTCTTCTCCATACTTCTGGACTGATATCGATGGAATAGGGTGATAGGAATGATCAAGAGTGCCAACATCACGATGGCGAGCGACGATGCGACCGGCCAATCACGGTTGTTGAAGAACTCCTGCCACAACACCTTACCTATCATGAGCGAATCTGGACCGCCTAAGAGTTCAGGGATCACAAACTCTCCGACCACAGGAATAAACACCAACATGGACCCGGCGATCACACCACCTTTCGACAGCGGCAGCGTTACCTTCCAGAAGGTATTGAGGCTACGTGAGCCAAGATCTGCCGCGGCCTCAAGCAGGCTGCCATCGAGCTGTGACAGGTTGGCGTATAGCGGCAAGATCATAAAGGGCAGATAGGTGTAGATGATGCCGATATAGACGGCGAAATTAGTGTTCAGCATCTGAATCGGCTCGGAGATAACCCCCAGCCACATCAGCAGGTTATTGATCACCCCGTTGTTGCTCAAGATACCCATCCAGGCATACACCCGAATAAGAAACGAAGTCCAGGAGGGCAACATCACCAGGAGGATCAGCACAGTCTGATGCTGCTTCGGCGCCCTGGCGATGGCATAGGCCATGGGGTAACCGATCAGCAGACAGCCGATGGTGGTAACAAAGGCCATCTTGAGTGAGCCCAGATAGGCATTGAGATAGAGGTGATCGTCGAAAATCAGAATATAGTTGCCCAGATTGAGCAAGATCTGCAGCGACTCGTCGGCATATTGAAACAAGGCCTCATAGGGCGGGATCGCCACGGCCGGGGTCGACAGACTGATCTTCAATACGATGGCAAAAGGCAAGGCAAAGAACATCAAGAGCCAGAAATAGGGTACGCCTATGGTCCAGCACTGCCCCTTGGGCAAACGAAACTTCAATGGTTTCTTCTTCATAACGCCCCCGTTAAGATCTCAGCACAACGGCGCTGGTCGCTTCCCAACTGACGAAGACATCCTCTTCCCAGGTGGGCGAGTCGGCGCGGCGGTCACTGTTGGTCATCACAGACTGAATGAGCTGTCCGTTACACAGGCGTATGTAGTAGACCGATATCCCCCCAAGGTAGGCGATATCTTCCACCTTGCCGGCGCACCAGTTGCGCGCTTCATCGGGCTGCTCGCGGCTGATATGGGTCTTCTCGGGACGAATCGCCACCCACACCTGGGTGGTATCCACACTGGTCGATACCCCGTAACCCACGTAGAAGGGCTGAGGAATCTTGGCCACATTGATCACCACGTGATCCACCTCATCCTCGACAATGTCCCCCTCGAACAGGTTCACGCTGCCGATAAACTCGGCCACCATACGGTTAGCCGGGCTCTCGTAGATATCCATAGGCGAGCCGGTTTGGGCAATCCAGCCGTCGTTCATGATGGCGATGCGCTCGGCCATGGTCATGGCCTCTTCCTGGTCATGGGTTACCATCACACAGGTCACCCCGACCGCCTCGAGAATGTCCACCACCTCGAGCTGCATCTGAGTACGAAGTTTCTTATCGAGCGCCCCCATAGGCTCGTCGAGCAGAAGCAGCTTAGGGCGCTTTGCCAGCGAACGGGCAAGGGCAACACGCTGACGCTGACCACCGGAGAGCTGATTAGGCTTACGCTTCGCATAAGGCTCCATGTGAACCAACTTGAGCATCTCCTGCACCCGCTGTTCTATCTCGGCCTTGGGCATCTTGTCCTGTTTGAGGCCGAAGGCGATATTCTGCGCCACCGTCATGTGTGGAAACAGGGCGTAAGATTGGAACATCATATTGATGGGGCGCTCATAGGGTGGCATATCGGTAATATCCTGGCCATCGAGATAGATGCGTCCCTCGGTCGGCTTCTCGAAGCCGGCCAGCATGCGCAGCAGCGTCGATTTCCCCGAACCAGAGCCGCCAAGCAGTGCAAAAATTTCCCCACGATTAATATTTAACGAGACGTCGTCCACGGCGCGAACATCGTCAAACAGCTTGCTGACTCTTTCGATCTTCAGCAGCACCTCTCCTTGCGTCTTTGTTGTCGGTTTGTTGGTGACGCCCGAATTGCTAGCCATAATACTTCTCCACAAAAAGCACCATTAAGGCACCTACGGCAATAGTTAAGATGATCTAAGAAATGGAGGGCAAGCAAGCCTGCCCTCTAGTGTAGGCATTACATGCCAGATTTGACCTTGGTCCATACGCGAGTCATGACACGCTGGGCCTTCATCGGACGTACATCGGCCACATACAGGCGTGACAGTACTTCAGGGGTTGGATAGATAGCCGCATCGTTACGGATCTCTTCATCTACCAGCTCCTGCGCTGGCACGTTAGGGTTGGCGTACGCCACATAGTTGGTGATAGGAGCAATCACCTCTGGACGCAGCAGGTAGTTGATAAAGGTGTGAGCGTTCTTCACGTTCCTAGCATCGGCAGGGATCGCCAGCATATCGAACCAGAGGTTAGAACCCTCTTTAGGGATGGCATAACCGATCACCTGACCGTTCTCAGCCTCTTCGGCGCGCGCGGCGGCCTGGAAGACATCACCCGAGTAGCCGAATGCCACGCAGATGTCGCCGTTGGCCAGATCGGTAATGTAACGCGATGAGTGGAAATAGGTCACGAAGGGACGGATCTTCGCCAGCACCTCGCCAGCCTTGGCATAATCGTCGCTCTTGGTGCTGTTAGGATCCAGCCCTAGGTAGATCATCGCCATCGGCAGCATCTCGTCGGCGCTGTCCAGCAGCGAGAAGCCACACTTAGCGATCTTCTCGGCATACTTAGGGTTAAAGACCAGCTCCAAAGAATCCACCGGCGCGTCTTCACCCAACACCTGCTTCACCTTTGCCTCGTTATAGCCGATACCTGTGGTGCCCCAAAGATAAGGCACAGAGTGCTCGTTACGTGGATCGGCTGTTTCCAGCTGCTTCATCAGCTCAGGATTAAGGTTCTTGTGGTTGGTCAGCTGTGACCGATCCAACTTCTGGAAGGCGCCCGCCTTGATCTGCTTGGCGAGGAAGTTGTTTGACGGCACCACGATATCATAGCCAGAACGGCCAGAAAGCAGCTTGGCCTCGACCACTTCGTTGCTGTCGAACACATCGTAGACCACCTTGATGCCTGTCTCTTTCTCAAAATTAGCCAGGGTGTCTTCGGCGATATAATCGGACCAATTGTATACCCTGACCACCTCTTCAGCACTGGCCATTGAGCTTGCAAATACCCCGGCAGAGACCAGGGCGAGTGTTGTCATTTTCTTTAAAAGCTTCATGCTATCTCCTTGTTAGCTTGCCAGTAGTCTGACGATTACTGTCATTGCATTGCCGCTTGTGACGGCTTTCATTGTTATTATTGCCAATGCTACAGCTTACAACTGCATCGAACCTGTTTAACATTTATCGCTAGTGTAAAATCGAAAAAATCGCCCATCAATATGAATTTATATCTATTTACACCGATTAGTTACCCATGACTCAACCAGGGAAAACTCCCCCGGCAATCTTGCTTCATTTTGTCGCCAGCCCTGCCCCAAAATGGTGCGGAAAAGCTAGACGGTCAGCAGCAGAAACTCTCGCTCCCAGGAGCTGATCACCCGGCGGAAGTTTTCTAGATCCGCCTGCTTCACTGCGATATAACCCGTGGTAAAGCTGTCACCCAGATACTCCCTCACCGCCGAGCTTTCTGACATCACCGCCAGCGCTTCTTCTAGGGTCAGGGGTAGACTGATCCCCTGACGATTCTCGTTGGCACGGCCCTGCACAGGCGTCGATGGCTTCACATCTTCCACCATACCCATGTAGCCACACAGCAAGGTGGCGGCGATGGCCAGATAGCTGTTGGCGTCGGCACCGGCGATACGGTTCTCGATACGACGGTTCTGAGGAGACGACTCAGGGATCCGCAGACCACAGGTGCGGTTCTCATCGCCCCACTCCAGGTTCACCGGCGCCGAGGTGCCCGGCAGGAATCGCCTGAAGGAGTTGACGTTCGGTGCCATCAGGGGGAGAAGCTCGGGAATATACTTCTGCAATCCACCTATATAACTCAGGAACTTAGCACTTTTTGTGCCGTCTTCGTTGGTAAAGATATTCTTACCCGTCTTAGTGTCCACCACACTCTGGTGAATATGCATGGCACTGCCCGGTTCGTCGGTGACCGGCTTGGCCATGAAGGTGGCACAAACGTCATGCTTAAGCGCCGCCTCACGTAGGGTACGCTTAAATACAAACACCTGATCTGCCAATGACAGGGGGTCACCATGGCTGAAGTTGATCTCCATCTGGGCCGTGCCCTCTTCGTGGATCAGGGTATCGATATCCAGCCCCTGGGCCTCGCACCAGTCATACATATCCTCAAATAACGGGTCATACTCGTTGGCGGCGTCGATGGAAAACGACTGACGCCCCGATTCCTTGCGGCCACTGCGCCCTATAGGCGGCATCAGCGGCATGTCCGGGTCTGAGTTTCTATGGGTCAGATAGAACTCCATCTCCGGCGCCACAACCGGCTTCCAGCCCTTTTCTTCGTAGAGCTTGAGCACCTTCTTCAGCAGATTACGGGGCGATAACTCTATGGGGTTGCCCATCTTATCGAAGGTATCGTGGATCACCTGGGCGGTAGCCTCAACCGTCCAGGGCAACATGAATACCGCATTTGCATCGGGCACACAGACAAAGTCGATATCGGCCTTGTCCAGCAGGCTGTCGTACAGGTCATCATCCACATAATCGCCGGTCACAGTCTGCAGCAGCACACTCTCGGGCAGGCGCATCCCCTTCTCGTCGATAAACTTATCGACCGGCGCTATCTTGCCGCGGGCGATCCCCGTCATATCACTGATGACACACTCCACCTCGGTGATCTTATTGGCTTTCAAATAATCGATTAACTTCTTCATGCTTCACTGTCTCTTGCGTTGAGCTGCTCTGGCTTGGCAGGCTTGATTAAAGGCGCTAAAAATCGAGCGATAAAAAGGGTTCTCTAACACCTTCCATTCGGGGTGAAACTGTACCCCCAGCGCAAAATTTTTCGCATCTTTGACCGAGAACGCCTCGATTAATCCATCGGGGGCATAGGCTTCTGGCCGCAATCCAACACCCAAACGGTCAACACCTTGAGTGTGTACAGAGTTCACCTCTGCCAAATTGCGGCCCCACGCCTCGTGGAGCAATCCTCCCGGTTCTATCTTCAACGGATGAGACAAGCCGTACTGCACTTCGACATCGGCCGTCTTGTCTTCTCTGTGTTCGATATAATCGCCAACTTCATGCAATTTCTGATGCAGGCTGCCGCCAAATACTACATTCATCTCCTGAAATCCCCGGCAGATGGCCAGTACAGGCACGCCGGCATCTATCGCCGCCTTCAGCAGCGGCAGATTGGTCGCGTCGCGTTTGGGATCATGTAGGGTATCTGGATCACTCGCCGCACCGTCGTAGTGGTGGGGCTCGATATTAGAGGGCGAACCAGTGAACAGCAGGCCATCTAGTCTGGGCAATATCGTCTCGGCCGGACAATGACCAAGCGCGGGGATCACCAGGGGCCAGCCTTGGGTCGCGTCGGCGATACTCAGTAGGTATTTCTCGCCAACGATATTGAATGGGTGCAGGCCTATCTGTTGATTACAGGCCGTGACACCGATAACAGCAAGTCCTTCATCGGACATAGTTCACCTTTAGCTTTGTTGCGTCTTCTTATAGTTATAACAATGAACACTCTTCAATCAATGTTCATTTTTTCACACACTACACTGAAATAATGAACGAGGCAATAGCCCACAGAAAACAAAATATACAATAGAATAACAATTAGAATAAAAGCTAATTAAAACAACATTAAAAGGCGAATAAATTTAATATGGAGGCGAAAACAGGCGAAAATCAAACCGATACATTTGTGAAGCATCTCTCACAGAAAAGCGACATCAGCAATTCAGTCCCACCAATATAATGGACAAAATTATTTACACAAACAGGCAAGTGACGACTAACGCGCGATGGCGCAGTTTTAGAGAGACAAGGGACAGAATGTAAGCTAGATTTGAGGCCGGGCGATGCCCTGCCTCATATGAGAAGTTTGTTAGAAGTTCGCCGGTGTGGTGGCACTAACGATACGACACGGCTTGTCGAAGGGGTTACGAAATCTATGGGGCAACTCACTGTTGAAGTAGTAGCTATCACCCTCACTAAGCACATAGACCTCGTCGCCTATGGTGATCTCCAGCTGGCCTTCTATCACCATGGCCGCCTCTTCCCCCTCATGCTGCAGCATCTCTTCGCCGGTATCTGACCCGGAAGGATAGACCTCGTTCATCACAGACATGGCGCGGTTGGGGTAGTCTCTGCCGATCAATTTATACTCCAGGTTGCCATCGCCGATATCCAGCAGCTCACCGGCACGATAGACCACCTTCTGCTCGCTGGGCATGCTCTCTTCGATGGAGAAGAAGTCCACCAGAGACATGGGCAAACCCGACAACACTTTCTTCAGGGAACTCACCGAAGGACTGACGCTGTTCTTCTCGATCATGGAGATGGTGCTGTTGGTCACCCCCGCACGCTTGGCCAGCTCGCGTTGCGATAACCCTTTCATTTTACGAACAGCTTTGAGATTTGCGCCTATATCCAAAAAACATCTCCTATCCAACAAGACCCAGGAAGAAACAATTTTCCATACTAGTTTGTATCAAACTAAAAAGCATGTTAAATATAATCAACAGGTGTTAATTATAACCAACTCAAGGGTCAAAAGTATACTTACTCTGGCCAATTTAGTCGAATAACAAGAATAAAACTCTCACTCGGAGCCCAAATGACCACCAAACGCCCTGTCCACAGTGACCTATACCCCGACTCTTTCTACCATGCCACCGCCAACGCCCTGGAAGCCCTGCCGCAACTCACCGATAGGATCAGCGCAGATGTCTGCATCGTCGGCGGCGGTTTCAGCGGCATCAACACCGCCATAGAGTTGGCGGAGCGGGGCTTCGAGGTGGTATTGCTGGAGGCAAAACGAATCGGCTGGGGCGCATCGGGCCGCAATGGCGGCGAGTTGATCCGCGGCATAGGCCACAATGTCGAACAGTTTCGCAACGAGATAGGCTCAGAAGGGGTCGCGGCCATCGAAGAGATGGGCTTCGAGGCGTTGGAGATAGTGCGTAACCGCGTCGCCAAGCACAATATCGACTGTAACCTGCAGATGGGCTATTGCGATCTGGCCACCAAGCCCAGACACATGAAGGAGCTTGCCGCCGACTATCAGGAGATGCTCCACCAGGGGCGCGAGGGCTTTAAGCTGCTGGAGAAGCACCAGCTTGGTGAGGTGATCGGCTCAGATCTCTACTGTGGCGCCCTGGTCGACATGAACAGTGGCCACCTGCATCCACTCAATCTGGCGCTGGGCGAGGCCAGGGTGGCCCGCAGCCTGGGGGTTAAGATGTTCGAATACAGCGCCGCCACCAAAATAGTCAAGGGGGAGCGCCCCTGCGTGCATACAGAGCATGGCCGCGTCGACTGCCGCTATCTGATACTCGCCGGTAACGCCTATATCGGCCATGAGCTCAACGGCTACATAGGCGGTAAGGTACTGCCCGCCGGCAGCTACCTGCTGGCGACCGAACCACTGTCCCAGGAACAGTGTGACGAGATCATTCCGCAAAACATGGCATTCGCCGACATGCGTATCGATCTCGACTACTTCCACCTCTCCCAGGACAATCGCCTGCTGTTTGGCGGCCTGTGCACCTATTCGGGTAAAGATCCCAAGGATATCGACGCCGCCCTGCGCCCCAACCTGGAGAAGGTATTCCCCCAGCTCAAGGGGGTAAAGATAGAATATGAATGGGGCGGCATGATAGGCATAGGCGCCAACCGCCTGCCGCAAATAGGTCGATTGCCGGACTGCCCCAACATCCTCTACGCCCAGGCTTATGCCGGTCACGGCGTCAATGCCACCCATATGGCGGCGAGGCTCATCGGCGAAGCCCTGACGGCCCAGGCAGAAAGGTTCGATATTTTCGACAGGGTACAGCACATGACCTTCCCCGGCGGGCCGAGATTCCGCTCACCCATGCTGGCGGCTGGCATGTTGTACCACAGGCTGAAAGACCTGCTTTAGCCTGAAAGCTATTATCTATAAGCATAAAAAAAGGTGCCCCTGGCACCTTTTCTTTTGACGATTCTTAAGCCCCCTGCTCTATCGGCAGTTCGGCATTACTCCCCCAGTCGGCCCAGGAACCGTCGTAGAGCACCGCCTTATCGTGGCTAGATGCCACAGAGGCTAAGATCAAGATACAGGCCGTGATACCCGAGCCACAGCTGAAGATCCGCTCCTGTTCACTACCCTGCTCGCCCACCAGCTGCTCAAACATGGCCTGCAGGTCCTCGACCCGCTTCATCCTGTGCTCACGCAGCAGCTCGCCAAAGGGCAGATTGACCGAGCCGGGAATATGGCCGCAGCGCACCCCGGGTCTGGGCTCGCCAACCTCACCGGCGAAGCGTCCCGGTGCCCGCGCATCCAAGATAACGCTGTCGCCTCCCAGAGATTCGAGCACATAGTTGGCATCGCAGATAAGTTTGGGCTGGAAGTCCGCCACATAGGGCACAGACTCTTCATCTAATATCGTGGGCTGATAACTCTCGCTGGTCATGCGCGCCTCGCTGAGCCACTGGGGCAGGCCGCCATCGAGCACATAGACATTTTCGTGGCCCATCAGCTTAAACATCCACCAGGCGCGCGGCGCGCTGTAGATCCCCTGGTTATCGTAGATCACTACCAGGCTGTCTCTGTCTATGCCAAGGGCCGTGGCCCCCTGCTCAAACTGCTCTGGGGTCGGCATGGCGTGGAGCTGCGATGAAGTGGTATCGCAAAACACCTTTTCGATATCAAACTTTTGCGATCTGGGAATACAGACGAACTCATCGTAGAGAATGGGTTCCTTACCCACCACGCTCTGCATACTGGCGTCAAGCAACACCAGATTTGCCTCAAACAGATTCGCCTCAAGCCAGGCAGTGGTAACTAACGGGTATTCCATAGTGACTCCCAATGTGGGGGCTAATCAGCATCTGCCCGCCCCTCTTATCAATAGTATGACGCTTATCTGTAAAGACAATATACGATGGGAGGGGCTAAGGACAAGTGATACCAATCGTAATAAATAATTGATCATTCTAGCTTGTTAAAACGCTCGATAACTGTATTAGTATTTTTAATTGTAGAATAACTACTTATCTAAAAATCCTGCTTTGTTCTCAAGCGTTTTTCCTGCGCTATTTCTGATCACATACTTACTGTGATTGGTATGACTTATTTTAACCCTGCAGACTAACAGGCATAAAAAAAGCCCTTTATGGCTAAAGGGCTATGGGCAAAGCATTTTCATCCAGCGAATTGCTCGCTCTATCTTTAAAGGGCGATCCAGGTCGCCTTGATCTCAGTGTACTTGTCGAAGGCATGCAGCGACTTGTCGCGGCCGTTCCCCGACTGCTTATAGCCACCAAAGGGCGCCGTCATGTCGCCACCGTCATAGTGGTTGATCCACACCATGCCGCTACGCAGCGCCTTGGCCGTCTTGTGGGCCTTGCTGATATCAGAGGTCCAGACACCGGCCGCCAGGCCGTAGATGGTATCGTTGCCGATACGGATCGCCTCCTCCATGCCATCGAAGGTGATCACCGAGAGCACAGGGCCGAAGATCTCCTCCTTGGCGATGGTCATCTCATTCTTCACGTTGGCGAAGATGGTCGGCGCCACATACACACCGCCGGTCTCGGCCAACACCTGCTGACCACCTTGGCGCAGCTGCGCCCCTTCGGCCACCCCGGCGCGAATGTAGCGCAGCACATTCTCCAGCTGCTGCTGGTCCACCACGGCACCACAGGTAGTGGCAGGATCCAGCGGGTGTCCCGGCTGCCAGGCCTGCATCTCGGCCTCGATCAGATTAATTAGCTCTTCCTTCACCCCCGACTCCACCAGCAGACGCGAGCCCGCTGTGCAGACCTCTCCCTGGTTGAAGGCGATGGCCGAGGCCGCGGCGATGGCCGCCGCCTTGAGGTTCGGCACGTCATTGAAGACGATGTTCGGGCTCTTGCCCCCCGCCTCTAGCCAGACACGCTTCATGTTGGACTCGCCGGCATAGATCATCAGCTGCTTGGCAATCTTGGTCGAGCCGGTAAACACCAGGGTGTCGACATCCATGTGTAGCGCCAGCGCCTTACCCACGGTATGGCCGTATCCCGGCAACACGTTAAGCACCCCCTCGGGGATCCCCGCCTCTATCGCCAGCTGCGCCATGCGAATGGCGGTCAGTGGTGATTTTTCCGACGGCTTTAACACCACACTATTGCCTGTGGCCAGTGCAGGGCCCAGCTTCCAGCAGGCCATCAGCAGCGGGAAGTTCCAGGGCACGATAGCCGCCACGACGCCTACAGGCTCACGGGTGATCATCCCAATCTCGTTGTGGGCCGTTGGTGCAATTTCGTCGTAAATCTTGTCCACCGCCTCACCCGACCAGCGTATGGCCCGGGCGGCGCCCGCCACATCGACCGCGCCGGAATAACGGATAGGCTTACCCATATCCAAGGTTTCCAGCAGGGCCAGCTCATCCCTGTTTGCCTCCAGCAGTTCGGCGAAGCGTATCATCACCTGCTTGCGTTTCACCGGCGGCAGCTGCGACCAGTCGCCGCGTTCAAACACCTCGCGGGCATTAGCAACGGCGCGGTTGGCATCCACCAGATCGCAACTGGCCACCTGGGTCAGCAACCTGCCATCGATAGGGCTGATACAGTCGAAGGTGTCATTCGAATCGGCGGCGCAGTATTCACCATTGATAAATGCCTGTCCCTGAATCACCAGGTTGTCCGCCATCTCTTGCCATTGTTCGCGATTTTGTGGAGTACTCATTCTGACCTCTTAACGGGTGATAATTCTCTAGCGTCAATGCTAATGCACGTCCACGCTCTTACTTTGGCGCGACTGTGCCTGCCCTAGATTACGCTCAACCCTCAAGTGATTTCAATATTTTTTACAAAAAGTTATTTTTTGCTATAAATAATGAACAAAAAGCTTTCATGTTCATTATTTCTGACATAGCATAGCGAATATCAATCACTCACTAAAACAACAATTACACAGAACCAGGGTAGATGATATGGAAGATTTTAATAAAGCTGACCAGGTAGCAACAGGCACACTGGAACACTATTGGATGCCCTTTACCGCCAATAGACAGTTTAAACAAAGTCCCCGACTCCTCGCACAGGCAGAGGGGATGTACTACAAGGATGTAAACGGCCGCCCCGTACTCGACGGCACTGCCGGTCTCTGGTGCTGTAATGCCGGGCACGGTCGCAAGGCGATCTCCGAGGCGGTCAGCAAACAGATCCACGAGATGGACTATGCGCCCTCGTTCCAGATGGGCCACCCGCTGGCCTTCGAACTGGCCGAGCGTCTCGCCGCCATCGCCCCCAAGGGGATCAACAAGGTATTTTTCACCAACTCGGGGTCTGAGTCTGTCGACACCGCGCTGAAGATCGCCCTCAACTACCACAGGGCCCGCGGCGAGGCGACCCGTACCCGCTTTATCGGTCGTGAGCTGGGCTATCATGGCGTCGGCTTCGGCGGCATCTCGGTCGGTGGCATAGGCGGTAACCGCCGCACCTTCAGCCAGCAGCTACTGCAGGGGGTCGATCACCTGCCCCACACCCTGGATATCCAGCAAAATGCCTTCTGTAAGGGGCTGCCGGAAACCGGCGCAGACAAGGCCGAGGTGCTGGAGCAACTCATCACCCTGCATGGCGCCGAGAATATCGCCGCGGTGATCGTCGAGCCCATGTCGGGCTCCGCCGGGGTCATTCTGCCGCCCCAAGGCTATCTCAAACGCCTGCGTGAAATCACCCGCAAACACGGCATCCTCCTGATCTTCGATGAAGTGATCACCGGCTTTGGCCGTGTGGGCGATGCCTTTGCAAGCCAGCGCTGGGGCGTGACACCGGATATGATCACCACTGCCAAGGCGCTCAACAACGGCACCATTCCCATGGGCGCCGTGCTGATCGACGATGCCATCTATGATGCCAGCATGGACGCCCCCGAAGGCGCCATCGAGCTCTACCATGGCTACACCTACTCGGGTCATCCGGTGGCCGCAGCTGCGGCGCTCGCCACCTTAGATATCTACCAGCAAGAGAGGCTGTTTGAGCGCACCAAGTCACTGGAAGGCTACTTCGAACAGGCGGTGCACAGCCTCAAGGGATTGCCGAATCTTATCGACATTCGTAACACAGGCCTGGTGGCCGGTATCCAGTTCAGCCCGAGCGATAAAGGCGTAGGCAAGCGCGGCTTCGGCATCTTCGAGACCTGTTTCAAGAACGGCACCCTGGTCAGGGCAACGGCCGACACCATCGCCCTGTCGCCGCCACTGATCGTCGACGAGGCCCAGATTGACCAGATGGTCAACACACTAAGCGATGCCATCACCACAGTTGGCTAACCCAGAATAACCAAGACACATTAGAGATTTTTGCAGGGAAATTACGCGCTATGCAGCAGATAAACCACTACATCAACGGCCAGCACACACAGCCCAGCGCCCGCAGCGCCGCCGTCTTCGAACCCGCCACCGGCGAGCACAAGGCCAACGTCTCCCTGGCCAGCGCACTCGAGGTAGATGCGGCCATCGAGCTGGCCAAGAAGGCCCACGGCCCCTGGTCAGAGATGACCCCACTAAACCGCGCGCGCATTCTGTTTAAGTTTAAGGCCCTGGTCGAAGCCAACATGGATGAGCTGGCCGCCATGATCACCCGCGAACACGGCAAGGTACTCGACGATGCCAAGGGCGAGATCATCCGCGGCCTGGAGGTGGTGGAGTTTGCCTGCGGCATCCCTCATCTACTCAAGGGCGAGCACACAGAACAGGTCGGTGGTGGCGTCGATGCCTGGACACTCAACCAATCCCTGGGCGTAGTGGCCGGCATCGCCCCCTTTAACTTCCCTGTGATGGTGCCAATGTGGATGTTCCCCATCGCCATTGCCGCGGGCAATACCTTTATCATGAAACCGTCGGAGAAGGATCCGACCTCCGTGATGCGCATGGCCGAACTCCTCACCGAGGCGGGCCTGCCGGATGGTGTATTTAACGTAGTCAACGGCGACAAGGAAGCGGTGGATACCCTGCTGACCCACAAGGACATTCAGGCGGTGAGCTTCGTCGGCTCCACGCCCATCGCCGAATATATCTATCAGACGGCTGCGGCCCACGGCAAACGTGTACAGGCCTTGGGCGGCGCGAAGAACCACATGCTGTTGATGCCAGATGCGGATCTCGACCAGGCGGTCAGTGCCCTGATGGGCGCCGCCTATGGCAGCGCCGGCGAACGTTGCATGGCAATCTCTGTAGTGCTCGCCGTCGGCGATGTGGGCGATGCCTTAGTAGAGAAACTACTGCCACAGATCCAGGCGCTCAAGGTGGGCAACGGCCTGGAGGGTGAGATGGAGATGGGGCCGCTGATCTCGGCGCAGCATCTCGAGAAGGTGCGTTCCTATGTGGACAAAGGCGTGAGCGAGGGGGCGACCCTACTGGCCGATGGCCGTCAACTCACGGTCGCCGATCACCAGCAGGGCTACTTCCTCGGCGGCTGCCTGTTCGACCATGTCACGCCGGAGATGACCATCTACAAGGAAGAGATCTTCGGCCCCGTGCTGGCCATCGTCCGGGTGAAGGATTACGCCGAGGCGCTGACCCTAATCAACGAACACGAGTTCGGTAACGGTACCGCCATCTTTACCCAGAGCGGCGAGGCGGCCAGACACTTCTGCCATCATGTGCAGGTCGGCATGGTTGGGGTCAATGTGCCCATCCCCGTACCTATGGCCTTCCACAGCTTCGGCGGCTGGAAACGCTCCCTCTTCGGTCCACTGCATATGCATGGCCCGGATGGCGTACGCTTCTACACCAAGCGTAAGGCGATCACCGCCCGCTGGCCCAAGGGCAAGGGCGCCCAGGCTGAGTTTGTCATGCCTACCATGAAATAATCTAAGCTTAAGGCGCCGCGCTGCGCCTTGAGTCTATCTGTATTTTGGAGCCGATATGACACAGACGATTGATGCCATCATCAACTTTGGCCAGCACAAGGTTAAGACGGAACACTATGAGGTGGCGCCGGAAAAGGTACTGAGTGGGGAACCTAAGCAGCAGCTGGAGAACCACTATTCCAGCCCCTGCGATCAGTTTCACGCCGGGATCTGGCAGGGCCAGGTCGGCAGCTGGAGGGTCAACTACAGCGAACATGAATATTGCGAAATCCTATCGGGCAGCAGCGAGATCATAGATGAAGCGGGCAACAGACTGACGGTCACCAAGGGCGATCGCTTCGTCATCCCCGCCGGTTTTAAGGGCGTATGGCGAGTGCTACAGGAGTGTCGCAAGATTTACGTCGTATTTGAGCAAAAATAACCAAAATCATCGCCATGTTGTCTCAGCTAACTAGCTGTTGTTTGGCTTAATCTGATCCGTATGGCTCGCTATACGGATCGGTGTCAACCAAGAGAAATGGAGAAACCACCGTGTATAAAAAATTTAATAAGAAACGGATAGCCCAGCTAGCTGGCTTAACCTTGGCAACCGCGCTAATCACACCTTTGGCACAGGCCGAAGTCTCGGGGGAAATTGGCGTCACCAACGATTACCGCTTCCGCGGTATCTCACAAACCGCTGGCGACTTTGCCGTTCAAGCCAGCATAGATTACAGCATGGAAAGTGGTTTCTTCATCGGTGCCTGGGGCAGTAATGTCGATGATGAGAGTTATGATGCCGATGTCGAAGTCGACATCTATGCCGGTTATGCCGGCGCCTTCGGCGAAGACGACGCGGTGGAATATGATTTCACCCTGACCTACTACACCTATCCGGGACAGGATGAGAGCACTAAGTATCTCGAGGCCTCACTGGGCTTCTACTTTGCCGACTTCCACTTTGCCCAGTGGTACACCAACGACTACGCCAACGCCGACGTTGCCATGCACTACAGCGAGCTTAACTATTCATACGAGTTTGTCGAGAACTGGAGCATAGATGCTCACGTGGGCTACAACTATGGTGATGGTGCAGATTTAGACTGGGGTGAGAACTATGTCGATTACTCCATCGGCGTCTCTACCGAGATCGGCGGTGTCGGCCTGTCGCTGGCCTGGTTAGACACTAACCTGAGCAGCGACAACGAGATCAAGGACGGTCCATGGAAGAACGAAGGCACCATTCTGGCCACCGCCAGCTACGCCTTCTAACCCCATTTCCTCCCCAACCAAGTGATTGTAAAAAACCGCCTTCAATGGCGGTTTTTTATTACAGCTTCAGGCTCTCTCCCCGGCGGACTCGCTCGGCTAAGGCGCGCCAGTAATTCACCAGCTCCTGGTGCGCCTCGGCGCGCTCGGGAAAGCTTTGGGACAGTCCTTGTAGAATATTGGCTTGTTGGTGGCAGAGTTTCTCCCAGCGGCGGGCATTAGACAGATGCATAGTGTTTTCCTTAACGTATTAAACTCCTTCGAAGAGTATAGCCAGTTTATTAAAAATTTGATCTAAGCCGCTAGGAAAATCCCTGAGCCGGGAGTATCTTCAAACTATAACGCTAAGGAGTGACTATGACTGAAACCCTATTAAAAATCGCTTTCATCCTGGTGGGACTCATCGTGATCTACAAGCTGATCTTCTCGGGGAAACGTGGCTTAACCCTATTTGAGATGCATTTTAAAGATGGCCGACTCATCTCCCACAAGGGCAAGATCCCCGAGAAATTTCAACGGGAATGCCGGAACATCGCCAAGAGTGAAAAACTCACCTGCGTCGTACGCGCCGAGAAGAATAGCGGCGTCAGGCTACATGTGTCGGCCAACGTCAGCGACGCCATCATACAGCGTATCCGCAACCAATTTCCGTTCGAATACTACGACAAGAAAACCGTCGATAATTCGCGTCAGGCTGGCTAGGCACACCTTTCGCGAATCATAAGTTCTGGCCGCCGTTAATCCTTGTTCAGGCGGCCATCTTGCTTGGCATCGTCTATGATGCGCTGATTGTCCTGTGACATAGGATCTTTCACTACTAGAGGGTCCCCTTCTGGCTCTGCCTCAGTCGTCACACTCATGCTCATTCCGCTCGAGCAGGCGCTCAAGCCAAGTGCAATGAGCAGTATCCACTTATTCATCTTTGCTACCCGCGCTTGCATTATCACCTGCAAAGTATTCCAGCGCCCACACCAGGGCGATCCCCACCAACATGGCACCAATCGCCAGGCCAAGCTGCGCCGATTGTCCGGTTAGCTGCTCGAAATTCATGGGCGACAGGTTCTGCTCCAGCAGCGGCACCTGCTCGCCCGCCGAGTTTTCGCGCCAGGTGAGCACCTGCTTCCAGGGCCAGATCTTACCTAGGGTGCCAAGCATCAAGCCGGTGAGGAAGATCAGCGTCGCATCATGATATTTACGCAGCAACGCCGATAGCAGGTGGCTAAACGACAGCAAACCGGCCACGCAGCCACAGGCAAAGGTCAATAATACGGGAATATCCAGGCTCTTGGCGGCGCCCAGCACAGAGGTGTAGAGACCCAATAGCAGCAGGATGAAACTGCCAGAGATCCCCGGCAACAACATGGCGCAGATGGCAATACTGCCGCCAATGAAGACATTCAGATAAGTCATCTGCATATCGATTGGGTGCAGCACAGTGATCCCCCAGGCAAAGGCCACACCCAGAACAAACAGCGCCAGGCGTCCCACGGAGAAGCCCTTCACCTGCTTGAGCATATGCACCACAGAGATGATGATGAGGCCGAAGAAGAAGGACCACACGGGGATCGGATGGGTATGCAGCAGATAGGTGATAAGTTTCGCCAGGGTAAAAATGCTGGTGAGGATACCGCCGAACACCGCAAGCAGGAAGGGGCCGTTGATATGCATGAAGGCGGCCTTCAGTCCCTGCTGGCGGACCACGCCGATGAGGCTGGGATTAACCTTACGTATGCTATCGAGCAGGGGGTCGAGGATCCCCGTGATAAAGGCGATTGTGCCCCCGGATACCCCGGGAACCACATCGGCGGCCCCCATGGCCATCCCTTTGAAATAAGTCAGCAGATATTTCACTCAAGATCCTTAAGTTAATGATTTTCTATGGGCTTGAAACCTTAGCGCCCGATTATACGCGCCCAGCCCAAGCAAAGGAAAATGAAGTTTGGTTTAGGCGGTCAAAACACGGCGCTATTGTTAACTACTTGTTATTGGGCTAGTCTAACAACTCATCTGACCAGACAAGATTTTTAAACCAAACAAGCTTTTTCTTAAACCAGACAAAGTATTTTAATAACGGGTAAGCCAATGAATAACAAACCGACAAGAGTGATGGCCCTCTACCGCCGCCTGACCAAGTGGCCAATGGGCCATAAATTTTTCTCCCTCATGGTGTCACGCATGGCGCCCTACTTCGCCACCGTTAAGCCCTTGGTCACAGAGCTCAGATCCAACTACTGCCAGGTGCTGGTGCGAAAGCGTAAGTCAGTGCAAAACCACATAGGGACTGTGCATGTCATCGCCATCTGTAATGGCTTAGAGATGGCCATGGGCACCATGGCCGAGGCGTCAATTCCCGCCCACCTGCGCTGGATCCCCAAGGGAATGAGCGTCGACTATACCGCCAAGGCCGGCAGTGACATACGCTGTATCGCCGAGGTCACGCCCGAGCAGTGGGTAGAGGGCGACATGTTGGTCAATGTTACCGCCCTGGATGAAAACGATGTCGTGGTAGTCAAGGGCCACATCAAGCTGTGGATCTCCCTTAAGCCCCAAAAGAACTAGCCTCTATATGGAAGGGTTTCAGGGGCAGTTGTCGGATACTGCCTCAGTAAATCCGTAGAGGCAAAAATAGATAATCCTATGAATACTTGACATTTTTATCTGGCTATCTCAAGTTATTGGCATACTTTGGCATCAGGGACGCGCCACATGAGATCGACATTAAGGACATTATCAAACTACACACTTCTATTTGGCTCACTCTGCCTTACGGCCAACTCATCGGCCGAGGGCAATAATAGAGAAGACGATGAGATCGCACGGATCTTAGACAAGCATCCTAACTGTATCGAGACGACATTAGCGCCGATATCCCTGACTCTCACGAGTAAAAAGTATCCCGCAGAGACCAGGCCTCTGGAGAGCGAAGCCTTTAAGGCCGCACTGACTCAGTTAACTCAACAAGCGACGGACAAAGGAGCCGAAGTCATCGTGCTCACCCAGGTGAGCAATCATATTCTCAGTAAGAGCAAGGCAAAGAGATTATCTCAACGCTCAAGTCAAGAAACGGTCAAAGTCACACAGCTAAAGACCCATCTCGAGGCTGAGCTCTACCGTCTCTGCGAACATGATAAAAGCCTGTCACAACAAGCCACCTCATATGACAGCAATGGTTATGAGATCCACCAATCGCAGTTTGAATACACCTTCGAGCCCCCAACCCCCAAGTCGGCCGCCAAGTTAGCAGCCGCCAAGACGCTCCCTCCAGCGATAGTATCCCTAGATGAGGGCGTCTATGGCGCAACCTTAGGCATGAAGCCAGAAGAACTCTATCAGTTACTCGGCCCCGCGAGCATTGAGTTGCCACTTACTTCAGAAAATTTTGCCTGGGGTTACGGTCGACACTTATGGTTCGTATTTACCAAGGAGCACCTCGCCGCCATCTCCACAGACTTCGGCCCACTAAATAGCACAGGCAAAAACCTTATCGATTATCGAGACGGATTCGATGATGCCCCGTGGCTGATTAACGGCAAGATTGCCTACCGCACTCCTATTACCCAGGTACTCCACACCTTAGGGCTCAAGCAAACAAAGAAGGGTAGCAACCACCTGCAGCTGAGCGATGGTGATCGACAACTAGTGCTCAACTTCGACACCTTTAGTCAAAGCGGCGAAGCTAAGCCTGAGTCTCTGTTTACCGGCTTTAGTCTCTACCAGGACAGGAAAGCACTATCGGTACAGGGGAAACAACCATCCACTGATACGCTCTCTCCCCTGTTGAAGCAATTAACCCCATCCTATAGTGGTGAACGTCCAGGCCTTAAGCAGATACAGAAAACCTACCCAACCATGGCAAAACTGGCTATCTCGGGTGATGGCGAATGGTGGCTACTGGGTAATCACCTACAGCTCAAGTTCGACGATGACACCTTACATAAGGTCAGAGTGGCTTCAGGCATCTATCAACAAGCGAGCGACGCCGCACTCACAGAGCTGTGGGACAAGATGGCTATTCCATCACAGAAGGATAAGTTACTGGCACAGTTCCAGCAGGCTAACGATGAATTCGATAGCGTAGATATATATGAGGAAAGCTATTCGCTCGTGGCCAAATATGACTCTTACGACGATGACGCAGCCCTGTACGAACTGGAGATCACCTATTTCTAAATGATATAAAGCGCACTAACAGCGTTTATCCATACATCATACAATGAGAAAAAATCACCCGAATACTCCCAAGAGAGAGCCTAAGCTAGACAAACATGGGACGAGAAAAGGCCTCCATGCAAGCAATGACGGTAAACAGAAAAACAATAGGAGGGCATTAAGCACTAAGCTGCGTATCACCCTCATCATTGCGCTGTTTATCGGCCTCTTGCTTGCTAGCCAGTTACAAAGACTGCCGATAGCTTTCTTTGTCTATTACATCGTCATGAGCCTCATCACTTTTATCTGCTACGCCATAGATAAACGAGCAGCCCAACAAGACAGCTGGCGAATCAGCGAGAGTCGACTGCATTGGTTATCCCTGCTCGGCGGCTGGCCGGGAGCCATGCTGGGCCAGCAGCACCTGAGACACAAGTCCAGTAAGCGCAGCTTCCGTGTAATCCTGTGGTTGACTGTCTTCATCAATGTCAGCCTGCTCGGCGCCCTAATGTCTCCACAGGGACAGGCATTACTGACACAACTTGGGGTTAACTCGTCTCGCTTTGCACCTTAGGCTTACATTTGCCCTATGCGTTTACCCTCAAGGCACAATTGGCTATGATGAGGGCCGCACTTTTACAGGAAAATCAAAGATGAGAATGATATTAGCAGTCCTGGTGATCGCCGGCGTCTTGTTTTACTTCTTTACCAGCATGAACAACCAGAAGGCGGCGAAGGAAAACATCGCCAAGGGCGAGGCCTTTCTAGCCCAGAACAAGACACAGGAAGGGGTTATCGAGACCGCCTCGGGACTTCAGTACAAGGTATTGGCAGAGGGTGACGGTAGCGTCCATCCCAAGGCCAGCGATACAGTGACTGTGCATTACCATGGTACGCTGATCGACGGCGCAGTGTTCGACAGCTCGGTCGAGCGCGGCGAGCCTATCGCCTTCCCGCTCAATCGCGTCATCAAGGGCTGGACCGAAGGCGTACAGCTGATGGTCGAAGGGGAAAAGACCCGCTTCTTTATTCCCAGCAGCCTGGCCTATGGCAACCGCAGCGCGGGCAAGATCCCCGGCGGCTCAGTGCTCATCTTCGATGTCGAGCTGATCAGCATAGATAAGTAGAGACTGTTACGACGAGATGAAAAACGCGCCCTGAGGCGCGTTTTTTGTATCATACCAATCACGGTAAGTAAGTGATCAGCAATAGCGCAGGAAAAACCTTCGAGAACAAGGCGAAATTTTTCGATAAGTAGCTATTCTACAATCAAAAATAGTAACGCAGTTATCGAACGTCTTAACAAGCTAGCATGCTCAGTTATTTACTACGATAGCTATCAATACCCGAAGGGGTTATCGATAGAATGAGCGGGCTGGGTAAACCACTTAGGGCCACTCTCTGTCATGTAGAAGTGATCTTCGTGACGCACCCCAAACTCGCCCGGCACACACAGCATAGGCTCGTTACTGAAGCACATGCCCGGGGCAAGCGGTGTATGGTCATTCAGCACCAGGTAGGGCCACTCATGAATATCCAGGCCTATGCCATGCCCCGTCCTGTGGGGCAGACCCGGCAGATCGTAGCCAGGACCAAAGCCCGCCTGCTCTATGACGTCACGGGCAGCGCGATCCACACTCGAACAAGGCGCCCCCACCTTGGCCGCCTCGAAGGCCGCTAGCTGAGCATCCTGCTCCAGTTGCCACAACTGACGCTGGCGCTCACTCGGCGTACCGTAGACATAGGTACGGGTAATGTCTGAGTTATAGCCATGGAGCTGACAGCCCGTGTCGATCAGTACAGTATCGTTGAGTTCCAGCGTCTTAGGCGACTTGACCCCATGGGGATAGGCCGAGTCTTCACCGAAGAGCACGATACAGAAATAGGAGCCCGCCGGCGCGCCCACGGCTTTATGGGCCTGATGAATAAAGCTCTCCACCTCACCGACTGTGATCCCTTCATGCAGGATGCGCGCGGCGGCCTTGTGCACCTCAAGGGTCATATCCTTGGCACGCTGCAACAGGGCCAGCTCTGTCTCTGATTTGATCATGCGACAGGCCGCGGTAACCGTCTTACCGTTAACGAACTCAAATTCTGGTGCCAGTTGACGCACGCCATCGAAGATGAAAAACGCCGCCGACTCATCCATCGCCAGCTTGCCTTGGCTTATGCCAAGTTCACCAAGTCGCTGCACGAACAGACCATAGGGACTCTCATCCTCATGCCAGCAATTCACCCGTCCCTCGATAGCCATGTAGCCCTTGAGCGTGTCGAGTTCGAACGCCGGCGCAATATATTCCAGCTCACCCTCGGCGGGCAATATGGCCCCCACCATACGCTCGCTGGCATACCAGCGCGTGCCGGTAAAATAATAGAGGTTAGTGCCGGCATTGAGATAGATGGCCGTAATCCCCTGGCGACGCATCAGCTGCTGAGCCTTGTCGATGCGCGCCCTGTATTCCTGCGCCGTGATCCCTTCAACCCCTCGAGTCATATCAGACAGCCTGGCCAGCTCTTGCTCGGGCGTCGAGCCGCCCACGCCCACACTAGCACTTAAACTCGTGGTATTCGCACTCGTGGTATTTACACTCATAGTTAGCACCTTTGACGGCGATCGCCGGGGCCAGCCCGCAACCACCATAAGAAAGAAAAATGACAAGCGACCTTTTTAGCATACTGTATACAAAAAAGCAGTAACTAACGGAAAGAAAAATCTTCAAGGTGAACAGGCAAGCAGTACTTAAGGAGCGAGCAAGGTGTAACTGCAATCTTTTCGACGAAGACGAGTACAGGTAGTGACTAAATCGGATTAGCCCATATCAAACTGACCCGTAATGGCTTTACTAGTATTGGCTTTACTGGGCGTGCTGCGCCAACAGTACCTTGAGGCCGCGGCATACCAGTGTCTCCATATCATCGACCCGGGCGATGTTCACATCCCCCAGCGGCGCCGTCAACGCCAACTGTTTTAGGGACTCGACACAGCCCTTGTAATAGTCGGGCTGATTCATCATGGGACCTGCTAGCCAGATACGATTGGGATTGAAGAGATTGATGGCCCAAGCGAGCCCCATGCCAAGATAGCTACCGGCGCGATAGAGTTCCTGCGGGCTCTTGAGGCCACGTATCCGAATCGACTCGCCGCTGGCCAACTGCTCCAGGCTATACTCGCCCCCTTCACTCATTACCCGACAATGTCCCAGCTCACCGGCCACACCGCCTGCACCGAGAAACGGCTCGCCCTTGATGGCGATCGCCATGCCTATGCCGGCGCCGCTCATCAGCAGCAATTCACAGGCGTTCTTCTCCTCGCATATCGCCAGCATGCCGGCATCGATATCGTTATGAAGCAGGCTAAAGCGGGCCTTGGTATTGAGATTGGCCAGCGACAGGCCGTTGAGCTTAGGTGCCACCTTACAGGCGATCAGCGTCTCTTGCTTCACCAGTCCGGGGACCGCCACCCCTAAGGCGTAGTCACTCAGGTCGTAATCGGCTTCGATGTCGGTGATATGACGCTTGAGATCGGCCAGGGTAAAGTGCTCGCCGGTGGCAATCTTATACTGCTCGGTGCGTCCCTGGGTCTCAATTTCGAACAGGGCGGTCGTCGCGCCAATATCTATGGTCAGGGATTGCATAGCGAGCTCCATAGCCACCTATCTCAATGCAAAGAGAAAGAAGAGTTGTGAATGGCAGAATTTTATCACAAAAACCATCAACTAAGGCTATATAAAATGCGACTAACACTTTGCTTTGATTGAATTTCCATCAAAGAAGATCAAGTTTCATCCATTTTCTGTTCGCTTGCCAGCGGCAAGGGTACCCGCCCCCAGGCCATCAACAGCAGATGCACCGCCAGCAGTGGGATGCAGGTGAGCAGCATCACCTCCCAACCTAACCAGTGCAATACCCAGCCGGCGCTCAGGGAGGCAATCGCCTGTGAACCAAAGACGAAGGCGTCGTTAAAGGCCTGAACCTTAAAGCGCTCTTCGCTATGGTAGTACCGAGGCAATAAGACGGTTCCGGCCACGAACAACAGGTTCCAGCCAACGCCTAGCAGCACCAGGGCGACCCAGTAGTTCAGTAGCTCTCTCCCGAATAGGGCAACAGTGATGGTTACACCATAGGCCGCCAGTCCCACCAGCATCATGCGGCTGGTGCCAAACTTGGCCACCAGATAGCCGCTAAACAGCGAGGGGAAATACATGGCAATGATATGACTCTGAATCACCCATTTGGTATCGGCAAGGGAATAGTGTTCCATGTGATGCATATGCAGGGGGGTGGCCGTCATGATGAAGCTCATCATGCCATAGCCTATGGTTGCCGCGCCGATGGCGGTCCAGATAGCGGGCTGCAACAAGATATTCCCCAGGGGGCGCACGGTGTGATGGGATGCCACATGGATCTGTTTATCCTGGCGATTCTCCTGATAGAAACAGAGCACCAGGCCCGCCATCAGGCAGACGCAGATCAGAAACAGGAAGGCGCCCACATGAGGCGTGGCAAACAAGTTTTCCCCCAACACAGCAAGCTCGGGCCCCATGATAGCGGCCACCAGACCGCCAACCAGCACCCGGGAGGCCGCCTTGGCACTCTGCAGCGGCGCCACCGACTCCATGGCGGCAAAGCGGTATTGCTGCACTATCGCCCCCGCAGCGCCCAAGAGCAGGCCACTGAGACAGAAAGGCACGAAGAGCTGCGCCTGAGTCGCGAAGGCCGCTAGGAGTCCGCCGCTCGCCCCCAGGCCACTGCCCAGCAGAAAGATCTTCTTGCGGCCAAAGCGGCGCATCAAGCGACTGACCGGCACCACGGAGATGGCCACACCAATCACCATGATGGCGATCGGCAGGGTGGCCAATGCGGGTGTAGGTGCTAATTCGGCGCCAATCAGTCCGCCGAGCAACATCATCATGGGGGTGGCACTCATGGCAAAGGCCTGAGCCAGGGTTAATACCCATACATTTCTTGGCATAAAGTTAGGATCTGTCGAACTTTTGCGTTCATTTTTACAGCATTCTTTATCGATTTAATACAAGGCAGAGCGATTGCAACCTAGTGCGCTACATAAATGAGCAATAACCCAGTAGAAAAATGATACAGATGCTGCCCATAGGCTTAGTCTTGAAAACAATATTTGTGCTCAAAAGGTAAACAGCCCCTAATCACAAATAGTTCACTTATATGCAAAATACTGACTCACGGCGAACTTTACCAGCCTCAGACGCGGATATTGGCGGATATTGGGTGTTAAATCCTCCTACCGGCCACTATCTGTTTCAATTACCTAGTAAAAACCTTAAATTCACGCCAAACTTTACGCCGCCGCTGGTGCGCTTTTTCGCACTTCCCTTTCAACTCACCCGCTGAGCTGCGATAATCGGCCGCTATTCGGCCTTATCTCAACCTCTAGAGATAAGAGCAAGCCTGTTCGCTCAAACCCAGAAGGCCACGCTTAGATGGCCCCGCAACTGGTTATTAAAGGAGACTTCATGACATCTGTAACCGCACAACGTCTAGACGCCGTAAGAGGCGACATGCTGACCCATTCTCTCGATGCCTTCATCGTCCCCCGGGCCGACGAATATCTGGGCGAGTATGTTCCCGAGCGTAATGAAAGACTCCACTGGCTCACAGGCTTTACCGGTTCGGCGGGAATGGCCATAGTGCTCAAAGCGAGCGCCGCCATCTTCGTCGATGGCCGCTACACGGTTCAAGTCAAACAGCAGGTAGACAGTGCCCAGTTCGATTATCAGAGCCTGCATGACACGCCGCAGATCCCCTGGCTAATCGAACAATTGGGCGAAGGTGCTCGCATCGGCTATGACCCACGTCTGCATACCCTGAGCTGGCAACAACAGGCCGAGGCTCAATGTCAGCGCGCCGGTATCGAGCTGGTTGCCGTCTCAGAAAACCCAATCGATCGCCACTGGCAAGAGAGACCCGCAGCCTCCAGCGCCCCAATCAGCCTCTTTAGCGAACAGAGTGCCGGCGTCAGCAGCGCCGTCAAACGTGAGCAGATAGGTAAGGCTGTGGCTGCAAGCGGCGCCGATGTGGCGCTGATCAGCGCGCTGGACTCCTTCTGCTGGCTGCTCAACATTCGCGGCAACGACATCCCTCGCCTGCCAGTCGTGCTGGGCACCGCCCTGCTGCATAAGAACGGCGAGATGACGCTCTTTACCGATCTCAACAAGCTGCCTGAGGGGGTTCAGGCCCATGTGGGCACAGGCGTCAACTTCAAGGCCGAGGCCGAGCTCGAAGGCGTGTTATCTAAGCTCGATGGCGTCAAGCTACTGGCCGATCCCGACAGTGCCAACGCCTGGATGCAGCTCACCGCTAAGCAAGCCGGCGCCAGGCTGATCGCGGGTCAAGATCCCGTTGCCCTGCCCAAGGCACAGAAGAACCCGGCCGAGCTTGCCGGCCTCAGCGCCTGCCATGTTCGCGATGGCGTAGCCGTGAGCCGTTTCCTCGCCTGGCTCGACGCCGAAGTCGCGGCCAAGCGTCTGTATGATGAAGGCACCTTGGCCGACAAGCTGGAAAGCTTCCGCCTGGAAGATCCTCAGTATCGTGAGCCAAGCTTCGATACCATCTCGGCCACAGGGGCCAATGCCGCCATGTGTCACTACAACCACAACAATGGCACCCCGGCCATGATGACCATGAATAGCATCTACCTGGTAGATTCCGGCGCCCAGTATCTGGATGGCACCACAGACGTCACCCGCACCATCGCCATCGGCGAAGTCACCGACGAGCAGCGCAAGATGGTCACCCTGGTATTGAAGGGGCATATCGCCCTGGATCAGGTCAGATTCCCCAAAGGCACCACGGGTCAGCAGCTCGACGGCTTCGCCCGTCAATACCTGTGGCAGCATGGCTTCGATTACGACCATGGCACTGGCCACGGTGTGGGCCATTTCCTCAGTGTTCACGAGGGACCACAGCGTATCGCCAAGAACAGCAATGCCGTCGCCCTGCTGCCAGGCATGGTGGTGTCGAACGAGCCGGGTTACTACCGCGCAGATGCCTTCGGTATACGCATCGAAAACCTGGTCGCGGTGCAGGCCTGTGGGGCCCTGGCTGGGGCCGAGCGTGAGATGTATGAGTTCCATGCCCTCACCCTGATCCCGATCGACACCCGTCTCATCGACAAGCGGCTGCTTAGCGACGCCGAGATCCACTGGGTCAACGCCTACCATCAACGAGTCAGAGAAACCCTGAGCCCGCTGATGCAGGGCACTGAGCTTGACTGGCTACTCAAGGCGACCGAAGCCATCTAAGACTTAAGCTAGTTAAGCAAAAAAACAGCACCTCAGGGTGCTGTTTTTTTAGGCCTGAAGCAGTCGCTCACGTGCCTTTAACCAGCGCACCAACTCGCTGTAGGGTTTAGGGCGACAGATGAGATAGCCCTGTAAGGAGATATCCTCTATCTGCTCCAGATAGTTAAGGTCATGGATATCTTCCACCCCTTCGGCCACCAGATGGATGCCGAGTTTACTGCCGATCGCCTGCATAGAACGCAGTATCGTCTGGGAGACGGGGTCTTTATGTATGCCGTGAACCAGGCTGCGATCCAGCTTCAACTCGCTAATAGGTAGTGTGCATAGCTGTGAGAGATTGGTGTAGCCGGTACCGAAGTCATCGATGGCCACACCTATGCGATTCATTCTCAACTGGCTAATGCTGGAGTGCTGGCGCTGCTTGTCCAGCACCTGGTTTTCGGTGATCTCCACCGTCAGGCGCGATGGCGACAAGAGGTTCTGCTCACAATACTGCATCAGACGGGTATGCCAGCCACTCTGATTAAGCTGCTTTGGCGTCAGGTTGATCGACAAGCGGCACTGCTGACAGGAATCGAACTGGCTGATCAAGGCCCACTCTGGGATAGCGCTATTAAGCAGCTTAGTGGTCAGGCTGTTTAGGGCATTGTTACTCTCGGCCACCTCGATAAACTTATCCGGGGTGATCAATTGCAAGCGAGTGCCCTGCTGCAAGCGACAGAGTACCTCGAAGCCCTTTATCTGACCGCTGGAAATATCCACCTGCGCCTGATAATAGGGGATCACCTTATTGCTATTGATGGCGCGGCGGATCTCGTCGATACTCATCTGCCCCTTCTGGCTCACGCCATTCCCTTGGAAGGCCATCAGGCGATAACGCTCGACACAGACCCTGAGCTGCTCTGTGGTAACCGGCTTCATCAAGGCGCCGAGCAGTCTGAGCTTGGAAGCCTCCACCAACTGGGAGGCGGCCTCGACGATGCGCGACTCCATGGCCGAGGCGATAATGATACCTCCCTTGAAATCCATCTTACTCAGACGCATCAGAAACTCTATGCCATCCACCTCGGGCATATGCAGATCCACCACCACTATCTGGTAGTCATCTTTATATTTACTCAGGGTACGAATGGCACTGCGGGCGTCACGGCAGAACTCCACCTTATCGACATCCAGCAGCAAAAAGTGACGACTAAGCACCCGACAGGCACTCAGCGAATCATCGACGATCAAGACATTTATCGACATGGCATCCCCTAAGCCTTTGCAGGATGCTGTCTTGCAATTGGGACAGATAGAAAAAACACCTAAGCCTCCATGCCTTTGACAACCTCCAACAGTTAACTTAAATAAGGTTAGTTCAGCACTCTTGGCTGTCAAATAGGCGGGTTTAACCGGGAGGCAAGATGCAGGCGAACGGATAAAAGTGCAGGTTTTAACCGAAAATTTTGCTATACTCCGCGGCCGCCTTTGTGGCCCAAGGCGGAAATGAGTTAAGGTACGGCTCGAGCCTGGACTAGACTCAATTTGATATGTCGTTATTTTAGAAGGTAAACAACAGGATATCCCAATGAGATTTGAATCTTTCAGTTTTGCTCCCGAGATTTTGCACGCCATCTCAGAATGCGGGTACCAAAAAATGACGCCCATTCAAAAAGAGGCCATCCCGGCGATTCGCCGCGGACAGGATGTGCTGGCCAGCGCCCAGACGGGTACTGGCAAGACGGCGGCATTCGCCCTACCTATCCTGCAGAAGATGTTCGATAACCCAAGCGATACCCAGCGCTCAAACACCCGCGCCTTGATCCTGGCCCCCACCCGCGAATTGGTGGCCCAGGTGGCCGACAACATCAAGCAGTACAGCCGTTACCTGCCCATCTCAGTGCTGACCGTCTATGGCGGCGTCAAGATGGATACCCAGGCGGCCAAGGTGAAAAAAGGCGCCGACATCATAGTCGCCACTCCGGGACGCCTCCTAGAGCACCTGCAGGCCTGTAACCTCAACCTGTCTAACGTCGACTTCCTGGTGCTGGATGAGGCCGACCGCATGTTGGATATGGGCTTCATCACTGACATTCAGAAGATCTTGCAGCAGGTAAATCGCAATCGCCAAAACCTACTGTTTTCAGCCACCTTCTCTAGCGCCGTCAAGCAGCTGGCCAACGAGATGTTGGTCAAGCCTAAGCTGATCGCCGTGGACAAACAGAACACCACGGCGGTGACCGTCAGCCAGGTGGTCTACCCTGTCGAGCAGCGCCGCAAGCGCGAACTCCTCTCCGAGCTTATCGGCAAGAAGAACTGGCAACAGGTGCTGGTATTTACCGCCACCCGCGAAGCCGCCGACTCCCTGGTGAAGGAGCTTAACCTGGACGGCATCCCATCGGCCGTGGTTCACAGCGAGAAGCCTCAGGGCAATCGTCGCCGAGCGCTGCGAGAATTTAAAGAGGGTAAGGTGCGCACCCTGGTCGCCACCGAGGTCGCCGCCCGCGGCCTGGATATTCCCGAGCTGGAATATGTGGTCAACTTCGACCTGCCCTTCCTCGCCGAAGACTATGTGCACCGAATCGGTCGTACCGGCCGCGCCGGTCGCAGCGGCGTCGCCATCTCGCTGGTGAGCCGTGAAGAGGAGCGCACCTTAGCTGACATCGAGAAATTGATCGGCAGTAAGATCCGCCGCATCACCATCCCAGGCTACGAGGTCGGTAGTCGCGATCTCCTGATCAAACAGCTGCAGAAGCGTCGCAGCTTCGCCAAGAAGCAGCAGCGCAGCGACAACGTTGGTGCCCAGGTGATCGCCGAGAAGAACATGGGGGCTCGCCGGGTGAAGGTGAAGAACTCATCCAACGCGAAAACAAAGAAGCAAAAATAATCGACGTACGGTCACAAAATTATTATCTAATCAAATAAGGCACTTAACAGTGCCTTTTTTGTTCGTATCGATTAATTCCACATCAGGGTGAAAGTTTACCGCCTCCACCAGGGTCTGTTCGACAGATAAAACAATTACGAGAAGGCCACCCTATGACCAAGACACCTTATTCACGCGCCGGCGCCCTGCTGAGCGTCCTACTCTTCACCCTGGCGAGCCTGACGCTCATCGTTACCCCTGCATCGGCCAAGCCTATCGCGGAAAGCCCGACGTCTATCTCGCCGCTACTGAACGGTCAAGAAGTGCCCTCAATTCAGGTGAAAGATCTCCAAGGCAAAGCTGTGGATCTGCAGCAGATGCTTCAGGGCAAGCCCAGCGTGCTCTTCTTCTATCGTGGCGGCTGGTGTCCCTTCTGTAACGCCCAGATGGGCCAGCTACAGGCGATCGAAAAGGATCTCCTCAAGATGGGCTTTCAGCTGATCGGCATCTCACCCGATGCGCCGCAGGAGCTGCGCGCCTCCATGACCAAGAATGACCTCAACTATACCCTGGTCTCGGATGTTAACCTCAATGCCATGCGCGCCTTCGGCCTGGCCTATTTCACCAGCCAGAGCATCTCAGATAGATACATGGCCAAGATGAAGTTAAAAAACAAGCTGTGGAAGAATGCGGCCGGCGATGAGCGTCTGGTGCTGCCTGTGCCCGCCGTCTATATCACAGACAAGACGGGACTGGTCCACTTTCAATACATCAACCCCAACTACAAGGTGCGCGCCGAGCCTAAGCTGATCCTCACCGCCGCGAGCCTAATCAACTCTTAGGCAGGCTTCGACAGGGCCTATGACGACGAGATAGGGCTCAGCATGACCTCAAAGCCGCCGCATTCGAAGAGTTTGCGGCGGTTTTCTTTGTCTGGTGGATAGGGATAAGGGCGACGATAGGGTATACTCGGCGCCGCATCCCTATTTCTTTTGCGTGGAGACGCAATGACAGAGCAAAGCTACAACCAGGCCCTAATGGCCTTAGCCCAGGCAGGACTCGCCGACCTGGCGGCGCGTAACGCAAATCCAGGCAGCATCAAGACCCCGGCAGCCGAGAGCCATTTCCTCTGCAACTGGATGGTGCAGGCACTCAAGGAGCGACGCTTCTCCAAGTTGGTGGCCGATGACCTGACCCGCTGGATCCGGGAAGGACGCAGCAAGGGCGCCGGTGCCCAACTGCCCCAATTGCTAGCGCGGATCCAAGATCAATACCTGCCAGCCATGGAAAATGCCGAGGTGGGCCAGTCGCTGCAGGCACTGATTGGCGAGCTTGAAGCCCAGGATTGGCTCATCATTCTCGACTGTGAGGTGAGCGGCAAGCTCAGGCTCGACTGCGACGGTAAAAACAGCCTGGTGATCTCGGTCGAGCAGTACGAGCAGCATCTGGTCGAGGGCAAGCTTATCAAACCCATAACCCTCTATATTCGTGCCGACGAGCAACTGATCGCCCAACACGCCGTTAAGCACGCTCTGCTACTGAGCCAGGGTGACAAGAAGGCCAGCTGCATCAAACACCATAAGGCCTATCGCCTCTATCCGGGCAACCAGCAACCCGCACTGGCACTGCTCAAGGCCTAAGCTGGCTTTAGCTCATCTTCTCTTATGGCCGTCTTAACCGGGACGGCCCTGCTAATCGACTCTCGTTTCTCACCACACGTTTTATCAACACACCTTTTATCAACACTCGTTTCTAGTCCTTCTCGTGTTAGCATGTCAGCCAGGTTTATTTAAGGTCGACAGCCAATATGACAGCAAACAAGCAAGATTCGGCGACGCCGAACTACGACGGCCTGTGCGCCGCCTTTAAACAGATCCACCACTTCCAGCACCTACAGGCCTTGGGCGACTGGGATCAGGCCACCATGATGCCGAGTGGCGGCAGTGAGGGACGGGGCGAGGCGATGGCCGAGCTCGCCCTGCACATCCACAAACTCAAGACGGTACCCTCTCTGATCGATAACTTGTCGGCGGCGGGCGAAGAGGCTCTCACGCCGCAGCAAGCGGCCAACCTGAGAGAGATGCGTTATCACACGCTACAGGCCACCGCCCTGCCCGGCGAGCTGGTTCAGCAGAAGACGGCGCTCACCTATGCCTGCGAACATGCCTGGCGTCAACAACGCAAGGACAACGACTGGCAAAGCTTTAAGCCAAACCTGGAGCAGGTGATCGCCCTGGTGCGCGAAGAGGCGCAGATCCTCGGTGAGGTACAGGGGATCTCCCCCTATGATGCCCTACTCAATAAGTTTGAGCCCGGCTGTCAAACAGCGGCGCTCGATAAGGTGTTTGGCGAGCTGAGAAGCTGGCTGCCAGAGATGATCCAGCAGGTGCAAGCCAAACAGCAGAGCTGGCAGCCGGTCACTATTCCACACAGCGGCGCCGCGGCTCAGCAAGCCCTCAACCTGGATGTGATGCAGCGACTTGGGTTCGATTTTAATCAGGGCCGCCTGGACACCAGCAGCCATCCCTTCTCGGGCGGCGTGCCCGGTGATGTGCGGATCACCACCCGCTATGATGAGAGCGATTTTGCCACCTCCCTCTATAGCACCATCCACGAGGTGGGTCACGCCCGCTACGAGCAGGGATTGCCCAGCGACTGGCGCGGTCAACCCGTGGGCTTAGCGCGCTCCATGGCGATCCACGAGAGCCAGAGCCTGTTTTTCGAGATGCAGCTTGGCAGAAGCCCGGCGATGATCGCCCTGCTCACCGAGAAGATCAACCACCATCTGGGGGCAAGTCTGAGTAATGAGTCCCTGACACATCTGGTGCAGCGAGTAACGCCGGGACTCATCCGGGTCGATGCCGACGAGGTGACTTACCCCTGCCATATCATGCTGAGATATGAGGTGGAGAAAGGCCTGCTCGACAACAGCTTGCAGGTTGCGGATCTTCCCGAGTTCTGGGACACGCAGATGCAGAGCCTGCTGGGGCTTTCCACCCAGAATGACTATCGTAACGGCTGTATGCAGGATATCCACTGGCCGGTGGGGGAACTGGGCTACTTCCCGAGTTACAGCCTGGGCGCCATGTACGCGGCCCAGTTTAAGGCGAGCATGGTCAAGGCTTTGGGCGATATCGACAGCCTGATTGAGCAGGGGAATATCACCCAAGTGATGGATTGGCTCAACCAAAACATCTGGTCCCAGGGCTCCTTGCTAACCACAGATGAGTTGGTGACGCGGGTGACCGGCGAGGTACTCAACCCGGTTCACTTCAAACATCATCTCGAGGAGCGCTACTTAGGCTAGAGGCTAAGCTAAACAGGAATGGGTAAACAAAAAGGCTAGCGCAATAGGCTAGCCTTTTTCGTTATCTTGCTGGCAGAGCAGCGTCATGTCGCCTAGCTGGCAGCATCCCCCTCACGTTGATGCTTACCGTTCAACGGCGAGTGAGCCCCTTGGCTCTCGTCGCTAATCTCCTCTGCGCCCAGCATCTCTTGGGCGATCATGTTGTGACCCTTAAGCAGATCGTTGAGGCTGCCTTTCTTGCCATCCACCATGCCCAGCTCTCTGAGCATGGCATCGACGATAGGGGCGTTGGCACGGTAGTTCAATGCCGCAGAGGTCACCTGCTCGGCGATCCCCCCCTGGCTCAGTACCGTCTCGCCATTGCCCTGAGTGGCACCCGAGGTACCGTAGCCCTGGAGTATCTTGATCCCTTCGATATTCTCCAGTGGCTTGACCGCCTGGGCTACCACTTCCGGCAGAGTCTTGAGCATGGCCAGCGCCTTTTGTAGCTCTATCTGCTCGCTGCTGAGCACGTTTTCCGCCTCGTGTAGCGCCTGCTTACCGGCCGCCTCGACCGCATATACCTTCTCGTCGGCCTCGGCCTTAAGTTTCTTGGCATCGGCCCCCGCCTTAGCCTCGGTAAGGATCGCACTCGCCTTATCCTCGGCGGCGCGCTTCTCGGCTTCCGCCTCGACCGTCACGCCCACCGCATCACGCTCGGCTTCCTTACGGGCGTCGATCACCTCGATCTCCTTGCGACGGTTAGCCTCGGCCACCTGGCGCACGGTAATAACCGCTTCCTCTTTCTCGACCTTGAGCTTTTCGGCCTCGGCTGCCTTGGCGCGCGCGGCAGACTCCTCTTCCGACTTCTCGGCCACGGCGATCTGCTTATCCTGCTCGGCCACCTCGATATCGCGCATCTGCTGAATGCGAGACTGTTCGATCGCCTTACGCTTCTCGATCTCTCGGGTCTCGATATCCTTGGTCTTCTCGATCTGGGCCGTCTCTACCGCACGCTCCTTGGCGATCTCCGCCTCACGCTCTTCACGGCTCTTCTGCTCCTGCTTCTTAAGGATCTCAGCTTTTTGCTCGGCGCGCTTAAATTCCAACGCCTGTTGCTGAACCAGACGCGCTTCCTCTTCCGCCTTCTCTATCTCCAACGACTCCTTTTCGGCTTCCAGGTTACGCTGTTCTATCTTGATGCGGTTTTCCTGCTCGATATCGTTGGTCTCTTTACGCTTCTCCTCAATGATCTTCGCCAGGCGAGCACGACCCTCGGCATCGAAGGCGTTATTTTCATTGAAGAACTGCAAGTCTGTCTGGTCAAAACCGGTTAGCGATACCGACTCCAGTTCGAGACCGTTCTTCTCCAGATCGTTGGCGACATTGTTCTGCACCCGCTGCACGAAGTCGGCGCGCTGCTCATGCATCTCTGTCATGGTCATCTCGGCCGCCACCGCACGCAGCACGTCGACAAACTTAGACTCCATCAGCTTCTTCACCTCTTCGACCCGAGTGGTACGGGTACCTAAGGTCTGCGCCGCCATGGAGATCCCTTCCACACTCGGCGCCACACGCAGGTAGAAGTCGGCGCGCACATCCACCCGCATGCGATCTTTGGTGATCAATGCATCTTTCTGCATCTTCTCCACCTCGATACGCAGGGTGTTCATATTCACCGCGATAACCTCATGCAGCACAGGCAACACGATGGCGCCGCCATCTTTGATGATCTTCTCGCCGCCAAAACCCGTTCTCACAAAGGCAGTCTCTTTCGACGCCCGTCGATACAACTTGGCAAAGATCAGGCCGATCACCAGGATACCGATTAACGCCGCGCCAGCGGCGATAAATACAAAACTGCCCCCAAAGGACAGGCCTATTCCTTCAACTTCATTCATGTTTCATCCTTAATCTAAGCTTGTTGTAAGCAGGTTTTATGGCAGCAAGACTGCCTAAATTTCATCGTTAAATTGCACCACAGACCAGACTTGGCCATTGCGGTTTAATAGCACCACAGAAGTGCCCTGGGAGAAGGCCTCCCCGGCCAACTCGGGCTCCACCAACACATAATGCTTCTGCTGATAGATATCTTTAACCACGGCTTCGCTGGGAAATCCCTTGCGGGCACAGCCCAGTGTAACCACTCCCACCAGGCCGCTGAGATCGTCCACCGACACCGCCGAAGACTCGTTCTTAGGCAATAGGTTGGCGAGACGGGCACCGAGGAAACGGCAGGATAAGGCCCCCAGCAGGATGGCGAGGGATACGCCCAAGGGCGAGGGTAAGTGGCCATAAAACGACTGGGCCAGATAGTTGATACCAAAGCCGGCGATGGCGAAGCTGGTCAGGGCCAGCACCAGCCAGATGAGCAGAGGCAGACGATCCAAGCAGAGCCAACCGGCAACGCCTGTGACGCCAGACACGTCGGTGTCCACATCGGCGTCCATCTCCATGGGCGACAGGTCGTCCAGCAGGCCAAACAGGCTCAGGCCAAAGACCATAGATAAGCCCTCGACCAGGCCAAGTAGAATCACCAGGGCCATTGCCAGGCTGTAGGGAAGGTTATCGGTAAGCAGTAAAAAATCCACTGTCTCTCTCCATGAGAAAATGCCAGATCCCCCGAGGGAATTTAAGGCCCGCTTAATATCGCGTAGGTATATTGCTATACCACGCTTTTAAACAGATATTCCTAAACATATTGCTAACTGGACGGCTCAGACAAGCTATCGACTCATCAAGGCAGGTAAGCCGCCGAAAATTAGAGAATAACAGACTAAATAATTGAGTAAATAGCCAATTTACACATTTGTTTTTGCTAATTTTATTCGCTAGGCCCCTACCATTGATAAGCCCTAAAAGCTATGCGAATATCTAGGGCCTCTCCAAGTCTGGAAACTATTAGTGATGCAAGTACGAGAGATACAGACCCAAGATTGGCCTGCCATATTAACCATTCAGGATGAATGCTATCCCAATATCGAGCCCGAATCCCTCGCTGCCCTGCAGAGTAAGGCCCAACTCTCCCCCGAGACCTGCTATGTGATCACCCAAGCCGATGCCGTGATCGGCTATTGCCTGGCACACCCCTGGCAGCGCGATCTCCCCCCCAGCCTGGAGCAGGTATTGGATACGGTGCCCAAACAGGAAACCCTCTACCTGCACGATATCGCCTTCTCCGCCAAGGCCCGGGGGCTGGGCGCCGGCGCAGCCGTGTTTAGCCGCCTCATCGAACAGGCCAGAAACTGGGGGCTGGGCAGCATCTCGCTAGTTGCCGTGGGCGGTGCCCATACATATTGGCAACTCCTGGGCTTCAAATCGCGTATAATCGACAAATCCCTGGACAGCTACCCGGAAGATGCCTGCTACATGGTGTATGCCATCGATTAGCATTTTCCGCCGAGCTTCAATTTATCAGTAAGAGAATATTATGGCCCGCAGAGTCGGTTATACCTTTAAGAACCAATACAAAGAGATCAACTTCGTCTACGACAAGTTTCATGACATCTACGAAGCCGTGGCGGCGGCCGAGGGGATTGACCTGACCCGCTACCACGCCATGGAGGCCCAGGTCGCCATGACCTCTAAGGGCTCTCAGGCGGTGAAAGACTATCGCCAGAAGGAATTTGCCCGCTTCGGCTTTAGCGACATCCACTTTATTCGAGATGAAAGCTAGGACTAACTTAGCTAGAATAAGCCACCCATTTTCGCCTTTTACCAGATAATATAGGCCCTAAATGTCTAATATTGAACATGCCAATTTCCCCAGAGCCGGCTTCTTTCGCCGACTGGGCGCGATAGTGTACGACCTGCTTTTGGCGGTCGCCGTCTACATGGTGGCCGGAGCCTTAGGTTTCGGCATCTTTACCGCCCTCACCAGCAGCGGCCTGATCGCCATGGAAGGATTTGAGCATGTCTCAGATCTGCTCAACGCTACGCCAGTCTACAAGGGAGTTTACCAGCTGTGGATCGCCTTCTGCGTCGGCCTCTTCTATGTGCTGTTTTGGAGCTACGGCGGCCAGACCCTGGGCATGCGCGCCTGGCGTCTGAAGATCCAACACCCCAATGGCCAGAGCCTGAGCATGATCACCGCCACCGCCCGTCTCGTCTGGTCGCTGCTTGGCATAGGTAACCTATGGATCTTAATCAACGGCGATAAGCTGGCGCTGCAGGATATGATGACCCGCTCGGAAGTGGTGGTGCTATCCAAAGAAGCTAACCAGATGCGTAACTGGCACGGCGTGTAGACTAAACCCAGGCATTAAAAAAGGACCCTAAGGGTCCTTTTTTAATGGGCGTATTGCTATGGAAATAGGTCACCCGCTAGCGGCGAATATAATAGATGGCGACGCTACTGAAGATCAGCGGCGGCATCAGTGCCCCCAACACGGCTGGCAGGCCATAGACCAAGGTCATGGGACCGAAGATCTCGTTACAGATGTAGAAGCTGAAACCGGCCACCACACCCAGCAGCACGCGCGCGCCCATGGTCACGGTACGCAGCGGACCAAACACGAATGACAAGGCCACCAGCATCATCACCGCAACCGTGATAGGCTGCAGGATCTTGCGCCACAGCGCCAGCTCATAGCGGCCGGAATCCTGGTTGTTTACCCTCAGGTATTCAAGATAATCCACCAGGCCCTGGATCGACAAGGCCTCGGGCTTCACCGACACCACGCTGAGCTTATCCGGCGTCAGGGTCGACTCCCAACGATACAGGGTCAGATCCGTCAGGCTCACCTGCTCAGGCGTGATCTTGGTCTGACGCACATCGAGCAGGCGCCAGTGATCCTTGGCATAGACGCCCCGGCGCGCCTCAATGGTGCCCACCAGGTTAAGCTTATCGTCGAACTCGTAGAGCACTATGTTGTGCAGGCTGTTGATATCCTCTATCTCGCCAATGTTGACAAACAGGTCACCATCTTTGGCCCAGATCCCCCGGCTCGACTTAAACAGGCTACCGCCCGACAGCTTCACCGCCTGCAGCTCCTTGCCGTGACGCTCGGCCACAGGTGCGCCCCACTCGCCGAGGGCCATCACCAAGAGCATCAATGGTACCGCCGTCTTCATCGCCGACAGAGTGATCTGAAAACGGGACAGGCCCGACGACTGCATCACCACCAGCTCGGAGTTCGACGCCAGCATCCCCATGCCGATCAATGCCCCTAAGAGCACCGCCATGGGGAAGAACATCTCTATGTCACGGGGGATCAGAAACAGCACATAGATGGCTGCATCCACCATGGTATAGGTGCCGCGCCCCACGAGACGCAGCTGATCCACCCACTTGATGATGCCCGACAGGCCGATCAATACCAGCAGACACAGGGCCGAGGTGCTCACCAATACTCGGGCGATATAGAAATCTAGAATTCTCATGCCGCCACCTTCTTACGCTTGAGCAAGCCAGAAAGCTTTGCCCCAGTGGGGCGCTCCTTACTCAACAGCAATATCCCCATGAACAACGCCGAGGCGTGGATCCACCACATGCCCAGATAGGTGGGTATCACCTCATCTTCGAGCGCCTTACGCCCGGCAATCATCAAGCCGAAGTAGCCCAGATAGAGCAAGATAGCCGGGAACATCTTGGCAAACTTACCCTGGCGCACATTCACCCGCGCCATGGGCACGGCGATCAGCGTCATAAAAGGAATTGCCAACGGAATCGCCAGACGCCAGTGGAACTCGGCTACCGCCTCCGGTCCCTCGGTATCGAGCAGCTGGTCGATAGGCAAGGCCGACAGCTTACGGCGACGCTGATCCACCTCTTGTTCCTTGATCTGCATCTCGTAGCCGGCAAACTGCACCACCTGATAGTCGAGCTGGTTCTGCTTGCTCTGGTACTGAATACCATCATTGAGCTTGAGGCGCTGCTCGCCCGTATCATCCTCCACCACGCTGCCGCCTTGGGCCACCACGATATTGGACTGGCTGGCGCCATCTTCCGGGTCGGGCAACTGAGCCACAAATACCTTGTCGAGCTGATTATCTCGACCGATGCGCTCGACAAAAAGCACCGCGCGGCCATTAGGACTGGTCTGGAAACGCCCCTGGGTCAATGCCGCCAGACCGGCCTCGGACTGGGCATTTTCCAGCACTCGGTTCTGGGTCTCTTCCGCCCAGGGTGTGACGTAGATAGATAAGAAACCGGTAAATAACATATTGACGACGGCAAGCAGCAGGGTCACCCGAGTAACATACCACTCACTCACACCGACACTATGGAAGACCACCATCTCACTTTCGGCGTACATGCGACCATGGGCCACCAGAATCCCCAAGAACAGGCTCAGAGGCACCACAAGCACGGCAAGATAGGGAAGATTAAGACCTAGGAGGGTCATCACCAGAGAGGCAGGAAACTCGCCATCGGACGCATCAGCGAGTACACGAACAAAATGTTGGCTAATAAAAATAGCTAACAGTACTAAAAGCACTGCCATCTGCGCTTTTAAAACTTCACGAATCAAGTATCTAAATACAATCACAGGCAGGATCCAGTCCCTAAACTTATATTTATGCTGGTATCAGCCCACTTTTCATGTAGACTGTCTACTTTTGGTAGTTTTGTGACCAGCCTTTAACTAAAAGTGGCAGAAAAACACCTGAAAAATTAACATTGGTGTACCAATTTTAGGTCCGTTTTGGACACAAGCAGACATTATCTAATAAATAATAATATTTGTCTTTAAGAATCTAGGAGAGCTCATGGAGTTTAGCGTTAAGAGCGGCAGCCCGGAAAAACAACGTTCGGCCTGTATTGTCGTTGGTGTCTATGAACCTAGACGCCTCTCTGGTATTGCTGAGCAACTGGATAAAATCAGTGAAGGCTACATTAGCAACTTACTTCGCCGCGGCGACTTAGAAGGTAAACCGGGTCAGATGCTACTCTTGCATCACGTACCCAACGTGTTGAGTGAACGCGTCCTTCTTGTAGGTTGTGGCAAAGAACGAGAACTAGACGAACGCCAGTACAAGCAGATCATCACCAAAACCATCAACACCTTAAACGACACAGGTTCTATGGAAGCCGTTTGCTTCCTGACCGAACTGCACGTTAAGGGCCGCGATACCTATTGGAAAGTACGCGAAGCCATTGAATCGACGCAAAACAGTCTATACAGCTTCGACGCACTCAAGACCCGTAAAGGCGAAACCCGTCGTCCGCTGCGCAAGCTGGTATTCAATGTACCGACTCGCCGCGAACTCACCGTAGGCGAGCGCGCCATCGAACACGGCATGGCCGTATCGACTGGTACTCAGCTGTGTCGCGACGTGGCCAACATGCCACCAAACATCTGTAATCCGGCTTATCTGGCCTCCCAGGCTCGTCAGATCGCCGAAAACCATGAAAACCTCACCGTCACTACGGTGGGCGAAGAGCAGATGGCCAAGCTGGGCATGAACTCCTACCTGGCCGTCGGCCGCGGTAGCCATAACGAGTCAGTCATGACCGTCATGGAATACAAGGGCTCTGTAGACAGCACAGAGAAACCTATCGTACTCGTGGGTAAGGGCCTGACCTTCGACTCGGGCGGGATTTCACTCAAGCCAGGCGAAGCCATGGATGAGATGAAATATGACATGGGCGGCGCCGCAGGCGTAATTGGTACCATGCTGGCCCTGTGTGAGCTTAAGCTGCCGATCAACGTAGTGGGTGTATTGGCTGGCTGTGAAAACATGCCATCGAGCAACGCCTATCGTCCAGGGGATATCCTGACCACTATGTCGGGCCAGACTGTAGAGGTGCTTAACACCGACGCCGAAGGCCGTCTGGTACTGTGTGACGTGCTCACCTATGTGGAGCGCTTCGACCCTGAACTGGTCGTCGACACCGCCACCCTCACGGGTGCCTGTGTGATCGCCTTGGGTAAACACGCCTCAGGCCTCTTCTCTTCTCACAACCCGCTGGCTCACGAACTACTTAACGCCGGCGAACAGAGTGGCGACCGCGCATGGCGCATGCCGCTGTGGGATGAGTACCAGGAGCATCTGGAAAGCCCGTTTGCCGACATGACCAACTTAGGTGGTCGTCCAGCCGGCGCCATCACAGCAGCCTGCTTCCTGTCGCGCTTCACCAAGAAGTACAACTGGGCGCATCTGGATGTGGCCGGTACCGCCTGGAACAGCGGCGCCAACAAGGGCTCAACGGGTCGTCCCGTACCTATGCTGACTCAGTTCCTGATCAATCGCGCAGGTGTTGAACAGGGCGAGTAATGCCAGGTCTTATCACAGCTAAAAGCTAAGTGATTAAGCAAGAAAAAGGTGAAGCGCTGCTTCACCTTTTTTTATGGCATTCACTTTTCCTATATGGTTTTTTCTTTAAAACCTAACCCACAGGCTTAGCCTGCCTGCTTAGCCTTAAGCAACTGCACCATCATCAATAACACACCGCCGAACACACTAAAGGAAGAGATCGCCAGGAAAGGGTCAACCACCTCCAGCGCCACAAATTCGCCGTAGAGGAGAAACAGGCCTATGGCGACCCCTATGGTGCCCAGTTGATGTAGCCAAAACTGCGCCGTGACTAACCCACCCGAGTAGACTCCCGAGGCGGCCTCTAGCCAGAGGCGATAGCATAGGGCATAACTAAAGGAGAGCAGGAAGCCTATCATCATGATGTGGGCGTGGGTCACCAGCTGACCATGGTCATGGGAAGCTGCCATGTAGAGGCCCAATGCCAGCCCCAGGAGGGCATAACTAAAGGCCGTTAAAAGATATCGTCTATCCATCACTTTCACTCCATTGGGGCCGAAATGCCCGCAAAACCTATCTACTCAGTGTAGGTCAGCCGGTCGAGAGATGGCGACAGGCGGCATATTTACCGCTTTGTAGCAAATTGTAACCTTTTGAAACCGTTAATAAACAGTATGTTAGAGATTGCTTTAATAATAACTATTCAAGGGCTCTTGAGCCCTGCTCGACTCTCCCCCTATGATGTTCACATAAGAATAACAACAGTGTACGGACCCTAGCTTAATGACCAAACTCAGCTACCAAATTGGCGGATGCGAACTCGACTGCAAGTTAATGTCATTAAAACACGCAGACAGCAGCATAAAACTCTCCTCCAAAGTCTTCGAACTCTTGATGCTCTTCATCGACAGCCCTGACAATGTCGTCTCGCGGGAGCAGGCGATAGACAGCATCTGGCTTGGCAACGAAGGGGTCGGCAAGAAGGGCTTCACCAACGGTATCTGGGTACTGAGAAAGACCTTTAAAGAATTAGGCGTCGAGGAAGAGGTGTTTAATACCCTGCCTAAGCTCGGCTACCAGCTCACCCTGGCGGTACAGCCTATCGACACCCAAGCAAGCTCTGGCCCCTCTGGCTCCTATACCCGTTATGCCATCTTTATTGCCATTTCCCTCGTCGCCACCCTGCTCCTATGGCTGGGGTTTAACCACTTCTCGAGCGAGCAACAGGTGCCGAGCGAGCCTCTGTCCCCCCTGGTCACAGAGACCAAGCTAAAGGTGACTAACTATGGTGGGGTCGAGGAGCATATCGCCGTGTCCCATGATGGTCAGCGCCTCGCCATGCAGTGGCGAGACAACTCCCTGAGCGGCAAGATCTATATCAAGGAACTGAGTCAGCTCGACGCGCCGCTCACTCTTATCTCCTTCGAAAACAATGAAGAGGCCTCCCCCGCCTGGTCGCTCTCCGACGACAAACTAGCCTATGTACGACTCGACCAGGCCGGCGGCTGTCAGGTCAGGGTCAGAAATCTTTTGGACAATACCGACCAGCTGATCGCCTCCGACTGCTTCTATATTCCCTATAAGCGTATCGTCTCCTGGTCCGGAATCGATGACAACCGCCTGCTCTACGCCAAGAAGATGCAAGACCGCGTGGCCCTGATGGCCTACTCGTTCGATACACAACAGCACCAACAGGTGAGTTTTCCCGACAAGAACGAGATAGATTACGCGCCCAAATGGCTGGAGCAAGATACCCAGCTGGCCTTTATTCGCGAGCGGGCGGCATCCAATCTGCTCAACCTGGTACTACAGGATGGCAATGGAATTGAGCATGAGTTGATCCAAAATAGCCCCAGCATAGTCGATTTCGACTACTCGACCCGAGATCAACTCTTCTATGTTAATAATCTCGACGGCGCGGCGGCCATCATCTCCCGCATTCGTAAGGACGGCAGCCAGCTGGCACCGCTGGCACACGCTGGCCTCCCCAGCAGCCTCAGCGTGTCCGACAACAATGCCATGCTCTATGTGACCGAACATATCTCCAAGGAGTACATCACCCAACAGGCCTACGGTGATGGCAAGCAACTCAGGCGCATCTCCTCCTCATCCCGAGATATGTACGGCAAGTATGCCAAGGCTAATGGCGATATCCTGTTTCTCTCTAACCGCTCCGCCCTCTGGTCCATCTGGCGCAACAACAAGGTGAGCAGTAAGAACATCACCCACTCCCTTGGCAATGTAGGCGTACCCGCTGTCTCCCCCGTCAGCGCAGACTTTGCGGTCAACATCATCACAGATACGGGCCGCACCCTCTACATAGGTAACATAGAATCGGAAAACTATCGCGCCATCGATATCCAGGGCATCGAGGCCGATAACCTCAGTTGGTCTGCCGATGGTAATGCCCTCTACTTCAAGGGTTTTTCAAAAGACAGTAACGGTATCTATAAGCTGGATGTCAAATCCGGTAGGCTTGAAACGATCACCCAGAAGCAGGGGGTCTACGCCATCGAAGGCCGAGATGCTAACCACCTCTATCTATCCAAATTCGACCAGAACGGCATCTGGCATCTGGACCGCACCACAGACGAGATGACCCTAGTCACCGACAAGTTAGCCAAGTATGACTATGGCGCCTTCTACTATGAGCAGGGCTATCTCTATTTCTTGAGCCGTGACGCCGAGCGCGACGCCATCATGCGTATCTCTCTTGCCGAGAAGGACCACATACCCGAGTTAGTGCAAAGTTTTGCCCCAGATGCCGTACGCAAGTTTTTTGGCCTCTCGCCGGCAGATGGCAACTCCTTCCTGGTCACTCTAAAACTGGCCAACGAGGCCGATGTCTTCGGTTATAAGTTAGTAACAGAATAGATTTAACTAATTGATCTAATTTGGATTAGACATTTTTAAGAGATAAAAAATGCCCTCATAGAACAAAAAACGGCGAATAATCGAGACGCCCTTCGTTGTGCGCTTATTACCTTCAGGTTATTAAATTGTGACAGTCAAATCCATTGACTCGACAGCACACAATAACAAGAAGGAAAGGACATGAAATTTACTAAATGCACCCTAGCATTGTGCGTCTCGACCGCCATTCTCTCCGGTGCCCTGCAGGCCAAGACAGAATCGAACTCGGCCTTTGGCATCGAGCAGGCGCAGACCAGGGCAACCTACACTTTCTCACTAGCACAGACAGAAAAAGCCGCTGGCCAGCTCAGTGCCCAGGAGGTACTCAGCCAACAGGCTCAGCTACTTAAGCAGATCCAGGCCATAGACCCACAGGCACATCTGCTGGGCAGCACTCATCTGCTGGCCAATACTGTCACCGTCGAGGTGCAGCAAGATAAACTGGCCAAGATCCGCGAACTAGACACTATCGCCCAGATCTTCCACGGCGAGCAGCTTTTTAGCGAGCAGGCCTCCATAGCCCAGGCTCGCTCACGCATCGCCAGCCAAGACGCCGGCAGCCTCAGCGAACAAGAGATCGAGTTGATGAGCCCCTACACGGGTAAAGAGACCGCGGGCACAGGCGTCAGCATCGCCATCATCTCTACCGGTATCGACTATACACTGCCCATCTTCGGCGGTTCTGGCGTCTATGGTGAAGATAACGATCCCGAGACGCCGCCACCGGCTGGCAGCTACCTGGAAGCCCTTGAAAATGGCGCCATCGAGTATGCGGGTTTCCCCACAGAGGTCGTGGCCGGGGGCTGGGACTTTGTCAGCGAAAACTATGGCAACGATGCCAACCCGATAGATCAAAACCTCGACTATGAGTCTTGGAATGGCTGGGTCTACCCCACAGGTACGGGCACAGAGATCGCCAGCATAGTGCATCAGCTCGCTCCGGGTGCCAAGTTACACGCCTACAAGGTGTACAACGTGATGGAGAAAAACGGCAGGGTCTCAGCTTCAGGCCCTAGCCTGAACTCGATTGTCTCGGCCTTTGAACATGCCATGGATCCTAACCAGGATGGCGACACCAGCGATCATCTGGATATCGCCTTAATCGACGCGGCGGGCGCAGGCGCCTTCTTCGACATCGACGGCAACGCCTCCCTTAGCCTGCTGCAGATGCTGATCGAGCGCGTCTCGGCTCAAGGCATGACAGTGGTGACCCATGCCGGTAATCTGGGGCAGTACTCCCTCTTCGGCGATGCCGAGGCGAAACATCGCAACTGGATCTCCAGCGAAGGTAGCGCCACATCGGCCATTACCGTCGGCGCCGTCAACCATGGCGAAGATGGTGAGAGCAAGGTCATTCCCGACTGGGCACCTATGGGCCCGGTGCGCGGCTCCCAGGCCCTTAAGCCAGAGATAGTCACCTTTACCGATGATCAGCCTGTCGCCAAGATCTCAAACTCAGATGAGACCGCCGCCAAGCTAGGTAGTCGCAGCGGCGCCCTCACCGGCGCGGCGCGCATCGCGGCAGCGGCAGCTGTGATCAAGAGTCAACATCCAGGCTTCGGCCCCGCCGAGATCAAGGCCCTGCTGGCCAATACCGCAGATATCTCTTCAATCCTGGAGAGTGACGGCGTTACCCCGGCAGAGCTCTATGCCATGGGCCATGGCCTCGAAAACCTCAGCAGCGCCATCGCCTCGCCTATCGTCGCCTGGGAGACCAGCAGCAACCAGCCCTATGTACAGTTTGGCATGCATGAGGTCGCCCAAAGCAAGACGCTGCACAAGCGTATCACCCTGAGAAACCTCTCTGATACGGCACAAACCTATCAGCTCACCTACAAGATGACGGGTGACAAGGCCGCCCACGAGGCACTGACCCTGAGCCTGCCAGAGAGCGTGAACATTCCGGCGCATTCGAGCGTTATCCTGCCGCTCACCCTGACCTTAGCGGGCGACAAGCTGCCCCAGTGGCCACTGATGGGCACAGGTGACCACGTGGATGCCAACCTCAAGGCCACCGAGCTTAACGGCTACATCAGCCTAAGCGCCGATGATCAGCCCGAGATCAACCTGGGCTGGATGGTGAAGGCGCGCAGCAACACCAGCGTCACCAAGAAACCCAACGCCATCGAGTACCCTAGCTACCTGGGCTATAACCCAGATTTAGGAGAGACAGAATGGGAGCACCTGAATTGGGGCCGCGAACTCTATCCCGATACCGAGCATGGCTCGCTGAACTATCAGGCCTATGTGGCTTCGTTCGTTAACGAATCGAACACGCCGACCACCTACCAGGCCTACCCACTGCTGCTGCAAAACCCGACCCTGCCGGAGAAGCTACAGGGCCTAAAGGGGCACATGATCAAGGCCGTCGGTGGCGCTGTCTATGATGACGCCCAGTGCAGCGTGACGGGTAAGAAGCTCAATATCGCCGTCAGCCTGTTTCAACCTGCGGACGTGGCCCTACCCAACTTCTTCGAACGTGGCCCACGCCTGTTTACCTATGACCTCTTCTATGAAGCCACGGTCAAGGAGAACGGCTGGGACAAGAGCTTCGAAGGCGCCTATATCTATGAAGATGCTCAGAAGGTGAATCAACCCTTCGTCGCCCTCAACGACAAGGGACAACCCACCACCTATGTGATCGATCTCAACCAGCCTTACGACTATACCAATCCAACGGGTCGTTATAAGGAGTCGTCACTACCGACCTTCTTTGCCAACAACGGCAGAAATATCGTGTCCCAGGTCTGCCTGGAGGATATGTTCCACCACGAACTGGATAGCGTCGAGGATTTCGACCAAAACTTCGGTTTTCATATCGAAACCGATCGTCACACGGGCAAGGCGCAATATGAGCCTATCACTCAGTTCAACCCTATCAAGGGTGGCAGCTATACCACAGAGGAATCTTGCTACCTGGACTGGTTCAGCGGCGAAGAGGTGTGCTCTGAAACCGTATTCGACCGTTCGCTCAAGATAGGTTTCGCCGGTAAGGCTGACGACCAGGTGGTCGGTGAGCTGGACTTCCAGCAGACCTATACAGCCCAGGCTGGCGAGGAGGTCTATATCGCCTCAGTGGGCACCTCTGAGCTAGGCGGCTTCGGTCAAATTCCCGATCCTAAGGGCTTCATGGTGGTGAGCCTCAACGACGATTTCATGCAGATTGGCTACAATGCACTGCTGGACGATGACGGCTCTGTGATTGCTAAGGCCAAGGCCAGACAGGTCTTCAGCGTCGAGGAAAATGCCGGGCTAGGTACAGTCGTCGGCGAGATTGCCTTAGATACCCAGGGCTTCTTTACCTCAGGGTCGAGTGAATACACCGCCTTCGAACTGCATATCACCAATACCCTCGTGGGTACGCCGTTTGCGATCAATCAGGAGACCTTCGAGCTCTATGTGGCTAACCCCGAGGCCCTGGATTTCGAGAACACCCGCGAGTTCGAGGTCAGGGTCACGCCACAGCGCGGCAACAGCATAGGCGAAACCGAGATCCTGACTGTCACTTTGCTCGACACCAATGATGTAGCGCCAGAGCTCAATCAAGCCGTGGCCGCCTCACTCATGGTGCCAGCGCTTAGCTTTGCCTCGGGCAACTCAGCCAGCTTCAACCTGGATGTGAACGGCCTGTTCACCGACATGGAAGGCAACAGCCTGAGCTACCGGGTCGAAGGCAGCAGCTTCGCCGCCCTGAGCATCTCTGGCACCCAGGTAACCGGCCTGGTCGACAGCGAAGGCAGTCATCCACTGACCATCATCGCCTCCGACGGTGAGCATGAGGTTAGCCACATGCTGCAGATTGAAGCGAGCCAGGCACCAGAGGGTGACGATGGTGGTGCCCTGGGCTGGCTATCTCTGCTGCTGGGTCTGACAGCCATGGCTCGTCGCCGCCGCTAGGCACCTCCTGCGTAATCACATGATTGGGATAGCCAATGGTGGCTATCCCGCTTTTCGCCACTATTTAGGTATTCAAATGAAATCAAGTCGTAGAAATTTGTTACTGAGTGCACTCTCGGTTGCCATCGCCAGCACATGCTATGCCGACCCTAGCGCCTCTGGCTTTAGCGATGGTACCAAGCCAGTGCAAACCATTATTCCCGGCCAAGAAAAACTAAAACTCGAACGCGCCGATAAACAACGCAGCGATGGCATGTACTTCGTCCGTTTCAAGGAGGCCCCGGTCGCCAGCTATGATGGCTCACTGGCGGGCTTCGCCGCCACCAACATTCAGGTCAACCAGGCGAACAAGCAGGCATCTGGCCTGCTAAACAGCCAATCTAAGGCCAGTCTGCAGTACAGAGGCTACCTGAAGCAGCTGCAAGCCAAGGTCAAGCAGAGACTAAACGGCAAACTCAAACGTATTCTTACCCCCACCCAGGAATACCAGCTGATCGTCAACGCCATGGCGGTGAAACTTAAACCGGGTGAGGCCGACATCATAGCCAAAGACCCCGAGGTTCTGAGCGTCGAGCCCATAGGTCTGCACTATATTCAAACCTCCACCGGGCCTGAGTTTATCGGCGCCAAGCAGGTCTGGCAGGGCGATGAAACCGCCTCGGCGACAAAGGGCGAAGGGGTTATCGTCGGCGTGATGGACACAGGGATCAACGCCAATCACCCCTCCTTTGCCGAGGTGGGCGCCGACGGTTATCAGCACAAGAACCCACTGGGGGACGGCCAGTATCTCGGTGACTGCCAGCAGTATAGTCAGTTTTGTAACGGCAAACTCATCGGCATCATCAGCTATCCCGAGCTGGTCCAACATCGTCTAGACACGGCCGATAGCCTGGACGATCCCAACTATGACGACTTAGAAAATAAGACCCAGGTTGGCTATGACTTCAATGGTCATGGCTCCCACGTAGCCTCTACCGCAACGGGCAACATATTGCACGACGTCAACTTCTATCTGCAGGTAACTGAGGAAGATGGCACAGTCATCGCCGAGAAGAGTGACTTCGAATTCGACGCCATCAGCGGCGTGGCTCCCCATGCCAACCTGGTGTCATACCAGGTGTGTGACGATGCCGGCTCCTGTTATCCGGAATTCACCCTCAAGGCGATTGAACATGCCATAGAGAACGGGGTTCAGGTGCTCAACTACTCTGTGGGCGGCTCGGCCAGAGATCCTTGGTCCTCCATCGATGCCGAAGCCTTCCTGAACGCCCGCGAGGCGGGTATTCATGTGGCCGTGGCCGCGGGTAACGCGGGCCCGAGCGCCAGCACCATAGGCTCGCCGGGCAACGCCCCCTGGGTGACGACGGTCGCCGCCTATAGCCACGACCTAGAGTTCAAACAGAAATCCCTCACCAACATGAGCGGCGGCGAGACGCCACCAGGCGACATGACGGGCTATGGCGTGACCAAAGGCGTTACCGGCAAGGTGATTCTGGCGGCCAGTGTCGACCCGGACAACGCCCAGTGCACCGACCCTTTCGAGACCGGTAGCTTCGACGGTGAGATCGTCGTCTGCGAGCGCGGCGTTAACGCCAGGGTCCGCAAGGGGATCAATGTTAAGGAAGGCGGCGCCGGCGGCATGATTTTGATTAACATGCCAGGCGGTGCTGACTCACTCAACCATGACAATCATGTATTACCTGCTATTCACCTTGATGCCGATAACGGTGAGCGCCTGACACTATGGTTGGCAAGCGGTGAAGGTCATCAGGCAACAATTGCAGCCACAGAGACCACAAGAGATCCAAGTCTTGGCGATATCGCCGGCGTATTTACCTCTCGAGGCCCTAACCTGCCCTACACCAATATCTTCTCGCCAGATATTGCCGCCCCAGGGGTGAACATCTACGCTGCCAACGCCGAAGACAGAATCTTTGAAGGACAGATTGGCCACATCCCATATGTCAGCTTTTCTGGTACCTCCATGGCCAGTCCTCACGTGGCTGGTGCCTATGCGCTGCTGAAAGCGACTCATCCAGACTGGACACCAGCCCAGGCACAGTCTGCCTTCATGAGTACCGCCCACCAGACCACCTACAAGGACGATGACTTTGATGGCACACTGGAACGGTCCGATTTCTTCGCCCAGGGCGCGGGGAGCCTGCGTATCAACCAGGCGTTGAAGGCGGGTCTGCTGCTGGATATCGACAAGGCTGGATATCTGGCGGCCAACCCTGAAATAGGAGGCGACCCAACCAATCTTAACACCAGCTCCATGGTGCAAAATCAGTGTATCTCCAACTGCACCTGGACCCGCACGGTAACCGCAACCCAGGCCAGCAGCTGGACGGCTGAGTATGAGTATCTCAACCCTGGCTTCACCCTGGAGGTGACCCCGGCGAACTTCTCGCTGAATGCCGGTGAATCTCAGGAACTCACCATCAAGGCCACCGCCAACATCAACCTGGTTGATGAATGGGTCCACGGTTACATCAAGCTTAATAATGCTGATGCCACCATGAGCGACACCCACCTGCAGACGACCATAGGCTTCAAGGCGGGTCAGGTGGCCGAGGAAGTCTCTGCCGAACTAAATAATGTCGATAACAGCATACTCATAGAAGATATCTTCACCTCGGGCAGTAATTCACTCCAGGTCAAAGGCTTCGGTCTGTTTAAGGCGCAGTCCTATACCGGCAGCGCAATCGGCTCATCTAACGATGCCGAGCGTGGCAGCCCACACTCGAACCCAGAGGTGATCTTCAGCGTGCCGACCGTGGTCAAGCCCTACACCAAACGCCTGGTGGTAGAGATAACCGACACCACCTCGCCCGACATGGATCTCTATGTTGGCATAGATGAAAACGGTGACGGCATGCCAGATGCCTATGAGATGTACTACTCCCTGCTCTGCCTGAGTGGTGAAGTGGACTCCAAGGAGCGTTGTATCCTCGAAAATCCGCCAACGGGTAACTATTGGATCTTTGCCCACAACTACGAGGGCAGAGTCGAAGATGAGGCCGACGAGGTGACAATGGAAATCACCCATGTGAACTACAGCAACCAGGCGAGCTTCGACATCACGGCCCCAAGCCAGGTGGCACAAGATGAGATCTTTGACATTAGCTTGACCGTCGATGGCTACCTAGACGATAGCCAGACACTAGAGCCACTGGAGGCTGACGCCACCTACTATGGTCTGCTGGAACTGGGAACTACTCCTGATCTTAAGCGCAATATCGGCGCGACGCTGATAAAGGTGAAAGGCCTTGAGCCTGTGGAAGTGCCACAAAACACGGCGCCCGTGTTGGCCAACCCGATTGCCGACGTTCAGACTCAACTAAGCGAACAGGGCAGCGCCCTGGTCACCATAGATCTCAGCCAGGTCTTTAGTGACGCCGAGGGAGATGCCCTCACGTTATCGGCCACGGGTGTCGAAGGGCTAACCCTGGATGGCACTCGGCTTGAGATGAAGTTTACCGCCAGCGGCGCATACCCAATAGTCATCTCCGCTAGCGACGGGGAGCTCAGCACCCAGGCGCAATTTACCGTCAATGTGACAGCGGCGCCGATAGTGCCAGTCGAGCCACCGAGTGAGTCGAGTGATGGCGGTACCCTTGGCCTGTACGCCTTACTGACCTTGCTGCTTCTAGGCAGAGGTCGCAGACAGTACGCATAGTCACAATGACTTGAGCTTTCCATTGGCTAACAGGGACGTTAGCCAATGTTTTTCTCCCCCCTTCCTAGCTCCTCGCTCTTCGTTTCACCTCACGACTCTCACCTAAAAAATCATGAAAATCACAACTATACTGATTGCATAACATCGGTGGGCGGGTCGACTCCATCTGCTTTGTCATTTGCGCTACCTTCAATTCTTACACAGGTCAGCTAACAAGGAAGGTTCAATGGAAACAGTTCAATCTCAATTTACAAGTAGCGGATGTCACCAGTGTGCCAATAACCCAGGTCTCGATTTTGATTTCACTATGGCATTCCAGCCAATCGTCGATATCGCCAAGCAAAAGGTATTTGGTTATGAAGCGCTGGTGCGCGGCCCCAATAACGAGGCCGCCTACTCGGTGATCTCAAGGGTGAATGACGACAACCGCTATGCCTTCGATCAATCCTGTCGAGTCAAGGCTATCGCACTGGCGGCCAAGCTAAATCTGCAATCCATATTAAGCATTAACTTCCTGCCCAACGCCATCTACCAACCCGAACGTTGTATTCGTACCACTCTGGCGGCCGCGAGGGAGTATGGTTTCCCGACGGAGCGGATCATGTTCGAATTTACCGAATCCGAAAAAATAACCGACAGTGGGCACGTCAAACGCGTAGTGGAATACTACCGGGAACTTGGCTTTATAACCGCCATCGACGACTTTGGCGCCGGCTACGCCGGCTTAGGTCTACTCGCCAACTTCCAGACCGATCTCATCAAGCTGGACATGGAGCTGATCCGCAACATAGATAGAGACGACACCCGGCAGGTCATAGTTACTCACCTGCTCGGCATCTGCCATCAACTCAAGATAAGATGCCTGGCCGAAGGCATAGAGACACCAGGCGAGATGCAATGGCTTAAAGGTGCAGGCGTTGAGCTTATGCAGGGCTATCTGTTTGCGAAGCCGGGCTTCGAATGCCTGCCGGAAGTGGCTTTCCCCTAGGCCAACAACCAGACTAATTGACCTATTCCGTCTGGCAATTAGATTGGCATCAAACGCCCTATGTTGTTAGTGTGACCCTAGATTAGGACGACCCACACTAAGTTAACGACCTAAATTAAAGACGGAAATCTGTTATGCCACGCTTACTTTGCCTGTTAATCGCCATTATTTCACTCGCCACGACACTCACAGTCCAGGGGGCCAACGAGGCCGAGATTGACCCGCCACAGCCCGCCTTGACCCATGCTCAGCAACCGATTTTAGATAAGCCCCTGGTGGAGCGTTACATACTCGACGAGCTCAAGGCCCTTAGGATGGAGCAGCAAGATCTCGAGCGCCGCCTGACAATCGAGATCACCGACCGGGAGCTGGCGGTGGCCGATAAGTCGCTCAACTATGCCAACGTGACGGTAACCTATTTCTTCTACATCATCGCGGGTGTCGCATCCCTGATCGCCTTTATCGGTTGGCAGTCGCTGCGGGAGATCAAGACCAATACCGCCAAGCTGGCCGCCGAGCAGCTGCAATCGATCACCGAGCAATATGAGGAGAAGTTTAAGATACTCGAGCAAGATCTTAAGCGTAAGAGCCGCATCATCACCAAGAACAACCGGGAGATCGAGATCATCAACGAGATCCATACCCTCTGGCTGCATGCTCAGAGTGCTCAGACCCCGGAGCAGAAGATCGCCGTCTATAACGAGATCCTCACCATACGCCCTGGCGACCTGGAAGCCATGACCTACAAGGCCGATGCGGCCATGGAGATGCGCGAATTTAACTGGGCCCTCAGCCTGTGTAATCGGGTGCTCGAAGTCGACGGCAGTAACGCCCATGCCCTCTACCAGCGCGCCTGCGCCTTCGCCTGTCTGGGCCAGGAGGAGCAAGCCCTGTCAGATCTTGAGCAGGCCATCGAAAACAGCGTCTCCTTTAAGGAGGTTGCTGCCAACGAGGATGACTTTACTAACCTGAGAAGCAACCCCAAGTTCGACATTCTGATCGCCACCAGCGACAGCTAAAAGCAACAAGCAAAGCGGGGCTTCTAAGAACTTAGAAAGCCCGAGCCCTCGCGAAAGAAAAGGGACGAGTGTCCCTTTTCGCCATCAGCGCCCATACTTAAATAAGCCATTCATCATACGCCGCCGCGAGCCTGTAAATGGGAGGCCAAGATGTCACGTATCATCGCCTTTTGTTACGACAGTTTCATGCGCGGGCCCGAACAGGCCTGCCTCATCGACTGGCGCAGAAACTTATTAAGCCAGGTCAGCGGTCGGGTACTGGAAATTGGCGCAGGGACCGGCGCCAGCCTGCCCCTCTATCCAGAGCAGACAGATCTTGAGCTGGTGCTAACCGAGCCCGACGAGGACATGATGCGCCTGCTGGAGAAGGCCGTCGCCGAACTGCCAGACAGTAAGATCACCCTGCTGGATTGCCCGGCAGAATCCCTCGCCTGTGACGATGAGAGTTTCGACTGGGTATTTGTCTCCCTGGTCTGCTGCACCGTGGTCGACCTGCCAGGGACTCTGGCGGAGATCTGGCGGGTACTCAAGCCCGGCGGTCACCTACTGTTTCTCGAACATGTCGCCGCCGAGCCGGGCACTCGCAGGCGTCGCTGGCAAGACAGGCTCAACTTCATCTGGCGTCGTATCGCCGGCAATTGCCACCTCAATCGAGAGACGGAGGCGCAGATTCGCCAGGCAGGGTTCGAGATAGAATCGATCATGCGGGAGAGTATGCGTAAGGCGATGCCCTTGGCCAGACCGACGATCCGTGGCGTGGCGCGCAAGCCTTAGGCGCCAATTAAGCCGCAAACATGGTCTAAGCCGTGAACGCGATTTAATCCGTAAAGGCGTTAAGCTCAATCGTGATGAATACGCACCGCGATACGCCGTGCGCCAAAGTCTTCCCGCACCTTGGCAAAGCGTCCCGGCAGCCGCGCGCCGCAATGGCGGCAGGCACCAGTCTCATCGAGCGCATATTGCCCCAGCTGATACCAGTCGCGCTCGATAAGGCGTTTGTGACAGCTGGCGCAGTAGGTGGCGTCCGAGTCTGGGTCATGCACGTTACCGCAATAGACATAATGCAGGCCGTGGTTCAGGGCGATACGCCGGGCCCGCTGCAGTGTGCTAAGCGGCGTCACCGGCTTATCCAGCAGCTTAAAGTCGGGGTGAAAGGCGCTGAAATGCAGCGGCACATCTGGCCCCAGGTTTTCCACCAGCCACTGACACATGGCATTGAGCTCCTCATCGCTATCGTTCTCGCCGGGGATCAACAATGTAGTTATCTCAAACCATACCTGGGTCTCATGCTTGAGGTAGAGCAGGGTCTCGAGCACAGGTTGCAGCTGGCCGTGACAGATCTTGTGATAAAACGACTCGCTAAAGGCCTTAAGGTCGATATTGGCCGCGTCCATATACCGATAAAACTCAATCCTCGGCGCCTCACAGATATAGCCCGCGCTCACCGCCACGCTCTTAAGCCCAAGTTCATGGGCCGCCTGGGCGGCATCTATGGCGTATTCCATAAACACCACAGGATCGTTATAGGTAAAGGCGATGCTCTTACAGCCGTGGCGACGTGCGGTGGCCGCCAGCTCGTCCGGCATGGCGCTGTCACACAGGGTATCCATCTGGCGCGACTTACTCATGTCCCAGTTTTGACAGAAGAGACAGCTCAGGTTGCACCCGGCGGTGCCGAAACTCAGCACGCTTGAGCCGGGGTAGAAATGGTTCAGCGGCTTCTTCTCGATAGGGTCGATACAGAAACCCGAGGAGCGACCATAGCTGGTCAGCACTATCTCGCCTTGATGGTGCATGCGCACGAAGCAGGCGCCGCGTTTGCCCTCGCGCAATGTGCACTTGCGCGGGCAGACGTCGCAGCACACCCGCCCGTCATCCAGGGCATGCCAATATTGGGTCGGAAAGTATGCCGGTGGTGCAGTTAACATGGGAGTTTGCCTGTCGTTGACCTACACTGAAAGTATAGTTGACGCCCTGCTAGGGGAGAGAGATGAAGTACCGACAAGCCGCCGTCGCCGGCCAATTCTATCCGGCCGAACCAGGACTACTCACACAGCAACTTACCCACTATTTCGGCCAGGCTCCCAGCGTTCACATTATCCCTAAGGCCCTCATCTTGCCCCATGCAGGTTATCTCTTCTCCGGCGAAGTTGCCGCCAAGGCGGTAAGCCTGCTTCGTAATCGGCCAAGTGGCTATCGCCGCGTCCTCCTGTTAGGCCCCAGCCACTATGTGGGCCTCAACGGCTGCGCCCTGCCCCGAAGCGACCGTTTTATCACCCCCTTGGGTGAGATCCCCATCGACAGGATAGGCATAGAGCAGCTACTCAATCGCCGACTCGCCATCGCATCAGATATGGCGCACCAGAGAGAACATGCCCTGGAGGTTGAGCTACCGCTGCTGCAATTCTGCCTGGACGACTTCCTGCTACTGCCCGTGGTGGTCGGCGCCGCCAGCCCAGAGGCGGTGTGCCACCTGATCCAGGCCATCGCCGATAGCGATACCCTGATAGTCGTTAGCAGCGATCTGAGCCACTACCATCCCTATGTCGATGCCAATCGGATTGACACAGACACCCGTAGCCATATCCTGGCCCTCGATCCCCATCTGGCCCCCGAGCAAGCCTGCGGCTGCGATGCCCTCAATGGTCTGCTGGCCTACGCCAAGCTGATGCAATGGCAGATAAAATGTGTCACTCACACCAACTCGGGTGATGTCATGGCTCGGGTCCAGGCCCGAGGCCCCAGGGATGATGAGGAGGTCGTCGGCTATGCCAGCTTCGCCCTCTATTGAACTGACCGCCAGCGACAAGGCCTGCCTGCTCAACTTGGTATGGCAGGTGATAGATGCCGGGTTAACACAAGGTGGATTAACGCTACCGCCGCCCCCCGAAAGCGAGGCCCTGCTGACGCCGGCGGCCTGCTTCGTCACCCTGCACCAGGGCGGTGAACTCAGGGGCTGTATCGGCCGGGTGGATGCCAGCGATCCCCTGTGGCTATGTGCCTGTGAAAATGGCTATGGCGCCGCCTTTAAGGATCGCCGCTTCGCCCCGCTGCGAGTTGAGGAGCGCGGGTCGCTCACCTTAGATATCTCGATCCTCTCCCCCTTCATCCCCCTCGAAAATCAGGGGGAAGCCGCCCTGCGCTCAAGCCTGCGCCCCAACATCGACGGCCTACTCATGGATGACGGCCACCGCCGCGCCCTGTTTTTGCCCTCGGTATGGCAGAGCCTGCCAGCCCCCAAGGACTTTGTCGCCGCCCTCAAACAGAAAGGCGGCTGGCCCCAGGATTATTGGCGTGACACCATCACGCTGCATAGGTTTACCACTCTGGTGGTGAAGGATTGAATGCTCACCGATGTTTAGTTTGCACACCTTTCTGACCTTCTCGACTTTCCTTATTGCGTTTCCTTCCCCCCTCTTTAGGGTGTATAAAATTCAACCAGGAATAAGGCGGTAACAATTTAATAAAACTTAGTTACGGATATCGAAACCTGTGAAATTTAGCGCGCTTCGAGTTCTGCTGAAAAACAATTAAGCTAATACTAAAGTTAACAATTTTATTTAAAAATGTTGCACTTTTGTTTATAAGACTGTATTTTTCTCGCTCAATTATTCTGGTCATTTCCTCAACGCATTAAATAAAGAGAAATGCTCAAAATAATCGCAAACGCTAATATAAGCGGCGAATCAATAGCACACTGACTAAGAGTGTGCTTTAGGAATTTTTACTATAAATGGATGTTGCCCCATATGATCACCACTAAACCTCTCTGTTGGTTGGCTGCTCTCGGCCTATTGTCTTCATTTCAATCTTACGGCGTTGTCTATAACGAAGCCCAAACAACGGCTATCACCGAACACATGCAGCATGCTCTGGCCGTTGAAAATACAGGCGTAATTAATGAAGGTCATATACATGACATCTATCAATTTTATGCATCGAACAAACTAGCCGTTGGCGTAGACAATCATTACTTGCATACTTTTTTTGCCAACGATGACAACACCATAAGCTATATGGGTAAGCAGAGCATCGGAAAAGAGGATTACTATAACAACCGCGACAATATCTCTCTGAGTCCCGACGCCAAGTTCATGTATTTAAAGAAAAGGGAAGACAGTCACTATCAGATAGAGGTGATGAGCTTAGATTCTGATAATAAAGTTTGGCAAACCAAATTTACCTATATCAGCATAGGTACTCATTCTATCGATTATAGTACCAAGAGCCAGATCTCTGATGATGGAAACTATCTCTTCAGCTGGAATAGTTACCAAAATCACCTATCTATTGCCAAAAGGGATAAAGTCACCGGAGAGCTAAGCCCCTTTATTCTAGTCGACAGCGATAAACTCCCTTCGAGCGTATCGGGAGTTGAATATGATGAAGCCAACCAAACTTTACTCCTTTTTGGCCGTGGCACCACCTATGATTCGACCTCTGCATTAATTGCACTCAAACTCGACTCAACAAATGGCTCGACAACTGAAATTGCCCGGCTCCCCCTGATCGGCACCTATCAAAATATTAATAACATCCAGTTCGATCCTAATACCAAGAATATATTTATAACTGAGAGTGGTAATATTAACGTCTACCACTTAGATGAGACGAATAAGACGTTAACGGCCAGCTACAGTGACACCATCTACAATACTTTCAATACCTATGTAAATAGCAACTCAATCACACTAATTGATGGCAAACTATTTGTTCAGAAAAGTAACAGTCTTGGTAAAATTTATCGTTTCAATGACGGTGCTTCGCCCTCTTTTACACTGGAAGACACAGTCACCACCAGTGTCTACCTGAGTCAACTGACTGTCGCAGATGGAATCGGCTGGAGAATGAAGAATGAAAAGGCCGAACTCTTTGCCAACAGCTCCACGGCTTATGACTTTGTCAAAAAAGATACCCTAGTCGATGGACAACAAAATATGCCGATTTTCGGCGATTCAAGTACCCAAATCGCCTTTATCGAGTCACTCGATATCATTGTTGCTATTGATAGACAAGGCATCTATTCAATGCTCGCCGACTCAAGCGCTCAAACCCCACTCTATTCTACGACTTGGGAACAATTGGGTTTCGATTACGGTGCATCGCCGTCCATAGATAGGGTCGTCGTCAACGGCAATAACATACTCCTCGCGGGGAGATATTTTAACTTTACACCGAATTCGCAAAATGATCGCTTTATGGCCCTAGAGGTCGATGATAAAGGGGTTATTTCGACAGAGATGAAACCTCTGACCGCATCGGGAAATCCATTTTACTACCACGGTAACAGTAATTCTGCCCAGTTTGACCCGAGCAGTGGAGTCGCGGCGTTTCTGTCACAAGATGGCGGCTATGCATTCTTTAGCCTGGATGCGGACAATAATCCGACCTTTATCGACACCTTAGATTCAGCGCTCTTTAATACCTATTACAGCTATAGGAGCATAGGCTTCGTCGACGGAAAACCCTATGTCTGGGACAGAGAAAACACTAAATTCTATTTCGTCGGTGTGGACATTGCGAACAAGGACGTCGATCTTGAAGAAGGCATAGATCTCTCTGGTTCGGTCCCCGACAACGCAACGATCATCACAAACGGCAAGAACATCTATTTTATAAACGACTCCGCAGTCTCGAGTTATAAGATTAATGACGATCTCAGCCTGTCATTTATGTCGACCTCTTTTGTTTCAGGGCTTTATTCCAATGACTTAACCTTCATATCTGAAGATTACGTCGTAAACGCTAATTATAATAATCTGAACACCTATGCTATCGACAGACAGAGCGGCGTCTGGAAACAGCTAGAGAGCATCATGGCTCAGGACTTAGGGGTGTCAGGCTTAAATACCAGGAAGATAGCCTATGACGATTCGGTAAAACAGAACCTGATCTTTAACGCGAGCCTCAATTACTCCAACAACCTACTGATGCGGGCCGATATCGCCACCAGTCCAATTTTGACCTCGGCACTCATGCCCCTACTAGCCAATGAAGGGGAGAAAGTAGAGCGTAATATCAGTGAGTTCGTATTTGACGCCGACAATGATGACCAGCTCGTCTTCAGCTCGAGCAATCTTCCCTCTGATGCCGAGCTCACTGAGTCGGGCATGCTCACCTATGACACGACAAGCCATGACTCGGGCGAACTCGACATCCTGGTGACCGACAGCAAAGATATGACGCTCAGCATTAGTCTGCCTTTCTTTGCTAACTCGGCTCCGGTCGTTGAAGCCATAGACACCTATTGGATCAATCCAGGGCAGAATATCACCTTTAACCTCGCCGATGCGGTAAGCGATTCAGAGGGCCAGGACTTAACCTTTACAACGGATGAAGGCTCGGCGCTCGAGGTAAATGCCCTCGGCATGGCTTACGGACAACTCACCCAGGCAGGTGAACATCAGGTGCTCGCCACAGTTACAGACACCTTAGGTGCCAGGGCCTCTGTGTCTGCTACCGTCCAGGTGAATTCAGCCCCTACAGCCTCAGGGCTGGGTGCTGTGTCACTCAAGACAGGCGAAGCCGTCTCTCGCGATTTAGCCAGCGCATTTGCCGACGCCGATGGTCATGCCCTGAGCTTTACAGCCGTAGGCCTACCATCGGGTATCAGCCTAAGTGCACAAGGCCAACTCAGCGGTAGCAGCAAGATCTCGGGTAAATCTAGCGTAGTGGTCACGGCCACCGACGCCATGGGACTCAGCACAAACGCAAACCTCTCAATCGAGGTCAAAGAAGAGAGTTCAGGCGGCGGTAGCCTGGGATACCTGGTCTTGCTGCTCCTCCCATTGGCCATCCGTAGAAAATTCCATTAATGGTAACCTTGGCCTCTAGCTCGATGGCAAGACGCTCATCAGGTTAGAGGCGCTCCCTTTGCCACGATTCAATGGCACCCAAGTCCCCCACCACCCCGGGGGATTTTTTTTGCCGCAACACGCGGCGGGGGATTTGCCGCTTATCATCGCCGTCCGCAGATGCATCTACACCCGGTATCTAACGTCTCTTCGACTTGGCTTCAATGTTGCCGATTGGGAAGGAGATTTTGGCCACATTGATAATGGCGGGAGATTTGAAGGTCAAACCTTCGCGGCAATCTATCGCCTGCCCGGCGGGAATAGAGGACATTGTGGTTAATGTCAAAAAAACTGAGTGTTAACGCTTCACGTCGTGGTCTTTGGCGAAGTGGATTTGAAGGTCGCACCTTCGCTGCAATTTATAGCCTGCGGCTCGCTTATGTGCAGATACATCTGCTACACGCCAACTCTTTATATCGAGAGTCTTCCCTGTAGGCTCGTCGATGACATCTGACCTCCACGGATGGAGGGAATGCCGAAAAATGTCGGGAACATTTTCGGCCCTGCTTTCGAAGCTCATCGGCGTATCTACACCAAGTATCTACGTCTCTTCGATTTAGCGTCATTGTTGTCGATTGTAAGGCAGCATTTAGCCGCATTGATATTGGCGGGAGATTTGAAGGTCGAACCTTCGCTGTAACCTAACTCCTGCCCGACGGGGGAATATGGAGACACATTGTGGTTAATGTCAGAAAAACTGAAGGTTAGTGCATAGCGTTGTGGCCGTTTGCTAGGTGAAATTGAAGGTCTTACCTTCACGGTAACCTAACGGCTGCCCGGCGGGGGTTGTGCAGATACACCTGTGACACGCTGTGCGCCATCTGACCTCCAAGGATGGAGGGAATGCCGAAAAATGTCGGGAACATTTTCGGCCCTGCTTTCGAAGGTCACCGGCGTATCTACACCCGATATCTAATATCTCTTCGATTTGACCTCATTGAATCCCCCCTGAGACAAGTTATTCTTTTTAAGAAAAAACGTATAAAAATGTGACCGAAAATGTTGATTGCTTATATCAAGATAGATTAAAGCCTAATCAATCAAGGACAGGACTAGGCACACATGAACTCAAGCATTGGCACGCCATTCAGGGAAGAAGAAGCCATTCAATCAAGTGCCAACCACTCTCTTAAAACGTTCACTCTGCCGCCACTTATTAAAGATTTCGTAGAAAATGCACCTAGTGACTATTATTGGGGTTGAGGTAGAGACGGCACAGGCTTAAATAAACTAGGAAATATTGTAGTCAATGTGCGCGAACAACTGCGGTCACCTGCAATATAACAATCTTATTAATCACTCGCTGCAAACACAAACGCACGAGCTAATTAAAATTATAGCCCACAGTTTTCGTCGTTTATGCGGACGTTGGCACGTGACAGCTGGAGCGACTTTTTATGAGCACAGGTAAGCAAGCAAATCAAGAAACTACTCGACTGCCGAAAGAGTTTGTTGATCGGCTCACGACCCCTTTTATGCGTTTCTTGCATATTGAGTCAGCGGGTGGGGCAATTCTGCTATTTTTCACTGTTGCCGCACTCGTGCTGTCCAACTCACCTTTGGCTGACGCGTTCGAACATGTCTGGGAGATAAAGGCGGGGCTTCATTTTGGATCGTTCGAATTTGCCCGTTCGCTGCGCGAGTGGATCAACGATTGCTTGATGACACTGTTTTTCTTTCTTGTCGCATTGGAACTCAAGCGGGAGTTGGTTCTCGGAGAGTTGAACAAGCCTCGCATGGCCGCGCTATCCATAGCCGCAGCCTTGGGAGGTATGATAGTTCCCGCTGCGATCTACCTTGCACTGCAATCAGGACAGCCGAGCCAGCATGGATGGGGCACGGTCATGGCAACTGACACGGCATTTGTTATCGGTTGCCTGGCACTGCTGGGCTCGCGTATTCCTCAAAGCTTACGGGTTTTTATGCTGTCTTTGGCGATTGTTGACGATATCGGCGCCATACTTGTCGTCGCCATCGGTTACAGTAGCGATATTGCCTGGTGGCCTTTGTCGATAGCAACGCTAGGTCTGGTGATCATCCGAGCAATGGCCATGCTTGGATTTCGTGGTTTTCCTCTCTACTTTCTGGTGGGCATGGTCATCTGGCTTGCTGTGGATGCGTCTGGGATCCACGCAACCATCACAGGCGTGATGCTCGGCCTAATGACACCAGCGCGTCGATGGGTCAGCGATGAGCGCTTATATGCGATATTGGGTCAGGTTATTGCGCATCCAGCCAGCAACGAAGGCAGCGGAGACACGAAGGACCGACAAACATTACAAATGGCCGAAATTGCCGCGCGTGAAACGCTTTCTCCAGTTGAGCGTCTGGAGATAGCACTGCATCCCTGGGTAGGTTTTGTCATCATGCCGCTGTTCGCATTTGCCAACGCTGGGTTGCCGCTAGCGTTCAGTGATTTTGGTAGCTCGCTTACCATGGCGATATTCTTAGGCTTTGTGCTGGGTAAACCCATAGGTATTCTGTTGTTCAGTTGGCTGGCTGTACGTTCACACATCGGGATTCTCCCTGAGGAACTCAGTTGGAGATTGCTGCTCGGTGGCAGCTTGCTCGCCGGGATCGGCTTTACCATGGCGCTGTTTATTGCGAATATGGCTTTCAGCGATAATCTGATTGACAACGCTAAGATGGGAATCTTCCTCGCATCCATTTTCTCTGCAGTAGCAGGGCTTTCACTTTTGACCTGGTCTCCTGCACGTTTAAAAACACCTTGATCAAGTCACAAATGAAAGCTATCCATTTTGGCATGCTGAGGTGAAAACGGATACAGTTCGGAAATTAGTTATAGCGTTCATCCCTTCGAGTCTCACCTTCTTTGTAACTTGTCGCCTATTGTTTCGATTGAGAAGGAACATTTAGCCACATTTATATTTGCGGGAAATTCGAAGGTCGCACCTTCATGGCAATCTATCGCCTGCCCGGCGGGGGTTGTGCAGATACACCTGTGACACGGTGAGTGAAGCGCAGCTTCGTGCTCACGAACGAGAGGCATGGATGCCGAACTGGCATTTAAACACGGATGTTATTTGAATAAGTCCCTTTAGGCTCTGCGAAATCATCTGACCTCCACGGATGGTGGGAATGTCGAAAAATGTCGGGAACATTTTCGGCCCTGTTTCGGAAGCTCACCGGCGTATCTACACCGAGTGTCCAACGTCTCTTCGATTTGCCTTCATTGTTGTCGATTGGGAAGCAGCATTTAGCTGCATTGACATTGGCAGGAGATTTGAGGGTCGCACCTTCATGGCAATCTATCGCCTGCCCAGCGGGGGTTGTGCAGATACGCCTGTGACACGGTGAGTGAAGCGCAGCTTCGTGCTCACGAACGAGAGGCATGGATGCCGAACTGGCATTTAAACACGGATGTTATTTGAATAAATCCCTTTAGGCTCTGCGAAATCATCTGACCTCCAAGGATGGAGGGAATGCCGAAAAATGTCGGGAACATTTTCGGCCCTGCTTTCGAAGGTCACCGGCGTATCTACACTCGGTATCCAACGTCTCTTCGATTTGCCTTCATTGTTGTCGATTGGGAGGCTGCATTTGGCCACATTTGTATTTGCGGGGGATTTGAAGGTCGCACCTTCATTGCAATCTAACGCCTGCCCGGCGGGGGTTGTGCAGATACGCCTGTGAGACGCCGTGAATAAGTCCCTTTAGGCTCTGCCGAAACATCCCTGTTTCGGAAGCTCACCGGCGTATCTACACTCGGTATCCAACGTCTCTTCGATTTAGCTTCATTGAGTGGCATCGATACAAGCTATTATTTTTCGATAAAAAACAGGCAAATATGTGACATAACATGTTGATTACAACCAATCGGATAGATTAAAGTATCACCACTTAAGGACAGAGCCAGGCCAACTCGAATCAAACATCGACCGCGCCATTCAGGGAATGAAAAAGCCAACCACCATACGCCGATCACCTCCCATAAAAGTAAACTCTGACCCCGTTTATTTACATGCTTGGTCTCCTACCTTACAAGGTAGCGAACCTTGCAAGGTCTCACTAATAAGTTGTTAGCTTCCTGTCGAATCCGAGGCTAAAGGAGAAATCATGATAGTCGGTAAAGAAGAATTATATGAAGAGGCAAAGGAATCTCTTAATCGGATTCAAAGCTTTGATGTTGAAAAATTGCCTAGAACATCTGACTTAGGGAGCAGGCTTAACTTTAGTGATGTTGTCGAACCTGCAAAGCAGCTCATTGATCTATATAAGAGACTGTCTCTAACTGCATTACAAGATTTTCCTGATAATATCCTCACGGTCGTTCGTGACAATGCGAATAACCACTTCAAATTGTTTTCTCAGGTGTTAGATTTCACCCCCGAACAACAAGACCCTGGATCTGCTCGTACAGCCTTGATAAATCAAGTGGTTGCTGCGTACCAGCCAGCCTTTCAGGCTTTACATGCGTATATTGCATATTCTTTGCACAGGTCAGCAGACTTCCAGCGATTGGATTCAGAAGCGCGAGCCACGCTTCAGGCTATTGAAGATAAAGCCGCTAAAATAGCAGAATCCCTTTCTCAGCATGAAAATGATGCACAAGATGTACTAAATGAGATTCGTCGTGTTGCGGCAGAAGAAGGTGTTACAAAGCAAGCTGCTCATTTTAATGCTGAGTATGAGCTTCACAACACTGAAGCAAGTAAGTGGCAAAAAAATGCCATTTACTTAGCAATAGGCTTAGGTCTGTTTTCCGTAATTAGCTTGTTTCTTCACAAGGTTCCATTTCTAAAGCCTGAGAATACATACGATGCGGTTCAATTATCTATCAGTAAATTTTTAATATTCTCGGTAATCGCCTACATGATGTTTTTGTCGGCTAAAAACTTCCTAAATCACAAGCATAATGCGATTGTGAATAAGCATCGTCAAAATGCACTTATGACTCATTCTGCTCTTGTTGAAGCGTCTGGAGATCAGGGCGTAAGAGATGCGGTTCTGCTTCAAGCATCAAGCTGTATCTTTTCACCTCAATCAACGGGTTACGCTTCAGGCAATGAAAGCGATGTCTCTAATCAAAAATCAATGGTCGAAATTTTATCTCGTCCAGTTGCTCAGGCAATTAAAGAAGTTAACAAGTAAAAGCAAGCCTACGCGCAAAATGCGCACACGGCTGTTTTAGGCGTTATGTGATTCTGAAAGATTAGAGGTAAATTTATGGAAGATAACAATCAAATAAAGTTTGCACTATACCTTGAAAATTGGGGCTTTGAGACTGGTGATAAAAAAGTCTTGAAAAAAGATGCTCTTGAAGTAACTACTACGGAATACACAAAGGATATGAAAGGGCATATTTTTTGCCCTGAATGTAGTGCAGGGTTATTTCGATCTCCAGAGGAGAAAGATTATGATACCAATGGCAGAAAAGCATTTTATGCCCATAGTCGAAAACACCAATCTACATGTAGTTTGAGAGTTAAAAAAGCACCAGGAAAGCGTTATGACTCCGAAAAAATCGCCAAGAAAGCTATTGAGGATGAGGAACTGGTAGTTGTAAAAGGTTTTATGAAGGAAAAACCAAAACCACCTAAAATTGATAATCCGAAGCAATATCAAGGTGAGCCAGTTGAAGACATTGATGGTGACTTATCAGAAGTTCCTATTGGTAGACATAATGGCGAAACTTTTAGCTTACCCTCACGAATCACCACTGTAAGAGGACTTTGCCGGAATTTTAATAAAAACCTATATAAGTATTTTCATCTTCCTGGTAGAAAAAACGCAATTCAACTTAATAATCTTTTGGTTGATATTAGAAATGTTAAAGAAACAGATGAAGTTCCAAAGTTCTATTATGCAAAAGTGAGTCGGTCGTGGAATTGCGGACAAACCCCACAAAACATTAGACAAACAATGTTTGAATACCCTAGAGGTGAGTATGTGGATTTTTGTCTTAAGGCTACAGATGAAATTTCAAGAGACCATGGTATTAACGATGATGCCAAAGGTAAAATTGTAATTATGTTTGGTACAGTTACAGAAAGTGGTATTGGATTGTCGATAGAAGGTGTGGGCTGGGGAGAGTTTGCGGTTCTACCAGATAAGTACGCTGACCTACTGTATTAAAATCACATAACAAAGCCGTCAAGAAAGGACGTAAAAAATTGGTTCATCCTACACTGCAGCTCTTGCCAAGCAGTTCAAAACCATGAAGCATCGGTCTTCACCGGGCAATATTCAATTCCAAAAATCCTTGGCCTGCCAAAACCAAATACCTGATCTTACCAAACACAGCTAAATCGAAGAGATGGATAACCCAGTGTAAACACATTTTTGACCTTCCGAGGCATGGATGCCGAGGCAGAGCTCTGAGGAATCCCCTGATAACTTTGATATAAATCATGAGATTAGAGTGAACTTGCACCTTGGAATGTGATCTGATTAAGCGCAAACAAAAACCAATCACGGACTTCCAAGGTGCAAGCGTTAACTATC
>NZ_WRPA01000029.1 GCF_009831655.1 Shewanella insulae | reverse complement strand
ACTGGAAGGGATGAACAACAAAATCAAACTGCTGAAGCGAATGGGCTATGGCTACCGGGATACCGAATACTTCTTTCTGAAAGTCAGAGAGGCGTTCCCCGGAGATCCGCGATGAACCATAAAAAAGCCTGCTCAGGCAGGCTTTCAAAGGTTTTTATGGGCGGCTTAGAACTTAGATTTAGACCAGGGCGGTCGCCATCTTGCGTCTGAGGTAGGCTATCTGCTGCATGTGAGGCAGATCCTTAGGGCAGTTGTCCTGACACCCCAGCAGGGTCATGCAACCGAACACTCCGTCCTGATTACCTATCACATGATAGAAGTCTTCCACGCTGCGAGCATCGCGACTGTCGAGTTCGAAGCGGGCGATCTTCATCATGCCGACGGCACCCACGAAGGTGTCGCGCATCTGTTTGGTAGCACAAGCCGAGACACACACGCCACATTCGACGCAGCGCTCCAGCTCATAAAGCCTTGCGGCCTCCTCGGGAGCCATGGGCGCCTCGATGCGATGAATGTCCACCTCGTCGCTCTTCGGATGCAGCCACAGCTTGAGACGCTCTGCCAGCTCACGCATAAACTTACCCGTGTTGACCGACAGGTCGCCGATCAGCTCGAAGCCCGGCAGCGGCATCAGGGTGATCTCCCCCTTAGGGTACTTGCTGGTCAGTGTACGGCAGGCCAAGGTGGGATAACCGTTAATCACCATGGCGCAGCTGCCGCAGATCCCCGCACGGCAGACGAAGTCGAATTGCAGCGACGGATCCTGCTGCTCCCGCAGCATATTCAGCGCGATAAACACCGTCATGCCCGGCGCCTCTTCCAGATGATACTTGACCATCTTGGGCTTGTCGTCCGGCACCTGTGGATCATAACGGAAGATATTAAAGGTTAGTGTACGACCCTGACTCATTTGCTTTCTTCTCCAAGCTGCTGTCTGTTTCCGAGCGGCTTATCATGCAAACGCTCATTCTTTTCTCTGAGGGATTCAGGCACCTCGAACGGCATCAGTGCATGCTGACGCTCATGGCGGTCGGCATCTTCGCCTAGGTTACTCAAGATCTCGACGATCTGTTTCTCACGCGTCTCGGTATCCGGATGGGCGATGGCGTTGTTGATACCATAGCCACGATAGCCAGGTGGCAGCTCCATCTTCATCACGTCGAGCTGTTCATAATCCAGTTGCGGACGGGTGGCGTCACTGCTTGGCCAAGATGAGAGGGTACGGTTGAGCCACTCTTTATCATTGCGCTGCGGATAATCTTCGCGGGCATGGGCACCGCGACTCTCGGTGCGCGCCTCGGCGCCGCAGGCAACCGTTAACGCTACCTTGAGCATACGCTTGACTCTTAGCGCCTCCACCAGCTCAGGGTTGGCATGACGCTTCTTGCACTTGAGGCCCAAGTTACGCGAACGGATCAGCAGCGCCTCGAGCTCCTCGACCGCCTTCGTCAGCTCTGGACCATTACGGAATATGCCCACATAGTCCATCATGATGCGCTGCATCTCGCGCTTAAGCTCATAGGCAGACTCGCTGCCCTGCCCCTCGACCAAGCCATCTATCTCATCTCGTACCTGGGCCACGAAACGCTCGGCCAGTGCGGTATCTATCTCCAGGGTGTTCTCTTCGCAGAAGTCGGCAACATACTTGCCGATGATCATGCCGCCCACCACAGTTTCCGCCAGCGAGTTGCCACCCAGACGGTTAAAGCCGTGCATGTCCCAACAGGCCGCCTCGCCAACGCTAAACAGGCCCTTTAGCTGTGGGCTCTGCCCCTTGGCGTCGGTACGAATGCCGCCCATGGAGTAGTGCTGGGTCGGACGCACAGGGATCCAGTCCTTAGCGGGATCTATACCGAGGAAGTTCTCGCAGATCTCTTTGACTTCGCGCAGGTTGGTCTCCACATGCTTACGGCCAAGTAGTGTAATGTCGAGCCAGAGATGCGGCCCGTAGGGACTATCGACCCCCTTACCCTTGCGCATATGCTCTGTCATGCGGCGCGATACCACGTCCCGCGAGGCCAGCTCCTTCTTCTCCGGCTCATAATCGGGCATGAAACGGTGACCATCTTTGTCTCTGAGCAGGCCGCCATCACCGCGACAGCCCTCTGTAGTGAGGATCCCCACGGGCACGATAGCCGTCGGGTGGAACTGTACCGCTTCCATGTTCCCCAGGGTTGCCACGCCGGTTTCCAGCGCCAACGCCTGGCCTATTCCCTCGCAGATGATCGCATTGGTAGAGACCTCGTAGATACGACCATAACCACCTGTGGCTATGGTAGTGGACTTGGCCACATAGGCGCGCAGTTCACCGGTGATCAGGCATCTGGCCACCACCCCATGGCATCGCTTGCCATCGTGGATCAACGCCAGCGCCTCGACCCTTTCGTGCACAGGAATGTCGAGTGAAATCGCCTTGTTGTCCACGGCGTATAGCAGCGAATGGCCGGTACCGTCTGCGGTATAACAGGTACGCCACTTCTTGGTACCGCCAAAATCACGGGCATTGATCAGGCCATGGGCCTCTTCTGCCTCTTCGATGGTGACCTTCTCGGCATTCACCACCACCTGACGCGGTCCCTTGGTGACTCGCGTCCAGGGCACGCCCCAATTTGCCAGCTCACGCACGGCCTTAGGTGCACAGTGCGCAAACATACGCGCCACTTCCTGATCACAGCCCCAGTCAGATCCCTTTACCGTATCCTGAAAATGGACGTCTTCATCGTCTCCCATACCTTTGACTGTATTCCCCAGGCTGGCCTGCATGCCGCCCTGGGCCGCGGCCGAATGGGAACGCTTGGCGGGGATCAGCGACAGCACTAGGGTATCCAGGCCACGCTCCTTAGAGGCGATGGCGACCCTTAGTCCGGCGAGTCCGGCGCCAACGACGAGAGAGTCGGTATATATCAGTTTCACACTTGCTCCTTACGAGGGATAAGAGATCAAATTAGCTCAATATGGTTAGCTGGCGTAGGGTAGGAAGGCGAGCAAGGAAGCCAGGCCTATCAACACAAACACCACACTCACTATGGTTTTTATTTTTTTAATTCGCGCCCTGGCATCGATGGCGCGTCTGGCGCCCCACTTGATGGCCACGCGATAGATGCCGATGGCCGCATGTAACTCGACACACAGGAGCAGGGGCAGGTAGACCATCCATACCCCTTGATTCCAGATGCGGTCGGCGCTACCCACTGGGCCTATGGTTTCCGGCGCACTACCGATCAACCACAGATGCACGGGTAACAGCAGGAAGATCCCTACCCCGGTCATCGCCTGCCACACCCACAACTTGGTATCGTCATGGTGGATCACACTCATCTGCTGGCGTAGCGCCCGTTGCTGTTGCAAATTCAGCGGCATCTTATGCACGGCGACCAACACATGGATCAGGGCCAAGAGCGCCACTATGATGGCGATGCCCGACACCACCCAGGGATAACCATGGCCATCGGCGCTGAGGAAACTCAGCTCCATGGTACGCGCCACGAAGGTCATGGCATCGGCCCCCAACAAAATTGAGGAGACCAAGACCAGATGCGTCCAGAGAAACAGCGCCAAGATGACACCTGAAACACTCTGGCTCATGTCGAGCCAACCGCTTACATTGTTATTTTTCTTCGCCAGCGACATAGACACTCCTGTGGATGTAGAAAAAGGGGCAAGGCAGCTATAACTAAAAACAGTTAGCCTTAATGTCGCTCACAAACCCAATCAAAACCGTGAGATAGATCAAAACGCAATCCGATATTTTACAATTTGCTAATCTACCCCGCGCCTACACAGTTATGGCACAAATGGCGTAATAGGCAAGACGAGTGACCGACCTATCATGATGTAAGAGATAAGGCTCAAGATCCCCAACGTCATCAAGTAGATAATCAACAACTTGACCACCTTTCTCAGCCCCTTACGGTGACGGATAAGCCCCCACTTCACCGCCACACGGTAGAGGCCTATCATGGCATGTACCACCACGGCAGGCAGCAACAGGGCGTAGAGCAGCCAGGCGTTGGCGTGGTAAACACGCTCGGCCGACAAATGAGGGCCAATTTCTGGGTTAGTGATCATGGTAAAGATGTGCACCGGTGCCAGGAAAAACAGGATAAAGCCGGTCACCAGCTGCCAGAACCAGGCATGGCTATCCTTATGCTTGATCCCCTGCATGTGGTTACGCAATGCGCGCCACTGCCCCAGCTGGGCCGGGAAGCGACGCAGCGCCACCGCTGCATGCAGCATCACCACCAGCATGATAAAGATGGAAAACACCTTGGTGACTATCGGCATGCCATGGCCATCGCTACTAAACATGCCGCCTTCGAGAAACTGCACCACCTGATAGAAGGTCTCTTTACCGAAGAGAATGCTCGACTCGAAGTGCAGATGCGCCAGCAAGAAACATCCCAATAAGATGCCTGTGGCACTCTGTATTCTGTCGGCCTTGGCTGACCAGGGACTGCCCAAAGCAGCGTAATGTGTGTGCTGATACTGTAAACTGTTAACCTTCATGATCTTTCTGCGCCTAGTGTCGGGATCTATACCATACCAACAAGTTTTGAGCTGCCTACAGATAAGCCTGAAAAGCGTGAGACAACTCACCAAGCCAAGGTGCAACATTTGACGCCGATCACAAACAATCCATCGACAACAAAACAAAGGTAAAACCATTTACCCAATACTAATCAGTTATTTAAACACCCATTTCAAACAATACAATCAAAAAAAATTTACCAAATTATCCGATTGAATTTAGATGCTAAATCCCTCAAATTTCAGTTTCAGCACAGATTCCTCGGCCTTTACCTTAGGCTTGGTTTACAATAGGGCCATTATTGACCTTATATTGACCTTAGAGAGAAGATCCCATGGCCTGGATCCAGTTAAAGATAGACACAGATAACCAACACGCCGAGCAACTCAGCGACATGCTGATGGAGCTAGGTTCGCTGTCGATCACCTATGAAGATGGTAAAGACACCCCTATTTACGAGCCTAACCTAGGTGAGACTCCGCTGTGGAGCCATACTGTGATCACCGCCCTGTTCGAGGCCGACTATGACCTGGCCCCCGTGGTGGAGATGCTCAAGCTGCAACCTTATTTAGGCGCCGACTTCAGCCATAAGATAGAGCAGGTCGAAGACAAGGACTGGGAAAGAGAATGGATGGACAACTTCCACCCCATTCAATTCGGTCGCCGCCTATGGATCTGCCCAAGCTGGCGCGAAGTGCCCGACCCAGAAGCGGTCAACGTCATGCTGGATCCCGGCCTGGCCTTCGGTACCGGCACCCACCCAACCACCGCCCTGTGTCTTGAATGGTTGGACAGCCTGGACCTAAAAGATAAAGAGGCGATCGATTTTGGCTGCGGCTCAGGTATTCTCGCCGTCGCCGCGCTCAAGCTGGGCGCCGCCAAGGTTACCGGTATCGACATCGACTACCAGGCGATCGAGGCCTCCAAGGCCAACGCCGAACGCAACCAGGTGGCCAACAAGCTAGACCTGTATCTGCCCCAAGACCAGCCAGCCGATCTTAAGGCAGAGGTCCTGGTGGCCAACATCCTTGCCGGCCCGCTGCGCGAACTGGCACCGCTGATAGCAGAAAAGGTACAGCCCGGTGGTCTGCTGGCACTCTCAGGCCTATTAAAGGAACAGGCCGACGAGATCAGCCAGTATTATGCTCAGTGGTTCGACATGGACGCACCAGTTCACAAAGAGGATTGGAGCCGCTTGACAGGCAGACGCAAATAGGGGTAAAAGCCAGCGGCCGCAAGGCCGCCACAGACTTCTCACCTCGCAAAAGTCAAGCAAAAAAGTTGCTCTCAGGTCATTTATTGACCTTTTCACAGGCTTGAAAAAGGCGTACTATAGCGCCCCTTTGAAGCGCAAGGTGTAATGATTAATGCAGATTGGACCCTATCAACTGAAGAATCAGCTGATCGTGGCTCCTATGGCAGGAGTCACCGACCAACCCTTCCGAAATCTCTGTTTACGCTACGGCGCCGCCCTGGCCGTATCAGAGATGCTTTCGTCCAATCCCGAGGTATGGGACACGGACAAGAGCCGACAGCGTATGGCACACGCTGGTGAAGATGGGATTCGCTCAGTACAAATTGCGGGTGCCGACCCCGATATGATGGCCCACGCCGCCGTTGTCAACGTACAACAGGGCGCACAGATCATCGATATCAACATGGGGTGTCCTGCAAAGAAGGTGAATAAGAAGTTGGCAGGCTCGGCACTGCTGCAGCAACCAGAGCAGGTAAAAGCGATTTTACAGGCTGTCGTTGCCGCCGTGGATGTGCCAGTCACCCTGAAGATTCGCACGGGATGGGCTCCCGAACACAGAAATGGCGTTCAAATCGCCCAAATTGCGCAAGATAGTGGCATTGCCTCGCTCGCGGTCCATGGCCGTACGCGACAATGCATGTACAAAGGCGATGCCGAGTACGACACGATTCGTGCGATAAAACAGAATGTCTCTATTCCAGTTGTCGCAAATGGTGACATCTGTACCCCTGAGAAGGCACGTTATGTGCTGGACTACACGGGAGCAGACGCCGTGATGATAGGAAGAGGCGCTCAAGGAAGACCTTGGTTATTCAGAGAGATCCAACATTACTTGGAAACAGGTAATAAGCTAGCGCCCATTGAAGTGGACGAAAAGCGTCAAGTGATGCTGGAACACCTCAAGAATTTATATGCATTATATGGCGAATACAAAGGGTTACGTATCGCCAGAAAGCATGTTGGATGGTATCTGGACCAAGAAGCGCAGAGATCTTTCAGAGCCGACTTCAATCGGCTGGAAACTGTTGAAGAACAACGTTCCATGTTGGAGCGTTATTTTGATGAATTAGTAAAGAATTAATAAAGAGCAGAATACGAATGTTTGATCAGACAACTCAACCAGAAGCTCATCAGCTTACCGTAGGCAAAATCGAAACCGCTAACGGCACTATCAAGCCTCAGTTACTCCGTGACGCAGTGAAGCGCGCAGTAACTAACTTTTTCGCTCAAATGGACGGCCAGGAAGCCGAAGAAGTTTATGAAATGGTGTTATGTGAAGTTGAAGCACCTCTACTAGATATCATCATGCAACACACTCGTGGTAACCAGACTCGCGCGGCCAACATGCTAGGCATCAACCGTGGTACTCTGCGTAAGAAATTAAAGAAGTATGGCATGAACTAAGAATTAATCTTAGCTGGCTGTATTTAAACGGGTTTTTCCGAAAGGAAAAGCCCGTTTTTGCTTATATGTACCCCCATATGTACCCCGACTGCTTTGTTGCCCTCCGCATTTTTCTCGGTTTGTCTTCCCTAAAATATTTCATGAAAACTCACCCGACCAAAACTCCACACTCTCAATTTACTAAAACCCCCTAAAATTTCGTGCACGCAATTTGCCTCGTCAAAATGTGCTCTTCAAGACAATAGAAGACGAGGAGATGCAAATGAAACATACCAATCTAGCCAACATGGATGTATACGCCGCCAACGATTTGGTATTTGACAGACTAGTCAAAGAAAAAGAGAGACAACAGATCACCACTATCAGTAAGGCTCAAGCCTTCCAGCTCGAAAGACAAGGCCGCTTTCCAAGGCGTAGACGTGTATCTAATCGCTCAGTTGCTTGGTTGCTATCAGAGTTGCTGGACTGGGTTAAGTCACGTGAAGTGGTGTTCAGTTCGGCTCAGGAGGATAAGCAGCAATGAAAAACAGCCTCTCTCTTAATCAACCATTTAACTTTGAACTTAAAAAGTTGGTAACGCTTACCGAAGCGTCTCAGCTGCTTAAATGTCACAGGTCAACGGTTCATCGCAGAGTCAAAGCCAAAAAACTACCTCACCCGATCACGAGAAAAAATCGCACCATAGGCTGGCGGCTTGAAGACCTGAAGCCTTTCATTAAGCAGCAATAGGCTCATCAATCTATATGCACGCTGGTGGCAATGACCACCAGCGCTATCACATACAAAGCCAATCAAAATACTAAAATCCCCTAAAATTTCGTTTTTACTTGCCCGTTGTCGAAAATCATCACCTCAAACGCAATCAAGCTCATTGAAGACGAGGTAATACAAATGAAGACGAGCCTATTTACTCCCCATAGCAGTGACGAATTAAGAGACCCTATCATCAAAGAAAAACAGCGAGAATTTCTTACATCGGTTAGTCGCGCTCATGCTTTTCAGCTAGAACGCCTTGGGCAATTCCCTAAGCACATACAACTAAGCCCTAATGCCATTGGTTGGAAGCTCAGTGAGGTGCTCACATGGATTCGCTCTCGGCCTGTTGTCGAGTTTGACCAAACCGGAGGCGCTCATGACTAGCCTCAAACCTAGACCATGCCAACAAGTCGCCCAATCCCATCAACCTGAGCCTGTCTTAAACTGTGCCCAAATAGCACTGCACTTAGGTCGCGAACCTAAAACAATACAAAGCTGGCTTAGACAGCAAGTCGATAGCCCTAAAGCCTTCAAAGACGGCAACGAATGGTATGTCTATCTATCAGAGTTATTGCGATGGGAGCAAAAGGGGAACTGATGCCCCAAATGGTCGTTATAACAAGGGGCATTCATTGCCCTTTTTATAGCGATAAAATGCAACAAGTTGGGCTGTTCTCACCTCTTCTTGAAGCAAGAAAATCGAAATTTTAAGGGTGAACCCCGCGCCATTACTGCGCCGCAGCGCCCCCTGATGATTAATTAAGCTAGGTTATTAAATACTATTATGTCTCTACGTGTTTATGCAGTATCAAACAGTCAGTCGCATAGCATAGGCCCACTTATATGTGAGCAAGTTTGTTTAGGTGGACTCGGTTGGCTGGTTATGTACTTTGCTGATGGCCTTAATAGAGAGATCCTAAACAAAATTTACCAAACCTTAACGGCCTTTCTCTCTCGGCACTCAAAGGCCTTTGTTATTCGATTTGATGTCTCGCTGTATGACTCACCTAGTCACAACAAAATCATAGGTAAAATCATGCGCAATATAAGCGGCAAACTGACTAATTACTACAATAAGACAGTCATTTATGGTTGGGTAAGAGAGCAAAACAACATGGATGATAAGTGCCACTACCACTGCTTTGTCATTATCAATGGACACAATGCTAACAAGACTAAGATCACCTTTGATTACGCTATGCATGCAATTAAGTTAGTTGTAGACGCCAAGGCACACTTCCCAGACTACTGCTACTACATGGTAAAACGCAATGACCTATCAAGCTTTCAAGCGGCGCTCTATCGCTTAAGCTACCTAGCTAAAAACGCCTCTAAAGAAAATAAACCATCAAAGGTTAAGGGGTACTTTTTCAGTCGAATTACGCCAAGGCCACAACAGTAACTTTCAGGCATAATCCAAACTGCCGTCAGCAAGCGTTGTTTTACTACAGAATGGGTTAAAAAAATGTTAACCGTTTCCCCTTCTGACCAAAAATCACTTTGACTTTGTGATCAGTTGCGCGGGTTACCCAAGATGGCGATGAATAAAATCAACTGATTAAGCTAACGACTATACTAAGCCCAGACAAAAAAAAGTGATCATTAATGATGATCACCACAATCAATGATCACTTTTTTGATCACTCAAATTCGAGGTTAGCTGGCTAGTACATGGCTGCGTATTGAAAGTGGCTTACAACGACTTTCAAAGCGCTTTCGATACGCTTTGCAACCCTCTATCAGTGACAAGGTAGCTAGGCAAACCTTGAAAAGCGTGCGAATCCATAATCAGCTCTGGCACCAGTAACTCAGGTAAGCTTGACGTGTAACAGTGTATGACTAAAACCCCGACATAAACGTATCGACAAATCGCTTAAACTTATCGGAGATAACTGGCAATACACGCCTGCGTTGTAAGATTGTGGGCTTAGTTTCAAGCGCCTCAGCAAAGTCCTCACGAAGAGGCATCTCATCACTGAGCTCATAACGTACCACCAGCTTCATAAGACGTTCTTGGTTAAGCTGTTGTTCTTTGGCAAGTGTCTCTAACGCTATGCGCTTCTCCTTTTCCCAAAAGAACTCAAACTCCTCCTCAACGTCTCCCTCCATGGGTATACCGTCAAGGTGCTCAGTCATAAACTTCTCAATCAACGCTTTTTTGCTCAATAGCGTTGGGTCAGATGCCACGAGGTTAGCGATAACTTGGCGCTTCTTGGCTTTCTCATCATCGCTATCCTCTTCGTGAAGCTCACGCAACAGGTGCAAAATATAGGAGACATTCACCTCATCACGATGTAGCAGCTCTAACTCAAAATCAACGTCATCTAGCACCGACACTTTCTCTTTAATAGAGCTCTCGCGGATCTGGCGGCTCAAATCGGCATACTTACTGGTAAAGTCTTGAAAAGTTTGTTCGTCCATGCCCGTCTCGGCCATGTCGAAATCCGCAAAGTTACTGAGCATATTCTTAAGCTGTAATAGCTTTCTAAACTGCAACACAAAGAGCTTTTGCGCTTCTTCGTCTGGCAAGGTATCAACATCATCGACCGTTGGCGTAATCGCCATTAGCGCGGTATGAGCCTTGTCAAAATCAGCTATCAACTCATTGTATAACGGGGTCTCTACCTCCTCTTTCGGCTGTTTATTAGAAAACAGCGTAAAGGCCTCGTCAGCGGCTTTTTTGAGGTTTCTAAAGCAAACGATATTACCGTGTGATTTTGTCTCATCTAAGAGGCGATTAGTGCGTGAGAACGCCTGAATTAAACCATGCAGCTTAAGGTTTTTATCAACATACAGGGTATTGAGCTTAGGCGCGTCAAATCCCGTTAAGAACATATTAACCACCAGCAGAATATCAACCTCTTTGGCCTTAACCCGCTTAGCAATGTTCTTATAATAATCGTAAAACAGCTTGCTATCTTTAGTGGTATAGCTGCTACCAAACATCTTATTGTAATCACCAATGAAGCCCTCGAGCTTATCGCGACTATGCAGCTTGGCGGCTTGCCCAGCATTGAGATATTTAGCTGAGGCCTCATGTACTTCGTTGGTATCAATACCTAACTCGCAACCACCTAGCTCGTATTCCTCTTCCTCATTCGCCTCATAGCTAAAAATGGTGGCGATTCTGAGGTTATGCTTGCCCTCAGCCTTTTTCTTAGCAAACAGCTCATAATATTTGATCAGCTCTGGTACACCAGAAACACACAACATGGCGTTGTAGTCGCGACTATGAGTCTTGCGATTATGATGTGCGATAATGTAATCGGTGATCTTCTCTAGGCGTTCAGGTGAGTCTAAAAGCTCCTTCGTGTCGATATCTTCAACTTCAATATCCAAATTATTATTTGAGCCATCTCTGTACTGATAACGCCCCACATACTCGATAGCAAACTTGAGCACATTTTGATCGCGAATGGCATCGACAATGACATAGGTGTGCAAACACTCGCCAAACAGGTCTTTGGTGGTTTTCTTTATTGAATTCTTGGCGATGGCATTTTTGGCAAATATCGGTGTACCCGTAAAGCCAAATAGCTGGGCAGCTTTAAAGAATTGAGTGATGTTTTGGTGGGTATCGCCAAACTGACTACGGTGGCACTCATCAAAGATAAACACCACGCGCTTATCTCGTAGCGCAGCCATCTCTTCGAGGTAGCGCTTCTTAGTGACCACATTATTAAGTTTTTGCAGCGTAGTAACCACCAGCTTAGTATTGCGCTTAAGGTTTTCCTTTTGCCCCTTACGTGGCTTCACAGGCTTATCAAGTAGCTGGTGGAACAGCATCTTGGTATTGTCAGTGCTGTCAACACAGCCTTTAGAAAAGGCGTTAAACTCAAGTGCAGTTTGATAGTCGAGATCTTTACGATCAACCACAAACACCACTTTATCAACCTCACTCAGCGAGGTAATAATTTGGGCTGCTTTGAAGGAGGTCAGCGTCTTCCCTGAGCCTGTTGTGTGCCAAATATAACCATTGTCGTAGCGTTCCCCTTCTTGAGGCTCATCCGCCTCTTGTACCTGCTTAACGATAGCCTCCACGGCATAAAACTGATAAGGGCGCAGCACCATAAGACACTTTTGGGTTTCGTTTAACACGATGTACTTACTCAGCATGGCCGTGAGGTGGGAGGGCTGTAAAAAAGCATGAGCAAACTCGGGTAGCTTAGCGATTCGGTGATTCTTGACGTCCGCCCAATCAAAGGTCTGCTTGGCTGATAACTCACTGTTATTAGCAAAGTATTGGGTATTCACACCATTGGTTATCACAAACAGCTGAACATAATTAAATAGCGCGTGATTCGCGTGGTAAGAGTGCTTTTGATACCGCTTAACTTGATTAAAGGCCTGCTTAAGCTCAAGCCCTCGACGCTTCAACTCAATCTGCACCAAGGGCAAGCCATTTACCAATATCGTTACATCATAGCGGTTGGTATAAACCCCTTTAACCGTGATCTGCTGGGCCACTTGAAATCGGTTTCGGTTAGGTGAGCTAGCCTCAGACGCATCAAACAACAAGGTCAAATGACAGCTCTCGCCGTTATCTAAGCTCACATCAAGCTGATCGCGCAATGTCTTGGCCTTACCAAAAATATTGCCCTTTTCGAGCTTACCTAACACCTGAGTAAACTCAGTGTCAGACAACTCAATACCATTCACTTTTTCGAGCTGCTTTTTGAGATTAGCTAAAAGCGCCGCATTATCTGGCAAGCTCACTACCTCAAAGCCTTGAGTGCTCAGTTGGGTAATAAGGTTATCTTCTAGCTGTTGTTCTGTTTGATAAGCCATCTATCGCATCCATATGAGCACTCAATATGAGCGCTTAAATAAGTATCCGTATCTGTCAGATGGCGTCACACGTTGCACATTATCATGCGTGAAAAACGCCAAATATATTTGCTAATTTTCTACAATTAAATTATATTCTCTAGCAACACGACCCCTATCGGTTAGCGTCCCTTGAGGAACAAACTGCTTAGGGGTTTTTTATTGCCTGTTGATCCTGTAGATTTAGTGGGGCAAATAGTTCTAACCAGCCTTCACAAACCCCCATACTATTCAAATCAAGCCCAAGAGCCTTCATATCAGGCAATTCAGTCGCCATTAAATTGGTCAACCGAGCCCACCACGTTGAGTTAGGGTTAATGTGGCTCATCAAATGCTGGACAATACAAAACAGCAAGAAGGGACGAGAACGTAATCGGTCATATTCCACAAAAGGTGCAACCCATACCACCTCTGACGCAGGCGGTAATTTTGGCTTTTCAACCACATTGCGATTCCAAAGCCTGCTATGGTGAGCGCATAAGTTACGCAGGTAGTTAAGTGCTCTAAGCCAACTCGCCAATACTCGGCCATTTACGAGACCAAACTTTTGAGCAATCTTGTCTTGATCCGCCTCTTTCATGCCGCCATACAAAAATGACAAGGTGCCAAAATCCCATACCTCACAGGCGATCCAAATCGGCAACGGTAAGCCATGCTTCCTCTTATTGTGATCAATAAACTTCTCTTTTGACCGTGTGATCAATCCCGCATGCTTAGTAAGCCAATTATGATGCGCTGTCAGCCCTGAACGGGGGTTAAGCGTTTTAGCAAATTTATCATGGAATAGCTCAGGCTTTAAGTAAGCAAACATATCCTGTTCACCCAATGAATGTGCAAGCTCAACCCTAAATGCAATCTCAATCCGTTCTAGCGCATCCATGGCCAGCAATCGAAGCTTTTTATCAAACACATATAATTGAACTGCTTGTTCAAAACTCGCACCCGCAATGAAATCATCAAGCTTAACTTGATTACCATCGACCGCTTGCTGTTGACGAAACGAATACCAATAGCCACTCAAACGGTAATAGCCTATGCGAGCAAGATAATCGAGCGCCTTAGCATCATCCGTAATCGCGAGCCCTCGCTCTCGCAGCTTGTCTAATTGCTCCTGATAGGAGTTCCAAGGTTTGTCGTATGGCATAAGAACTAGGCGTTACCTTCATATTCAAAGGTCCGGACCTCCCTCGATGAACTCCGGACATAAATTACGGAACTCCGGACTCTCACTAACGAGGTCCGGACTTTGCGCATAAATTACACAAACATCTGTTGCAGCAAGCCTTTCTTAAACAGCTTGGTTTGCTCGATTTGTTCAGCGACCGCATCGATTTTCTTATCGAGAGCTTGTAAACACTGAGCTATTTTTTGCTGTTCTTTTAGGCTGGGTAAATTCAGCTTTAGTTCTTTAAGATTTTTAAAATATAAACGAGTACGTGTTCCACCTTGCTTTTGCTGGATAGCAAAGCGCTTGAAGTCATTGCCTTCGTTTAACTGAAGCTCTAAAAAGTAGCTGTCCATACCTACAGTTTTGAATACTGGGTACTCCTTGCTTACCGCCCCCTTATCCCACAAACGGTTCACATTAAATTTAAAGACTAAATCGTCACTCATATGACGATAGGTAAAGTAACCTAGCGGGACGACGCCGTAGTCACCTTCATTTATAACTGCGCGTTCTTGGGGGTACAGCCCTGTTCTAGAAGATGTTAACACTGGAATTTTAGTATCGACTGAAACAAGCTCTTTATAAGGCTCTAAATATTTACCTATACGCTCAACGCACCACTCAGGGAATGCCTTACCCTCGTCATCTTTAAAGCGGATTTTCTGGCTAAACAGCTGCTGCATCACGCCCTTTTTGTAGGCTTTAAGCAGGCGGTGTTTTTCCGTTAGCTGGCTGATTTTGCTATCGACAGCGGTGAGAAAATCGGCGATTTTTTGTTGTTCTTTGTGACTGATTACAGGAAGCACAAAACCTTTAATAGCCTCAAAATTTAGCCCCTCTCTTCCTCCGCCAGCCTGAGATATATCAATTTGTCTTTGACCATATTTAGAGTTTAGAAACTGGTTAAGGTAACGGTAATGTAGAAGTTCTTCTTTTGACCTAATTATACAAACATGCTGATTAACATTGCCTTCAACAAAAGAGCTAGGAACTATACAAGAACGTCCTATTGAGGCTCCTGTAATGTTTAATAAAACGTCGTGAGAATAAACATGACTTCCTTTCATTTTCGAGTGGGTCGCAAAATCAATTTTTGCTGTATCTGTTAGATCTAAATACCCATCTTTAACATTTTGACTCCGTATTAAAGGTATCCCTTCAGAGACATAAGATGACGCACCTCCTTTGGGGGTGCTTCCACTTCCAACTTTGAGGGTTACCTTCCCCAGCCTCACTTTTTGAAAGCAATCCTTGAACTCTGGAAAGCGTAATTGGGGCTCAGTGCTTTGTCTCATTCCTTCACCTCAAACGGCGTATCAATGCCCAACTCTTTGCAGAAATCGGCGATGGTCTTATCGGTCTGTAGCATCGCTTTATCATTGTCCACCAACTGCTTAGCCACCTTTGCCAAATCCACCAGCTCTTCCTCTTCAAAGGTATCGACATAGCGGGGGATATTGAGGTTATAGTCGTTATCGCCTAAATCTTTCTGGCTGGCTACAAAAGCAAACTTGTCAATGCTCTCACGCTTAACTACGGCATCGAGAATGCGCTGTAAGTCCTCCTCGCGCATAATGTTATTGTTAGTGCCCTTTTCAAAATGATTGCTGGCATCGATAAAGAGCACGTTGTCCTCTGCCTTACGGCGCTTTTTCAAGACCAAGATACAGGTGGGAATTGAGGTGCCAAAAAAGATATTGGCTGGCAGCCCTATGACCATATCGAGATAGTTTTTCTCTTTTATGAGGTGCTGACGAATATGGCCCTCAGCAGCCCCACGGAACAACACGCCATGGGGCAATACCACGGCCATGGTGCCGTTATCGTTAAGCTGATGAACCATATGCTGCACAAAGGCAAAATCGGCCTTACCTTTTGGCGCTAGCTTGCCATAGTCGGCAAAGCGGTCGTTATTAAGGTGCAGAGGGCTGGCAGACCAGTCGGCGGAGAATGGTGGGTTGGCCACTACCGCATCGAAACGCTCATCAAAATGCAAGGGTGTTTCTAGGGTGTCGTCGTTTTGAATATCGAAGCGAGAGTAGTGCACACCGTGCATGATCATATTCATGCGCGCTAAGTTGTATGTACTTGGGTTGCGCTCTTGACCATAGTATTTGATGTCTTGATTTTGGGCCTCTTTGGCCACGCGTAACAGTAAAGAACCCGAACCACAGGTAGGATCGTAAACGGACTTAACTACAGGGTTATCAAGTGTCACCAGCTTAGCCAATAGCTTAGAAACCATTTGCGGGGTATAGAACTCACCCGCCTTTTTGCCTGCTCCACTAGCAAACATGCCGATAAGGTATTCATAGGCATCACCAAGAATGTCTATTTCGCTGTTTTCAAGGTGAAAGTCAATGTTATCAAGGTGTATTAACACCTGAGCAATCAACTTATTACGCGCAGTAGGTGTCTTGCCTAGCTTGTTTGAGGTTAAATCCAGCTCGTCAAACAGACCATTAAAGTCATCGGCACTCTCAGCCCCCATGGTGCTTTGCTCAATATGGTTAAGCACCTTAGTAACATCATCGAGAATAAACTTACCAGCTTCGCCACGCTCAGCGATTACATGAAACAGCTCGGACGGCTTAAAGAAATAGCCTAGATTATCGAGGGTTTCATCTTTAACGGCATCTAATATCTCTTGACCATCAGGCGTGTTTTCATCGATGGTCGCGAAGCTAAAGCCATCTTGCTTAAGTAGGGTATCAGCATAGCTATTGAGCTTATCAGACAGGTACTTGTAGAAAATGAGCCCTAAGATGTAGTCACGAAAATCGTCGGCAGACATGTTGCCACGTAAGGTGTTAGCGATGTTCCAAAGCTGCTTTTTTAGCTCTTGTTGATGTTGTTCAACCATGATGACTCAATATAAAAAGTGGGGTGTTATAAACCGATAATGGCATCGATTATACACAATACGCCTTGAGTTAATCATCGCGAGATCAAAAAGATACAAGAATGAGATTCCCATTATTTTTTACCGCGTTAACATCACCAATGATGCGGCAATATGGCAAGCGCATAACAAATTGATTTGATAAGCCATGCTTAGTCGTAGTCAAACCAACATAGCTAACAGGAGTGGTGATGATGAAGGCCGATGTGATCCCAACAGTACGCTCGCTGCTCGCGCAAAACGCCATTAGCGTAAGTGGTGATAAGACGTTAATCACGCGCTTGTCATCGGTGCTGTCTTTTAAAGAATATTACGTTAAACCAGACTTCACTTGCGACATAGCCACTAAGAATTGGTCACATGAGCTGAACGCCCTCCTCAGCCTTACTGACAGCATCAACCGCCCCATCACTAAGCAGGTGCTGTACTCCATTGAGCTGCTACCAGAACGGTTTACGCTGACCGCGCATATCCACAACGCCACAGGCTGTGACCACAAGACCATATACACCAAGCGCACCCCAAACCTAAAACAGCTAGGGCACACCTTTAACGCGCTCTATCGTCGCCTCGATGAATCGCAACAGTTTGTCATTTGTCGACACTGTCGTCGGCTGGTGGCCGCCGAACTTTGTAATGATGATGCCTGTTGCTGCGCTGAAACTAACGCCCGTGCAAATAAACAAAACGCCCACCAGCCATGCTTAGCCACTTTTAAGCAAACTTTTGATACTGACTTAGTCGATCGTATATCTCGCACTGGTGACGCTGTGAGCGTGTTTAAAGACGAAGATCAAATCAAGTTCTATGTGCGCTCTACAGCTTGGCCGCTGCCCTATGAATGCTATACCTACGATCGGGTCATCGACACCCTACCGCTGAGTGCAACACCCGACGAGGTGAATGCATTAAGGCTTAAGCTTGAGAGAGAGCAAAAATACCCCACCCCTTGTTACCACTGCGAGGCGGTTTGCGATGAGGGTGAAGCTATGGGTTTAGCCTCATTTGTTGACTTCGAGACCGACGCCCTTGTTTGCTATGGCTGCGCCTCGAAGCACTATGGCGTGGTTTACTAAATATAAGCGGCAAAATAGGCGTGTAGTGCTTGGTTTAACCGCAAGCCTGCCAGATATTATCAACGGTCATACGTGCTCCCCGTGCCTTTAAGCCATCTAATATCGCGTCTCGAATATGGTCTGGGAAGCCTTCGGGAAGCTCTGCTTTGACCTTCATAATGACGAAATCGAGAACGTCTGCCATCTCTATCATGATATTGGCCATGGAGTCTGTATCAAAACCAACGGCTTTGGCCGTTTGAATAAAATGCCTTGGAAATATTTTATCCAGCTGAGTCTTTTTACCCTTGCTGGCTTTTAGCGACATCGCCAGCTTAGCATCACGTATGTTAAGCCCTTTGCCACCAATGGCGGGATAGATGGATAGAATGTCATAGAAAGGCGTTAGGCGATAACCGCCACCAGCCTCAATAAAAACAGAGAAGTTTTTAGCATGCCCATCAATAGCCCCTAATAGCCAAAACAGCACTTGGGCTTTCATGAAGTCGTATCGGTCACGAGCAGAGTTGGTTGAACCCAATAACTCAGTCATGACGGCCTGAATATCTGGGCCACCATCACTCTCATACTTTTTGGCTGGTGGCACATTGAGCACCTGACAAAAATCCTCTTGAGGCAAACGCATGATCCAGCTGGCATCTGAGGCATAGCGCCTATCGAACCGTTCAACTACGAGCGCCTTAATATCTCCAACATGCATGATGTGGCATTGTGCCACCGCTAGACCAAACGCCTCTGCGACCTTCATACACAGATACTCGTTTTCCACGCTATCTGACATATCAATAGTGTATGAATGGCTCTTTATGGTGCCTATAGGTAGTTTAATAATATGTGTGGTTGGCGTGGCGTGAATAGGCAAGCACCATTGCCCGTTAGCATATAGCAGTGCGGTTTTTTCCTGTGCGCCCGCTATTGAGATTCTAAAGTCATCTTGCTCCCGTAGCATGCCTAACGGTATGCCAGACATATAGCCTTTCAATACCTGTTCTAGGGCGGCATCTGAAAGCGGCTTATAGTCTATCTGCTTAACGTTATGGGGCGCTTGCCCATGAGAGACTAGTTGCAGCGCACCAACACTGTCTTGACCAATTTTAGCCAGTAAGTCAAAAGGCTGTGATGAAGCAGCCTTATGACGAGCAACAATGCGATTACGCACATCGGGATTATCGGGAAGCAAGTTATCAAAAAAGTTATATACCTCATCACCTTTATAGGCTTGATGACGCAGCGGCATAGACAACGATATGGGACGACTCCCAGCTAATTTCAGCCATCCCTCATCATACTTAAAGTGATGGGCACCCGTGGATGTCTTGGTAAACTCTCCCACCCGATAACCGTTCATATAAACGTCTAATACCGCCATCACCAATCCTCTTTCCAATCAATGTTGCTTGATAGAGTACCGCTAGGATCAGAAGAATCGTTTTGAGAGGCTCTAGGCTTAACCTCTAGCTCAAGGTTAAGTGATGATAGCAGCTTAAACAGCGTCTCTAACTTAGTAGAATCTGGATTTTGCTCAAAGCTAGACACTGTGTCTTGCCTGATACCCACTTTGTTAGCCACTTTGCTTTGTGACAGCTTCATAGACAAACGCGTGTCTTTTAGATAATTGCTTAACTGCTTTGAGGTCGTCACCTTCATCTTACACCCTTCACTCAATACTAAGATCACCAACCAATCTACACGCTGTAGCAGGTAAATCAAGTTTTACACGCTGTAGCCGTTAAAAAATAAATTACACGCTACAACCGTTAAATCATGTTTTACACGCTATAACAGGTGAAGCTTACCCGCTGACACAAAATGTTGAGTTAACCTGTCTTGGCTGTATTGATAAGCACCACGTTATCGGCGGGATTAACCAACAGTTCTAACCACTCACACCACATATTTAAGGCGGCGAGTTTTTCAGGTAAATATTGGCTACGATTGTAAATGGCCATCACCCCACCTAATGAATGGCCTAACAGCTGCTCGACAACATACGGAGCTACACCAAGATCATTAAGCTTGGTTGTAAAGGTTCGGCGTAAATCATGTAGCGACCATGATTCTTTATGTTTTAATCGCTTATAAATGAGCCCACCGGAGCAGCTCACCGTCTCACAACTTTTCAATTCACCTAATAGATAGCCTGAATCACCATGACGTTTATACAAAAATTCAATGATAGGCTTCACTTTAGCGGGTATGGGTCGAATTATGATCTTATTGGTTTTGCTATGAGCTTTAGGCACTGTCCACAGCTCACGCTCCAGATCCCACTCATCAAAGGTTGATAAACGCAACTCTTGGGTTCTGGCCCCAAACACGAGCAAAAGCTGACACAAATAACGCATATAAAACGCGCCTTTGCCATTTTGAATTGAGCGCATTAGGTCATACATCTCAATATCTGATAACACCCTATCTTTCTGCCGTTGTTTTTGACCAACATCAGAGGCAATCAAGTCATCTAACTCACGGCTGACCGCAAAGCGCCTAACCCGACAAAACCTTAAGGCTTGTTTGGCATTTTGTAATATTTGCCCTGCTGCGACTGGCGCAGGCTTTCGCTTACCCTTTACTCCACGCCGTATACGATCAAAGCATTCAATCCAATGCCTTGTCTCTGTTTGCTCCAGCGGAAAATGCCCTATATAGGGGTAAATATGACGTTTAAATTGGACGATGATTCTTTCAACATGTTTACGATTTTCTCTAGCGTAGTTCTCTATCCAATAATCAAGCGCCTGTTCAACAGTAACAGGGGCTAAGCTCTTCTCACGCCCCATACTGCGCTTAACTTTCGGATCATGCCCTTCGGCTAACCATGAGCGACACTCTTCGGTTAAGTCCCTTGCCTGCCTCAATGACAACTCAGGATAGCCACCTAAATCCATTCGCTTGCTTTTTCCACTGATCTTATAGCGGAACTGAAAGCTTAACTTGCCAAGCTTAGAGATTCGAACTCCGAGCCCTTTACCATCTGTTAGCTCTTTAACTTTTGATTGAGGTTTGCCAACTAAAGCCCGCAAAGTGGTTTCATACAACATCGTTTTAAGCTCACGTTCTCGGGCAAATGGCTCAATTCCATGTACCCCCATATGTACCCCCATCTAACCATAGCAACCAAAACAAGCCAATACCTACGAAGACAAAACCGTGAACCTAGTCATTGATATATAAAGAGAATTCATATTTAACAGATACTTCCGAATACCACTGAAAACAACAAAATGCAGTCTATGGCATGAACTAAGAACTTCTTAGTCAGCTGTATTGAACGGGCTCCCCAGCAATGGTGAGCCCGTTTTGCTTTAAGCCGCTCCATCTCCCGCTTCGCTATACGCCCCTTCGAGCTACTCCTCTTCTTAAGCTCACGACTTAGCGCATAGATCATGATCTGCCTCAACTAAACCAACAATCCCGACTAAATTACTCAAGTTTATGTTGAATTTAATCGGCAACCTCTCTACCATCAAAACACACATCTAAGATACAGCTTTAAGATTGGAGTCACCATGTCTTTATCTACACAGTCCCCACTGGCCTCAGAATTTGCCGACGAGACGGTTGGCAGCTTAGTGGCTGGCGACTTTCGCCGTGCCCATGTATTTAGCCAATTTGGTATCGATTTCTGCTGTGGCGGCAAGCGCACCCTGGCAAAGGCCTGTGATCGGGCGGGCATCGCACTCGTCGAGGTAGAGGCGGCGCTCCAGGCCGTGAAGGCTGAAGGAATGCAGGAAGATAGCCTGAATCAGCTACCCTTGGGCGAGCTGATCGACTACGTCGAGGAGACGCACCACGACTATGTTCGTGAGAAGGCGCCACTACTCATCGAATATAGCCAGAAGATGGTGCGCGCCCATGGCGAGCATTATGACGAGATAAAACCCTTTGCCGGTTGGGTACGGGCCCTGATAGAAGATCTCATGCCCCACCTGATGAAGGAGGAGCAGATCCTCTTCCCCGCTATCCGCGCCATGGCCGCTGGCCAGCAGGTAAGCGGCTGTTTCGGTCACATAGGCAACCCCATCAATGCCATGGAGCATGAACATGATGAGGCCAGCGAGATTGTCGAGCGCCTGAGAGCCCTCACTAACGACTTCACGCCGCCAGCCCACGCCTGCACCACCTGGCGTATCTGCTACGCCAGCCTGAAAGAGTTTGTCGCCGATCTGCAGCAACACATACATATCGAGAACAACATCCTCTTCCCAAAGGCCCTGGCTATTTAAAACATAGCTATTTAAAACATAGCTATTTAACAATTAGCGATTTAAAACCTGGCAAGAAAGGGGCGCAGCAACCAGCGCCCCTGTCCAAACGGCGGGCTAGACGCCGACGATCAGATAACCACCGACCAAGGCGATCACACCGCCACTGAGGCGAAGCAGCGGCAACTTACGGCTCAGCTGCTGCATTATGATGCCGAGCGCCACCCCGAGCAGATGAATCACAGCGGTTCCCGTGAGGAAGCCAAGCGCATAGAGCACAGGGCTAGCTAAGGTCGGCATCTCGGCGCCGTGGGCATGGCCATGAAAGATGGCAAAAAGTCCCACAAACCCCATGGCGAGCAGCAGCGGAATATGCTTGCCCAAGGCGATGGCCAAACCGAGCAGCAAGACTGACAGAGCGATCCCCAGCTCAACCAAGGGCAATGCCACACCGTAGAGTCCCAGGATGCCACCGACTAACATGAAGCCCATGAAGGCCAACGGTACCGTCCAGATCGCTCGTCCACCCAGCTGGGTACTCAACAGACCCACACTCAACATGGCAAGCAGATGATCTAAGCCAAGCACGGGATGATTAAAGCCGGTCATGAAGCCCGCACCATGGGTGATCCCATGGGCAAAAACAGGCGTCGTCCACGCCAATAGTAACAGGGGAAGTAACCTTGTTCGCATAAGTCCTCTCTATCCTTGAAATATGAGCGCTGACAATAGGTTAAAAAATTACTGGGAGATGTGATACAACGCAAAAAAACGCATTAATTGTCACATTACAAAAAAGCTCCCAATTAGGGAGCCTTACAAAGATTAGATGGCAACTTGCTGCATGGGAGACCAAATCAACGAAGCTTGTTTCTGCCTTATCAGTTCTTCGATAAGCTCCCTAATTTTGGGCTCCGCATCGATAAACTTATTCATATTGGCCCCGCCCATACGTGCATCATATATAGCCTCCCCATCAAGGCGTCCCTGATGGAAAATTTTAATTTCGGCATACACCATATATAAAGCCAAATCCCAAGCCCAATTAGCGGTATAAGTTGCAGTCCACTCGCATTGATGACTTGCATCTAATTGATCTAATACACGATATTTGATTTGTTTCTCGGTCAAAACTTTTTCGACTTCATCAAGAAAACCATGACGCACATCTGGATTCTTTTGAATACAAACTTCATCGGAACGACTCACCTGAACAGGGTCGACTCTCTGTTTTATCGAGCAGGCGGTTGTCATCATTAATACGGCAAAAACTATCAATACATTTTTCATGGAATTCCCTGTCAATATTTCTTGTAAATCACCGAACACGTGTATAAATGTTAATTTTTTGTTGGAGAGATATGATACAGATAAAGCTCAAACCAGCACAACTTTAATCAGCAAAAAGTGTTACCAATAACGACGATCAAATAAGGAATGACAAGTCAGACAATGAGGTAATGGTGATATGGGGCAAACAGCCCAATCCAGGCTCACCAGGCTCTCTATCGAAGGCAGGATTCAGCCAGGCAGATTGACACCCCGCTCGGCGTGCCCCTTGAACGTCGGCCTTAAAGCTGTCGCCAAGGTGCAAGAGTTGATTACAACCTATATGTAGCCGTTGGCAGGCCTGATAGAACATGTCGGGATAGGGCTTCATACGCGTGCCATTGCCGGGATGCAGGACAAACTCCAGCACCTCACCTAGCCCTATTCGCTGGGCATCGACATTGCCGTTGGTGATGCCAACCAAGGGATAGTGCTGTGACAGACGAGAGAGCTTGGCGATCACCTCGGGCGCGACGGTAAAATCGGATCGCTGCTCGACAAAGTAAGCCAGGGCCTGCTGCGCCGCGTCACCTGCCTGTGTCTTGCCGTAACCTAATGCTATAAACCCATGCTCCAGGGTCACCAGGCGCGCCGCCGAGGTGTCGTGAGCCAGACTTGGGCATTGTCTTATCAGACTGCGCTTCAATGCCTGCCAATCATCCAGGCCCCAATCTTGGGTCAATGGATGCTTTTCAGCCAAATAGCTTAGCAGGCGCTGCTCGGCGGCCATGATGATAGGACGATTGTCATACAGGGTATCGTCTAAGTCGAAGCTGATCGCCTTAAAGGGTCGCAGACCTATCGCCACACTAACCATTGCCACCTCGCTTCTTCGCCCTGGGGTGGGCACCGTCATAGACCTTGGCGAGATGTTGAAAGTCCAGACTGGTGTAGACCTGAGTGGTGGACAGATTCGCATGGCCCAGCAGCTCCTGCACCGCCCTGAGATCGGCACTGGATTCCAGCATATGGGTCGCGAAGGAGTGGCGCAGCTTATGGGGGTGCACACGGGCATTTAACCCCTGCATCTGGCCCCACTTGTTTAGCCTGGCCTGTATGCTCCTATGGGCAAGGCGCTTGCCCTTGGCGGTGACAAACAGGGCATCGTCTTCACAGGGCAGGGTCGAGCGCACCTTGAGCCAGTCGTCGATGGCTTGCAGCGCCATGCTGCCGATGGGCACGATACGCTCCTTGCTGCCCTTACCCATGACCTTCACCTGATGCTCGCCGCTGGCGATATCTCGGGTATCCAATGCCGCCAGCTCAGCCAGACGCAGGCCGGAAGAGTAGAACAGCTCCATGATCGCCTTGTCTCGCAGCGCCAGCGGGTCGTCCCCCTCGATAGACAGAAGATGGGTCACAGAATCGAGATCCATGTTCTTAGGCAGGGGCTTTTGCTGTTTGGGGGCGCTGAGGTTGATACAGGGATCTTTGCTGATATAGCCCTCTTGCAGCAGATAGTGACAAAACTGCTTGAGGGCCGACAGCGTCAGGGCGATGGAGCGAGGCCCCAGCCCCTTGCGGTGCAGTTTATTGAGTACGGCTTGTAGCTGTTCGTCGGTGGCTTCTGCCCAGGTACAACCCTCGGGAAGGAGTTCGCCAACCCGGTCAAGTTCGAAGCGATAGTTTCTGACCGTGTGGGAAGAGAGCTGGCGCTCGCTTACCAGATAAGAGACAAATTCCTTCACCCAGTCGGCTGTCATCACTGTCTCACAGCTTAGGTAGCAGGTGGTCGAGTAACTGTTTTAGCTGATCCAGCAGGAGGTTATCCATTTCAGGATGGAAATGCATTGGGTCTTGGCTGGCGATGGCAAAGATCACCTGGCCACACTGCTGTGACAGGCGGGACAACGCCACAGAGCCCACCTCGCAGCCAAACAGGCGCTTGGACTCGTTCTGAGTCAGGCGGCCGAAGTAGTAGCCCTGTTTCAGGCGCTCACTCCAGATATTCGACAGTTCACTGTCGATATCATGGACTGTGATCAAGCGGACATGGGTAAACTGAAACTGCTTCTGTAACTCGCTCGACAGTATCTGTCTCAGGTCACCGAGATCTTCGGCCTGCAACAGCTTCAGCGATAGGGAGGTGTTGAACATATAGATCTGTTCATTACGCGAGGCCATGGCCAACAAGGAGGTGATCTCCTCCTCCAGCTGAGTCACCCTGGCCCTCAGCATCTCCTGACGACGTTCCACCAGAGAGACTGCGCCACGCTGCTCGTGGGGGATCCGCATCGCCAACAGCAATTCAGGATAGCGGGCGAAGAAATCGGGATTATCCAGCAGATACTCGCGGATCAAGACTTCATCGAAGGGCAACTCGGCTTTTTTGTTCATCGCATCATTCATTGCTGTATCTGTCCATCGTATACATGTTCGGCAGGCCCCGTCATCCATAGGGGCTTACCCTCGCCTTCCCAGTTGATGGTTAAACTACCACCGGGAAGGTCGACCCGCACGCGTCTGGCGAGCTTGCCTTGCAGTTGGCCCACGGCCACGGCCGCACAGGCACCGCTGCCACAGGCCAAGGTTTCGGCCGCACCGCGCTCATAGACTCTCAGTTTAATATGATTTGCATCGATCACCTGCATGAAACCTACGTTCACCCCTTTGGGAAAGCGTTCATGCTTGGTGAGTAGGGCGCCTATCTGTTCCACATCGGCATTGGCCACGTCATCGACCTCGAGCACGCAATGGGGATTCCCCATAGATACGGCGCCACATAGGAAGGTCTGCATGCCCTCGGGCAGCTGGGCCTGCAGCAGATAGGTCTTCTCAGTCTTCTTGGCGTTAAAGGGGATGCGGCTCGGCTCGAGCACAGGTATCCCCATGTTGACCGTGACACTACCGTCACGCTCAAGGCGCAACGTCATCTTGCCTGAAGAGGTACTGACCTTGATTTTCTGCTTATGGATCAGCCCCTTACTCTTAACAAAACGGGCAAAACAGCGGGCGCCATTGCCACACTGCTCGACCTCGCTGCCATCTGCATTGAAGATGCGATAGTGAAAATCCAGATCAGGATCATAGGGCGGCTCCACCAACAGGAGTTGATCGAAACCGATGCCGAAGTTGCGATCCGCTAAGCGCTTTATCTGCTCAGGCGAGAAATAGACGTTCTGCGTCACGCCATCGACCACCATAAAGTCATTGCCTAAACCGTGCATCTTGGTGAAATGGATCAAAAGTGTTTTCCTTCAAAAAGTAACCGGCCCGCCCTGCTTAAGGGAGGAGTTGTTCACCTTGCCACAATTGCGCGACTTTTTCTCGCTCTCTCACCAAATAATGACGATCGCCATCCACCATCACCTCGGCGGCGCGGGGGCGAGAGTTATAATTTGATGCCATGGTAAAGCCATAGGCACCCGACGAGCGTACCGCCAGCAGATCGTTAGCGGCAATGTTAAGTGCCCTGTCTTTGCCTAAGAAGTCCCCCGTCTCACACACAGGGCCCACAACGTCATAATCGCGGGTCTCGCCTGGGCGTGGGATCACTGGGATGATCTTCTGCCAGGCGCTATACAGGGAAGGACGAATAAGGTCATTCATCGCACCGTCGACCAGGGCAAAATTCTTCTCTGCGTTCTCTTTCAGGTAGAGCACCTGAGTCACGAAGATACCGGCATTGGCGGCGATGGCACGGCCCGGCTCGAAGATGAGTTTAAGATCGCGTCCCGCCAGTTTGGCCAACAGCGCGCTGGCATAGGCACTTGGCTCTGGCGGCTGCTCTCCATCATAGGTCACGCCCAGGCCGCCACCCACATCCAGGTGCGCAATCTTCACTCCTTGGTCTGCAAGACGGTCGATGAGGGCTAACATGCGATCCATGGCATCGAGGAAAGGCTGCAACTCGGTCAGCTGCGAGCCAATATGGCAATCGGCCCCCTTCACCGCCAGGCCTGGCAGTTCATTTGCCCGCAGGAAGATTGCCTCAGCTTCCTCCATGGCGATACCAAACTTGTTCTCTTTCAAGCCGGTCGAGATATAAGGGTGTGTGCCGGCGTCCACATCCGGGTTCACCCTAAGTGAAACCGGCGCAACTTTGCCCAGCCTCAGGGCAACCTGGTTCAGCTGCTCAAGCTCGGCGGCCGACTCGACATTGAAACAGTAGATCCCCGCCTCCAGGGCCATCTCCATCTCGGTCACTGTCTTGCCGACGCCAGAGAAGACCACCTTACTCGCCTCACCACCGGCTTCTAATACTCTTGCCAACTCGCCGCCGGAGACGATATCGAAACCACTGCCTAGACGGGCTAAAACATTCAGCACCGCCAGATTTGAGTTGGCCTTTACCGCATAGCAGATCATATGAGGATGGTCGGCAACCGCATTGTCAAAGGCATGCCAGTGGCGCTCTAGGGTCGCGCGCGAATAGACATAGAGCGGCGTGCCATAGGTTTTCGCGAGCGAGGCGACGGCACACTGCTCGGCATAGAGTTCATCTTGTTGATAGAGAAAGTGATCCACTGGGCTTAATCCTTTTTGTTATTCTGCTCGGTTGCAGGTGTGGGCTGTTCCACCTGCGCCTTCTGGTTGTCTTCCTGCGCTGGCGATTTATATAGAGGTCCCTTCTGCCCACAGGCACTCAGCACCACACTCGCCAACAACATAAGTAAAATCGGTTTCATCTTATTCAACATCAGACATTCCAGTTTCGAGGGGATCACACACGGTAGCCAATGGGCTCCGTACCTTTTTCATCATGTTTCTCATGATTGTACGCATTATCTAGGCTAGCGGGAGAGAAAAAGATGATTTTTACCCCAAACAGGATAAATCCCCGCTAAAGCCCATAAAAATCTATATTTCATATTTCAGGCATCACCCGGACAAACGAAATCCCTGCTAGGCAAAATCTCTCGTCATCACCATCAAACTAACCCCTTGCCCTTAGCCCGGCGCGCCCGCGTACGACCAATATCGAGTCTGTCTGATGTTTGCAGAGATAGGACTAAAACGTCAAGCTTAACCCAGCCTAAAAAAACCGAATATGAATATTTTTATTCATTCGCGGGCCCGCACCGTCACACTCCTTTACGCCAAGCAGAGTACGACACCGACGAGCGACGAAAAACCTCAACATCACGCCTGCCCGGCCAAAGTTAGATATTTGGTAAATTTGGTATTACTATGTGGGCTCTGCAACAATCCACTCCACTGAAGGATGCCCAGATGGCAATGACAGATTCAGAGTATCACCAACTCGCCGACGAAATGTTTACCGCACTTGAAGATGCCATAGAGAACGCAATCGATGAACAAGATGCCGATATCGACATCGATGCCTCAGGCAATGTCCTGCAACTTGAGTTTCAGGACAAATCAAAGATAGTCATCAATAAGCAAGAGCCCCTGCATCAGATCTGGGTGGCGACACAGTTTGGTGGATACCACTTCTCTTACGTCGAGGGTAAATGGCTAGATGAGCGTGGCGATGCTGGCGAATTCATGCCCTTCGTGCTCGCCTCTATCCTGCGTCAGGGCGGCATCGAACTGACCCTGTAAGGCGGCGTTAAAACTCGATGGCTGCCTCGTCGGCATTGACCCCAAAGGGCTGCGCCTGCAGTCGGCCATCGACTCTGACCAAACGGAAGAACTGCGGTAGATTAAAGCGTTCCTTATCCAGGTAAGAGTCGGCAAAGGCATGATGATGACTCACCTGACTCACCAGCTCCTCTAGGTTACTACCTGGCTGTACATAATGATTCAGCTCATTTTTCTCATCCAGCACAAACACATCTATCCCCTCCTTGCCTGGGCGTAAGAAGTATTGAATCGCGCCAACGGCGGCAAAATCTTGAATGACTTCGGGGATCTTACTGAAGGGCTCGTTACCGAGATCAGGTCGCGGTAGTTCCAGCATACGCAGTTTAGAGAGTCGTTGGTAGAAGGCCGTTGACTCACTCAGATCCTGATACACCATGCCTTTAGAGTTGAAAAACAAGCCATATTTTATCCCGCCCGCCTGCAAGGGGTGCACCATGGTTGAGGAGGTTTTTGCCTTGGTACACATACGATTCGCCCGTTGAACCAGCTGGCTGACTGCACGCTCGATCTGAGTACTGAGCCGGCTGGAGCAGCTTACCACATCCACCTTCACCTGCTGGGTTGCCCTCTGCATCCCTGGGGTGATATAGACCAGGGCATCTAAGATGGCCTCATTACCCTCAAAATGATGACAATGCCACTCTCCCCAGCTATTTTGGCAGATGACATCCAGCGACTGCACCATATTCTTGTGGTGACGTCCCATGGAGAAGATGTTGGCATTCATGTAGTCGAAGATGATCTCCTGTCCCCGCCACTGAAGTGTCTCGTCTCGATTAAAGTTGATGAGAAACAGTAGCTGGCGAAAATGCCATGGCTGACACAGATCCAGTTTGGATGCCCGCCAGCGACGCTCCGACATGATAGTTGGCAGACGCTTAGCCGCCTTAGTAAGCGCCTTATCCTGGCCTTTCCCTTCACCGAAGGCATACCACTGGGTCTGGGCGGTCGACACGCCGTTTAGACTGGCCCAAATCAATAACTTAGCCTTACTATGGGAGTGGAATACCGCACGATTACCCATGAAGTTCTTCGACTCGGGAGTACAACGATAGAGATAATATTCCTTGCTATTACGGCTGTAGATCACCGTGAGGTGCGCCTCGGCTACCGAACGGGTCCAGAGTCGGTTGAGGCTGATGATCTGCTTGTCATCTTCGCTAAAATAGGTATGTAGCTTACGCGTTAGCAGGCCCAGCTCGGAGATCTTCAGGCTATCACTCAACTTGTTGGCCGAGGCAAATTGTAACAGCGTCTGATAGCTGCCAAGCATCAGTTCATTGAGCTGCTCGTTAAACCACTGCAACTGGCCACAATGCCAATTAGCACATTGATCTAAGGTGCGCAGCAAATTATCTGACCAGCCCCACCGCGTCACCAGCGACTGCAACTTATAGTAGCGCCAATCTTTTGGATGCTCTGCAACCGTCAGCCTGATGCCACATTTCAAATAAAAACAGCGGCGTACGATCTCCAGACGCCGCTTATCATTCTTGTGTTCCAGGTAGTGTTCGATCGATTGATACAGGAGGAAATAGGCATCGTTGAATGCCGAGAAATCCCCCGCCAGGGTGCGTTGCCACACTTGGGTAGTCACTAGGTTACTCTGGGGATAGTCACTGGCGTAAGCCTCCAGCAGCATAACCTTGAGTAGCGCCTTGTGGGGCTTATCCAATCCCTTGTAGAGCTGCCATAATGAGGCTCCGAAGTACTCACTGGCGGGCAAGTTTCTCACATCACCCAAGAAGAGGTGGCTCTCTATCGCCTCGGCCCCAGGCCACCAGGCGACCCGCTTACCACCGAGACAGATATGACTGCGATAAAATTCTTCTAGCAGCAACCAGTGTTGCACACTGCCACTGTTTTCACAGCCCAGGCTCGCGGTCTGAAACTCACCAGCATCAGCACTGAAGAGAAACTGTTTGGGATGAACCAGATAGATATTAACTTCGAGATCATGCTGTCCAAACCAGGCCGTTAACAGCAGGGATTTTTCCTGTAGGGAGGCAACTTCGTCGTCAGCCAGAGTCGGGTCATACACCAACCAGACGTCTATATCACTCTTAGGATTTTGACCAAAGCTGGCGGTGCTACCCATGGTATAGACGCCATAGAGTGCACTCTGCTGCTGATGTATCACCTGGGGTTCGTTAAGCCCTAGGGTGCGGCAAGCCTCTAGGGCATCGTCGCTGGGGAAATACTCGAACACGCCGCTGGGCGTCATGGGGCCGTTGTAGCCGGGAAAGTCACTACGGTGATAGTGAAACAGCACAGGGATCAGCTGCATCAGATGACGCTGCAGAGGCGTCAAGATGGCAAGCGCACGTGCTAAACGCACTTTGTTTAAGCGTTCCGCCGTGGCGATAAAATGCTCTTGCTCTTTCAATTTCAAGCAACCTAGTCCATTTAGCTTACCTATAAGCATGCTAACAGCTTAGACGGAAACAGCAAGTATATGAGAGCTAGATCACACTTTTTCCTCAAGCGGCAAAAACGCTAAACGGGTGAACTTCAAAGAATCGACAGCCATTTCTTACATATAGCAATTAGCAATGTTAGCATTAGCGCAACTATGGCCTCTGATGGAATATCGAGCATGTCTCAAAACGTCATTCGTATCGCTACACGTAAAAGTCCACTGGCAATGTGGCAAGCTGAATTTGTTAAAGCCGAACTAGAAAAAGCCCATGAGGGATTGGTCGTCGAGCTCCTACCCATGAGCACCAAAGGAGATGTCATCCTAGACACACCATTGGCAAAGGTGGGTGGTAAAGGCTTGTTCGTTAAAGAGTTAGAAGTTGCCATGCTAGAAGGCAAGGCCGATATCGCCGTGCACTCGATGAAAGATGTGCCGGTAGATTTCCCCGAAGGCCTGGGACTGCAGGTGATCTGCGAGCGTGAAGATCCGCGCGATGCCTTCGTCTCAAATACCTATAAGAACATCGAAGAGTTACCACAAGGCGCCATCGTCGGCACCTCAAGCCTGAGACGCCAATGCCAGATCCGCGCGGCACGCCCGGATCTCGAAATTCGCGATCTGCGTGGCAACGTAGGTACTCGCCTGGCTAAGCTAGATGCCGGCAACTATGACGCCATCATTCTGGCTGCCGCCGGCCTGAAACGTCTCAAACTCGAGGAGCGTATTGCCAGCTTTATCTCGGCAGAGGACTCACTCCCCGCTAATGGCCAAGGCGCCGTGGGTATCGAGTGTCGCACCGATGATGAACGCGTCAAGGCACTCTTGGCCCCCCTAGAACATACCGAAACTCGCTACCGTGTCATCGCCGAGCGCGCCATGAACACTCGCCTTGAGGGTGGCTGCCAGGTGCCTATCGGTGCCTACGCCGAAATCGACGGTGACATTCTGTCGCTGCGCGGCCTGGTAGGTAACCCAGACGGTAGCCAAGTGATCCGCGGCGCCACCAGTGGCTCCAAGCAAGATGCGGAGCAGCTGGGTATTGCTCTGGCCGATGAGCTGCTATCTAAGGGCGCCAAAGCCATTTTAGATGCGGTATACGCCAAGTAAAAAATGAAGCTACTACTGACGCGCCCAGAAGGGCGCAATCAGTCTATGGCCGAGGCACTTGCACAGCGTGAAGTGCCTTTCACCATAGCGCCTTTGCTACAGGTAGTCGCTAACAACGCTGCCGATCATGAGCACAAGAAAAAGCTTTTTTATCAGTCTGATATCATCATTTTTATCAGCACTAATGCGGTAGAATATGCCGATATCGCCTTGTCATCAGAATGGCCGAAGGATAAGCAATATTTTGCGGTCGGTCAGGCAACCTATTGCGCCCTTCAAGACAAGGGCATTGCAGCCACAAAGGCCCCAGAGTCTTGTCAGCAAACCGAAGGCCTACTCACTTTAGCTCAACTGCAAGCCATAAAAGGCCAACAGATCACCATAGTCCGGGGAGTCGGCGGCCGGGAAGCCTTGGCCAGCTCACTGACAGAGCGAGGCGCCAAGGTCGACTACTGGGAAGTCTATCGCCGTGCCTGCCCGCAGCTCGCCCCCCACACGCCCTACGAATGGCGCGAGCAAGCAATTGACACCATAGTGATTACCAGTGGTGAAATTCTGGCTAATCTAATTACACTTGTACCCAAAGAGTTATTTGCTTGGCTGCACGCATGTCATATTATAGTGCCCAGCGCTCGTGTCTATGACCAAGCCATTGCGGCAGGGTTTATACGGGTCACCAATGCAAAAGCAGCAAACCGCGACGCAGTACTCACAGCCTTAGGTTTACAGGACTAAACCTTCTTACTCAGCTGCTCGCCGATGTCGCCTCGTCTTCAAGGATCTGCCTAAATGGACAAAAATACCCAAGAGAGCAAAGCGGTCGCCACCACAGAGCACGATGAGTCTATGGATGCGACCTTTACCGAGACGCCACAGGCCAACTCGACGGCATCCCAGGAGGCCAAGCCTGCTTCGTCTGGCGGTGGGGTTTCCTGGGGATTCCTCTTTAATCTGGTATTTATTCTGCTGCTCCTGTTTGCCACGGCAACCGGTGGCTTCTACCTGTATCAGGAGCTAACGCAGCAAAAAGAAAAAACGGCCGCTCTGACCAAACAACTGCAACAGGGGTTGGACGATCCACGTACCCGCATCACCCATTTAGAGCAGCAGCAACGCACGGCAGAAAATCAATTTGATCAAAAGCTTGCCCAGCTACAAGCCAAGCAGGGTGAGGTGCAGGATCAGGTCAACAAGCTGGCACAGCGCAACCCTAACCACTGGATGGCGGAGGAAGCCAAATACCTGGTCAGAATGGCAGGCAATAAACTTTGGCTAGAGAAAGATCCCCAGACGGCGCTTAGCCTGCTGGAAGCTGCCGACGATCGCATCGAAACCATGAAAGATCCGTCGCTTACGCCTATCCGTAAGGCCTTGGCGCGAGACATGAGTGATGTCGCCGCCATCAAGAGTACCGATGTCGCCGGCACCGTACTCAGCCTGGATACCATCATAGAGCGTCTGCCGAAACTCAAGGTCAATCGTAGCGAGTCCAAGATCAACGCTAAAGATGATTCACTGCAAGTCACCGAATCTATCGATGACTGGCAGACAAATCTAGCCAAGTCCTGGCAGGCACTCATCGAAGAATTTGTCATCATACGCAAACGCACCACAGACCCCGCACCGCTACTGGCGCCGGATCAACAGTGGTATCTGGTTGAAAATATTCGCAACAAACTCCTACAGGCCCAACTGGCCCTCTTCCGTCAGGATCAGGTGAACTACCGTCAGTCGGTGACACTGGCAAGAAAATGGATTTTCCAATATTTCGATCTTGGCGACAATAAAACTGAACAGACTCTGGCCGCGCTAGACGCCTTGGCCACTCTGGAGATTCAGTCACCGACAATAGAGCAATTTGCCGCGACGCCTCTGCTACAGCAATTGGTCACCCATGGTGGCCTGATTAAAGATCGGGGGGCTTCGCTATGATAAGGGCCTTGATCTACCTGATAATCGTCATCATAGGCTTAATAGCCAGCCCCTATCTCTCTTGGCTAAAAGGCTATATCTATATCGCCATCGGCGACTATGAACTGGAAACCAGCCTGGTATTCGCGCTATTTGCCGCAGTCATGTTTTACGTCACCCTGGTACTGCTCGAGATGCTGATCGTCTGGACTATAAACTTGGTCCTAAACAGCCGACTGCTGCCGGAGAAATGGCGCCGTAAGGCCGCAAGAAAGCATACCCTCACGGGCGCCTTGGCCCTGGCCGAAGAGGATTGGTCTACCGCCGAGAAGGCGATGGCCAGAGGCGCAGATAAAGGCGAGATCCCGGCTTTGAACCTGTTGGCTGCCGCCCGAGCCGCCCAGCACAGAAAAGATCATGACGCCCGCGATCATTACCTCAGCGAGGCAGCCAAAGATCCTACGGCCTACAAGGCGGTACTCACAACCAGAGTAAGATACCTGTTACAGCAGGGGGAACTCACTCAGGCGCGCGCCCTGTTAGACGAGCTCAATCCAACCAGCAAGAGCAAGCCCCCGGTATTAGGATTGGCACTCGATCTCTACCGTGCTCAAGAGGATTGGTCTGCACTCAAGCTTCTGCTTCCCATCGTTAGGAAGCGCGGAATCATAGATGAAACAGAGCATCAACAGCTCAACGCCGAGGTCAACCTGGCACTGCTTAAGCAGGCAGCAGATCAAAATGAACAGGCGTTAGAAAAGGCCTGGCACTGGCTTAGCCGCGCAGAACGCAAGCAAACCGAGTTTATTGCACAATATGCCCTGGGCTTGGCTAAATTCGAGCGTAGAGAGGAGGCAATCAAACTCCTGATGAAACAAACGAAACAACAGCCGAGTCAGGCAATCTTCGCCGCATTGCCCCAGATACTGACCCCAGCCGATCTTGATGCTAGAAAGCAACTTTTTGAACTTGAAAAGAAACTTGGTGAGCAAACCGAATACCAGGCCTGTATCGCCGCACTGTACGATCAGAGCAAGGAGTTCAGAGAATCTCAGAAATGGTGGTCTAAAGTCTGCCTGCAATCCCCCACTAAACAGCGCTGGCTGGCGCTGGCCGAGGCCTGCGAACACCTGGGAGAACAGAACCAAGCACTGCAGAATTACCGAAAAGCGGCAATATTTTGACGCTTTTTTATACTGTTTTTAACTAAGAAACCACCTTTACTGGTGGTTTTTTGTTTATAAAAATGCTCCCAATCAGCTTCCTTACATATAACCCGCATTAAAACAATTAATTAGTTGTATTTTTACAAAAACACACTATTTCGCCCCATTTTTTCCTTAATTGCCGCTATTTGACAGCTATTTAATGCCAACCACACTTAAAGGGATAAACCACGTGGATATACCAATAGCAAGCGCAAAACAGAACTCTTTTGCTCTTGATTTTACTCTTTGTAGAGCGAGAAATGATTATGGGTGCTTCAATCACAACACAGGATGCAGTAGTTGTTAACCTTGTAGGCGAACTCAAGGTTAAAGATGAACAAGGAAATATCAGAGAGGTAAAAATAGGCGACCTGATCCATGCCGGGGAGCAACTTATATTTTCACCCAATGTTAAGTTTAATCTTGAATATGAAGATGGCTCTTCGTCAACTCAAGCCAACTTGATACAAGAGACACTTAATCAAGACACAACGGTGAGCAACGACGACAGCCAGGCACAAGGTAGCGAGGTCGAGCCACTAGCCGAGACACCCGTTGCCTTAGATCCGGAGATCGCCGCACTACAGGCCCAGATCTTGGCCGGCGACGATCCAACCCAGGGGCTACCTGAAACTGCAGCTGGTGCAGGCACAACAGGTAACGAAGGAGGCTCCGACTTCGTTTCCGTCGGCAGAACCGGTGACGAAACACTCGCCGATGCTGGCTGGGACACCACAGGCTTCACCGCTACACCAGATACCACGGTTGAAGAGGAGATCATTCCCGAACTTCAGCCGAATGCGCCCACGGTTTCCTCTGCGACCTTCTCGCTGTTTGAAGCCAATCTTGCGCAAGGTAGCTCTCCTTCAGCCCTATTAACGAGCATTGCAGACACTATTCAAACCGCGGCAGATGAAGGCATCAGCAGCCTGACCATAAATGGCATTAACATCATTAACGCTGGTCAGTTCGCCGGTCCAATAGTGATCAATACACCTAACGGCATTCTCACCATCACGGGCTTTGATAGCGCATCGGGTCAATTCACCTACGACTTTAGCTTCAATAACGCCGCCGACCACAGCAATAACGACCAGATCCAACTTCTCTTTAATATTGAACTCATTGATAATCAAGGCGCCATCGCCAACGGAACCATCACTCTCAATATCATCGACGACCAACCAGAAGGACTCGCCGATAGCAACAGCGTCACCGAAGATACCGCCACAGTGGCGAGCGGTAACTTACTTATCAACGACACCTTAGGTGCCGACTCCGCTCAGGTAACGGCCGTAACCAACAGCCAGGGTACCTCCATTAATTTGAGTGTGACAAACAGTATTCAAGGCCAGTTCGGGGTACTCACCCTGTTTGCCGATGGCAGCTATAGCTATCAACTGAACAACGGATCTAATGAAATACAGTCACTCGCACTGGGACAGCAGATAACCGAAACCTTCAACTACCTACTAACCGATGGCGACGGCGACTCGGTACTCGTGCCGCTGACCATTACCATCACAGGCACCAATGACCTGCCGGTACTCACCGTGGATGCCAGCGGCGGCGTGGTGGAAGATGCCAGCAATCCTAACCTCACCGACAGCGGCGCACTCAGCTTCACCGACGTGGATGTCAACAACACCCACAGCGTCACCGAGGTGTATAACGATGACATCAGCTGGAGTGGTGGCGATCTC
>NZ_WRPA01000028.1 GCF_009831655.1 Shewanella insulae | reverse complement strand
ATCCTGCATAATCGACACTTCCACCGTCCGTGGTGGTCGTATGGTGAAGCACTTGCGTTTATCAAACGAAGTTTGATGCAAGGGATGAACGCGGAGAGCTTTGCTCGAAGCTGGCCATGACAGGCGCCTACTCCCGACGTCGGTCGATAAATGCTCCTTCTATATCGACACTTCCACCATCCATGGTGGTCGCCCCACCGCTAAGCGGGGTCTCCGGCTACGAAGCATAGCTTCTCCGCGTTCAAGTGAGGCTAAATACTGAGTATTTAAAGAGCCTCACTTTCACCCCCATGTGTTCGCTGCGCGAACCGAGTAGGTCATTTCAAGCTGCTACGGTTCTATTGCTTTTGACAAAGTAACTGAATGTATATTCCCTGTGTTCAGTTCTAGTCGGATGTCTTACGCCCCCATGTGAGGTAAGTGTTGTGGCAGTATCCGATATTTTTTATAGTGCCTTATAACCCACAAGCACAGTCCAAGACGCGAGTTTTCACTCTGTGAACTCCACTCGTCGCAATCTGTAACTATCCATATAAGAATCTTGCGATCCCGTAAGATTAATCTTTGTTGGGATTTAGGTTGCCGGGGCCAGATACGTTACAATGGCTTTTTTGACTGATTGGCAAATACACGCTTCCTCTATGGACTCTAAGACCACGCATTCTTTAACGCAATTTAATACCCTGGGCATTAAGGCTGATTGCCTTCGATTGGTTCGAGCAAGGCAGGAGGCTGAGCTTGTTGCCATCTGTTTACAGGCCTTTAAGCAGCAAGAGCCAATATTGCTGATAGGTGGTGGTAGCAACATTGTGCTCACCGAAACCTTTGAAGGGACTGCTGTATTGGTAGAGACCAAAGGTATTGAGGTGACTCAGGGTGAGCAATGTTACTACCTTAAGGTTGAGGCCGGCGAGGTGTGGCATGATCTCATTAATTTCTGTCTCGATAATGAGATGCCAGGGCTCGAGAACCTTGCGTTGATTCCAGGTTCAGTCGGCGCCGCGCCCATCCAAAATATCGGTGCCTATGGCGCCGAGTTGGCTCAGTTCTGTGACTGGGTCGAATATCTAGACCTAGTTAGCGGCGAGATAAAGCGACTAAAAGGCGGTGACTGCGAGTTTGCCTACCGAGAATCCATCTTCAAGAATGCCCTTAAACATCGCGCCGTCATTTTGCGGGTGGGCTTCGTGTTGCCCAAGGCGTGGCAGCCCAACCTGAGTTATGGGCCACTACAAGAATTGAGCGAGCGTAGCCAAGGGGTGACGCCAAGAGAGGTGTTCGATTGCATCTGTGAGACGCGAATGGCCAAACTGCCCGATCCTGCCGTGCTGGGTAACGTCGGCAGTTTCTTTAAGAATCCGGTTGTGAGCCAGCAAACATTCGACGCGCTTAAGCGGCAATATTCCGACATAGTAGGCTATACGCTAGATGATTCAAAGATTAAGTTGGCGGCGGGCTGGTTGATCGATAGGGCTGGGCTCAAGGGCCTGTCTGTCGGCAATGCATCGATTCATCTTAAGCAGGCTTTAGTTATTGTCAATAAAGGGGGCTGCTCGGGTCAGGATGTGTGTGACCTGGCAAGGCTAGTGATAGATAGGATATTCGAGCAATTTGGCGTAAGGTTAGAAGTCGAACCTAGGATCATAGGCGCAACAGGACAGAAGGAATTAGCAGATGCATGATCAGTGGGCCCGTCGCCGGGACATTATTCGCTTGTTGAGCCAGGGGCAGTTTGTGTCGGGCGAGGCGCTGGCCAGTGAGCTCGGTATTTCTCGGGCGGCAGTCAGTAAGCAGGTGGCCAACCTAGAGGAGTTTGGTGTCGATATCTATAGTGTCAAAGGCAAGGGCTATAAGTTAGCCACGCCTATCTCGTTTATCGAAGAGGCAGCGCTTAAGACCTCTATCAAGAATCGTTGTTTCTACTTCAATGAGATCAACAGTACCAACGGATTCCTGCTTGAGCATGTGAAGGACCTCAGCAGCGGCGATATCTGCGTGGCCGAGTACCAGTCTGCCGGGCGAGGACGCCGTGGACGCCAATGGGTATCACCTTATGGTTGCCATCTCTATACCTCCTTCTACTGGCAGTTTTCTCAGGGCATGGCCCAGGCAATGGGGCTAAGCCTAGTGGTCGGCTGCTCATTAGTGACTGTGCTACGTTCATTGGGCGTCGAAGGCATTGGGGTTAAGTGGCCCAACGATATCTATCTAAATCATAAGAAGCTTGCGGGCATACTGATCGAGATGAGTGGTCAGGCTGACAGCGTGTGCGATCTGGTGATTGGCATAGGCATTAACCTTTCCATGTCGCCGGCCCAGGCGGATAAAATAGATCAACCCTGGAGCGACCTGTCTGAGTTAGCGCAATTGCCGGACAAAACCGAATTAATGATAGCGCTGCAGCAGCAGTTAGTTACCGATCTTGAACTGTTTCAGCGCCAAGGGCTCAAGGCATTTCAGTCAAGGTGGCGTGAGGCCGACCTATTTGACGGTGAGCCTATCAAGTTGTTGATGGGAGAGCATAGCGTCGAGGGGATCTGCTGCGGAATTGACGAGCAGGGGGCGATATTGCTCAAGACGGAGGAGGGCACCAAGTCCTTCGTCGGCGGCGAGATCTCCATGCGTCCCGCATAACAAAACGGCCATCAATTGATGGCCGTTTGTTTATCTGTAAGCAAGTGTCGGCTATCTGTTGCCAGCCTATTTACGCATCAGCACCTGGTGCATCATATGATCTGTTCCCTTGCGCAGGATAAGATGGGCCCTGTCCCGGGTGGGTTGAATATTCAGATTCAGGTTTGGACCGTTGATGCTGTCCCAGATATTAGCGGCTATCTTGGTGGCCTCATCGTCATTTAACTCAGAATAGTGATGGAAGTACGAGTTAGGGTCACTAAAGGCGCCGGTACGGAACTTCAGGAAGCGGGAGATATACCACTCCTTGAGCAGCGGCTCCTCGGCATCCACATAGATAGAGAAGTCGACAAAGTCGGAGACGAAGGGCTGTTGTATGGCGACATGGGTATCTTGCCCCGTCTGCAGTACATTGAGCCCCTCGATGATCAAAATATCGGGCTGTTCTATCGCCTGTTGGGTATCGGCCACCCTGTCGTAACTGATATGGGAATAGATAGGCGCATGCACCAGACTCTCACCAGCCTTTATCTTTGAGATAAACTCGACAAGTAGCTTCATATCATAGCTTTCTGGAAATCCCTTACGCTGTAGCAGCCCGCGGCGCTTTAGCTCGGATAGGGGATAGAGGAAGCCATCTGTGGTGACCAGGTCGACCTTGGGATGCTCGGGCCACTGACGCAATAGCGCCTGCAGGATACGCGCCGTCGTGCTCTTACCCACGGCGACACTGCCGGCGATGCTGATAATATAGGGGCGCTTAGGCGGCACACGACCGAGAAACTGATTCAATACCAGTCCTCTCTGCTGCTTGGCGCCGACGATTAGATTCAGCAGGCGGCTTAGCGGCAGATAGATGTCGGTCACTTCATCGAGAGAGATAGATTCGTTGATGCCGCGCAGATCGTCGAGATCGGATTCGCTGAGTGTCAGAGGCACAGATTTTCGCAGCTCGGCCCACTGTTGGCGGGCAAATGCGAGATAGAGTGCATTATGAATTTGGTTGTTGGCGTGCATGAATGAAATCTCCCCTTAGGCAAGGCACAGTACACCATAGACCTCGGTGGAACAACATCAAAAACACGATTCCATAATGGCTGATTAACCTGTTTAGAGATAATGGGTAAATAGTGCACTTTCTGGTGCTTGCGTGGCGGAAAAAACGTCGTTTAGGTGATTTTTTTGCAGATTTTTAAAATTAGGTATTGCACTTGTGCTCACGATTACCTAATATCCGCTACCGAAATGACACGCCGGCATAGCTCAGTTGGTAGAGCAACTGACTTGTAATCAGTAGGTCCCGAGTTCGACTCTTGGTGCCGGCACCATTTCTCTGGAGGGGTTCCCGAGTGGCCAAAGGGATCAGACTGTAAATCTGACGGCTCAGCCTTCGAAGGTTCGAATCCTTCTCCCTCCACCATTTTTCTAGGTAGTTAGGTAACCTTAGTTAGGTTGCGCGGATGTCGTATAATGGTATTACTCCAGCCTTCCAAGCTGATAACGCGGGTTCGATTCCCGCCATCCGCTCCAATTTTCGCTGATTGTGCCCGTATCTATGAGCCAACCCAACAGGGTCCCGTTCACGATAAACTGCCTTCAGCCTTCCAAACTAAGCTTCCCTGATTATCTTAATTAAATCGATTCGATGACATTATAGGCATCGGATTTTTTGTTGTATGTAGATTTCATCACCAAGTATCTCTTAATTGGGGCAATACCATGGCTAAAGAAAAATTTGAACGTAGCAAACCTCACGTAAACGTGGGCACCATCGGTCACGTTGACCATGGTAAAACAACTCTTACAGCTGCTATCTCTCACGTACTGACTAAGACGTACGGTGGTGAAGCTAAAGATTTCGCACAGATCGATAACGCTCCAGAAGAGCGTGAGCGCGGTATTACCATCAATACCTCTCACATCGAGTACGATACTCCAACTCGTCACTACGCACACGTAGACTGCCCAGGTCACGCTGACTATGTTAAAAACATGATCACTGGTGCTGCACAGATGGACGGCGCTATCCTGGTAGTAGCTTCTACTGACGGTCCAATGCCACAGACTCGTGAGCACATCCTGCTTTCTCGTCAGGTAGGTGTACCTTACATCATCGTATTCATGAACAAGTGTGACATGGTTGATGATGAAGAGCTGCTAGAACTGGTTGAGATGGAAGTTCGTGAACTGCTATCTGAATATGACTTCCCAGGTGATGACCTACCAGTTATCCAAGGTTCTGCACTGAAAGCCCTAGAAGGCGAGGCAGAGTGGGAAGCTAAGATCGTAGAACTAGCTGAAGCGCTAGATTCTTACATCCCAGAGCCAGAGCGTGCTATCGACGGTGCATTCATTCTGCCAATCGAAGACGTATTCTCAATCTCAGGCCGTGGTACTGTAGTAACAGGTCGTGTTGAGCGCGGTATCATCAAAGTTGGTGACGAAGTAGAAATCGTAGGTATCAAAGACACTACTAAGACTACTTGTACTGGTGTTGAAATGTTCCGTAAGCTGCTTGACGAAGGTCGTGCAGGTGAGAACTGTGGTGTACTACTACGTGGTACTAAGCGTGATGAAGTTGAGCGTGGTCAAGTACTGGCTCAGCCTGGTTCAATCACTCCACACACTCAGTTCGAATCAGAAGTATACGTACTGTCAAAAGAAGAAGGTGGTCGTCACACTCCATTCTTCAAAGGCTACCGTCCACAGTTCTACTTCCGTACAACTGACGTAACCGGTACTATCGAGCTGCCAGAAGGCGTTGAAATGGTAATGCCTGGTGACAACATCAAGATGAACGTAACCCTAATCTGCCCAATCGCGATGGATGAAGGTCTACGTTTCGCTATCCGTGAAGGTGGCCGTACAGTTGGTGCTGGTGTTGTAGCTAAGATCATCGCTTAATAGCGTTTGATTTTACAGAGACACTGAAAAAGGCAGCTTAGGCTGCCTTTTTTGTTTTAGGTCACTCAGATATTGTGATTATCCTTGTGCGGCTGAGCCTTGCTAACTGCGCGGAATAAGAATACAATCTATGGCCGATTTTTGACCCTCTGGGCTTACTGCTTGCTCTGGGAGTAAGTTCGGAGAATGTTAGTGGTATGGTCTTGGCTATCTCGGCGGTTGCGAGTTTTTAAAAGCCTGACCAGACTTAAGCTCAGGTCGTAGTGAGTAACGGAATTAACCGATGACAACAAATACTGAAAACCAGGGAAACTCTCTGGATATCGTTAAATGGGGCATAGTAGTCGTACTACTAGCGGCCGCCATTATTGCTAATCAGATGTATAGCGAAGCTAGTGTATTAGTTCGTGCTATCGGTGTCGTAGTGGCATTTGCTATAGCAGGTTTTATCGCGCTTCAAACCGAGAAGGGTAAACAAGCGCTGACTTTCGCTCGCGAGTCTCACATTGAAGTGCGCAAAGTGGTATGGCCGACGCGTCAAGAAGCCCTAAACACGACATTTATCGTACTGGCGGCAACAGGCGTACTGGCATTGGTCCTTTGGGGAATGGATGCTGTATTGCTGAGAATTGTTAATTTTATTACGGGCGTATAGGCATTTCATATGACTGAAGCTAAAAAAAGATGGTATGTGGTTCAGGCCTTTTCGGGTTATGAAGGTCGTGTATGCAAATCATTGCTTGAACACATCAAAATGCACGGCATGGAGCACTACTTCGGTGAAGTGCTAGTTCCGACCGAAGAAGTTGTCGAGATGCGTGCTGGCCAGCGTCGTAAGAGCGAGCGTAAGTTCTTCCCTGGTTATGTGTTGGTACAGATGGAAATGAACGATGAAAGCTGGCACTTGGTAAAGAGCATCCCACGCGTGATGGGCTTTATCGGTGGCACCTCTGATCGTCCTGCGCCTATCTCTGATCGCGAAGCTGATGCGATTCTGCAGCGCCTACAAGAGACTACAGAGTCTCCGACTCATCGCGTGATGTTTGAGCCGGGTGAAGTGGTTCGTGTTACCGACGGTCCTTTTGCCGACTTCAACGGTACCGTTGAAGAGGTGGACTACGAGAAGAACCGCGTTAAGGTGTCGGTAATGATCTTCGGTCGTTCAACACCTGTAGAGCTTGATTTCAGCCAGATCGAAAAAAGCTGATTAAATAAAGCACAAAACGTATTGGAAATGGGTGCGGATTTTTTGTATAATCCGCACCCATTATTTTCGGGGAGCTAATCGACATGTCGTCGTTAGCGTTTGTACCCAAACTTGAGGAAAATGTCTCATGGCAAAGAAAGTTGATGGTTACATCAAACTACAAGTAGCAGCCGGTGCTGCAAACCCGTCGCCACCAGTTGGTCCTGCATTGGGTCAAAAAGGTGTCAACATCATGGAATTCTGTAAAGCATTCAACGCTCGTACTGAAAAGTTCGACAAAGGTATGCCGATTCCTGTTGTGATCACTGTTTACACTGATCGCTCTTTCACTTTTGAAACTAAGACTCCACCTGCTTCATTCCTGCTGCTGAAAGCTGCTGGTCTTAAGTCTGGTTCTGGCCGTCCTAACACTGAAAAAGTGGGAACTATCAAGCGTAGCGCTGTCCAGGAAATCGCTGAGACTAAAGCCGCTGATATGACTGGTGCTGACATTGAAGCGATGACTCGCTCAATCGAAGGTACTGCGCGTTCAATGGGTTTGGTAGTAGAGGATTAATATCATGGCAAAGCTAACTAAACGCGCGCGTTTGATTCGCGAGAAAGTAGAAGTAACTAAAAGCTACGACATCAACGAAGCTGTTGCACTACTGAAAGAACTAGCTACTGCTAAGTTCGTTGAAAGTGTTGACGTTGCGGTTAACCTAGGTGTTGACCCACGTAAATCAGACCAAAACGTTCGTGGCGCTACTGTTCTGCCACACGGTACTGGTCGTGAAGTACGTGTTGCTGTGTTTACTCAAGGTGCCAACGCTGACGCCGCTAAAGAAGCTGGCGCTGAGCTAGTTGGTATGGACGAGCTTGCTGCACAAGTTAAAGCTGGTGAAATGAACTTCGACGTAGTTATCGCATCTCCTGATGCAATGCGCGTTGTTGGTCAGTTAGGTCAAATCCTGGGCCCACGTGGTCTGATGCCTAACCCTAAGACCGGTACTGTAACGCCAAACGTTGCTGAAGCTGTTAAGAACGCTAAAGCTGGTCAGGTTCGTTACCGCAACGACAAGAACGGTATCATCCACACTACCATCGGTAAAGTGGACTTCGAAACTGTTCAACTGAAAGAAAACCTAGACGCTCTGCTAGGCGCGCTTATCAAAGCTAAGCCAGCTTCTGCGAAAGGCGTTTTCGTTAAGAAAGTTAGCATCTCTACCACTATGGGTGCAGGTGTTGCGGTTGATCAGAGCACTCTGAGCCCAACTGCTTAATTTCTTAGCTTGTTTTACAAGGTGCGGGGATTAGTCTATAATGCGCGCACCTTGTGGGTTGAGGACCATTTTCATTCGTGTAAATGGTTCACGTCCAAGACCGTAGGTGTTAACGAATAAACGTTAGCTTAATTCCCTACGTAGACGGTGTCGGACCCCAGATAGATTTATTCTGCCTGGATATTCGCGCCGTAAGTAACTGAGTATTTAATACTTAGTATGGTAATTGCTAGGGATATCCCTAGATTGAATCCAGGAGTAAAGCCAATGGCATTAAGACTCGAAGACAAAAAAGCGATTGTTGCTGAAGTCAACGAAGCTGCCAAAGGTGCTTTATCTGCAGTTGTTGCCGATTCTCGCGGTGTGACTGTAGGTGATATGACCGGTCTTCGCAAAACTGCTCGTGAAGCTGGTGTTTACGTAAAAGTTGTACGTAACACACTGGTTAAGCGTGCTGTTGAAGGTACTGATTTTGAGTGCCTAGGCGAAACGTTTACTGGTCCTACTTTGATTGCATTCTCTAACGAGCACCCAGGTGCCGCTGCGCGTCTTCTTAAAGATTTCGCTAAAGCGCAAGAGAAGTTTGAAATCAAAGCAGCAGCCTTTGAAGGGGAATTAATCCCTGCAAGCGACATTGATCGTTTAGCAAAACTACCAACATACGAAGAAGCTCTAGCACAGTTCATGATGACTCTGAAAGAAGCATCTGCTGGCAAGTTCGTTCGTACATTGGCCGCTCTACGCGATCAGAAAGAAGCTGCTTAATTTTACAAGCCGCTTAAATAAATTGAATTCAGTACAATTAGGAATTTTTTGTTATGTCTATCACTAAAGACCAAATCTTAGAAGCCCTTGCAGAAATGTCTGTAATGGAAGTTGTTGAACTAATCGAAGCAATGGAAGAGAAGTTCGGCGTTTCTGCCGCTGCTGCTGTTGTTTCTGGTGGTGCTGCTGACGCTGGCGCTGCTGAAGAGAAGACAGAATTCGACGTAATTCTTGCTTCACACGGCGACAACAAAGTTGCAGTAATTAAAGCTCTTCGTGGCGCTACAGGTCTAGGCCTGAAAGAAGCCAAGGGTATGGCTGAATCAGCTCCAGTAGCTGTTAAAGAAGGCATCTCTAAAGAAGAAGCTGAAGCTCTGAAGAAAGATCTTGAAGAAGCCGGTGCTCAAGTAGAGATCAAGTAAGTTATACTCTAACTTACAACCTCCCGAGCAATCGGGCGGAGGCTGACGGTTTTTTAACCGTCGGCCTTTTTTGCGCTGTAAGCGTAGGCGATTTTTTATTCACCGTTTGTCGCCAGATTTCGCAGTCCCTAGCAGAGATTATTGGTTAGGTTCTTGCTTTCAACGGTGATGGGCAAACGTGCTGTTGCAACTCAGTGTTGTTTCAGTCTTGGTCACATCTCGCAATCAGAGGAAACCCATGGTTTACTCCTATTCTGAAAAGAAGCGTATTCGCAAAGACTTTGGTAAGCGTCCACAAGTGTTGGATATCCCTTACCTTCTGTCAATCCAGTTGGACTCGTTTAAGAAGTTCACCGATCAAGATCCTACAGGTGAGCGTGGTTTAGAAGCCGCTTTCCGTAGCGTTTTTCCCATCAAGAGCTTTTCTGGTAACTCAGAGCTGCAATATGTCAGCTATAAGCTAGGTGAGCCAGTTTTTGATGTGAAAGAGTGTCAAATTCGCGGTGTTACATACTCTGCTCCACTACGTGTTAAGCTGCGTATGGTGCTGTATGATCGTGAAGCTGCGCCTGGCACAGTTAAAGACATTAAAGAACAAGAAGTCTATATGGGGGATATCCCTCTGATGACTGAAAACGGTACCTTTGTTATCAATGGTACCGAGCGTGTTATCGTATCTCAGCTACACCGTAGTCCTGGTGTGTTCTTCGATCACGACCGTGGTAAGACCCACTCTTCAGGTAAGGTGCTTTATAACGCACGTATTATTCCTTACCGTGGCTCATGGTTGGACTTCGAGTTCGATCCTAAAGATGCACTGTTTGTACGTATCGACCGTCGTCGTAAGCTTGCGGCGTCTATCATTCTGCGTGCACTTGACTACTCTACTCAAGACATTCTCGATCTGTTCTTCGAACGCGTTCAGTACAAGATCAAGAAAGATAGCCTAGTCATGGCGTTGGTTGCCGATCGTCTACGCGGTGAGACTGCAAGCTACGATATCAAAGACATTGAAGGTACCATTATAGTTGAGAAGGGCCGCCGTATTACTGCGCGTCATATTCGTCAGCTTGAAAAGACCAACACCACAGAGCTTGAAGTACCTGTAGAGTACATCTCAGGCAAGATTGCTGCACAAGACTATATCGACCCAGACACGGGCGAAGTACTGGTTTCTGCTAACGCCGAAATCAGCCTGGAAGATCTTGCTAAGCTGTCTATGGCCGGCATCAAAGAGATCGACACCCTATACATCAACGAGCTTGATCACGGTGCCTATATCTCTGACACACTACGTATCGATTCAACCACTAACCGTCTAGAGGCCCTGGTTGAGATCTATCGTATGATGCGTCCTGGCGAGCCGCCAACCAAGGATGCTGCCGAAGCGCTATTCCAAAATCTCTTCTTCAGCGAAGAGCGTTACGACCTGTCTAAAGTAGGTCGTATGAAGTTCAACCGTCGTCTTAGTATCGAAGACGATGAAGGTACAGGTATCCTGACCAAAGAAGATATCGTTGCAGTAATGCAGAAGATCATCGAAATCCGTAACGGTAACGATGAAGTCGACGATATCGACCACCTGGGTAACCGTCGTATCCGTAGTGTTGGTGAAATGGCTGAGAACCAGTTCCGTGTCGGTCTTGTTCGTGTAGAACGTGCCGTACGTGAGCGTCTGTCTCTTGGCGATCTTAACGAGCTCATGCCACAAGATCTGATCAACGCTAAGCCGATTTCTGCGGCAGTGAAAGAGTTCTTCGGTTCTTCTCAGCTGTCTCAATTCATGGACCAGAACAACCCGCTGTCAGAAGTGACACACAAGCGTCGTATTTCGGCTCTTGGCCCAGGCGGTCTGACCCGTGAGCGTGCAGGTTTCGAGGTTCGAGACGTTCACCCAACTCACTATGGTCGTCTATGTCCGATTGAGACCCCTGAAGGTCCAAACATTGGTCTGATCAACTCGTTGGCAAGCTTCGCGCGTACCAACTCATACGGCTTCCTCGAAACACCATACCGCAAAGTGGTTGATGGTGTGATCACAGATCAGGTGGATTACCTGTCTGCTATCGAAGAAGGTCGTTACGTGATCGCACAGGCCAACATCGAAGTCGATGCCAATGGCCGTATGGTTGAAGAGCAGATCGCTTGTCGTCATAAGGGTGAATCAACCTTTATGCGCGCTGCAGACGTTCAATACATGGACGTATCTCCGCAGCAGATCATCTCTGTGGCGGCATCTCTGATTCCGTTCCTGGAACACGATGATGCGAACCGTGCATTGATGGGTGCGAACATGCAACGTCAGGCGGTACCGACACTTAAGGCCGACAAGCCACTAGTAGGTACAGGTATTGAGCGTACTCTGGCCGTTGACTCAGGCGTAGTGGTTGCCGCTAAGCGTGGCGGTTACATTGACTATGTCGATGCGAGCCGCATCGTGGTTAAGGTTAACGAAGATGAGCTGACTCCTGGTGAAGCCGGTATCGACATCTACAACCTGACTAAGTACACACGTTCTAACCAGAACACCTGTATCAACCAGCGTCCATGTTGTAGCGTTGGTGAGCCAGTGGTTCGTGGTGACGTACTGGCCGATGGTCCATCTACCGACCTAGGTGATCTGGCGCTTGGTCAGAACATGCGTATCGCGTTCATGCCTTGGAACGGCTACAACTTCGAGGATTCGATCTTAATCTCTGAGCGCGTTGCGCAAGAGGATCGTTTCACCACTATCCATATTCAAGAGCTTTCTTGTATCGCGCGTGATACTAAGCTGGGTAGCGAAGAGATCACTGCCGATATTCCAAACGTAGGTGAGTCTGCGCTATCTAAGCTGGATGAATCAGGTATCGTTTATATCGGTGCAGAAGTGAAGGGTGGCGACATCCTGGTTGGTAAGGTTACGCCTAAGGGTGAGACTCAGCTGACCCCTGAAGAGAAGCTGCTACGCGCTATCTTCGGTGAGAAGGCTTCTGACGTTAAAGACAGCTCGCTGCGTGTCCCTAACTCTGTTAAGGGGACCATCATCGACGTTCAGGTATTTACCCGTGACGGCGTTGAGAAGGACAAGCGTGCTGTAGAAATCGAAGAGATGCACATCGCTCAGGCTAAGAAAGACCTGACCGAAGAGTTCAAGATCCTTGAAGAAGGTGTCTTCGGCCGTGCGCGTAACCTTCTCCTGGGAGCAGGTTTTGCCGAAGCCGAGCTTGATGCGCTGCCACGTCCTCAACTACTGGTACAAACCATTGAAGACGAAGCTAAGCAGACTGAACTCGAGCAACTTGCCGAGCAGCATGAAGAGCTGAAAGCAGATTTCGATAAGAAATTCGAGATCAAACGCCGCAAGATCACCCAAGGTGATGACTTGGCTCCTGGCGTACTCAAGATCGTTAAGGTTTACCTGGCGGTTAAGCGTACTATCCAGCCTGGTGACAAGATGGCGGGTCGTCACGGTAACAAGGGTGTTATCTCTAAGATTAACCCAATCGAAGATATGCCGTACGACGAAAATGGTAACCCAGTGGACATAGTACTAAACCCACTCGGTGTACCATCACGTATGAACATAGGTCAGGTTCTCGAAGTGCACTTAGGTGCCGCGGCCAAGGGCATTGGTGATCAAATCACAGCCATGCTTGAAGAGCAGCGTGAACTTGCAGAGCTTCGTGGCTACATCAAGAAGGTGTACGAACTGGGTGAAGACGTGCAGCAGCAAGTCGATATCGATTCGTTCACCGATGAAGAAGTTCTACGTCTTGCTAAGAACCTCAAAGGCGGTATCCCGACTGCGACACCAGCATTCGACGGCGCGAAAGAGAAAGAGATTAAGGACATGCTTGAACTAGCGGGTCTGCCAACCTCTGGACAGCGTAAGTTGTTTGATGGTCGTACCGGTAACGAATTTGAACGCCCAGTAACCGTTGGTTACATGTACATGCTTAAACTTAACCACTTGGTTGACGATAAGATGCACGCGCGTTCAACAGGTTCTTACAGTCTTGTTACTCAGCAGCCACTGGGCGGTAAAGCTCAGTTTGGTGGTCAGCGTTTCGGTGAGATGGAAGTGTGGGCACTTGAAGCATACGGTGCCGCTTACACGCTACAAGAAATGCTTACTGTTAAGTCTGATGACGTTAACGGTCGTACTCAGATGTATAAGAACATCGTCGACGGTAACCATCAGATGCAACCAGGTATGCCTGAGTCCTTCAACGTATTGCTGAAGGAGATCCGTTCGCTCGGTATTAACATCGAGTTGGATCAAGAGTAAGACTTGGCCATCGCCGAAGTTTGGCAATAGACGGTGCTCTGCGAGAGCAGGGCGCCTGGTTTAACTCCTTCAGGAGAGAAACGTGAAAGACTTATTAAAGTTTCTGAAACAGCAAAGCAAGACTGAAGAATTTGAAGGTATCAAGATCGGCCTAGCGTCGCCTGATCTGATCCGCTCTTGGTCATTTGGTGAAGTTAAGAAGCCAGAAACCATTAACTACCGTACTTTCAAGCCTGAGCGTGAAGGCTTGTTCTGTGCGCGTATTTTTGGTCCAGTTAAAGACTACGAGTGTTTATGCGGTAAGTATAAGCGTCTTAAGCACCGTGGTGTGATTTGTGAGAAGTGTGGCGTTGAAGTTACCCAGACTAAAGTACGTCGTGAGCGTATGGGTCACATCGATCTTGCAAGCCCAGTTGCACACATTTGGTTCTTGAAGTCTCTGCCGTCTCGTATCGGTTTGATGCTGGATATGACCCTGCGTGACATTGAACGTGTGCTTTACTTCGAATCTTTCGTGGTGATCGAGCCTGGCATGACCAGCCTCGAGCGCGGTCAGATGCTGACTGAGGAAAACTACCTCGACGCACTGGAAGAGTACGGTGACGAGTTCGAAGCCAAGATGGGTGCCGAGGCAGTGCTTGAGCTGCTGCGTGCTATCGATCTTGAAAAAGAGATTGAAGAGATGCGCGAAGAGCTGCCATCGATCAACTCTGAGACTCGTCGTAAGAAGATCACTAAGCGCCTGAAGCTGATTGAGGCCTTCTACCAGTCTGGCAACAAGCCAGAGTGGATGATCCTCAAGGTGCTACCGGTTCTGCCACCTGATCTGCGTCCACTGGTACCGCTGGACGGCGGCCGTTTCGCGACTTCAGATTTGAACGATCTGTATCGCCGCGTGATCAACCGTAACAACCGTCTGAAGCGTCTGTTAGACCTAGCTGCACCGGACATCATCGTACGCAACGAAAAGCGTATGCTGCAAGAGTCTGTGGATGCGCTACTGGATAACGGTCGTCGCGGTCGTGCGATCACGGGTTCTAACAAGCGTCCTCTGAAATCTTTGGCCGACATGATCAAGGGTAAGCAGGGTCGTTTCCGTCAGAACCTACTGGGTAAGCGTGTTGACTACTCAGGCCGTTCGGTTATTACCGTAGGTCCTACTCTGCGTCTGCATCAGTGTGGTCTGCCTAAGAAGATGGCACTCGAACTGTTCAAGCCATTCATCTATGGCAAGCTGGAAGGTCGTGGCCTGGCTACTACCATCAAAGCTGCTAAGAAGATGGTTGAGCGCGAAGTACCAGAGGTTTGGGACGTACTCGATGACGTGATCCGTGAGCATCCTGTGATGCTTAACCGTGCACCGACACTTCACCGTCTTGGTATTCAGGCGTTCGAGCCGGTACTGATTGAAGGTAAGGCGATCCAACTGCACCCATTGGTGTGTGCGGCGTATAACGCTGACTTCGATGGTGACCAGATGGCGGTTCACGTGCCACTGACGCTAGAAGCTCAGTTGGAAGCACGTTCACTCATGATGTCTACCAACAACATCCTGTCACCTGCAAACGGTGAGCCGGTGATCACACCGTCACAGGACGTTGTATTGGGTCTGTACTACACCAGCCGTGAATGTGTAAACGGCCGCGGTGAAGGCATGGCGTTCGAATCTGTTGCCGAGGTAGAAAAGGCATACCGTACTGGCGTTGCCGAGCTACATGCTCGCGTCAAGGTACGTATTACCGAGACCATTATCGGTGAAGACGGAGAGCGCACCGAGTCACGCCGTATCGTTGATACGACTGTGGGTCGTGCTCTGTTGTCTCAGGTGCTGCCAAAGGGTCTATCTTATGATCTGGTTAACCAGAACATGGGTAAGAAGCAGATCTCTAAGCTATTGAACACTTGTTATCGTCAATTGGGTCTGAAAGATACCGTTATCTTTGCTGACCAACTCATGTATACCGGTTTCCACTTCGCGACTGTATCTGGTGCCTCTGTGGGTATTAACGATATGGTTATCCCAGATGAGAAGTACACTCTGGTATCTGATGCCGAAGCCGAAGTTCTTGAGATTCAAGAGCAGTTCCAGTCGGGTCTTGTTACCGCCGGTGAGCGTTACAACAAGGTTATCGATATCTGGGCAAGCGCGAACGAAAAAGTTTCTAAGGCGATGATGGATAACCTGTCTAGCGAGACAGTGATTAACCGTGATGGCGAAGAAGAAACTCAAGCTTCGTTCAACAGCATCTACATGATGGCCGACTCAGGCGCTCGTGGTAGTGCTGCACAGATTCGTCAGCTAGCGGGTATGCGTGGTCTGATGGCTAAGCCTGATGGCTCTATCATCGAAACCCCAATTACGGCGAACTTCCGTGAAGGTCTAAACGTACTTCAGTACTTTATCTCTACTCACGGTGCTCGTAAGGGTCTGGCGGATACCGCACTTAAGACAGCGAACTCGGGTTATCTGACTCGTCGTCTGGTTGACGTTGCGCAAGACTTAGTGGTTATCGAAGACGATTGTGGTACCCACGAAGGTCTGACCATGAAGCCGCTGATTGAAGGTGGTGACGTTGTTGAGCCATTGCGTGAGCGTGTACTGGGTCGTGTGGTAGCAGAAGATGTTTACTATCCCGGCACCGAAGATGTACTTGCGCCGCGTAACACCCTGCTGGATGAAACATGGTGTGACAAGCTTGAGAAGCACAGTGTCGACGAAGTGAAGGTTCGCTCAGTAATCAGCTGTGACACAGACTTCGGTGTGTGTGCGGCGTGTTACGGTCGTGACCTGGCACGTGGTCACCTGATCAACCAAGGTGAAGCTATTGGTGTTGTTGCCGCTCAGTCAATTGGTGAGCCAGGTACACAGCTGACGATGCGTACCTTCCACATCGGTGGTGCGGCATCGAGAGCGTCTGCAGAAAACAACGTACAGGTGAAGAACGCCGGTACCGTTAAGCTGCACAACGCTAAGCATGTAACCAATAGTGACGGTAAGCTGGTTATCGTATCGCGTTCATCTGAAATCGCGATCATCGATGAACTGGGTCGTGAGAAAGAGCGTTATAAGGTGCCTTACGGTACTATCCTAGAGAAGCTAGAAGATGCAGCGGTTAATGCCGGTGAAATCATCGCTAACTGGGATCCGCACACTCACCCAATCGTTTCTGAGGTAGCGGGTAGCATCAAGTTCGTCGACATGATCGAAGGTGTCACCATGACACGTCAGACCGATGAACTAACAGGTCTATCTTCTATCGTGGTGATGGATGTGGGTCAACGTCCGACCGCGGGTAAAGAGATGCGTCCGGCGATTCGTCTGGTTGGTGCCGATGGCAACGATCTGATGATTCCAGGTACCGAAGTACCAGCGCAATACTTCCTGCCTGGTAAGGCGATCGTTAACCAAGACGATAACGCTCAAATCGCCGTGGGTGACGCGCTTGCACGTATTCCGCAAGAATCATCTAAGACTCGTGATATTACCGGTGGTCTGCCACGCGTTGCCGACTTGTTTGAAGCGCGTAAGCCGAAAGAGCCTGCCATCCTGGCCGAGTACTCAGGTACTATCTCGTTCGGTAAAGAGACCAAAGGTAAGCGTCGTCTGGTGATCACACCTGCCGATGGTGGTAAGCCATACGAGGAGATGATTCCTAAGTGGCGTAACCTGAACGTGTTCGAAGGTGAGAAGGTTGAGCGCGGCGAAGTTATCGCCGACGGTCCAGAAGCTGCACACGACATTCTGCGTCTACGTGGTATTCACAAGGTGGCTAACTATATCGTTAACGAAGTGCAAGACGTTTACCGTCTGCAGGGCGTGAAGATTAACGATAAGCACATCGAAGTGATCATCCGTCAGATGCTGCGTAAGTGTGAGATCACCGAAGCCGGTGACAGTGAGTTCCTACCGGGCGAACAGGTTGAAGTCTCTCGCGTTAAGATCGCTAACCGCGAACTTGAAGCGCAAGGCAAAGAGCCTGCTAAGTTCGACCGTGAACTACTGGGTATCACCAAGGCATCGCTTGCGACCGAGTCGTTTATCTCGGCGGCATCGTTCCAGGAAACCACTCGCGTATTGACCGAAGCTGCCGTAGGCGGTAAGAGCGATAAGCTGCGTGGCCTGAAAGAGAACGTGATCGTGGGTCGTCTGATCCCGGCAGGTACTGGTTATGCGTATCACAACAGCCGTAACCAGGCTGCACAGAATGGCCAGGCAGAAGAAGTGCCGGCAATCAGTGCCAGTGAAGCAGAGCAGAACCTTGCCGATCTATTGAACCTGGCTGGCAGCTCCGAATAATCGGTGCTAGTGGGTAAATAGATTGTAAAAAAGGCACCTCGGGTGCCTTTTTTTTACTTAAATTGGGTAAAAAGTTGGCTATTTCTTGACAGCGACCCCTTACCTTTCTAAAATTTCGCGTCCCACACCTGTGGGATATAGATTTTTCACACCTTACTGTTGAGTTTAATCAACTGATTCGGAGCTATACATGGCAACTGTAAACCAGTTGGTACGTAAGCCTCGCTCGCCAAAAGTCATCAAGACTAATGTGCCAGCGTTGAATGCGTGTCCACAAAAGCGTGGTGTTTGTACTCGCGTGTACACAACCACACCTAAAAAACCTAACTCTGCACTACGTAAAGTAGCTCGTGTGCGTCTAACTAACGGTTTCGAAGTAACTTCGTACATCGGCGGTGAAGGCCACAACCTGCAGGAGCACAGCGTGATCCTAATCCGTGGTGGTCGTGTTAAAGACTTACCAGGTGTTCGTTATCACACTGTTCGTGGCGCATTAGACTGTGCTGGTGTTAGTGAGCGTCGTCAAGGACGTTCTAAGTACGGAGCTAAGCGTCCTAAGTCTTAACGTTTTCCGTTAAGTAAGGCCAAGCTAGAGATAATTGAGATTCCAGTTTTGGGGTCCCTGAAGCATACGGAGAAATTGTTATGCCAAGACGTCGCGTTGTAGGACAACGTAAAATCCTACCAGATCCAAAATTTAATAGTGAGTTGCTGGCTAAGTTCATCAACGTCATTATGCAGGACGGCAAAAAGTCGACTGCTGAAAAAATCATTTACAAGGCACTAGACGTTGTCGCTGAGAAGAAAGGCGAAGAGCACCTAGTGATCCTTGAAGCAGCCCTGGATAACGTACGACCATCAGTCGAGGTTAAGTCTCGTCGTGTTGGTGGTTCTACTTACCAGGTACCATGTGAAGTTCGTCCAGTGCGTCGTAACGCACTAGCGATGCGCTGGTTAGTTGAAGCTGCACGTAAGCGTGGTGAAAAATCTATGGCTCTACGTCTAGCAGGTGAAATGCTAGATGCTGCCGAAAACAAAGGCACTGCCGTTAAGAAGCGCGAAGACGTGCATCGTATGGCAGAAGCAAACAAAGCGTTTGCTCATTACCGCTGGTAATCTTTTGGTGCAGGCGTTTGCCTGCACCATGTTTTACATCACTAAGGTTCCTACCTTAGTAAAGAGGGTTTAATCGTGGCTCGTACAACTCCAATTGAGCGCTACCGTAACATCGGTATCTGTGCTCACGTTGACGCAGGAAAAACCACAACTACAGAACGTGTTCTCTTCTACACCGGTATGTCTCACAAGATCGGTGAAGTGCATGATGGCGCAGCCACCATGGACTGGATGGAACAGGAGCAGGAGCGTGGTATTACCATCACCTCTGCGGCAACAACCACGTTCTGGCGCGGTATGGATGCTCAATTTACCGAGCACCGTATCAATATCATCGATACCCCTGGCCACGTTGACTTCACCATTGAAGTTGAGCGTTCGCTGCGTGTGCTCGATGGTGCGGTAGTTGTGTTCTGTGGTTCATCTGGTGTTGAACCTCAGTCCGAAACTGTATGGCGACAAGCGGACAAGTACCACGTCCCGCGCTTAGTGTTTGTCAATAAGATGGACCGCGCTGGTGCTGACTTTGAACGCGTCGTTGGACAGATACGTAACCGTCTGGGAGCGACTTGTGTACCTATTCAATTAAACATAGGTGCCGAAGAAGAGTTTAAGGGTGTCATTGACCTGATCAAGATGAAGGCCATTAACTGGAACGAATCAGATCAGGGTACGACCTTCACTTATGAAGAAATTCCCGCTGAGTTGGTTGATAAAGCCAACGAGATGCGTGAATACCTAGTTGAGAGTGCCGCCGAAGCCTCTGAAGAGCTGATGGACAAATACCTTGAAGAAGGTGAGCTATCGGAAGAAGAGATTAAGGCTGCATTACGTCAGCGAACTCTGGCTAATGAGATCGTGCTGGCCACCTGTGGTTCTGCGTTTAAGAACAAGGGTGTGCAGGCCGTACTCGATGCTGTTATCGATTATTTGCCATCACCTGTCGAAGTACCTGCTATCAAGGGCATCGACGAGCGAGAGAATGAAGTTGAACGTCCAGCGGACGACAACGCACCTTTCTCGGCGTTAGCATTTAAGATCGCGACAGACCCATTCGTTGGAACATTAACCTTTGTGCGTGTTTATTCAGGCGTATTGGAAACGGGTTCCGGCGTATATAACTCGGTCAAACAGAAGCGTGAGCGTATTGGTCGTATGGTGCAGATGCATGCAAACGACCGTAAAGAGATCAAAGAAGTCCGTGCTGGTGACATCGCGGCGGCTATTGGTCTGAAGGATGTTACCACTGGTGACACCCTATGCGATGCTGACCACAAAGTTATTCTCGAACGTATGGAGTTCCCTGAGCCCGTAATCACGATCGCTGTGGAGCCAAGATCACAAGCCGACCAAGAGAAGATGGCGATTGCCCTGCAGAAACTCGCTGCAGAAGATCCCTCTTTCCGCGTTGAAACCAACGAAGAATCGGGTCAAACCCTGATCTCAGGCATGGGTGAGTTGCACTTAGATATCATCGTCGACCGTATGCGTCGCGAATTCAGTGTCGAGTGTAACGTAGGTAAACCACAAGTAGCGTATCGTGAGTCTATTCGCTCGAGTGTAGAAGCCGAAGGCAAGTTCGTTCGTCAATCAGGGGGCCGAGGACAATTCGGTCACGTCTGGTTGAAGCTTGAACCTCAAGAAGAAGGTTTTGGCTATGAATTTGTCAACGAGATTGTTGGTGGTGTTGTTCCAAGAGAATACATCCCTGCAGTAGATAAAGGTATCCAGGAACAGATGAAGAACGGCGTGCTCGCCGGTTTCCCTGTGCTGGACGTTAAAGTTACGCTGTTCGACGGCTCATATCATGATGTCGACTCGAACGAGATGGCGTTTAAAGTGGCCGGCTCCATGGGCTTCAAGAAGGGCGCTCTAGAAGCTGACCCTGTGTTACTGGAACCTTGTATGAAGGTTGAAGTGACCACTCCTGAAGATTACATGGGGGATGTGGTAGGCGACTTGAACCGACGTCGCGGCTTGATCGAAGGAATGGACGACGGCATTGGCGGCGTCAAAATCGTTCGAGCTGTAGTGCCTCTATCTGAAATGTTTGGTTACGCGACAGACCTGCGTAGTGCTACCCAAGGACGTGCCTCATACTCTATGGAGTTTTTGAAGTACGCGGATGCGCCGCAGAATGTTGCAAAATCAGTTATAGAAGCGCGCGGATAATCGCAAACTAGTCTATAACTCATAATTGAATGCTATTGCTCAGCAAGGCTGAGTATTTCTGAAAAGAAAGGAATATATCGTGGCTAAAGAAAAATTTGAACGTAGTAAACCCCATGTTAACGTTGGTACCATCGGTCACGTTGACCATGGTAAAACAACTCTAACTGCTGCTATCTCTCACGTACTGACTAAGACGTACGGTGGTGAAGCTAAAGATTTCGCACAGATCGATAACGCTCCAGAAGAGCGTGAGCGCGGTATTACCATCAATACCTCTCACATCGAGTACGATACTCCAACTCGTCACTACGCACACGTAGACTGCCCAGGCCACGCTGACTATGTTAAAAACATGATCACTGGTGCTGCACAGATGGACGGCGCTATCCTGGTAGTAGCTTCTACTGACGGTCCAATGCCACAGACTCGTGAGCACATCCTGCTTTCTCGTCAGGTAGGTGTACCTTACATCATCGTATTCATGAACAAGTGTGACATGGTTGATGATGAAGAGCTGCTAGAACTGGTTGAGATGGAAGTTCGTGAACTGCTATCTGAATATGACTTCCCAGGTGATGACCTACCAGTTATCCAAGGTTCTGCACTGAAAGCCCTAGAAGGCGAGGCAGAGTGGGAAGCTAAGATTGTAGAACTAGCTGAAGCGCTAGATTCTTACATCCCAGAGCCAGAGCGTGCTATCGACGGTGCATTCATTCTGCCTATCGAAGACGTATTCTCAATCTCAGGCCGTGGTACTGTAGTAACAGGTCGTGTTGAGCGCGGTATCATCAAAGTTGGTGACGAAGTAGAAATCGTAGGTATCAAAGACACTACTAAGACTACTTGTACTGGTGTTGAAATGTTCCGCAAGCTGCTTGACGAAGGTCGTGCAGGTGAGAACTGTGGTGTACTACTACGTGGTACTAAGCGTGATGAAGTTGAGCGTGGTCAAGTACTGGCTCAGCCTGGTTCAATCACTCCACACACTCAGTTCGAATCAGAAGTATACGTACTGTCAAAAGAAGAAGGTGGTCGTCACACTCCATTCTTCAAGGGCTACCGTCCACAGTTCTACTTCCGTACAACTGACGTAACCGGTACTATCGAGCTGCCAGAAGGCGTTGAAATGGTAATGCCTGGTGACAACATCAAGATGAACGTAACCCTAATCTGCCCAATCGCGATGGATGAAGGTCTACGTTTCGCTATCCGTGAAGGTGGCCGTACAGTTGGTGCTGGTGTTGTAGCTAAGATCATCGCTTAATAGCGTTTGATTTTACAGAGACACTGAAAAAGGCAGCTTAGGCTGCCTTTTTTATTGCCTATAATTTCTCGGGTGAGGAGACTAGCTTTTCTGATCTGGATAAGTATAATACACGCCACTTTGAGGATTAATGCATAACTGCTGTTAATTCGTTCAACGGGCTTGATCTCCAGCGTTAGATCAGTATAATAGCCCCTCGCCTTAACCATTAGGCGAAGTTTGTCGGTTCTCGAAACCGACGTAAAATAATACAGCGACTCCGATTTGGAGTCGAACGGTTAAATCATCTCGCTCTGCTTTTCCAGTAAGGAAGAAGCTAGAGGGTGATTTTTTATGTGTCCATTTTAGGAGCTCTGGTCAATGCAGAACCAAAGAATCCGTATCCGCCTGAAAGGATTTGATCATCGTCTGATCGATCAGTCTACAGCGGAAATCGTTGAAACTGCTAAGCGCACAGGCGCCCAGGTACGTGGTCCAATTCCACTACCAACGCGTAAAGAGCGTTATACCGTTTTGATCTCTCCACACGTTAATAAAGATGCGCGTGATCAGTACGAACTTCGTACTCATAAGCGTCTTGTTGACATCGTAGAGCCGACTGAAAAGACTGTAGATGCACTTATGCGTCTAGATCTTGCGGCAGGTGTTGACGTTCAAATTAGCTTAGGTTAATTGAGATCCTTAGAAGAGGTTTGAGAGATGGCTATCGGTCTTATCGGTCGTAAAGTAGGTATGACTCGCATCTTCACTGAAGATGGTGCGTCAATACCTGTAACAGTAATTGAAATTGCAGCTAACCGTGTTGCTCAAGTGAAAACTTTAGAAACTGACGGTTACCGTGCACTTCAAGTTACTACTGGTACCAAAAAAGCTAATCGCATCACTAAACCAGAAGCAGGTCACTTTGCTAAGGCTGGCGTTGAAGCTGGTCGTGGTTTGTGGGAGATGCGTCTGGCTGATGGTGAAGGCGAAGGCATCGAAGTAGGTGCTGAGCTTAATGTTGATATCTTCGCTGACGTAGCGAAAGTTGATGTTACTGGTCAATCAAAGGGTAAGGGTTTCCAAGGCGGTATCAAGCGTTGGAACTTCCGTACTCAAGATGCAACACACGGTAACTCATTGGCACATAGAGCTAACGGTTCTATCGGTCAAAACCAAACACCTGGTCGCGTTTTCAAAGGTAAGAAAATGTCTGGCCACATGGGTGCAGAGCAAGTAACTACTCAAAATCTAGACGTTGTACGTGTAGATGCTGAGCGTAACCTGCTATTGGTTAAGGGTGCAGTTCCAGGCGCTACTAATGGCGACCTGATCATCAAGCCTGCCGTTAAAGCTTAGGTCTGAGGAGATAGTAATGGAATTGGTATTGAAAGACGCACAGAGTGCTCTTGAAGTTTCCGAAACTACCTTCGGCCGTGACTTTAATGAAGCACTGGTTCATCAGGTAGTTGTAGCATATGCTGCAAACGCGCGTCAGGGTACTCGTGCTCAAAAGACTCGCGCAGAAGTAACTGGCTCTGGCAAGAAGCCATGGCGCCAAAAAGGTACTGGCCGTGCACGTGCTGGTACTGTTAAAGGCCCAATCTGGCGTGGCGGTGGCGTATCTTTCGCTGCTAAAACCCAAGATCACAGCCAAAAAGTAAACAAGAAGATGTACCGCGGAGCGCTTAAGAGCATTCTGTCTGAATTAGTACGTCAAGATCGTCTTGTTGTTGTTGAGTCATTCGGTGTTGAAGCTCCTAAGACTAAAGAGTTGAAGGCTAAGCTGAAAGACATGAAGCTGGAAGACGTATTAATTGTTACTCCAGAGATTGACGAGAACTTGTTCTTAGCTGCACGCAACCTTTACAAAGTTGACGTTCGCGACGTTGCTGGTATCGATCCAGTAAGCCTAATCGCGTTCGAAAAAGTACTGGTTACTGCCGATGCTGTTAAGCAAATCGAGGAGATGCTGGGATGATAAGCGAAGAACGTTTGCTAAAAGTTATTCTAGCGCCACACATCTCTGAAAAGAGTACTGTATGCGCTGAAAATAACAACACGGTAGTTTTCCGTGTAGCTATCGATGCGACTAAAGCTGAAATTAAAGCTGCAGTAGCTAAGTTGTTCGAAGTTGAAGTAGATTCAGTTCGCACTCTAGTTAACAAAGGTAAGACTAAGCGTCACGGTGCCCGTACTGGCCGTCGTAGCGATTGGAAAAAAGCCTACGTGACTTTAGCTGCTGGTGCTGACATCGATTTCGTCGGCGCTGAGTAAGCAAAGGAGAATTATCATGGCAGTTATTAAGTGTAAGCCAACCTCTGCTGGTCGTCGCCACGTCGTTAAAGTGGTAAGCAGCGATCTGCATAAGGGTAAACCCTTTGCTGGCCTGTTGGCGAAAAAATCTAAGAGTGGTGGCCGTAACAACACTGGTCGCATCACTGTTCGTCACGTAGGTGGTGGACACAAGCAGCACTACCGTATTGTTGACTTCAAGCGCAACAAAGACGGTATCCCTGCTAAGGTTGAGCGTTTGGAATATGATCCAAACCGTACCGCAAACATCGCACTTGTTTTGTATGCTGATGGTGAGCGTCGTTACATCCTTGCTGCTAAAGGCATGCAAGCTGGTGATCAGATCCAGTCTGGTATCGATGCTGAAATCAAAGTGGGTAACGCTTTGCCATTACGCAACATCCCAGTAGGTAGTGTTGTTCACGCTGTTGAAATGAAGCCTGGTAAAGGTGCTCAGCTAGCGCGTTCAGCGGGTACTTATGTACAAGTTGTAGCTCGTGATGGCGCATACGCGACTATACGTCTTCGCTCTGGCGAAATGCGTAAAGTTCCAGTTGATTGCCGCGCGACATTAGGTGAAGTTGGTAATGCCGAGCACATGCTACGCCAGTTGGGTAAAGCAGGTGCTAAGCGCTGGAGAGGCGTTCGCCCAACAGTTCGCGGTGTTGCAATGAACCCAGTAGACCATCCACATGGTGGTGGTGAAGGCCGTACTTCTGGTGGCCGTCACCCAGTGAGCCCATGGGGTGTCCCAACTAAGGGTTATAAGACCCGTAGTAACAAACGCACCGACAAGTACATCGTACGTCGTCGTAACAAAAAGTAAGAGGATTCGCCATGCCACGTTCTCTCAAGAAAGGTCCATTCATTGACCTACACTTGCTGAAGAAGGTAGAGAAAGCGATGGAAGCGGGTGACAAGAAGCCTATCAAGACTTGGTCTCGCCGCTCAATGATCATTCCTAACATGATTGGAATGACCATCGCTGTCCATAATGGTCGTCAGCACGTACCTGTGTTCGTAACTGACGAGATGATCGGCCACAAGCTTGGTGAATTTTCACCAACTCGCACTTATCGCGGCCATGCTGCTGATAAGAAAGCGAAGAAGCGTTAATACGGGAGACTCTAGATGGAAGTTTTAGCTAAACATCGTTTTGCCCGTACGTCGCCTCAAAAGTGTCGTTTGGTTGCAGATCAAATTCGTGGACTGCCTGTTGCTAAGGCTCTTGAAATTTTGACTTTCAGCCCTAAGAAAGCAGCTGTACTTGTTAAGAAAGTACTAGACTCTGCTATCGCTAATGCTGAGCACAACGAAGGTGCTGACATTGACGAGCTGAAAGTTGGAAAGGTCTTTGTAGACGAGGGTCCAACTATGAAGCGTATCATGCCACGTGCTAAAGGCCGTGCTGATCGTATAATCAAGCGTACCAGCCACATCACTGTGGTTGTGTCAGATCGCTAGGAGTTAGCAATGGGACAGAAAGTACATCCTAATGGTATCCGTCTGGGTATCACTAAGCCTTGGATCTCGACTTGGTACGCTGATAAATCAGATTATGCCAACAATCTAAGCAGCGACTGGGAAGTGCGTAAGTTTCTAGAGAAGAAACTTAAGCAAGCCTCAGTCTCTAAGATTGTTATCGAGCGTCCAGCTAAGAGTGTTCGCGTTACCATTCACACTGCCCGTCCAGGTGTTGTGATCGGTAAGAAAGGCGAAGATGTTGAAAAGTTGCGCAACCAAGTTGCCAAGTTGACTGGTATTCCAGCTCAAATCAACATCGCTGAGATCCGTAAGCCAGAACTAGATGCGAAGCTAGTTGCCGAAGGCATCGCTTCTCAACTAGAGCGTCGTGTAATGTTCCGTCGTGCTATGAAGCGCGCGGTACAGAACGCTATGCGTCTAGGTGCTAAGGGTATCAAAGTTGAAGTGAGCGGCCGTCTAGGCGGTGCTGAGATTGCGCGTTCAGAGTGGTATCGTGAAGGTCGTGTGCCTCTACATACACTGCGTGCTGATATCGACTATTCTACTGCAGAAAGTCACACTCAATACGGTGTGATCGGCGTTAAAGTTTGGGTCTTCAAAGGTGAAGTTCTAGACGGCGTTGTACCTGCGCTTGAAGAGCCGAAACAGCAGCCGAAGCGTAAGCCTCGCGGTAAATAGGAGAGCTGGCAATGCTGCAACCAAAACGAATGAAGTTTCGTAAAATGTTCAAAGGCCGTAACCGCGGTCTGGCGAACGGCACTGAAGTAAGCTTCGGTGAGTTTGGTTTGAAAGCTGTTGGACGTGGTCGTCTGACTGCTCGTCAAATCGAATCTGCGCGTCGTGCTATGACACGTCACATTAAACGTCAAGGTCAAATCTGGATCCGCGTTTTCCCTGACAAGCCAATCACCTCTAAGCCTCTTGAAGTGCGTATGGGTAAAGGTAAGGGTAACGTTGAATACTGGGTTTGCCAGATTCAACCTGGTAAGGTTCTTTATGAGATGAATGGTGTATCAGAAGAGTTGGCTCGTGAAGCTTTCACTCTAGCTGCTGCCAAGCTTCCAATTAAGACTACCTTCGTAACTAAGACGGTGATGTAATGAAAGCGAGCGAACTAACTCAGAAGAGCGTTGAAGAACTGAACGCTGAACTGCTTGGTCTGCTGCGTGAGCAGTTTAATCTGCGTATGCAACACGCCACTGGTCAGTTGACTCAGACTCATCAGCTTAAAATCGTGCGTCGTAACATTGCGCGCGTTAAGACCATTATTACTTCTAAGGCGGGTGCATAATGTCTGATAAAATCCGTACTTTGCAAGGTCGTGTACTTAGCAACAAGATGGACAAGTCTATCACTGTAGCTATTGAGCGTAAGGTTAAGCATCCTCTATACGGGAAGTTTATCAAGCGCACTACTAAGATCCATGCACATGACGAAACAAATCAGTGTAATGCTGGCGATATCGTGACTATTCGCGAATGCCGTCCGCTGTCTAAGACTAAGTCTTGGACTCTGGTTGAAGTAGTATCAAAAGCCTAATTTAATTAGGTGATTAGCGAAACGGCTCCTAGATTTGGGGCCGTTTTTATTTTTAATACTATCTATTCCTTTTTTGCGGTGTTATACTTGCGCGCCATTTTAGACGTTATTTGGTCTAAAATGGTTTAAAAATGCCCCAAATATGGGATTAGTGAAGTAACGATAGCGGAGCACTTAAAATGATCCAAATGCAATCGACTCTAGAAGTCGCCTGTAACAGTGGCGCTCGTAGAGTTCAGTGTATTAAGGTCTTGGGTGGCTCTCATCGTCGTTATGCCGGTATCGGCGACGTCATCAAAGTTTCTGTAAAAGAAGCAATTCCTCGCGGTAAAGCGAAGAAAGGTGACGTGTATAACGCGGTGGTAGTCCGTACTAAGAAAGGCGTACGTCGTCCAGATGGTTCTGTCATTCGCTTCGATCGCAATGCAGCGGTATTGCTGAACGCAAACCTTGCACCGATTGGTACTCGTATCTTTGGACCAGTGACGCGTGAACTGCGTACAGAACAATTTATGAAAATTGTTTCTCTGGCACCAGAAGTACTGTAAGGAGCTTCAAAATGGCAGCTAAAATCCGTCGTGAAGACGAAGTAATTGTACTAGCAGGTAAAGACAAGGGTAAACGCGGTAAGGTTACTCGAGTTTTACCAACTGGTAAGTTAATTGTAGAAGGCATCAATCTGATCAAGAAACACCAGAAGCCTAACCCGCAAATGGGTGTGACTGGTGGTATCGTTGAGAAAGAAGCGCCAATACAAGCATCAAATGTAGCGATTTTCAACTCTGCCACTGGCAAAGCTGATCGCGTTGGTTTCCGATTTGAAGACGGCAAGAAAGTCCGTTTCTTTAAGTCGAACAGTGAACTCGTTAAGTAATTGGAGTAAACGATGGCGAAACTGCATGATAAATATAAAGAGACTGTTATCGCTGAGCTTTCTAAGAAGTTCGGTTATACCAGTGTCATGCAAGTCCCTCGGATTGAGAAAATCACCCTTAACATGGGTGTTGGCGAAGCTGTAGCAGATAAGAAGGTTATGGAGCACGCGCTTCGTGACATGACTGCTATCGCTGGTCAAAAGCCAGTTGTAACTGTTGCTCGTAAATCAGTTGCTGGTTTTAAAATCCGTGATGGCTACCCGATCGGCTGTAAGGTAACTCTGCGTGGCGAACGCATGTGGGAGTTCCTTGAGCGTTTAGTTGATATCGCAATCCCGCGTATTCGCGACTTCCGTGGTCTGAGCGCTAAGTCGTTCGACGGACGTGGTAACTACGCAATGGGTGTACGTGAGCAAATCATCTTCCCGGAAATCGATTACGATAAGATCGATAAGATCCGTGGTATGGATATTGTTATCACTACTACTGCGAAGAATGACGAAGAAGGCCGTGCTTTACTAGACGCCTTTAACTTCCCATTCAAGAAATAAGGGTAGCGAAATGGCAAAAAGTTCAATGAAAGCACGTGAAGCAAAACGTGCCAAGCTCGTGGCTAAGTATGCTGAAAAGCGTCTAGCTCTTAAGGCTATCATTAGCAATCCAACTACTTCTGAAGAAGAACGTTGGGATGCAGTTCTTAAGCTGCAAGGTCTACCACGTGACTCAAGTTCTGCGCGCCAGCGCAATCGTTGTAGTCAAACTGGTCGCCCACATGGTTTCCTACGCAAGTTCGGCCTTAGCCGTATCAAATTGCGTGAAGCTACCATGCGTGGTGAAGTTCCTGGTCTGCGTAAGGCCAGCTGGTAATACTTGTCACGGAGTAAGCTAATATGAGCATGCAAGATCCAATTGCGGATATGTTAACTCGCATTCGTAACGGCCAAGCTGCTAACAAAGTATCAGTATCTATGCCTTCTGCTAAGCTAAAAGTTGCTATTGCACAGACGCTTAAAGAAGAAGGTTATATCACTGACTACGCCGTAGCAGGCGAAGCCAAGCCGGTTCTGGAAATCACTTTGAAGTATTTCCAAGGCCAACCAGTCGTTGAGACTATCCAGCGCGTAAGTCGTCCTGGTCTTCGTATTTACAAAGGTAAAAACGATCTACCAAAGGTGATGGGCGGTCTGGGTGTCGCAATCGTGTCCACTTCTAAAGGTTTGATGACTGATCGTGCCGCCCGCCAACAAGGCATGGGTGGAGAAGTTATCTGCTACGTAGCATAAGGAGCTAGCAATGTCTCGTGTCGCAAAAGCACCAGTCGCTATCCCTGCAGGCGTAGAAGTGACTTTAAACGAACAAACTATCACCGTAAAAGGTTCTAAAGGTAGTTTGACTCGAGTAATCAACGCTGACGTTTCTGTTGTTGTTGAAAACAACGAAATCAAGTGTTCTCCAGTAGAAGGTGTTGCTAACGCTGCACAAGCTGGTACAGCTCGAGCTCTAATCAACAACATGGTTGTTGGTGTTAACGAAGGTTTCGAAAGAAAGCTGACTCTAGTTGGTGTTGGTTACCGTGCAAAAGTTGCTGGTAACGGTATCGACCTGACTCTAGGTTTCTCTCACCCTCTAGTACACCAGCTTCCTGACGGCGTAACTGCTGAGTGTCCATCACAGACTGAAATCGTACTTAAGGGTACCGATAAGCAGCTTGTTGGTCAGGTTGCAGCAGAAATTCGTGGCTACCGTCCACCAGAGCCTTACAAGGGCAAGGGTGTTCGCTATGCTGATGAACAAGTACGCCGTAAAGAGGCTAAGAAGAAGTAGGTAACGCGATATGGATAAGAAAACATCTCGCTTACGCCGCGCGACTCGCGCCCGTAAGAAGATCCAAGAGCTGGGCGTTAACCGTCTGGTTGTACATCGTACACCACGTCACACATACGCACAGGTTATTGATGCCAACGCGCAAGTTGTGGCGGCAGCTTCTACTGCTGAGAAAGCGGTATCAGAGCAGCTTAAATACACAGGTAACGTTGATGCAGCAAAAGTAGTGGGTAAAACCGTTGCAGAGCGTGCTATCGAGAAAGGCGTAACTGTAGTTGCATTCGATCGTTCCGGCTTTAAGTATCACGGACGCGTAGCTGCCCTGGCAGACGCTGCTCGTGAAGCTGGCCTACAGTTCTAAGGAATGATTAAAAATGGCTAAATTTGAAGCTCCACAAAAAGACGATCTGCAAGAGAAGTTAGTTGCAGTAAATCGTGTTTCTAAAGTAGTTAAAGGCGGACGTATCTTTAGCTTCACTGCACTGACTGTAGTGGGTGACGGTAACGGTAAAGTCGGCTATGGCTATGGTAAAGCGCGTGAAGTACCAGCCGCTATCCAGAAAGCAATGGAAAAGGCTCGCCGTAACATTGTTTCTGTTGAACTTGTAAATGGTACTTTGCACCACCCTGTTAAGGGCCGTCACACTGGTTCGCGTGTATACATGCAGCCAGCCTCTGAAGGTACCGGTATTATTGCCGGTGGTGCGATGCGTGCCGTATTGGAAGTAGCAGGCGTTCATAACGTACTGTCGAAAGCATACGGTTCTACTAACCCGATCAACATCGTTCGCGCAACTGTAGACGCGTTGGTGCACATGAAGTCACCAGCACAGATTGCAGCTAAGCGTGGCCTGAATGTTGATGAAATTCGAGGTTAAGCACCATGGCTACTAAAACATTGAAAGTAACTCAGACTAAGAGTTCAATTGGCCGCTTGCCTAAGCATCGTGCCACTTTGACTGGTCTAGGTCTACGCCGTATTAATCACACCGTTGAGCTGGAAGATACTCCTGCTGTTCGCGGTATGATTAACAAGGTTTACTACATGGTTAAGGTGGAGGACTAATCAATGAAATTGAATACTCTATCACCTGCTGCAGGTGCAAAATCAGCAGCTAAGCGTGTAGGTCGCGGTATCGGTTCTGGCCTAGGTAAGACTGCTGGTCGCGGTCACAAGGGTCAGAAGTCACGTTCAGGCGGCGGCGTTCGCGTCGGTTTCGAAGGTGGTCAAATGCCACTTAAGATCCGTTTGCCTAAGTTTGGTTTTACTTCGCGTAAAGCGTTGGTAACTGCCGAAATTCGTGTAAGCGAACTGGCTAAAGTTAACGGTGATGTTGTCGACTTGAATGCACTGAAAGATGCGAATCTTGTTACTCGCAACATACAGTTTGCTAAAGTCGTTCTTTCAGGTACCATTGAACGCCCAGTGACCGTTAAAGGTCTGAAGGTAACCAAAGGTGCTCGTGCAGCTATTGAAGCTGCCGGCGGAAAGATCGAGGAATAATACGTCGATGGCAAAACCAGGACTTGATTTAAAAAGCGCGAAAGGCGGTCTATCAGAATTGAAAACCCGCCTCCTGTTCGTGATTGGTGCGATTATCGTCTTTAGAGCCGGTTCGTTCGTACCAATTCCTGGTATTGACGCAGCTGTATTAGCAGAGCTGTTTAATCAGCAGAAGGGTACCATCTTAGGCATGTTCAACATGTTCTCTGGTGGCGCCCTTGAACGTGCTTCTATCTTTGCTCTTGGTATCATGCCGTACATCTCGGCATCGATTATCATGCAGCTACTGACTGTGGTACATCCTGCATTGGCCGAACTGAAAAAGGAAGGCGAATCAGGACGTAAGAAGATAAGTCAGTACACTCGATATGGCACTCTGGTCTTGGGTACATTCCAAGCGATCGGTATCGCAACGGGTCTGCCAAACCTGGTTCCTGGTTTAGTTGTAAACCTTGGATTCGGTTTCTACTTCGTTGCTGTAGTGAGTCTGGTCACGGGAACCATGTTCCTAATGTGGCTGGGTGAACAGATCACCGAACGAGGCATAGGCAACGGTATCTCGATTCTTATTTTCGCAGGTATTGTGGCCGGTCTACCTTCTGCTATCGGCCAAACGGCCGAGCAGGCGCGTCAAGGCGACTTGAACGTACTAGTATTATTGTTGATTGCAGTGATCGTATTTGCTGTGACCTACTTTGTTGTGTTTGTTGAGCGTGGACAGCGTCGTATCGTTGTTAACTATGCTAAGCGTCAGCAGGGCCGTAAGGTGTTTGCCGCACAGAGCACTCACTTACCGCTTAAGGTCAACATGGCAGGTGTGATTCCACCAATCTTTGCGTCAAGCATCATTTTGTTCCCAGGCACACTGGCTCAGTGGTTTGGTCAGAATGAAGGCTTGTCTTGGTTAAGTGATTTTTCACTTGCAGTATCGCCAGGTCAGCCGCTTTACTCATTGTTGTATGCAACAGCGATTATCTTCTTCTGTTTCTTCTATACTGCGTTGGTATTTAACCCGCGTGAGACGGCAGACAACCTGAAGAAGAGTGGTGCGTTTATTCCCGGGATCCGTCCTGGAGAACAGACTTCGCGATATATAGATAAAGTGATGACTCGCCTGACACTGGCCGGTGCATTATATATTACCTTTATCTGTTTAATTCCGGAGTTCATGTTAATCGCGTGGAAAGTACAGTTCTATTTTGGCGGTACTTCACTACTGATTATGGTAGTCGTGATCATGGACTTCATGGCTCAGGTTCAGACCCATATGATGTCACATCAGTATGAGTCTGTGATGAAGAAAGCTAACCTAGTGAATAAAGCGAACTTAGATCGCTTTGGTCGCTAAGTAGCTTTACGGAGTGATGAAATGAAAGTTCGAGCTTCCGTGAAGAAGATCTGCCGTAACTGCAAGATCGTAAAGCGTAGCGGCGTTGTACGCGTTATCTGTGTTGAACCAAAACACAAACAGCGTCAAGGCTAAAAACTTTTTGACCAGCTCAGTTTCTGAGCTGGTCAAAATATTATTTGCAAAATCGTCATCTGTCGAGTATCCTACCGGGCTTTTCACAGATGGCCTTTAACTTATGAGGAGTGCATAGTGGCCCGTATCGCTGGCATTAACATTCCTGATCAGAAGCACACAGTCATTGCATTGACTGCTATCTATGGTATTGGACTAACTCGCGCACAACAAATCTGCGCGGCTACTTCAATTGCTGAAGATGCTAAGATCAAGGAATTGAGCGAAGCTCAAATAGACACACTACGCGAAGAAGTTGCTAAATACATTGTAGAAGGTGACTTGCGTCGTGAGATCTCTATGAACATCAAGCGTCTGATGGACCTTGGTTGTTATCGTGGTCTCCGCCACCGTCGTAGCCTGCCCCTTCGTGGGCAACGTACTAAGACCAATGCGCGTACTCGCAAAGGTCCACGTAAGCCAATTAGAAAGTAACGGGAAGGTAAACCAATATGGCTAAAGTTCCGTCACGTTCAACGCGCAAGCGCGTACGTAAACAGGTTGCTGATGGCATGGCTCATATCCATGCATCTTTCAACAACACAATTATCACCATTACAGATCGTCAAGGTAATGCACTTTCTTGGGCAACTTCTGGTGGTTCAGGTTTCCGTGGTTCACGTAAATCTACCCCATTTGCTGCACAGGTAGCTGCTGAGCGCGCAGGTGTTGCTGCTCAGGACTACGGTGTTAAAAACCTTGAAGTTTTCGTGAAGGGTCCAGGTCCAGGACGTGAGTCAGCTATTCGAGCGCTGAACGCGGTTGGTTACAAGATAACTAACATTACCGATGTGACGCCGATCCCTCATAATGGTTGTCGTCCTCCTAAGAAACGTCGCGTGTAATCGCCCCGTTTTTAATAGGATAGTTGGAGAAAGAACATGGCAAGATACTTGGGTCCAAAGCTCAAGCTCACTCGCCGAGAAGGTACAGACCTTTTCCTGAAAAGCGGTGTGAGAGCAATTGATTCGAAGTGTAAGCTTGAAGCTGCACCTGGACAACACGGCGCTCGTAAAGCACGTTTGTCTGAGTACGGCGTTCAGCTGCGCGAAAAACAAAAAGTTCGTCGTACTTATGGTGTGCTTGAAAAGCAATTCCGTAACTACTACAAAGACGCTGCACGTCTAAAAGGTAACACTGGTGAAAACCTGCTTGCTCTTTTGGAAACTCGTTTAGATAACGTTGTTTATCGTATGGGTTTTGGTGCTACCCGTGCTGAAGCACGTCAGCTAGTTAGCCATAAGTCAATTATGGTAAACGGCCGCGTTGTTAACGTTCCATCATTCAAAGTGTCTGCGAATGATGTAATTAGCGTTCGTGAGAAGTCTCAAAAGCAAGCTCGTATTAAAGCTGCTCTAGAGGTTGCTTCTCAGCGCGAAAAGCCAACATGGGTTGAAGTAGATGCCGCTAAGATGGAAGGTGCTTTCAAGCGTCTGCCAGAGCGTAGCGATTTATCTGCGGATATTAACGAACAGCTGATCGTCGAGCTTTACTCTAAGTAAAGCTAATAAACAAGAGAGGACACAATGCAGGGTTCTGTTACAGAATTTCTTAAACCGCGTCTCGTTGATATCGAGCAGGTTAACCCAACACGTGCCAAGGTTACACTGGAGCCGCTTGAGCGTGGTTTTGGTCATACTTTAGGTAACGCGTTGCGTCGTATCCTATTGTCGTCTATGCCCGGCTGCGCGGTTACCGAAGTCGAGATTGATGGTGTACTGCACGAATACAGCAGCAAGGAAGGCGTACAAGAGGATATCCTAGAGATCCTACTAAACCTTAAAGGTTTGGCAGTGGTTATCGAGGGTAAAGACGAGGCTATGCTTACTTTAAGCAAGTCAGGCGCAGGCCCTGTTACCGCAGCAGATATCACGCACGATGGTGATGTTACTATTATGAATCCTGATCATGTTATCTGTCACCTGACTGGTAACAATGACATTAGCATGCGTATCCGCGTTGAGCGTGGTCGTGGTTATGTACCAGCTTCGGCTCGTGCACAAACTGAAGACGACGATCGCCCAATTGGCCGTCTGCTAGTAGATTCATCTTTCTCACCTGTCGCGCGTATTGCTTATAACGTTGAAGCAGCACGTGTTGAACAGCGTACTGACTTGGACAAACTCGTTATCGATATGACCACTAACGGCACTATCGATCCTGAGGAAGCGATTCGTCGTTCTGCAACCATCCTGGCTGAACAGCTAGATGCGTTTGTTGAGCTTCGTGATGTCACTGAGCCAGAGCAGAAAGAAGAGAAACCAGAGTTCGACCCAATTCTGTTGCGTCCTGTCGACGATCTAGAGCTAACTGTACGTTCGGCTAACTGTTTGAAAGCCGAAGCGATTCATTACATCGGAGATCTGGTACAGCGTACTGAGGTTGAGCTACTTAAAACTCCTAACTTGGGTAAGAAGTCTCTTACCGAAATTAAGGATGTGTTGGCTTCTCGTGGACTTTCATTAGGTATGCGTCTAGAAAACTGGCCTCCAGCCAGTTTAGCAGACGACCTATAAGTCCTAGTTTGTACAGATTTAGGTAATAAGGATTAGGTCATGCGCCATCGTAAGAGTGGTCGTCAACTAAACCGTAACAGCAGTCATCGTCAAGCTATGTTCCGTAACATGGCAAGTTCATTAGTCCGTCACGAAGTGATCAAGACTACTGTAGCTAAGGCGAAAGAATTGCGTCGCGTAGTTGAGCCTCTAATAACACTTGCTAAGAGTGACAGTGTTGCAAACCGTCGTTTGGCATTTGCACGTACTCGCGACGCTGAAGTCGTAGGTAAGTTATTTAATGAATTGGGTCCACGCTACCAGGAACGTCCTGGTGGATACACCCGTATCCTTAAGTGCGGTCTTCGTACTGGTGATAAAGCGCCTATGGCGTATATCGAACTAGTAGGTCGTCCAGAAGCTGCTGAAGCTGTTGAAGAAGCTGCTGAGTAACACTTAAGTTCATTGTAAAAAGCCGGGCATTGCCCGGCTTTTTTATTGCCCTCAAATTTAATCTACCCAAACGGCCTTGTCGGCCATCTCCTTAGGGATTGAGAGATTCCATCTGGCTACCCCTGAGCGGCTAAAACGGAACATTCCCTTACTGTCGCTGATATAGCCAAGATCGGCCGCACTCTCGCCCGCTAAGAGCCTATTGACCAGCTTGGCGGCTAAGATGCCGTGTTCATAGCCATTAAGCACATAGCCTCCTGCGTTGGCCTGTTTTCCTATGGTGAAATCCCAGAAGCCGAAATGGGGCACGGGTGAGTTATTGGCGGTCCAAGCGATGATGCTGTCAGGCTTCATGTAGTCGCCGCCAGGCGCCATTAACGTATGGTAAAGCGCGATAAATATGCCATGGTAGCCGGCTTTCTTGGCATTAAGCACTGCCTGCTGCCACTCTTTTGCCGAGTTGGTTAGGGTGAAGTCTATGATGAGTTTGCCAATCTTAATAGGTTTGAAATCGTCGCTGATGGGGCTGAGGGCGGCGCGAGAAGTGGCGCTGTTGTCCGATAGGATCAACAGCTTCTTACGATCCATGTCTGGCAGTAAGCAGTCCACCAGGAGAAGGGATCGTTTGAATAGCGGACGCTCTAGAATGCCGGTGAACTGTCGATAGGCCTGCAGCCGATGATCTCTGGGGTTGGTATTGAGCCCAAGAAATACCACAGGGATCTCAGTGGCGGCAATGCGCTCGCTTAGCAGGGATATGGCGTTGTCATCGGCGAGTAATATGATGTCTGGTCTATCACGTTTAATGGCTTCCCAGGCCTTGTCAGCGCGTTTGACATAGACATCGCGGGGCAAACGCTTGGAGTCCAGATAGATCTCCGTCATCTTGGTTGGCTCGCTAATATTACCCAGTATTGCTCTTCGATAGTCTTGTACCCAAGGGTAGCCTTCATGATAACTATGAATAAACATTAGCTTAGCGGCCGATACGGGTAGGCTGGCCCAGAGTAGCAGGAGACAGGCAAGTATGCGCATAGACGGGATTCCCTAAATTATTTCACCCCAAAGTCTTTTACATAGTTATAGACGATTTTGTGCCAACGTAGATAACAGGCAATAAAAAAGGCCTCAAAAGAGGCCTTTAGCTATTCGATATCTGGTTTTAGTAACCAGACTTCTGTGAAGAGTCATAATCGAGTTTCTCATGGGTCTGACCCATGGCTTCGGCAACTTCTGGCGGCATGTAGTTTTCGTCATGCTTAGCCAATACTTCGGTCGCTTCCAGCTTACCACCTTCAATCAGTACGCCCTGCGCGACGATACCTTGTCCCTCACGGAAGAGGTCGGGCAGTAGGTCATCATAGGTCACCATGACTTCGCCACCGGCGGCATCGTGAACGGCGAATTCTACATGCAGGCTATCGGGATCCCGCACCAGGGAGCCAACGGTCACCATACCACCGACACGGATACGTTGACCAATCTCGGGCTTAACCCCTGTGTCTTTCTTACCGTGAACAATTTCTGTTGGGGTATAGAAAAGGTTCAAGTTGGAATTGAGCGCATAAAGTAGCAAGGACGCGATGGCGGCGACGCCACCTATGAGGGCGGTTGCTAAGGCGAGTCTTTTCTTACGTCTGGCGTTCACTGTTCTTTACTCCGGTTGGCTTTGAGGCGTTCTTCGCGTTGCATCTTCTTCGATATCTCGGTGAGGATCTTACGCTTCTGGCGTAGGCTCATCACGATCAAAGTCCCCAGTGCGAAGGCGGTTATGCCGTAAGATAGCCACACATAAAAGGCGTAGCCACCCATGTTAAAAAAATCTGCTAATGAATCGAACTGCATTATTTGACTCCTTCAGCTTTTGCAAGTTCCCTTACCCAGGGACGCATGCCGTTTCTGGCAAGGATTTCGGCTCTGAAACGGATCAGAGTGATGGCACCTATCATCAGACCGAAACCTAAGATATTGATCAGCAGTGGATATAGCATCTCGGGCGCCATGGAAGACTTCTCAGTGATCTTAATGGTGGCGGGTTGGTGCAGTGAGTTCCACCATTCTACCGAGTACTTGATGATAGGAATGTTGATCACACCTACTATGGCTAAGATACCAGCGGCGCGAGCGGCGAGCACCTTGTCTTCGAAAGAGGCATATAGAGAGATGACACCCAGATAGAGGAATAACAATACAAGTTCTGAAGTCAGGCGTGCATCCCATACCCACCAAGTGCCCCACATAGGCTTACCCCAGGCCGCACCTGTGATGAGGGCGATAAAGGTAACGACCGCACCGATAGGTGCAATGGCCGCCGCCGCCCAGTCGGCCGACTTGATCTGCCATACCAGGCCAATAAAGGCTGAGGTCGCCATTGCCATGTAGGCCGACATCGACATGGAAGCCGCTGGTACGTGGATGAAGATGATGCGGTAACTGTCACCCTGCTGGTAGTCTACCGGTGCAAATAACAGTCCCCAGATAGAACCCACACCGATGAAGAGGAATGCAAGCGTTGCAAACCAAGGCAACAGCGTACCCGAGAGCTTATAGGCTTTTTGAGGGTCTGCGTAAGAATGTAGCCATTTCCACATATTAGTTAGTACTCACTCTTAGTGAGGCACCAATTGCAAAAGGTGCCAATATTAACGAACCGACCAGCATAGCGCCTATGATAGCGAGATGGCCGCTGTAGGGTAGATTTAGACCAGCGGCGTCGATGGCGCTGGTTGCGAAAATTAGAACCGGTATATAGAGCGGCAGGATCAACAGACTCAGCAGAACGCCGCCTTTACGTAGGCCTACGGTTAGTGCGACACCGATAGCACCCAGTAAACTCAATACCGGGGTGCCCAGTGCGAGAGTCGCCATCAGTGCGCCATAGCTGTTGGCTTCCAGATGCAGCAGCACGGCCAGCAGTGGAGCAACCAAGATCAATGGCACACCCGTCAATAACCAGTGGGCTAGCACCTTGGCCAATACCATGAGTGACAACGGTTGTGGGCTAAGCAGCATCTGTTCCAGGCTGCCATCGGCAAAGTCTGCCTTAAACAGCCGCTCGAGCGACAGCATAGAGGCTAACAGGGCGGCTACCCAGATGATTCCCGGCGCCACGCGAGTCAGTACCTGTGGCTCAGGGCCAATACCTAACGGGAAGAGGGTGACGACCAAGATAAAAAACAGTAAGGGGTTAAAGATGTCACCCTTGTGACGAATCGCAATCTTTAGATCGCGCTTAAGTAGGGTGAAAAACGCTTGGGTGAAACTGATACCTTTATTCATTCACTGCACCTTTAAATAAAGCGGTAATCGAGGCGAATCTTACGGAGAATATCGTCACCGATAATGCTCATGTCCTGGTGGGTGGTCATGATGACACAGCCGCCGTTTTGAGCATGTTGTAAAAACAGGTGTTCCAATTCTTCGACGCCTTTCTTATCGATTGCAGTAAATGGTTCGTCCAGTAGCCAGACCTTACAGTTGGTATGCCAGAGTCGGGCTAAGGCGGTACGACGATGCTGACCCGCCGACAGATGGCCGGCCAAGGCTTCTTCGAAGCCAGACAGGTTTACCTTGGCGAGGATCTGGTTGGTTTCGAAATCATCATACCCGCTGATTCTTAAATTGAAGTTAAGATTCTCTTCGGCGGTTAACTCGCTCTTTACACCTGCAAGGTGGCCCAGATACAAAAGATCGTCATTGTATTCGTCGCGGCAGCGAGTAATGTCGGTGCCTTTGTACTTGGCCTCGCCCGCATAGGGACGCGACAGGCCGGCAAGGATCCTCAGTAGGCTGGTTTTACCCGCACCATTGGGGCCTTCGATTTGAACGATCTCACCTGCTTGGATATCAAAGCTCAGCTCATCGAAGAGAATTCGCTCTTCGCGGATACAAGTCAAGTTATCGGCTGATACCAGTGTTGTTGCTGTTTTTTCTTCTACCACTGAACCCTCTATCTCAAGCCTGATGTAAACATAAGCGATATTAACATAATCCCTTTGAGGGGTTTAGTCTTGCTCTCTGATTAGTGTCAGCAATTTGATATGCTTCCAAAAAGTAAAACCTTTTCCTCATCAAGATTGAACTTTTTCAACAATTGCTAATGTATCAGGTAACACGGGCACCTATAACATGTTGAGCTGTCAAATTCTGATATTAATCACAAAAAGGTGAGATTTATTGAAGTTTGATGTATCCTAGTGCCGCTATATAATAAGTCTGCCCCAGTTTAGGGTGGCATAGAGCTCTGTTAATATTTGCATTAGGAACATTGAACATGAAAAAACTGTTAGCATTGTCTGCAGTGGCTGCATTGACCTTGTCTGCAAACACTTTTGCACAAGAAGGTGAAGCTGTATATAACAAGGCATGCCATGTATGCCACAGTATGGGTGTCGCCGGTGCACCTAAAGCTCATGATGCAGCTGCATGGGAGCCTCGTTTAGCGAAAGGCCTAGACGCACTAGTAGGTAGTGTTAAGACTGGTCTGAACGCTATGCCACCAGGTGGTATGTGCACAGATTGTACCGACGAAGATTACAAGAACGCTATCGAGTTCATGTCTAAGTAATTTGACTTCGTTGATAAAAGCCGACCTTGTGGTCGGTTTTTTTATGTCTGCTTCTCGGTAGGTTCCATTAAAAGTGATGCTTGTAATAAAGCAGAGGAGCAAAAAAAAAAGCCGGCTAAATGCCGGCTTTTCTGTTCATGACTGAACCAGGATTATTGTACCAGGGTATCAATCACCAGTTTGGCGGTTGCGCCCACATCCATAGATTCCAGACGACCCTGCAGATCGCCAGGTTGTGCCTTAACCGACCCATGCTTAGAAAGCACGGCGATCACCTCAACCTGCTTGGCGTCGCTTAGCTTGATATCGCCGCCCATGCCTGTGCTGTCATCTAAGGTGATAGATACAGGCAGTGATTTTGCAGATACCTTAGTTGCCGCTAGCGGAACCTTAGGGCCCTGGGTGTTACGGGCAAAGATAAATAGCATGTCGCTACTGCTGACATTCTTTGCCAGCTCAGGTGCGATAGAGACATCTATGGTGACAGTCTTGCCTGTAGTGGCGGCCTGCTGATGCGTCGCGTCGTTAGGCATCTCGCCAGTCTCAGCCTGCATTCTCATCTTGGCGCTCTCGATGGCGTTGATGATAGCGCTACGATCCACATCGCTTCTGTCGCTGTCGAGAATGATCTGCCAGGCATCGATGGCCTTCTTATATTGGGCACTGAAGAAGGCATCCATACCGACGAGGAGTAGGGTAGATGGGTCTTCAGGATCTAGAGCCAGTGACTGGTCGATAATAGCCTGTACCGCAGGAGTGATTCTCTGGTTTGCCTTGTAGTACATGGCCGTCGCCTTAGGCCCAAGCAGTTCGGCGTGGGTACCTACAAGCTCCATCGCCTTGTCGAATGCCTTTACCGCATCGTCATAACGGTTGGCGCTGATATAGGCATGGCCCAAGCTAAATAGCAGTTGGCTGTTTTCCGGCTCGGCCTGCAGCTGTGATTCCATCATCTGAATGCGCTGGGTCATGATCTGGGCGGCATCCATACCTGCGTGTGGGTTGTCGGGAACGGCCTTATCCAGGTTGGCATAGGCGCCTAGGTTGGCATAGAAGTAGCCTGAAACGCCTATGACGACGACAGACATCAGGGTTGGCCAGAGCAGGCTCTTAGGCTTTATTTGACCGACCAAGGATTCATCTTCGCCCTGCTTCATGTCCTGTAGCAAACTGATCTCGAGCTCTTTCTTTAGCGCGTTAAACTCATCTTGATCCAGCAGCTCATCCTCGAGTTCCTTCTCTAGCGTCGCCAGGCGATTGTCAAAGAGTTCGAGGTTGGTGGCCCTACGCACACCGGCTTCTTCGGCCTTTAACATCTTTTGCTGGCGGAAGTGTGGAAACCAAATCAGCACTAGGCTGACTAATACAAAAAGCGCAATAAAAATCCAGAGTGTGGTCATTATTTCTTTTTCACATTAGTTGCAGGAATGCGGGGATACCGCGCGATATAGGGATCAGATTATACGTAAAGATTATTCATTGAACAGTAATATAAGGGATTCAAGCCGTTAAATACTGATACTTTTGCACTGGTTCACAGTTCGATTCTATTTTCAAAAATTGGCTGAAACTTAAGTTTCAAACAAGGGTCAGAGCATAAAATCTGTCAGTTTATAACAATTGTAACCCTGCGTTTCTGTTTGCAAGAATGAGACAGGTCACCCAGAATTGTGCGAAAGAGGCAGACAGATACAATAGCAAATACTAAAATGACTCAAATTTTGTACCTTGAGTAGTGTGAATTGCAAACTCTGGTGAATTAGGAGAGGCTAATGCTTCGACTGGTTCTCATATAGGACTGAGGAAACCCCATGATCCCTGAATTAGGTCACTTTTCGTTGATAATAGGATTGGCATTTGCCTTTCTATTGGCCAGCGTCCCCTTAATCGGTGTTGCTCGCAAAGATCAATATCTGGTGCGTTATGCCTGGCCGTTGAGTTACGGCATGTTTTTCTTTATCGCTCTTTCTGTCATCGTCCTAGGTTATAGTTTTGCCGTCGACGATTTCTCTGTCGCCTATGTTGCACACCACTCAAATTCTCAGCTGCCGATCTTCTTCAAGATAGCCGCGGTATGGGGTGGCCACGAAGGTTCATTGCTCTTCTGGGTGTTCGCCTTGTCTGTCTGGACCGCTGCGGTTGCCTTCTTTAGTAAGGGGCTCGAAGAGGTCTTCACCGCGCGTGTACTCTCTATTCTCGCCATGATAGTGATAGGCTTCTCTCTCTTCATGCTGCTGACATCGAGCCCATTCGAGCGTCTATTCCCTATCCCGATGGAGGGACGCGATCTTAACCCTATGCTGCAGGATGTTGGATTGATATTCCATCCACCTATGTTGTACCTGGGTTATGTTGGTTTCTCGGTGAGCTTTGCCTTCGCCATTGCCGCGCTCATGGGCGGACGTCTGGATTCGGCCTGGGCACGTTGGAGCCGTCCTTGGACACTGGCGGCCTGGATCTTCCTGACCGGCGGTATCTCTCTCGGTTCTTGGTGGGCGTATTACGAACTCGGCTGGGGTGGCTGGTGGTTCTGGGATCCCGTCGAGAACGCCTCATTCATGCCTTGGTTGATCGGTACCGCCTTGCTGCACTCAGTCATCGTGACCGAGAAGCGTGCAACCTTCCGTAACTGGACGGTATTACTGTCAATCTTCGCATTCTCATTGAGTCTCTTGGGTACCTTTATCGTGCGCTCAGGGGTACTGACTTCGGTGCATTCATTCGCGGCGGATCCAAGCCGTGGTATGTTCATCCTATTGCTGCTTGGCCTTGCCATCGGCGGCTCACTGACGCTGTTTGCCTTCCGCGCTAGTGATATGAGGAGCCCGGCGCGCTTCGAGCTGATGTCAAAAGAGACCATGCTCTTGGTCGGTAACATCTTGCTTACCGTAGCCTGTGGTACCGTATTGCTGGGTACGCTGTACCCGCTGCTGATCGATGCCCTGAACATGGGTAAGATCTCTGTAGGCCCACCATACTTCAACGCGGTATTCGTGCCGATCGCACTCGTGCTATTTGCCTTCATGGGCATAGGTCCTAGCATCCGCTGGAAGCGTGCCAAGGCCGGCGAACTTAAGGCCAAGCTGATGGTGCCTGCTATCGTCTCTGCAGTGATCGGTATCGCGACACCTTTCCTTGTCGATGGCAAGTTTAATGCTTGGGTGATGTTTGGTATCGGTCTTGCGGTATGGGTGACGGTTTCAACCCTGCGCGCCGCCTACGACATCATGCAGTCTAAAGATGGCCTAAGCCTGGCGCGTATGGGGCGCAGCCAGTTAGGTATGATCATTGCGCACCTAGGTATCGCCGTCTCTGTGGTTGGTGCCACTATGGTTTCTAACTACTCGATCGAGAAGAGTGTTCGCATGGGCCCTGGCATTACCCAGGAGCTGGCGGGCTATAGCTTCCATTATATCGAGACCAAGAATGTTGTCGGCCCTAACTATACCGCCCAGCAGGGGCAGGTCGAAGTCACTAAAGATGGTGAGTTCATCACGCTGCTTAAGCCTGATCGTCGCCAGTACAACGTACGTACCATGGATATGACAGAGGCTGGTATCGATTGGGGACTGTTCCGCGATCTCTATATCACCATGGGCGATCCTATCAGCCGTACCGAGTTTGCCGTACGTCTGAACTATAAGCCATTCGTGCGTTGGTTATGGTTCGGAAGCATCTTTATGATGGTCGGTGGTCTGTTCGCGGCATCGGACAAGCGTTACCGCAGAGCCAAGGCGACCGAAAGCGCCGGCGAAAAAGCCAAACAAGCAAAATTAGCAACCGCATAACTTGAATTGGGGCAAGTATGAAGAAAAGGCTAGTACTCTTTATTCCTTTGATTCTGTTTTTGGTGATGGGAGTGTTCCTCTATAAGGGACTCTTCCTGAATCCACAGCAGCTGGACTCTGCATTAGAAGGAAAGCCGATACCGGCTTTCCAGCTGCAAAAGCTAGAAGATGCCAATGAGATCATTACCAATGAAAGCATCAAGGGGCAGGTCTCACTGCTGAACGTGTGGGCCACCTGGTGTCCTTCATGTAAGTATGAGCATCCTTATCTGATGCGTTTGGCCAGACAAAACATTTTGCCTATTTATGGCATCAATTATCGTGACGAGCGTGCGATGGCTATCCGTGAGCTTAGCCGCGAAGGGGATCCTTATACCAAGAACATCTTCGACCACGACGGACGTTTAGGTCTGGATCTTGGTGTTTACGGTGCTCCCGAGAGTTATCTGGTGGATCACAACGGTATCATTCGTTTCCGTTATGCCGGTCCTATCGATATGCGTGTCTGGAAAGAGACACTCTATCCTATGATTCAAGAGTTACAGGCACAGGCTAAAGCTGAGGGAGCATCTTAATGAAGACCTTAGTCGGGTTTATTACCGCAATACTGTTATCTTTCTCCCTGGTGGGCGCCGCGATGGCGACCCCGGTGGATACCTATGAGTTTAAGTCGGTAGATAACCAGAAACGGGCGCTCGAACTGGCTCACTCACTGCGTTGTCCGCAGTGTCAAAACCAGAACCTGATCGATTCGAATTCACCTGTGGCACAGGATCTGCGCCTCGAAGTCTACCAAATGGTCGATGCAGGTAAGGGCGACGATGAGATCATCGAGTTCATGACCAGCCGCTACGGCGAGTTCGTCCTCTATAAGCCACGTATGGAAGCCAAGACCTACATCCTATGGCTAGGTCCAATTGCCTTATTGCTGGTGGGCTTAGTGATCGGCTTTATCTTCGTTAGACAGCAGCGTATCAGCAATGCCGTCGAACAGGAGATCAGCGCCGAGGAGCAAGCCGAGCTGGATAAATTGCTCAAGCGAGACGATAAATGAAGTCAAAGTTAGCCACGGCGCTGCTGTCGACGACGCTTGCCTTAAGCGGCTACGCCGCCAGCGTGCAGGCCTATCCCGGTATGCAGAAGAAGCAAGGCGGTGAGGTGCAGTCGAGTGTCGATCTGATCAACGTGCTGCCAAAAGCCTATCCGATAGATCCTGTGCCCTTTAAGGATGCCCAGGGCAAGGCGATTGACTTTAGTCAGTATCGTGGTCAGGTGGTGATGGTGAACATGTGGGCCACCTGGTGTCCCCCTTGTGTGCGTGAGCTGCCAGCCATAGATCGTTTCAAAGGCAAATTCGATCCTAAACAGTTTCGCGTGCTGCCGATATCGATCGATATGAATGGTAAGGAGAAGGTAGAACCTTTCCTGGCTTCTCTGGGGATGGATAAGTTTGAGACTTACTATGATCCGAAGCAGCAACTGGGTCAGGTCTTCCCCCTCGATACCATTCCGGCTACCTTTATTCTCAATCAACAGGGCGAATTGATCGCCTTCGTCAGAACATTTGTCGACTGGGATGATGAGAAAGCGGTGAAATTGATCGAGAGCTTTATCGCGTCAGAGACTCAAAAGCAGTAAAACACGGCAATATTGGCCGTAAATCATACGAAAATGATCGCAATTGCCTAAAAGATCGGCATGCGATCTTTTTTTTGTAAAAAGCCCTTGCGCAAAAGATTTGGCTCCCTATAATGCGCTCCCACTGACACGGCAAACGGCGCTACTTACCAAATGAGTAGGTAACCAAGGTCGAGTCAAGGTGATAAGCGGTTCGAGTTTTTAAGCCGGTAGTTACAGCGCGAAAGCACAGTAATTAACCACTTAAAAATCTTTTGAAAAAAGCGCTTGACGCCGACAGG
>NZ_WRPA01000027.1 GCF_009831655.1 Shewanella insulae | reverse complement strand
CACCTGCCGACTGGAAGGGATGAACAACAAAATCAAACTGCTGAAGCGAATGGGCTATGGCTACCGGGATACCGAATACTTCTTTCTGAAAGTCAGAGAGGCGTTCCCCGGAGATCCGCGATGAACCATAAAAAAGGCCGTTAAACGGCCTTTTTAAGACAGGGAAATTAATCGGCTTCTTTCAGTGAGGCCGTCAGATCGACGATCGCCTTCTTACCGTCGCCAAACAACATCAGCGCGTTGTCTTTGGCAAACAGCGGATTAGGTAGGCCGGCGAAGCCTGGACTCAGGGAGCGCTTGACCACCACCACGGTGCGGGCCTTGTCGACGTTGAGGATAGGCATGCCGTAGATGGGGCTGCCCTTGTCTTCTCGCGCCATAGGGTTGGTCACGTCGTTTGCGCCGATGACGATGGCTACGTCTGTCTGTTCGAACTGAGGGTTTATTTCATCCATCTCGATCAGCTGTTCATAGGGCACCTCGGCCTCGGCCAGCAGCACGTTCATGTGGCCAGGCATACGACCGGCAACCGGATGGATGGCGTAGAGCACCTGGGCGCCGCGCGCCTCCAGCACAGAAGCTAACTCGCGCACCGCATGTTGCGCCTGGGCCATCGCTAGGCCATAGCCTGGAACGATCACCACGCGCTCGGCGGTTTCCAGCAGCATGGCGACCTCTTCCGGCGAGGAGGAAGTTACCTTACCGGCGTATACCTCGTCGGCATCTACCGTCTCGCCACCCTCGGCCATGACGCCAAAGAGCACGTTAAACAGCGAGCGGTTCATCGCCTTACACATGATCTGGGTCAGGATGATCCCCGAGGCGCCAACCAGAGAGCCCGAGACGATCAGGACAGTGTTGCCCGTGATAAAACCTGTGGTTGCCGCCGCAATACCCGAGTAGGAGTTCAGCAGGGCGATAACCACTGGCATGTCGGCGCCGCCGATAGGTACCACCAGGAAGAGACCCAGGAGCAGCGACACGGCCACCAGTGCGTAGATGAAGGTCGGATTGCTCGGCGTGGTGACCACGGCAACCGTCAGTATCAGAGCCGCGATCAGCAGGCTGGCATTGATGAACTTGTTACCCGGCACCCGAATTGGGTTACCCGAGATCAGCTCCTGCAGCTTAGCGAAGGCCACGAAGGAGCCCGACAGGGTGACCGAGCCGATGAGCACCGTCAGACCGATTGAGATCAGCGCCACCACATGAGTTGCCGAATCGGGATCCAGGAAGCTTGCCAGGGCGATAAATAGCGAGGCACCGCCACCGAAACCGTTGAGCAGGGCTACCATCTGCGGCATGGCGGTCACCTGGATCTTGGTGGCCATCACGGCGCCTATGGCGCCACCCAGCAGGATACCAGCGATGATCCACTCATAGCTCAAGATGCTCTTATCCAGCAGAGTCACCACTACGGCGATAAACATGCCCAGGGCCGATAACTGGTTACCGCGCACCGCGGTACGGGGCTTGGTCAGCCCCTTGATCCCTAAAATAAACAGACTCGCAGCCACAAGGTAGGCGAGATAGATAATCGTCATACTCATGTTGGCTTATTTCCTCTTAAACATGGCGAGCATACGGTTGGTGACCATGTAGCCACCCACAACGTTGATGGTGGCCAGCACCACGGCGATAAAGCCAAGTACATTGACCCAGAGTCCCACGCCGGAACCGGCGGCGAGCAGGGCACCGACCAGGGAGATCCCCGAGATGGCGTTTGAGCCCGACATCAGTGGGGTGTGTAGGGTCGGCGGCACCTTAGTGATCAGCTCAACCCCAAGGAATACTGCCACCACGAACAGGGTCAGTAGTAATAAGATCTCCATTATTGAGCCTCCTCTGTTGCCGCAAGTGGCGGCAGTGATAACAGGTCACGCAATCTGGCGTTAACCACCTCACCCTGATGGGTCACGACTGTGTCGCGCACAATCTCGTCGTCGAAGTCCAGGTTTAATTGGCCTTCATCGTCGACGATCAGCTTGAGTAGGTTCTCTATGTTGGTGCCATACATCTGGCTGGCGTGGGTTGCCGCGCTGCCAGGTACATTCGATGGCCCGAGTACGGTTACGCCGTTATGGACCACGGTTTCGTCCAGTTGGGTTAGCTCGCAGTTACCGCCGGTTTCGGCGGCAAGGTCGACAATTACCGTGCCCGGCTTCATGGCATCCACCATCTCCTTGGTGATCAGCACGGGCGCCTTACGACCCGGGATGGCCGCCGTGGTGATGACGATATCCTGCTGAGCCAGCACATTGGCCATCGCCTGTTGCTGACGCTTGAGGAAGTCGTCACTCTGTTCGGTGGCGTAGCCCCCCTTGGTTTCGGTATTTTCGGTTTCCAGATCCAGCTCTACCGGCTTGGCGCCCACAGAGAGGATCTGCTCCCTGGCGGCGGGGCGAATATCGTAGGCTTCCACCACGGCGCCCAGGCGCTTGGCGGTGGCACAGGCCTGTAGGCCGGCGACGCCGACACCCATGATGAAGGCGCGGGCGGGCTTGAGTGTGCCGGCGGCCGTCATCATCATGGGGAACATGCGCGGCGCCTCATGGGCGGCCAGTAGCACTGCCTTATAACCAGCTATGGTGGCCATTGAGGAGAGGATATCCATGCTCTGAGCACGGGTGATCCGCGGTACCAGCTCAAGTGCCAAGGCGCTGGTACCTGTTTCGGCCAGGGCGGCGGCATTTTCCGGTTGCGCCAGGGGATCCATCATGCCGATAAACAGCTGCTGGGGAGTTGCCTTGGCCTTGATCTCCTCGAACTGCTCACCCTTGAGGTTGACCAGGGTGATGATATCGGCGCCGAGTACCTCGTCTCTGTTGGCAATAACGGCACCCGCTTCCTGATAGGCTTGATCGCTAAAGCCTGCAGCGACACCCGCTCCGCTCTCCACGAGTATTTGGAGGTTTTTTTTGATTAACCGAGTCACATTGGCCGGGATCAACGCAACGCGTTTTTCGTCGGCATGGCTCTCTTTAGGTAGACCTAGTTTCACTGAGAAACCTCTTAGTTGGGGACAGACGTCGTTTGAATTCTTGGCTCGCTATTGTGGCGAGTCTGGACTTAGACACAAGCGCGAATTTTTCATAATCAGCGCTGGTTCACTGGTCGGAGCAAAAAGTTTGCGCCAGTCCACAAAATTTCATTTCAAATTCTGTGGTTAAGGGCACAGCTTAAGCAAATATCGCTCACCACTCTCACTTTTGTAGCTCAAATTATGACCTTTGCATATTCCAAAATTGAATTAAAAATTAGATTTTATTCTTTTTTGCTTTTCTATTAAGCCACTAAGCTAGGCTAATTACACTGTTATAGGGCCGTCTTCCATGCTGTTAAAAGAGCTTTCATCACTGGCTTCTCCCCTGTCTGCGACGCAGGTGGATAAGCTTAAGCAACTCACCTCTGAACTCAACGCCGTGCAACTCGCCTGGGTAGGCGGCTACCTGGCGGCTACGGCCGAACTGAGCGGCGTTGCCGGCGAGGTGCAGCAAGCGCCCCAGCAGACCATCACCATTCTCTACGGCAGCCAGACCGGCAACGGCCGTGGCATCGCCAATGAGCTGGCCGATAAGGCGCAGGCCCAGGGCTACAGCGTCAATCTGGTCTCTATGGCCGACTACAAGACGCGTCAGCTGAAACAGGAGACCCTGCTGCTGGCCGTGGTGAGCACCCATGGAGAAGGTGAGGCGCCGGACGATGCCATCGAGCTGCACAAGTTCCTGGCCTCTAAGCGTGCGCCTAAGCTAGATGCTCTCAACTATGCCGTGCTGGCGTTGGGAGATTCCAGCTATGAGTTCTTCTGCCAGACGGGTAAAGATTTCGAGCAACGCCTGAGTGCATTGGGTGCAAAGGCGATCGTGCCGCTCACCGAATGTGACGTGGATTACGAGTCGGCGGCGACTCAGTGGCAAGAGGCTGTGCTGGGTGCGGTCAAGCCATTGGTGGGCACCGGCGCGAGCGTGGTCTCTATCGGCGGCGCAAGCACCACGACGACGGGTTCGAGCTTTACTAAACAGAAGCCCTACAGCGCCGAACTCTTGGCGAGTCAGAAGCTGACGGGGCGCGATTCGGATCGCGACGTGCGCCATGTGGAGATAGATCTCGGCGAGTCTGGCCTGAGCTATCAGGTCGGTGATGCCCTGGGCGTCTGGTTCAGTAACAGCGATGCCTTAGTTACTGAGATCCTTGAGGGCCTCAAGTTAGACGGCGAGGCAGAGGTCACTTTAGGGGATGCAACCCTGACCCTGAGCCAGGCCCTCAAAGAGAAGCGTGAGTTGACCCAGCTCTATCCTGGCCTGGTACAAAACTGGGCGCAGCTAAGCGGCAATAGTGAGCTGCAGGCGATCAGCGAAGACAGGGAGCAGACCCGTCAATTTGTTCTCAAGCATCAGCTGGCCGACCTGGTGGCCAAGTATCCCGTGGATATCGGTGCCTTCCAGCTGGTGGAGCTGCTGCGTCCGATCACTCCAAGACTCTACTCGATCGCCTCGAGCCAGTCTGAGGTGGAAAGCGAGGTACACCTGACCGTGGCCCTGGTGGAAGACGAGCGCGAGTCGGGCACCCGCTTTGGCGGCGCGTCTCACTTCCTGACAAACGCCCAGGAGGGCGCCGAGGTGAAGGTTTATGTGGAGCCGAATAATCACTTCCGCCTGCCGGAAAATCCGGATACGCCTGTGGTCATGATTGGCCCTGGTACGGGTGTGGCACCGTTTCGTGCCTTCATGCAGGAGCGCGCGGCCCAGGGCGCCCAGGGCGATAGCTGGCTCTTCTTCGGCAATCCGCACTTCGAGCAGGATTTCCTCTATCAGACCGAGTGGCAGCAGTACATTAAAGACGGCACCCTGACGCGCCTGGATTCGGCCTTCTCGAGAGATCAGGCTCATAAGGTCTATGTGCAGCATCGCATCCTGGAGCGCGGCGAGACGCTGTGGCAGTGGATCGAGCGCGGCGCACATCTGTATATCTGCGGCGACGCCGAGCGCATGGCCAAAGATGTGCATCAGGCGCTAGTGAAAGTGATCAAGCAACATGGCGGCAAGAGTGAAGAGCAGGCCGAGGCCCTGCTGGAGAGCCTGCGCAGCGACAAGCGTTATCAGAAAGACGTTTATTAATTGAGACAGGGCGCCAGTCGCCGACAGATTAACTTGCATGGGCAGCGCCGGTGCAAAAACAGGATAGGGCAGTAGCCATGAGCGATCAGAAATTATCAGTAAACGAGTACCTTAAGACCGACAGTAACTATCTGCGTGGCACCATAGAAGAGGGGTTAGACACCTCGCTGACCGGTGCCTTCAACGATGCGGATCAGCAGCTGATCAAGTTCCATGGTTTCTACCAACAGGACGATCGCGATCTGCGCAACGAGCGTAAGGAGCAGAAGCTTGAGCCCCTCTACAGCTTCATGCTGCGTGCTCGTGTGGCAGGCGGTGTCTGTACCCCTAAGCAGTGGCTGGGGGTGGATAAGATAGCCTCGACCCTGACCAGCTCGAACAGTATTCGTCTGACGACCCGCCAGACCTTCCAGTACCACGGTATCCCTAAGCGTAACCTGAAGACGCTGATCCAGGATCTGGACAGAGAGGCGCTGGACTCTATTGCCGCCTGTGGCGACGTGAACCGTAACGTCATGTGTAACCCTAATCCGGTAGAGTCCAAGCTGCATCAGCAGGCCTACCATTGGGCGAAGAAGCTGTCGGACAACTACCTGCCCCGCACCAAGGCCTACGCCGAGATCTGGCTCGGTGACGACAAGGTGGCGGTGAGCGAGAGCGAAGAGGTGGAGCCAGTCTATGGCAAGACCTATCTGCCCCGTAAGTTTAAGATGGCCGTGGCCGTGCCGCCGGATAACGATGTAGATGTCTACACCAACGACCTCGGCTTCATCGCCGTGGCCGAAGATGGCGAGCTGGTAGGCTTTAACATGGTGGCCGGTGGTGGCATGGGCTCGACCCATGGGGAGGTCGCGACCTTCCCGCGTTTGGGCGACGACTTTGGCTTCATCAAGGCCGAAGACTGCCTCAAGTTTGCCGAGGCCGTGCTCAAGGTGCAGCGCGATTGGGGTAACCGCTCGGATCGTAAGCAGTCGCGCCTTAAGTACACCATAGTCAAGCATGGTTTTGAGGCCTTCAAGGCAGAAGTGGAGAAGCGCGCCGGGGTAAAATTTGAGCCTAAGCGTGAGGTGGTGATCGGCGATCGTGGCGATCGTTACGGCTGGATCAAGGGCGTAGATAATAACTGGCACCTGACCCTGTTTATCGAAGGCGGCCGTATCAAGGATCTGCCGGGACAACCCCTGCAGACTGGCCTGCGTGAGATCGCTCTGGTACACAAGGGTGATTTCCGCATGACAGCCAACCAGAACATCATCATCGCCGGTGTGGCCGAAGAAGATAAGGCGCAGATCGAGGCGATTGCCCGCAGTCATGGCCTGATGGGTAAGCTGATCAGCCCGACCCGTGGCCACTCAATTGCCTGTGTGGCGCTGCCGACCTGTGCCCTGGCGATGGCCGAGGCCGAGCGTTACTTCCCGGACTTCATGACCAAGGTCGAGGCGCTGCAGGAGAAGCACGGCTTCCTGGAGCAGCCGATAGTGATCCGCATGACGGGCTGTCCTAACGGCTGTGCGCGTCCCTTCGCCGCCGAGATCGGTCTGGTGGGTAAGGCGCCGGGTCGCTACAACCTCTACCTGGGGGCGAGTTTCGAGGGAACACGCCTGAATAAACTCTATCGCGAGAACATTCAGGAAGCCGAGATTCTGGCGGCCCTGGACGAACTGTTTGCCCGCTACGTCAAAGAGCGTGAGGCAGGCGAAACCTTTGGTAACTTCACCGTGCGTGTCGGCGTGGTGAAGGCGGTTATCGATGCCGCTAAGGATTTCCATGGATAATTCAGTGATCTCTGCCCAGGCGCTAAAGGCTCTATTGAGCGCGCCCAAGGTTGAGCAAGATGCAGAGCTGGCCCGAGTCAATGCCTTCCTGGCGGGGCTCACGCCCGCCGAGCGGGTGATCTGGGGCCTGGCTTACCTGCCGGGCACCCATGCGCTCTCATCGAGCTTCGGTATTCAGGGGGCCGTGATGCTGCATCTGGTCACCCAGGTACAGCAGGATATTCCGGTGATCCTCACAGACACGGGTTACCTGTTTCCCGAAACCTATCAGTTTATCGACGAGCTGACCGAGCGGCTCAAGCTCAACCTCAAGGTGTACCGCGCGCCCATGACAAGCGCCTGGCAGGAGGCTCGTTTCGGTCGCCTGTGGGAGCAGGGGCTGGATGGCCTGGAGCAATACAACCGCATCAATAAGGTCAATCCTATGCAGACGGCGCTCAAGGAGCTTGGAGTCGGTACCTGGTTTGCGGGCCTGCGACGGGTGCAGTCCAGTACGCGCGAGGATCTACCGATTCTGGCGATACATGGCGATCGCTACAAGCTGTTGCCTATCCTGGAGTGGAGCAACAAGGATGTACACGAATATCTCACCAAGCATGACCTGCCTTATCATCCCCTATGGGAGCAGGGCTATGTGTCGGTTGGCGACACCCATTCGAGCCGTCCATTGGAACTTGGGATGACGGAGGAGGAGACCCGTTTCAACGGCCTCAAGCGCGAGTGTGGTCTGCACTACGATATCTAAGGATTGGTGAACTAGGAGGCTTTATGAGATGTAAAGCCTCTAGCATGCTGATTCATTAGTACTTTCTTCTGATTTGTGTACTTTTTTGCACTTCTTTTGCACACGGTTATGCACAGGTCGGATATTTGAACTATAGTGGTAAGTTCCCGTAGATGGTTTTGAATTGTTGTCTGTATCGGATCTGGTTTGGGTCCAGTCGTTTTTTCTTCCTCTTTAAAGCGACAGACAGAGCCGCCGACAAGATCGAAGCCCAACTCGCTTGGCGAGAGCTAGTTGTTTGATTGGTCTGCTGGCGCATGCTAATTAATAGCCATAGGCCCTGGATAGTCCGCTGCGGCTATCCAGGGATACACCCGCTAAACTTATTTCCCTTTTTATTCATCCATATAGTAATATCGTCCCCATTCTTTTCTTACGTGCTTGCCAGCTTGGGATAGGCCCGACTGCCCGCGCGAATTAACAGGGAGTTTACTGAATGAAGAAGGCATTAGTGGCGGCGGCAATCGTTGCCATAGGCGCGGGGGGCTACTGGGCGATGCAACAGGCGCCTAAGTCGGTGGATAATCAGGTGTTGGCCTATGTGCCTGCCGATACTCCACTATTTTCCGCACAGTTTGAGCCTTTTCCCATAAAGGACTATATCGACGCCCTCCCCGAGGCGCAGAAGCAATATCCCGTAGAGATGAAGAACCTGCTGTCTGAGGAAGACGATCCCAGAGCCCAGTTTTTCTTCAGGGTGCTGGAGCGTTATTTCGACGCCTCCCAGGATGGTCAGCAGCTGATCGATACCTTCGGCCTGCCTGAGAAGATCACTAGCTATTTCTATACCCTGGGCGTGCTGCCCGTGATCAAGCTGGATGTCGCTAACCCTGAGCAGTTCTGGGCGGTACTGGACAAGGCCGAGGCCGACAGTGGCATGACCCATGAGCCCAAGCAGCTGGGCGCGGTGAAGTATCGCGCCTATCGTCTTACCGACGAGGGTGAGAGCGAGCGTGTGGATCTGGTGTTTGCCATCGACAAGGGGATGCTGACCCTGACGTTGGAAACCAGCTTCCTCGAGCCTCAACTGCTTGAGAATGCCCTTGGGATCAAGCCGGTACAAGAGTCGCTGGCCAAGGCCGGTACGGTCGATGATATCGTCAAGAAGCACGGCTTTAGCAAGGACGGCATCAGCTATATCAATCATCAAGAGATCGTTAAGGCGATCACCACGCTGGACGGTAACCAGATGGCGCGCCAGCTGACCAAGATCTTCAAGCTGATGCATGACGATCCCTTCGTCGAGCTGCGCTCTCAGGCCTGTCATAACGAGTTGTCTGGCATTGCCGCCAACTGGCCGCGCACGGTGATCGGCTACACGGATTTCGAGGTGAAGAACAAGCAGGCCAAGATAGGTTTTAGCACGGTTATCGAGAGCAATAATCAGGTGATCCTCGGCGCCCTGAGTCAGATGCGTGGTTTCATTCCGGCCCATACCCAGACGATCGACACAGGCGTGTTCTCCATGGCACTTGGCCTGGACGTTAATCAGTTCGTGCCGAGTGTGTCTAAGATCTGGGACGATCTGCTCACCCCGAGCTATCAGTGTGAGCCGCTGGCGCAGCTACAGAGTGAGATGGAAGGTCAGAGCCCGGCCATGCTCGGTATGTTTACCGGTATGGCTAACGGCGTGAAAGGGGTCTCCATCTCGTTGCTGGACTATGCCCTGGAGCAAGACACTCAGCAGATCTCCCTTAAGGATCTCGATGCCATCGCGACCCTGACGGCGGACGATCCGGCGACCCTGTTTAACATGGTGAAACCATTTGCACCTGAGCTGGCCAACGTCAACCTGCCTAGCGACGGTAGCACAGTCGATCTCGGCGCCGCGCTGCAACTGCCGCCATCCCTCGGGGTGAGGGCGCAGATGGCGCTAAAGGGTCAGCACCTGACCATCTATACGGGCGACAAGAGCCAAGCCATCGCCGACAAGCTCGCCGATGAGCAGCCAAGTGCTAACGGTCTGCTCTCCATGACGGCCGATTACGCCAAGTTGTTTACCCCGGCCATGAACCTGATGGCCATGAGCGGCGAACCTATTCCCGAGGAGCTGGAGGCGCTTAAAGACTATCGCACCCAGCTGAAGGTGGGGATGGATATCAATGCCAAGGGCATAGTCATCGACAGCCTGGTGCAGACTCGCAACGACTAAGCATTATCTGTCGCTTCAACTAAAAAAAGCCCCTAGGCCTGAGCGCTCGGGGCTTTTTTATTGCGGGAATGACGGGTTACTCTGCCTTGGCGATGCCTAAGGCGGCCAGGTTGGCGGCAATATCTTCGGCGGCCGTCTTAGGATGAATATCCTCGTCTATCTTGAGTATGGTGCCGTCCTCGCCTATGTAGAAGGTGACCCGGCTGGCGACCCGTACCAGGTTGAGTACGTCATAGGCCTTGGCGGTCTCCTTGGTGGGATCGCTGAGCATAGGGAAGTCGGCCTTCTGTTCCTTAGCAAACTTCTGGTTGTCTTCGAGATCGTCGACGCTGGCCATCATGTAGACAGCCTTGTACTGGCGGATAAGATCCCCTTTCTGAACCAGCGACTTACATTCCAGGGTGCAGCCTCGGGTATTGGCCATGGGATACCAGGCCAGGACCAGAGTCTGCTTGCCCAGGTAATCGCTTAGCTGGTAAAAGTGGCCGTCGGTGGCCTGCAGGCGAAAATTCGGAGCCTTGTCGCCCACCTTAAGATCGGTGGCGTTGGCTTGGGCGGCGAGCAATAGGCTCAGGCCGAGCAGGAGTCTGGTGACTAACTTATTCATGTGCTGTCCTTTCTTAGTTGGTAGAGGTTTGTGTCTGGCCGTTTGTCGCGGGGGCAAACAGGTCGGTTAAGTTTTCCCAGTAGATGATTTCATCGAGAGGCTGTTCTATATCCGGCTGGGTCGGCACCCCAGACAGGGCTTTTCCTGTGGCATCGTATACCTGGGTGGTGTTGAATCGGAGCTTAATGCCGCTGCTTGGCAGGGTGAGCCGTTGCTGCCTGCCAAATTCGCCCCGCGTCGGTTCACCCACCACTAAGGTATCCGGCCAGGCCTTGGAAAAGTGGGCTATCCACTGGCACTGCTGACGACACTCTGGGCCGATAAGCAGCATCAGTTTACCCCGCATGGGGCGAGGTAGATGGGACCAGGAGAGGTTGGCATGATGCCAAAACTTGGCCTGCCAGGGACTAAAGCCCGGCTCCTCTTTGGGCAGCTGAGTGCGCAGCAGATCCAGTTGTAACCTCTCCTCCTGACTCAGGCCTACGGGCGGTCGGAAGCCTAAGGGCTTGAGGTAGTCGCTGCGCAGGTTCGGTCCCTTCTTGTAGCGCGCCACCGCTAGCAACGAGTTCGGCCAGGCCGCCAGCTGCGGCGGCCTGATATCCGGGCTGAATATCTGGGCCAGCAGCCCGAGCAGTTCATCGCCAGCGCCATGCCCCTGACGCAGATCCAGTATGGCTACGGGGGATTGAAGGGCACGCTTGAGTCGTCGCCCAATGGGACTATCGGCTTTAAAGTCAGACAGGTCGTAGAAAGTGAACACCCCTTGAAGATCGATACTTGCCTGCTTACGCTGCTCTGTGGTGCTCAATGAGCTTGGTGGCTTGGCTGTGAGCGTCAGGCTGAGCTGGTGGCTGTGGCCCTGTTCATCGCTGAGGGTGAGCCGGCAGTAACGACTGGCCGGCAGCCCTATCTCTCGCCTGAGCAAAGGGATCATCGCAAGGTACCTTGCCTGTTCGCTCGTCGAATTGGCCAGGCTGGGGGGCAGAAAGCTCTGGGTGGCGCCGACCCAGAGGGCGATGGGCAGGCCATCGATATGGGTGATAAAGGGCGCCTCGCTATCCTGGGGGAGATTGTCCTGGGTCAGTGCCAGCCATTTATCCTCGAGCTTGCGCAGCTTGAGTGGCAGATAGGCCTGGACTTTGACGTCATCGATCTGAGCGCTGGGATCGTCGATGGCCGCCATGACCTTCAGTAGTTGCTGGGCGAACCGCTGGCGATCGCCGCCCAGGGGGAGCTGGGTCAAGGCCTTGTCTATACTGGTCTCCAGGCGGGCTAGGCGCTCGGACGATGCGGCCGCACTGGCGGAGTATTGCGTCAGGTGTTGTTGCAGGAAATAGAGATCCGAGCGCATCTCCCGGGCGGAGAGCTGCGCCTTAGGCGGCTCTTCGTTAAGGGCGATCACCGTGAGCTGGATGCAGCTCATCAGCATGATGAGGCCGAAGCCATTGATGATGCTCTGATGTCCGAATTTCATTCTGCTTCCTGATGCGAGTGGCGGGCAGGGCGCGCCTATGGTTAGAGAATGTCGTTTATCGCGAAGCCTATGCCTATCCTCTGGGTATGGGCGTTGTAGTCGATGAGGCTCTCGCCATAGCCATTAAAATATTGCGTATAGAGACGCAGATTGCCAATGATGGGATAGCTCCAGGTAAATTCTACCGCGCCGCGATTCGGGCTCTCGAGGTTGTTGCGCAACATCAGCGAGAACCTGTGTTTATCCACGCCATAGACCCCCATGAGCTCGAAGTTGCCCATGTAATCCAGGATATCCGGATTATCATCACCTCTGGGTGAGTCGGGCGTCTCTTTCTCATCTTCCGGAATGCGCCACCATACCTTGCCCGCCAGGGCAAAGGGGCCACTATCGAACACCATGGTGCCATAGATACGGTTCCAGCTACGGGAGAGATCACCGGACTTGCCGTTGGATTGGTGCACGGCGCCCACCCCCCAGAAGGAGTTGGTCAGGGGACCTATCTGCCAGTCGTTGTTAAACAGCATGAAGATCTCTGGCTCATGGTTGGTTTCGCGAAACGGCGAGGAGATATCCTTGTTGTATACCTGCCAATAGGACTGGTTGGTGTAGGCGAAAAACAGATGGCCGTTGTCGCCGAACACGTTATACATCAAGGGAAACTTGAAGCTTATCTGGAACTTGGCTTCCAGATTATCGATTTCCGAATTCTGCTCGTCTAGCTTGTCGGCAAAGGGCGCCATATTTGGAGAGCTGTTGTAGGTCACGGGCAGAATATAGTTGACCTTGTGAGGCGTGATCACGAAGGGCCTCTCAGAGGTGGCCAGCTCATCTTCGACGCGCTGGTCCAGCAGTGAACCATCCGCTTTGTTTTTTTCCTCTTCTGTGGGCTCGGCGCCCATACAGGTTGCTGGTAGTGAAAATAGGGTGATCAGGGGAAGCCATTTAAGGTATTGGGTGGTTTGCATCCTTGTTTCCTCTCGTGTCGCAAGCTTAGCGCGTCGTCTCCAATCTAGGCTATGTTGTAACATTTGAGCCCGCCGCGCGCACCTATTTTAATTCTGTCTACTTGATTTGGTTCATGAAAATGTCGCCAAACAAAGCTAATAACTAAAAAGAATAAAACCTAATAAACTTCTATTTTTTATGGAATAAGAATGACGCTATATTAACCTCATCACTATTGTATGAGATGCGGATATGGAACTATTTACTCTACCCGGGCAGCAGGCACAGGGCAAAGTCTGGCTTGTGGGCGCCGGTCCTGGCGACATTGAGCTATTGACGCTCAAGGCCTACCGCATCCTGAAGAAGGCCGATGTGGTCTTGTTCGACGCCCTGGTGAGCGATGAGATCCTGGCATTGGTGCCGAAAGAGGCTGAGCTTATCGCCGTGGGTAAGCGCGCCGGTAAACACAGCGCCGCCCAGGAGGAGATCAACCAGCTGTTGGTGACCAAGGCCTATACCCGCAAGAATGTGGTGCGCCTCAAGGGCGGCGATCCCTTTATCTTCGGCCGTGGTGGCGAAGAGCTGGAGACCCTGGTGGAGGCGGGAGTTGAGTTCGAGGTGGTGCCCGGCATCACGGCGGCCAGCGGCACCTCTGCCTACGCAGGGATTCCCTTGACCCATAGGGACCATGCCCAGGGAGTCACCTTCATTACCGGTCACTGCAAGTTAGAGAGTCGTCCCATGGACTGGCAGTCCTATGCCAACAGCGCCAATACGCTAGTGGTCTATATGGGGATCCTCAACGCCGCCAGCATTCAACATGGGCTGATCTCGGCCGGGCGCTCGCCTAAGACGCCGGTGGCCATAGTCTCTAAGGCGACCACGGCGGCCCAGCGGCGTTTCATCGGCACTCTATGTGAGCTGGCCGAACTGGCGGCGGACCCGGCGCTGGCAATGCCGGCGCTGATGATCATAGGTGAGGTGGTCGGTCTGGCCGATAGTCTGCACTGGTTTAACCCTGAGAACAGCCCTAAGACTCTGGGTGCGTCGGTAAAGCAGTCGCTGGGTCACTGATCTATCTTAAAATCTTTCTTAAATAGTGCCTGCATTGCGCGGGCATACTCTTCATCTGCCTTGGGGCGCACCAGCTGCGCCAACTCGTCGCCGGTCGGCGTTAATCGATAATAGCTAAATACTAAGTGCCCGTGCTTGGGCGTCAGCGTCATGCGCTTGCCCGACAGGGTAAAGCTGATGGGGTTCTTGGCGTTGAGCTGACCCGTCTCAAACTCGCTCCTGTGTAACAACCCTGCATCCACCAGGGTGAGCACCGAGGAGTAGGGCAGGCCAAATTGCGACAGGGCGATCTGGGTGGTATCCGTCTTGCGAAACAGCTGGCCTATGCCGCCGGCGTGGCGAAAGCCGATCACCAGCTTGAGCTTAGATTCGTTGTTGAAGGTCACCGCCATCCCCAAGGCCTTCTCGAACATCTGCGCCTCTTTGTGGGTCAGCTGCTTAAGTGTGGCCAGGCTCCTGAGGCTAAAGCTGCCTGGGCTGGTGATCTCGTTGGCCAGGATCCGTCCCCACAGGGCCTGCATGTTGCGATTATGGATCTGCTCCGCCAGCTGAAAGAACTGGTGGATCCAGTCGGGGTCGAGATCGGCCCCGGTGACATCCGACGGCGTGTGGGAGAGGGCGATGGCGTAGATGTTTTCCAGGTTAGCCTGATATTGGCTGGCGAGCTTGCGCAGACGATGGTCGCAGCGTTCGGCCACCGAGGCATTAGAGGGGCGATAGTCCCCCTCGCTGCCCAGACCTATGAGGCGCCCGAGTTGCAGGGCCTTGCGGCGGGCTGATACGTCGGGTTGGTTCGACCCTGAATTGGTTAGCTTAACGATCTCGGCCATAGTCTTATCTTATGAATAGTCTTATCTTGCGGGTTGCCCTGTTGTCCGATTCTATCTGAAAATCGACGCTCACCCTAGTCTCAGACGTTGGCCGGCCAGTTGACATGCCTGTCCTGGGCCGGATGGCGCGGAATATTGAAGGCCAGCACTAGGGAGCAGAGGGAGAAGCCGGCGCCGATAAAGAAGACCCACTTATTGGAGTAGAGCCAGAGCATCCCCAGTAGCGCAGGGATCACCACGGCCGCAATATGGTTAATGGTGAAGCTGACCGACATGGTGGCGGCGATATCTTTGGGCTCGGCGATCTTCTGGAAATAGGTCTTGATAGCGATGGCCATGGCAAACAGCAGATGATCCAACACATAGAGTACGGCGGCCGTCTCTGCCTGCTGGACGAAGGCGTAGCTGGTGAAGATCACTATCAGGCCCACATACTCTATCATCAGGGCGTTGCGCTCGCCGATGCGGCCGATAAAGCGGCCTATGGCGGGCGCAAACAGTAGATTGACCACATAGTTGATCAGGAATAGGGCGGTGATCTGACTGACGCTATAGCCAAACTTCTCCACCATCATGAAGCCGGCAAACACCATGAAGATCTGTCGCCGCGCGCCGGAGAAGAAGGTCAGCAGGTAGTAGAGCCAGTAGCGTCGTCTGAGGATCACCTTCTTGTGTTGCACCTCGCCCTGGGGAAACCTTGGGAAGTAAAGGCTCAGGGCGATCACCATCAGCAGCCCGAGTCCCCCTATGATGGCGTACATCCACCGATAATCCAGCTGCAGATAGGTCATCACCGCCCAGATGCTGCCATAGCCTGTGAGGGCCGCCGCCGAGCGCCAGGCCAGCGCCTTGCCCATGAAGCCTGCGGTATCGGCCTTGTCTACCCACTGCAGGGTGAGGGACTGATTGATGGTCTCATAGTAGTGAAAGCCCACCGACATGAGTATGGTGGTCAGGTAGAGGCCCAGCACCTGAGGGAAGAAGCCCGTGATGCCTACCCCTATGGTCAGCAGGGCTAGCGAGACTAGGGCGAAGGTCTGCTCCCTGAGCAGCAGCAAGATGAAGATGGCGGTAAAGGCCAGAAACCCGGGTACCTCCCGCAGACTCTGCAGTATGCCTATCTCGGCGCCGGTAAAGCTGGCCCGCTCGATGACGAAGTTATTCAGCAGCACCTGCCATACAGAAAACACTAAGGACATCACGAAGGTCATGAGGAGTAAGAGGGTCTGCGGGTTCTTTTTTAACATTCCATTGGCTTCCAGTCTTTCCCGGGGCAATCAGTCTACCCCATAGCTTGGGCGCTACAAACTGGTTTCAATCATTACGCCCTAGCATGCTTTGTCATCAATTTGTTATTAACAAATGTAAATTGTAATGCAAATCATTCTTATTTGAAATATTGTGCCCGCAATTTAATGGGGGATGCTGTTCATTCAGCATGGAGAGAAGATGACACTGAAATTAACCACCTTAGGGATGGCAATCGCCGGCTTGCTGGCGGGCAATGCCTATGCCGACACACAAAAAAATGCCACAACCAATACCGCCACCTTAGCCGAGTCGATCGCCAGGCAGGAGCAGGCGCTTATTCAGCTGAAACAGGAGCTGGCCCAGCTCAAGGCGCAGCAGGCGGACAAACAAGTCGAGCAACAGATCGACCGGCAGGCGCTGACAAAGGCGGTGCAGGAGCAGGTTGCCCTGGAGGCTGCAAACAGCCCCTGGAGCCGTTTCAAGTTTGAATCCTACGGCAGCATGAATTACACCAGCGACGAGTATTTCGATAACGTGCAGGACACCTCGCCCGAGCGTCGCGGCCGTCTGGATCTGGAGCGGATCGTCACCGAGTTTGGCTACCAGTTCAACGACGAGTGGGACATGGAGGTGGAGATAGAGTATGAGCATGGCGGCACGGGCAGCGCGCTGGAATACGATGGTTTCGACGAGTTCGGCGAGTTCGAGTCAGAGGTCGAGGCCGGCGGCGAGGTGATGATCGAGAAGGCCCAGCTCAGGTATCGTCCAAGCAAAGCCTTCGGCGTCAAGTTCGGTAATATACATCTGCCCGTGGGGCTTTCCAGCGTGCTGCACAAGCCAAACCAATACCTGACTGTGCTGCGTCATCGCAGCGAGGCGGCCATGCTGCCCGCCGTCTGGAATGAGACGGGTATCGGCATCTTCGGCGAGCTGGGGGATTTCCACTATCAGGCTCAGGTGGTCAGCGGCCTCAACTCTGAGTACTTCCGCACCTACGACTGGATAGCATCCGGCCATCAGAAGCGCTTCGAACATCTCAACGCCGACGAGCTGGCCTATGTGCTGCGTCTGGATTATGGCAGCTTCAAGCAGCCTGGTCTGGCCCTAGGTGCCGCCTACTACTATGGCAATACCAGTGGCAATCGTCACAAGAGCAACAAGCTGTCCGGTGATGGCAGCGTAAGCCTGCTGGCGCTGTCGGGGGCCTATGTGGATGGGCCCTGGATCCTGCGTGGGCAGTACCTGCAGGGCACCCTAGATGATGCCGATGCGATCACTCAGGCCAACAAGACCACCCCGGGCCTCAAGCCGGGTAACTTCGCCCAGCTGGGCAGTAAGGCCGAGTCTTTCTTCGTCGAGGCGGGGCTGGATCTCAACCACTTCTTCTCTGTGCCGCTGACTGTGTTTGCCAACCTGGATTACGCCAACCCGCTGAGCGAGGTGGAAACCGGCACGGCCACCAAGCGCTATGAGAACACCTGGACCAGCGTCGGCATCAACTACTCGCCGATCCCAGAGATAGTGATCAAGGCCGAGGGCGGCCTGCATCAGGTGGCTGTAGCCGCCATTCCGGATACCCATTTCTTTGCCCTGGGCGTGGGCTATCAATTCTCGCTCTAACGGCGGACAACTTTAATTTTTTATGGAGAGAAAGATGAAGCAATTTAAATATGGCGCGATCGCATTGGCACTTATTTCTGGCCTAGCCGCCTGTGGCGGTTCGGGTAGCGACGAGCCCGAGGTGGTGGTGCCCGAGACAGGTTTTAGTTTCGATGCCGATGCCCTGATCGTTAACCTGAGCGACGAAGTGATCGTCAAGGGCTACAGCACCCTGGCGGATCGCGGCGAGGCGCTGCTACAGGCCACCCAGACCCTGGTCGCCACACCGACTCAGGCAAATCTTGAGGTGGCGCAGTCTGCCTGGAAGGCGGCCCGTCAGCCCTGGGAGCAGGGCGAGTCGCACATCTTCGGCCCAGTGGACTCTCTGGGGATCGACCCACACCTGGATAGCTGGCCATTGAACACCACAGATCTCAAGACTGTGCTGATCAACAGCAGCGGTTTCGACGCCGAGACCATCAAGGGCTGGAACGATGACGTGCAGGGCTTCCACACCATGGAGTTTCTGCTGTTCGGTGACGGTATCGAGGATAACGTCAAGCAGATCGACGAGCTGACCGCCGTTGAGCGCGACTACCTCATGGGGCTGGCCGAGGTGTTTCGCGACTACACCAAGCAGCTGGCCGATGCCTGGCTGGTTAGCCATGACGGTCAGAGTGGCAAAGCCTATGGCGAGCTGCTGAAATCGCCGGGCGTCGATGGCAACACCTTCTACAGCTCTCAGGTGGGCGTGTTAGAGGAGCTGATCAAGGGGATGATAGGCATAGTCGATGAGGTGGGTAACGGTAAGATCGCCGACCCCTTCGGCGGCTCACAGGCCAGCGCCGACACCTCTAAGGTGGAGTCGCAATACTCCTGGAACTCGCTGACCGACTTTAGCGACAACATCATAGGGGTACGCAACGTCTATCAGGGCGAGTTCACCGGCGAGGCCGACAAGCAAGGGATCATCGATTTCGTGCGCGCCGCCGACAGCGAATTGGCTAGCCGGGTCGCCGCCGAGATAGACGCTGCCATCTTGCAGATCCGCGCCATCGAGGGCACAGACAAGATGCCGTTCCGTCAGGCGATAAAAGATGAGGCGGGCCGTGAGCGTATCCAGAAGGCGGTCGATGCCCTGGCTACCCTGCAGGCGAGCCTGGAAAACCAGGTGTTGCCGCTACTCAAAGAGTGGAAGGTATAAGGCCAGTCAAGAAGAGAGCCCAGGCTCTCTTTTTCTTGCCTATATAACCTCATAAAAACAAAGGCTAAATGGCAAAAGGCCCATTTAGCCCGACTGCAATAAAGTGTGAAAAAGATGATGAATTGCTTAATCAAACCATCCGCCCTGCTGGCGGCCCTGACCCTGGCACAGACATTGGTGCTAAGCGGCTGTGGCGGCTCGGGAGATGAGATAGCAGTGCCAGAACCCGAGAAGGCGTATCCGGACTATACCCAGGTGACGGCATTGGGCGGTGATACAACCACCTTCGATGCCTCGAGTTCGGGCCACGGCTACTCCACCCCGGCAGTAAACCTCGACCAGGCGCAGCTTGCTCAGCACCTTAGCGGCGATCTGAACTTTGAGACCGCCTTTACCACGGCGCCAAACGAGGAGCATCCCGAGCTCGATGGCCTGGGGCCCGTGTTCAACAACGCCGACTGTAACTCCTGCCATCAGCGCGACGGTCGTAACTCGACGCCGATAGTGCCTGCCGGTCAAGATCGCATTAAGCTCGGCTCCGAGGCGGGGATCTTCCTGCGTATCAGCAAGGCGCCGGACCAGCCCTGCCTTGAGGGGACGGCAGAGAACAATTACTGCGCGCCTACCCCTGTGCCAAATTTTGGCACTCAGCTGTTTCATCGCGGGGTGCTTAAGGCCAGGGAAGACTGGCAGCAGAACCTGTTCGGCGGCCAAGCGGATGTCTACCTCTCCTATGAGCTAAAGACGGTGACCTATCCCGACGGCACCGAGGTGACGCTGAAAAGGCCGTTGTTTGCGGTGGAAAATCCTTTCGATGCGCCGGGAGAGAGCCTCAACAGCAGCAACGTCACCTCTGAGCTTTTGCAGAGCGATGTCTTGATGGGTTGGCGCAACGGCATGCCGGTGTTTGGTCTTGGGCTGCTGGAGGCGATCCCCGAGGCGAGCATTCTGGCGCTGGAGGATGAGGCCGACAGCGACGGCGATGGTATCTCGGGGCGGGCAAACTATGTGTTCGATGCCGTTAAGGCGCAGCGCGGCGACAGCCATCCCGTCTCCCTGGGACGTTTCGGCTGGAAGGCCAATACCCCAAGCGTGCGGGTGCAGTCGTTGGGCGCGCTGCGCGGTGACATAGGGATCACTAACCCTCTGTTTCCCCAGGAGAGCATAGCGGGCACCAGCATGCATGACAGCTACCTGACCCGCACCGGGTTCGTCGATACCGGCAGCGGTGTCGACGGTGAGCCGGAGGCGAGCGCCGAGTTCAGCGACGACGTGGTCTTCTACGCCGAGACCCTGGCGGTGCCCGCAAGACGTCAGGTGGATGATGCCAAGGTGAAGGAAGGCGCGCGTCTGTTCGAGCAGGTCAACTGCAGCGGCTGTCACCAGCCCAAGTTTGTCACCAAGAGCAGCGGTGAGATCGGCGGCCTGCCCATGATAGATGCCCTCAAGGGACAGACCATCTATCCTTTCACAGATATGTTGCTTCATGACATGGGCGAAGACCTGAGTGACGCTCGTCCCGACTTCCTGGCCAGTGGCAGCGAATGGCGCACCCGGCCGCTTTGGGGCATAGGCCTGACTCAGACGGTCAATCCCCAGGCGGGCTTTTTGCACGATGGCCGTGCGGCGAGCGTGGAGGAGGCGATTCTCTGGCATGGCGGCGAGGCCCAGGCCAGTACCGATAAGTTCATGGCCCTGACCCAAGAGGAGCGGGCGCAACTGCTGGCCTTCGTGATGTCCCTCTAAGGGAGCAAGAAAGGCGATGAAGAGCGCGGCCTAGGCCGCGCTTTTTTATGACAAAATGTATCCAGAAGGCAATTTGTGACCTCGGTAAACTTAAGCCGGATTTTGCCCTCAGTCCTCGTGATCTGTTTCAATTAAATATTGCCCGATTTCCCCTATCATGGTGCTATAGCAAGAGTTAAGTCGACTTAGGGGCCTTCGTGAGCAAAATATTAATCATCTATTCCAGTGTGCATGGGCAGACCCGTAAGCTGTGCGATTTTATGCAGCGCGAGCTCGAGGCGCTGGAACATAGCGTCACCTGTGCCAGCATAGATAACCCGCCAGCCCTGGAAGGGTTCGACAAGATAGTCCTGGGCGCCAGCATTCGTCATGGCAAGCACAATCCCAGGGTGTATGACTTCATTCGCGAGAACATCAAGGTGCTACAGGAGAAGGCCAGCACCTTCTTTTCGGTGAGCCTGGTGGCGCGTAAGCCCGCCAAGAATACCCCAGAGACCAACCCATACATGCAGGCATTTCTGGCCAAGTCGCCCTGGCAGCCTAAGCTCTTGGCGGTGTTCGGCGGTAACCTGGATTATCAGGGGTATAATGCCCTGGATCGCAACATCATACGTTTCATCATGTGGATCACTAAGGGGCCGACGGCGCCGGATACCAAGGTCGAGTACACCGACTGGGATAAGGTGAAACACTATGCCCGGCAGGTCGCCGCGCTCTAGTATGGCCTGAAGGCGTATGGGTAAACTAAGCGTGAGTCATATCGAGGGGAGAGCGAGTTGAAGACACTGACCAAGCTGCGCGAGGTGCTGGAGACCTATCAGCATCTGTTTGTCATCCTGTTGACCCTGTTTCTGGTAAGCACCAGCGGTTGGCTCATGATGGGGCGAGCGCTGCGGGCCAACGCCTCGGTGTGGGATATCCTGCACGTCTATCTGGGGCTGCTGGCGGGGATCTTCTCTGTCACCATGTTGGTGACCAACATGATGCGCGGCCAGTGGCGGCAATACTTCCCCTATCTGGTAGGCGACTTTACCCAGCTGAGTAACGACGTGTGCGGCCTGATGCGCGGCAAGTTGCCCCTGGCCGGTGGCCGCGGCCTGTTTAGCGTGGTCGAGGGAATTGGCATGCTGCTGTTTGTGGCGGTATCCGTTACCGGCCTGATGTGGTTTCTGACCCAGGGCAGCAGCGAGGCGCTTGATTGGCGAAGCTATCATCACAGCCTGGCCCACGGTTTCATTGTCTTCATGGTGATCCACGCCCTGTTTGCCCTGTCACACCTGTTGGACTTCATTCGCCGCTAGGCCTGTGCCAGCACCCGCAGGAGTTTAAGCGCCGCAAGACAAGGTTAGAGTTGATCACTCCTCGTCGATTAACTGCTCGATAAACCAGTTGCCCGCCTGGCCCAGCCCCTCCTGCCAGATGAGATCTATGGGCCAGTGATTGCCCTGCTTACCATAATCGAAGTTCAGATCCTTAAGCTTACCCTCCTCGATAAGCGGCCTAGCGAGCGCCTGTGGATACATGGCAAAACCACAGCCCGCCAACAGTAGCTCCCGCAGTTGGTAGAAGCGCTCGACGGTCACCAGCTTGCTGGAGTAGCGCATCACCTCCAGGTAATGGGGGAGTATGATATTACCCGCAGGTGGCATCAGCTGGTGATGGTGATCGAAGTCTTCCAGTTCGGGGGCACTCCTTAGCTGCGCCAGCGGATGTTGGGGCGCGCTCACCAGCAGCCATTTAATGCTGTTGATGGATTGTATGTTGACGCCCCTGAGATTCACCAGGCGATTAGGCGCAATAATGATATCGCACTGCAGATTTTGCCATTCCAGGGTTTCCGCCTCGACTATGTTGATTTCCAGATCTGGGTAGCGCGCCGCCAGCTCGCCGATGAGCCGGGTGTATTCGGGGTAACAGGTATAGGGATGCAGGCAGATAGAGAGCTGGCTCTCTATCCCTTCGCTCATCATCTGCGCCTGACGTTCCATGGCGATAAGCTTGGGCAGTATCTCCAGCGCCTTCACATAGAGGCGTTTGCCCTCCTGGGTGAGCTGTGGCTTCTTACCGCCATGGCGCTCGAACAGGGTCAGCTCAAGATCAAACTCCAGATGTTGTATCGCCTTGTTGACTGCGGCGACACTGACCCCTAACTCCTTGGCGGCGCTGGAAAAGCTGCCATGCTGGGCTACGGAAACCAGGTATTGCAATCTCTCTGTGGTGATGATCATCGGCGAACCTTTAACTTTAGGTTGATAGTTCTTAGGGTAGCACTTTTTTCGCCTTTGGTACGATTAACCCGTCAACGAATCAACATCCTCAGTTACGGAGATTGTTACCATGAAAAAAGTACTACTAAGCACCACTATCGCCGCCCTGTTTGCCACGACCATGGGCGCCGCCATAAACGCCGAAGCCTGTTCTCGTCTGGTGACAGAGACCCAATACGGCACTATGTTAATGCGTACCGCAGACTGGGTGAGCACAGCCCCTTTCGACGGTCACATGTCTGTCTTCCCTGTTGGTACCGAGCGCACCATGCGCGGTCAGGTTGCCGAGTACCAGCAGGCCATGACCAAGTGGCAGACTAAGTACCACACCCTCTCTATCGAAGAGCATGGCGCCTTCGGCGGCCTGTCGGGTCAGACTTCTAACGAGAAGGGACTCAGCGTGATGGCGCTATCTCAGCATGACAGCGAGCCCTATCTGGCCCAGCACAAAGATAATGGCGCACCAGCGGTCAACACCGCCGACGTAGTGAGCTTCATCACCGAGCGTTATGCCACCACTGCCGAGGTGAAAGCGGCCCTGGATAACGGTGAGTTCCAAATCGCCTGGGCCTCTGCGCCAAATGGTATGGAGCACGCTGCGCCGCTGCACTACTCTGTGGTCGATGCCGACGGTAACATCATGCTGATCCAACTGGTGAAGGGCGGTGAGCAGAAGATTTACTTGGGTGATGCCGAATCGGATCTGCGCGTGAAGACTAACGACCCGCTGCAGGAGAAGCACAGAGAGTATATGCAGCAGTTCGACCTTAAGGATCCTAGCGTTGCCACTAAGATGCCTTGGAGCATAGGCGGCCTGGAGCGTAACTCACGCCTGCTAGCCATGTCGACTCACATGGACCTAGAAGGGCTGAGCTACACAGAGACAGTTGCTCGTCAGAAGGGCACCTTCGATGCGGCGGCGCTGGTGCCATTCGGTGTGCAGGACCCTAAGACGGGCGAAGACTACCCAAGCTTCTTCAGCATGCAGTACAACCTGGATAATGGTGATATCTGGTTCCGCAGCCTGATGAGTGGCAAGGAGATCAAGTTTAACCTGGAAGACACCAAGCATTTCAAGACGCCAATGCATGCCGATATCATGGCTCAGGTAGACAAAGGCGCTCAGACCATCACCTGGTCTAATATGTAAGCTAGGCGAATGCCTTAACAAAATGGGTTTAGAAAAGCGCGGCTTAGGCCGCGCTTTTTCTTATCAGCCCCTATGGCTAGTTGCCAGCTTGTGCCGCCTCAGGTTCCTTTGCGGGAGCATTGCTAGGCCCCTCATCGGAGCGTTTCTCATCATCCGCGCCCGTCTCATCAGTCAATTCCGTTTCATCAGTTGATCCCGTCTCATGGTGCAGCAGGCTGAGCAGCAGCCCGCCTATCATGATAGCGATACTGATAGAGACCAGACGCACCAGCTGGGCATAGAGGGCATCGGATCCTATGTGGGTGATGATCTGATACACAAGCACCACGAAGTTGGTAAATAGCAGCTGATAGATGGCCAGGGGAGTGGCTCGCCTGATGGCAAAGCCCGCCAGTTGCAGGCCGCAGAAGATGGCCATTCCCAACACGACCCAGGTCGGCAGCCCGAAGGCGAAGGTCAGCATCACGGGGAAGGTGAAGAGAATACCGATAGCCGTGGTGATCAGCCGATTCTGCTTGAAGCTCTTATGTTCCCTGGGATCCGCCAGCTTGATCATGCTGCCTATGGTGATGGCAATCAGTATGCTCTGGGAGCTGCCTATGCCTATCAGCGCGGTGAGCACTATGGTCATGGCGGTGGTCTTAAATAATATGGTGCCCATATGGGCACTGCTGCCATCGGCCTGGGTCTCATCGGGCAGTATGTCTTGGTCGTCGCCGGGAAATAACAGGAAACTCAAATAGGTAAGCACCAAGGCCAGCACCGCAGATTGCATCAACAACCAGGGCAGCACTTCGATGGGCGCCTGCATCTGCTTACTCATGATGGTCATGATGATCACCACGATCAGCATCAGGGTCGCGAGCAGATCTTTGCCGTCGTTGTGGCTGCGATAGAAACTCCAAAACAGCAGCGACCAGCAGAACAGCAGGTAGCCGCTGGGGGAGTCCAGCAAGAGCCCGCCGATAAACACCAGCCCCATGCTGACAAACAGGACGATCAGCAGCAGCTTGAGCATCAGGCTCAGGGGCGGACGCGAAGGCATCAGGGTGAGAAAAATCACCATGAACATGGGGGCCAATATGGCTAGCGGCGCCGCCTGTGACCAGAGGTAAAACAGCAGCGCCAGCGGGCCGAATACCAGGCGTATGATAGGGTTGGCTGGGCTATGAAACATAGGTCCAGATACTCACTATCTGCATCCAGATGCCGGCCAGGAACTCGCCTATGCTGCTCTGCTCTGTGTAGAAGGCCACTGTGGCCTGAGAACCGTAGCGAATATTGCCTGGGGGCTTGGTGCCGGTGAAGACTATGTTGACCGGGTAGCGCTGGGCCTTGATGCCATTGCTGTCTGCGGTAAGAAACCCGGTATTCTGGTCGATATTGTTACTGCCGCCCGTGCCCCAGCCTATGCTGTCGACCTTGCCTTCCAGCACCCTGCCCGGCAGGGCGTCGAGGACTATCTCTACCTTGTTGCCCACCTTGATATGTTCCAGCGAGTTTTCTCTGACCAGGGCCGAGATCCACACGCCCCTTGGGTCGATAAAGGTCAACATGGGGGAGCCGACGTTGGCGCGCTGTCCCAGGGTCAGCTGAAGGTTGGTGACCACCCCCTTAGAAGGTGCCTTGACCTGGGTCTTTTGCAGATCAAGCTGAGCCTTCTCCAGGTTTGCCATGGCCGCGAGGATCTGCGGATTATCCTGACCCGCCGGGCCCAGGGCCTGTCTGGCTTGCACCAGTGAGGCCTCAGCCGCCTCCAGATTCGCCTGGGTCCTGTCTCTTGCTTCGATGGCGTTATCCAGCTCTGCCTGGCTGAGTACGCCCTGTCCGGCCAGCTCGCTTACGCGCGCGGCTTGCTCCTTAGCGTTGTTGCGCGCCGCGATGGCATCCACCACCTTGGCCTGGGCCACCTCTACCGCCGCCGTGCTGGCACCAATATTCTGGCCCGCCAGTGACAGGTTAGCCTGGGCGCTCTGCAGGGCTAGCTGATAGTTTCGTGGATCGATCTGAAACAGGGGCTCGCCCGCCTCGACGATCTGGTTATCTCTGACGTTCACCTCTGTGATATTACCTGCGACCTCGGAGGCCACCCGCACCAGATAGGCATATACCCTGGCATCGCTCGTCATGGGCGTTACCCTGTCGGCCCACAGGCTATAGAGCCAGACGACTAAGATTAAGCCTATGATGTAAAAACTCATTTTCCGTGATGATTGTTCCGCAGCAGACATGCCTTCGCCTCGACAAATAGAGATTGTCTTATGGTAATCCTCGATCCTGTTACCAGCAAGTAACAAGTCTCGTTTTAGTGGTGTTTATATGACCTAGGTATCTAAAAAGGCGGGGGAAGTGGGTTAGCCTGCTCAAGGTTAGGCTTTAGTTGCCAAGGCTTAGCAGAGGCGTCTTTGCAGAGAACTATGAGTGTGATAGCTTGGAGGGATCGCTTTGGTCACGGGCTCATTGTCTTGGCCGGAGCGAGCAGGGAATGGGTCAATTCATGGAAGGCACCTGGGATCTCTCCTAGCAATCACACACCTTCAGCAGTCTAGATTTACCTACATTGCCTAATGTATTTCGCTAAAAATTAAAGGATTAATTAGATATGCCTAGATTGAGCAAGGTGAGTTTGCTGTTTCTACTCGGCCTTGGCGGCTGCCAGGTCTCTCTTAACGGTATCCCACCTATGCCCGAGGTGATCGAGCTAGCTGATGGTACTTATAAGGTGTTTGTTGCCCACCCCAGTAAGACACAGGTGGTGAAAACCTCTAAAGGATTCATGAATAAGATATGTAGTGAAAAGGGACTGAGTTACGACATCATCTCTGAAAATATCGAGATGACGGGTGAAGCCATCGACCAAACCAAGAAATCTTCCTCTGTATCTGTCTTGGGCGTGAGCCGCACCGAATCAGAATATGAAACTAAACATATGCAGGAAGGGGAGGTGCATTTCAAGTGTGTCCCTGAGGATGAAGCGGCCTCAAGCCTGGTGCATCGCACGACGCCTTGAGCGGGTGCCTTACAATGAGCTCTTTAGTAAACGGATAATGCGTGAAAAAAATAGGAAAATCAAAATGTCAGGGAATATCTTTAAATTTAAAGACGCGACGCAGTTAACCCTCTGGGTGCGCTACATGCTGTACGCCCAGATAGTGGTTGCGCTTATCGCCATCGGCTCCAATTACCTTGAGTATCAGCTGCTGATGGATTATCAGTCTGGGGCTTATTTTTCAGAGGAGCAGGCGATTGCCGATGGTGACGCCAACGATATGCGTCAGCTATGGGTCGGTCTGATTTATTCTCTGGTCTTTATTGTCTCGGGCGTCATGATCCTCAAGTGGATATACAGGGCGAACTTCAACGCGCGTCAGCTGGGCGCCACTGATATGAACTTTACCCCGGGCTGGTCCATCGGCTACTTCTTCATTCCCATCTTCTGCATCTGGAAGCCCTTCCAGGCGATGAAGGAGATCTGGCTGGCGAGTCATGATCCCGAGCGTTGGAGCCTGAGTGACTCGAGTTCCACCGTGAACCTCTGGTGGTTGCTTTGGATCGTCAGTAATATTTTAGGTCAGGCCGAGTATAAATTTGCGGAGCGGGCCGAGGAGCTGCAAGAATTTGTTTACGCGAACATGGTCTCTCAGGTCTCAGAGGTATCGGGGATTCTGCTTGCGCTGATCACCCTGAATTTGGTTAATCATATCTATCGGGCCCAGACTAAGGCGCTGGCGCGGGTGGAACAGCAGACCTATCAGGACGCGCAGCAGTTTGTTGCCGGTTAAGGCTAAAACGAGCAACGAAAAAGGCGCCCTAGGGCGCCTTTCTTCTGTCATTTTGCCAAGCCTATTTGTGCTCGACGGCCAGGTAGTTGATCAGATCGATCAGCTCTCCCAAGGTACGGATCTGGCTCAGGTTGACCGCATACTTATCGTTGACAATAAAGGTAGGCACACTCTGAATGCGGAACTCACGCTGCTGGGCGCGCCATAGGTCGAGCTTGCCGCTGACAGTTTTACCATCGGCGATCTCATCATACTTGCTGATATCGATTCCCTGATCGGCAAACACCTTCTTGATGTCGTCGCGGGTGTTGATGGCTGGTTTCTCATGGGCGCTATGGTCATGATCATGGCTGTGTCCGTGGCCACCTTGCTCGCCCTGGATGGCGCTAAACATGGCGTGAACCATCTTGTCTTCGACACCCAGCTCCTGGATCACCCCAAGCGAGCGCATCACCTCTGTGCCTATGTCCGAGTTCATGAAATCCACGTGCTTGCTGTCGAAGCTGACTCGCTTGTCCAGGTTGGCCTTGATGTCTCCCAGGAACTGGGTCTCCATGTTGTAGCAGTTGTGGCAGTAGAAGGAGTAGAATTCGGTCAGCTTGGGGCTGGTGCTGGGAGCCTTGTCAGACACAGTCATGAAGTGTTGTCCTTCGACAAACTGGGCGGCAAAACTGGTGAGCGGTGCCACGGCTAGGGTCAGGGCGAGTGCGATATGTTTAATCATGATGATCCTTAAATTGATAGCGTCGTTGTGCAATCAATGGCTAACGTCAATCGACAATAGGGTTAGCCTAAATGCCAAAGCTTAATTATGACTGAAGGCGCGGTGAGAAACAGGGGCCAGAGTGTGACCTGAGCTGAAGTTTTGGGATCTGCTGTGCGGCAGGAAGCTCGGTTTTGTGACTGTGCTAGCGAGATTCTCTCAGTGTCTGCCAGGCCTCACAGACACGCTTAAACTGAGCGGCGTCGCCGCCGTCGCGGTCAGGGTGCCATTGCAAGGCCAGCTTACGCCACTGTTTGCGTATCTCTCTGTCGCTGGCGTCTTGGGCCAGTTCAAACACTTCCAGTGCCTGACGCTTGGGCAGGGCGTTGTGGCGGGTACCTATATAGTCTTCATAACGTTGCCAGAAGGATTCCAGCATCTCCTGAATAATATCCGGGCAGGTATCGTAGTGCTGCCAGTCGAGATAATAGGCTCGCAAGGCGTCGTCCTGACTCAGCTGGCTATCAAGGTTAATGGGGGGAATGCGAAAGATCTGTATCTCCATCGCCTTGGTCTGCAGGTAGCTACCGGGCAGCAGCATGGCCTGTAACTCGAACAGGGCATTCATCAAGAGGAAGTTTTGTTTGAACAGGGCCTTCTGTGGGTCGGTGTCCAGCTCGCGCATCAGGCCTTTCTCTTGCAGGGCGGCGGCCAGGTGGTGCACCTTCCAGCTACGATTGCTGCGCTGTAATAGTGTGAGTAGCGGCCAGATGAGCGGGTTGTCGCCTTTGATGGCGAAGCATTGGCTGGACGATGAGGCATCCTCTAGTCTGGCTGCGGTCGGGCTCGATTTGGCAACAAGCATGTTGAGAGTCTTATCCATGACTGGCGATAATTTCTACTATGACAATGGTGAAAATAGAACGCAAGTCTTATTGGTTGAGCCAGGGCTCGTCGGGCCAGAAGCTAATGAAGAGGCGACGCACGTGTATGCATCGCCATATGGCTGATTATTTAACGAGATGATTAGATCTCGGTAAAGAGCGTCTCGATAGGCAGGCGCGACTTAGGTAGCTTGGCATTAAAGTCCTCCTCGCTGTGGTAACCCAGGGCCACCACCACAGAGGCGGCATAGCCTTTAGCCGGCAGATCCAGTACCTGATTGAGCTTAGTGGCGTTGAAGCCCTCGATAGGGGTGGCGTCGATATCCAGCAGGCTGGCCCCTAGCAGCAGGGTGCCCAGCGCCAGATAGACCTGCTTCTCCATCCAGTGCTGGCTGTCTTTCAGCTCAATCTTGTGCATGTTGGCGAAGAAGGAACGTCCATTATGCTGACCCTGCTTGGCCTCCTCGTCGGCGAAACGGCCATCCGCATCTTCCTGCTCGAGTACCTTGAGCAGGTGGGCCTCATCCATGTTGGTCTTAGTGCATAGCACCAGCACGTGGGAGGCGTCGAGGATCTTGGCGGTGTTGAAGGCGAAGTCACTGGTGGCCTCGGCGATCTGCGCCTTGCCTTCTTCGGTCGAGGCGAGCACGAAGTGCCAAGGTTGCGAGTTGGTCGATGAGGGGCTCATGCGAAGCAGCTGCTTGATCTCCTCGACCTTGTCGTCGGCGATCTTACGGCTAGGGTCGAATGCCTTAGTGGTGTAGCGTTTGTTGGTGTAGAAACTGAGTTGTTGCATGACAAGCATCCTATGATTGAGTCGATTCTTTATGTCGATTTTTTATGTCGAGAGTGAGGCCGATTCTACGTGACTCTTTCACCGATAAAAACATGGCAAAGTCACATATACTTTCAAAAAATTATTGATAATTAGTCGTCGCCAGTCAGGGACAGCCTTTGGAATTGCCTAGGCAAAATCGCTGATGATTACTCAGAAGGTTGCCGCCTGATAAGTGAAGGTAATTACCTGACAAAAAAGATAATTTATGCTTAACTTTCAACACTGTCATCTCGAGTCGAGCAACCCGCCCGACTTGCCTGCGCCGGAGAAGAAAACATGGCTTTTCGAATCGATTCATCCATCATCGCCTGGCCCCTGATGGGAGCATTGCTGAGTGCGCCCGCCATGGCCCTGGACTGGCGCCTAGGTATAGGCGGACACGACTACTATGTGGATGAGGCCGACTCCCACACCTTAGGCGCTGGGGTGAGTATCGCCCTGACTCATCTCACCGAGCGTGAGATCAAGCTGACCGGTGAGCTGAATATCTTCGTGGATCACGACGTGGACGAGCTCGACCCCGATCATATTCCCGTCTGGTTTAGCTCCTATTACAGCGCAGGTGGTGACCTCTTCTCGCTATCGCAACATTCTCGTCTCTTTTGGGATGTTAGCCTGGGGGGCAAGCGTAATACGGTCAGCTCGGTGGAGAAGCAGGTCAGGCTGTTTCCGGCCCTGGGTTATGGCTACCAGAGAGAGGGCTTTCAGGCCGACGTTAAGCTGGGGGGCGGTTACTATTTCCTAGAGATCGACGACGATGTGCCGCGCATGCGTGGCTATGACAGGGAAGATTTCCAGAATAAGACAGGCGCCTATACCTTGGCGGCGGCAACCCAGTTTGTTCTGGGTGAAGATTTTGAGCTGAGCCTGGCGGCGCAGCAGTGGCACGATGGCAGCGACTGGCTGGAGAACCAGCTGGAGGCGCGCCTAAGCTATGACGCCGACCATTGGTCATCCGAGAGTCAGCTCATCTTCAGCGTGAAATATAACGAGTATAATCTGGATCCCTATGCCAGGGTGCCCGTGGACTCGCCGGACTATCTGCCGATCCTGCCCTGGAACAAAGATCTCTTCGTCAGAGTCTATTTCGACATGCCCTGGGGCTAAGCCTGGCTGAGCGTGAGGCAGGAGAGATACGTTAAAGTCTGGTGTATTAGCCGTGCGTAAAGGCTTTGCCGTTATTATAGGCTTAGAGGAGGGGACGTGACTCAAACGTCAGTAGAGGCGGGTCAGATACGGATCGCCAGTTTCAATCTGTACAACTTTATTGCGCCGCCCGACGCCTACTATGATTTTAATAACATCTACACTCAGGCCCAGTGGCAGCAGAAATGTGACTGGATAAGGCGCTACCTGGCGAGCCATGACCCCTGTATCATCGGCTTTCAGGAGGTGTTTTCGATAGATGCATTGCAGGCCCTGCTGGCAGAGGCCGGCTATCCCTATTTCGTCACCGTCGACAGGCCAGAGGTCAGCGACGATTTCATCTACCGCCATCCAGTGTTGGCGCTGGCCAGCAAATATCCCATCCTAAGTTTTGAGGCGTGCGGCATAGATCAGACGGTCGCCAGCCTGATGGGGATCGCCCCCGGCTTTCAATACAGCCGTCTGCCACTGAGGGCCACCATAGCGCTGCCGCATCTTGGCCCCTGCGACTGTTATCTGGTGCATTTCAAATCCAAGCGGGCTCAGTTTGAGCCTGAACTGGCTGTGACGCCTGATTCGGGGAGCGAGCCGGCGGCGTTGGCGTCCCAGAGCGGTAGCCTGGCTATTGATAGGAGTGGCACCCTGTTTGCCATCGAGGCGGCGGCCAAGTGGGCCGCTTCCCTGGTGCGCGGCACCGAGGCGAGTCTGCTGCGAGTCGCCATCGCCAGGCGCCGTATCGATACCCGCTACCCTGTGATCCTGATGGGCGACTTTAACGATAGCCTGGCCGGTGGCGTGCTGTCGGCCCTGGTGAGTGAGGATAGTCGCCTGCTTGGGGGCTTGGGTGAGGAGGCATTTCAGGCCTATCGTCTACAAGATGCCTATCTGCTCCACGAGCGCTCTGAGTACTGCCCTGCATCGGTGGCGCGCGCCCCGACCCACTATCATCTGAACCGCGGCGCGGTGATCGACTATATCCTGCTCTCCAACGAGTTCGACCCCCGCAACGACCAGTGCCTGGCCGAGGTGAGCCAGTATCACACCTATGATAGCCACCTGATTAACCCACAATATGATCGCGACAGCCACAGCACAGATCATGCGCCCGTGATGATCAGCCTCAAGATCAGGAAATAGGGCGAGGCCAAAGGAGGCAAAATGTGGGCTATATTATTGTTTTACTTGTGGGATTATTTAACACTATCGGCTATATTTTGCTCAGGCCATGTGGTGAGGGCTAAGCCTTAGAAACTGGGGGTAGCGATTAAGCTTGTGGGTCTTAGTCGGGTTATCGCTACGCACTGACACATGCTGGGAAGGGAAAGTTATGGACAATGAAGCCAAGGCGCTGCAACGTAAAGAGTTTATCGCGAATATGACAGAGTCGGCGATTCGCATCGGCCTGCTCGCCATCTTAGTGATATGGACCTATGACATAGTGCGGCCCTTTATTGTGCCGGCCCTGTGGGGCGCTATCATCGCCGTCGCCCTTATGCCTTTAACCCACAGGCTGGAGCGTCTGTTAAAGGGGCGTCGTGGTCTGGCCGCGACCCTCATCGTCCTGGTGGGGATCGCCCTATTGGTGACCCCTTTCGTGGTGGTCTCCGGCTCCATCTTAGAAGGGGTCTCCAATACCCTTAAGGTGCTGCAGAGCGGCGAGATCCACCTGCCTGAGCCGACCCAAAGGGTGGCGGAAATTCCCATCATAGGCGAGCGCCTGTTTGAGGTGTGGCATAACATTGCCAGTAACCTGGAGAAGGCGATTCTACACTTCCTGCCGGAGATCAAGGCTGGCTTCTCGGCGCTGGCCGGGGTGATAGGCAGTAGCCTGGCCACCCTAGTGATGTTCATCATCTCGCTGCTGATCGCCGCCGGCTTTATGGCGAATTCAGAGCAGTGCGCCGCCGCCTTGAGTAAAGTGGCGATGCGGGCGGTAGGCCCAAATGCCCACGCCTGGGCCAGCCTGACCGCGGCCACCATACGAAGCGTGCTCCTTGGTGTGGTCGGCGTTGCCTTTATCCAGGCCATGCTGATCGGTTCGGCCCTGTTTGTCTTCGGCCTGCCCGCCGCCGGCCTGCTCACCCTGGTGGTCCTGTTCCTGGGGATCGCCCAGCTGCCGGCGCTGATCATAGTGTTGCCCCTGATAGGCTACGCCTACTCCTCCATGGAGGGCACCTCGGCAACCGTCTTTAGCGTGTGGATTTTCCTCGGTGGCATCTCTGACAATATCCTCAAGCCTATGTTGATGGGGCGGGGGGTGGATGTGCCCATGCCAGTGATACTGATCGGTGCCATCGGCGGTATGCTGTTTGCCGGGATTATAGGTCTCTTCCTGGGGGCCGTGGTACTCGCCATCTGGTATGAACTCTTCATCGCCTGGCTAAATGGCGGTGAGCCCGAGGCAGTACTAGCCCAGGCGGAAACGCCTGATAAGTCCAAGGATATCGAGGCGGCGGAGTAAGCCTATGTTAGATGCCGTCTGCCGGGTCGAGGGCCAAGCCGAGAAAACCTATTCGGTATTTACCTTTCAGCGCCTTAGTGAGCAAGAGATAGAGGCGCTACGCCAGCAGCTCTATTGTCCCGTGTGTGACGGTAAGGCCTATTTCCGTAAGGCGTCCCGCGATGGTAAAGCCGCCTGTTTCGGCTCGCGTTATCATCAGACCGATTGTAGCGAGTTTAACCCCTCGGCCAGCCGTAAACAGGAGGAGCAAGATGCCCTTGAGGTGAATCAGCAGCTGCTGGAGAGTGACGCCCTGAAGATAGACTTCAGTATGCCGCTGACGCGCAAGGCTCAACCAGCAGAGCAAGCTAAAGGCGAGCAAGCCAATTCCAAGCAAGCTCAAGTCGAGCAGGCGGATGGTGTGGAGAGCCCCAAGGGGAGCTATCTCGCTAAAGCCGATGAGCTCAAAGGCGAGACTAAAGGCGAATCTGAGCATCAGCCGAAGAGCGCGCCAGAAACTAAGATAGTCACTCAGGGGCTACAGAAGCTCCTCCACAGCCTGTTGCGGGGCAGCGATCTGGCGAGCTCAGATCTCTGGGTCTATACCGACGATAAGTACCGCTGGCGGGCCAAGAATCTATTCGTCAACTTTGCCGATGCCGAGCCCACCGAGCGTCACGCCCCGCGCATGTATTGGGGCACCATCTCTCACGCCGACAAGGCACTGCTCTGGCTCAACCCCGCCGACTGTCAAGATGTGGGCATCCCCATCGAAGAGGTAAAGGCTGAGTTGTGTCAGAAATTTGATATCCAGGAACGGGAGGATCTCGAAGGGGCTGGTATCATCCTCTTCGGCAAATGTTTCTGGAACAAAAATAAGACCCGTAAGATCATCCAGCTATGGAACAAAGATCTTAGCCGCCTGCATCTGGTTAAGGCCGAGGATTAAGGGCCCTGGTGATTTGCATGGGGCTTTTTTGACGCCTTTAAGTGAGGTCGAATCATGTCCGCTTAAACCTAGGCAACAATCCCTTCTGTTTTAATGGCTTGGACTCCCCTGGCCGGACTTGGTACGCCTTATGCTGCACTAAGTTATCGAACCATATACCTCTTGATAGAGGATAAGGAGTCGGCGATGAGGTTATGCAATCAAGCTCCCCGGCTAGGCTTTGTGGTTAATCAGACCCTGTATGCCCGCAGCTTGGCCTATCGACAGCGCATCGATTATATCTTTAAGCTGATGCGTCTGACAGGCGGGGGCAGCCACCAAGCGGACAAGGGGGGCACCCGGCGTGAGCGTCAGGCTAGCCTGATAAAGGGTTAGAGTTGTGAGGAGACCCTGGTCCTTCGTCTGGCCAGCAGGGTATCGCCCCACTGAAATAGGCCGAGCCCCGCCAGTACCAGGCCTGCGCCGATTAACAGGGTCTGGGAGAGTTGTTCATGATTCACCAGGGCGCCCAGTGTCATGGCGAAAACCGGCGTGATCAGGGTGACCAGGGCGACGGTGCTGGCATTGAGATGCTGCAAGATGTAGAAGTAGCCGATGAAGCCGATCAAAGATCCGAAGATCCCCAGATAGAAGATGGCGGCGATGGAGCGTAGCGACCAGGTCTCCACCGGCAGGCTGGCATCGAATATCAGCCAGGCCAGGGCAAACAGGGGAGTGGAAAATAGCAGGGCGCCGACCGTGCTGGCGATGGGGTGAATCGCCAGTTCCACCGTCTTGATAAGCACGCCGCTGAGGCTAAACAGAAATACGGCGCAGAGGATTAATACCAGGCCTATCCAGGCATCGCTCCCCAGGGCGAGCTTGGCCGAGCAGACAACGCCCAGACCGCTGAAGGCCAGTATTAGCGCCAGGAGCCGCATGGGGCTGAACTTAGGTTCATTCAGCAGTCGTTGGGCCAAGAGGCCGGACACCAGGGGCGACAGGCCGAACAGCAGCGACATGGTACCCGAGGCCAGATAGCGGGCGGCGAAGTAGCTCAGTAGCATGCCACCGACTATGCCAATGGCGGAATAGGCGTAGAGCTTGAAGGCGGTGCGATGCCAAGGCAGGCGTATGCTGCTAAATAGTATGATCAAACTGCCAATGATCAGGGCGATCACCATGCGTGATAACACCGCCATGGTAGGGTGTACCGTCTCGCTGCTCCAGACGATCCCCAGGGGGGTGGTCGACCAGATGAGCACCACCGCCAGAAACGAGACGGGAACTAGCCGTGGCAGTTGTGCTGAGTCGCTTGGAGGATGGGAAGACATGCTGGCTGGGCCCTGGTACAAAAATAAGCAAAGAGTGATAGAGGCGATTCTGAACCAGTTTGCGGCGGAAAGCTATGGCCAAGTGTGGCCTTGAGAAAAATTTATGTTAGGAGGGGCTAACTTGGTTGGAGCGGTTTAGTTGGAGCCGTTTAGTTGGAACCAGTGGTTTAGGCTCAATAAATCAAAAGGGGCATTGCCCTTTAGCATATGCCCCTTTTGTTGTTGGCGTTTGTAAGACCCTTTGCCTTTCTTGGGTTTCTCGACACGCATCTTAAACAGTTCGCTGGTGACTATCGCCTTTAGGGCGTTGTCCTTGATGACGCCTCGGCCGCTCTCGTGGGGAGCGTGCCCGCTGCGGCGCGATTTCTTGCTCATAAACTATCCTCAATATTTCTGTGTTAACTCTAGTCTTAACTCCTTGGGCCTGACTCTGTCAGGCGGCGCAAGATTACGCCCAGGCTGCCTAAAAAGCAAACAGTATATCATACCAATCGTAGTAAATAACTGACCATACTAGCTTGTTAAAACGTCCGATAACTGCGTTACTATTTTTGATTGTAGAATAACTACTTATCGAAAAATCATGCCTTGTTCTCGAACGTTTTTCCTGCGCTATTTCTAATCACTTACTTACCGTGATTGGTATTACCATAAATTAGTAAATAATGTTTTATCCTTTAATTCAGTTGCTTATATTTAATTTTATCGGATGAATAGGGTGGCCCGCGGCTCGAAAGAGAGGGCCACCGTTAAAGTTAAAGCCTATCAGCTATCTGCCAGTTCGTGTCGATAGGGGATGGCACGCTGGGCACCGGTGCGGGTTACCGAGATGGCGGCGGCACTATGGGCAAAGGCGACGGCTTCTTCGATAGACTTGCCTTCACCAAGGGCCACCATGAGGGCGCCGTTAAAGGTGTCGCCGGCGGCTACCGTGTCTACCGCTGCTACCTGAACGCCGGGGATCAGGGCACACGAATCTTTGGTGCTGAGCAGGGCGCCTTGCTTACCCAGGGTGATGATAACGACCTGTGGCCCGAGCTGATGCAGCATCTGCGCCGCCATTCTGGCGCTCTGCTCGTCGGTCACCTCTATGCCTGTGATGGTTTCGGCCTCTGTCTCGTTGGGGGTGATCACATCCACCAGGCGGAACAGATCTTTGCCGATCACCATGGCCGGTGCCGGGTTGAGTATGGTGGTTACGCCGTTGGCCTTGGCGTGCTTTAGGGCATCCAACACAGTCACCGCAGGCGTCTCCAGCTGCACCAGCAGATAATCGGCCTTTTCGATCAGCGCTAGGTGGGGCTCGAGCGCCTCTGGGGTCAGGGTCGCGTTGGCACCGGCGGAGACGCCTATCACGTTCTCGCCCTTGTCGGAGACGAAGATCATCGCCGTGCCCGTGGGTTGTGCGTCCGTGTAGGTGATGCCATCCGGCATTATGCCATCTTGCTGCCAGGCCTGGGCCATCGCCTGACCTACGGCGTCTCGGCCAAGATGACAGATGAAGTCCACTCGGGTGTCGTTCTGGCTCAGGCGCGCTGCGGCCACGGCCTGGTTGGCGCCCTTACCGCCGTGTTCCAGCCGATAGCCGCGACTCATCAGCGTCTGTCCGGCGCTGGGCAGCTGCTTCAGGTTCATCACATGATCGGCATTGGCACTGCCGAGGATTAACAGTCTGGTCATAGTTTCCTCTCGCCTGAGGGGAGGGCGAACCCTCCCAAGGCTATTAATTATAGGCGTTGAGGCAGTCGACAATCAGGTCGACGAAGCCCTGACGATCTAAGTCAAACAGCACTGTGGTGTTAGGCGCCTTGCCAGTGAGCTGATAGCGATCCACCACCGTCATCCCCTGGGTATATTCTCCCTTGGTCTCGACGCCGACCCAGCACTCCTGGGCGGTGAACAGCTCGGGTTTGAGCAGCCAGGCGATGGTGCATGGATCGTGCAGCGGCGCCCCGGTGAAGTCCCACTTAGGGTCTCTATGGTAGATCATAAAGAAGTCCAGCAGCTCGGCGACACACTGGGCCACAGGGTTGGGGATGGCGCGGATCCGTTCGATATCCTCATCCATGATCTGCGCCTCGTGGGTCACGTCCAGGCCACACATGGTGATAGGAATGCCGGACTTGAACACCATGTCGGCCGCCTCCGGGTCGACGAAGATGTTGAATTCGGCGGCTGGGGTCCAGTTACCTACGCCCGCGGCGCCGCCCATCAGCACTATGCGCTCCACCTTGCTGTGAAGTTCGGGATAGTTGGCGATAAACAGGGCGATATTGGTCAGTGGCCCCGAGGGCACTAAGGTGACGGGCACGGCGCTCTGACGCACCTTCTCGGCCATTAGCTCGACGGCGTTTTGCGTTAGGGGATCGAAGGCGGGATCCGGTAGCTTTGGACCGTCGAGGCCGCTCTCGCCGTGAACGTTGTCGGCGATAATCAGCTCCCTGGCCAGGGGCTTAACTGCGCCGCCAGCCACCGGCATATCGGTGCGATTGAGCAGGGTCAGGATGCGCAGGGCGTTGTTGAGGGTCTTGTCCGGCGTCTGGTTGCCCGCGCTGGTGGTCACCGCCAGCGGATTGAGGCGCTCGCTGCTCAGGGCCAGGATCAGGGAGATCGCATCGTCATGGCCCGGATCGCAGTCGAGAATAATCGGGGTCGCCGAGGAGAGCGGGCGGATGGCTTTGGGAGAAGCGTTTGCTGCGTGAGAATGTGAGGCAGCGTTAGATTGAGTCATGGTCATGCTCCTTTGATTGACACCTGTCGCAGAGTAACACGCTTTAGGCGCCTGTCACCTTTGAGATGAAAATTTGTGATTAAGCAGACAAAGCGTCGATAAACCCGGCTAGCAGGCCCAGATGAGGCGCCTCGTCCCTGTTGGGAGGGGTAGGGCTGGCTGTTGTTAAATACGCGCTTTACCTGCATAAGCTCAAGAGGCAATGCATGGGTTATTCGCCCATCGTGATTTGCTTATATTGCTATATATCAATGAGTTGTATTATGTCTTTGTTTGGCGTAAAAATTTTTTGTCGCTGGATAACTATTTCTGATTGACTCGGTCACGATTGCAGATTATTTTGCGCCCGATGTTTTAGCTGGGGTGCACAAATAAAGACAGGATTCGCTAGGGGCGAACGTCCTTATGTCCATAATAAAGCAGCAATTAAGCGTATAAACCCTGGGGTTATGCGCCGAGTAAAATGAGTTTGCCGTATCGGCTCAATTTTAGAAGGACCTTAAGCCATGTCTGACGCGACAGCCTTAAGTCTTATCCCACCTGTGGTGGTCTTGGTGTTAGCGGTTTGGCTACGCCGCCCAATCCTTTCGTTAGTTATCGGTGCCTTAGTGGGTCTGGTGTTATACCAACCCGATCAGGTGCTGAACAATTTCGCCGACATCTCGCTCTCTGTCATGGCCGATGAAACCATAGGTTGGTTGATCTTGGTCTGTGGCGGTTTTGGTGCCCTGATCGCCCTCCTGGTCAAGACCGGCGGTTCCATGGCCTTCGGTCGCCATGCGCTCAAATATGCCAAGGGGCCTAAGTCATCCCTACTGATGACCTTTATCCTGGGCGTGGTGATCTTTATCGACGACTATCTTAACGCCCTGACCGTGGGCTCGACCATGAAGTCGGTGACCGACAAGTTTAAGGTGTCGCGGGAGATGCTGGCCTATGTGGTGGACTCTACCGCCGCGCCCATCTGTGTGCTGGTGCCATTGTCGACCTGGGCCGTCTTCTTTGGCGGCCTGTTGGTGGATAACGGCGTGGCGGGCGAAGGGCAGGGGATCGGCGTCTATATGTCGGCGATTCCTTACATGCTCTATGCCTGGCTGGCGGTGGCCATGGTGCTGCTGGTGATTCTGGGCATAGTGCCCGCCTTCGGGCCGATGAAGAAGGCGCAGCTGGCAGCCATGGCGGGCCAACCGGCCAAGGCGGTGGATGCAACAGAGGAGGTACAGACCTCGGATGATTACGGTCTCAAGGCGATCGAAGAGGAGTTCAAGCATGCCGATAACTTGGGCAAGCTGCACAACTTCATGGTGCCCATCCTCTTGCTGGTGGGCTTTACCGTCTACTTCGACATCGACGTGCTCAAGGGGCTGATCGCCACCCTTGCGGTGACCCTGCCCTATTACGGGGTGCAACGCCTGATGCCTCTGTCAGAGATGATGGAGCAGATGCTCGACGGCTTTAAGTCTATGTTGCCGGCCATAGGCACTGTCATCGCCGCCTTCGTCTTTAAGGATGTGTGCGACAAGCTGATGCTGCCGCAATATGTGATTGGCAACCTGAGCCCCTTCATGACCTCACAATGGCTGCCCGCCGTGGTCTTCCTGACCATGTCTATCCTGGCTTTTGCAACAGGCTCTAGCTGGGGGATCTTCGCGGTGTCTATTCCTATCGTGATGCCGCTGGCCCAGGCGGTCGATGCCGATATTCCCTTGGTGATCGGCGCCCTGTTGTCGGCCTCATCCTTCGGTAGTCAGGCCTGTTTCTATTCAGACTCTACCGTGCTGGCGGCCCAGGGCTCAGACTGTAACCTGGTGAGCCATGCGGTGACCCAGTTGCCCTATGCCTTGCTGGCGGCCGGGCTGACTTTCATAGGCTTCCTGATCTTGGCCTAAGGCCTTAAGAAAGAAGTACAGAAAGAGAAAGGGGCGTCGACTAGTCTAGTCGACGCCCCTTTTGATTAACCCATAGGGTGACTATAGGTAATCTTTAATCATTTAGAACGCCTTAGAACAGCGAGCCGTTTAGCCAGAGATGCACCAATATACTGGCGGCGTAGCCCAGGGCGATCACGGGCGTCCACTTGAGGTGGCTGGCAAAGGTGTAGATGCCGCGGGCCTGTCCCATCAGGGCGACCCCGGCGGCACTGCCGATAGAGAGCAAGCTGCCGCCTACACCCGCGGTCAGGGTGACTAGCAGCCACTGGCCCAGCGCCATGTCTGGATTCATGGTCAGCACGGCGAACATCACGGGGATGTTATCCACGATAGCGGAGAGCACGCCCACGGCGACGTTGGCATAGGTGACGTCCCAGTGGGTATACATGGCCTCGGAGACCATGCTGAGATAGCCCATGAAGCCCAGACCGCCGACGCAGAGTACCACGCCGTAGAAGAAGAGTAGGGTGTCCCACTCGGCGCGGGCGATGCGGCTAAACACATCGAAGGGCACCACGTTGCCTAGCTGGTCCAAACGCTTGAGGTTGTTGTCGCGCTCGGCCTGCTCTTTGGCCTTGAGCACCGCCTTGGGGAAGCTCTTGCGCAGATAGAAACCAAAGAACTGCAGGAAGCCCAGCCCCGTCATCATGCCCAGTACCGGAGGTAGACCCAGCAGACTGTGGGTGCTGACGGCGGTGGCAATGGTGAGCAGGAACAGGCCGACTATGCGCTTGGCGCCACGTTTCATTATCACCTTCTCCTCTTCCGCCTTCTGCACCTGATTGACGATGAAGGCGCTCATGATCGCGGCCGGTACCAGGTAGTTGACCAAGGATGGGATGAAGAGGTCGATAAACTGCTCGAAATGCACCACGCCTTTTTGCCAAACCATCAGGGTAGTGATATCGCCGAAGGGGCTAAAGGCGCCACCGGCGTTGGCCGCCACCACTATGTTGATACAGGCCAGGGCGATAAACTTCTTGTTGTCGCCCCCTACCTTCATTACCACGGCGCACATCAATAAGGCCGTAGTCAGGTTGTCGGCGATAGGCGAGATGAAGAAGGCCATGAAGCCGGTGAGCCAGAAGACGGTGCGCTGACTAAAACCTTTACCCACCATCCAGGCCCGCAGAGCGTCAAACAGGTTGCGCTCTTCCATGGCGTTGATATAGGTCATGGCGACCAGCAGGAAGAGCAGCAGCTCGGCATACTCAAGCAGGTTGTGCTTGAAGGCGGCCTCCGAGAGCTCGGACATGCCATGCTGCACATAGATGTAACCTATGATTCCCCAGATCAGGCCTGCGGCTACCAGTACCGGCTTGGATTTCCTCAGGTGCAGTACCTCTTCTCCCATCACCAGTAGGTAGGCGAGGACAAAGATCACCAGGGCGGCATAGCCTGCGCCGGTGGCGGTGAGATCTAGGAGTTGCCCACCGGTCTCGCCACTGCTGGCAAAGACGGCAGGGCTAAACAGTGCGGCCAAACATAAGAGTAAGCTTGTTAGGGGATTGGCAAGGCTGCCAAAGTGGGGCTTAAGGTGTTTCATTAAGTATTCTCTGTGTTAGGAATAGCTTAAAAATTACCACAGCTTTCCTGCTGAAAATTTTGATGCGCCTCAAGTTTATGTGTATTAGTTTCGGCTAAGTCACATAAAATTGGGAAAATTATGTTTAAAAAATAAATGTTTACCTACAAAGTGGTAATGATTTTGTCACCAGTTTGTGATGCCTTCACGATTTGCGCTGTTAACAAGTTAGCACAGGATCACGCTTTTGGTGCCCGAGATGGAATAAGAGCGAAAAGGGAGCCCTGTGGCTCCCCTTAGCTTGCGCTTTTTTAGGCCTTAATACTGCCGAATCGGCCCGCCTGATAGTCGGCGATCGCCTGTTGGATCTCCTGCTCGCTGTTCATCACGAAGGGTCCCATATGCACTATCTTCTCGCGGATTGGTTCACCGGCAAATACCAGGGCACCGGCGCCGTTTTCGCCTGCCTTAAGCGTGATGAGTTGCTGGCTATCGACAATCAGATATTGTCCCGCCTGGTAGGCCTTCTCGGGAATATCTTGGCTATGGAGCTCGCCCTGGTAGAGGTAGAGGCCGACATATTCACGCTCATGCAGATCCAGCTGAGCCATTCCCTCTGGCGCCAGCATGAGATCGGCTATCTTACCTCGACCGGCGAGCTGTTGAATCGGCGCCTCGATGGGCTCGGCTCCCGTTAGCTGCCAGCTGCCGGCCAGGGCGCGCAGTTGGGCGCCGCTGTCGTTGTAGGCTTCGGGCAGCGGCTCATCTGTGCTGTCGCGATAGATGGCCGGGCGCATCTTCTCCTTGGCGGGCATGTTGAGCCAGATCTGAAAGCCGTGCAGGCCATCCTGGGCATCGGCCAGGGGCATCTCAGAGTGCACCACGCCGCTACCTGTGCTCATCCACTGTACGTCGCCGGCCTTGATTGCCTTGACGTTACCCAGCTGATCCTTGTGTTCGAAGCCGCCCTTGCGAATATAGGTAAAGGTTTCTATGCCACGGTGGGGATGGGGCGGAAAGCCGCCGATATAGTCGTTGGCATCATCAGACTTGATCTCGTCCAGCATCAGGAAGGGATCGAAGCGGGTATTCATAAAGTCGGCCACACGGCGGATGTTAACCCCATCGCCATCCATTGCCGGGCGGGCGGTAAATTGACTGATCACTTTCATCTTAAGTACCTCATGATTGGGAACCGCCTGGTGCTGCTTAAGTGTAGCTGGCGGGAATGGGATCAGCCTATCACTGGTATAATCGAACGAATATCGCTAAATAATACCCAATAGGTTCTAAAAAATAGAATGTTAAAACTGGCTGCGGCTAACCGCGGGAAGCGATTGATGGCGGAAAAGTGCGACAATAATTTTTGGTAATCCTTGTTTTTGTTATCAAAATTCAATATCCCTGTACAAATTTGTCAGCGGCTTGTGTTAGTATCCGCCCCTGTTTAGTCTGCCCGCCCCGGCATTGTCGCCCTGGGCCGGCGAGTCGCTTTTCTGTCACTGGAACCAGGATATGGATGTTAAAGACAAGGCCGCACCTGCGGATAATGGCAAGCGTTTTCCCCGCTTGGACAATAGAGAACTGGTGAAGACCAGCTTCTGGATCAGCCAGATCTTCATGATCATCGCCACGGTCGCAGGGGTTTACCTGGCAGCCCAAGAGGGATTGTCTCAGGCGATCACCTTCGATAATCTGACCAATAAACAGAACAACTATTATCTGCGCCACGCCCTGTATGACGAGGTACAGGACAATGTCAGCATTATCAACGAGTACGCCGACTTTATCGCCGGTAAGGCGCCCTTCGATATCAAGAATCACAGGCCTGCGCTGGCGAGCTTCGTGTGGGAGAATATGCGTTATTCGCCCTATACCCTGGAGACGCCGCCTCAGCTGCTGTCACAGACCCGACGCTTCTATCTGGAGGTAGACGACATCATTGGCAAGATAGAGGGGCGGGTCTATGGCGCCAAGTATGGCGGCGACCTGCTTAAGGCCCTGACCAAAGCGATGAGCGAAGATACCCTGCCGGCACTGAAGACTAATTACACTGCGCTGGCCGATGAGCTGAGACGCAACGACATCATAGTAGATTAGGAAGGGAACTCCCCATGATCAATATCTGTCCGGGTTGCCACGAGGGGCGACTAAGAGCATACAATTTTCACGGCGAACAGGTGGATTGCTGCCGTCAGTGCGGTGGACTCTGGTTTAAAAACGGCGAACTTAACGCCGCCTTGTCGAAGGCCGACAACGGCGATGACGATGTCAGGGTCGAAGAGACACTGGGCGACCTGTTAGGGATCTCCAGCCGCAGCTGTCATCAGTGCGACCTGAGCCTGCATCGCTATCATCTGATGACTGGCTATGAGATCGAGGTGGATGTCTGCCATAGCTGTAGCGGTGTCTGGGTCGATGAGCATGAGCGCACCAAGGTGGTGCAGTCGCCCAAGGTGCGACAACTGCTGGAGGAGTTAAATGGTAGCATCAGCGTCAAGACCTGGCTGTTCCAGTTCCTTTCTAAGATGCCGGTGGAATTTAACCTCAAGCCGAAATCGACGCCCTTAGTGACCTATATGCTGCTGGCGCTCAATATCCTGATATTCTTCGCCTACGGCTTTAACCTGAGCACCACAGATATGGTGTTTGAAAACTTCGCCATGCGCTCCAACGAGCTGTTGGCCGGCCATCATCCCTGGACTCTGCTGAGTCATATGTTCCTGCACGGTGACATCATGCATCTGGCGGGTAACATGTATTTCCTCTATGTGGTGGGGGATAACCTAGAAGATGCGCTGGGCCGCGCCAAGTTTTTTGGGCTCTATATTCTGTGTGGCCTGGCTGCCGCCGGGGCGCAGATCGCCGCCGATCCCGGCTCAGGCATCTATATGGTAGGCGCCAGCGGTGCCATCGCGGGGCTGTTCGGCATGTATCTTATGTGGTTCCGCCATGCCAGCCTGACCTTCATGTTCGTGGTGTTTCAGAAGAAGCTCAGCCCCATGGCCTTCTTCGCCATCTGGCTGGGCTTTAACATCTTTGGCCTGGTGATGGCCGGCCAAGGTGTGGCCTACTGGGCCCATATAGGTGGCTTCGTGATGGGGCTGATCTTGGGGATAAGCCTCAAGTCAAAGGTGATGCACAACAATCCCATGCTGGCGTTACTCAATGAGCCAGAGGTGAAGATCGCCCGTTAGGGACTCTCTATTGAAAAAAGGCCCCATCTCTGTATGGGGCTTTTTTTATGGGCGCTTCTTGTCGCTGAAACTTAAGTGAAAAAGCTGGGTCTAATCCTTAAACCAGTCGACTCATTAGCGACTGGTATTCACCTCAGACTTGGATACAATGTAACCATTACAACTGCAAGAGCGAGAGATAGATGTCCAGAGCTAAAATCTTGATCATAGATGACGATCCCGTGTGCACAGGGATATTACTCGCCATGCTGGGGGACGATTATGAGGTGACCGCGGTGAACTCGGGCAGCGGCGGCATCGAGGTGCTGCAATCTCTGACCCCGGATCTCATCCTGCTGGATATCACCATGCCCCATGTCAACGGCTATCAGGTGATTCAGCATCTTAAGGGCTGCGAGGAGACGGCCAAGATCCCCGTGGTGGTGATAAGCTCGTTGGCGGAGCAGTCTGACAAGGATTTTGCCCTCAAGCTGGGGGTGGATGACTATATCACCAAGCCTGTAATGCCGGATGCGATCCAGGAGATGATAGAGGCCTATCTCTAACCCATATTCATGCCTCTGTCTCGATTAGATCTGCTGACCTGAGCCTTTTATCTATCGACTTTTTCTCACTAGACAGGCCTGAGTGGGCTGAGCTATCTTATGGCGGCAACAAGGATGTTACCGCCTGGTCGACTAACCATCACATTGCCAATACATCACCAGCTTTTCACATCAAACAAGGGATTAATGATGAAAGCCAAACTCTTACTACCACTGTTTTTTATCCTCACCAGCGCCCAAGGTGCTGAGCTGCCCGACAATGCCCCCTATGACTTGGCCAGCATGGAGGTGGATGTCGATAAATTTATCGAGATGAATGTCTCGCGGATGAAAGCCGACGGTGACTTTACCGCCATGGAGCAGGTTTCTAGAATCGGTAGTGGCAAGCTGGAGCGTGGTTATCGCAGCGCCATGAAGTTCTGCTTCGATAAGTATGATCAGATGACAGAAGAGAACGCCGAGGCCTTGTCCAACTGTTTCATCGACCAGACCGCCGCAGAGTTTGGCGTGACTAATGAGCAGTTTTACGTCTGGCTGGATGAGCTCGACCGTCAGGACGCCGCTAATCCCGACCCTATCGAGGCGTTGGATATGGAGATGGATAAGATCCATGAAGCCATCTTTGCCCTGCAGGATAAGCCAGAGCTCACTCAGGCCGAGCAGGAGCAATTGGCGAATTTTGAGCAACAACTTATCGAACTAGGCGAGAAACAACATAAGTTGCAGCTGGAAGAGGCAGAGGCCATGGCCGCCGAGATGGAAGCCATCTTCAAGCGCAAATAATCTAAGGTTAATCGCGCGACTAATGCGCGAATAGCCTAGTCAATAAAAGGCTCGGTACTGACGTGTTCAGGCCGAGCCTTTCTCTTTAGTGCGAGCCTAGCTGATTACCGGTGCCCTTTGGGCCGCTATTTTCCAAGAGCATGCTCGACATAATCGGGAAGTATTACAGCGCAGATTTTCTAGTATGGATTTGTTACGGATAACAAATTTATATTAAGGACATTGCGATGAAAAAATTAATTGCACGCTTCCTATGCTTAACCGCCTTCTATAGCGTTAATCTCCATGCGGCTCAGCTATACGTTTGCGATAACTGTACTCAGACCAAGCTCAACGCCCTAATAGAGATACATGTGGAAGCGACTCACTCCCTAGAGACGAGTGGCGCTGAAATAAGTGGCGCTGAAAAACATGCTTATGAGAGCCTGGTTGTCTTGGACAGAGAGAAGGCGACGGCGACCGAGATCAGGCTGCGCTACGCACAAGATAACCCGACGACCACTTCGACTCCCTATGTTGTCGAGATCAATAGTGACAAGCCACACCTGCTCGAAGCAGCTAGCGCATTGGCCGAACTCAAGGCCATCAATTTGGCGCTAGCCAAACAGGCAAAGCAGGGCATTATATTACCGCCAGAGACGGGATTTATCACGGTTGCCGACGCGTTAAGGGAGATCGCCGACTTTGAGGGCGTTCTAGCGACCGACTTAAGTGGTGCAGATCTCTCAAGACTCAATGAACGGGTTACCCGAGTGAGTAATCAGGTGCAACGACTCGATAAGGCCCTTGGTTTCAGCTACCGCAATCTTTCGGCCATCCTGGGTCTTTTAACGCAAGAGCGTTCCTGGGTCGTCAGCTTTTCAGACACCTCCCAAATTCTGGTCGATATTCGTTTCAAGGCCCTAGATGATTATTTGAAGTTAGTCTTCAAAGCGCTTCCCGAACTGGCAAGAGATAACAGAGGCAAACGAGTGCCGCTTTCCGAGATATCCATCGACGGTTATGGTTTCGGTGGAAATCTGGCTCAGGCGCAGAGTTGCGCCGAGTTGATGCGAGGCATGGGGATCGAAGGTTCGGTGCCTAACAGGCGAGGAGAGATCTACTGTACAGTCACCAAGCAGGCAAGAGCCCGGCCGGATAAGACCAGCTATGGTTTCGCTTGTAACTAGGATTAAGATAAAGGCTCGGCGCTCCTGCTTTGACGCTCATGAGTTCAGGCCGAGCCTTTGTTTTGGTCTAGCTAACTCTCGAACCTTTGCTAGCCCCTGGCGATGGTGATATCGGCAATGTGACCATGGGCGGTGGCCTTCAGGGCGCCCTGAAGCATCTCGGCGGCTTCGTCTGCGCTCATGAAGCTGGAGGTGTCGAGAGACTTACCACTGCTGGGCCAGAAGCCTGTATCCATGCCGCCGGGATAGACGGCGATGATCTTCATCGGCTTACCCTTGAGTTCCAGGCGTACCGATTCGATAAAGCCACGCACCGCCCATTTTGCCGCGCAGTAGGTGGACTCTCCCGCCTTGGGCTGCTGAGCTGCGGTCGACATCACCACCACCAGATTCAGCGGCGTGTCCTGATAGCGTTTCACCAGCTCGCGCACCAGCAAGATGCAGGAGGTGACGTTGTTCTGTAGCAGCTTATGGATCTCATCGGTTTGCTGCTCGGTGATGGGACCGAAATAGCCGCTGCCGGCGCAGTGGATCACAGTGTCGAGTGCGGCGCCTCCGCTCATGGTCGTTAGATTATCGAACAAGGCCGTGACGCCTTGTTCATCACAAAGGTCAGCCGCCATGGGATGTAGATTCTTCGATGCCTGTGCCACATCTGCCAGTCTGGCCTGGTTGCGGCCGGAGATCATCACCTGCTCACCCAGATCGGCATAACGCTTGGCCAGTGCTGCGCCCAGGCCGCTGCTGGCACCGGTAATTAATATCATGATCGATTCACTCAATAAGCTGTGTTAGGTCGGCCTATTATGCCGCAACTGGCAGTCGATGCCAGAGGATGGACCAGGTAACAGGGATTAACGTGAGCCCGGGCAGAAAAAGGGAAGCCGGGGCTTCCCTGAAAGGGCTGCGCTAGTGGATGCTCTGGTAGCTAAATCTCAGGTGTTTAGCGTCTTTGATCAGCTTGATGAAGTCTTCGCGGTTTAGCCTGACCAGGCTGGTGTGATCGCCGGCCTCGAGGTAGAGTTCCTTAGCCTCGATCAGCAGGTCGTCATAGATGGTCTCGATATTGTAGGCCGCGCCGAGGGAGGGGATGGCGCCATGTTCGCAATCGTCAAACATCTGATAAACGGATTGTTCCTTCACCAGATGCAGATCGCGGTTGAGTTTGTCGCCCAGCGCCTTGAGGTTGATCTTATGATCTGTGGGCAGTACCGCCATGATCCTGCGCCCCTGATGATCTTCCAATATGACTCCCTTGGCAACTTGGGCCGGGGCCAGTTGGGCGGCAACGGCCGAACTGATGGAGTTGTAGCTGTGTCGATGCAGCACTATCTCATAGTTCACATCATGTTTTGTCAGATAGTGATTTAACCGGTTTGAAATACTCATATACTTGCCTCGTTAACGTTATGAAACGTTAACGATAAGTATAGTCCAGTAAGGCTCAGGCGCCGCTTTCTCTCTAGGTTTAGCACTGCTTTCCACCGTTGGTATAGTGGTGTTTTTTACTGCTGATTTAATATCGTTTATTCAGCTGATTTAGCAGCAATTTTCATTGATTAAGTTGGCAGCCAAGCCTTGCTTGCCGATCAGCTAAACCAGGTCTTGAATTTGCTTAGCAGCGAAGGGCGATAGAAGGGCTCAAGCTTCTCCAGGCAGAAGCTGCTGATCTCATCATGTTTGTCACTTCTTAGCAGGTAGGGACGTATTTCCCAGCCGTGGAGCTCTATCTCTCTTTGCAGGTTGCGGCAATCGCTGCGAATACGGCTGAAATCATCACTCACCCTGTCTCCCTCTAGGGTGAGCGCCAGGGTGAAGGCGCTGTCTTGGCCGCCGCGGCGGATATCCAGCTCGCATGACTCGATGAAATAGCCCGCCTTGACGCTGGGGTAATTAGCCAAAATTTGGCGCACCGCGCCGAACATGGGCAGATCGCTTGCCAGTACCTTGCCCAGCAGCCGGAGCTGATTGCCCTGGTTGAGTAGCGCCATGTCAGGCAGCAACATGTAGCGGATCTCATCGCTGCTGACGACTTTCGACAGGTTGCTATTGGGGTTGAGCGCCATATCCGTCTGGTTGGTCAGCAGCAGCTGAAATGCCTGAGGCGCATCTATCTCTATCTGACCGTGAAATTCGCTGCCCTCTGCTTCCATAACCGCCTTGGCCTGGTCGACCGCCTCCTGTGAGGTAAAAAGCGGGACGAAGTAGTGCACCTGATCATCGCTGACGGGGATGTGCCATTGCATGATGGAGAGCTCTGTGGTGCCATCGGCCTGAGGCGTTTCTTGGCCGTCGCTCAGCAGGTAGAGCTTGGCCTTAATCAGGTGTTCATAGAGGGCTTTGGCCTGGGTGTGATCGGCAAGTGCCGCCTGCAGGGCGGTTTCGAGTGCGTTGCTCGGGGTGAGTGTAACTTCCATTTTCGCTAATCCTTGTTTCCAACTGGTCTGGACCAGACATCCTGGTGAGCTGGCATAGTAGATCAAGGTGTTAGCTGGGTCTAGAGGGGAGTGGGGGCAAACCTCGTTTGAGATTCTATTCCTCACTCGAGGGGGAGTTGGTTTGGCGGCTGAAGAAAGTCATGGGTTTTCATCCCATACCTTGGAATGTGCGGCCTTACGGCCGAGGTAAGTCGTGGGATTCCATCCCACACCCAGGCAAGAGGGGGATCTCCAGCAATCCCCCTCTTGCATCTCCCCTTGCCGCCCCAGACGAAGTTAACTGCATTGGTTAGGAGCCTCGTGTTTATGGATAAATCGTTACCGCTTCCGAAGGATGCATCCATGCACCTGCGGAAGCTAGTCGGGCATCCATGCCCGCCTCACTCGATTTATTCCAACACCCTTCGGCAACTTCGATGGGGATTTACTGTAGCCACAACCGGTAATTTTCGAAAACTATTATAACTTTAGCTTTAACTTAACTGGCGGTTCTGTCGCAAAATATCTGGACAGCTTATTTTTTGAACGCTATGTTGAATGTTGTCGATAAAAAGTGCTGCAGGGATGAATTGGTACACTTAGGTAATTATATCTTAAGTTAATTTCATGGAAGACGACGAATAGGAAATAGTTCTCAATTGCCTCCCATTGAACGTATCTCATTCTTTGCAATCATTTCAGGTTGTTTAAGGCTTTGGGTAGTTTAAGTGCATTTGTCTCGTAGCTATCTAGAAGCCTACTTTAGAGAGTCGAGATACCTATGAAATTATCCCAAGTATTATCAAGCATCAATCAGGTTGAAAAGTCTAAATTTATTTCATGTTTAGATAAGTTGTGCAATAGCGCTTTGCCAAATGATAAGCAATTGGCAAAATCAGTAAGTAAGATTGATGGACAGATAAAGAATGCTTCTGGCAGTGAAATCACTTCGTTGTTTGCTTTGGTTTCTTGTATGTATAAAGAGTCTGTTCAAGAGCAAATAGCTATGTCCGATGCTCAAATCGGTCTTTTGGTAAATATTCTTACGAGAGATGGAAATTGTATAGCACGTATCTCATGGATTGAACATTTGTATAACAAAGAGTGGAAAGAATTAAATGACTCAGCAACAAAAATTAGAGATTTGATTGAGCAAAGTTCTGGGTCTGAAGATTTTTGTAGGGGAAGACAGTTAGCTATTTATCATGATTGTTTTAGCGTTGCATTTCTGAATGATGAGAAAATTAATCGAGAGGCAAGGATTACTGATGATGAGAGAAGCATATTAAATATGTTGGCAGATCGCTTAGGGATATCTATGGATGAAGCATCTGCAATAGAACATTTGATTAATCCTGTACCTCAAAATAATGTTTTGGATGGATTAAATTCTTTGAGAGAAATGGGATTGCTGTTTATCAATAGAAAACGCTCTGAAGTATTAGTCGCTGATGAGGTTGTTGCCATTTTAAATGAACTTCAGGGCAAAGAACTGGCTAATAAACATACGTTGAGAATACTTAGGTCTTTGTCTGATGCAGAACTCTCAAATGTATTTAAACATTATAACAAGTGACTGTGGTGTTTAGTCAATATATTTATCCGTTTTTTGCGCACCACAGCTCCTCGCTTTTAAGCATGGTATTCAAGATCACGATGAGCTTTCGCATGCAGGCGATCAGTGCTACTTTT
>NZ_WRPA01000026.1 GCF_009831655.1 Shewanella insulae | reverse complement strand
GCAGTTTTTGCAAACTTTTTGAGGCTTCACTTTTCAGTGACTGACCACCCTATCGCCTTAGCTACCAAGTGTTTCGACGCTGCGTTGTCTGCTTTGCCGTGTCAGTGGATGCGCATTATAGGCAGTTCTGATTTGGGTGCAAGTGGTTTTTTAAGAAAAATCAGACTTTTTTCGATCTTTTTAGATAGCCACACCATACACACCATTTACCCCCAAAGTTATCCACAAACGTCAACTTTTATCACCATTTTGGCACTAGATGGCTGAGTCCTGGAGATCAAAAAAGCCATCCTAAGGATGGCTTTTTATTATGTATGGCTAAACTAGGCCATAGCTTAACTATCAATTAGCTCAGCTTGCCGTGGCACTGCTTATACTTACGTCCCGAACCACAAGGACAAGGATCGTTACGGCCAACCTTCTCACCTTCACGAACCACAGGCTGAGTAGCGGCCAAGGCTTGCGCCTCTTCAGCACCAACGAGAGCTTCGGCTTCTGCGTGCTGATAATCGCGACGCATCTTAGCCTCTTCCTGGCGACGACGCTCTTCCATCTCTTCGACATCAGACTGAGCCTGAACCTGTACCTTGGAGAGAATACTGATCACGTCATGCTTTAAAGATTCCAGCATCTGCTGGAACAGCTCGAAGGACTCACGCTTATACTCTTGCTTAGGATTCTTCTGCGCATAGCCACGAAGGTGAATACCCTGACGCAGATGATCCATCGCCGCCAGGTGCTCCTTCCACAGGCCATCTAGAGTCTGCAGCATCACAGCTTTCTCGAATTGACGTAGCACCTGGGCGCCAACCATCTCTTCTTTTGCCTGATAAGCCTTCACCCACATCTCGACGATACGCTCACGCAGTGTCTCTTCGTGCAGGTCATCTTCTTTATCCAGCCACTCTTGGACAGGCATTCTTAGGGCGTATTCTTGCTCTAGGCGCGTCTCTAGGCCGGCAACATCCCACAACTCTTCAACCGATTGAGGTGGAATGTACTGATCGATGAGGCCATTAACCACATCGGCCTGGATATTAACGATAGTGTCTTGAATGCTCTCGGCATCCATCAACTCGTTACGCTGGGCATAGACTACCTGACGTTGGTCATTGGCCACGTCATCAAATTCCAGCAGTTGCTTACGAATATCGAAGTTACGTGCCTCAACCTTACGCTGGGCATTTTCAATGGCACGAGAGACCCATGGATGCTCGATGGCTTCACCTTTCTCCATGCCAAGCTTCTTCATCATAGATGAAACACGCTCAGAGGCGAAGATACGCATCAGGCTGTCTTCCATCGATAGGTAGAAGCGTGATGAACCTGCGTCACCCTGACGACCCGAACGACCACGTAGCTGGTTATCGATACGACGCGACTCATGGCGCTCGGTACCTAGGATATGCAGACCGCCAGCGGCAACCACTTCATCGTGGCGCACCTGCCAATCGGCTTTGATCTTAGCCTTCTGTTCGGCGGTAGGATTGTCGAGAGCATCGATCTCCATGTTCCAGTTACCGCCTAACACGATATCGGTACCACGACCGGCCATGTTGGTTGCGATGGTTACCGCACCACTGCGACCCGCCTGAGCAACGATCTCTGCTTCGCGCTCGTGGAACTTAGCATTAAGTACTTCGTGAGGGATCTTAGCCTTCTTGAGCAGGCTATGAAGCAGCTCAGATTGTTCGATAGACACAGTACCTACCAATACAGGTTGGCCACGATCACGACAATCTACGATATCCTTGATGATGGCTTCATATTTCTCTTCCGCCGTCAGGTAGACAAGATCGGCATGGTCCTTACGTACCATAGGACGGTTGGTCGGTATCACCACGGTATCCAGACCATAGATGTGTTGGAATTCGAACGCTTCGGTATCGGCAGTACCCGTCATACCGGCCAGCTTTTCATACTGACGGAAGAAGTTCTGGAAGGTGATAGATGCCAGCGTCTGGTTTTCATTTTGAATATGAACCCCTTCTTTGGCTTCTACCGCCTGGTGCAGACCTTCTGACCAACGACGACCCGGCATAGTACGACCCGTGTGTTCATCGACGATGATCACTTCGTTGTCTTGAACTATGTAGTCGACATCTTTTTCAAATAGGGTATGAGCTCGTAGCGCCGCGTTAACATGGTGCAGCAGCGAGATGTTAGTTGCCGAATAGAGTGAGTCTCCCTCGGCCAGCATGCCGCGCTCGGTCAGCAGGACTTCAACCTTCTCTTGGCCGCGCTCGGTCATATGAACTTGCTTGGCCTTCTCGTCGATAGAGTAATCGCCATCGCCGATCTCTTCCTCGGTATCTTCCTTCTCCTGACGGATAAGGTGAGGGATCAGGGTGTTGATCTTGATATATAGCTCAGAGCTGTCTTCGGCGGCGCCCGAGATGATCAGTGGCGTACGTGCCTCATCGATCAGAATCGAGTCGACCTCATCGATCAACGCATAATGCAGTGGACGCTGCACGCGCTCGTTAGGCGAGAATGCCATGTTGTCGCGCAGGTAATCGAAACCAAATTCGTTGTTGGTACCATAGGTAATATCAGAGCCGTAGGCCATCTTCTTCTCGGCCTGGCCCATACCGGCGATGTTCACGCCGACTGTCATACCTAGGAACTCAAATAGGGGGCGGTTGTTTTCCGCATCACGACGGGCAAGGTAGTCGTTCACTGTGATAACGTGAACCCCTTTACCGGTCAGGGCGTTCAAATAGGCAGGAAGTGTCGCAGTCAGTGTCTTACCTTCACCGGTACGCATCTCGGCGATGCGGTTACTGTCAAGCACCATGCCACCCAGCAGCTGCACGTCGAAGTGACGCATCTCAAACACACGCTTAGAGGCTTCACGTACTACGGCAAAGGCTTCCGGCATGACGTCGTCCAGCGTCTGGCCCGATTCCAATCGCTCCTGAAACTCGGCTGTCTTAGCCTTGAGCTCCTCATCGGAAAGCTTCTCAAAATCCGCTTCGAGGGCATTAATCTTTGTGACAATCTTACCGAGAGTTTTTAGGGTGCGATCGTTACGACTACCAAATATTTTTGTCAGTAATTTACCAAACATCTGAACCACTTTTATGTTGTTGGCTAAGTCCCTGTCGAGTCCAAAAGCCTATTTTATTTTAACCTGCCTTGCGGTAGACATACTTCTTAGGATCTATCTGCTGTCCACCACGCAACACTTCATAATGCACATGAGGACCGGTCGAGCGACCCGTGCTCCCCATTTTGGCAATACTTTCGCCTTTTGCGACCACATCACCTACAGCTACTGACAAAGACTTATTGTGTCCATAGCGAGTTCGCAGACCATTACCATGATCTATCTCGACCAACTCACCATAACCAAACATATTGCCTGCCCATGTTACGACGCCGCCAGCAGTGGCGACAACATCGGCTCCCTCTTTGCCCGCAAAGTCTATGCCTTTGTGCATGGTTCTGCGGCCGTTGAAGGGATCATTGCGTAAACCGTAGGGCGAAGACAACCAACCTTTCTGGATGGGGCGCCCTGAGATATAACGTTCTTCATCTATATGGAGATTAGATGTCACCGTTTCAAGTAGTGATAATTGAACATTATTGTTATCTATTCGTGACACTAGCCTATCCATGTCCTGGATAAGCTGATCGAGTTCGATGTTGCTGCCCAGTTCGCTCAGGCCGCCAACACCGACTTCAGAAGAGAAATCGAATTGATCTTCGAGTTTGTAATCTTTTGCAACTTGCTGACCCAGAGCCTCTAGGCGGGCAAGCTTAGCCTGCATCTTGGCCACATGGGTAACCAAGATCGCCAATTGCGATTCGGTCGCGCCCTTAAGTTCGATGAGCTCGTTTTTCTGCGCTTCGCGAGCGACGCGTTCGTTATCGACGCTAGCCTGCTGTTGCTGAATTTGTTTGGCGTTATGCTGATATAAGCCAGTGCCTGCGGCAATAAGCAAAACCGGTAATAATAACCAACGCTTCCCCGGCTGCCAGCGCGTCGCACCATTCCGACCCTGAATAAAAACTGTTACACTCATAGCCTCATTAAGCCATTTTATTATGTTATGAAAAAGCCCCCGCAGGACCTCAGTCAATTACTGCTTCAGCAGGGTCAATTGCCCTCTATTGCCGAAAAAGCAGAACTACTGCTTCACCTGGATCACTATGTAAAACAGGTGATCACCGGTCCTATCACGGAACAACTAAAAGTCGCCAACTTCCGTCAAGGTGTGCTCGTTATCGAAACCAGTACCGCTGCATGGGCCGCGAGAATAAACTTCCAAAAACCCAAACTTTTACAACAGTTACAAGCCGAAACGCTCCCCATGCTGTCCGCTATCGAGGTTAAAGTCAACCCAAGCCTGAAAATGTATGAGACAAAATCAAAGCAGGCTCACAACCAGATAAGCGAAACCGCTGCGGCGCATATCGACGCCTTGGCCGAGCATATAGAAGGTTCCCTAGGCCAAAAACTAAAACGGCTGGCTGCTTTAGCCAGCCGTTCAAGGCAATCCAAATAGGCGTTACGCCAATACCGCACCGGCTGGCACGGCGAAACTGACTGGTACCTCTTCTTCTTTCTCGAAGCTTACCAATTCCCAAGCATCTTGCTCTGCTAACAGGGCACGAACCAGCTGATTGTTCAGTGCGTGTCCCGTCTTAAACGCACGGAATTCACCGACGATAGCGTGACCGGCAACATAGAGATCACCGAACGCATCGAGAATTTTGTGCTTAACAAACTCGTCCTCATAACGCAGACCATCGGGGTTGAGGACGCGATATTCATCAAGCACAACAGCATTTTCCATGCTGCCACCTAATGCCAGGTTGTTGGCGCGCAGATATTCGATGTCACGCATAAACCCAAAGGTTCTGGCACGGCTGATATCGCGAACGAAGGCGGAAGAAGAAAAATCCATCACCATATGCTGCTGACTTCTGGCGATCTCAGGATGATTAAAATCGATCGCGAAATCGACTCTGAACCCCTTGAATGGACGCAGTTCGGCCCACTTGTCACCGTCTTCAACACGCACGGGGCGCTTGATTCTTAGATATTTCTTTGCTGCGGTTTGCTCCTGAATGCCGACAGATTGTAGCAGGAAGACCCAAGGGCTGGCACTGCCATCCATAATTGGGATCTCAGGGGCATCGACCTCGATAGTCGCGTTGTCTATGCCTAAACCTGCCAGTGCGGCAAACAGATGCTCAATCGTCGAGATACGAACACCTTCGTCATTCACAAGCGCCGTACACATAGTCGTTTCACGCACTTGATCCGCCTTGGCGGCAATGGCCACGCTTGGCGTCAAGTCGGTACGAACCAACACGATCCCTGTATTAACTGGCGCGGGTTTGATCGTCAAAGTCACCTTGTTACCGGAATGCAATCCGACACCGGTGGTCTTAACCATTTCTTTAACAGTTCTTTGAAAAATCATTTAGTTACCCGTTATATCACAACAAAAAGCATTTATTTTTGCACAGCAAAGCGGCGCACAAAGGCGCAGCAGGTCGGACATGCTAGCATATCTTTGCCAATTCACCAAAAATTTACCGACGAAAATCGTCGTACCACATCATGGTAATAGGCGCCATCTAGCAGGCTCCGCCCTGAAACTAGTCAGCTTGCTTACGCAAAAATGCCGGTATATCTAAGTAATCAAGATCACTCTTAGGCGCAGCGGCCGCAGCTGGTTGTGCTACCTGCACAACATTACCCGCTCCCATTGCCTGTGGAACAGCTTCTTCCACTGGAAGTTCAATCTTGACCTCAGGTGCTGGCGCTGGCTCAGGACGCGGCGCTGGCTTAGAAACCAGTTGGATATCAGGCTTCTTCTCCGCACCGATACCGGTTGCCACGACAGTTACACGCAGCTCATCGCTCATCTCTGGGTCGATGACCGCACCCACAACCACAGTCGCATTGTCTGACGCATAAGCCTTAACATGGTTACCCACTGTCTCGAACTCTTCGATGCTCATGTCCATACCTGCGGTGATGTTCACCAAGACGCCACGGGCGCCAGCCAGGTCGATATCTTCCAGTAGTGGACTGGCCACGGCAGCTTCGGCCGCTTCTTCGGCGCGATCTTCGCCGCTGGCGACACCTGTGCCCATCATGGCGTTCCCCATCTCTGACATCACAGTCTTAACGTCGGCGAAGTCGACGTTAATCAGACCCGGACGGGTGATTAGCTCGGCGATACCTTGTACCGCGCCAAGTAGCACGTTGTTAGCCGCTGCGAAGGCATCCAGTAATGAGGTGCCACGGCCCAGGACCTTGAGCAGCTTCTCGTTAGGGATAGTGATCAGCGAGTCCACATGCTTAGCCAGCATCTCGATACCCTGGTCGGCGTAAGACATACGCTTCTTGCCTTCGAATGGGAACGGCTTAGTCACCACGGCAACGGTCAGGATCCCCTCTTCACGGGCGATCTCGGCCACGACAGGTGCGGCGCCTGTACCCGTACCACCACCCATACCGGCGGCGATAAAGATCATGTCCGAGCCCTTAATCGCGCTGCGGATGTTCTCTCTGTCTTCTTCGGCCGCCAGACGACCTATCTCTGGGTTGGCGCCTGCGCCAAGCCCCTTGGTGACATCACGACCCAACTGAATGGTGGTGCCCGCCGCCGACTTACGTAGCGCCTGGGCATCGGTATTGGTTGCAACGAACTCAACACCCTCGATATTGTGTTTCACCATATGCTCGACGGCGTTACCACCACCGCCACCGACGCCGATGACCTTGATCACCGCCTCATCGGAATGACTATCCATGATCTCAAACATGGTCTTTTCTCCGTATTAGTCTGCGTTATTAACCTTAAAACTCACCCTTAAACCAGCTCTGGACCCGATTCCAAAGACTGGTCACCCCTTGGCGCTCGGGGCGCTCGAACTGTCGTTCGAGCACTCGTCTTGCACCATAATGTAACAACCCAACACCCGTGGAGTAGATGGGTTGGTTCACATATTCAAATAATCCTTTCACCGGCAACGGCTCGGCCACCCTGACCGGCATGCCGAAGGTCGCCTCGGCGACATCTACCGCGCCTTCAATCGAGGCGGTACCGCCTGTGAGTACGATACCGGCGGCGACCTGATCTTCCAGGCCACAGTCTTGCAACTCTTTACGCACCAGTTCGAACAGCTCCTGATATCTAGGCTCAACCACCTCGGCCAAGGTATGGCGCGACATGGTGCGCGACGGGCGTCCACCCACAGAAGGCACCTCTATGCTGTCTTCGCGGCTCACCATGGCGCTTCTGGCGCTGGCGTACTGCACCTTAATCTGCTCTGCATGTGACAGCGGCGTGCGGAAGATCTTGGCGATATCACTGGTCACCTGGTTACCGGCCACCGGCACCACGGCGCAGTGACGCAGGGCGCCGTTAGTGTAGATGGTGATATCTGTAGTCCCACCGCCCATATCCACCAGGCAGACACCGAGATCTTTCTCATCGTCGGTGAGCACGGCATCAGCCGAGGCGATCGCCGAAAACACCAGGTCGTCCACCTTCAGGCCACAACGCTCGACGCTCTTGGTGATATTCTTGGCCATGTCGTTGGCGCAGGTGACGATATGCACCTTGGCTTCCATTCGCATACCCGACATGCCGATTGGGCTGCGGATACCATCCTGTACGTCGATGGCATACTCTTGAGGCAGAACGTGCAGAATACGACGTTCGGTCGGGATCTTCACCGAACGCGCGGTATGGATGACGTTGTCTACGTCTTCCTGGGTCACCTCTTCGTCGTTAATCGACACCATGCCGTTTTCGTTTTGACACTGGATATGCTTACCCGAGATCCCCAGGTATACCGAGGCCACCTGACAGTCGGCCATCAGCTCGGCCTGATCCAGTGCGCGCTGTACGCTACGCACGATAGAGTCGAGGTCGTTTACCCCGCCCTTATCCATGCCGCGGGAAGGGTGACTGCCGAGGCCGACCACACTGATCTCACCATCGGGTAATACCTCACCGATGATCACAGCAACTTTGGACGTTCCTATGTCTAATCCAACGATCAGATTTCTATCTTGATTCTTGGTCATTAATTAACGGCTCTCATCTTGTGCTTCATCCCAACCTACGGCCAATCCGGTATCGTAGCGCAAATCGACTCGGGCAACGGGCTTAGCCTGTTTCACCAATGTGGGATACACATGGATAAAGCGCTGCACCCTTGCCATCTTATCTTCCCTTCCCAGCTTCAACTCTATACCGTTAGCCAGCACGGCTAACCAGGCATGTCTGGGGCTTAACTCTAAACGGGCTAAATCGAACCCGTTGATCTTCAATAATTCACTCACCTGGCGATAGTTAGTCAACACTGACTTCGCCTGGTCTTCCGGGCCAACCAGATTAGGCAGCTGGCCTATGCCCTCACGCAGGGGCGCCTTAAACACCTGCCCCTGCTCGTTGAGCCAATCTGTCTCGTTCCAGTGGGCGACCGGCGTCTGCTCCACCAGATATACCTTTAACTTTGCCGGCCACTCGCGCCTCACCGAGGCGTGGTAGACCCAGGGCAAATCTTCTAACGCCTGCTGCACCTGGTTTACGTCCGCCGAGAAGAAGCTTCTCTGCATTAAGTCCTGCAGCGCAGTGCGTATCTCGGCGTCGCTGGTAAACTGCCTGTCACCCTTTATCGCCACCGCCTCGATGGGCAGGGCATCGGCGTCGTTCAGTACCAGATGAAGCTTCCAGCCCCCCATGGATAAACCACAGATCACCAGGAAAAGAAAAATCAAGCCGAAACACAGGTACCAATCGACCTGTTCCAACCTGGTTTTCCAACCGCTACCTAGCTCTCTTAAGGACACTGCTTATCGCCCTAACGCATCATTAAATGTATAAAAATCAAACAATTTACTACCAGAGGGCAGTCGTAAGGAACCGGCCATTATAACTACCTCACCTCTAGCGTCAAAAGCTTCATCGAGGCCAGGGCAAGATGCCCTCAACCTCATTGGTTTTCCGGCTCAAACTGCAGACCGGCATCGGCCAGCTGACGACTCAGGGCGCCGATATTGCCGGCCCCTTGGGTTAACAGCAGATCGCCCTCTTGCAATACCCCCGGCAGTATCGTCTGTAACTGCTCTGGTTCGGCCACAAAAATAGGATCTAGCTGGCCACGCTGACGAATCGAACGACATAGGGCACGGCTGTCTGCACCGGGTACCGGTGCCTCGCCGGCGCTATAAACATCGAGCAGCAACAGGCAGTCCACCTGTGCCAGCACCTCGACGAAATCGTCATAGAGATCCCGGGTACGGCTGTATCTGTGTGGCTGATAGATCATCACCAAACGCTTATCCGGCCAGCCGGAACGCGCCGCCTTGATGGTTGCCGCTACCTCACTGGGATGATGACCATAGTCATCGACCAGCATCACCTCGCCCGCAGTGGTGGTGAACTCACCCAGTTGCTGGAAGCGACGACCTATGCCCTGGAACTCATCCAGGGCACGGATGATCGCCGCATCTTCAATCTCATCTTCTGTCGCCACGGCAATCGCGGCCAGGGCGTTCAGCACATTGTGACGACCCGGCAGGTTAACCCGCAGCTCCAGATCCGTCATTCCTTCACGGCGCACCGTAAAGCGTGAGCTGTAGCCCTGCTGCTCGAAGTTAAGCGCCTGCACATCGGCATCATCGCTGAAACCATAGGTCACTACCTTACGGCCGATGCGCGGCAGTATCTCTCTCACCACAGGGTCATCGATACAAGCCACGGCCACACCATAAAACGGCAGGTTATGCAGGAAGTCGACGAAGGTAGATTTCAGCTTCTCGAAATCCCCCTCATAGGTGTCCATGTGGTCGGCTTCGATGTTGGTGACTACGCTCACCATGGGCTGCAGATGCAGGAAGCTGGCATCGCTCTCGTCGGCCTCGGCGATCAGGTAACGGCTCTTTCCCAGGCGGGCATTGGTGCCGGCGCTGTTAAGCAGGCCACCTATCACGAAGGTCGGGTCTCGCTCGGCCTGACCATAGACGCTGGCGATCAGACTCGTGGTCGTCGTCTTGCCATGGGTACCGGCCACCGCCACACCATGGCGATAACGCATCAGTTCGGCCAGCATCTCCGCCCGGCGCACGATGGGAATGCGTCGCTCCTGGGCCGCTAAAATCTCTGGGTTACTGGCATCGATGGCCGTAGAGACCACCACCACATCGGCACCCTCGACCTGATCCGCGCTATGACCTATGAAGATCGCCGCGCCGAGTCGCTTCAGGCGCGCCGTCACGGCGTTCTCGGCGATGTCGGAACCGCTAAGACGATAACCTTCGTTTACCAATACCTCGGCAATACCGCCCATACCCGCGCCGCCGATCCCCACAAAGTGGATCCGCTTGACGCGGCGCATCTCTGGAATGATGGTTCTTAATTGGGCGTACTTCTCTTCGGTTTTAATCATCTTTTTCCTTACTTGCCAGCGCGATACACACGGCGGCGACCCGCTCTGTGGCATCTAATACGGCAACGCTCTTGGCCAGCTGCCCCATCTCGATGAGGGCCTTACGGTCTGACGCCAAGATCTGCAGCTTGCCGATCAATTTTTCACTATCTAATACTGTCTGTGGCAGCAAAAATGCGCCGCCCGCTTCCACCAAGACCTGGGCATTCTTGGTCTGGTGATCGTCTACCGCATGGGGGTAAGGCACCAAGAGACTCGGTAGCCCCACCGCCGCCACCTCTGATACCGTCAAGGCGCCCGCACGGCACAAAATCACATCGGCCCAGCGATAGGCCGCTTCCATATCATCGATAAACTCGGCCACCTTCACGCTGCCGGACTGTCCCAGCTGAAGATATTCCGCCTCGACCTGCGCCTGATTGCCCTTGCCCACCTGGTGCCATACCGTCATCGAATGATGCTGGGCCACCGCTGCCGTGACGCTTGGCATCAGGTCATTAAATACCTTGGCCCCCAAGCTGCCGCCGACCACCAAGACCCGCAAAGCATCGTCCTGGACGATTGGCTGCTCGCTGCGCCCAAGGGCGATCAGCTCGCTGCGGATCGGGTTCCCCACCACCTCGGCATTGCCCTCGAAGGTATTTTCGAAGGCGCAGAGCACACGAGTAGCGATGCGCGACAACAACTTGTTGGTCATGCCTGGTATGGCATTTTGCTCATGGAGCACCAAGGGGATGCCGCTCAGCTTGGCCGCTACCCCACCCGGGCCGCTGGCGAAACCGCCCATGCCGAGCACCACATCGGGTTTAAACTCTTTGATCACCTCACGCGCCTGCATGATGGAGCGCAAGATCTTAAAGGGCGCCGCAAGCTTACGGATCAGGCCGTTGCCACGCACTCCCTTGATATCGATGAAATCGATATCGAAACCATGCTGAGGCACCAGACGCGCCTCCATACGATCGGCAGTGCCTAGCCAGCGAACCTGCCAGCCCTGCTTGGCTAACGCTTTGGCCACGGCAAGCGCCGGGAACACGTGTCCACCCGTGCCGCCCGCCATGATCAAAATACGTTTCTCTGACGCCATCTACTTCACCTTACCTTGTACTGCCTGGATCAGGCTTAATCTTCTTTCATGATCGATACGGATCAATATCATTGCCGCCGCCGTCATCACCCACAGGCTACTGCCGCCATAGCTGATAAAGGGCAGGGTCAGCCCCTTGGTGGGCAACATGCCTATGCTGGCGCCCACGTTGACCACTGTCTGGAAACAGATCCAGATGCCGATGCCGTAGGCCAGATAGCCCTCGAAGGCACGATCACCGAGCAGACACAGGTTGCCCAGCTTTATCGCTCTCAAGGCGACAAACAGCAGTACCGACAACACGGCGATAATGCCGAGAAACCCTAACTCTTCGCCGATCACGGCAAAGATAAAATCCGTGTGGGCCTCGGGCAGGTATTCCAGTTTCTGAATGCTGTTGCCTAATCCCTGTCCCAGCCAATCGCCGCGGCCATAGGCCATCAAGGATTGGGTCAGCTGATAACCGCTACCGAAGGGATCCTGCCAAGGATCCAGAAACGAGGTCACCCGTCGCATACGATAAGGTTCCAGCAATACCAGGCCGACAAAGGCCATGGCTCCGGTCAAGATCAGCGCGAAGAAATCGAGCAGTCTTGCACCGGCTAAAAACAATAAACCTACGGTGCCGACGAACAGCACCACCACGGTACCGAGATCCGGCTGCAGCAGGATCAGGAAGGCATACACGGCAAACACGGCAATCGGCTTATAGAAGCCCTTGGCGTTTTCCCGCACCTCCTGATGACGCCGTACCAGATAGCCCGCCATATAGATGGCAAAGGCAAACTTGGCGATCTCGGCCACCTGGATACGGATCGGGCCCACCGACAACCAGCGGGTCGCCCCGTTTACCGTGGTGCCCACTATCGGCACCGCCACCAACATGATGCCGACGACCAGCAGCAAAATAGGACTCAGCTGCTGCCAGCTGTACATCTCGATCTGCAACACCACGGCGGCTATCAATGCACATCCCATCAGATAGGCCACATGGCGCCACATGAAGTGGTAGGGATTACCCGTCAGACTCGTGGCCTCAGGCATAGAGGCCGACATCACCATGATGAAGCCGAAACTTATCAGGGAGATGATTGCAAACAGCAAGGCTCTGTCATAGAGCTGCATGCCCGGCGCTTCGCGTTGACTAAACAGGTTCGGCAGCGACCAACTAAGGGAGCTACCAAACAGGCTTAGTTGACGCTCGTCGCTACGCATGCATCACCTCTTGTGCCAAGGCTTCCACCTGGGTGCGAAAATCATCGCCCCTGGCCATAAAGTTGGCGTACATGTCCAAACTGGCGCTGGCAGGCGACAGCAAGACCAGGTCGCCGGGCTTGGCAAGCTGGGCCGCCTGAACGACTGCCTCTTGCATCGACTCGACACGAATAGCGCCCTCGAACTGCTCGGCAATTTTGCCGCCATCCTTACCCAGGGTGATCACCTGAGCCACGTCCAGCAATGCGCCGCGCAGCACCGAGAAATCGGCACCCTTGCCGTCACCGCCGGCGATTAAAATAATCTGACCTTCATGGTCGCTCAGCCCCTGCAGGGCCGCTATGGTGGCGCCCACATTGGTCGCCTTGGAATCGTTCACATAGCTCACGCCCTGGTGCTTAGCCACGAGTTCGCATCTATGAGCCAGTCCCTTGAACTGTTTCGCCACCTCGAGCATGGCCGCCTTCTCCACGCCGGCGCTATCGGCCAGGGCCATGGCGACCAGCAAGTTGGCCTGGTTGTGACTGCCCACCAGTGAAACCTGATCGCCGGCGACATATTCGGTCGTGCCATGCACCAGGACGCCATGGTTAACGCCCCACTCATCCCCCTCAGGCAGAGAGAGACCGAAACTGTTCTGATTCATCGGCTCGTTCGGGCGGGTCAGCAGATCGTCGCGGTTGAAGATCGCCAGCCTGGTCTGGTCATACAGACGCAGCTTGGCCTGACGATAGCCCTCGAGATCCGAATACCTGTCCATGTGATCTTCGCTGATGTTCAGGCAGGTGGCGCTGATGCAGTTGAGGCTAGCCGTGGTCTCCAACTGGAAGCTAGATAGCTCCAGCACAAACAGCTCATAATCACCGTCTAGCAGGTTCAGCACGGGCACGCCGATATTGCCGCCCACTGCCACCTTGATGCCCGCCTTAGCGGCCATCTCGCCCACCAGGGTGGTCACGGTCGACTTACCGTTAGAGCCCGTGATGCCTATGACGCAGGCGGGGCGGTCTGCCAGCGCCCTGGCGAACAGCTCGACGTCGCCGACGATATCTATGCCCATATCTACCGCGGCGCGCACCTCGGCGGTATCCAGCGGGATGCCAGGACTAACGACGATCTGACTGGCCTGCACCAGGTAGCGACAATCGAAGCCGCCGGTGAGCAGTAGCACCTCCGGAAACTCCTGACTCAGGGTCTCGCGACCCGGCGGATTTTCGCGACTGTCCATCACCAGAGGCGTGATGCCCTGTTTAATGAGATAACGCACCACCGAGAGCCCAGTGGCCCCCAATCCTAATACTATGTGCGTGTACTGACTCGCCATGGCATCTTACCTTAACTTTAAGGTTGCTAAGCCTAGCAACACCAGGAAGAGTGAGATGATCCAGAAACGCACGATCACCCTTGGCTCGGGCCAACCTTTCAGCTCGTAGTGGTGATGGATAGGTGCCATCCTGAAGATACGTTGACCGCGAAGCTTATAGGAGCCAACCTGCAGAATCACAGAAACCGTCTCCATCACGAATACGCCCCCCATGATCACCAATAGGATCTCCTGACGCACCAACACGGCGATGGTGCCCAGTGCCGCGCCCAGAGAAAGGGATCCCACGTCACCCATGAAGACCTGGGCCGGATAGGTGTTGAACCACAAGAAGCCTAAGCCTGCGCCGACGATGGCGGTGCAGACGATCACCAGCTCACCCGAGCCGGGCAGATAGGGAATATGCAGGTAGTTAGCGAACTGCACGTGACCAGACAGATAGGCGATCAACGCAAATGCCGCTGCCACCATCACGGTCGGCATGATAGCCAGACCATCCAGGCCGTCGGTCAGGTTCACTGCGTTGCTCGAGCCCACTATGGTGAAGTAGGCCAGCAGGATGAAGAAGGCGCCCAGCTGTGGCATCACATCCTTAAAGAAGGGAAGCACCAGCTGAGTCTCGCCTTCACTGCCCGCCGAGGCGTACAGGTAGAAGGCGATGGCCAAGGCCGCCAGGGACTGCAAGATATACTTCCAGCGCGCGATAAGCCCCTTAGTGTCCTTGCGCACCACCTTACGATAGTCGTCGATAAAGCCGATAAGGCCGAAGGCACCTAGCACGAAGAGCATGACCCACACATAACGGCTCCCCAGGTCGCCCCACAGCAGCACGCTGATGAAGACGCCGGCCAAGATCAGCAGGCCACCCATGGTGGGCGTACCGCGCTTGGCAAAATGGGACTCGGGTCCTTCGTTACGGACCACTTGACCTATCTGCAGCAGTTGCAGACGCTCGATCATCTTAGGTCCCCACCACAGGCTAAACACCATGGCGGTCAACAGCCCCAGGATCGCCCTGAAGGTCACATAAGAGAAAACGTTAAACCCGGTATAAAACTGGGTTAGATAATCAGCCAGATAAACCAGCATTAAAACAACTCCTTGCGCTCAAAGGCGGCAATGAGGGCCTCGACAACCCGCTCCATTCTGGCGCTTCGAGACCCCTTAACTAACACAGTCACCTTGCCGGTTAACTGGTTAAAATAACTAATTAAATCAACAACCAATGCATCTAAGTCGGTGAAGTGCTTGCCGGCGAAAGCCTCGCTACTCGCCCGACTCAACTCTCCCAGTGAATACAAGGCATCGATCCCCTGCAGCTTGGCCTTCTCGCCCAGCTGCCGATGTAAAAGGGACGCATTGTCACCTAATTCGCCTAAATCGCCCAGCACTAAACAGCGATTTCCTTCAATTTCTTGAAGCCAGTCGATTGCCGCCCCCACAGAGGCAGGATTGGCGTTGTAGGTGTCGTCTATCAGCAAGAAGCGTCCCAGACGCGTCGGCTGCATACGCCCCTTCACGGGTTGTAACCGCATAAGTCCTTGAACTATCTCATCCAGTGACAATCCCAGCGCCAAGCAGATGCTGGTCGCCGCGAGGGCGTTACTCACCTGATGACGTCCCGACAACGGCAGGCTCACTGTACGCTGCTCATCCTCATAGGCGATTCGAAAGCGGTAACAGCCCAAGGCATCGGCGCTGAGCTCATCGGCGCTGACATCTGCTGGATTCCCCTGGGATGAAAAACTCAACTGGGCATGGTTACCGGCCGCGCGGCGCATCACATCGGCAAATGCGTCGTCGGCATTGATCACGGCGACGCCATCCTTAGCCAGGTGGAGGAAGATCTCAGACTTAGCCTTAGCCACGCCTTCAAGCGAGCCAAATCCCTCTAAATGCGCCGAGGCGACATTATTAACCATCGCCACATCGGGTTGCACTAAAGATGAAGTGTAATTAATCTCACCGAGATGATTGGCACCCAGTTCAAACACGCCATATTCGTGTTGTGGCTCGAGACGCAACAGGGTCAAAGGCACGCCGACTTCGTTGTTGAAGTTGCCCGCGGTATAGAGCACCTGATGCTGGGTCGACAATATGGTCGCCACCATCTCCTTGACGCTAGTCTTGCCATTCGAGCCGGTCAGAGCCACGCTCTTGGGCGCAACGCACTGCTTCACATGGGCGCCAATCTGGCCCATGGCTTTCTGGCTGTTAGGCACTATGAGTTGGGGCACGGCGATCGGCAGCTCTCGCTCGACCAGCAGGGCACAGGCACCATCCATCACCGCCTTGGCGGCAAAATCGTGGGCATCGAAACGTTCACCTTTTAGGGCAACAAACAAGGTCTGGGCATCCACCACCCGGCTATCGCTCGACACCTTGCTGACGCTTATATCGTCACCGATATGCTTGGCATTCAGTACCTTGGCGAGTTCGGACAAATTAAGTGGGATCATTTGCCGCCCCTCGCAATTGCCGCCGCCAGGGCGCGTTCATCGTAATCCAGGCGTTTACCGGCGATCTCCTGATAGGTCTCATGGCCCTTACCGGCTAACAAAATGAGGTCGCCGCTGGAAGCCAGGGTCACCACCTCGCGGATCGCCTGTTGTCTATCGACCTGGGTCAGGGCAATCTGTGGCTTGTCGAGTCCGGCCAGCACATCTTGAATGATCGCCATGGGATCTTCGCTTCGAGCGTTGTCGCTGGTGATCATGACACAGTCGGCATTCTCCTCGGCGGCGCGGGCCATCAAGGGACGCTTGCCCTTATCACGGTCGCCGCCACAGCCAAAGACGCACCACAGCTTGCCGCGGCAGTGACCACGCAGGGCTCGTAGCGCCTGCTCTATGGCGTCCGGTGTATGGGCATAATCCACCACCAGGGTAATCCCTTCAGGTGTGGTGAAACGCTCCATGCGTCCCGCCACAGGTTTAAGGCTGGAGACTTGAGTCAACAGCTGCGTCATGGGGTAGCCACTCAGATAGAGGGCGCCCAAGGCCGCCACCAGGTTAGACAGGTTAAAGATGCCCAGTAGCGGCGAGTCGATCTTCGCCTCACCTTCTGGCCAGACGAGGGTCGCGCCGACCCCTTGAGCATGCTGCTTCACCTCTTTGGTGTAGATAGCGGCTCCTTCCTGGCCCTGAATACTAAAGCCCACCAGCCCCTTACAGCGTTTATCTTGTATCCACTGACGCCCCACGGGATCGTCAAGATTAATCAAGCCGTGGCTCAGTGAGCTAAACCTAAACAGGCGCTGCTTAGCCGCACCATAGGCATCCATAGAGCCGTGATAGTCGAGATGATCCCGGCTCAGGTTGGTAAATACGGCAACGTCGAAGGGCACTGCGTCTATCCGTCCCTGCACCAGGCCATGACTGGAAACCTCCATGGCACACACGGTCGTGCCCTGGGAGTCGAAATCTTCTAGCTGGCGCATCACGGTAATGGGATCCGCCGTTGTATTGCCGCTGTCGACCAGCTGGCCCCACAGGCCATTACCCAGGGTGCCCATGACGGCAGCCTGCTGACCCAGTCCATCGCTTAACTGAGCGATCAGCTGAGTTACGGATGTCTTACCATTGGTGCCTGTCACGCCGATCAGCTTGATCCTATCTCTTCCCAGGCTGTAGAGCTGAGAGGCGAGTGCCGACAGCTGGCGCTGCAGCTGAAAGAAATAGATACGCAGGCCTTTATCTTGGCTCACATGACCATGCTGGGCCGGATCGTCGGTATGGATCAGCGCCGCCACGGCGCCTTGAGCTAGTGCGGTATCGACAAAGTCTCTGCCATCTACCCTATGACCAGGCACGGCAACAAATACACTGCCTTGGCCTATCTCGCGACTATCCAGCGTCAGATGGTTGAGGGACTCGCCACCAGCATAATGAAACCAGGGGGCTAGGAGATCGCATAGCTGCATTATTCGCCCCTCCTGACATTACCGGCCAATTGAACTTTTTCTCGAGCGCTAATTGGCTCAACATTTAACATCTGCAGTGCCCCTGACATCACTTTGGCAAACACGGGAGCGGCCACATCGCCGCCATAATAACGATCGCCCTTAGGCTCATTGACTACCACCACCATGGCGAGTCTTGGATTGTGCACGGGCGCGACCCCGGCAAACAGGGCAACATAATCTTCGCCATAGCCACCGGCTACAGCCTTACGGGCGGTCCCCGTCTTACCTGCGACCGGATAGCCATCGATATGAGCCTTCTTGGCGGTACCACCAGGCTCGGTCACGCCGATCAACATCTGCATGACGCTGCGGGCCACCTCGGGTGAGATCACCTGCTCGCCCTCGGGAACCTTCTTCAGCTTTAGGATTGACGAGGGATACAGTACGCCGCCGCTACCCAACATGGCGTACATTCGGGCGATCTGCAGTGGCGTCACTGTCAGGGCATAACCGAAAGAGAGGGTTGCCCGCTCGAAATCGGACCAGCGACGACGATCATGAATAATACCGGCGCTCTCGCCCGGCAGGTTGATTCCCGAGTAACCACCCAGCCCCATGGCTTGGTAGTAGCCCAACAGCTCCTGTACCGGCATCGACAGGGCGATCTGCGTCATCCCCACGTTACTGGAATGCACCAAGACATCACCAAGAGACATGTCGCCATAGTTTCGACCGTCTCGCACTATCTTGCCACCGATACGTATACGCCCAGGATGTGTCTTGAAGATCTGCTCTTCGTCTATGGTGCCGGCCTCGAGCGCCGCTGCGACTACGAAGGGCTTGATGGTGGAACCCGGCTCATAGGCGTCGGTCAGGGCACGGTTACGCATGCGATAGCTTTGCAGGTTATCGCGAGAATTAGGGTTGTAGCTGGGGGTGTTCGCCATGGCCAGCACCTCGCCCGTGTGCACGTCGAGTACCACGATAGAGGCCGAGGTGGCCTGGTTGATCTCGGTTGCCCGCTTGATCTCGCGGTAGGCCAGCTGCTGGATGCGCTGATCGATACTCAGCACCAGATCGTTTGAGCTCTCACCGGTTTGCACCGTATCCAGACGCTCCACCACGTGACCGTCGCGGGACTTACGTACCTTGTGCTTGGTGGGCGTGCCCGTGAGCCAGTCGTTATAGGTGTTCTCTATCCCCTCGATACCCTTGTCGTCGATATTGGTCAGGCCCACCAGCTGCGCGCTGATCTCACTGGTCGGATAGTAGCGACGCGACTCGGCCTTGAGGTAAACCCCGGGTAGCTTGAGCTGCTTGATATACTCGGCCACCGCAGGGGTGACTTGACGCTTGAGATAGGTAAAACGTTTCTTGGGATTAGACTGCACCCGCGCCAGGATCTCCTCCTTGGGCTCATGCAGCACATCGGCCAGCGCCTGCCAGCGGCGCATGTCGGCGAAGCCATTACGATCGTGAACCACCTTAGGATCGGCGTAAACGGCCTTGACCGGTACGCTCACCGCCAGCATCTCGCCGTTGCGGTCGGTGATCATGCCACGGTGCACCTCGTTGCTCGTGGTACGCAGGGTGCGCATGTCACTCTCGTGACGCAGTTTTTCCGGCTCTATGATCTGAATATAGGCGGCGCGGCCCACCAAGCTGGTAAACAACAGACACACGAAACCGACCACGACGTGGAGACGCCAGTGGATCAGCTGTGGTTTCTGTTTACGTTTCGCCTGCTTGCTCATGGTACTCTCACCACCACTTCTTCATTAGGTAACGGCCGCTTCATATCCAGCTGTTTTGTGGCAATCCGTGTTACCCTGCTATGTTCCGACTGCGACTGCTCTTCCAGCAGCAGGTTGCGCCATTCAATATCCAAGCGGTCACGCTCTTGCAGCAACTGATCCCACTGGCTGGTGTAGTTGCGACTTGAATGACTGGTGTAAACCACCAACACGGCATTCGCCATCACAATAAAAGCCATCAAGAGCACCCACTTATGGTGCCAAAGATCGAGTAATACGATACGAGTCAGGTTAAGTTGTGACTTACTCACTAGCGTTCCCCTAGTCTCTTACGTCCGCTCGACGGATTAGTAGTCTAATCGCTCGGCAACCCGCAACACTGAGCTACGCGCCCTGGCATTACGGTCAATTTCCTCGGCCGATGGCTTAATTGCCTTACCCACGGCCTTTAGTAACCGTGTCTTGTTAATTTCCGCCTCGGTGAGCGGTAACCCGTGGGGTACCGACTCGCCCTGGCTATGGCGGCGAATAAACCGCTTCACCATACGGTCTTCCAGCGAATGGAAGCTGATCACCGACAGACGTCCCTGAGGCGCCAATACGGTAACCGCCCCTTCCAGCGCCTGATCTATCTGCTCCAGTTCGCTGTTGATATAGATACGGATCGCCTGGAATACGCGGGTCGCCGGATGCTTGTTGCGCTCCTTGCTCTTGCTCACCCGGGCGATCAGATCTGCCAGCTCCTTGGTACGCAGGAAAGGCGTCTTGTCTCTGTCGGCGGCGATGCAGCGGGCGATATGACGGGCGTTCTTCTCCTCACCATAGGTCTTAAATACCCAGGCCATATCCTCTATCTCGGCGCGGGCCAGCCACTCGGCGGCCGTCTCCCCCTGGGAGTTATCCATGCGCATATCCAGCGGACCATCACGCAGGAAACTAAAACCGCGCTCGGCATCGTCAAGTTGTGGCGAAGAAACGCCGAAATCGAACAGTATGCCGTCGATCTTGCCTCTCAGGCCGAGATCGTCGACATATTGGGCCAGCTGGCCAAAACCACCGTGAACGATAGAGAAACGCGCATCATCGGCAAATTGCTCTGCGGCAGCGATCGCCTGAGGATCGCGATCTATGGCGATCAGGCGGCCATTGGGGCCCAATTGCTTGAGCACCTCGCGTGAGTGCCCGCCGCGGCCGAAGGTGCCATCGATATAGATGCCGTCAGGCTTGATGTTGAGTCCGGCTACCGTTTCCGTCAGCAGCACGGATAAATGCGCAAATTCTTGAGTCATCGCTCTCTTCTTTAACTTATGGTTATTCTCTTATCACAAAGAGAAGTCCGCCAAACGCTCGCTGTTGGCAAAGGCATCGCTTTGAATCGTTTCACGGCTAAGTTCAATCTGTTGCTGCCAGGCCGCCTCATCCCACAGCTCAAACTTATTCAACTGGCCCACCAGCATCGCGTGCTTTTCCAGGTTGGCGTATTTACGTAGCGGTGGGGGAAGTAAAATGCGACCATTGCTATCTAACTCGCACTCATGGGCATAACCGAGTAGCAACCGCTTCATGGCGCGCTCAGGTCCCTGGGTATCTGACAGCAGTAACAGCTTGGCTTCTATCTGCTTCCAAGCCTCGAGTGGATAGATGAGCAAACAGGCGGCATCGAAATCGACCGTGATCACCAGCTGGCTGTTAAAATCGACGTGCAGGCGCTCGCGGTATCGCTTAGGGATCGCGATCCGGCCTTTGGCGTCAAGATTAATAGCACTCGCTCCACGAAACACGTTAGCTCGTCCTTGTTTTTTTTGTTAATAGATCCACAAATATCCACAATTTCCCACGAATGCTAAGTTTAGAGATAGTGTGCAAGTATTGTCAAGGGATGCAACCATTTATAAATCCAGTATTCAAGCGGGTTAGCAGCCAGTTTGTAAATTTGTAACTACAGCCAAACCAGGGACAATTTGTGGGAATTCCAGGGTCAAATATGTTGAAAAAACAAACAGAAGTGGAGGGCCTACAGGCTTTGGTGGATCGATAAGTGGATCGCCGTCCCAAATTGAGGCCATGATCTATGGGATCGACCCGAGCAGAGGAAACTCGATTGCCTGTTCGCCCCTAAGCGATTGGACGCAGGCCCATTATGCCTTGCTCAAAGGCGGCTTGATCCCTATGATGACCAATAAAAACACAAAATCATGCTGACACCCAAACAGAGCCGCTGGCTTCGAAAATCACACAAATGGTTGACCCTGTTTCTGGGGGCACAACTGCTCATCTGGTTAATTTCCGGCCTATACATGGTGCTCATGGATATCGACTATATCCATGGCGATCATCTCGTCGATGAATCCAGACTCACGTTAGATGCCAGTCAGCTAACAATATCGCCCGAGACAATCCTCTCACGTTACCCCGAGGCCACCAGGCTAGAGCTGCTTCCTACCGCGCTCGGCCCTGTCTATAAACTCAATCTAACAGGTAAGCCCCTGTACCTCTCGGGACGAGATGGTGAGCCGCTTGAACCATTAGGCCAGCAGGCGGCCATGAAGATCGCCGCCCGCCTCCACCCCGGCGACCTATCAAACGCCAGCAGTGAACTATTAACCGAATCGGTACCGGCCGAAATCGGTGGACGTCATCTGCCCCTGTGGCAGATAAACCTTAACGATGCCTTCGACTCACGCCTCTATATCTCGGCCAGTAGCGGCGAGTTGGTGACCAAGCGCCATGACTTCTGGCGCCTGTTCGATATCATGTGGATGCTGCATATCATGGACTATGACACTCGAGAAGATGTGCATAATCCGTTACTGACAGGCTTTAGTCTGCTTGCCCTACTGACGGCGCTTTCCGGCGCCCTGCTACTGCTCATTGCCTTTAAACGGGGCGAGGAGGAGCCGGCATGAGAATTGGTATGATTAACGCGCGAAGCTTACATCGCATCCTGGGACTCATCGTCGGCGCCCAGCTGATCATCTGGACCCTGACCGGCCTGGCATTTAACCTCATCGACGATCGGCAGTTGGATGCCAATACCATGCGCACAAAGCCTGACAGCACTACCTTGATTAAGCCGGCGGTGGCATTGACGCAGATAGTGTCTGAAATAACAGACCAGCAGAAAAACAACGCCATAGAGCAAATGAATCTAAAACGTGTCGAGCTCGCCACACTGCTCGAACGCCCCATCTATCGCCTGAAGACGAGCAACGGTACCTTCGCCTTTTGGGGCGATACCGGCGAGGCGGTAAACTTGGATAACGAGCAGTTAATAAGGCTCGCCCGGCAGAGTTACCAGGGGGAGACTTCACTCTCTGAGCCCATTCTCGATAAAGCAGCGGCGCAGCGCTATGGGGGCAGCCCGGCATTCTATCGCATAGATGCTCTGGATGAGCAGGGCACACAGATCTTCATCGATGGACTGAGCGGTCAGGTCAAGGCCCACGAAAACCAGGGCTCGCGATTCAAGCAACTACTCTTCATGCTGCATTTTATCGACTATTTCCCGGATAATGGCCTGAGCTTCAATCACCTGGCAACCCAGCTGATTGCCTTCGCTGCCCTGCTGCTCGGCCTAAGCGGCGCCTGGGTACTCATGCGCAAACTGGTCGCTGGCGATTATGTTAGCTGGGGAACAAGCAATAGTGAGGGCCAATTAACCTTGCTCTCCCCTGACGGAGAGCCGCTCGAAAGCCTCATTCTGGCGCCGGGCAATCTGCTGGATGGCCTTAACCAAGACAGAAGTCGCATCCCCAGCCAGTGTGGCGGTGGCGGCCAATGCGGCATGTGCCGCGTTCGCTTCGTGGAGCAGGCTCCACAGGCAACCCCAGAAGAGCAAGCCCGTCTCAAGCAGGAACATCTTGCCCAAGGTATTCGTCTCAGCTGTCAGCATAACTGCCACCAAGGCAAGGTAGCGCTCACCAGCCGCGCGCAACTCAGGTTCTGGCAGAAGGCAACAAGGTGATGCCGAACAGGTAGAGAGTCTGGCTCAGACTCCGTGTGAGAGAAAACAGGCCTCTTGAACGAAATCGGTCATTTTGAACGAATATAGGAAACAGGGTGTCTAAATTTTAAGCAAAAGCAGCCGATAAATAGGTTAGAGGAGATATACCCAACCTAAAAAGGAGGAGAGATGGTTGCCCTAGATAGCCTGTACGCCATGTTAGCAAGGCCGGTACAACGTGTGGTGAAACGTAAACGCGTGGTGGATCAGACCGAACACATAGATCCTATCCATGCCGACAGCCATGAGGCGCCCCAGTCGCAGCTGCCGCCCCATCTGGAACGTCGTCGCCAGGGTGACAGGCGCATCAATCCCAGACCCGGAAGAGAAGATCGCCGCGGCCAGGCGAGACGTCAACAGGCACTGAAGCAGGCCGAAGAGGAAGCCTTGGACTCACCACTGCCCCATATCGATATCGACGTTTAATCTTGACATAGACGTCTAGTGATTAATTCTCCGACTCGCTGGTCACCTGAGCAACAGCCCGTTTCCACCCCAGGTACAAGGCCTCACGTTCATCATCGGCGATGGCTGGCTTAAAGCATCGCTCCACGCCAGCCTTGTGTTTCAACTCGGCCGTCGATTGCCAGAAGCCTACGGCTAGACCCGCCAGGAATGCCGCTCCCATGGCCGTGGTTTCCGTCACCTTAGGTCGCTGCACCTCGACATCGGTAATATCCGCCTGGAACTGCATCAGAAAATCATTGGCTACCGCGCCACCATCCACCTTAAGCTGCTTCAGCTCGACACCACTGTCTTTGGTCATGGCGTCTAACAGATCCCGGCTCTGGTAGGCGATCGCCTCGAGGGCAGCACGGATAATATGGTTGCGATTGGCGCCTCTGGAGAGGCCCACCAAGGCGCCGCGAGCGCTGGCGTCCCAATAGGGCGCCCCGAGTCCCACGAAGGCCGGCACCAGATATACGCCGTTATTGTCATTGACCTTGAGGGCAAAATATTCCGTGTCCTGGGCATCGCGAATAAGCCCCAGCTCATCACGCAGCCACTGTATGGTAGCGCCGCCCATGAAGACAGAGCCCTCCAGGGCATAGTTAACCTCGCCTTTCGGCCCCACGGCTATGGTGGTCAAGAGGCCATGATTAGACTGCACCGCCTGCAGGCCCGTGTTCATCAACAGGAAGCAGCCTGTGCCATAGGTGTTCTTGGCCATCCCCTCGTCGATACACAGCTGGCCAAAGAGGGCCGATTGCTGATCCCCCGCCATGCCAGCCACGGGGATCTCACCTCCCTCCCCGGCGATACGGGTCTTGCCATACACGGCGCAGGAGGGCTTTACCTCGGGCAGGATACTCGCGGGAATATCCAATGCTTCGAGCAGCACAGGATCCCAGGCCTGCTGGTGAATGTTGTACAACATGGTACGCGAGGCATTGGTGGGGTCGGTCACATACACCTTACCTTCTGTGAGTTTCCACACCAGCCAGGTATCTATTGTACCGAACAGCAGGTCACCGGCCTCGGCCTTCTCTCTCGCGCCGTCGACATTATCCAGAATCCAACGGATCTTGGTGGCCGAAAAATAGGGGTCTAGCACCAGGCCGGTATTCTGCCTGATGTAATCCTCATAGCCCGCCTCCCTCAGGGATTCACACAGGGGTTGGCTGCGGCGACACTGCCAGACGATGGCGTTGTAGATAGGTTTGCCTGTGGTCTTGTCCCACAAGATGGTGGTTTCACGCTGGTTAGTGATGCCGATACCGGCGACCTCGTCGCTGTGGATCCCCGCCCTGGCGAGGGCCTCGATCAGGGTCGAACTCTGGGAGGCCCAGATCTCCATGGGATCGTGTTCCACCCAACCCGCCTTAGGGTAGATCTGGGAAAACTCTCGCTGGGAGATGGCGACGACATTGGCGTCATGATCGAAGATGATGGTACGGGAACTGGTCGTGCCCTGGTCGAGCGCGATTACATACTTCTGCTGCACGAACGCCTCCGCTACTGCTGGCTAGGCTGATTCGGCTCAAGCACAGGCTCTGCCTCAGACTCAGGCTCGACTTGCTCGGTGACCTCGAATTGCTCGTCACAGGCATGGGCAGGCAGATACCAAAACTCGGCGATCTTACCGTCCTGCACGCGGAAATTACCTATGCTGCACTGGCTGAGCTGCTCACCATCGTTCTCCCAGGTCACGCGCTCTACCGTGCTAACATAGTGAGAGGAGACGATCTGCTCGAGTATGGTGGCCTGAGCGCCGGTGAGAGTCTCGAAATAGTCTGTCATGGCGGCGCCAAACTGCGCCTTATCCGAGGTTTCCACCTCTATCTTGCTGCCAGAGATATGCATCCAACGCACATCGTCCGACACATGGGTGAGCATCTGCTCGACACTGTGCTGGTTGTAGGCGTCGATAAACCCTTTCACCACTTGCGTCGCACTCGGGTCGGCGAAGGCCGATATTGGCAGTAACGCTATGCTTGCAGCCAGAAGATAGGGTTTCATGGGACACCTCTTATTGTTGCTTCATCATACCTATTGCTTCCCGTTTGGATAAACGAGTGGGCAATCGATAAATGGAATTGAGCTAAAAATATGTTAATAATTAGACGAATATAATCCGATGAAGTTCAGATAGCCAATAAATATTCAGATAAAAAAATGCCTCACATAGGTGAGGCATTTCGGTTTTTGTTGAATAACCCGTAGGCGAGTTACATCTTATAACTTAACTGAGCGCCTACCAGCCAGACATCGCCGCCCGCTTCACCGTTAAAGCTCACTTGAGCCAGGTTCATCAGGTTCATGGTCTCGTTGATCGGTGCATCACCATGGGCCTTAATATAGGTCACGGCAAAGTCTAGGGTCAGGTTCTTAGAGGCTTGATAGCCTGCACCCGCGCTGAACCACAGACGGTCTGAATCGGGGATGGTGATGGTGCGATACTCATCTTCTACCGCCGTCTTATCCAGCGCAACACCACCACGAACCAACCACTTATCGCTTAGCTGATAGCTGGTGCCCAAGGCGAAACGCCAGTTGTCTTTAAAGTTCTCGACTTTTACCAGGTCAGACTCCAGGCCGCCAACAGGCTTCTGCTCACCAGGGAAGTAAGCCACCAATTCATCGAACACGCTCCACTGAGTCCAGTTGACGCTAGCATGCATCGCCCAGTTGTCGGTGAGCTGATGATAAGAGGCCAACTCGGCAAAGGCAGGTAGTTCGAGCGGCATGTAACCCTCGATCGCCACATCCTGTCCGCCGTTGTAGATCAGGCCAGAGGCGTGACCATCGAGTTCGAGCTCGACACCACTGTGATAGGCCAGACCGATACGGTGTGCAGGGTTGATCTGCCAGCTGGCACCCAGCTGCCAACCGTAGCCAATATCATCCCCTTCCATCGATTTCAGGCTGGTGCCGCCCGGTGGCAGTGCTGCTGCGACTTCGGCAGGCAGGGTAGGAATCGCCTTGATACCGTCTACCCAAGCCGGCGTAGAGGCGCCAATCTTACCTTCGCCATAGACGATACGCAGGCCCGCACCGACAGAAACGGCCTCAGATACCTTGTAGGCTAGGTTTGGATTGAACTCGACAGTGGTCACAGAGGTCTCTTTACCAAAGATAGCGGTAGGATGCGTGCTCGGCACCTCGGTCGCCAGACCATAGTTAGAGTTAACCGCTAAACCCCAGGTCCACTGCTCGTTGAGCTGGCTAGAGTAATAGAAGTTAGGTACTAAAGCGTCACCTGCCACATCCAGAGCATCGGCGTTCATGGAGACAGGCTGAGGCCCTAGCACAGGTGAGGCCAGAGTCACATCGCCCTCTACGTCGACGTTTGGCATCACATAGATCCCACCCAGCGACAGCTGACGTCCCTCGAGATAGGTCAACATCGCAGGGTTACGCGCCTGGGCGGCGGCGTTATCCGCCATGGCGGCCTCACCGGCGAAGGCACGGCCTAGACCCGTGGCAGAATATTCGGCAAGTTGAAATCCAGCGGCCTGAACTTGAGATAGCGGCGTGGCGATGGCAGCAACTACAGCTAAAGATAAAATATGCTTCTTCATCATGGCTCTCTTGTTATTATGACAACCTAGAGCAAAGGCTCCAGTCATTGAGTGAGCCGCAGTCTACTGATGCAGAATATCTTTACAAGCGAATAATGAATTTAAGCGAATAATGCTGGTTGAAATGTCTAAATAGCGTACAAACACCAGAAAAATCCGACTTTTAAACGGCAACCAAAGTGTAAAAATGTGATCCGCGTTCACTTAACTGGATTGCGAAAAAATCATAAAAACAACACAAAGCATTAAAAATCAATCATATATAGCAAAACATTAGATTGACAGCTGTACGCCTGAAAAGCCTAAAACCACCAGCATAAATCACTAGTCAATTGCGCCTCTAGCTAACTCACGGCAAAACAATAGACTAACCAACTGAAATATATAAGCTTAACTAGATTCACCGCCACTAATATAAACAAAAAGCCGACCGCAGAAAATTGCGATCGGCTCTATTCGATAACCCTAAGGTACAGATGTACGCCTAACTATCTAGCGCACATATCGGATGCCGCGATCTATGCTTACCTCTCCTTAGGCACGCCAGCTAGGGATCTCGGCCTCATAAGCCGAAATCGACTCGCCGTAACCCAGGCTGATGCCTATGGCATCCAGACCCTTGAGCAAGTTATGACGTGCCGATGGGGCGATCTGGAAGCTAAAGCTTGCTCCAGAAGGTGAGGTCACCGTCTGTGCCTGTAGATCCACGCTCACCTGAGCGCCCTCCTCGGCTTCAACCTCCCGCATCAATTGCACCACCTCCGCCTCGGTCAGGCGAACCGGCAACAGGCCGTTGTTGATGGCGTTGCCATAGAAGATATCGGCAAAGCTAGGCGCGATGATCACCTTAAGGCCAAAATCGGCCAAAGCCCAGGGTGCATGTTCACGGCTCGAGCCACAGCCAAAGTTCTCCTTAGCCAGCAAGATGGAGGCTCCCTGGTAACGGGGCTGATTCAGGCTGAAGTCAGGATTTGGCCGATCGCCGGCATCGTCCAGATAACGCCAGTCATGAAATAGATGAATCCCAAAGCCGTCACGGGTGACCTTAGAGAGAAACTGCTTGGGGATGATCTGATCCGTATCGATATTGGCACTGTCGATGATCACCGCAAGCCCTGTGTGTGTGGTAAATGGTTGCATCTCTCTCCTCCTAGTATGGCTTGCGAATATCGACGAAATGACCGGCAATCGCCGCGGCGGCTGCCATCGCAGGGCTCACCAGGTGAGTGCGGCTACCGCGACCCTGACGCCCCTCGAAGTTACGGTTACTGGTCGAGGCGCAGCGATCCCCCGCCTCCAGCCTGTCATCATTCATCGCCAGACACATGGAGCAACCCGGCAGACGCCATTCAAACCCGGCGTCGATAAAGATCTTATCCAGGCCTTCGGCCTCCGCCTGCTCCTTCACCAAGCCTGAGCCCGGTACCACGATAGCCGTGACACCGGCGGCCACCTGACGCCCCTTGGCCTGCTGGGCCGCCGAGCGCAGATCTTCGATGCGCGAGTTGGTACAGGAGCCGATAAACACCTTGTTGATGCTCACGTCTGTCATCTGAGTACCAGGGGTTAGCGCTACATAGTCTAGCGCCTTCTCGATACTCGCCTTCACCGTCGGGTTTTCCTCATCCTCTGGGTTAGGCACACACTGATCGATCGCCACTACCTGGCCCGGGTTAGTACCCCAGGTCAGCTGAGGTGCGATATCGCTCGCCTCTAACACCACATGGGCATCGAATACGGCATCGTCGTCCGACTTCAGCGCCTGCCAGGCGGCGACCGCCTGCAGCCATGCTTCGCCCTTAGGCGCAAACTCGCGGCCCTCGAGGTAATCGATAGTGGTCTGATCCGGCGCTATCATGCCCGCCTTGGCGCCCATCTCGATCGCCATGTTACAGACAGTCATGCGCCCTTCCATCGACAGGGCGGCAATCGCCTCGCCGCAGAACTCCACCACATAACCTGTGCCACCATCCATTCCTATCTTACCTATGATGGCCAGCACGATATCTTTGGCGGTGATCCCATCGGCAACCTGGCCGCGGACCTCGATCTTCATCGTCTTGGCCTTTAGCTGACGCAGAGTTTGGGTGGCCATCACATGCTCCACCTCAGAGGTGCCGATTCCGAAGGCCAGGGCGCCGAACGCACCGTGGGTCGCCGTGTGCGAGTCGCCGCAGACAATCACAGTACCCGGCAATGTGATGCCAAGCTCAGGGCCCATCACATGGACGATCCCCTGATTCTTATGATGAATATCGTATAAGCGCACACCAAACTCTTTACAGTTTTGTGCCAGCGTCTCCACCTGAGTGCGCGCCATGGGGCTGAGGGCATCCAAGCTGGCGCTCTTGGTCGAGGTGTTGTGATCCATGGTGGCAAAGGTTTTCTCTGGCGCCCTTAGTTTACGGCCGACAACTTTCAGACCGCTGAAGGCCTGGGGGGATGTCACTTCATGCACCAGATGGCGATCCACATAGATAAGCGGCGCCTCCCCTTCGGGAGCGGCTACGATATGGCTGTCCCATACCTTTTCATACAGTGTCTTCGCCATTAGTTTGCCTCTCTGACTGCTTGGGCAATATAGTCGCCCATCTCGCGGGTTGATTTTGCCTTGTCACGCTGATCCGCGCTCAAGAGTTCTCCAGTTAAATATCCATCGCTCAACGCCTTGGCGACCGCATCTTCAATCGCCTTGGCCGCCGCTTCCTCCTTGAGGCTGTGACGCAGTAATAGCGCCGCAGACAGGATCTGCGCGATCGGGTTGGCAATACCCTGGCCGGCGATATCCGGTGCGCTGCCGCCGGCGGGTTCATAAAGCCCGAACCCCTCGCTGTTTAGGCTGACCGACGAAAGCAAACCCATGGAACCTGTCAGCATGGCGATCTCATCGGAGATGATGTCGCCAAACAAATTAGAACAGAGCATCACATCGAAATCGAAGGGACGGCGCAGCAGCTGCATGGTGGCGTTATCGATATAGATATGTTCCAGTTCCACATCGGGGAACTCCTTGGCCACCTCTTCGACCACTTCGCGCCACAGTACGGAGCAGGCCAGCACGTTGGCCTTATCCACCGAGGTCACCTTCTTGCGACGACCCTGGGCAGCCTCGAAGGCGATCTTGGCGATGCGACGCACCTCGCGGCGACTATAACGCATGGTGTCGAAGGCCTCTTCCTGTTCGCCCTCGCCCTGACGCCCCTTGGGCTTACCGAAGTAGATGCCACCGGTTAGCTCGCGTACACACAGCACGTCGAAGCCCTGGGCCGAGATGTCGCTGCGCAATGGCGACATATGCTCCAAGCCGCCATGCAGCTTAGCCGGACGCATGTTACAGAACAGCTCGAAATGCCCCCGCAGCGGCAGTAGTGCGCCGCGCTCTGGCTGATCGTTAGGCGGCAGATGTTCCCACTTGGGGCCGCCAACCGAGCCAAACAAGATGGCATCGGCCGCCTCACAGCCCTTCAGGGTCGACTCGGGTAACGGACAACCATGCTTGTCGATGGCCGCACCGCCCACATCATATTCGCTATACTCTATATCCAACGAGAAACGCTCTTCCACCGCCTTAAGCACCTTACGTGCCTCGACCATGACCTCGGGACCGATCCCATCACCGGCCAATACCGCGACTTGATAACTCATACCTCAAGTGACTCCCTGCAATTAATTGTCTTTATGCTGTTAAATAGAAAATTTGTTATACGCCGCCCAACTCGGTACGCGCCTGTTTTAACTTATGCTTGTTCTCGGCCACCTTGTCGGCGCGCCAGGTCAGATTCATCACGTGGATCAGCGCCGCCGCCGAGGCCTCCACCACATCGGTCGCCAGCCCCACACCGTGGAAACTCTGCTCATGGTAGCTGGCGGTAATATCCACCTGCCCCAGGGCGTCTTGCCCTTGGCCCTTGGCGCTAAGCTGATAGCTGCTGATGTTGATCTCACAACCGCTGGCGCGGGCAATCGCCTTGTAGGCCGCATCGACCGGACCGTTACCTGTGGCCGCCTCGGTCACCGACTGACCGTCTACCGTCAAGGTCACTGTGGCGGTGGCCTGTCCTTGGGTAGAATCTGAGTGCACCACCAGCTGCTGCAGCTCGTAGTGGTTTTCATCTTCCGCCTGGGCCTCTACATACACCAAGGCCTCCAGATCATAGTCGAACACCTGTCCCTTCTTATCCGCCAGCTTCAGGAAGGCCTCATACAGGGTATCCATGTCATAGTCTTGCTCGCCGTAGCCCATCTCTTCCATGCGATGTTTGATCACGTGACGGCCGGAGCGGGAGGTCATGTTCAGGTTGTTGCGGTTCAGGCCGATGCTCTCCGGCGTCATGATCTCGTAGGTGTTTTGCGACTTCAGCACGCCGTCCTGATGGATACCCGAGGAGTGGGTGAAGGCGTTGGCGCCGACGATCGCCTTGTTGGCCTGCACCGGCATGTTGCACAGCTGGCTCACCAGGTTAGAGGTGCGGTGGATCTCTTTGGCGTTAATCCCCGTCTCCAGCCCCAGGCTGGCTTTGCGGGTGGCGATGATCATGGCGATCTCTTCCAGGGAGCAGTTGCCTGCACGCTCACCGATGCCGTTGACCGTACACTCGATCTGACGCGCCCCGTGCTGCACCGCGGTGATAGAGTTAGCCACCGACAGGCCCAGATCGTCGTGGCAGTGTACTGAGATCACCGCCTGATCGATATTCGGCACCCTGTCGAACAGGTTTTGGATGATGCCGCCAAACTCGCTCGGCACCGTATAACCTACGGTGTCGGGAATGTTGATGGTCTTGGCGCCCGCCTTGATGGCGGCCTCGACCATGCGGCACAGGTTGTCTATTGGGGTGCGGCCGGCATCTTCACAGGAGAACTCCACATCGTCGGTGAAGCGGCGGGCATATTTCACCGCGCCCACCGCCATGTCCAGCACCTGATCGAAGGAGCGCTTAAGCTTGCTCTCCACGTGTATGGTAGAGGTCGAGATAAAGGTGTGAATACGGAACTGATCCGCCACCGACAAGGACTGAGCCGCGGCGTCGATATCTTTCTCCAACGCCCTGGCGAGGGCACACACCCGGCTATTCTTGATGGTACGGGCAATGGTCTGTACCGACTCGAAATCCCCCGGGGAGGAGACGGGAAACCCCACCTCCATCACGTCCACTCCCAGACGCTCGAGTGACTGTGCTATCTGTAGCTTTTCCTTAACCGTTAAACTCGCCGCTAATGCTTGCTCACCATCTCTTAAGGTCGTATCAAATATTATCACTCGGTTAGACATCTGGTTTCTCCATGGTACGTCTAGGCTCTAATTTTGGGTGTTCTTCGAATCCATAAACAAAAAACCCCGCGTTGTTGGGCGCGGGGTTTATGAATGCTGGGTGTGTTATTAAGCGTGCAACACTACATTCTCCGCGCAGGGCCTGCGAGAATGAGAATAAGGAGGTTGAGGAGTGCACGGTTAATAGTCGTCATTGTATTCAGTAAAAGTAATTAATTATTCGTTTCGCTTCGAAAGATTGATTAATATTTAACGTGTGTCTGTTCAATAGTCAACCCCATATTTTTCATGTTTGCCACATTAGACCAGATAAAAATCTTGATTAACTGCGCAAATCTAACCATTTATTTGCCTACAAGAGTGACTAAGTGATTAAATTCAGCATACTAGGTCATTTGTCGAGCATTACCTCTGATTCCAAGCGCGGGCACTATTTTTTATGCAATTGCTGATGAAAAATCAGTATAATGCCGCCAATGGAAACAGATACAGCACACTCGTTCCGGAGTTTTAAAAAATGGATTTTCGTCTCATAGTGTTAAGCCTCAGCCTCTGGCTGATCCCAGCTTATGGGGACACTATGACAGAGTTAGATGAGTTGGCCCAAACCGTCTACCAATATCCCAACAAGACACTGACACAGATCTCGGCGCTGGAACAACGCCTGGATCAGCAAGACACGTCAGAAGAAAATCGTCTGCGTCTCTCGCTGCTCAAGTGCGAGGCCTTCGTGCAGCTCGGCGAAAACGAGGCCGCCATCAACCTGGGCCGTATGAGTGAGGCCAAGGCCAAGTCCCTCAAGCTCAACCAGCTCAGCCCCTACTTTCTCAACTGTATGGCTGCGGCCTATATAGATTATGGCGATCTCAGACAGGCGCTGACCCTACTGGATTCGGCCATCTACCTCTCTCGCGAGCAGCAGCAACCCCAGTCCTTGGTCAACGGCCTGATGCTGAGGGGCAAGATAGATACCCATATCGAGAGCCAGAGCAGCGCACTGGAAGATCTGCGCCTGGCCCAAGATATCTACCCGGATACCGAGAAACAGAGACCCCAATGGCTCACGCCGCCGAGGCCCTATGTGCAACTGGCCATGGCCGAGCTGCTGCGAACCAAGGGCCTATACAACCAGGCGTTCAACAATGCCAAGGGCGCCCTGGATAGCGAGCAAACCACGGGAAAGGTGAGGCTGACCGTGCTACTTACCCTGGCCAAGATCGCCCACTACAATCAAGAGGTGAAGTTCAGGGACGATATGGTGCTCGAGGCCAAGATTCTGCTGCCAGAACTCGCCACGGCGACCGAACTGGCGGAGAGTTATACCCAGCTGGCGGAAATCGAGTTTCTACGGGGGAACGATAAGAGCGCCATCCAGCTGCTTAATATCGCCCTCAACACCTTCGACAAGCAGAAAAAGATCAACGACAGCCTGAGGGCCAATCGTCTACTGGCCAATATTCAACTGGCGAACGGCGAGCAGGCCATGGGGACAGAGCTGATGCAGAAGGCCATCGCCATCGGCGAGCGCACCAATCAGTTTGACGAACTCGTCTATTGCTACGGCATCTTGAGCCGCTACTTTGCCGACATAGGCCAATATAAGGACGCCTATCAGTACCAACTGAAACGCTTCGAGATGGCCCAGCGCAGCTATGAGTTTCTAAAAGATACCCGACTGCTGCAGATCAAGGCCCAGCTGGGACGTTACCAGCAGCTGGCCCAGGACAATCAGCCTAAACCCATCAAGCTAGATGCCCACATCAGCGACAGCTATGGCCTGATAGGCATCCTGGTGCTCTTTCTGCTGCTGACCCTGTTCATTCTGCTCAACCGAATCAGGATGCCTAAGGCGCCGCTTCAAGTAAGCCAGAGAGATGAGCCGATGAGCACCCAGGAGAAGATGGAAGCCCTGCTGACCAGCGCCAAACAGATTGGCTTTCCTATCACCATCTTGCTGATCAACCCCAGCCATCTGACCAAGGCCGATCTGGACAAGCTGCTGACGCGCCTGTCACAGAAGATCCGCCAACAGGATATCCTTCTCAGCACCAGCGCCGATCAGATATTGATCATGCTGCCCTTCACCTCGCTGGCGGGGGCCCAACTTATCGCCCGTCAGCTGAGCGCCATCATAGAGCCACTGCAAAATGGTACCCGGGTCAACATGGGAATGGCAGTGATGCAGCATCACGACACCCTTTCCTCCCTGGTCAAGCGGGCAAGTGTCGATCAGCTCAGTAGATACAGCGGTCAGCAGGCCCACTGAGCCTCGCAGCAATCAGCGCCTGTGTATGCATAGCCTTGGCTAGCTGCGGGTGAGGTAATCGTTGATCTCGTCGAGAAACTCGCCGCCGAAACGGTTCAGCTTGGTCTCGCCCACGCCGTTCACCGCCAGCATCTCGCCTGGACTTGTCGGCAGCATGGCCGCCATCTCGGCTAATGTCGCATCGTTAAACACCAGATATGGCGGCACGTCCAACTCTTCGGCCAGGCTGCGACGCAGCTGCTTCAGACGGGCAAACAGCTTCCTGTCGTAGTTAATCGGTGCCCGGCTACTGCTGCGACGCTTCACATGCGTGGTGATGCTGATACGAGGCTCGGCGAGCTGCAGAGGCACCTCTCCCTTGAGTACCGCCCGCGCCTGAGGGTTGAGCTTGATGGCCGACCCCCTGGTGATATCCTGGCTGGCGAACCCCAGGTGAATGATCTGCCTTATGATACTGAGCCAGAACTCATGGCTCTTCTCCTTGCCTATGCCCCAGGTCGACAGTTTGTCATGACCACGGTCGACCACAGTGGCCGCCTTGGAGCCACGAAGCACCTCGATAAGATGGTTTACACCAAACTTCTGCTGCAGGCGGAAGATGCAGGAGAGTACCTTCTGGGCATCCTCGACACCATCGTAGCGTTTCGGCGGATCCAGGCAGATATCACAGTTACCGCAGGGTTCGGACGCACTCTCGTCGAAATAATGCAGCAGCACCTGACGACGGCAGGTTTGCGCCTCGGCAAAGGCCGCCATGGTGTTGAGCTTGTGGTATTCCACCTGTTGCTGCGGGCCCGGCTCCTGCTGCTCGATAAGATGCCGCACCCGGCCAATATCGGCAGGGTCGAACAACATGAAGGCCTCGGCATCCAGGCCATCACGACCGGCGCGGCCCGTCTCCTGGTAATAGGCTTCGACGCTCTTGGGAATATCATAATGCACCACGAAACGCACGTTGGACTTGTTGATCCCCATGCCAAAGGCCACGGTAGCCACCACTATATCCAATTGATCTTTAAGGAAACGCTCCTGAATGTCGGCGCGCTCTTCCTGAGTCTTGCCTGCATGGTAGGCATCGGCTCGATAACCCTGCTGCCGCAGACGCTCGGCCACCTCATCCACCCGACGACGACTGCTACAGTAGATGATGCCGCTGTTGCCATTCTGCGCCTGAATAAACTGCCTGAGCTGATTGGCGGCGTTGAGCTTCTCCGCCACGGTATAGCGAATGTTGGGACGATCGAAGCTGGTAAGCAGCTCAAAGGGCGCTATGCCCAGTCGCTGGCAGATATCTTCCCGCGTCGCCTTGTCGGCGGTGGCCGTCAGCGCCATCATGGGCACCCGAGGAAACAGCTGCTTCAGCTGACCCAGGGCCGCATATTCGGGACGGAAGTCATGACCCCATTGGGAAATACAGTGGGCCTCGTCGATGGCAAACAGGGAGAGCGGCAGATTGTGTAGGCGCTCGATAAAGCTGTCGGTCAGCAGACGCTCGGGTGACACATACAGCAGCTTGAGCTCGCCATTGTGCAGCTGGCGATAGATGGTCAGAGCCTCTTCCCGTGACTGCGACGAATTAAGATAGGCCGCCGCGACGCCCATCTGTTTCAGGCTGTCGACCTGATCTTTCATCAGGGAGATCAGCGGCGACACCACCAGCGTCAACCCGGGTAAGACGAGCGCGGGCAACTGATAACACAGGCTCTTACCGCCGCCGGTAGGCATGATCACCAGGGCATCCTGACCGCCACAGACCTGCTCTATCACCTCTCGCTGACCCGTCCTGAAGGTGCGATAACCAAACACCGTCTGCAGGCAGGCGGCGAGCGGGTCGCTATCGGTCACATCGGGAGAAGCTAAGGCTAAGTCCATGGTACTCAGTAATCATTAATTTGGCCGCTTATTCTAATCAAGCTGGCTCGACTTGTCTCATCTATCCGGGGATTAATTACCCCTCGGCCCCCATCGATTGATGAAATTTTATTCGCAGGCTTGCCTCGTCCTGTGCATTAGCGATAGATTAAATGCTCTAACTAGTGTTCATATTTAAGTCTCTTGCGCCCAGCAAGCAGCGTAGGACAAGACAAGGAGTGCCCCTATGACGACGCCCATACAAGCACAGACCCTGGCCAGCGTGGCCGACATCTTCGATACCAAGGTGCCCTTCCATAATCTGTTAGGCATGGACATCAAGCGTTATGACCTGCAAGGCGTCGAGGTCGAGGTGAAGATGAAAACTGATCTTATCGGCAACATACACCAACAGATACTCCATGGCGGCGTGACCGCTACCGTGCTGGATGTGGTGGGCGGCCTGACGGCCTTCTCGGGTCTGGTGGCCAGTCGCGAAGACTGGTGCCTCGAAGATCTGCAAAAACGCCTACAGACACTGGGGACCATAGATCTTCGTATCGATTATCTCAGGCCGGGGCGCGGTGAGATCTTTACCGGCACGGGCACAGTGATAAGAGCGGGTAACCGGGTCTCCGTGTGCCGCATGGAGCTGCACAACGAGCAGGGCTCGCATATCGCCTTCGGCACTGGCACCTATATGGTGGGCTAGCCAGCTCCCCTAGTAAACCCCGTCAAGTTAACGAGACGCGCTGGCAAGTGGCGGCTCCAAGTCGGCATATCAAAAGATTACCCATAGTCGCTTGAGTCGCACAGCTTAGGCGCCTACAATGCCTCTCCCGCTCTTTCCTAAATCCTAAGCTATGGCCGATATTGAGTATCGTAAAGGGGTAGCGCTCGCCATCTGCGCCTACTGCCTCTGGGGCTTCGCTCCCCTCTATTTTAAGCTGCTAGACCATGTGTCGGCGACTGAGATCCTGCTACACCGAGTGATCTGGTCCTTCGTCTTCATGCTGATCTTGATGCAATTTATCGGTGGTTTCGCCAAGCTTCGCGCCCTGTTGCGGCAACCAAAACAGCTGGGCGTGTTAACGATCACCTCGGTACTGATCGCCGGCAACTGGCTTTTATTCATCTGGGCGATCAACAATGATCATATGCTCGATGCCAGCCTGGGTTATTTCATCAATCCTTTGGTTAACGTGCTGCTGGGCATGGTGTTCCTGCAGGAACGTCTGCGTAAACTGCAGTGGGCGGCCGTCGCTTTGGCCTGCGCCGGCGTGCTGATCCAATTGATCTCCTTCGGCTCGATTCCCGTCGTGTCCCTAGGACTCGCTTGCTCATTCGGCGCCTACGGTTTGCTGCGTAAGAAGGTCAATGTCGACGCCAAGACGGGATTACTGGTCGAGACGGCTATCTTAGTCCCAGTTGCCCTGCTCTATCTGGCGATGAGTCTCGATGGCACCAGCATCCTGGAAAACAGCTGGCAGATGAACCTGCTACTGATGGCCGCAGGAATAGTAACCTCGATCCCCCTGCTCTGCTTTGCTGGCGCAGCTATGCGTATCCCGCTGACTATGCTGGGCTTCTTTCAATATATCGGTCCCAGTATCATGTTTATCATGGCCGTTAGCCTGTTTAACGAGCCCTTCGATCTGGAAAAGGGAATCACCTTCGCCTTCATCTGGAGCGCACTCGTGATCTTTACACTGGACCTGGCCCTAAAGAGTCGGCGCAAGCAGGCTAGCTAACAGGGCCTCTGGCTTCTCGAGACTCAAGATCAGCAGGTAGCCCTCGGTCGTCGGCAGCAGCAATACCTGGCCGTCGCCGGTGACAGACAGTAGGGCTTTATCTGTCTTGTCGCTGACCTCGGCTAGCTTGTACCACCCCAGCGAATAGCCGGGAAGTCCCACGCCGTTACTTCGATAGCTCAACTTGGGCGCATCATCTTCATCCAGGTTAACGATTCTAGCCTGGGAAGCCACTAGTCTCTCCCGAGGTAATTCGACTCGGTAGAGGGGAATATCCACATACATGGTGCTCGATGTAAGGCGAACATTGGCGTCATGGGCTTTGTAGAACATCCAGGAGAGCAAACCCAATACGGCGATCACCATCCCCGAGGCCGCATATTTCGCCCCCTTAGGCAAAGGTTTCACCTTAAGCAGCACTAGCAACAAGGCGACACCCAGCAACATAGACAGGAAGACCGCACTGGTTGCCGAATCTAAGGTCGTGAGTTGAAAGATTTGAGTATCCATCTCTAAATATCCTCTTGAACATGTGGGCATCTCACCACATCATCCCTGTGCCGGGCCCTAACTTAAACCGATAGCTTGAGTGTGGCCTTGATGACATATTATGTCAAGAGGCTTCGAGGTGAGCTAACTTTAACGCACAAAAAAGACCACCGCGGGGGTGGCCTTTCCATCGAACACTAACAGAGCGATTAAAGATCTAAGGCGAGGATCTTCGACTTACGCTGATAGTTGTACAGCTGCTTCTTCTTATCGGGCAGGGCATCGACCTCGACAATCTGGAAGCCATGTTCGAGGAACCAATGAATGCTGCGGGTCGTCAGGGCAAACAGGCGGGCATAACCACGCACCTTAGCCTGGCCTATGATGTTATTCAGCAAGATGCTGCCACGGTCGGCATCACGATAATCGGGATGCACCACCAGACAGGCAAACTCTCCGGCGTTGTCTTCCTCGAAGGGATAGAGGGCCGCGCAACCTATCACCAAGCCATCACGCTCGATCAGCATAAACTGCTCTATCTCCATTTCGAGTTGTTCGCGCGAGCGGCGCACCAAGATCCCCGATTGCTCCATAGGGCGAATGAGATCCAAGACGCCACCGATATCGGCAATGGTGGCTCTGCGCAGGCGCTCGGCGCTCTCAGTCACTATCTGAGTGCCGATACCGTCGCGAGAGAACAACTCCTGCAGCAGGGCGCCATCGTCGAGATAACTGACGAAGTGACAGCGCGCCACGCCGTTCCGGCAGGCGTCTATGCTAGCCTGTAAGAAGGCTCGCGTGCCCACACACCAGTTGTCTTCATCGGTTAGTTCAGACAAGATTCGCTGGGCATCGGTCGGCATCAGCTCGGCGATCACCTCGCCGGTGCTGTCGATTATCCCCTCCTTGGCACTGAAACCTATCATCTTGTCGGCCTTGAGCTTCACAGCAATCTGGGTCGCGACCTCTTCGGCGGTCAGGTTAAAACACTCCCCGGTCACCGAGGCCGCCACCGGCCCCAGGAGCACTATGCCATGATTGTCCAGCTGGCGCCTGAGGCCTGCCACATCTATGCGTCTCACCTTGCCGCTCAGGCAGTAGTCGACGCCGTTATCCACACCTAAGGGTTGGGCTATCACGAAGTTACCGCTCACCACGTTAATCTGCGCCCCTTGCATAGGAGTATTGCTCAGACTCATCGACAGACGCGCGGTAATATCCAGTTGCAGACCGCCCACGACCTGCTTGATCACCTTGAAAGACTCTTCATCGCTGATACGCACCCCGTTGTAATACTCGGGTGTAAGATCATGCGCGGCCAAGGCCTCATCGATTTGCGGTCTGGCACCATGCACCAGGACTATCTTGATCCCCAGGCTGTGAAGCAGGGCGATATCGTTGATGATGGATCGAAACTGACGCTGCGCCAGCGCCTCACCACCCAACATGACCACAAATGTCTTGCCCCTGTGTGCATTCACATAGGAAGCAGAATGACGAAAACCCTCGACTAGCTCAGTAGTGCGCACGCGCGTAACCTCAACAATAAATATGTGAAAATATCATCAAATGACGAATAACAAGCCGATTTTATTGCATTTAAATTCACATTAAAAGCATTTATTATCATTGAATGCGATATTCTTCTCACGCCAAGACGATCGGAATAAGCATAGCAGGTTAAGATCAGTAGCTAAGGTAGAGGTAGAGATTAGGATTGAACCCTAAGCCGAGCGCATCACCGGCATAGGCTCAAGAAGAAACCTGATAGGCATATTGGTGATATTTAGGATAAAAAAAAGCCCCTGCAATGAGGGGCTTTTTCAAAAAATCGTCAATCAAGAATTACTTGATTTTTGATTCTTTGTAGATAACGTGCTGACGGATAACGGGATCAAACTTCTTGATCTCCATCTTTTCAGGCATGTTACGCTTGTTTTTCTCAGTCGTGTAGAAGTGACCTGTTTTAGCGCTAGAAACTAGCTTGATCTTCTCACGGTTACCTTTAGCTTTAGCCATGGTCTATTACACCTTCTCGCCGCGGGCACGAAGTTCAGCAACAACAACTTCGATACCTTTCTTATCGATAATACGCATACCTTTAGTAGATACACGTAGCTGTACGAAACGCTTTTCGTCTTCTAACCAGAAACGGTGGTTCTGTAGGTTAGGTAAAAAACGACGACGAGTCGCGTTCTTAGCGTGCGAACGGTTGTTACCAACCATCGGCTTCTTGCCAGTAACTTGGCATACTCTTGACATGTCAATCTTCTCCAAAAACAATTTAACGCTCGAGCATTAATGTACCTCGAATATGGCCGTCGCCCGAGGCACACAAAGAGGGCGCATTTTATACAGGATCTAAAATCAAAGATCAAGGGATATTCAATCTATCCATCCCCTCTCTGCAAACGAAACTATCTCACGATCGCCTACAACCATATGGTCTAGCAGCGAAACATCTATAGTCGCCAACGCGTATTTCAATCGCTCAGTAATTCGCCTATCAGCATGACTGGGCTCAGCCACCCCGGAAGGATGGTTATGGCACACAATGACAGCTGCGGCTTTTTTCTCAAGCACTAGGCTTACCACTTCTCGAGGGTAAACCGAGGCCGAATCTATGGTGCCACGGAATAATTCGACGAACTGAATGACCCTATGCTGACTATCGAGCAAAAGGAGGGCAAACACTTCGTAGGCACGATCCGCTAATTGTCTCATTAAATAGTCCCGAGTTAAATCAGGATCTGTCAAAATCTTTCCTCTTTGTAGATTTTCTTGCGCGATCCGCTTACTTAACTCTATGGCCGCCTGCAACTGGGCATACTTTACCGGGCCAATCCCCTGGATATCGCACAACTCACTCAATGAGGCGCTAAAGAGCGGTCTCAAGCCGCCAAAATGACTCAGCATGACTCTGGCAAGGGACACTGCGCTCTGTCCCTTGAGGCCGTTTCTGAGTAGCACGGCTAGCAGTTCAGCATCGGAGAGCTGGGCGACGCCGCTGCGCAGCAGTTTTTCTCTGGGTCCCTCTCCCTGAGGCCAATCTTTGATTGCCATAAACACTCCTTGTCTCGGCGCCATCTGCACACCTAGGCTTTAGAGTATGGTCTAGTTTTTAAAAACTTGTATCCTCAACCTCAGCAGGATTGTGGTATGGTTAGCGGGCAAAATTAAACGCGATTAGTGATCAAAATGAGTCTAACCAATAAAAAGATATTGCTGGGAATTGGCGGTGGCATTGCCGCCTATAAGTCTGCCGATCTGGTACGCCGCCTGAAAGAGCGCGGCGCCGATGTGCGTGTCGTCATGAGCCAAAGTGCGCAGGAATTTATCACGCCGCTGACACTGCAGGCGCTATCCGGCCATCCCATAGCATCTGACCTGTTAGACCCAGCGGCCGAAGCCGCCATGGGTCATATCGAACTCGCCCGCTGGGCCGACCTGGTGTTGATCGCCCCGGCGACCGCCAATCTGATCGCCCGCATCAATGCCGGCATGGCCGATGAGTTGATCACCACCACCTGCCTGGCCACAGAGGCGCCCGTAGTGCTCTGCCCGGCGATGAATCAGCAGATGTATCGCAACGTCGCCACTCAGGATAATCTGGATAACCTGAGAAAACGCGGCCTAACCATCTGGGGCCCCGCATCCGGCAGCCAGGCCTGCGGCGAAGTTGGCCCGGGCCGCATGGAAGAACCTCTGGTGATCGCCGAGCGTGTCGAACACTTCTTTGCACCAAAGCTGCTTCAAGGTGTATCTATACTGCTGACGGCGGGTCCTACCCGTGAGGCGATCGACCCCGTGCGTTATATCTCTAACCACAGCTCGGGCAAGATGGGCTTTGCGCTGGCACGCGCGGCAGCCGAGATGGGCGCCAAGGTGACGCTGGTCTCAGGCCCGGTTAATCTAGAGACGCCGATGAATGTCAATCGTCTCAATGTCGCCTCGACCCAAGAGATGCTCGATGCCGTAATGCAGCAGGTGCACCACAGCGATATCTTCATCGGCTGCGCGGCGGTTAGCGATTATCGCACCGCAGACGTTGCCGACGAGAAGATTAAGAAATCCGCCACAGAGATGTCACTTGCGCTTGTACGCAATCCTGATATCTTAGCCACGGTCGCGGCCCATGAGGCTCGTCCCTTTACGGTAGGATTTGCCGCCGAGACTCAGGATGTAGACCATTACGCCAAAGACAAGTTGACCCGCAAGAAACTGGATATGATCGCCGCCAATGACGTATCCAACCCAGCCATCGGCTTCAACAGCGATAGCAATGCCTTAAAGGTCTTCTGGCAAGGAGGCGAGCAAGCCCTCCCCGCCACAGATAAATATACCTTGGCGAAGCAACTACTCACCCTAATCGCACAGCAGATGAAGACAGCATGAAGACGCCCATAGAACTCAAGATCCTCGATTCTCGCATTGGCTCACAGTTTCCCCTCCCCGCCTATGCGACGCCGGGCAGTGCCGGCATGGATCTGCGTGCCATGATAGAAACCACCATGGTGATTCAGCCGGGCGAAACCCAGCTAATCCCAACCGGGATCGCCGTGCACGTCGCCGACCCAAGCCTAGCGGCCGTCATCCTGCCGCGCTCAGGCCTGGGCCACAAACATGGCATAGTGCTCGGCAACCTGGTTGGCCTCATCGATTCTGACTATCAGGGCCCTCTGATGGTCTCTTGCTGGAATCGCAGCAGTGAACCCTTCACCTTGGAGATAGGGGATCGCCTGGCGCAACTGGTGTTTGTGCCTGTGGTACAAGCCGAATTTAAACTGGTCGACGAGTTCGACACCTCAGATCGAGGCGAAGGCGGTTTCGGCCACTCGGGTACTCGATAGCCAGGTTCTCAATAACACGGCACTCATAACCTCGACACGCCGCATAGAATAATTAGAGAGTCATGGGCAGCGATTGCCCATCGGCTCCTGTAGTAATTAAGTAAAGGATACTTAGATGGCTGCAAGCCCTAAAATCAACCGACGCGAACATATTCTTCAATGTCTGGCCACCATGCTGGAAACCAGTCCTGGACAACGAATTACCACGGCCAAACTTGCCGCCGAGGTAGGCGTGTCTGAGGCGGCGCTTTATCGCCACTTTCCCAGCAAGGCGAGAATGTTCGAGGGGCTGATCGACTTTATCGAAGAGTCACTGCTGTCGCGCATCAATCTCATCATGGATGAAGAAAAAGACACCATGAGACGCTGCCAATTGCTGCTGCAACTCTTGTTGGTGTTCGCCGAACGCAACCCAGGGATCTCCCGTGTGCTCAACGGCGATGCCCTGCTTGGGGAAAATGAGCGGCTACGTAGCCGTACCGGCCAGATCTTCTCCAAAATAGAGACCCACCTGAAACAGATCCTCAGAGAGAAGACCCTAAGAGAAGGCAAAGGCTTCAATCTAGACGAGGCTATTCTGGCTAACCTGCTACTGGCCGTGGCCGAAGGCCGCATCGCTCAATTCGTGCGTAGCGACTTCAAAAACAAACCAACCGAACACTTCGCCGAGCAGTGGCAGTTTATTCAGCAGCAGCTACTTCAGAGTTAACTAATACCAATAAAAACAGCGACCTGTTATGTACGGGTCGCCATGCCTTTCTAGATAAAAAGTATTGCACTCCACAGTCCCTTGTTTTACCCTCCCTGGCGCAACAGACCTACAAAAACTCTATAACAATTGTATGTACAAGGATGTTATATGAAACTAATTCAGTCGTTTAGTTTAGCTTGTATCTGCCTGTTCAGTAGCCAAGTCATGGCTTCGGACAAAGATACTACCGAGCTTTTTAGCCGCTCAGCCGAATTTTCTAACGTACAGATATCTCCCGATGGAGACTACCTCAGCGCCATCACTTCCCATGATGGTAAGCATATGCTGATGATTCTGGACGCCAAAACCAAGAAGCCGACCAATGTCGTTCGCTTTCCCGACAACGCCCAGGTGGGGCAATATGTATGGGTTAACAATGAGCGTGTCGTCCTTGCCAAGGAATACCTAAAGGGCTGGAGCGATCACCCCCTCTACTATGGTGAGCTCATGGCGGTAAACGCCGACGGTTCCAGACCAACCTATCTGTTTGGCTATAAAGGTGGCGAACAACAGACAGGTTCTCGCATCAAGAAAAATACTCCAATACAAGCAACAGCCTATATCCTAGATCCTATGCCTGAAGATGATCGCTACATGCTCATCCAAGCGCTCCCTTGGGGCTCAGGTAGCAGCAACACGGCAGAAAACCTCCAACAGGTATACCGAGTCGATGTCTATAAGGGAACGCGCAGAAAAATCGCGACCTCACCAATCTCCTACGCTCGATTTCTACCGGATCATGATGGCGAAGTTCGCTTTGTCAGTGGTACCCGCGACTATGTCAGTTCCCAGCTCTATTACCGCAAGGATGATGAATGGGTCGATACAGATAAGCTGAATTTAAATCTCGATGATATTACTCCTATCGCCTTCGGCGATGATGAGAACAGCGTTTATGTGCTCGGCAGTGAAAACGGCCAGCCTAAAGGGGTCTATTTAGTCGATATCAAGAAAGGCACTAAACAGCTTATCAGCCAAGACAAGGTCGTCGACCCAAGCAATGTGTGGATCAATCGCATCAACAAGCAGCTCTACGCGGTCGAATATGAAAACGGCTACCCCACTTATGAGTTTGTCGACAAAGACGAAAAGCTCGCCACCACCCTCAAGCAGTTGATTGCCGCACTACCCGGCCATCAGGTTCATCTCGTCAGCCAGACTAACGACATGAGCAAATTGGTCATCAAGGCCTTCAACGATAGAAATCCGGGTGATTACTACATTTTCGATGCCTCCGCTAAGAAACTCGAATATCTTGTCTCACAAAAGAAATGGTTAGATCCCGATAAGATGGCCGAGATGAAGCCAATCAGCTTTACTGCACGAGACGGAAAAGTGATCAATGGTTACCTCACACTGCCCTATGGTAAAGAGGCTAAGAATCTGCCGCTCGTGGTCAACCCTCACGGCGGTCCACACGGTCCAAGAGACTGGTGGGGCTTTGACGACCAAAACCAGCTGATCGCCAATCAAGGCGCCGCTGTACTACAGGTAAACTTCCGCGGTTCGGGTGGCTATGGTAAGGCATTTGAACATGCTGGCCATCAAAAGTGGGGCACAGAGATCCAGTACGATATTATCGATGCCACCAAATACGTCATAGAACAAGGCATAGTCGACAAAGAGAGAATTTGTATTGTCGGCGGCAGCTTTGGTGGCTACTCGGCGCTGCAAAGTCCTATTCTGGCACCGGATCTATTCAAGTGCGCCATAGGTTTTGCCGGCGTATATGATCTCGAGTTGATGTTCAGCGAAGGTGACGTACAGGGCCGCCGCGCGGGTGAGCGTTATCTGAAGCAGGTACTGGGCGAGAACGAAGCCATTCTGGCGCAGATGTCACCTAGCAAGAACATAGATAAACTCAAGGTTAACTTGCTCCTGGTTCACGGTGGTGAAGATGAGCGAGCGCCAATCGAACAACTCGAAGCGCTGGAAGAGGGACTCAAGAAGCACAACTACCCTTATGAGAAACTGGTTATGGACGATGAGGGCCACGGCTTCTATAACGATGAACATAGGGCGAAATACTACCGCCAGATGATGAGCTTCCTCAGAGATAACCTTAAGCTCTAAACCCTTTAAAAACCCCAAAAGCCGATTGCCACAATCGGCTTTTTTGTTAATCCCCTAGTAATTCTGGGTATAAATTACCCGCAATTCAGGGTATCCTCCCTGACCCGCCGCCCTATGTTTACCGGCGCCGGACAGGCTATAATGAATACCTTAAAGGCTAATTTGTTAAAAAAATTAGTAAATTATCCTTACTGAATAGACCACTATCTAATGGTGGAGGACACGATGGCATTAAGTGAAGCAGCACAGCAGGTGCAAACTGCATTATTAGAGCGCGGTCTCGAGACGCCCATGGTCCCTTGCGGACTGAGCAGCGAGGCGCGCAAAGAGAAGATTGAGCACCATATGCGCGAGATCTTAACCTTAATGTCACTGGATCTGCGCGACGACAGCCTGGTCGAGACCCCTAAGCGTATCGCCAAGATGTATGTGGATGAGATCTTCTCGGGCCTGGACTACGAGAACTTCCCCAAGATCACGGTTATCGAAAACAAGATGGGCTTCGATGAGATGGTCAAGGTCAACGACATCAGCCTCACCAGCACCTGTGAGCACCACCTGGTGACCATAGACGGCGTTGCTACCGTGGCCTACCTGCCGCGCAAGAACATCATAGGCCTGTCTAAGATCAACCGTATCGTGCGTTTCTTTGCCCAGCGCCCACAGGTGCAGGAGCGCCTGACACAACAGGTATTGGTGGCGCTGCAGACTCTACTTGAGACCAAGGATGTGGCGGTCAAGATGGATGCGGTGCATTACTGCGTTAAATCTCGCGGCGTGATGGACTCTACCAGCACCACGACCACCACGGCTCTGGGCGGCATCTTCAAGTCAAACCCAGCCACCCGCGCCGAGTTCCTGAGTAATTAAACCATGTTGGTTTAAGCATATTCCGCTCAATAAAAAACGCTGCCTAGGCAGCGTTTTTTGTTTCTCGATAATTGATATCGATTAGATACCGTATTGGTCGCGATAGGCACTCACTGACGCCAACTGCGCTTCCATGCCAGGTTTTTCCGACAGGTAGTTGATCAGATCTTCCAGCTTTATGATAGAAACTATGTTGCAGCCAAAGTCGCGCTCGACTTCTTGAATCGCCGACAGCTCGCCCTTGCCTTTCTCTTGACGATCCAGCGCAATCAACACACCCGCCAGCTCGGCATTGTGGGCCTCGATGATCTCCATCGATTCGCGAATCGCGGTACCAGCGGTGATCACATCGTCCACCAGCATCACACGGCCCTTAAGCTCGCTGCCCACCAGGCTGCCACCCTCGCCGTGATCTTTCTTCTCCTTCCGGTTAAAGCAGTAAGGCATGTCGATATCATGGTGATCGCAAAGCGCTACCGCCGTGGTGGTCGCGATAGGAATCCCTTTGTAGGCTGGGCCAAACAGCAGGTCATACTCGATACCCGAATCCACCAGCGCTGCCGCATAGAAGCGACCCAGACGCGCCAGATCACGCCCGGTATTAAACAGGCCGGCATTAAAGAAGTAAGGGCTAGTGCGGCCTGACTTTAACGTAAATTCGCCAAAACGTAACACCTGACGCTCAAGGGCAAACTCAATAAACTCACGTTGATAGGCTTTCACAATCTCTCCTTTTTAAAATGTAGGGGTACGCTCAATTCGATTTAAAAAAGGACCCCGTAGGGTCCTAATCAACAAAATAATGATTAACTCAATGCCGCCTTCTGCACATCGACGATCTCGCGAATACCGTGCTTGGCCAGATCCAGCAGGCTGAGCAGCTCTTCATGGCTAAAGGGTTCGCCTTCGGCGGTACCCTGGATCTCGATGATCTTACCGGTTTCTGTCATCACCACGTTCATATCTGTCTCGGCGGCACTGTCTTCCACATACTCGAGGTCGCAGATAGGCTCCCCCTTGTAGATGCCTACGCTGACGGCGGCAATCAAAAACTTAAGCGGGTTGGTCTTGAGCAGTCCCTTACCACGAGCCCAGTTAAGTGCGTCAACCAGCGCCACACAGGCACCGGTAATGGCTGCGGTGCGGGTGCCACCATCGGCCTGAATCACATCACAATCGATCACGATAGTGTTTTCACCCAGCGCCTTCATGTCTACCGCGGCGCGCAGGGCACGGCCAATAAGACGCTGGATCTCCTGGGTACGGCCAGACTGCTTACCACGGGCAGCCTCACGATCCATACGGCTGTGGGTCGAGCGCGGCAACATACCATACTCGGCGGTCACCCAACCTTGACCCTGACCTTTAAGAAAACGTGGCACCCCTTCGGTAAAGCTGGCTGTACAAAGTACTTTCGTATCGCCAAATTCAACTAATACAGAACCTTCTGCATGGGCTGTGAACTGTCGCGTAATGGTTACCGGACGAGATTGAGCTGGGGTTCTGTCACTTGGGCGCATTGGCATTTCCTGTTTGGATTAGAGATAAGCAGATTTGGCTGCACATTATAGGGGCTTGCGCGCTTCGATGCCATGTTAATCATGACCCAAAGCGTAAAGGAAGGAGAGTTTGCTTTAACCCTGCACCTCATCAGACTATAATCCAAGGTCACTAAATCGATTTAAACTATTGGAATTACCCATGATCCAAAGCATGACAGCCTATGCTCGCATCGAGCACAAAGCACAATGGGGCACCGCCTCCTGGGAGATCCGTTCGGTCAATCAACGTTACCTGGAAACCTACCTACGACTGCCAGAACAGCTCCGCAGCCTGGAGCCCGTCCTCAGAGACCGTCTACGCAAACGTTTAAATCGCGGCAAGATTGAGGTCAACCTGCGCTACGATCTTGGCGAAGACAAGAATAACGAACTGCAACTCAACCAGGCACTCGCCGGCCAGATCATCCAGGCGGCCAACTGGGTCAAACAGGAAGCGGGTCAAGGCGAAATCAACATAGTCGATGTGCTGCGCTGGCCAGGCGTGATGTCCGGCAGCGAGCAAGACATGGATGCCATAGGCAAAGAGCTACTCTCCGCCTTCGACAGCGCTGTAGATCAGTTTATCGAAGCCCGTGGCCGAGAGGGTGAGGCGATCAAGGCGATGCTAGAGACGCGTCTCGAAGCTATCGAGGCGCAAGTCGCCATCGTTCGCGAGCATATGCCTACCGTGATGCAGTGGCAGCGCGACAAGCTCACCAACCGCCTCAGCGAGATCCAGGGCGAACTGGATCCCGCTCGCCTGGAACAGGAGATGGTACTGCTGGCGCAGAAGATGGATGTCGCCGAAGAGATGGACAGACTCGACGCCCACGTCGCCGAGACCCGCCGCATCCTCAAGAAAGGCGGCGCCCAGGGCCGACGCCTCGACTTCATGATGCAAGAATTCAACCGCGAGTCCAACACCCTGGCCTCCAAGTCCATCAGCTCAGAGGTCACCGCCGCCGCAGTCGAACTCAAAGTGCTTATCGAGCAGATGCGTGAGCAGATCCAGAACGTGGAATGATGTTCCAGGCTGATTACAGTTGTTAAAAATCACCAATTAAACCCGGCACTTGCTGGGTTTAATGTTTTTACAGGTTCGAGTTTGTTTGCTATTGTAAGTGATAAAGTGGTTACTAAAATGGTTACTAAATCATTCAAGTAACCACTTTATATAGGTTTAGTAACCACTTGAGTCCAACAGCATGAATGATAAGCAGATCAAAGCATTTATCCGCAGCAAGACAGCTACTCGTAAATTAGTAGACGATGGGCTTTATATTCGAGTGCAGACAGAAGGCAAAGCGAGCTGGGAGTTAAGGTATACCTCAAACGGCAAGCGTCGATTCATGACCCTAGAAGGTGGCCAGTATCCACACATGTCTCTAGCAGATGCTAGAGCAGCTGCTGCCATATTAAAGCAATCAATTAGTAAGGGAGGCGATCCTCTAGCTGAAAGAGCGAAAATTGGTCAAGAGAAAATTCAAACCGTAGACGACCTCTTTAATGATTGGTTTGTCGATGCAAAAAAACGACTTAAACACAGTGAAATCCCATTAAGAATCTATACAAAAGAAGTCCAACCATATATTGGCCGCTTGCAAATTAAGGATGTAACGCCCCTTGATATCAGAAACATAATTCAAAAGGTCGCTCATAGTAATCGTCCCACTATCGCTAACGACACGCTACTTCATTGCAAAAAGCTTTTTACTCATGCTTGCAAGCTTGGCTTAAAGGATGGCAATCCCGCGAGCCACTTTAAACCTGCTGATGCTGGTGGCGTAGAGAAAAGCAGAGAAAGAGCATTGTCGGTTGAAGAACTGAAACAGTTTTTTAGTGTCGCAAAAGACAACATAAGCAGTTTTGGTCGGGACAACTACCTAGCCTCAGCTCTGTTAGTTTGCTTAGGAGTGAGAAAAGGCGAACTCTTAAAACTAACTTGGCAAGAGATCGACCTGAATTTGAAGATATGGAAACTACCACAACCAAGGACCAAAAGCTCCGCAGCAATATCAATCCCACTTCCTGATTCTGTCGTTGAATGGTTTGAAGAATTACAGATCAGAGCTTGTGGTTCGGACTATGTATTCCCTAATCGCAAAGCAAGCAAAAAGCCACATGTCTCAGGTGATACCCTCAATCGAGCTGTAGCCTCACTCTTTGGACATGACTCAAGCAAAACCAAACAACCCATTAATCGCATGGGAGAAATACCTTACTTTACTATTCATGATTTCCGACGTACTTGCAGAAGTCTACTCGCTAAGCAAGGAGTTCCATCTCATATTGCAGAGCGTTGCCTTAACCACAAAATCAAGGGGGTTGAAGGCATTTATGACCGATACGATTATTTTGATGAGCGTCTACATGCTCTCAACTCAGTGGCAAATCTCATAGCCCCAATAGTTAACAATTATTAAGCAGTTAACAAAAAACATCTTAAATAAGGTTCACTAAAAATATAGTGTTCAACCTCACTATCGATTATTAACAAACTTTAAAAATATGAATGAGAACACCTACATACCGATTAAATTAATGTTCAAAATTGAAACAAGCTACAAAAATACATACTTAGAAAAAGTCGACATGAATTTTATCTATGGAGAGCTTTATGCCATTGATGAACAAGTTACAAAATTAAAACAATTTGAACCATCACCATTTGAGTTCTTTACGGCATCGCCCTATGAAGAAGAACAGATGGATGTTACCCTTCTTCATAAATTATACAAACAAAACCTTGTAACTCAGACGCTTGCAAAACTGCACAAAGGTATGAGTGAAACTCATAAATTATCGTATATGATTGAAGATATTATGAGGGAAGATCTCCATGATACTAATGTAGTTTTTATGTATAATTTAATGCTGCTATATAAATTAATTGGTGTAGTGGTCAACTAAAATTGGCCACGGTTTTGTATTCAAGCCAGTATCTTCGCTCTGACTCATTGGGTGTCAGCCCACCGTTATATTGATGTGGTCTCAGCTGACTGTAATACCCCGTCACATAT
>NZ_WRPA01000025.1 GCF_009831655.1 Shewanella insulae | reverse complement strand
TGCGCAGCTTCTAATTTGAACTCTGCACTGAATGTCGGTCTTGTGTTCTTCATTTCTACCACCTTTTTTCCAGAAGTGAGTCTATCACTTCGTCTATTCAGGTGGCCAAATTCACTATGCCACTACAATCTGTGTTCCAATAAACTCAAGCTTCCTTCGGACGTCCTTGTTCTAAAGTGTGAGCTAAGTTGTTGATTTTAGACTGCGGTAGGCAGAAAAAAAGACGTCCTGAGACGTCTTTAATCCTTTTATTGGTGGAGGCGGCTTATGTCAAACCCCCATTACCTAACTACCTGATTTCTTTCTGGAACCGACAGTGGGTTATGTAGCACAGAATGTAGCACAGGCATTTATTAAATGACATGCATTAGACGTTCAATAATTCCTTTGTAATGACTTGCTGACTTTCGGGCTTTAGTGATGTGAGCACCTCTAAGCTTATCTCGACCTGTACAGTCGAAAACAGGTTTTTTCGCTTCTAATGAATAGGGTACAAGACTATGAAGGTTTGGGATGTCACCTAGATGCCAATTTAAATCTTTACCATCCCACTCGAACACTTGTCCTCTTGGCTGAAGCTTCTCTACTACATTCTCTCTGATTGCTCCGTCAACTCTATTGCCGAATATTTGCCACCCTAGAGTCATTCCTTTTTGGTTGTTTCTAATGTTATGTTGTTGTTTTACATAACCTAAAAACTTAGGAGCTCCTTTAGGTATGTCTATATCAACAGTACCTCTGGCTTTCCATGCTTCTTGACACTGTACCCAGCCATCGTTCCAGTTAAGCATTTTGTTACCTAAGTTCTCTGTGCCTCTTATTGAGAACAAATCTGGTGACATCGGTACAATGAAGTAATCACTACTACCGAGAACAGCCCTGTTGAGTGCTCCCAAGTTTGGTCCTAAATCAACAAATACTGCATCAGCATTGACATTTTTAGATGCCCATCGAATATACCTGTGGATCGCCGATTGGACCCTGATATCTGGTTCAGAGCCGCCTCGTGCGGCGTTCCAAGAATCACCCAATCTATCTTCAAAGTTGCTCAGTGCTATATCACCTGGGGCAAGAAAAAGAGTGGGGTACTGGGTATTGAATTGCATTGGAGCTAATTCGCGAAAGTCACCTAAACCTCTATAGATTGGCTCAACAACACGGTACATGCTGTTTCCGGTTTCTTCCCAAGCCTCACTTAATTGCTCATCCTTTAAGCAATATGAGGAAAGGTTACATTGGCTATCGAGATCCACCATTAAGATTCGTTTGCCTTTTTTAGCTAGTAGGTGAGCTACATGGAACAAATATGTAGTTTTGCCAACGCCGCCTTTATTGTTAAACACGCTAATAACTGGAACCATTTAAACTCCATTTTGGTTAGGTGAAAGTCCTTTGGATTCTATCATTTACTTCTTATAAAGTCTCTTGCGAAACCAAAGGACTTCAGACAATTCATTCTTGTGGCTAACTAACCTCAAGCTCATTCAGTATGAGAAGTTTGTGAAAAGGCACTATGGAGTCAACTTGGTAGATGATCTCCATTGTGACTTCATCATGTCTTCTTTCGTTGGTCTTTCGCTATTCGCTGCACACTTGATAGGGAAATGCCTGTACGCTTGGCAATCTCGGCTTTTGGTATGCCTTCTTGCAGCATGACCACCACTTGGTTTCGTTTGAGCATGGCGATGGGCTTACGTCCTTTATAGCTCCCACGTTGCTTTGCTAGAGCGATCCCTTCAGCTTGTCGTTCTAACATTAACTCTCGCTCAAACGTGGCTATCGCACCGACCATAGTTAGCATTAACTTTCCGGTTGGCGTACCTGTATCAATCCCTAGGTTTTGGATTTTCAGGGTGACTTTCTTAGTGGCAAGAAACTCTGCGATTTCCAGTAAGTGTCGGGTGTTTCTTGCCAGCCTGTCTAATTTGGTCACTACAACTGAATCACCTTCACGTACAAACTCTAGCATTAAGGTGAGTTGTGGCCGGTCATCTTTAGCACCGCTAACTTTCTCCTGAAACACCTTATCGCATGGACTCAGGGCGGCGAGTTGGGCATCTAGGCTTTGTCCTGTGGTTGATACTCGGGCATATCCAATGGTTGCCATCATGGTCTCCTTAGTTGGTCATTAGGGTCTAGGTTCACTGACTAAACGTGTCAAAAGTCGGAAAGGGACCCATGTGACATGGTTTAAGCTTCCTTTTTTGCTATGTCACATGGGCTTGGTCTATTGACCTGTACGGCGAGGACTCAGGAAATCTCCTTCTCGTTATCCTCGTCATCTAGGCCATGGTTACTTTGGTGGTTAACCCAAGGGTCTTCACCTGACAGATATTCGTCAGCGAATGCTTGGATTAAGATTGGCACTATGGTCAGTAGTGCGGCTTTAGCGACCTGCTTCATTAGTTCGTTAATGATGATTCTCCTTGTTATCTAATCGGCAGCATAAAGGTCTTACAGTCCTTCTTGCTGCATTGGTGGGTTAATCCCAAGTGATGGTTATCTGAAACGTATCGTTGTTCAGATAGCTGCGGAAGTTGGCTTCCCATATCCGATAGATACCGCTGAAGTTTCTAAGGGGATGAATACCAACAAATGCCTGATACCCCTGTCCGGTGGTGAAGTTGAAGTCGATATCCTTTTCCAGCTCAGGGTAGGGGCGGCCAAAGTAGCCAAAGTCAGTGATGTAGCAGATGTGCCAATCGCTGTTCGTAGGGCAGGGCTCTATGCGGATCTCGACAGGATGAATACCACCTGATTCAGGTGAATAATCAGGGGCACGAAAGTTGAGCGTTACGCCAGTCTGCAAGGTGGCTGGTGGTTTCTCTGCAAGTAAGGCCATAAGTTGTGCCACCAGCATTCTGGTAACGGGAAGCCAGCGTCTTGCTGGTTGAGCGTTGATGAAAATCGATTTGTCTCTCATATCCACCCCCGCTCGGCGAATGATACAACGTCCAGATGACCAATCACCAGATGGTCAAGTACAGGGATGTCTATGGTTGCTAATGCCGCCTTTAGACGCACTGTGATCCGTCTATCTGCATCTGATGGTTCAGGGCAACCCGATGGGTGGTTGTGGGCGAATATTACCGCTGCGGCGTTCCTAGCGAGTATTAGCTTAACGACTTCTCTGGGGTATACAGCGGCTGCGTCTATGGTGCCGTAGAACAGCTCCTCGTAGCGAATAAGCCGATGCTGACTATCCAGTAACATGACGGCAAAGACTTCCCGTTGGTAGTCACTCATACGCAATTTAAGATAGTCTTTTGTGATGACCGGAGAGTTGAATGGTTGGTGTGGTTCAGTTTGTTGGCCGTAACGGGCTTCCAGAATAGCAATAGCTTCTCTGACTACGTTATCATCGGGTGTTTCAGATAGTGGATTAGTGTGTTTGGATAACATGGTTAGACTCCTGAGTAATTGTTTTTCCTCAAGATTCTTATGCCTTAGTCCAATTCAGATATTTAATCAGGTACAAGGTATGAAAGTGTCGGACTGTTACTTACCATGGTCCGACACTTTGATTTTGGACGTTTTGCTTAAATCCCTTTGGGATAAGGGGACTGAGCGTTATACATGTGCATATAAAGAAAAGGGTGTAGTCCCTAGGGCTATATACAGTGTATTTCTACGAAAATTTATTGGTTTAGTGGAACAAAATCGATAACCTATTGATAATTAATGACTATAAATTGTCATCGGTACCGGTAATTGTCACTCGTTTTGCCACTTTTTTTGGAACAATTGCACATTAGTTGTCTTCCTCATGCTCAATAACCAATACCCTCATTTCCTTGCCTTGGTATTGGAGCCTTGCTCGTTTCGATGAAACACCGTTTTGGTGTAAGAAATTGGCGATATCGACCAGTGGTTGTTTCGACCTTGATTTAATCGCCCCGATGGTTTGTAGGTATTCTAAGCATACATCCAAGTTAGTCGGTGGAATAAACCGTTTGCCCGTGCGAGGATGCGTTTTGATGAGCAAGTTGATCTGCTCTTGAATAGCCGATGGAAGATGCAGTGGATAACAGATTTCATAGCAAGTACCTAGCCATTCTTGTGCGTTCTGCTTACCCAAGCGAATGACCTTGTAGCCCAATGCCTCCAGTTCAGTATCACGCTCCCTATCCTTGCGTTTTTGTCTAATGGAACCGTGATACTCTTCATCAAATTCAATGACAAATTTGTTGACGACTACTGATGTCTGATACTCCTTGGTAACGGTGATCACAAAGTCCACGATGTGGGAAGCGATAGGTACCTGCTGATCAAAGCGAAAGTCAATGTTTCTATGCCGTGCATCTAACTCCTCGGTTAATGATTTCAGTTTGATAGCAAACTTTTCCTCGGCTCTTGCTCGCTTGGTTATAGGGGCTGGAAACCCTGTGTACTTAGCAAGTTTTTCTAGGTGTGTGCGGTTGTAAGCTGCGTTTGGACCATAGGCGAGCAGTAACATGGCAAAGGTGACATGTAGTGTTCGAATGTATCTGGGGTTCTTGGTGTTTGGAAAGTCGTCGTCCTTAAGTACGCCTGCTTTAATTGCTGCGGCAATTGCTCTTTTCATCCACTGGGCGTAGCGCCCGTTGGCATTATGCAGCTTACTGTAAAGCGTTCGCATCTTTACTAGAGGGGGACAGGTAGCATAATGGTGTTGTAATGCTTCTTGATAGATATCTTCGAAGCGATAGTCTTGCCGTAACAGCGGTTTCCAACCATTGGCCATTACTGCTTGTTCAAAGCGAACTGAATAGCGATATGCGGGGATTCTAGGAGTATTCATTATGCTGACTCCTCTTCAGAGACAACTGCGGCAGGAGCATTGTGAAAGATATCTGGTGCAATTGGTTTGATATGAGCTGTAGCACCGTCATAGTTAACGCCGTTAACGAGCGGTAGGAGATGAGATACATCATCCGCTAGAAGTCCACCGTACTGATTCCCCGCATGACCAATTAAACGAGCGATATGCTCTGGATTAGCAGTCATTCGGCTAAGTTTGTCTCGGTATGAATGACGGAAAGCATGAGGGGTAACGTGCTTGGGTAACCCTAGACGATCCCTGAAGTGCTCGATGAACCATTCACTTGGCTTATTGCTGTAGTTACCTTGGATCAAGCGGATATTGGTAAATAGCCTTTGACCAGAGTGACTTCTTACATAGTCGACATATTCAATCAAGCCGATTCTGAGCAATTCTGAGTGGATCGGAATAACACGAGCTGCGTTAGGTGTTTTCAGGTACTGGTCATCCCGTGTCTGTTGGACAACGAAACACCACACCTCTTTGATTTGCTTAATGTCATCAACGAGTAACTGGGAAATCTCCCCTAAACGCATACCGCTATAGGCTGCTATCAGAGGCATCCAGAAGTGGCTTGGATGCTGAATTTTCTTAGTGTGAGTGCCCTTAAGTTCGCTAAAAAGAGAGTGAGCAAAGATCTGTTTGGCTTCGTTGTCAGTGATGGGGTCTCGTTTGGCCTGTTTCGATACCTTAGGCGTAGGGAGATTATCGTCGGGCATTGGATTTAACTTGATGTAGCCCATCGATTCAACCCAGCGAAAAAACTCCCTTAAGCGGTTCATGTGGTTATTTGCGGTGGTGACTGATATTTTGAGTGCGTCATCGTCAGTCAGGCAAGCTTGAAGCCCATCTCGCGTAATATCAGCTTGGTACTTCCCCTTGATGAGTCGCGGTAGGGTGGCTCGTAACTCCCGACCTTGGCTACGTGTAAGTGCTGCAACTGAGAGATCTCCAAGTCGCTCTAACGAAATAAACAAGGTGTGTTGATACTGCCTGATAGTCTTGGCTTTCCAGCCTTTTTGCTGGTTTTCTGATAGGTATTCCTGCATCACTTCGGATAACGTTTTATTGGACGCGGGTTCAGTTCCCAAAGCGGAATCGGAAGTGATTTCCGCACAGTGAGTTTTAGTTGTAAAGAGTGGTTTATGGTGTAAAAGGGATTGATAGATGGACGGAAGTTTATCGCAGACTTGGCGTACTAAAGGCTGTAATTCAGATTCATCAGGCAATAACTGCCCTGACTCGGAAAAGTACTCTTTTACAAGTCGCTGGGATTGCTCTAGTCGATTTAGCCTTGAGGCTTCGGTCGATAGGCTTTTGAATAGGCATAACTTCTCAATCCATTCGACATATTCACCTTCTTCTCTTGGTGCGGATTGCCAATCGCCAAGCTCCATTTGGTGGTAATGATGGATGATAGTTTGAACCTGATTTTTTAGTGTTTCATAGGTAGACGTCATTTGAGAATCCTCATGTGTTGACTTTAGGGTTGTCTCAAGACCCAGCCAGTAGTTGCGATTATTGGGCTCAGTGGACCCAGCAACTCCACCTAATGCGGCGGCTACATGATTTGTACTCAAACAGTTACCGAATAATTCGGCATTTCGTCTGCGAATGAAACTATTGAGAAGTAACGCTAATGTTCTGGCTTTTGGATAGTCAGAAGTTCTAAGAGATATCCTCAATGACGTATTTATACTCCTAGTGGGAAGGCGTTGTCTATACCACCAGGTATGATTTCTCTGATAAAGATACGTTGGAAGGGGGGGCATGGAATGGACTCCTGTAGCACAACTTGTAGCACAAAAGAGTCAATTCCAGATAAGAAAAAAGGACTGAAACCGTTATGGAATCAGTCCTTTAGGTGTGTGGTGGAGGCGGCGGGACTTGAACCCGCGTCCAAAAAGCCTACATCCTCGGCGCTACATGCTTAGTCTTTCTATTGGTTAACCAACAACACTCCGAAAGACAGGATTGTTATTGGCGAGTTCAGTACTGTTTCGCGGTTCACCCCTGAACATGGTTCCCTCGCTATCAAATGTAAAGGTGACCATCTTAATACTCTGCCCATTTGAGAAACGTGAGCAAGATGGCTAGCTAGCCTAAGCTGCTAGAGCGTAGTTATCGTCGTTTGCAACTATAACTGTGCGGCTTTTTACGAGGCCAACCGCCCCTCGGCATGCTCCTAGGGTTTCGTGAATCTTGTCGAATCCAGAATCGCCCCCAGTACAATGTCGATTGTAACCCGCGAGGTCCTCGATCTCCAAGGATTAATCACAGGGGTTACTATCGATTGTTCGTTATCCGTACGTTTTATGCCTGACAAGTCGCTGAATAACAGCGAGTATTATCGAACGGCATGCTTCATGGTACGAGATTTTTCAATTTTCCATTCGCGCTCTTTGGTATCGTCGCGCTTATCGTGCTCTTTCTTACCCTTACCCAGGCCGATTTCGAGCTTCACCCAGGCGTTTTTGCGCCAATACATGGAGATAGGCACGATAGAGTAGCCTTGACGGTCTACCAGACCCTGTAGTTTATCCAGCTCTCTGCGGTTAAGCAGCAGCTTACGATCGCGCATGGGGTCGCATACCACGTGTGTCGATGCGGTATTGAGCGGCGTGATGGTGCATCCAAACAGGTAGGCCTCACCGTCTCTGAGGAACACATAGCTCTCAGACAGGTTTACCTTACCGACTCGGATCGATTTCACTTCCCATCCCATCAGGGACAAGCCGGCTTCAAATTTCTCTTCAAATTTATAGTCGAAGTTTGCGCGTTTATTACGTGCAATCGTCGCCGGTGGGTTCTTTGATTTTTTTGCGTTTTTCTTAGCCATAGGAGGGCTATTATACGCGCGGTTAACCAATTTGGAATTGGCTCGTGCGATTATTTGTTTAATTTGCCTGCGTAAATGGGTCGAGGTGGTGTTTTTTTGAGCTAGGCTTGAGTGCCGGGCGAGGTGACCCTTTCTTTCGAGCATGTTAAAATCGGTTTTTTGCTTTATGGTGTCACGGCCAAGGTTTCAGGTTAAACAGTCATATGCCCAAGATTTCCCGTAGCGTATTAGTGCGCTTTAGTGCCATGCAGATGTACGAGTTAGTCAACGATGTGGAGTCCTATAAGGAGTTTCTGCCGGGGTGTGTTGGCGGAAAGGTGCTTGAGTTTGATGGTAAAACCATGGTGGCCTCGGTCGATGTATCCAAGGCGGGGATTAGCAAGACCTTTACCACACGCAATCAGGTGATCCCGGGCAAGCGGATTGAGCTGGCACTGGAGAACGGCCCCTTTAAACATCTACATGGTCAGTGGGAGTTTACCGAGTTGACGGAAGATGCCTGCAAGGTGGACTTTGAGCTTAACTTCGAGTTTTCCAGTTCGCTAGCAGATATGGCCTTCGGTAAGGTGTTCAAAGAGCTGATGTCTTCTATGGTGACCGCCTTCACCAGCCGCGCCAAAGTGATATACAACTAACAGCTGTTTAATCTTCCTAGGATGTAAGATGAGCGATCAAGATAAGTTTGCCGTTGAAGTGATTTATGCCTTGCCGACCCAGCAGAAGCGCATCAGCGTCATGGTGTCGCCGGGCACCAGCTGTATCGAGGCGGTGAAGCAAAGCGATATCTGCCGCTTCTTTCCTGAGATCGATCTGGAGAAGGTAAAGCTAGGTATTTTTAGCCGTGCGGTGAAGCATGATGAGGTGTTAGAGCCTGGGCAGCGAGTAGAGATTTACCGCCCGCTAATTGCCGATCCTAAAGATGTGCGTCGTCAACGCGCAGAAAAGGCCAAGAATGAGGGCCGCGCCAACAAGACCACAGGGGCTAAGGTGAGCTAACTGGTTTTATCTTCGCGTGGGAGCATCTTGGATCGATAAGCGGTGCCAAATTGGCTACGCGATGGGATAAACAGCAGAGAGAGTGATAGGTCAAATAGTAAAAAGGGTCTTAAGCAATGCTTAGGACCCTTTTTTCATCTTAACGCCAAGACGTAACGTTAGCCTAGCGTTAGTCAAAGCGCTTATTCAAACTCTTTAACTTCGTTGAGCTCTTGCGCTTTCTTCTCTTCCACTAGCGGTTTGGTATCGGGACGCTGCTCAGGATTTAGCGGTTCTAGGTCGCCTTTTGCCGTGCCCAGCTCTGGTAGCGAGCTCTGATCCAGCGGGGTGTTAAACTCGGCGGCCAGCTCATAGTCGCCATCGACCTTAGAGAGCTTGTCGTTGGTAAAGTGCAGAACCAACTCTTTATGGGTGATGCTGGCGTCACGACCACTCTTGTAGTGATAGACATAGTACCAGGTGTCGTCCGAGAAGCTGTCTCTGAGTACGGGACGGCCCAAGATATATTCGACCTGTTCTTTGGTCATCTCTATTCTGAGTTGTTCGACCTGCTGCTTCTCCATATAGTTGCCTTGCGGCACGTCAGGCTTATAGATCAGCCAGTCAAACACGCTGCACCCGCTTAATGAAAGAGACAGCGCCGCTGCGCCTAATAGAGTAATACTATGTTTTTTGATGGTCATTGAATGCGCTACTTCCCTAAAAATCTGTCGGCCATGATACCCAAGCACTCCCTATGCTGACAAGCGCTATCGCCGTTTTCTGGATCTCGTCTGCGTATCGCCTATGACCTTGATGATCCGGGCGTCAAGCGGAGTGTGAATAGTTCTGACAGGCGCTTCATCGATTAGTTTCGTCGGCATGGGTGAAATTTGAGCAAGTAAAGCAGACGAAACAGTGAGCGAGTGATGAAAATGGCTGACTAATTAATTGTTAGTGTTTGTTTTATCCCGATTTGTGGTAAGTTAATTTGGTTTACACCTTTATGGCAACGGCTTTTTCCGTGATCGGAGAAGCAGCAATAGGTTAGGGAGCAAATTTTGGTTTGTTACCCGAGGCAATAGACGGAAGCATCAACAATGGGTGAAGCCTACACTAGAGGCAGTTTAGTTTGCGTTGGCACGGGTCTAAACCTGGGTGGTCAGATAACCGTGCTAAGCAAGAGTTATATCGAGCTGGCCGATGTCGTTTTTTCTTTGGTTCCCGATGCCTTTGCCCTCCAGTGGCTTGAGAGCATGAATCATGATGTCCGATCACTGCATCGCTATTATGCCCAGGGGGAAGAGATCAAGAGTCGCCGTGATACCTACCAGCAGATGGTCGAGGCGATTTTGGCCGAGGTGAGGGCGGGTAAGCGAGTCGTGTGTGCCCTGTATGGTCATCCTGGCGTCTTTGCCTGTGTGTCCCATATCGCCATTCGCCACGCGCGCGAAGAGGGTTTCGAGGCTAAGATGGAACCTGGGATCTCGGCCGAAGCCTGCCTATGGGCCGATGTGGGTATCGATCCTGGCCAGTCGGGGCACCAGAGCTTCGAAGCTAGCCAGTTTATGTTTTACTGTCATACGCCCGATCCTTCTACCCACCTATTGCTTTGGCAGATTGCCATTGCCGGTGAGCACACGCTCACTAAGTTCCATACCAACTCAGATTGTCTAAGGGTCTTGGTGGAGCAGCTTAGTGAATGGTACCCCTTAGACCATGAAGTCATTCTGTATGAAGCGCCGAATTTACCGACTCAGGCGCCCCGAATTGAACGCCTGTTACTCAAGGCCTTGCCCGATGCAAGGTTAACACCTATTACCACTCTGTTAATTCCACCGGCCATGCCTCTAAAAGTGAATCATAAGATATTGGCTAAACTGGGAATTTCCGAAGAGCATATGGGGTAATTAACTTGGATTAAGTTTGGTCAGCCTTGGGGTGGTCAAACTTATTTCTAGCAACTAGTGTTATTAGATAACAATGGAGAATGATATGTCTAAGCTAAGTGACTTTTTTCAGAAGTTAGGTTCGGATGCCGCACTGTTAGAGGCTTACAAGGCCGACCCAGAGGGGGTAATGAAGGCCAACGGATTGACGGATAAGGAGATCCAGGTGGTGTTATCGGGCGATCAGGAGCAGCTCTCGTCGCTCTCCGGTGACACCAGCGAAGTAAAGTCCTATCTAATTATCACCAACCCTGATGATAGCAAGTAACCGATAACTATCTATATGCATTACCTCAGACTCTTTTTGGCTTGGCTGTTTTCGATTGTGGTTTGCGCTCCCCTGATGGCGAGCGATGTCGATTACGACGCGGTTATCGATGAGCTAAAAGCTTCCTTGATTGCAGAGCCTGCCAAGTCGTCTGAGGTAATTGCCTATCTTAAAGATAACTCCCAACATCTAAGCAGTGAGCAGAGGGCTAGGGTGCTCACGCTAGAGAGTAACAAGGAGATGTATAACGGTGCCTACGAGCACGCCTTTAACCTACTTATTCAGGCCGAACAGCTGAGCCACTCTCCCGAGATTCAAAATTCTATATACCTTTATCAAGCTACCGCGCTGATCGCCATGAAGAAGTATCAGGGTGCCTTGGATGCCATGGCGAAGAATCTCGACCGTATCGAGCAGATAGATGACGTCACCATTAAGATGACCTCTTATCTGCGGTTGGCTAACCTCTATCTGGATCTCGAAGTCTATGATGAGGTGAAACGTTATGCCTCGCTGGCATATGGCCTGAGCCGAGAGACATCGCCTAAAGAGCAGTGCTACGCCCAGATGTTTTTGGCGGCAGGGGAGTTAAAGCTCTCTCATTATCACGAGGCAAAGCAGTTATTTGCCGATACCCGCACCTTCTGTAGCGAACACAATATTCCGCTGATCGTCGCCATGGCCGACAAGGGCAAGGGCACATCACACCTCCGTCTAGGCGAGCTGCAACAGGCCGAAAACCTGTTTCTGTCGGCACATAGTGAGTATAAGGCATTCAAATTTCAGTTAGAGATCAATGATGTAAGCTCCTTACTCGCCGAAACTTATTTGATGAAGCAAGAGCTGGAGCGAGCCAAACAATATGCTCAGCAAGTGATAGATATCGAGGATGACCCCAGTGTGATAGGGGCGAAGAAACGCGCCTTCAAGGTGATGGCCGATGCCCTGGCCTTGGAAGGAGCCTACCAGCAGGCCTACCGCTACCTGGATAAGTACCTCCAGCTTAGAGAAGCCGTCATAGATGAAACCAAGGCAAAGGCCTATGCCTACCAGATGGCCAAATTCGAGAATGCCGAGAAGGCTCGCGAAATTAAGATGCTGAATCAGGATAGGGCACTCTATACGGCGCAGCAGAAGGTGGTTGAGCTGGAGAGATATAACGAGAGTATGGCGTTGATGATCGCCATCGGGTGCTCCATCTGCCTGGTTATCTTTGGTGCTTCCATGTTTGTGCAGAAGCGCAAGTATAAGCGCATCTCCCAACGAGATCCTTTGACCGGAGTACTAAACCGAGGTACAGGCCAAGACTTTGCCGAAAATCTGTTTGTCGATGTGTTGGCTCATCGTAGTGTATTTAGCGTGGTGATGTTCGACTTAGATCATTTCAAGGAGATTAATGATACCTATGGCCATAGTGCGGGAGACTGGGCACTGCGCCGTGTCGTCGATGCCGTGTCGCCAAGTTTGAAGGGGCGGGATCTCTTTGTGCGCATGGGGGGCGAAGAGTTTGCTATCTTCTTACCCTATGCCGATGAACAGGCCGCCTTAAAGCTTGCTAAACAGTGTCGCGCCGCGATAGAGGCGATTCAGACCCGGCCACACTATAGTGATTTGAGTATTACCGCCAGTTTTGGCGTCTGCACCAGTGTCGAGGAGGATCTCAGCCTAGATCCTCTGATGAAACGGGTCGATATGGCCATGTATCAGGCCAAGCGCAATGGTCGTAACTGTGTTGTGATGTATCGGTCTAATATGACGGCTATGCCGCAGCAGGCGAACAACGCGGTCAATGCCTAATGGATCTACCGCGCAACACCTGAGCTTCCATGGCCGTAAAAGCAGTTACCTTTCTTACTGAGCGCCATTAAGGGCTTCTCATACACTTTCTGCCTACTATCCATCTACCAGAATTTCAGCAATGTGCTGGCGATGCTTGGTGTGTCTCTAAGCTCATTTCATACCTCCCTTATCCTAAGAAGCTTATGGCTTTAGCAATCTGGATCTTGAGTTATCTGACGTCACCACTTTGATTTGGGACATTTCTTTGCTGACGCCGCGCTTATAACTTAGATGAAGGTTTCTCTGATTGCGCTGAATACCCCTTAAAGTTCCTGATTTTAGCTTTGTCATTGATTTGTTATGTCTCACTGGTGAGAGCATTCCCTTAATCTGCGCGGGCGGCTGATTGTGAGTGGCCTAGGTGGTTGGCGGCTCATTGGAGCAGATCTGAATGATGAGCATATGGAAGAGGTTAAGTATGCAATTTATTCGGTTTTTTTTAATTATTTTTGCAGTAAACCAAAAAAAATTTTGATGTTGATCGACAAACGTTACCAAATTGTGACAACGGCCTTGTGGTATCTCTTTTGCCGTTTACGTAAACGTCAAATTAAAACATGCGTTTGATTTGTTTTTGGGTTGAACTTTATATATTCCCCTGAATTTTATGGTTTTTTATTGCTTTCCTTGCGAGTAAAGCAAAACGGAGTGCTGTTTTTTTCTGCATGGAATAACGCTCGAGCTGTGTACAGAAAAAGTTCCTGAAAGTAATAAAATTACGTAATAACTTTCACTAAGAGGTTTCTGGTTCATTTGTCAGACAATTTTCGGTATATGTCGTTGCACCATACTTGGCGTGCTATATAACTTGTTCTTAATCAATGTTATATGCCTACTTCTTTGTTTTGGTCTTACCAATTTTTTGCCGCTTGAATCTGCTGTTTTTGTTGTTTTTCTCGCCGATGGTATTGTTGCAATCCCAACAGTTTGTTAGTAGGTTTTGTTCAAAACGTACATTTGTAACCCCTGAGAGGTGTTTCAAGCTGTATGTACCCACCGCAAGGTGTGGTAGCGACGGAACAATTGGGATTGGGCGATAAGTTAGCGCTTGGGAGATATCGGGATGACTGAACAGGTAATGAATAAACATCAGCTAGAGACGGGATTGTCTATCCTGGGAGCGCCAGTACCAGGGCAAGAGATAGTGCTTAATGAAGGTGCACTGAGTTTGCTTGAGGTCTTGTGTGAGCAGTTTGCGGCTGAGGTGCCTAAGCTGCTGGAGATGCGCACGCAGAAGCAGGCTTTGATCGATAATGGTGCCTTGCCCGATTTCTTACCAGAGACCCGTGCCATCAGAGACGGTGACTGGCAGATCCGCGGCATTCCGCAAGATCTACAAGATAGACGCGTCGAGATCACAGGGCCTGTGGATCGCAAGATGATCATCAACGCCCTCAATGCCAACGTTAAAGTCTTTATGGCCGACTTCGAAGACTCGCTGGCTCCTAGTTGGACTAAGGTGATTCAGGGACAAATCAACCTGCGTGATGCCGTACGCGGTGAGATAGAGTACACGGCCCCCGAGACAGGTAAGCATTATACGCTGAATGACGATCCTGCCGTGCTTATTGCTCGCGTACGTGGCCTGCACCTAAAGGAGAAGCATGTATCCTTCAATGGCGAGGCGATCCCTGGCGCGTTGTTCGATTTCTGTCTCTACTTCTACCACAACTATCGTCAGTTGCTAGAGAAGGGCAGTGGACCTTACTTCTATATTCCTAAACTCGAGAGTCATGTCGAGGCGCGCTGGTGGGCCAAGGTGTTTGCCTTCGTCGAAGAACGTTTCTGCCTGACACCTGGCACCATCAAGTGTACCTGTCTCATCGAGACGCTACCCGCGGTGTTTGAGATGGAGGAGATCCTCTATGAGCTGCGCTCCAACATAGTCGCGCTCAACTGTGGCCGCTGGGATTACATCTTCAGCTACATCAAGACGCTGAAGAAGCATAGCGACCGCATTCTGCCCGACCGTCAGGCGGTCACCATGGATAAGCCATTTTTGAGTGCCTATTCGCGCCTGCTGATTAAGACCTGCCACAAGCGTGGCGCCCTGGCGATGGGGGGGATGGCGGCCTTCATTCCAGCAAAAGATCTGGCGCAAAACGAGGCCGTATTGGTCAAGGTTCGCGGTGATAAAGAACTTGAGGCACGCAATGGCCACGACGGCACCTGGGTGGCCCACCCCGGCCTGGCCGACACCGCCATGGGGATCTTCAACGAGTATATTGGTGAGGATCATGTCAACCAGCTGCATATCACCCGCGATGTGGATGCGCCGATTCTGGCAAGGGATCTTCTGATGCCCTGTGAAGGCGAGCGCACCGAGTCGGGCATGCGACTCAATATTCGTATCGCGCTGCAATATATCGAGGCTTGGATCCGCGGTAACGGCTGTGTGCCCATCTACGGACTGATGGAAGATGCCGCCACGGCAGAGATCTCACGTACCTCTATCTGGCAGTGGATCCAGCATGAGCAGAAGCTCTCAAACGGTAAGCTGGTGACTAAGGCGCTGTTCAAAGAGATGCTGGTGGAAGAGCTGGCCAACGTCAAACTCGAGGTGGGGCCGGACCGCTTCACTCACGGCAGCTTTACTCAGGCGGCCGTGCTGCTGGAAGAGATCACCACGGCAGATGAGCTGGTGGATTTCCTCACCCTGCCGGGCTACGAGATTTTGACTCAAGACGATAACGCATAACGAATTGAATTTATAAATGAAAGGGTAATACCCAAACCTATTTAGCGCCTTTGAATGTGAGTGGTATTGAGGGAGCTGGATGCTAACACCTGAGATGGAGAAGATTATGACTAAGGCAACTACACAGATTTCACGTCAACAACAGATTGATGCGATTAAGCAAGATTGGGCTGAAAATCCACGTTGGGCCGGCGTTCGTCGCCCCTATTCAGCAGAGGACGTAGTGGCCTTACGCGGTTCGATTGTCCCGGAAAATACTCTGGCAACCCGCGGCGCCGAGAAGCTATGGGAGCTGGTTAACGGTGGTGCTAAGAAAGGCTATGTGAACTCACTCGGCGCTCTGACCGGTGGTCAGGCAGTACAGCAGGCTAAGGCGGGGATCGAGGCCATCTACTTGTCGGGCTGGCAGGTGGCTGCCGATGCAAACCTGGCGGGCACCATGTACCCAGATCAGTCTCTCTATCCAGCAAACTCTGTACCTGCCGTGGTTCAGCGTATCAACAACTCGTTCCGCCGCGCCGACCAGATCCAGTGGAGCAACCAGATCGACCCACAAGACGAAGGTTACACAGACTACTTCTTGCCTATCGTGGCCGATGCCGAAGCCGGTTTCGGCGGTGTGCTGAACGCCTATGAGCTGATGAAGAACATGATCGATGCCGGCGCGGCAGGTGTGCACTTTGAAGATCAGCTGGCCTCGGTGAAGAAGTGTGGTCACATGGGCGGTAAGGTACTGGTACCGACGCAAGAAGCGGTGCAGAAGCTGGTATCGGCGCGCTTGGCTGCCGACGTGAGCGGTGTACCGACCCTGGTTATCGCCCGTACCGATGCCAATGCAGCGGATCTGCTGACCTCTGATTGCGACCCTTACGATCGCGACTTCATCACTGGCGAGCGTACCTCTGAAGGTTTCTACCGTGTGAATGCCGGCATCGACCAGGCTATCTCTCGCGGTCTGGCCTATGCGCCATACGCAGATCTTATCTGGTGTGAGACCGCCAAGCCTGATCTTGAAGAGGCGCGCCGCTTCGCCGAGGCGATTCATGCGCAATATCCAGATCAGTTGCTGGCCTATAACTGCTCACCATCTTTCAACTGGAAGAAGAACCTGGACGACGCTACCATCGCCCGCTTCCAGCAGGAGCTGTCGGATATGGGCTACAAGTACCAGTTTATCACCTTAGCCGGTATTCATAACATGTGGTACAACATGTTCGACCTGGCCTATGACTATGCGCGTGGTGAAGGCATGAAGCACTATGTCGAGAAGGTACAGGAAGTCGAGTTTGCGGCGGCTAAGAAGGGTTATACCTTCGTGGCGCACCAGCAAGAGGTGGGTACAGGCTACTTCGATAAGGTGACCAATGTGATCCAGGGCGGTGAGTCTTCGGTTACGGCGCTGACAGGCTCGACCGAAGAGGAGCAGTTCTAAAGTTTCGACTTGCTGTCCTTTAGCAGCGGTTGTTCCTCGCACTGTGTTCCTACGTGCAGTGCGAGGTTTTTCTTTCCTTTCTACTTGTTTAAATTTGCTTGCCTTGGCGGTCCCTCTTGAGCCGCCTTTTTTATTTTGTGCTTATCAATCGGCTCCCGCTGCCGATAAAGAGGTGAAATCCTCGCCAAGTGAGTAAGTGGTGTAGGATAAAGCCGATTTGCCTCTGGCGACTGATGTAATTGTTATGTTATAAGTTTTTCTGCCTATAATTCATCAAAGACGGTGCCATGCAAGTGAGCGCTAGCCATATTCCTTCATATAAAGAGTAGATACGCATTGAACATTGCTATGTCAGGAAAAGGTGCAGAATACTGGACCAAACGCATCAGCGAACAGGAGATGCCGGCACTTAGTTCGACGGTGAAGACCCTAGAGAAACTTGCCAAAGATGATGTTTCTTCCCTGGCGATACTCGGGCGAAGCGTGATGCATGATAACGCGCTGACTTCGAGAATTCTTAAGGTGGCCAACAGCGCCATCTACAACAAGGGGATCTCCCATGTTACCACCGTGAGCCGTGCGGCCGTGGTACTGGGATTTGATACCATACGCAATATCTGTATTACCGCCAAACTTTTAAGCAGCCTCTTGGAAAACAAGGGCTTATCTGAGCCTGTATATCATAGGCTGCTCACCCTGATGGCGAGAGCTTTCCAGGCTGCCATGCTGGCTAAGATGATGCTTAAAGACCATGACGAAGAGCTGCAAGAAGAGGTGTTTATCGCCGCACTGCTCTATCATCTTGGGGAGAGCGCCTTCTGGAGCATGGGGGGCGAGAGCACAGAGCAGCTCGATGCGCGCCTCAATCAGGTCGACGAGAAGGAAGCCAGCGCCGTAGTCAGAGAGGTGCTTGGCACCTCCTTTACCCAGCTTTCTATGGGGATCGCGAAAAACTGGGGCCTTGGTGAGGTGCTGGTGAAGTCCTTGTCTAACCCCAACGAACGCACGCCTGAGATCCGCTCCATCTATCTTGCCAATAAGATCAGCGAGTTGATGGCCAGCGACACTAAAGATGTCGCCGAGCTGAATCATAGGATCAAGCAGGCGGCGGATATGCTGGATCTTGAGGTGGATGAGTTTAAAGGGCGGATGATCCGCTGCAGTCACGCCACCCGAAAGCTGGCCGATACCTATGGCGCCAAGGTGCTGGTGGCCTTTCTGCCCGATACCCATCAGCTGACGCTGTCGGCGGAGCCCGAGGCCGAGCCTGTTAAGGTGCGCGAGTTTAATGTCGAATTGCAGCTGAAGAAACTTAGGGAGCTCACAGATTGCGCCATCAACAAGGCAAATTTTAATGAGGTGATCACCATTACCCTGGGCGGTTTGCTCGATGGTATAGGTATGGACCGCTGCGCCGTGATGCTACTCTCGCCCAATCGTAAACGTCTACAGCCCAGAGTGGTGGTGGGTGACAACAGCGATAAGATGAAGAATGAATTCATCGTCGAGCTCAGTCATGACAAGAATGTGTTTGCCGAAAGTATAGATCTTAAGAAGCCGCTGTTTGTTGAGAACCCTAGCTCGGACAAGTGGCGTCTGTATATGAATGATGAGCTCAGGCGACATACTTCGGCAGCCGGCTTCATGCTGGCGCCTATACTGGTGGATAACAAGGTGATCGGCCTGTTATATGCTGATAGGCATAGCTCGGATCGTAAACTGGCGGCGGAAGATTTCGACCGTTTTACTCATTTCGCCCAGCTGACCAATCTCTGCCTATCTGTGTCTGTGCATTAGCGCTACTCTTCCTGATTCGCGGCGCTTATCTGCGCCGTGATCCGCTTGGCCATGGCATTGGGGATAGGAAAACTCAGGTGGTATTGCAATATCTTCCAGCCTTCGGGTGTGAGGACCAGGGTGCCTGTGCCGCGGCATTTCCCATATGATTTACTGCTTAAATGCTCATCGAAGACAATGACGTCGCCATGTTGCGCTAGTTGCCGCGAGTCTAGGGTATAGGTCCATCCCTTGGTTGGACGAGCATAGGCGGAAAACTCTGCCATATCCCAATTTTCCTTGGCATCGGTACCGATAAAGTGGGCGTCCTCGGTATAGAGGGCGAAGTAGTTGTCCCAATCGGCACTGGCGGCGTAACTGTGTAACTTGTCTAAGGTTTGTGTCGCCTCTAGCGGGGCCTCGGCGCGGCAAATGCCGCTTAGCAGCAGGGCACTGGCTGCGAGTAGCCAAGTCAGCATAGGATGTCTGGCGGTCATGGTGATACTCCTTTTCATTCGCTTTAATGCCAGTTTACCGGATCTAATTTGAAAAAATGACTCATCTGCTGATAGAGAGCCTGATGCTGTTGGTAAAACTCATGGGGGCGTTCGAAGAAGGTCTCGGTGATCACCGCGAAGAACTCGGCCTCGTTGGTGGCGCCGTAATAGTTAAACAGGCTGGGCTGATGGTACCTGGCGTCTTCACAAAGTTGCTCATATTCCTCAGTCATGATGGCCGACCAGTGTTGATAGTCCCGCGTGTTGGCTAATATGGGGGCGCCGTTGGAGTGGCCATCCTCCTGATCCAGCTGGTGGGCAAACTCGTGGATCACCACGTTGTGGCCATCATAAGGTTGAGCGGCGTCTTCCTTGGCGGTATGCCAGGAGAGTACGACCTTGCCATATTCCCAGGACTCGCCAGAGAGGATGTTCTTCCGCTCCCAGAAGGTGCCATCGCCGTTCTGCTGGGTTTGATTGACGATAAACAGGCTGGGGTAAACCAGGATCTGTTTCAGCTTAGGGTAGTAGTCGGTGTCACGGTTGAGCAGTAACAGGCAGGCCTGGGCCGCGATGGTCACCCGGATCTCATCATCAATCTCTATTCCCTGGCAGCCGATGAAGGTTTTTTCGGCAATGAAGATCTGAATGTGGCGTTTTAGCTGTAATTGTAAGTCGCTCGGCAGGGCTCGAAAATAGGGCATGCGGCGCTTGAGTATGGCGCGCCAGCTTGCGGGAAAGGGACGTTTGGCGATTTGCGCGCGGCGATACCTGACATACCTAGGTTTAAACAGTATGTAACCTATGGCGACACTACTCACCAGTGCAAGAATAAAGATGGCTAGCATAAAAATCTCCCTATGATATAGCAAGATATGGTGCCGTTTGATGAAAATTCAATCTTAATAGGGAGAGAAAAAAGCTGGCAGCCCGTAAGTTCGGATAATGAAATCTGTCGCTGCCAGAAAGGTTAGGGAGACGGGGTGAAAGTGGTGACGCGCTGGATGATGATGAACCCAGCGCGTCTGGGGATGTAGGTTAGTCGACGAATGCCTAATGCATTAACCTCTAATCGACTATGATGGATTGCTCCTTCTGTTGCCGTTCGCTTTCCGTTAACGAGTAATGGTGCTCGATGAGAAAGCGGATCAGCTTGGATTTCGCGACATCGCAGCCACTGGCCAACTCGGCCAGGTGCGATATGGCGGATTCGCTCAGGGTGAAGGTCGCCTTGCGATAAGGGCCGCTTCCCTTAGGCACCACCTTGGGCGAGGGCATCGCCTCGAGGGAGCGCTGACGCTTGATGCCGCCATCGAAGCCTGTTTCTAGCGCGATAACCTCTGCCATCTGCTGCACATTGCTCGGCTGTCCGGCGGCGTAGTGCGTCGCGTCATCGATAAAATCATCGATCAAGGTATCGAGCGATATGTTCAGCAGTTTTCGGTTTTGTCTCGCGGCACTAGACTGCGTAGAGCTTTTCTTGAGATCGGCCAGACCCATAGTTACCCCTTAACTTATCCATCTGTTTTTCGGCGAGACGATTGCGAATCTCTGTAGCACTCGAGGCTTGCAGCATTTCACAGGCTATACTGCGGATCTCGTCGGCGGCCTTGCCTTTTGGCTGAGTTTCCATGACAGACAGACCCGATTCTTCGCTGTCATCATAAATGTTTCGGCTATAGGTGATGGCGTCAAGTACGTTGATATCGTAAGTCTTGCACACCTCTTTCGCCTCAAAGATGCGGTTAGCCTGGTTTGGTAGGCTAGGGCATTGAGTGATCACGAAAGATGCGCGCATCTTAGGGTTGATCATCATACAGGTGGCGACGATGTCATCCATATGGCTAACGGTTTTCAGGTCTCTGCGCTTGGGGCGCAGTGGCATCAACACGTGCGAGGCGACCGACATGGTGGCGCGTAGCGCCAGGTTATCTTGACCGCCACAATCGACTATTACATAGTCATAGTGTTGTTCCAGGCTGAGCAGATCGTTACGTATCTTGCCGTAGAGCTGTACGCAGTTAATGCTGGCCAGGGTGCCGTTGTTGTTACGAGCCTGAATCCAGTCTGAGGTGGTCCGCTGGGGATCACAGTCGACCATGATGACCGACGCGCCGCATTCTACCGTGAGAAATACCGCTATGTTTTGGGCTAAACAGCTTTTTCCGCTACCGCCTTTTTCACCGCCAACTAAAATGATCATTCTGTTTCCTCTCGACTGCCAATGATTGCCGATGTTTGTTGTTAGGTTCCCAAGTGATGTACTGCTGTCTTGCGACCTCACCTGTTTGGGCATGAGTTCAATTTAGGTGTTAATTAATTGTTGGTCAACTACATGAAAATTGACGTTTTTTTTGATTATGGCGCTTGTCATTAAGTTGACGTTTCTGTCTGTTTGGCGGATATTTGACGCTAATAGGTTTCGTGATAATGAATCATACTAAATCGCATATAAAACAGCATGTTAGCTGTATAGTTTTCAATTAAGACTTCTTGTCATCCCCCTTTGGCCAGGAAAGTGTAAGACTTTCATCTTACTGATATATCTAGTTTGTTCTTTGTTTGGCTTTGATATTCTTAAATGTTATATAGCTAGTCGCTAAAACTTTGAAGTCGGTTGGCTTAGACTGGCCTAAATTTACCTTATGTTTCAATACGACGCGCAAAGGCTAGGTTGGTATCGACGGCTTTTAGTCATAAGTGCTTGGTCTGCTGCCTGGGGTCACGTAAGCTTGCCTCAATTACACTCATTGAGAGTCATATAGGATAGTAAAGATGGATCAACAGGCCTTGGTCGAGGCGATAAATCAAAAAATGCCCTTTGGTAAATATGCCGGATTGCGCTTGCTCGAACTGCCAGAGCCCTATTTAGTCTGGTTTCATAGCAAAGGTTTTCCCGAGGGCAAGTTGGGTCAGCAGCTGGCACTTATCTACGAGGTGAAGCTTAATGGCCTCGAGGGCATGCTTAAGCCGCTATTAGTTCCTCGCACTCAGGGATAAAATGCGGGAATGAGAGCTTGATCTAAAACTGATTCATTGAATGCTGTTTTAAGGTGTCCGAGTAGAGATTTATGGCTAAGGCCATGTTTTAATGCAGGGGTTAAAGGCAAACACTTAAGGAATGACAATGATAACTAAATTAGTTCGTTTAGCCGCTGCGGCCACCTTAGCCCTGGGGATCTCGAGTGCCTGGGCGGCTGGTGTAGTGCATCAGGGCACTGTGGTCGATACTATGAACGGTGGTGGTTATACCTATGTTCAGATCAAAGAAGCCGACAAGACGTTCTGGGCGGCCGGACCTCAGGCCGAGGTAAAAAAAGGTGACGTAGTTGTCGTTCAAGAGCAGATGTGGATGAATGACTTTACCAGCAAGACGCTTAACCGCACCTTCGACGAACTGCTATTTGTGGGTCGCATCGACAAGAAGTAGCCTAGGCGGCTTAGCAGCCTGGCCAAGCGTGAAAGACTGAATGTAAGAGTCTAAACATAATAGATAGTGTCGCTAACTTGTTATCGGCACTATTTTTTTGCCTATAGGGTGACTAATATAAGTTGCACAGATGAGAGCCTGGTTTCTGCTTATACCTCTGACTGTTTTCTTAGCTTGGTCTAGGAGAGGTGCAAGGTTGAGGTGAGGCTCAGGGTTCGCCCTGCGAGACACAGATAGATAAGGTGATGATAAAGATAGTTCCCTACCGCAAGGGTTATGGCGTAGAGGTCAGTGAGGTCTATCATCTGGCGGTGCATGCCATTGACGAGGCTCATTACAATGGGGCGCAGAAGCGCGCCTGGTCCAGGGCGCCGCGCTCTGGTTATCACTGGCATAAACGCCTGACTCGTTCACAGGCCTGGTTGGCTGTCGATACGGCTCGATTGGTTGGCGAGCACCCCTGCTGCGTAGGTTTCATCAATGTGGAGACCCACTACGCCTCTCGCGGATATATCGACAGTCTCTATGTGCACCCTGATTACCAGGGGCAGGGGATCGCGCGGCAACTGTTGCAACAACTCGCATCCTGGGCGGTTTCCCAGGGGATGTTAGAGTTGAGCGTCGATGCCTCCAGCCTGTCACGGCCACTGTTTATGGCCGAGGGATTTAGGCTGCGTCACAAGCGTTATCAAGAAAAGGCAGGCCAAATATTTATGGCCTATTATCTGGTGAAGCCCCTTATTTAACCCCTCTAGCATCAGATACTAAGTGGATTTGTTTCCTAATTGCTAGAGCCCTTCTAAATGACTCGTGTATACCACATGGGGTGGCATGACGCCGTTAAGTCCCTCTTCTCGCTGCATGAAGCGAATGAAGGCCTGGGGGAGCGTGAGCGCCTCGATCGATACCTGTTTCTCAGCCTTGAGCAAGTCCTGGTAGCCCTCCTTGCCCGACGCCGTATAGGCTGAGGAGACGCCGCAATATAGCCTGTCTGGCATCACGCTATGCCACTGCGTCTCGCCGGCTATTTCCGTCAATATCTCCAGCTGCAGTATGCGTCGACCTAGCGGCTGCCTGCCGTCATAGCAATATTTCAGACCGTAGGTGTAGGGGAAGCTACCGGCGCCCGTGCCGGTAATACTGTTGTTGGTGGCCGAGTTGATGGCCGACTCCAGAGTTTGGTATAGGTAGCGGCCCAGGATGTGATATTTCACCAGAGGCAGGGCGAAGGGCAGCAGGCGCCCTAGTACGTCCGCCATGGTGACAGTGCCCTTGTTGAGGGACTGCCTGACGCCGCCGGCGTTGTGCAGGGCAAAATCGACCTGAAGATTTAGTCTGCGGGTTTCATGATAGATACTCTTGCAGACCCAGGGGGCGATCTCGCTACCATGGGGCAGCGCCTTGCTGGGTAGGCGAGTATGGATCAAGTTTTTCGGCACAAAGCCCAGCACCTGATGCTCCAGGGCATCGATGGCAGGGCGGTAGTGTTGGGCGATCACCTGATTGATCTCGCTTAGCTCCTCATCCCACTGATCTTCATTCCACAGCACGCCAGGGTGGGCCATGAGCTGTTGCTTCAGCGCGCTATAGATAGTCGCGGTGACCTCTTGCTTCCCTTCGATGATCAGATGTTCATCGAGCATGAAGTAGTTATGCCCAACCAATGAGGTAACACGGCCCTTGTCATCAAATTCGATGTCGCACAGCCCCAGGGTTTCGGCATATTTGCCCGCATGCAATATCGGCGTGTCTTCGACGCGATAGCCATAAGGCAAGGCACTATGACCTATGGCGCTGAATTCACCTTGCAGGGTGTGAGAGTGACCGCCGACGATCAGGCTGATGCCTGGCACCTCTCGGGCTAATACCTTGTCTTTGTCCCAGCCCAGGTGGCTCAGCACCAGGATATGCTCTATCCCCTCGGCTTTAAGTTTGGCCACTGTGTTGGCTGTGGTCGCAATGGCGTCGGCGAAGTAGGTATCTTCATCGGGCCTGGCGATCTCTTTCATCTGATCTAAGGTGATCCCTATGATGGCGAGCTGCTTGTCGCCAAGGGACTTAAGCAAGACCTTGGCCGTGCGACTCTCGACGTCGTAATCAAATAGTCTGGGATGGTTAGCCAGTTTTACCTGTTTGTGAGGGTCTTCCTGGCTGAGATCCATGTTGCCGGCGAGCAGGGGAAAGTTAATGGTATCGAGAAACTGCTTAACCGGTTGATTGCCTGCGTCTATCTCATGGTTGCCGAGCACCATGGCATCCGGCGTGAGACGGTTTAGCAGGTCGGCATTGGCCACACCTTGAAACTGGTTGAAGTAGAGGGTGCCCTGAAAGCTATCGCCGCCATGCAAAAACAGAAAATCTTGCCCGGCATTAGCCGCTTGGTGACGCGCCTGCTGCACTCGATAGCCGATCCTGGCATAGCCACCACTATGGCTATAGACCTCATAACTTTGTTGCTCATGGGTGAGCAGGAATTGGACGCGCGAAGGATCGAAGTGAGAGTGGGTGTCGTTGATGTGTGCAAGCTTGAGCGAGTATCTGTTGGTCATGTAGGCCTCATCTGTGAAGCGGGCAAGTATACCTCAGGGGCGCTAAATGAAAAAGGGAAGCATCTGCTTCCCTTTGTTAACTTTTCTTAAGCTAGTCACATGAGTATTCTGTGTGAGTTATTTACTCAAGTTACTTAGTCACCTTATTCAGTGGCTCGACTTCTGTGACCTTGACGTCTTGAGGTTCGGCTTTGGGTTCCTCGTCATCCTCTGCCGAGCCCTCATCCGAGATGCGTATCCCCTTGTGAGTCATGCGGCGTTTCCACAGGCGTCTCGCCAGTTGCTGCATGTCGGTCACAGGGTCGTTGCTGTCGACAATCTCCAGCCCCAGAAGGGATTCGATGATATCCTCCAGGGTGACGATACCTAGGCCACTTCCGTACTCGTCCACCACCATGGCGATCTTGGTATTGCGCTTAATCATCAGCTGGAATAGCGGCAAGATCTTGGCCGTTTCCGGCACGATTACCAGGTTACGACGTACCGCCGAGATAGGCGCCTGAGGCGTGTCTCGCTCCGACAGCAAGATGGTGTTGCGGTTAACATAACCCACGATATTGTCGCGATCGCCATCGAAAACCGGGATACGGGTAAAGGGACTCCTCTTGTGGGCTTTGGCAAACTCAGATTGGCTCATGGTCGCTGGCACGCTGAACATCACGGTTCTAGGTGTCATGATGGCGGTGACCGGCATCTCCTTGACCGACAACATCTGGGTCAGAATCATAGATTCCTGCTCGTCCAGCTCGCCCGACTCATGGCCTATCTTGGCCATGGCGCTCATCTCCTGGCGAATGTATTGGCCATCGTCCCCCTTACCGAGTTTGTGAGTGACCTGCTGAGACATCCAGATAAGCGGTCTGGTGATGCGCTCCATCCATAGCAATACCAGCGATACGCTCGGTGCCAGGCTACGCCAGTAGTTCGCGCCCAAGGTCTTAGGGATGATCTCAGAGAAGAAGAGGATCAAGAAGGTCAGCACGCCGGAGAAGACGCCCAGCATCTCGTCGCCAAAGACCTTTGCGGCCTGTGCACCGGCAACGGCGGCGCCCACGGTATGGGCGATGGTGTTCAAGGTCAGGATAGAGACCAGTGGCGATTCCACATTCTCCTTTTGGTGGCTCAAACGCTCGGCTGCCGCGGGATGGGTTTCTTTGAGGTTCGCGATAAAGCTAGGGGTAACAGACAGAAGTACGGCTTCGAATACACTACAGAGAAAAGAGATCCCGATAGCGACAAAGACAATAACAATAAGGGTTATCATGGGGGAGGTAAAACAACTCCGGGTAACAAGCCAATATTAGCTTGGGAGGGATTCTAGCATAGTCTATTTCCTTACTGGCTAAAATTTATTGATATCTGTATAATTCGCCGCCCTGTGGCAGGTTTTGGTGTTGAGGTTAGTCAAAATGAGTGAAAAAAAGATCAATTTATTGGATCTCGATCGTAAGGGATTGAGAGCGCTGTTTACCGAGATGGGTGAAAAGCCTTTCCGTGCCGATCAATTGATGAAGTGGCTATACCATTTTGGCGTCAGTGACTTCGAACAGATGACCAACATCAACAAGGCGTTACGTGCCAAACTGGCCGCGCGTTGTGAGGTGGTGGCGCCCGAGATCTCCAGCTATCAGAAGTCTGCCGATGGTACCATCAAGTTCGCCATCAACGTGGGCAATGGCCAGGAAGTCGAAACTGTCTACATCCCAGAAGAGGACCGTGCCACCCTGTGTGTCTCTTCTCAGGTGGGGTGTGCGCTGGAGTGTACCTTCTGCTCGACCGCCCAGCAGGGTTTTAACCGTAACCTGACCGTGTCTGAGATTGTCGGTCAGATCTGGCGCGTATCCCACTTTCTTGGCTTCCAGAAAGAGACCGGTGAGCGTCCCATCTCCAACGTGGTGATGATGGGCATGGGTGAGCCGCTACTGAACCTGAAAAACGTCATGCCGGCCATCGACATCATGCTGGACGATTTTGGCTTCAGCCTGTCTAAGCGCCGCGTGACCGTATCTACCTCGGGTGTGGTGCCTGCGCTGGATATCCTGGGCGATAACTTGGATGTGGCCCTGGCGGTCAGTATTCATGCGCCGAACGATGAGCTGCGTGACGTGCTGGTACCGGTCAACAAGAAATATCCCTTGCAGGAGTTTCTGGCGGCGATCCGTCGTTACCTTGCCAAGTCTAATGCCAACCGTGGCCGTGTGACCCTGGAATATGTGATGCTTGATCATATCAATGACAGCACAGATCAGGCCCACGAGCTGGCCAAGTTGATGAAGGATACTCCTTGTAAGATCAACCTGATCCCTTTCAATCCTTATCCGGGGTCGCCATACGGGCGTTCATCTAATTCGCGTATCGATAGATTCTCTAAGGTGCTGATGGAATATGGCATTACCGTCATAGTGCGTAAGACTCGTGGTGACGATATTGACGCGGCCTGTGGCCAGTTAGCAGGGGATATTCGCGACCGAACCAAACGTTTAGCGAAAAAACGCATGCAAGATAGTCAGATTTCAGTCACAATAAACTAACTTATTGTATCTGCTACTAGATAGGCTTGCGAATGTTAAGCAAAAAGCCAACATTGACCCTATTAATCATCCTGACCTCGGCGTTGATGTCAGGATGTGTGACTGAAAGAACCTATAGTGGCACAGATGTGCCCGTTCAAGAGCGAAGTTTCGACAACGTTGCCGCTGCCCGTCAGCGGGTGCAGCTGGGTTTGACCTATCTGCAGAAGGGCAACAGTGAACAAGCTAAGTACAACCTGGATAAGGCGCTCGAATTCGCCCCCAATATCGAGGCTGTGCACGTGGCGTTAGCCTATTATTATCAATCGGTTGGCGAGTTAGAACTGACCGAGAAGGCGTATCGCAACGCCATCGACGCCAGCGATGCAAGCGGCGACTCCATGAATAACTTCGGCGTGTTTCTCTGCCAGCAGGCAAAATACGATCAGGCCGAGGAGATGTTTCTTCGGGCGGTAAAAATGCCCAAATACACCCGTTCGGCCTCCAGTTATGAGAACCTGGGGATCTGTAGCCGTAAGTCGGGTGATCTGCAAAAAGCACAACGCTACTTCGAGATGGCACTCAACTATGACCCTCGTCGTGCCAACTCTCTATTAGAACTGTCTGAGATCGAATTGGATCTGGGGAACTACTCCGCCGCCAAGAAAGGCTTGGCGCGTTACCATAGGGTGGTGCCCGAATCGGCTCAGAGTCTGGCGTTGGGAATTAAAATTGAGCAAGGCCTAAATGACCCTGAAGCGGTGAGAAAATTTGGCATTCTTCTCCTGGCTAAGTTTCCCGCTTCCAATGAGGCCAAGCAGTATAGAGCAAGCATGCACTAATGACTGATAATCAAATCGATATGCTCAAGGACGATGCTGATAAACCAAAGGATACAGGTGAAACACTAGGCCAGTGGCTAAAGGCGGGGCGCGAGTCGCGCCAGATAACCATCGCCAGCGTGGCTGAGCAGTTAAACCTTCGCCCGTCGATCGTTAAAGATCTCGAGGCGGACAACTATGACAACATCGCCTCGGCGACCTATGTCAAAGGCTATGTGAAGAACTACGCCCGCATTCTGGGGCTGGAGATGGCCAAGGTGGATGCCTATCTGGCCGAAAGCTTTCCCGTGGTCAGCGCCCCGACGATGCAGAGTTTCTCCCGCAAGACGACACGTCAGGCCAGAGATGGTCGCTTGATGCTGGTGACCTATCTGATCATCTTCGTCCTGTTGGCCTTGCTGGTGCTTTGGTGGGTACAGAAGTCCGCCATGGTCGCCGATATCGACCTCTCCAAACCTTCGATGGAAGAAACCGCCGAACTCTCGACCCTAGCAGCCTCGTCTGAGCCGATGTCTGCCCAAGACCCACAGGCGGGTACAGGCATCGAGATGCCAAGAGACCAGTTTGCCAGTGAGCAGCTTGCTCCTGAAAAAACAATGCCAGATCAAGCTGCCAGTGAACAGGTGACAGCAGAACAGGTGCAAAACCTTTCATCTGAGCCGATCTCGACGCCTGAGCCTGGTGCAGCCCAGGCGACCAATTCGATTTCCCAAGCAGATGAAACGCTTAACGCCGCAGACGACGCCGAGTTGACCCTGAGTCTGAGCGGCGACTGTTGGATCAAAGTCACCGATGCCGACGGCAAGGTGCTGGTCAATGGCCTTAAGCTGGCAGGCAAAGAGATGAATGTCTTTGGTCAGGCGCCGTTTAAGGTTATATTGGGGGCGCCTCAGTCGCTGACCATGCGCCTCAATGGTGAAAATATTGATTTGGCCAAGTACCCAAGTGGTCGAGTTGCCAGACTGTCGGTCGGTAGTGCCGCCAATCTTTGAAGTAAAGAGTGAATTAAGATGTACAACGAGTCCCCAATCATTCGCCGCCCTTCGACACGTATCTATGTGGGTGATGTGCCTATCGGTGATGGCGCGCCAATCGCCGTGCAATCTATGACCAACACCCGTACCACAGATGTGGAGGCCACGGTGGCTCAGATCCGCGCGCTAGAAAATGTCGGCGCCGATATCGTACGTGTCTCAGTGCCCACCATGGATGCCGCCGAGGCGTTCAAGGTGATCAAGCAGCAGACTAAGGTCCCCCTGGTTGCCGATATCCATTTCGATTACCGTATCGCCCTCAAAGTGGCGGAATACGGCGTGGATTGTCTGCGTATCAACCCGGGCAACATAGGCAACGAAGAGCGCATCCGCAGCGTGGTGGAGTGCGCCCGCGACAAGAATATCCCGATCCGTATCGGGGTTAACGGCGGTTCGTTAGAGAAAGATCTGATGGACAAGTACAAGGAGCCGACCCCTGAGGCATTGCTGGAATCGGCCATGCGTCACGTGGATATTCTCGACAGACTCAATTTCGATCAGTTTAAGGTGAGCGTTAAGGCGTCTGACGTCTTCCTGGCGGTGGAGTCTTACCGTCTGCTGGCTAAACAGATCAAGCAGCCGCTGCACCTTGGGATCACCGAGGCCGGTGGCGCCCGCGCCGGGGCCGTTAAATCGGCCGTTGGCCTAGGCATGTTGCTGGCCGAAGGCATAGGTGACACCCTGCGTATCTCGCTAGCCGCCGATCCCGTCGAGGAGATCAAGGTGGGTTTCGATATCCTCAAATCCCTGCGGATTCGCTCGCGCGGCATCAACTTCATCGCCTGCCCATCCTGCTCACGCCAGGAGTTCGATGTGATCGCCACGGTGAACGAGCTGGAGCGTCGCCTAGAAGATGTGGTGACCCCTATGGATGTATCCATCATAGGTTGTGTGGTCAACGGCCCAGGCGAAGCCCTGGTGTCTGATATTGGCCTGACCGGCGGCAACCGTAAGAGCGGCTATTACGACGACGGCGTGCGTCAGAAGGAGCGTTTCGACAATGAGCATATCGTCGATCAGCTCGAGGCGAAGATCCGCGCCAAGGTCGCCAGCGAAGACGCGCGTATTCCGACAACCGATATCACGGAGTAACCCTTTGTTTGCTGCGCAGAAGATGGGGCGATTCGCCCCGTTTGTGGCGCAGCTCACTGGCGCGCCGCGCCGGTTTTGCGTTTATTGTTGATGCGCCTATAATGCGAGGCGCTTTTTTATTTTTTACAGCTAAATTTCGGACGAGTTGATACAGTGGCAAAACAGATTCAAGCGATTCGCGGAATGAACGATATTCTGCCGACCCAGAGCCCTCTATGGCAAAAACTAGAAGCAGTGCTGCGTGATACCGTGGCGGCCTATGGCTACAGCGAGATCCGCACTCCAATCGTAGAGAGCACCGACCTGTTCAAACGTTCCATCGGCGAAGTGACAGACATCGTCGAGAAAGAGATGTACACCTTTGCCGATCGCAATGGCGATCTGCTGACCCTGCGCCCAGAAGGCACCGCCTCTACCGTGCGTGCGGGTAACGAGCATGGCCTGCTTTACAATCAAGAGCAGCGTCTGTGGTACATGGGTCCCATGTTCCGCCACGAGCGTCCACAGAAGGGCCGCTACCGTCAATTTAACCAGTTTGGTGTCGAGGTTTATGGTATCGCCTCGGCCGATATCGACGCTGAAGTCCTGATGATGTCGCACCGCCTGTGGCAGAAGCTGGGGATCGGCGAGCATGTAAAGCTGGAGCTGAACACCCTGGGGGATGCACAGGAGCGCGCGGCCTACCGTGACGCCCTGGTCGCCTTCCTGGAGCAGCACAAGGAGAGGTTGGACGAAGACAGCCAGCGCCGCATGTATTCAAATCCACTGCGGGTACTGGACAGCAAGAACCCGGATGTACAGGCGCTGCTGGGGGATGCCCCGGCGCTGATGGATTATCTTGGCGAAGAAACTCGCGGCCATTTTGCACATTTATGTGAACTACTTGAAGCCGTTGGCATCCAATACGAAATTAACCCTCGTCTGGTGCGCGGCTTGGATTACTATAACCGCACCGTATTCGAGTGGGTTACCGACAGTTTGGGTGCCCAGGGCACGGTATTGGCCGGTGGTCGTTACGACGGCCTAGTCGGTCAGCTAGGGGGCAAAGATACCCCGGCGGTAGGCTTCGCCATGGGGCTTGAGCGTATCGTCCTGATGCTGGAAACCCTGGAGTTGACCGATGACGTGCCCGGTACAGTCGATGTGTATGTCACCGCCATGGGCGATGATTGCCGCGTCGCAGCCATCAAGGTGGCCCAGCAGTTACGTGAAGTGGATGGCCTAAGAGTGATGAGTCACTGCGGCGGCGGTAACTTCAAGAAGCAGATGAAACGCGCCGATAAGAGCGGTGCCAAGCTTGCCATAGTGATCGGCGAGACCGAGCTGGCTAACGGTCAGGTGGCACTAAAATATCTGCGTGAAGAGAAAGAACAAGAATTGGTTGCACAGGATTCGTTAGCAGCTTACGTTGCAGAACTGATTTAAAGAGGAAGAGAAACGTGGAAATTTATAGCACAGAAGAACAACAAGTCGATGCTATCAAACAGTTCTGGAAAGACTATGGCAACTCGATTGTCATAGGTGCAGTGGTTGGCCTGGGTGGCCTTTACAGCTGGAACTACTATTCAGATTACAAGGTGGCTCAGGCAGAAGAAGCCTCTGAAGCCTTCCAAACTATTAGTAACTCGGTAAAAGCCGATTCGAGTATGCTGGCGGCTGCCGAGAGCTTCGCCAAGGATCACAGCGGTCAGCAGGGTTATCAGGCGCTGCTGCAACTGATCGTGGCTAAGGCCGCGGTTGAAGCCGGTGAGTTGGACAAGGCCGAGCAGGCCCTTAAACAGATCTTGGTCAGCAAGCCTGAAGAAGGTCTGGTTGCAGTTGCAACATTGCGTCTTGCCCGTGTGCAGGCAGAGCAGGGTCAGTTGGCTACCGCGCTAGCGACACTGGAGCAGATCAGTGCACCTGCCTTCGCCGTGCAGCGTGATGAATTAAAAGGTGATTTCCTGGTACGCCAGGGGGAGGCCGACAAGGCAAAGAGCGCCTATCAGGCGGCCCTGGACAATGGCGGAGCAACTTCAAGCCCAGCATTGCAGATGAAGCTAGATAACCTGAACAAGGCATAAGGAAGCTGCCCATGAAGTCTTGGTGCAAAACGTTACTGGCTTGCAGTCTGAGCCTGGGGCTGTTGTCGGCCTGTTCTTCCAACGATGTTGAAGAAGAGCCGGTCAGTCCGCTGCCGCAGATCGAAGCGAGTGTCTTTCCCGAGGTGAGCTGGAGTACCTCGGTCGGCAGTGGTGTCGGTGACTACTACTCTAAGATCCGTCCGGCCGTGCGTTACGGCAAGCTGTTTGTCATGGATCGTTACGGCGAAGTGACCGCCTACGACGAAGCCACAGGTGAGCAGGTCTGGTCACTGGAGATCAGCTCCTGGTTTAAAGAGGGCGCCTTGTCTAAGAACAAGGGCGCACGTCTCTCGTCAGGCATTACCGCCGCCCGTAACAAGGTGTTCTTCGGTGGTGAGAGTGGCCTGCTGGGTGCCGTCGATGCCGAAACAGGTGAGATGGTCTGGCATGTGACCGCAGGCGGTGAGTTGCTGTCGGCGCCGACGGTAGGCGAAGATGTGGTCGTGGTGCACACAAGTACCGGTGGCCTGGAAGCCTACAATATAGACGATGGCGAGAAGCTCTGGGTTTATGAGAGCAAGCTGCCCACACTGACACTCAGAGGCACAGGTTCGGCCGCCTATGAGGCCGGTGGTTTCTTCGTCGGCACCGCCGATGGCAAGGTCGCGGTTGTGGTGAAAAGTAATGGGCAGGCCGCCTGGGAGCAGCCTATCTATACGCCAAAAGGTGGCAACGAGTTTACCCGTATGGCCGACGTAGATATGAAGCCACTTATCGTGGGTGAGAACATCTATGCGGTGAGCTACAACGGTAACCTGGTATCCATGGAGCTGCGTACAGGCCGCGTGGTCTGGAGCCGTAAATACTCGAGCTTTAACGAGTTGGCCTCGGCCGGTCTGAACCTCTACCTGGTGGATGATCATGGCCGTGTGTATGCGGTCGACAAGCGCAACGGCCTGGAAAGCTGGAGCAACAGCGAGCTGACCAACCGCGAGCTAACCTCACCTGTCGTCTTCAAAGACTACCTGGTAGTGGGCGATTTCGAAGGCTACCTGCATTTCATCGATCGCACCTCAGGTAAGCTGGTGGGCCGTGTCGAAGTGGATAGTTCAGGTTTATTTAGCCAGCCACTGGTAATAGATGATAAGATCTACGTCCAGAGTCGCGATGGCAAGGTTGCAAGAATTACGCTTCCCTAAGGCGAGCTTTAACAGTTTTTAAAGCCCCTGGACCTTGTGCTGGGGGCTTTTTATTTAAGATATTCAGATAGATTTGTAGATTAGAGGCAAAAAAATGATTCCAGTTGTGGCCTTGGTAGGCCGACCAAACGTAGGTAAGTCGACCCTGTTTAATCGTCTTACGCGCACCAGAGACGCCTTGGTAGCTGACTACCCAGGTCTGACTCGGGATCGTAAGTATGGTCGTGCACATCTATCTGGGTACGAATTTATCGTGGTGGATACCGGCGGTATCGACGGTACCGAAGAGGGGATAGAGACCCGCATGGCCGAGCAGTCGCTGGCGGCGATCGAAGAAGCCGATGTGGTACTCTTCCTTACCGATGCGCGTGCGGGCCTTACCGCCGCGGATGAGGCGATTGCCGAGCATCTGCGTCGCCGCGAGAAGACCACCTTCGTGGTAGCCAACAAGGTCGATGGTATCGACGCCGACTCTGCCTGTGGTGAGTTCTGGGCCCTGGGCCTGGGTGAGGTATACCAGATGGCCGCCGCCCAGGGGCGCGGTGTGACCAACATGATCGAATACGCGCTGACCCCTTACGCCGAGGCCATGGGCCTGAACCGTGAAGGTGAAGGCGAAGAGGAAGCCGACGAGCGCCAGTACACAGAGGAAGAGGCCGAGGCGGAGCAGCAGCGTCTGCAGGATCTGCCGATCAAGCTGGCAATTATCGGTAAGCCTAACGTGGGTAAGTCGACCCTGACTAACCGCATCCTGGGTGAAGAGCGCGTCGTGGTCTATGACGAGCCGGGTACGACTCGCGACAGCATCTATATTCCACTGGAGCGCGATGGTCAGGAGTATGTGATCATCGACACCGCCGGTGTGCGTCGTCGCAGCAAGGTACACGAAACAGTCGAGAAGTTCTCGGTGATCAAGACCCTTAAGGCGGTCGAAGACGCCAACGTGGTACTCTTGGTGGTCGATGCCCGCGAGGGGATCGCCGAGCAAGATCTTGGCCTGCTGGGCTTTGCCCTTAACGCAGGTCGCGCCCTGGTGATCGCGGTCAACAAGTGGGACGGTATCGATCAGGACGTGAAGGATCGCGTGAAGAGTGAACTCGACCGTCGTCTGGGCTTTATCGATTTTGCCCGCATTCACTTTATCTCGGCACTGCATGGCACGGGTGTAGGTCACCTGTTCGAGTCGGTTGAAGAAGCCTACGAGAGCGCCACGCGCCGCGTGAGTACCTCTATGCTGACCCGCATCATGCAGATGGCTCAGGATGATCACCAGCCGCCTCTGGTTAACGGTCGCCGTGTTAAGCTTAAATACGCCCACGCAGGTGGTTACAATCCGCCTATCGTGGTTATCCATGGTAACCAGGTGAAGAAGCTGCCCGATTCCTACAAGCGCTTCATGATGAACTACTACCGTCGCTCACTCAAGGTGATGGGCACGCCGATTCAGGTTCGCTTCCAGGAAGGAGGCAACCCGTTCGAGGGCCTCAACACCAAGAAGCTCACCGTGAGTCAGGAGCGTCGCCGCAAGCGCATGATGAGTCACATCAAAGACAAGAAGAAGTAACGCTTTCTGTCGAACTCAAAAGGTCAGCCTAGTGCTGGCCTTTTTGCTATCTCGGTGTTTTATCCTGCCCATTTCCTTGCCTTTGGTCTCATAAACTACTTAATGCAAGCAAATCGAGCCTTTATAGGGATGCCGACTATACTCAAGAGTGCAGTAATTAAGGTAGTTTAACTCACCTGAGGATAGTGTTATGAAACACCAACAACCCCTGCTGCTTGCCGCCACGCTGGCTCTCTTGGCTGGTGCCGCCCAGGCTGCAGATAAACAGGCCTTACTCGAAGACGCACTCAATGCCGCGCCGCCGACCCTGAGGGATAAGGTTACAGTGATGGACTGGGACAATAATGTCCTGCAAAAGGGTAGTGTCGACTATACCTGTTTCCCGACCCCACCTAGCCTGCAAGGCACGGCGCCTATGTGTATGGATGGTCCCTGGATGGAGTGGGCCGACGCCTGGATGAATAAGAAGCCGTTTCAGGCCAAGGCAGTGGGGATCTCCTATATGCTGGCTGGTGATGGTGGCGCGAGCAATACCGATCCCTACGCCGAGGGCGAAACCAAAGACAATCAGTGGATTGTCGAGGGGCCACACCTGATGATTCTCATGCCGGATCCCGCCCTGCTCGACAGCCTGCCAACCGACCCTTACGCCGGTGGCCCCTATGTGATGTGGAAGGGCACACCTTATGCACACATCATGGTGCCGGTCGGTCCGAGAAAATAGGCCGTTTATTTTATTAAGTTGTTAAATACTCAATTCAACGCCCGCAAGGGCGTTTTTTATATGAGGGTTTAAACTACCGTCGAGCTCACCTCGCCATCTACCAGTTTAGTGGTGAGGCGATCGCCTGTGCGGACATCTTGCGCGCTATGCAGCACCTTACCCTCGGCGTCGAGGGTGATGCTGTAGCCGCGGCTCAGGGTTGCCAGCGGACTGACGGTCTCCAATTGATGGGCGGCATATTGCAGCGACTTTTCCGCCGAATTGAGCCTGGCCTGCATGGCGCTTTGTAATCTTTGATTCTGGTGGCTCAGGCGGCTCGATGCCAAGGCCAGCTGATGGCTGGGAGAGACCTGATTTAATCTGGCATGTAGAGACTGCTGGCGGCGCTCCATCTGATGCAGCTTACTCGTTAGCGCGGCGCCTAGTCTGAGCTGCAGCTCGTCGAATCTCTGCTCATATTGCTGCAGGCGGCGCTTGGGATCCTGGCGCTCTAACCTGTGGCGCAGCTGGCTGAAACGCTGGGCCTGTTTCAGGCCATAGTGCTGCCAGCCCTGCTTGAGGCGTGTCATGGCCATCTTGAGCTTGTCGGCCTTGCTGAGCGCATCCTGGGACAGTAGCTCTGCCGCGGCAGAAGGGGTAGGGGCGCGCAGATCGGCGACATAGTCGCTGATGGTAGTATCCACCTCGTGACCCACGGCAGAAACCACGGGCAGGGCGCTGTTATAGATGGTATGGGCCAGGGCCTCGCTATTGAAACTCCAGAGATCTTCCAGTGAGCCGCCGCCACGGGTGAGCAGCAGCACATCAACCTCCATTCGGTCGTTGGCCTGCATGATGGCATGGCACAATGACTTGTCGGCATGTTCTCCCTGTACCTGGCTGGGGTAGATGATCACTTCTATGGAGGGGTCGCGCCTTTGCAACACGTGCAATACGTCTCTGATGGCGGCGCCCGTTGACGAGGTGATCACCCCGATGCGCTGTATGTTATCGGGTAGCGGCCGCTTGGTGTCGGCGGTAAACAGGCCTTCGGCAGCCAGCTTCATCTTGAGGGCTTCATATTGCTGGGCCAGCAGGCCATCGCCCGCGGGCAACATGGAGTCGATGATCAGCTGATAGTCGCCCCTGGGCTCATAGACGCTGATGGCGCCCTTGACTAACACCTGTTGGCCATTGGCCGGGCGGAAGGTAACGGCGCGGTTACGTCCCTTAAACATGGCGGCGCGGACCTGGGCATAGTTGTCTTTCAGGGTGAGATACCAGTGCCCCGAGCTGGGGGCCGAAAAATTGGATATTTCTGCTTCGAGCCAGACCTTACCCAGTTCACCTTCGAGTAATTGCCGCACTTCTCCATTGAGGCGAGATACGGTGTAAACATTATTTTTCGGCATTTTCATAGATATTTTGCTACTAAAGCGACTTTTTTACTATTTTCCATTTACCACACCCAATATGCAAGGTATAATCCCGCCGCAATATTTTACCTCTTATATCACCTACATGGGGAGATGTTGCCATGCTACGTTTAAAAAAAGAAGCACTAACCTTTGATGATGTGTTGCTTGTTCCTGCACACTCGACCGTACTCCCTAACACTGCCGTTCTTAAGACTCGCTTAACCCAAAAGATCGAACTCAATATGCCTATCGTGTCTGCAGCCATGGATACCGTGACTGAAGCGCGCCTTGCCATCGCCATGGCACAGGAAGGTGGTATTGGTTTTATCCATAAAAATATGAGCATAGAGCAGCAGGCCGAGCAAGTTCGCCAGGTAAAGATCTATGAAGCCGGTATCGTTCAGCAACCTGTAACGGTCACGCCTAATACGACACTTGAGCAGCTTAAGGCCCTGACTGAGAAGAACGGCTTTGCGGGTTATCCTGTGATTGACGAAGCCAATGAGTTGGTGGGCATCATCACGGGTCGTGACGTACGTTTCATCACCGACTGGTCTCGCACCGTTGACAAGGTGATGACGCCTAAAGAGCGTCTGGTGACTGTGCCTGAAGGCACGCCGCTGGATGAAGTGCAGAAGTTGATGCACGCTCACCGCGTCGAGAAGGTTCTGGTGGTCGATGCTGACTTCAGACTCAAAGGCCTAATCACAGTTAAAGATTTCCAAAAAGCCGAGCGTAAGCCTAACGCCTGTAAAGATGAGTTGGGTCGCCTGCGGGTCGGTGCGGCTGTAGGTGCCGGTGCTGGCAACGAAGAGCGTGTCGACGCCCTGGTTAAGGCCGGTATCGACGTGCTGCTTATCGATTCATCTCACGGTCACTCTGAAGGCGTACTTCAGCGTATTCGCGACACCCGCGGCAAGTATCCAGATCTACAGATCGTTGGCGGTAACGTGGCCACGGCTGAAGGTGCCCTGGCATTGGTTGAAGCCGGTGTGAACGCCGTTAAGGTAGGTATTGGCCCAGGCTCTATCTGTACCACACGTATCGTAACCGGTGTGGGTGTACCGCAAATTACCGCAGTATCCGATGCCGCTGCGGCAGTTAAGCACTTAGATATCCCGGTTATCGCCGATGGCGGCATCCGCTTCTCTGGCGACTTGGCTAAGGCGCTGGCGGCCGGTGCATCATGCATCATGGCGGGCTCTATGTTTGCCGGTACCGACGAGGCGCCAGGTGAAACCGAGCTATACAACGGCCGTGCATACAAGTCATACCGCGGCATGGGTTCATTGGGTGCCATGACACAAGGTTCTTCAGACCGTTACTTCCAGAGCGATAACGCCGCCGATAAGCTGGTACCCGAGGGTATCGAGGGGCGCGTGCCTTATAAGGGGAAGCTGAAGGAGATCATCCATCAACACATGGGTGGCCTACGTTCATGCATGGGGCTCACAGGATGTCCTACCATTAAAGACCTTAATGAGAAGGCGGAATTTGTGAAGGTGACCTCGGCGGGTATGGGTGAGTCCCACGTTCACGACGTGACCATCAGCAAAGAAGCCCCTAACTATCGTAGCGGTTCTTAATTATTGAAATCAGGCAGTGTCATTGAAAAATACACTGCCTTTTCTTAAGCCAGGTCTTGATAAATAGGACATTGGCAAAAAATCTGAAAGATAAAAGGTAAAGCATGAGCAACATTCATGATCATAAGATCCTCATTCTCGATTTTGGATCTCAGTACACGCAATTGATTGCCCGCCGTATCCGTGAGATCGGTGTTTACTGTGAGCTTTGGGCCTGGGATGTGTCTGAAGAGCAGATCAAAGCCTTTGCGCCTAACGGTATTATCTTGGCCGGTGGTCCAGAGAGCGTCACCGCCGACAATTCGCCTCGTGCCCCTGAATATGTGTTTAACGCCGGCGTGCCCGTACTTGGGATCTGCTACGGCATGCAGACCATGTCAGAGCAGCTGGGCGGTAAGGTGATCAAAGGTGTAGGCGAAGGTGAATTCGGCTATGCCCAGGTAGAAGTTCAGGCGGCATCTGAGCTGTTCAAGAGCATCGAAGATGCGGTCAGCGACAGCGGCAAGGCGCTGCTGGATGTCTGGATGAGCCACGGCGACAAGGTCTCCGAGATCCCTGAAGGTTTCGTGACTGTGGCTAAGACAGATACCTGTCCTTATGCCGCAATGGCAAACGAAGAGAAGCGCTTCTACGGCGTTCAGTTCCACCCGGAAGTGACTCACACCCGTCAGGGGAAGCGCATGCTGGAGCATTTCACGCTGGATATCTGTCAGTGTGAAGCCAACTGGAAGCCTGCTTCTATCATCGAAGACGCTGTGGCTCGTATCAAGGAGCAGGTCGGCGATGACGAGGTTATCCTGGGTCTGTCTGGCGGCGTAGACTCTTCGGTCGTGGCCATGCTGCTGCACCGCGCTATCGGCAGCAAGCTGACCTGTGTATTTGTCGATAACGGTCTGCTGCGTCTGAACGAGGCCGATCAGGTTCTGGAGATGTTTGGCGATCACTTCGGCCTGAATATCGTTCACGTCGACGCCGAATCACGTTTCCTCGAGGCGCTGGCCGGTGAAGCTGACCCAGAAGCCAAGCGTAAGATCATAGGCAAGGTGTTTGTCGATATCTTCGATGAAGAGTCACGCAAGTGCGTTAATGCCAAGTGGCTGGCGCAGGGCACCATCTATCCGGACGTGATCGAATCGGCGGGCAGTGCTACCGGTAAGGCGCACGTGATCAAGTCACACCATAACGTTGGCGGTCTACCGGATGATATGGAGCTGGGGCTGGTCGAGCCGCTACGCGAGCTGTTTAAGGATGAAGTGCGTAAGATAGGTCTAGAGCTTGGCCTGCCTTACAACATGCTTTATCGCCACCCATTCCCTGGCCCAGGCCTGGGGGTACGTGTACTGGGTGAAGTGAAGAAAGAGTACTGTGACCTGCTGCGCCGTGCCGATGCCATCTTCATCGAAGAGCTACATAAGGCCGACCTGTACAACAAGGTGAGCCAGGCCTTTACCGTCTTCCTGCCGGTACGCAGTGTGGGCGTGATGGGCGATGGCCGTAAATACGACTGGGTGGTATCCCTGCGTGCGGTGGAAACCATAGACTTCATGACGGCCCACTGGGCGCATCTGCCATACGACTTCCTTGGCAGAGTCTCCAACCGTATCATCAATGAGATCGACGGTATCTCTCGCGTGGTTTACGATATCTCGGGTAAGCCACCTGCAACCATCGAGTGGGAATAATTCCGCGATAAGATGAGTTGAGAGATAGAAAGGGGGCATAGTGATATGCCCTTTTTTATTTGAGTGGCATTATGTTCCTGCTAGATAAAGTAAGCCGATAAGCTTAGACGACAGCAGGGTCCTTGTGGCCAAAATGATAGAGAACAGATGAGTAAGTCGATAGAGAATCGAGTCAGCCTGGAGCAGCAGGCGGCAAAAGATGAGGCCTTTATGCGTCAAGCCATGGCGCTGGCCGCCCAGGCGGAGTTACAGGGTGAGGTGCCGGTGGGCGCTCTGCTAGTGAAAGACGACAGGGTGATAGCGACAGGCTATAACCTCAGCATCTGCCGTCACGATGCCAGTGCCCACGCCGAGATGGAGTGTATTCGCGCCGCGGGCCAGCTGGTGGAAAACTATCGTCTGCTTGATACCACCTTGTATGTCACCCTAGAGCCCTGCGCCATGTGCGCTGGGGCCATGGTGCACGCCAGAATCGGTCGTCTGGTGTATGGCGCCGACGATCTCAAGACTGGCGCGGCCGGCAGCGTGATGGATCTGGTGAGAAACAGCGCCTTCAATCATCAGCTTGAGGTGACCTCTGGGGTGCTGGCGGGCGAGTGCGGCGAGCAGCTCAGCGCCTTCTTTCGCCGGCGACGCCAGGAGAAGAAGGCACTTAAGATGGCAGAAAAAAAACAAGGGCAATAGGCCCTTGTTTTTTTTAGAGTCATTAGTTTGTTTTGGCGCTGCCTTGATTAGTCGATTGGGCTCAGGCTGCCAGGTTGCTTGATGAAGGTGAAGAACTGCTTCTGTCGGTTGATCGTATGTTGGTGGCGTATCTTAAGCAGAGTTCTTCGCCGTGAAGACAGATTGTTTAAGGTCTTTCTTTTCATGATGAACCTCCGTTAGGCCGCTGCGCTATCTATATCACAAGCGTTAGCTTATTAATCGGGCTGACTCGCTGAAACACCGCTTTGTGATTGTTTTTCGGCTGTTTGTTGTTGCGCTTCCATCATCTCATCTTGTAGCTGTTGATGCTGATTGTCAATCCATACCAGGGTGTCGTAGTAGCGCCTGATGTTATCCACATAGTGAACCGCCTCGCTGCCGCGGGCATAGCCGTAACGGGTCTGTTTGTAGTACTTACGCTTCTGCAGCAGGGGCAATACCTTCTTCAAGTCGCGCCAGGCACTGGGGTTAAGTCCCATAGATTGCGCCAGCTTGCGGGCATCTTCCACATGGCCATAGCCTATGTTGTAGGAGGCCAGCGCAAACCACATGCGCTGATTCTCCGGAATCGATTCCGGCAGGCGATTGAGGATGTCGCTCAGGTATTTGGCGCCGCCGCGTATGCTCTGCTCTGGATCGAGACGATTCGAAATTCCCATCTGTTTGGCGGTGGGCAGGGTAAGCATCATCAAGCCGCGCACGCCTGTGGGTGAGCGGGCGTTGGGGTTCCAATGAGACTCTTGGTAGGCGGTGGCCGCCAGCTTACGCCAGTCGAGATCGCCGGCATATTCGACAAAGTTATCGCGGTACTTGGGGAGTCTGCTGTCTATGGCCCGCAGGAAGGCGCGAGTATCCACATAGTCGAAGCGCTTCACATGGGCGAAATATTTCTCGTTCAGGTGGGCCAGGGTGCCTGCCCGTTTCTCTTTATGCCAGAAACTCAGCAGATCGCTCATCAATCGATCGCTGCCGTTGGGGGGCAACAGCCAGACCACGGCCTGATCTTCACGTAGTACAGGACCGGCCCTGAGTTCCGGCATGTAGCGGCGATTGATCTCGAAGGTGGTCGAATCGGCTATGGTATAGCTTATCTCGTCGCGGGCGATCATCGCCAGCAGCTCTTCGCTATCCTTGTCTCCTTGTTGATCCCATACCAGCTCGGGGTAGAGTTTTTGCAGCTCGGCCAGGGTCTCGATAAAGGAGGAGTCGGAGATCACGGTAATGTTGTCATCCAGCTGGCTGATATCCGCAGGGTATTTGGCCCCCTGCTTGTAGACCAGTACCTGATTAACATAGTAGAGCGGTGGCCCCAGCCTGAACTGTTCTCTGCGGCTCTGGGTATCGGCCAGTCCCGCGGCGATCAGGTCTATCTCACCCGTCTGCATGGCCTGGTAGAGATCGCCTATGGTGGGGTAGGGCTGCATCTTGAGCTCAAGCCCCTGATGTCTGGCGAAGCGCTCGGCCATCTCATAGTCGAAGCCCGCGAGTCCCTGACCCGTGGTCACATAGATCTGCGCGCCGTACAAGGTACCGACATTGAGCTGGGTTTTGGGCTGGGTCTCAACCACTTTTGCTGGTTCCACGCGTTCGCCCTGACAAGCCGTCAGTAGCGATACACAGTATAGAATCAGCAGGAAAGTTCTCATTAAGTTACTATTTTTTAATCCATTTTATAAAAATCGGCCGACGATTATATCACAAGCTGGTCAAAGGCAATAATGGCGATTATTTCGGCTGAAATTGTTTGTTGGTCTATGGATGATTTTGGCGTTTAGCCCACTTAAGTATGGGGCATGAAATTGGCGCTGCGCCAGTTTCTTTAAAACGTAAAGCTGTTTTCGCGCTATGGTGATAATAAATCGAGAGAAACGCCGTTTTGAAGCCAAGCTACGGATGATTTGTGCCCCACATTTCCCTATAATAGCGCCAGATCTGACCCTGCAATTATAAATAATAAGGTGAAAAGACGTGATGGAGATCATCCGCGGAGCCCCAGCATTATCAGCGTTTAGAGTCCAAAAGCTAATGGAGGCCTGTCAGAGTGCGGCGCTTCCAGTACAAGATATCTATGCTGAGTTCATTCATTTAGCCGATTTGACAGAGGCGTTGGACGCTGGCGAAACCCAGCAGCTGGCCAAACTGTTAACCTATGGACCTGCGATTGAAGCACATGCGCCCCAAGGCACTTTGTACTTCGTAACGCCGCGTCCGGGCACCATCTCTCCATGGTCGTCGAAAGCGACCGACATCGCTCATAATTGTGGTCTGAACAAGGTCAAGCGCCTAGAGCGCGGTATTGCCTACTATGTTCAGGCCGATAATCTGGACGACGCCCAGCAGAAACAGCTGCTTGGCCTGCTGCACGACCGCATGGTCGAAGTGGTTCTGGCAGATTTCGAGCAGGCGAGCAGTCTGTTTGCCCGCACCGAGCCTGCAGTCTTTACCAGCGTCGACGTGCTGGGCGAAGGCAAGGCGGCACTGGAAGCGGCCAACGTTAAACTGGGTCTGGCGCTGGCGCCGGATGAGATCGACTACCTGGTGGAAAACTTCCAGCGTCTGAATCGTAACCCCAACGATGTCGAGCTGATGATGTTTGCCCAGGCGAACTCAGAGCACTGCCGTCACAAGATCTTCAACGCCGACTGGACCATCGACGGCGAGGTGCAGCCAAAGTCGCTGTTCAAGATGATCAAGAACACCTTCGAGAAGACCCCTGAGCACGTTCTATCTGCCTATAAAGACAACGCCGCCGTGATGGAAGGTTCTGTCGCCGGCCGTTTCTTCCCCGAACAAAATGGGGTTTATGCCTATCACACAGAGCCAATGCATATCCTGATGAAGGTGGAGACTCACAACCACCCGACGGCCATCAGCCCATACCCGGGTGCAGCCACAGGTTCAGGCGGTGAGATCCGCGACGAAGGCGCAACCGGTCGCGGCTCTAAGCCAAAGGCTGGCCTCACCGGCTTTAGCGTATCAAACCTTAAGATCCCAGGTTTCGTACAGCCGTGGGAAGGCGATTATGGTAAGCCAGATCGCATCGTTACCGCGCTGGATATCATGACCGAAGGCCCATTGGGCGGCGCGGCCTTTAACAACGAATTTGGTCGTCCGGCGCTGCTGGGCTACTTCCGTACCTACGAGCAACAAGTCTCGAGCCACAACGGTGTCGAGGTGCGTGGCTATCACAAGCCTATTATGCTTGCCGGTGGTCTGGGTAACATTCGCGAAGAGCATGTGCAGAAGGGTGAGATCACCGTCGGCGCCAAGCTGATCGTACTGGGTGGCCCTGCGATGAACATCGGCCTGGGCGGCGGCGCGGCCTCCTCCATGGCTTCGGGTCAGTCGAGCGAAGATCTCGATTTCGCCTCCGTGCAGCGTGACAACCCAGAGATGGAGCGTCGTTGCCAGGAAGTGATCGATCGCTGCTGGCAGATGGGCGATGCTAACCCAATTCAATTTATCCACGACGTGGGTGCGGGCGGTCTGTCAAACGCCTTCCCTGAGTTGGTGGACGACGGCGGACGCGGTGGTCGTTTCGAGCTGCGTAACGTGCCATCGGACGAGCCGGGCATGAGCCCGCTGGAGATCTGGTGTAACGAGTCGCAGGAGCGTTATGTTCTCTCTGTAGCGCCGGAAAACCTTGAGTTGTTCACCGCCATCTGTGAGCGTGAGCGCGCGCCATTTGCCGTGGTGGGTGAGGCAACCGAGGAGCGTCACCTGAGCCTGTCGGATGAGCACTTCGACAACAAGCCTATCGATCTGCCCCTTGAAGTCTTACTAGGCAAGGCGCCTAAGATGAGCCGTGACGTGGTGTCGCAAAAGGCGGAATCGCCAGCGCTGGCACAAGAGACGATCGAGCTCAAAGACGCGGTGCGCCGCGTACTGCGTCTGCCTACTGTTGCCGAGAAGACCTTCCTGATCACTATCGGTGACCGCACGGTAACCGGTCTGGTGAATCGTGACCAGATGGTTGGTCCTTGGCAGGTGCCGGTGGCCGACTGCGCCGTGACCGCATCTAGCTTCGACTCCTACAGCGGTGAAGCCATGTCTATGGGCGAGCGCACGCCCCTGGCACTGCTGGACTTTGGCGCCTCGGCGCGCATGGCGGTAGCCGAATCTATCATGAACATCGCCGGCAGTGATATCGGCTCACTCAAGCGTATCAAGCTGTCGGCTAACTGGATGTCTGCCGCGGGTCACCCGGGTGAAGACGCGGGTCTGTACGAGGCGGTCAAGGCCGTGGGCGAAGAGCTGTGTCCTGAGCTGGATCTCACCATCCCCGTGGGTAAAGACTCTATGTCGATGAAGACGGCCTGGCAGGATGGCGGCGAAGATAAGGCGGTTACCTCGCCTATGTCGCTGGTGATCACTGCCTTCGGTGCGGTGCAGGATATTCGTAAGACGGTGACTCCTGAGCTGAGAAGCGACAAGGGCGATACCGAGCTGCTGCTGGTCGACCTTAGCCAGGGCGAGCGTCGCCTGGGCGGTTCATGTCTGGCGCAGGTGTACGGTGAGCTGGGCGACAAGGCGCCAGATTTGGCCGATGCGGCGCTGCTGCGTGGCTTCTTCGAGGTGACTCAGGCGCTAGTAGCTGACAAGGCGCTGCTGGCCTATCACGACCGTAGCGACGGTGGCTTGTTCACTACCTTAGTAGAGATGGCGTTCGCCGGTAACACGGGTCTGGATGTGGATCTCAGCGCGCTGACGGGCACTCACCTTGAGCGTTTGTTCAACGAAGAGCTGGGCGCCGTGATCCAGGTGCGCGCCGCCGATAGCCAGGCTATCAAGGCGCAGTACCAGGAGGCCGGTGTGACCTGCCATGTGGTTGCCAAGCCTGTGGCCGGCGACAGCATTATCATCCGCGATGCATCAAATGAGGTATTGGCCGAGTCACGCACCGAGCTGCGTACCATCTGGGCCGAGACCACTTATCGCATGCAGGCGATGCGTGATAACCCAGAGTGTGCAGAGGAAGAGTTCAAGCTCAAGCAGGTGGCCGATGCCCCAGGCTTGACCGTGGATCTCAAGTTCGACCCGAGCGAAGATATCGCCGCACCTTATATCCTCAAGGGCACAGCGCCTAAGATGGCGATTCTGCGTGAGCAGGGGGTTAACTCGCACCTCGAGATGGCCGCCGCCTTCGATCGCGCCGGCTTCGAGAGCCGCGACGTTCACATGTCAGACATTCTCTCGGGCCGTATCAGCCTAGAAGAGTTCCAGGGCCTGGCGGCCTGTGGTGGCTTCTCCTACGGTGACGTGCTGGGCGCCGGTGAAGGTTGGGCTAAGTCGATTCTGTTCAACGGCCGCGCCCGTGAAGAGTTCAGCCGCTTCTTCGGGCGTAACGACAGCTTCGCCCTTGGGGTGTGTAACGGTTGTCAGATGCTCTCTAACCTGAAAGATATCATTCCAGGCACAGAGCATTGGCCACACTTCGTGCGTAACCGCTCCGAGCGCTTCGAGGCGCGTTTCAGCCTGGTGGAAGTGCAGAAGAGCCCATCCCTCTTCTTCGAAGGCATGGAAGGCTCTCGCATGCCGATCGCCGTGTCTCACGGTGAGGGTCGCGCCGAGTTCGCATCGCCTGAGGCGCTAGCCGCCGCAGAGGCCTCTGGCACTGTCGCGCTACGTTTCGTCGATGGCCATGGTCAGGTAGCGACGCAATACCCAGAGAATCCTAACGGCTCGCCAAACGCCTTAACGGGGATCTGTAGCACAGACGGTCGCGTCACCATCATGATGCCACACCCTGAGCGTGTGTTTAGAACCGTGGCCAACTCATGGCATCCTGACGAGTGGGGCGAAGACAGCCCATGGATGAGAATGTTCAGAAACGTCCGCGCTAAATTAGGCTAACCTAAGCTTAGCGGTTTTATTGATGCAAAAAGGGCCTCGAAATTTCGAGGCCCTTTTTTTATACCCATAAAGGGTTAGCTTAAAATCGCTAAGATACATGTACTTAGCCGTACATTATTATATCTGGAACTACTAAATAGAAATAAAGAAGCTGTATTGACCTTTTTTATGTTTAGTTTACGCAAATACTGTCTAATGCCGAAACCGAGTAAAATTGGTATTAGGCAACCTCTTTTGTTTAGCTTCTGCTAAACTAGCCTGGTATCACCTAAATATAAGCTGCATAAAGTAAAAAGCCACCGCCTTCGAGGAGAAAACGGTGGCCGTTTTGCGCTAACAAAACTTCAAGGAAAGAGGGAAAAAGGGCTACTTATAGCTCTCTTGCGGTATAGAGTTCAACAAAAGTGCGCTTGTAGCTGTTAACTAGACGTTCAAATAGGTTTTTCATAACGGATTCTCCACACAGTGATTAATGATGTGAGCGGAGTGTGGCTTGCCGGGCAACTTCACCGGGTTGATTGAGCCGTCTCCTTAACACAGGGATATAGTAAGCAAATGACGTCTTTACGACAAACGATTAAAATTTCAAATTAGCATTAGAATATCTAACCCATGAAAAGGGTTTGGTTTTTTATTTATAACTATAGGTGGTGGTTATGTTACTAATTTAATGCTTGTTTTGTATGTTCTGGCATTCTTATTTCGGTTAGTTATATTGACCCTGTATTTGTTAAGATTTGTTAAATGTTGTTTTTTGTGTGATATGGGGTGAAGTTTGTTAAAACTATGGTTTTTAATAAAACTAGCTGAGCTCCTACCATGATTTTAATGTTTTGGCAAGCGTGTTGTCGGGTGAAGTGTGGCACCGTCCGCAAAACCCACTATCCACGCCGCGATTGATTGATTTGAATCAATTTTGAATGGTATAAAATGGCTAGGGTACGTTTGACATGCCTTGCTATAAGTTTCTGAAAAAAATGATTTAAATTGATTTTCTCGGCCATTTTATGCGACGAGAGCTTAAAAACCGCAAGGTTTTGTGAGCCGTCTCTCAAAAAAGTGGGTGGGAGGGCCTTTTTGAGCGTTAGCGACGCTTGATAGAGGCAAAAAGTTAAAATTTGGCGGTTTGTGAGACTAGGGTCTGACAAATTACTTGAATAATAAAATTCCTAATTAGGCATTTTTCCGGGTTGATGGGGATCTAACCTTGAAGAATGATCGCACCACCTAAGGAGTCACTGATGATTGTTGAAGAGGTTGTAGAGCTCTCGCGCTTACAGTTTGCGCTGACAGCTATGTATCACTTCCTGTTTGTACCTTTGACCTTGGGGCTGGCGTTCTTGCTGGCCATTATGGAATCACTCTATGTGATGACCAATAAGCAGATCTATAAAGATATGACCAAGTTCTGGGGTAAGTTATTTGGTATTAACTTCGCCCTTGGCGTTACCACAGGTTTGGCGATGGAGTTCCAGTTCGGGACTAACTGGTCATACTATTCTCACTATGTGGGTGACATCTTCGGTGCGCCGCTGGCTATCGAAGGCTTGATGGCCTTCTTCCTCGAATCCACCCTGGTGGGTATGTTCTTCTTCGGTTGGGACAGATTCAGCAAGCGTCAACACCTGGCGGTCACCTGGTTGGTGGCACTGGGTTCAAACATGTCGGCGCTGTGGATCCTGGTGGCCAACGGCTGGATGCAGAACCCAGTGGGCAGCGTGTTCAACTACGAAACCATGCGTATGGAGATGACCAGCTTCGCCGAGGTGCTGTTTAACCCGGTTGCCCAGGTGAAGTTTGTTCACACCGTGGCATCTGGCTATGTTGCCGGCGCCATGTTTGTACTGGCGATTAGCGCTTACTACATACTGAAGAAGCGTGACCTGCCGTTTGCCCGCCGCTCTTTTGCCATCGCGGCCAGCTTTGGTATGGCGTCAATCCTGTCGGTCATCGTACTGGGTGACGAGTCAGGCTATAAGGTGGGCGAGGCCCAGCGCGTTAAGCTGGCGGCTATCGAAGCCGAATGGCACACAGAACCTGCACCCGCGGCCTTTACCGCGGTGGGTTTCCCGAATCAGGAAACCATGCACACAGATTATGCCATCAAGATCCCATACGCCATGGGTATCATCGCCACCCGTTCTATCGATGAAGAGGTTACCGGTATCCGCGACCTTATCGTCGAGCACGAGGAGCGTATTCGCAACGGCATGAAGGCATACGCCATGTTGACCGAGCTGCGCGCCGGCAACGAAACCCCTGAGCTGCGTGCCGCCTTCGAGGCTGCCAAGGTCGATTTGGGTTATGGCCTGCTGCTTAAGCGTTACACAGACAATGTGGTCGATGCGACAGAAGAGCAGATCAAGGCGGCCGCCAAGGACTCTATCCCGTCGGTTGCCCCTATGTTCTGGAGCTTCCGAGTGATGGTTGGCCTGGGTGTCATCATGCTGTTTGTGTTTGCGGCGGCCTTCTGGCAGAGCACACGTCATCAGATCGAAGAGAAGCCTTGGGTACTTAAGGCCGCGCTGTACAGCCTGCCACTGCCTTGGATCGCCATCGAGTGTGGTTGGTTCGTCGCCGAGTACGGTCGTCAGCCCTGGACCATCTCAGAGGTGCTACCAACCTTCATGTCGGCCTCTAGCCTAAGCGCGGCGGATCTCTGGTTCAGTATCATTTCTATCACCCTGTTCTACACAGTCTTGCTGGTGATTGAGCTGTTCTTGATGATCAAGTTTGCACGTAAGGGACCTAGCAGTCTCAAGACGGGCCGTTATCACTTTGAAAACCTAGAAGCTTAAACCGGAGATCTGATTATGTTTGATTATGAAATATTAAGATTTGTCTGGTGGGCGCTCATTGGTGTGCTGTTCATCGGATTTGCCGTCACCGACGGTTTCGACATGGGCGTGGGTGCCTTGCTACCGATTATCGGTAAGGACGATACCGAGCGCCGCATTATGATCAACTCGATCGCCCCCCACTGGGACGGTAACCAGGTATGGCTGATCACCGCAGGTGGCGCGCTGTTTGCGGCCTGGCCTATGGTGTACGCGGTCTCCTTCTCTGGCTTCTATGTGGCCATGATGTTGGTGCTGTTTGCCCTGTTCCTGCGTCCTGTAGGCTTCGATTACCGCTCTAAGATCGAAGATCCAAGATGGCGTAAGGCCTGGGACTGGGCGCTGTTTGTGGGTGGTTTCGTACCGCCGCTCATCATAGGCGTTGCCTTCGGTAACCTGTTGCAAGGTGTACCCTTTAACTTCGACGAGTACCTGCGTGCGACCTACCACGGTGGTCTGTTTGGCCTGCTGAATCCCTTCGGCCTGTTGGCCGGTCTGGTGAGCGTGTCTATGATCATCATGCAGGGCGCCTCTTGGCTACAGATGAAGACAGAAGGCGAGCTGCGTGTGCGTGCGGCGACGGCGACCCAGGTGGCTGCGGCCCTGGTAGCCGTGCTCTTTACCCTGGCCGGTGTATGGCTGGCTAATGGTATCGACGGCTATGTGGTGACCTCGACTATCGACACCCACGGCGCGTCTAACCCAGCCCTTAAGACGGTTGCGCTAGAGGCGGGTGCCTGGCTTGCCAACTACGACAAGTATCCAGTGACCATGCTGTTCCCAATCCTGGGTATCGGCATGCCGGTATTGGCGCTGCTGGCGAGTCGTTTCAACCGCTCTGGTTTCGCCTTCCTGTTCAGCTCGCTGACCGTGGCTATGGTGATCCTGACCTGCGGCGCGGCCATGTTCCCGTTCGTGATGCCATCATCACTTGAGCCAAATGTGAGCCTGACCATGTGGGATGCCACAGCGAGTCACATGACACTAACTGTGATGACCTGGGCGGCCGCGATTTTCGTACCTATCGTGCTAAGCTATACCATCTGGACTTACTTCAAGATGTTTGGTCGCTTGAGCCGTAGTTACATCGAAGACAACAAGACGTCACTTTACTAACAGGAGCCGACACTATGTGGTATTTTGCTTGGATATTAGGCATTTTGCTGGCGTGTTCTTTCGGTATCATCAACGCCTTGTGGTTAGAGAATACTGAGAACATGGATAGGGATTCTGAGCTTAACGATTAAGCCATGAATCGCGATTGATGAGAAACCCCGTATGAGAATACGGGGTTTTTTATTGCCAAATGAATTTGGCGGGATTCTAGTCGGGCGGGGAATTGGAGGTCGAATCTTTATTGATGTTTAGTGCTTGCCGCAGATTTCATTGGTGTTTGTTTAGGTCATTTGAAGGTCGAACCTTCATGGCAACCTAACGCCTGCCCGGCGAGGGGGATAGTGGTATTTGCGTATGGCAGCAATTGGTATTGGCTAGTACATTGAAGGTCGTACCTTCATGGCTACCTAACGCCTACCCGGCGAGGGGGATAGTGGTATTTGCATATGGCAGTAATTGGTATTGGCTAGTACATTGAAGGTCGATCCTTCGTGGCAACCTATAGCCTGCGGCTCGCTTATGTGCAGATACATTTGCTACACGCCGTGAATCCATCCGTGGAGGCTCGACGATGGCATCCCTGCCATCGACGTCCGCAAATGCATCTACACTGGGTGTCCAACGTCTCTTCGAATAAGCTTCATTTGTTTGTCACTGATACAAGTTATTATTTTTAGAGCAAAAAAACGCAACAAAATGTGAAGTGACATGTTGAATGCCAACCACAAGATAGACTAAAGTATCACCAATCAAGGACAGAGTTAGGCCAACTCGAATCAAACATCGACGACGCCATTCAGGGAATGAAAAAGCCAATCAAAACGCGCCAATTAACTCCCTCAAAAGATAACTCTGATTCCATTTATTGTTATAGCTAGGCCCCAAAGAGGCTATTGAAGAAACAGTGGATAGGTTTAAGTCGGAGGAGTGGAGTAATGCTCCAGCCTAACAAAGTCAGCCAGAGGAACCAAAAACGGTCCCTGCTGGCGGCGTTATGTATATTCTGGGGACATCCATTTCCCCAAATGATTAATTGTTAGCCCTTTGAGCTTTTAGGGTCATTCCCATAGCTATGCTTATCACGGATTTTGTTATTGTCACCTCTGTGTATAGATACTTCAGATTGAGCTTTTTTAGCTAGTTCTCTAGTTTTTTCAAAAACCTCTTTCTGGGTACTACCTGTTACACTTGCTCTATTAGCATCTTGGCGTTTACCTCGCCATGTGCCGTCAGCACCTTGATAAACGTTGTAGTCTTTATTAGCCATATAGTTTCCTCAAATGAATAAGTTAATGGATCACCTGTGTGTGCAACCACACAATTCACATATGGGTATTTGTACAGTTGGAATCAAGTGGCTAGGTTGAAAAACATACACAGCAAAGCATTTATAAGGGATTCTCAATGCTGGGCATTTTTGGCACTACTTTAAATTTAGTGTTTATGGCACAATGCGTTAGCTTGGTTGGTGGTGTTGTTCACCTTTTAATGCAGCGTTGTGTGAATTGAGTGAAAAATGAAAATTAATCGAGTTATAGTAATTGGCTTTATTTTAATATTAACCGCCTGCGCGCAATCATCTGGGGTCGTCCCATTAGGCGGTGATCGCTATATGATCTCTAGATCTGAAAAGGGATTCGATGTCACTGGTTCTGCGGTTAAAGCTGATGCTTTAAAAGAAGCAAATTCCTATTGCCAAGCTCAAGGGAAAGAACTTCAACTCATTAAAGCTGTTCCTAAAGATATGGTTCCGTTCAGGTCGGATGCGCAAGCAGAGATTGAGTTTAAGTGCCAATAACTTGCATGTCACATTATAGGGCTGAACCGTTCGCCGTGCATAATGCGCACAGCTGTGGCAACCTACACGCTGCTCCGTTCTTTTTCGATAACCCTAAACAAAGGTGTTGTATACCAATGCACTTTCATGAGGTCGAATTTTGACTGATGTCTCGTTCAAAAAAGTAAATTCAGTGGGTCAATATATTGTATTTTTGTTGTGTTTATTGTGTTGCCTACCTTTTTATTTTTTTCATGAAAACATTCCACCGAATCTAATTGGTAAAGTTATTGTTATCACTCTCTGGCTTCCGGTTTTCTTTATTTGGCTATGTTACAGAATTTACAGGATCTATAGCGATCCAAGCCTTGTTGTTTTGAAGCCGGATGTGAATAGCATTGAGATTGATGGTGTTAGTCACGGCGTTGAACGCCTTAAATACCTTAATGTTGTCTTTGAAAATGACCATTTTAAGCTGGAATGGGAGCTACGAAGCGCCAAACAAATTTGGCAAGCTCAAATCATGAGTACTCGCGCGCACTATGTTACCGACGTCCCTTTAAGTGAAATCAAGAGTCTGACCGAATCTTCTAACAAACTGTCTTACTTCGATAATTCGAGTAAGCTGCAATACAGCTAACAAACGCATTAGATTTGGGTAGTCTTAGGATACCAAACGCCGCCAAATCGAAGAGAGTGAGAACCGGGTGTAAACACATTTGTCACCTTCCGAGGCATGGATGCCGAGGTAGAGCTCTGTAGGATCCCCTCATAATTCATACCCCAACAGCCGTGAATGAGTGATAATTCTGCCAGCTTCCTGGCGGCATTCAGTAGGTCATCGACTGACATTGGGTATCTGTGTCGCCGTCGCATCAGCTCTTTTCCCATACGCACTATCGATAGCA
>NZ_WRPA01000024.1 GCF_009831655.1 Shewanella insulae | reverse complement strand
AAGCAGCGAAGGCGCGGTTCTCATTAAGGCCAGAGCACGAAGATGCTCACAAACAGGTCGGATATACGTACGCAGTATTACTTTCTGTTACTCACAAAATGTTTGATCTATCCGAGGTGTCCATATACGTACTTGCGGCGTCTCACAGGCGTATCTGCACGTAAAGCCTGCCGCAGGCAATTCAAAACAATAACGGTTAACGCTATACATAGCCAAATTCGTCAAAGCTAGTTGAAGCTCAAAAACTAAATGCTTTATCTAATAAACCCTATCCATCAACCACAATGGTTAATCGAAAAGATGAGAAACTAGGTGTAGATACGCCGGTGAGCTTCCGAAACAGGGCCAAAAATGTTCCCTACATTTTTTGGCATTCCCTCCGTCCATGGAGGTCAGATGTTTCGGCAGAGCCTACAGGGAATGTACTTGCGGCGTCTCACAGGCGTATCTGCACATAAGGTCGTTCATTCACATCCATGTGATCGCGACATTGGTGCATCCATGCACTGCACCTTCCGCAGGCAATTCAAAAAAATGAAGGTTAACGCTACATTAAGTTTAAATAAAACCAAGCTAGGTCTGCTTGCCAATACCACAATCTAGGCGCTTGGACTTGCGCCTTCCTCATCGTGTTCTAACCCAATGGCCTCTACCCCATCTGGTAGCGCACTCTCACTGATATCCACTATGGTGGAGCGGTTCATGGTGATCTTGTAGCGGGCAAACTGGGGTGGCTTGCGGCCCTCTTGTAGGGAGAGCACCAGGTTTATCTGGTAGCGGCGCTCTACCGAGTCGCTGCTGATCTTGCCGTCGGCCTCCTTGTAGATCTTGGCCTTGCCGCGCTCCAGGTAGCGGGCGAAGGGGGCCAGGCTGAAATTCACCTGCTCCTGTATGGTGGAGTAACCGGCGAGAAAGTCTTTACTGGCGATGCGCGAGTTGATGCCATAGTGGAGTATGTCGGCGTCCAGCTTGTTCTGGCTGTGGCGGCGCTTCAATATCTCGTCTATCTCCCCGGGGAGATCCTTAGACTTGATGAAGTCGATCCACACATGCTGCTTGGCGATCATCGCCTGGCTGGTAGTGTCTCGCAGGATACGGCTCCAACGCGGACGGCCCTTCTGGATCACCCGCCACAGGGCGTTGCGAATATCTTCCTTGAAGATCTCGCGAAAGCCATAGATCACCGCCAGGGTAAATACCAACGCCATGGTCAGGCCGCTGAAGATCCCCTGGGCCTTGATGATGAGTGATGAGACCACCAGCATGACGAAGGCGGTAGCTATGCCTGTGGTCATCTTCTTGAGGCCCACACCGAGTCGCTTCTGCTCCTCTTTTAATACTACCCCTTGCTGGATCAGGCGGCGCAGCAGCAACATCTTGTTAGAGATGCGGTTTGGATCATTCAGGGTCTGGGACGAGTTATAGTTCTTACCGTCACGGTAGCTGCTCTCGCTGCGGCAAAGATTGATCACCTCCTCTACCAACTCGCTGTAGTCGCTTCTGCGCGGCGCGTGGGACATGAGTTTCAGCAGGCGCTGCTCGCAGAACCAGGAGAGGTAGTTGTCGGCGTTCTCGAAATAGTGCTTCCACTTGGGGTCGCTGGGCTCGTTACGGCGAAACTTCTTCAGCAGCTGAGTCACTATCTCGCTCAGCTCCCTGAGGGAGGTGTAGAACTGCTCCACATCCTCCACCTGGGCCAGCTCCTTGCTGTCGGTCTCGATAGCCACGGCAAACTGGTAGGCAAACAGGTTGAGGTAGAGCCTGAACTCCTCGACAGTACGCTTCTTCTGACTGATGAAACGCCCCTGCACCAGCGGCAGGTGCAAGCCTGAAGAGTAGTAGGAGCGCCGACCGGCGATGGCCGCATGATAGTATTCTTCTTCGTCCAGGCTCTGGGGATTGATCCCCATCTCTTTGGGCAGAAAGAAATAGAGGTCGAGCCGCCTATGGTCACCCACCTTCATCTGATGGGTGAACTTAATCGACAGAGACTCTTCCTGCTTGATATTAACCTTAGACACAAAACCTCAGAATAATAGAATTATTTCAGTAATTTAGAAATGCACATCCTGAGTATAGCCCAAGTGCGGCTATTGCACTATACGGCAACCGCAGACGGTGTTACTCGGCTGGAACAATACCACGGCATAGTCCCTGTGGGGATCTAATTCAAGGGGCTCGATAGAGAGGTTATGCATCCCCTTGCTGTCCAGGTTAAAGGAACTGATATAGGAGAGGTATTGCATGTGTCTCGGCATGGCATCGGTCGACTCGGCGCCGCTCTCCTCCTTGGTCTGAACCGAGAAGTTGTATCGCCCGTTAGCCTCATCGAACTCCAGATACTTACCCTGCATGCGTATGATCCCCGCCGAGGTGCCGTCGAGGTTAAAGTAGCGGTAGTTGATCTGCGCCTGCTGCTTCTTGGCCATGATATCCACCAAGAGGTAGTGACGCCCCTCCGCCTCGGCGTTGTCGCGGCGGTCGAACAGCTCTGAGCTACAGCTGAGCATCAGGGTTTCGCTGGGATTAAGATAGCGATAGCTGATGGTGATGCTTATCGCCAGCAGCCCCAGCACGATAATATTGATCGCCCACAGCACCTTTCTATTCACACAGAGATACCTCTTTAAACCAGGCCTCAGAGATAAACACCTTCTGCTGCCTGTAGTCGGTTAACTTAAGGTTGCGCACCAACGACTGCCCCAGCTTCTCGCCCCGCATGGTGATATTAAACACCTGCTTATCGTGGGACAGCGACATATAGACCTCTTTCCAGGGCGATGACTCGCAGCGCTTGAACGCCTGAGACATTTTCTCCGATAGCCGCAGCAGCGAGGTGTTATTAGTCTTGGACTTGGCGTAGCTGATAAACATCACCTTCTGCCCCGACTCCAGGGTAATACTGTGGCGCAGGTAGGGCTCGGTGGGTTGCCGCTCGAAGCTGACCGAGGAGAAGAGTTGCAAGGAGACCAGGGCCCCCAGCAGCATGACGATAAGCCCAATCCAGGCCTTAATCCAGCGATGCCGCTTGCCAAACAACCAGGCCAGCACCGCCTCGATACGCTCGCCCAGGCCATGGGGCTCGCCGCTTGCTAAGGCGTTATCGGCTGGATGGACAGACGAGGGGACGCCGCTATCCAGGCGCAGGCGGTAGCCCTTGCCCTTGACAGTTTCTATCATGTGTTCGTGCAGCGGGCCGAGGAAGGAGCGCAGCATAAATACCGCCCGCGCCACCGACGAATCGCTTAATGGCGGATGCTCGTCATCCCCCGCCCCTAAGACGCGCTTAGCCACTACCTTGTCGCTATTGGCCAACAGGAGTGATAACACCTGCAATTCGGCGCGCGGTAGGTGCCACGCTTCACCGGTCAACTCGTTGGTGAGCACGCCTGCATGTCTGTCGAATCGGCAATCGCCCAGTTGCATTTTTGTTACTCTCTCATTTCACTGTCCATAAGCTTATGCAAACGCTCCCCAAAAATCTGTGATCGCCTCTATCTCCTCGAAAGTCATCTAAAAATTACCCTTAAAACGAGTAAGCGAAATTCACCTATGTGATCCCCACCTCCTTCTTCACATCTCTAGCGCCGTTATTTATCGGCACACGAAACCCAGCAAATTAACATGAATGCTACAAATAGAGTGATCTAGCTCACAGCACAATTCCATATGGCAATGAATATGAGGGCTGACGATTGAGTAAACCGATAACCGCGGCGCAAAAAATCGACGCCAACGAATTGCCGCCCGACCCAAAGCTTCATCCAGCCCAAGTCACACTATTTGCAATCTACCCAGACCACACTGACCCCAAGTTCAAACCGGCGTATCCCTTTAACCACGCCAACAACAAAAATAACATCTATCCAAGTGAGGACATTGTCATGACCATCAATAGACGCCAAGCACTTAGCCAAATCATCGGCATCAGCACCGCCGCGGCAGGCGCAACCCTAATGGGCACATCAGCCTTCGCCGCCACCGACGATCAAGGTAACTACAAATTAGAGTTAGGTGAGAAGCTTAAATATGTACCCCTAGATCCTATGGCAACGGCTAAGCTGGCCTATGAGACAGGTGGCGGCTGTATGCATCAGGTGTTCTACGCCTTAGTGACCATGCTGGCTAACTCAGACAGCGCCGACGCCGACAAGTTTAAGACCATTCCTACCGCACTGGCAGGCTATGGCTGGGCCGGTATCGTAGGCCAGGGCACAGTCTGTGGTAACAACAATGCCACCGGCATGTTGGTTAACATCCTCGACGACATCAATGGTCAAAACTCTGCTGTTATCGGCGCCTCTTTCCGCTACTACGAGGTGACTGAACTGCCTTATTCAAGCGACGAGTTCGTTGCCGGTATCGGCTCAACCGCCGAGAAGACGGCCCTGGTCGGTAAGTCATCGGTTGCCAACAGCATCCTGTGTCACTCCTCTATCAGTAACTGGTCTAAGGCCTCTGGCTTTACCTTCAGCCAGAAGGGTGAGCGTTGTAAGCGCCTGTCCGCCTCTGTAGCCTATCATCTTGTCGAGCTGCTTAACCGTGCCTACAAGGGTGAAGATATCTCAGCCCTGCCTGAATCAAAGCCTTCAGATGAGGCGCAGAACTGCCAAAGCTGTCACGGCGTTGATGCCACCATGGGCAGCGCCGCCAGCGTGAAGTCAGATATGGAATGTACGACTTGCCATACCGGCCACTTTAACTAAAGGAGCGGGTCATGAATGAGAAGTTATTAACTGCCCTACTGGCAACGGCGCTTATCTGCGGCGGTTGCGGTAGCGACGACAATGACAATGATGACAACGGCGGCGAGATCACTCCGCCACCGGTTGCCGACACCATAGATGCCGGTGAGGCTCTGGCCATCAACCTGACCCTGGCCGAGTTTGACGGGGAGACGGGCACACTCAACTTTGCCCTGAAGGATGACGCCGGTTTAGCCATCACCAATGCCAAAGATTACCGCATCGTCTACTTCGGTTTCCCCGATAGCACGACGGCGTCTTCTAAAGCCAAGGCATGGAAACACTGGCACGTGACTCAGAGCTATCTCTGTGACAGCGCCGAAGGTGACTGCCAGGGCGTACTACTAGAGACAGACAAGGGTCAATACAGCTTCGATGCCACAGATCTTAACTGGGACGCCAACACGGCCCCTGGTTCGGTAAAAGAGTATAAGGTAGGTATCGAGATCAAAGGTGCCAAGGCGACCAACGAACTGGTTCTGCTCCCCTCCACTTAACCCACTGCACCACTTTGAGGGTCACCGCCTGGCGTGTGGCCCTTTTTTTATGTCTTAGAAAGCATCCCGTGTCGGCCAAGGCTGAGACTAGGTATGCAAACTAAACATGCTCATGAGTATAGGTATGAATATGAACGTGAGCCTAAGCATGGGCATGGGTCAGCCTAGCCAGAGATCAGGAGGAGATTATTGCTCGCCGAGCAACTCGGCCAGCGAAGGCAGATAGTTGGAGGGCTCAAATACCGAATAGATGAGCAGAAACAGCAGCAATAGCTGAGAGATCAGCAAGATATATTGCTGCTTGGTCATGCGGCGTGCGGGGCCGTTACCCAGCAACTCGCGGCGGGGCGAAAACTTGGTATGCAGTATGTACCCTTGATCGCCCACCGACTCCAATAGCTTGCCCGACGGGTTGCCCAGAAAGAAGCGAATGCGGTCCACCGCCTGTACCAGACGCGCCATATTGGCCTCATCCTCGGGAAGACAGGCCAACAGATCGGCATTGGACATCACCTGTCCACGACGCTCGGTCAATAATTTAAGCACGGCAAACTCCGCACCAGGCATTCGCCAGCTGGTGTCATTGTCCTGATTCGACAGAGTCGACTGGGACGGTTCAAACCAACAGCAACCTATCTGCATAGGAGTCTCACACTAAAGGGGTAATAACACAAAAATCGCGATGCCGAATCTGGCCATCGTCTACCTATTAGTGTGACATTTTAACCGGGCAACTTTCGTGACGATCAGCACATAACCCATTAAATTATCTGAATAATTATGATACATCCAGATACAGACTTAAGCTCGGTTAGGCTTAATTTCAGCCTGATTTCAGACTAACTTGCAGGCAAAAAAAAGACGCCCCGAAAGGCGTCTCTTGAACCCGATAAAACCCGATTAGAAAGAGTACAATAGGGTCATGTTGGTTTCGGTATCTGTGCTCTTCTTATCGTCCAGCGGCTCGCTGTTGTAACGCACGATAACGGCAAACTTCATCGCCAGGGCGCCAACAATATTCGCGGTAATAGAAGTCTCAGAACGGCCTTCCAGGCTCTCACCATAATCGGCCACAAACAGCTGCTTAAACTTAGAGTTGTCGGTGATCTCCGTCTCGAAGTTCATCACGCCGTGAGCAACCCAGCTATCTTCTGTGTCGTAACCCGCTTCGGCGGCGCTCTCATCGTCCAGGCGCTTGTATTGGTAACCCGGACCGACTTCGACGGCGAAGGTGGTCTTCTCGGTATCGACAAACTTGTGACCATAACCGGCAGAAACCGTCGACTTAGAATCGAAACCGGTAAAAGGGTCTATCTCATGGTTGGCGTTGGCAAACATATAGTTCACGTCGCTGAACTTGTAGTTCCCCTGAACCAGGCCGTAGTAGCGCTTACCCGTCTCCTCGCCGCTGTCCTCTTTGTAGAGGGCTTCTAACAGGTACTGGTTTTCCCAGTTGCCCAGCTCATGCTTCATGTCCAGACGGCCCTTGAGTGAGGTCGTCTCTGTGTTACCTGTGGTAACCGTCGCACCCAGTTCGGCGTCGGCGGCAAAGGTTCTGTCACCCTTAACGAAATCGGCGCCCGCATGCGCTGCAAAAGGGGCCGCCATCAGGATGGCCGTAGCCGTCAGCAATTTTTTCATTGTCTATTTACCTATTTATCTAAGTCCCTTAAAAATTGGCGCAATAGTATCATTCGGCGCACAGAAATGAAAATTACACTTGCCTTTCCAGCATCTTGAGCTAGGGGCTCACCTAGGGGCGAGAGTTAGTCCTTACTCTTTGTGGCGTTTTTGCCATAAAAAAGCCCGCCAAATTGGCGGGCCTCTATTTTATATCAAGCTTTTATATCAAGCTTTCATATCGAGTCGTCAGACCGAATTAGTTCACTTGTGGATCTAACTCGCCAGACTGATATGCCTTATACATGGCTTGCAGTGACTTAGGCTTGATCTTAGAGCCCATGCCCGCCGCACCGAAGGCTTCGTAGCGAACGGTACAGATGTCTGCCATCGCTTCCATAGAGGCCTTCAGGAATTTACGCGGGTCGAACTCGCTTGGGTTCTCCGCCAGGAACTTACGTACCGCACCGGTAGAGGCCAGACGCAGGTCGGTGTCGATGTTCACCTTACGCACGCCGTGCTTGATGCCTTCGACGATCTCTTCCAGTGGCACACCATAAGTTTCAGGGATGGCGCCGCCATACTGGTTGATCACTTCCAACCACTCCTGTGGCACAGAAGAAGAACCGTGCATCACTAGGTGAGTGTTAGGGATACGCGCGTGGATCTCCTTGATACGGTCGATACGCAGCACGTCGCCGGTAGGCTTACGGCTAAACTTGTAGGCACCATGGCTGGTACCGATAGCGATTGCCAGGGCATCCACATGAGTGTCGGCCACGAAACGCGCCGCCTCTTCCGGCGTGGTCAGTAGCTGCTCTTCGCTCAGGATACCTTCGGCGCCAACACCATCTTCTTCACCGGCTTGGCCAGTTTCCAGGCTACCCAGACAGCCGATTTCACCCTCTACCGACACACCACAGGCGTGGGCGAAGGCTACCGTCTTACGGGTTACGTCTACGTTGTACTCGTATGTAGCCGGTGTCTTACCGTCGGCCATCAGTGAGCCGTCCATCATCACAGAAGACATACCCAGCTGGATAGAACGCTGACACACGTCAGGATGAGTACCGTGATCCTGGTGAATACACACTGGGATATCTGGGTACTGCTCGAGCGCCGCCGCCATCAGATACTTAAGGAACTGAGGACGAGCGTACTTACGTGCACCGGCTGATGCCTGGACGATAACCGGGCTATCTGTGGCTTCAGCCGCCTGCATGATGGCGCGCATCTGCTCCAGGTTGTTAACGTTGAACGCGGGAACGCCGTATCCGTGCTCTGCGGCATGGTCTAGCATTTGACGTAGGGAAATTAAGGCCATTTTTAACTCCAATAATAGGGTGGCATCGGGCTATGCCCGTTTAACCACCGAGGTCACTATCGTTTGGACAGATTTTGATACCGACAGTTAGAGCATGCTTCCAGTGCGCCCTAACCGTCGGCGGTTTCTTATAATATTAATTATGCGTTTTACTTATTCGCCACGGCTTTCCAGCATAGCCACAGCAGGCAGTTCCTTACCTTCCAGGAACTCCAGGAAGGCGCCACCGCCGGTAGAGATGTAAGAGACCTTATCGGCGATGTCGTACTTGTCGACCGCCGCCAGGGTGTCACCACCGCCCGCAATAGAGAAGGCTGAAGAGTCGGCGATCGCCTGGGCGATACGCTTGGTGCCTTCACCGAACTGGTCGAACTCGAACACGCCTACCGGGCCGTTCCAGACTATGGTGCCGGCGTTCTTGAGGATCTCTGCCAGCGCCTCGGCACTATCTGGGCCGATGTCGAAGATCATATCTTCATCCGCCACCTGATCGACCGCCTTGAGGGTCGCACTCGCCGTTGGGCTGAACTCACCCGCCACAACCACATCCGTCGGTACAGGGATGTCACCGCCACGGCTCTGGGCGTTAGCCACCAGACGCTTGGCTTCGTCGATAAGGTCAGCTTCATAGAGTGACTTACCCACGTTGTGACCGGCAGCGGCGATGAAGGTGTTGGCGATACCGCCACCGACTACCAGCTGATCGACAATGCCAGAGAGGCTCTCGAGTACGGTCAGCTTGGTTGAAACCTTAGAGCCACCGACGATAGCCACCAGCGGACGCGCAGGGTTATCCATCGCCTTACCCAGGGCTTCCAGCTCACCGGCAAGCAGTGGACCGGCGCAGGCCACAAGGGCATACAGGCCTACGCCGTGAGTCGATGCCTGAGCACGGTGTGCGGTGCCGAAGGCATCCATCACATAGACGTCACACAGGGCTGCCAGCTTCTTAGCCAGCGCCTCGTCGTTCTTCTTCTCGCCCACGTTGAAGCGCACGTTTTCGAACACCACGACTTCACCGACATTGGCTTCTACGCCGTCCAGGTAGTCTTTGGCCAGACGTACCGGGCAATCCAGCGCCTTGTCCAGGTAATCCACAACTGGCTGCAGTGAGAACTCGCTGTTGTACTCGCCTTCGGTCGGACGACCCAGGTGAGACATCACCATCACGGCCGCGCCTTTCTCCAGCGCCAGCTTGATGGTTGGCAGAGAGGCGCGCAGACGCGCATCGCTGGTGACCACACCGTCGCTTACCGGGACATTGAGGTCTTCACGGATAAGCACACGCTTGCCCTGAAGATCTAACGCTGACATATTGATAATCGCCATTTCACGTTTCCTTAAGTTTAAAGTTAAAAGTAAAAGTTAAAGCAAAACTGGGTTACCCACCGCCGGGACGCTTCACCGGCCATAGGTTTAAATCTTTACAATCAGGCTCTTACGGCCTTTATCATCTCTAAACTGGTGTCCAACATACGGTTGGCAAAGCCCCACTCGTTGTCACACCACAAGAGCAATTTCACCAGATGGCCGTCGCTCACCCGGGTCTGGGTACCATCGACTATGCTGGATCTGGGATCATGGTTAAAATCGCACGATACCAATGGCGCATTAGTATAGCCTACAACCCCTTGGTATGAGCCATTTGCCGCCTGAGATAATACCTGGTTCACTGTATCGATATCGACACGTTTATCTAAGGTGACCGATAAGTCAATTGCAGTCACGTTAATTGTCGGCACGCGCACAGATATCGCCTCGAACTTATCCTTCATCTCCGGCAGGATCCGCTCGATCCCTCTGGCCAGCTTGGTATCCACAGGAATAATCGACTGCCCCGCCGCACGGGTGCGTCTAAGGTCGTCATGATAGGCATCGATCACCTGCTGATCGTTCATCGCCGAGTGGATGGTGGTGATGGCGCCGCTGCGCACCTTAAAGGCGCGGTCGAGCACCTGGATAATGGGCACCAGGCAGTTGGTGGTGCAGGAGGCGTTGGAGACCACCTGATGCTCCGCCTTGAGATCTTGATGATTCACGCCATAGACTATGGTGGCGTCCACGTCACCGGATGAGGGATGGCTTATCAGCACCTGTTTGGCGCCCGCCCTGATGTGGGCCTCACAGGCCTGGCGGTCGATGAGAGCACCCGTGGCCTCGAACACGATATCGATATCCAGTGATTGCCAGGGCAGTTTATCGGCATCGGCCTCATGGAGCAATTGGATACGGTCATCCCCTATGGTCATCACATTGGCGTCGAGTGACGCGGGAGACTGAAAACGACCATGGGTGGTATCGTATTGGGTCAGATGAAGCATGGCTTCGGGGTTGGCGAGTTCATTAATGGCGACAATCTGGATCTGATCCCGCTTGCCTGACTCATAGAGAGCACGAAGAATCGAGCGGCCGATCCGGCCATAACCATTAATAGCAACTTTAATCATTAAGTGCTTCTACTCCTAACACCGTCCTGAGATAGGCTTTCTTGATGCGACAACGGCCTATCGTTATCGATAAGCCGAGTCATCATGGCATAGGTCAAACCTTGACCTATGCCCTTTTGCAGGCACTAGGCCCTAGAGAATGGCGCTTGCCTTAGCAACCACATTCTCAACGGTGAAGCCGAAGTGCTTCATCAGCGCGCCGCCTGGAGCAGACTCACCGAAGGTGGTCATGCCAACGACAGCACCGTCGAAACCGACATACTTGTGCCAGTAGTCGACGTGAGCCGCTTCGATAGCCACACGCTTGGTGACGGCTCTAGGCAGTACAGACTCTTTGTAGTCGGCGTCTTGCGCGTCGAACACGTCGGTAGATGGCATAGACACCACGCGTACCGCCTTACCCTGCTCGGTCAGCGCCTTAGCAGAATCCAGTGCCAGCTGCACCTCGCTACCGGTAGCGATCAGGATAAGATCTGGCGTACCGGCGCAATCTTGCAACACATAAGCACCCTTGGCGATGTTAGCCAGTTGCTCCTCGCTGCGAGGCTGTGCAGGCAGACCCTGACGGCTGAATACCAGTGAAGTCGGAGCCTGACGACGCTCGATAGCCATCTTCCATGCCACGGCAGTTTCCGCCGCATCACATGGACGCCATACCATCATGTTTGGTGTCATGCGCAGGTTAGCCAGCTGCTCAACCGGTTGGTGAGTCGGGCCATCTTCACCTTGACCGATAGAGTCGTGGGTGTAAACGAAGATATTTTGAATGCCCATCAGTGCAGACATACGTACCGCGTTACGGGCGTATTCCATGAACATCATGAAGGTCGCGCCGTAGTTGATGAAACCACCGTGCAGTGACACACCATTCATGATGCCGCTCATGCCGAATTCGCGCACACCGTAGTAGATGTAGTTACCGGCTGGATCTTCCTGGATGCCCTTAGAACCAGACCATAGGGTCAGGTTAGAACCGGCTAGGTCAGCCGAGCCGCCAAGCAGTTCTGGCAACATGGCACCGAAGGCACCGATGGCATTTTGTGATGCCTTACGGCTGGCGATGTTCTCGCCTTTCTCTTGACACTCTTTGATGAAGGCCTGCGCCTTCTCTTCGAAATCGGCTGGCAGTTCGCCAGTGATCACGCGGCGCTTATATTCCGCCGCCAGCTCTGGGTGAGCGGCTTCATAGGCTGCAAGCTTCTCGTTCCAGCTAGATTCGTTAGCCGCGCCCACTTCTTTGGCGTCCCAACCGGCGTAAACCTCTGATGGGATCTCGAATGGTCCGTGCTCCCAACCCAGGAATTCACGTGCCGCAGCGATTTCGGCATCGCCCAGTGGCGCGCCGTGACAGTCGTGGCTGCCAGACTTGTTTGGAGAACCGAAGCCGATAATGGTCTTGCAGCAGATCATGGTTGGCTTGTCGGTGACTGACTTGGCTTCTTCGATCGCTTTGCGAATAGCATCGCTGTCGTGGCCATCGACACCGGCAATCACATGCCAGCCGTAAGATTCGAAACGCTTGGCGGTATCGTCGGTGAACCAACCTTCGACGTGGCCATCGATAGAGATGCCGTTGTCATCCCAGAAGGCAATCAGCTTACCAAGGCCTAGAGTACCCGCCAGAGAACAGGCCTCATGAGAGATACCTTCCATCAGACAGCCGTCGCCTAGGAAGCAGTAGGTGTAGTGGTCAACGATATCGTGGCCAGGACGGTTAAATTGCGCCGCCAGTGTCTTCTCGGCAATTGCCATGCCTACGGCGTTGCTGATGCCCGCGCCCAGTGGGCCAGTAGTGGTTTCAACGCCTGGAGTGTAACCGTACTCTGGGTGACCCGGCGTCTTAGAGTGCAGCTGACGGAAGTTCTTCAACTCATCCATCGGCAATGCATAACCCGTCAGGTGAAGCAGAGAGTAAATCAGCATTGAGCCGTGGCCGTTTGAAAGGATAAAACGGTCGCGGTCGACCCACTCTGGGTTGTTCGGATTGTGCTTCAGGAAATCATTCCACAACACTTCGGCGATATCCGCCATACCCAATGGCGCACCTGGGTGACCAGAGTTGGCTTTCTGAACGGCATCCATACTTAACACACGGATAGCGTTTGCGAGTTCTTTACGAGATGACATGCTCTCTCCTGCTGATTTGAATGTTGGGGATTTTGCGGGCCGATTTTGCGGGCAACAATGAGGGCATATTTTCCCCTACTCGCGGGAGGGACGCAAATAAAATTCGCCTTTTGGCTTAGATTAAATCTATCTAGGCGCGAAAAAATTGTCATCAGCCACCCCGCGCGAAACCTCGGCTCCTCGCCTCACCATGGCCAGAATTTGCACTCATCAGGCTAACCCAAGCAGGCCTGGCTCGTTTCTAACTTGGTAAGTCAGACCCAAGCGAGCTATTGGTGATAAAAAACCGACGCGTTATAACACAAACAAAAGCCACACAATAACAACAGGTTAAGATTAACTTTTATTTAAATTTATCCGACCCATTAGAATTAATACCCGGTTTTACTCCACAATTTTCATCGAAAAGGGTGTCATCCAATCTGATTTCCACTAAAATGGCCGTCTAGATGTAGATACTTCTACACATTCGAATTGTTTTAAAGACGAGATTTTTCCATTATGGCAAAGCACTTGTTTACCTCTGAGTCGGTCTCAGAAGGTCATCCAGATAAAATCGCCGATCAAATTTCTGATGCGGTACTCGACGCGATCTTAGAGCAAGATCCTAAGGCACGTGTAGCGTGCGAAACTTACGTCAAAACCGGCATGGTGATGGTAGGTGGTGAGGTGACCACTTCTGCATGGGTCGATATTGAAGAGCTAACCCGTAAGACGGTTCGCGAGATCGGCTACACCCACTCAGACATGGGCTTCGATGCCGACTCTTGCGCGGTACTCAACGCCATTGGTAAGCAGTCTCCAGACATCAACCAGGGTGTCGATCGCGCCGATCCTAAAGAACAAGGCGCCGGCGACCAGGGCCTGATGTTCGGTTATGCGAGCAACGAAACCGACGTACTCATGCCAGCGCCTATCACCTATGCCCACGCATTGGTGAAGCGTCAATCCGAAGTGCGTAAAGACAAGACTTTGCCTTGGTTACGTCCAGATGCCAAGAGCCAGGTCACCTTCGCCTACGAAGACAACAAGATCGTCGGTATCGACGCCGTGGTACTTTCTACCCAGCACTGCGACAGCGTCAGCCAGTCTGATCTGATCGAAGGCGTGATGGAAACCATCATCAAGCCAGTACTGCCTGAGCAATGGTTGAACAAGGACACCAAGTTCTTCATCAACCCAACCGGTCGTTTCGTTATCGGTGGCCCTATGGGCGACTGTGGTCTGACGGGTCGTAAGATCATCGTCGACACCTACGGCGGCATGGCTCGTCACGGCGGCGGCGCCTTCTCGGGCAAGGACCCATCTAAAGTTGACCGCAGCGCGGCCTATGCGGCCCGTTATGTGGCGAAGAACATAGTGGCTGCCGGCCTGGCGGATCGCTGTGAGATTCAGGTGTCTTACGCTATCGGTGTGGCCGAGCCAACCTCTATCAGCGTCGAAACCTTCGGCACAGGCAAGGTCTCTGAAGAAGTCCTGATCGCTCTGGTACGTCAACACTTCGATCTGCGCCCATATGGCCTGACCGAGATGCTCGACCTTGCCCGTCCTATCTATAAGTCGACCGCGGCTTACGGTCACTTCGGTCGTAACGAGTTCCCTTGGGAGCGCACCGACAAGGCAGAGGCGCTACGCGCAGACGCCAAGCTATAAGATTGGTTCTCGCCAGCCAGCAAAAAGCCGCCTAAGGGCGGCTTTTTTGTATCTTGGTCAATGAGATCTGATTAATTGCGACTAGAGGACTCATTGCCAGTAGAGAACCGTTTCTCAAGATAGTGGCTCAATAGGCTGAAGAGCATGATACCGACTCCGTCGGCCAACAAGTCATAGCCATCGAAGGTGCGGCTGGGAAAATAGTGCTGACTGCACTCCTCGATAATCACCACAATCGCCACCACCAGGGCTCCCAGATAGGGCCTCATCCCCCAACACGACTGCTGCCCTAAAGAAAATCGTCCTAAAGAAAGCCGCCCGAAAGAAACGCGCCTGAAGTTACTGCCCACAACGGCAAACAGGGTCAGGGTGCCAAACAAGATCATATGTCCCAGCTTGTCGCCATAGGGCAAGGCACGGGCTAGCTCAAACAAAGGGTTGCTGCGCCCGGCATCGGCGCTGACGATCAGCCACACCAGGAAACCAGCGAATAACGCCCCCAACAGGGCAAAGCTTCTCACCAACAAAATTGACCCATCCTTAACATGCTCATGTCTCTTCTCTGTCTCAGCTTTCTTATCAAACTCGGCTCTCTTATCAAACGGCTAGCAGTGATCGAAGTGGGCATACTGCATGCACATGAAGCTCAGCTGCTGCGCGTTGAGCAGTGGCACCTCGACCTGATTCGCCGTCGCCAACTGCGCCTCAGGTGGCGGCGCCATGGGCCGAATCTCGGCGCTATAGGCGTTACTAAAGCCACAATCAAACCAGTGCCCATCCCAATTCGCGACATAGATGGCGCGCGGCTCATCGCTGAGCTCGAGACACTTGCAGCTCAACCCCGCCAAAGCCGCCAAGGCCTTAAGCAGCTTGAGGTTATCCAAGGCGCTGAGGGTAACGCCCCCATAAGGGCTCAGCAGTTCGGCGAGACGCGGCGGAAAGTCTGTTATCTTGCTCTTCATAATCTTGCCCTTCATCTCTTTGCTTGTCATAAGGAAACTCACTTAGCCTCTCAAGCTCTGTGTTGTCGACACCGCCAGCAGATAGTAGCCGCGGCCGTCGAACTCGAAGAAGTCCAGCACCTGCATGCCCCCCTTCTGGGTATGGGCGGCGAAGGAACGCTCGTTCTCTTCGGCGATGAAGGTAACCATGTAGGGATATTGGGGCGCCACCAGCGCCTTAAGCTCGGCCACCAGTTCGGCAAACAGACCTGTGCCCCGCTGGGACGGCGCTATCCAGATGGGACCATACTGACAGCTGTTACTGACACTGACTATGCCCTTGCCCGTCTCGAAGCAGTCCACCTCAAAACGATCCGTCTCGAGACGCCGCAAAAGGTGACGATAGAGGGGCCAATCTTCATAGAAGGACCAGCGACCGGCGATCACATAGCCGGCGATCTCGCCGTCGACTTCGGCCAGCAACAGCCAATGCTGCCGAATCAGCTCATCTAACTGCTGACGACTAAAGCTCTGGCCTGTCATCATGCCGCCGCGCTGACCGGGTGCCAATTCCGCCTGCCACTCCCTCGCTTCCAGGGTGGCGATGGCATCGATATCGGTGCGAGTTGCCAGACGGATCACCATGGTTTGCCTACTGCTTTGTTACAGAACAAGAATATCCCCTTAAATCTTCGGGTATTTGCAAAATAGCTAATCGACTACCACACTTAACAAACCTGAAACACCAATAGGTTAGAGCCGATCATGCTGCCGGAAAATATACATACGGGTGTGAGTATACTTGAAAACGAGAATGCGCAAATCAACTTAGTCAGGTGGATGCATCAGTGTGAGCTGATGAAGCGTTATTTCGAGGCCGACGTCGCCTTTGTCGCCCAGCAGACGGACCTGGGATTTGAGATCATCGTCAGCTCCATCAACGATACCCGCAAGTATCTCTCCGGCACCCTGTATAACGAGAAATTCGAGCTCTTCACCCGTCTCGCCAACAGCCAACCCGAGGGGATCAACCTGGATCTGAGCCGCGAGTCTAACGCCGAGCTCCCCAGAGATCTCGCCACCGCCAGCAGCCTATTATCACGGCCGATTCTCTGGCCAGACGGCACCATCTTCGGCTGCCTGTGTGTGATCAATCCCGCCAGCAGAGAGACCGCCAGCACCAACGCCTTCATGTTGGAGCCCTTCCAGGTCCTGCTGCAGCAGGACTTAGCGCTCCTGTGTCAGAGCCAGCGCATCGAATCGCTGTCGATGCGGGATCGCGACACTGGCATGCTCAATCATTACGGCTTCATCATGATGGCACCGCGGCAGCTCAACCTGGGGCGACGCTTTGGCGCACATGCCGGCATACTGTTTTTCGAGCTCTATCCCAATGCACCGCTACTCGATGAGATCGAGGACAAGCATATCAGGCTGCTGGGCAACATCATTCAGGACACCATACGCACCGCCGACATTGCCGCCCACTACAGCCAGAGCCAATTCGTGGTACTGGCGTTTGTCGACGCCGAGCGGGATCTTGGCCATATCAGCCGTAGAGTCGAAAAGCTGCTTATGCAACAGAATGATCGCTTAAAGCTGGATTCGGGCCACTCCTTCTTCGCCCCCGACTCCTCGGCCAAGCTGGCCCCCATGCTGGAGCAGGCCAAGCGGCAACTCAAGTCCCAACAGAAAAGCGATGAGGATGAGATAGCGACTGAAGCATAGCCCCGGATCATGCGCCAAGCTCAGATAAACTCGAGACCCTCGACTGACCATGTAACTGGTCCAATCTGCGCCTGCTTTTTAAGACCCAAAAGCAGATTTTGCTCGCAAATTTGCAAATTTACATTCTCACAACATATTATTTTTGAGTATGATGTAAGCAATTTGTGTCGTCAGTCTTTTGGCTGACGCACCGAAACTAGCGAGTTATGCAATTAAATAATAACAATAAGCGAGCAATACTATGCTAATAGAATGCGTCGAAACCAGCCATTGGCTCAGGGAAGCCGACCACCCCGCGATTACGCTGCCACGTTGGCAACAACAAGTCGATCTGCTCAACGAATTTTATCAGGCCCAGGCCAGTCTGGTGCTGCAATGTATCGACGGCGAATATCAGGTGGTCTGTAGTCGACAGCACACAGATCTCAATCTCTATGCCGGCACCCAGTTTCATGATGCCAGCCTCACCCTGGCCCTGAAGGCCCATACCGGCTATGGCCTGTTGGACCTAGCCAAGAGCCAGGATCCCAATAGCCACCTGGCGCGCTTTAACAGCCTGCTGGCTCTGCCCCTCTACTGGTCGGACGGACAGGCCTTTGGAATACTGCTGATCTGCGACAGCCAGCGCAATAAGCACTTCCAGCGACTGCTGCCGCTGATGGAAAACGCCAAGGCGCTGATCCAGGCGGAGCTTAAACACCTGTATCTGATGCAACAGATACAGATGATGTCGGTACAGGACGATCTCACCTGTATGCTCAATCCCTATGGTTTCAATCTGATGGCGCCGAGGCAGCTGAGCCTGAGCCGCCGTTTCGGCTCCCATGCCGGCATAGTTTTGCTACAGGATATGACTCCCTATAAGGGAGTGATGGAACAGAGCCAGGGACTGAGGCAGTTGGCGCGGGTGATACACCACAATATGCGCGATGCCGATGTCTCGGCCCGCATCGAAGATGGGCTGTTTGCCATCCTGGCCTTCGTCGACAGTCAGGCCAATCTAGAATCTCTCACCAAGCGTCTGCTCAAACAGATCGCCAAGGAGGAGATCAAGGCGGAGATCGCCATAGGGGTCAGCTTCTTTACTCCCACTACACATCTCGCCATAGAGCCCATGGTGGAGGCGGCCAGACAGAATCTACAGGCCAACCGTGAGCTAAAACAGAAGCATCAAGGCGAGAAGGCTTAGCCCTGGCTTTCGCCTTGGCTCTCGTCTCGCTCCTGCGCCTTTGCCCATTGAATGAAGAGCACTATGGGGAAAGGCGACATCATCACCAGCCCAAGGCCGATCAGGCTAGAGACCAGGAGTATTCCCTGGAGCTGCTCGGTCCATAAGGTCAGTCCGTAGATCCCAAGGCCCGCAAGCACCATGGCGAGTCCCAACCAGTGGGCCAGTTTTAATCCTGTCATCATAGCGTTATCTTTCCAATATTAACTTGTCGGCTCCCAACTGGACGACAGTGGAAACAGCTTACCATGAACAAAATATCATGGAAAAACCCCGAATAAGGCTTTTTAATTAGGTGTAAGCTTGTCAAAATATCTGTCTCACAGATTTGGAAGTTTCCCCATGTTTAAGAAGTTTATTTTTATCGCCGGTACCTTGCTCGGCTTATCAGCCTGTCAAAGCGCATCCCTCACAGGCGGCGAGGATCTGGATATTTTAGGAAGTTGGCATATAGAAGCGGTGCAAGGTAAGGCCGTCATCGACTATAGCCCCGCGCAGCTGGTATTTGCCGAGGATGGCGCATTAAGCGGCAACAACAGCTGCAACCAGTTCTTCGGCAAGTATCAACTGGATGGTCGCGCCCTGCTCCTCTCCCCTGCAGGTAGCACTATGAAGGCCTGTGTCGATGCCCTGATGCAGCAGGAGCGCAGCGTAATGCAGGCCATGTCTGAGGTGACCCAGGCCAGGCTAGTCAAAGGTAAGTTACAGCTCAAAGACGCAGATGGCGAAACCCAGCTAGTCCTCAGCAAACAGTAAGTGCTATCGCCAACATAAAAAAACCGCCTGACAGGCGGTTTTTTTATGTATCAAACTAGGCTTGGCTATTTAAAACTAGCTATCCAGACGCTCGGCAATCAGCTGGCTCTGCTCGGCATCGGCGTTGTAGTGCTCGACATCCAGTTCATCCTCAGACTTGGCGATCACTGTGGTGGCCACCAGATCCCCAGACACGTTCACCACGGTACGCGCCATATCCAGAACACGGTCGATACCCGCGATGATAGCCACCCCCTCCAGCGGCAGGCCGACAGTGGTGAGTACCAGGGTCAACATCACCAGGCCGGCACCCGGCACACCTGCGGTACCGATAGAGGCCAGGGTCGCGGTGAGAATGATAGTGATATAGTCGACCCAGGTGAGGTCGATACCGAAGGCCTGGGCAACAAACAGGGCCGTGACCCCTTGATACAAGGCGGTGCCATCCATGTTGATGGTGGTACCCAGGGGCAGCACGAAGCTGGAGATCTTCTTGTTGATCCCTAAAGACTCGCTGGCGCATTTCATGCTGGCAGGCAGGGTGCCGGCACTGCTCGAGGTGGTATAGGCCACCGCCAGTGCGTTACTAATTCCCTTGAAGAACTGCAGAGGGTTGAGCTTGGCCACTAAGGTCAGCACCAGGCTGTAGAAGCCTATGATATGCAGGGCGCAGCCTATGTAGACCGCCAGGATCACCTTGATCAGCGGCATCAACATATCCATGCCGTATTCGCCGGCTACCCAGGCCATCAGGCCAAACACACCATAAGGCGCCAGCTTCATCACCATATCGGTCAGCTTATACATGGCCTCAGCCAGGCTCTCGAATACCTTGATGGCAGGCTTACCGTGGTCGCCGATCAACACCAATGAGATCCCCAGGGCCACGGCGAAGACGATCACCTGCAGGATCTGACCACTGGCCAGGGCTGCGATGGGGTTAGTAGGCACTATGTTGATCAGCGTCTCCATGATGGAGGGCACCTCTTTAACCGCGCTTTGGGTTTCAGCCGAGGTCATCGCCAGTCCGGCACCTGGCTGCATGATATGCCCCACGGCCAAGCCGAGGGTGATGGCGATAGAGGTTGTGCCCAGATAGAAGGCGAAAGACTTAAAACCGATGCGCCCCATCTTGGCGGTGTCTTGCATAGAGGTCACACCGACGATCAGGGAACAGAACACCAAGGGGACGATCAACATCTTGATGGTGTTGACAAAAAGTGTACCGATTGGCTTAAGCAGCACCGCCTGTTCGCCCAGGCCCAGACCGGTACAGATACCCAGCAGCATACCGATAAGGATTTGTAGCCACAGGGGCACAGACATCCAGCCAGACCAGGCTCGGCCCAGCCAAGAAGAGGTTTGTTGACGCATCATTAATAACCTTGAATCACGAGAGTGGTTTCGTCCTGCCGCCCTTCTTACTACTGAGCGAGTTACAACTAAGCGAGTTACAACTAAGCGAGTTACAACTAAGCGAGTTTCTGCGAAGCAAGTCACTACGCAGCAAACGGCAGACGCAAATGGGACTGGGATAATATCAGATAAACCTGGAGTAAGCTGTGACTCACATCAAGGGAGGCCCCATCAGGCCTCGAAATAAGCAGATTCCTGTTTGGCATCGACCCTGAAGGTGTGCAGTGCGGCCGGGGGTTGCTCCCGCTCGATAAGGTGGCTCCAGTAGGCATCGTCGAAGCCATGAAACAGACGCTCCGCCTTGCCCTGGGACTTTAAGATCAGATGCCACCAGACCAGGCCCCAAAGACCTAAGGTAACCAGGGTCAGCAGGAAGTGCAGCAGATGATTTACCGCCTCTCTCTCTCGACTAAGCTCTAATCTATCACGCTGATTTTGATTGAGTTTAGTAATATCATTCCGGTCAGAGTCACTCATCGTCTCACCCCATAGATACCTGGCTATCTCTTATTCAAAGCATAGCAGAGTTAGACTTTAGTCTAAGATCCAATCGAAAAAATTCTAACTCATTCTGGACGTGAAGCATGCTAGAGTGGGGCCAAATTTAAGGAGGCGATAATGCAAATAAGAAAAGGCCAACAATCGGATCTCACCGCACTGGTGCAGTTTAACCAGGCCATGGCCAACGAAACAGAGGGGCTCAGCCTAGATCAACAGACCCTCACCCAAGGCGTACAGACACTATTGGAAAACCCCGCCCGCGGCTTCTACCTGGTTGCCGAGGAGGCTGGCGAGATCTTAGGCTCCCTCATGGTTACCTATGAGTGGAGTGACTGGCGTGCCAAGGACTATTACTGGATCCAGAGCGTCTATATCCGTCCCCAGAATCGTCGCCAGGGGATCTACGCCAAACTATATCAGGCGGTGAAACAGATCGCCGAGGACAATGGCGGCGCCGCCAGCTTCAGACTCTATGTAGAGCAGGAAAATCTTAAGGCGCAGAAGACCTATGAGGCCCTCGGCATGAAGCAGAGTTACTACCTGATGTATGAGGAAAAGTAGCTGACACCAAACATAAAAAAACGCCCTGACGGGCGTTTTTTATGGCTCATGCTAATAGCACAGGCAAGACGGCTTAGGCACAGATGCTGGTGACCTTGATGGCCAGCCCACCCTGACTGGTCTCGCGATATTTCACATGCATATCCTTACCTGTCTCATACATGGTGGCGATCACCTTATCCAGGCTGACTCTGGGCTCGCTGTTGCGCCGCAGCGCCATGCGCGCCGAGTTGATCGCCTTCACCGAGGCGATGGCGTTGCGCTCGATACAGGGCACCTGCACCTGACCGGCGACGGGATCACAGGTCAGTCCCAGGTTGTGTTCCATGCCGATCTCGGCGGCGATACAAACCTGGGCTGGATTGCCCCCCATCAGCTCCGCTAATCCTGCAGCCGCCATAGAGCAGGCTACCCCAACCTCCCCCTGACAGCCCACCTCGGCGCCGGAGATAGAGGCGTTACGCTTATACAGGCCGCCGATCGCTGCGGCAGCTAGGAAGTAACGGGTGTACTCCTTGGCTCCCACGGGCTGAATGAACTTATCGAAGTAGGCCAATACGGCCGGGATGATCCCAGCCGCGCCATTGGTCGGCGAGGTCACCACCCGGCCACCGGCGGCATTCTCTTCGCTTACCGCCAAGGCAAACATGTTGATCCAGTCGACGATCATCATAGGATCCGCCGACAGACGCTCACCGGTTGCCAGCTGACGAAACAGCGCAGGTGCCCGGCGCGGTACCTTTAATGGCCCGGCCAGCACACCTTCGGTGTGACAGCCGCGGTCGATCGCCTCCTTCATTGTGTGCCATACCGCCTCGAAGCCCTCAGCAATATGCTCCTCGCTGTGGAGCACCCGTTCGTTCGCCATCATGATGGCACTGATGCTCATGCCTGTCTCTTGGCACAGGGCCAACAGTTCGGTGGCATTGGCGAAGGGATAGGGCTGGACCACTTCGTTGGCGGCAGTCAGGCCGAAATGTTCCTCGTCGACGATGAAGCCGCCGCCGATGGAGTAATAGGTCTTGTGATAGACACACTGCTGGCCGATAAAGGCGCTCAGGGTCATGCCGTTTTCATGTAGCGCCAATGCCTCGGGGTGAAACACTACCGCCTCGGGCGGAAAATCGACCCCGTGCCCTTCAGTGCCTAACGGCAGGCAAGAGGTCAAGGCGACCTGACGGATAAACTCTGGGGTCAGGTCGATATCCACCGTCTCAGGGCTGTTGCCCGCCAGTCCCATGATGATGGCGCTATCGGTATGGTGTCCCTTGCCGGTGAGCGACAGGGAGCCATAGATATCCACCTTGACGCTGGTGATGCTCAGCAGTTCTCCACGCTGACGCAGGTCGTCAACAAAACCCTTGGCGGCCTTCATCGGCCCGACAGTGTGCGAACTGGAGGGGCCCACACCTATCTTAAAAATATCAAATGCGCTAACCATAAATGCTTCCACTTAGATTCGCCCGGCGGACAGTCGCCGGGCGTAACATGAGTCGATTAAGAGAGCATGCCAAACAGTATGGCCGTCATCGCCAGCAAGCCTGCCAGGATCACCAAGATGTTACTGATGCGACCACGGTAGGCCTTCAGCGCAGGCACCTTGTAGACGGCATACATAGGCATGAGGTAGAGGATCGCGGCGATGATAGGGCCGCCGAGGGCCTCAATCATCCCCAGGATGCTCGGGTTGATCACGGCAACGCCCCAGACGGTCAGGAACATGAAGCCGAGAATAAACTTGTCGATCTTGGCGTCCGACACTTCCTTGTTGCTGCTACGCAGTTGCTTGGTGATGATCCCCTTGAGGCCTTCGGTGGCCCCCAGGTAGTGACCGAAGAATGAGGAGACTATGGCGATCACGGCGATGATGGGGCCAAAATAGCTCACGAAGCCGCTGGCATGCACGTTGGCTAGGTAAGAGAGAATCGGCAGGTTTTGCGCCTTTGCCTCGGCCAACTGAGCCGGGCTCAGCGACAGCACACAGGAGAAGACGAACAGCATCACGAAACCCACCAACATCATGCTGGTGTTACGCAGGATCACATCGGCCTTTCTGGCGGCGTTACTGCCGTACTGCTTCTTCAGCGATACCGAGAACTGTGAGATCGCCGGTGAATGGTTGAAGGCGAATACCAGCACTGGAATGGTCAGCCAGACGGTACCGAGAAACTCACCGGCGGCCGGCACTTCCATCAGGGCGTCCATCTTCCAACTTGGGATCAGATACAGGGACATGAAGGCCAGGATCCCCACCAGCGGATACACCAACAGCTGAGTCACCTTGAGCATAAACTTCTCACCAGACACCATCACAGACATCATGCCCAGCACTAAGATACCTGCCAGTAGGAAGCGTGGCGGCGAGGCCATGCCCAGCTGGTTGACGATGAAGCTGTCGACCGTATTGGTAATGCCCACGCCATAGATGAGCACTATGGGATAGATGGCGAAGAAGTAGAGCAAGGTGATCGCCTTACCGGCGCCGACACCGAAGTATTCTTCGACCACGTGGGTGATATCACTACCCTGGCGCTGGGAGGAGCAGACGAAGCGAGACAGGCCTCTGTGGGCCAGGTAGGTCATGGGGCCGATAATGGCGGCCATTAACACCAAGGGCCAGAAACCGCCCATGCCCGCATTGATGGGCAAAAACAGGATTCCGGCGCCGACGGCGGTGCCGAACAGACTCAACATCCAGGTCGTGTCACTGCGAGTCCAACCTTGGCGCTGCGCGAGAGTTACATCAGAGAGTGTCGCTTCGTTTTGCATAAAATAACCTTATCGATGCTCTAGCATCTGAGTGTTTCGACGCCCCGCCCCATGGCGTTTTCCCGCCTGACGAGCACGACTAAAATTCGGGCGTAGCATATAGCAGGCAGGACGCGAGAAATTGATCTGACACCTCTTTTTGTAATGAATTTTCAGAATGAATCGGCTTTGTGAGCCGAATCTAACTTATTGTGTTGTAAATTTTCATAACGGCAATCTTGCGCTAACCAAAGTGAACCCAGGCATCACATCTGCGTTACCCTTTTTCACATCTGTTAACCCGGCGCGATCCGCGCCGCCGCCCAGTTTCAAGCCAAGCAATGCCCGTCAGCCACAGAAATCAGGTTAAGAATGATACCGCGCCATCCTATAGGCCTCTCATGCATCCCGAGCCACTTTATGGCAAAATGGCGCCCTTTCGATTCATTCACTTTTGGAATACCCATGCCCAGCGATCTCAGCCAACAAGCCATCATTCGTATCACGGTCGGTTCGACCAATCCGGTCAAGATAGGCGCCGCCCGCAATGCCCTCTCTCTACTGTTTCCAGGCTCCGAGATCCTCTGCCAGGGCATGCACGCCCCCTCAGGGGTTGCCGCCCAGCCGATGACAGATGAGGAGACCCGCGAGGGCGCCATCAACCGCGCCCGCTACTGTGAGCAGCAAGGCGAGAGCGATGAAGCCCTGGCGGCAGATCTCTATATCGCCATGGAGGGCGGCGTGGATCTATTCGATCACGGCGCGGCCACCTATGCCTACATGGCTATCGTCCATCGGGGACAACTCAGCATAGGTCGCAGCGCACAACTGCCGCTGCCGGCCCGGGTGTACGATGCCCTGGTGGCAGGAGAGGAGCTTGGCGATGTGATGGACAGGCTGTTCAACACGGTCAGCATCAAGCAGAAGGGAGGTGCCATCGGCCTCTTTACTCAGGGTAAGGCCAGTCGCGAGAGCGTCTACACCCAGGCGATCGTGCTGGCGATGGCGCCGATACTCAACCCGGCGATCTTTGGCTAACAGGCGGCTGGAAAAGGCAGGCTAATCCCAGATCAGGCTGCCGAATTTATCTACATTAGCAAAAACTTGCATTTCTCTTTTTAGGGATCTAAGTTAGATGTATATCGCAACTATATAGCTCACTCGGATCCTAACCATGCCACAATCTTGTCCCTCGACACTCGATGACGGCTGCCTCACTCAGGCGGTCGAACTGCCCCAGACCTGCTCTTCACTACGCAGCCTGTCGAGGCAACTGGTGAGACAACTGGGCATGCTCAACTCCGCCTGTGGCGATCAGCCGCTGTCACCGGTACAGGCTCACGCCCTGATCGAACTCGACGCTCAGGAGTTGTCGATTAAACAACTGGCCCAGGCATTGAATATAGACAAGTCCAACGCCAGCCGCGCCGTGAGCCAGCTGTGTGACAAGGGCTTCGCCAAGAGTCGTAACAACCCCAGGGACAGCCGCAGCTCCCTGTGTCAGCTCACGGCTCAGGGCAAGCGCCAACTCAATAGTCTGAACGAGCAACAGAACAAGATGTACCAGGAGATCCTGGCGCAGCTATCACCGGAGCAGATAGACCAGTTAGAAACCAGCCTACGCCAGTACACCCGCGCCATCGATCTGGCCAACGCCCAGCAGGGTTATGTCATACGTAGCCTCACCCAGGAGGACAACCCTCATATTGCCAGGGTGATCCGCAACGTCTCCGCCGAATATGGCCTGACTGCTGACAAGGGCTACAGCGTCGCCGACCCGACCCTGGACGATCTCTACAGCGTCTACCAGGAAGACAAGGCCCATTACTGGGTGATCGACTACAAGGGCCTGGTGCTGGGCGGCGTGGGGATCGCTCCCCTGCCCGGTCATATTGAGGTCTGCGAGCTGCAGAAGATGTATTTCGACCCTAAGCTCAGAGGCAAAGGCTTTGCCAAGCGCATGGCACTGCAGGCATTCGAGTTCGCCCGTAGCCAGGGGTTTAGCCACTGCTACCTGGAGACTACCGCCTGTTTAGCCGAGGCAGTCACCCTCTATGAGAAGCTGGGGTTCGAGCACCTTGATGCCCCCCTTGGCAACACGGGACACGATGCCTGTGAAATGCCCATGATGCTTAAACTTTAGTCGTAAAAAACCGTAGTTAAATCATTGAGATATTTTGTTACTTCACCATGAAGTAATTTATCTAGTGTTTCCTAAAAAAGCTTGCTAGCCTCAGGGTTAATCCTTGCGCATTCTGGAGATTTGAATGGACTACACAAGACTCCCCCATTCCAGCTTAGACGTCAGTAAAATTTGCCTGGGCACCATGACCTGGGGTGAACAGAATACTCAGGCCGAGGCCTTCGAGCAGCTCGACCATGCCATCGGACAGGGCATCAACTTTATCGATACCGCCGAGATGTATCCCGTCCCCCCCAAAGCCGAGACCCAGGGCGAGACGGAGCGCATCCTGGGCAACTACCTCAAGGCCAGAGGCAAGCGTGACGATCTCATTATCGCGACCAAGGTCGCGGCCCCCGGCGGCAAGAGCGACTATATCCGCCAGAACATGGCGCTGGACTGGCGCAACATCCACCAGGCAGTCAACGACTCCTTAGAGCGCTTGCAGATAGAGACCATAGATCTCTATCAACTACACTGGCCGGATCGCAACACCAATTTCTTCGGCGAGCTCTTCTATGAGCAGCAGGATGACGAGAAACTCACCCCCATAGTGGAGACCCTGGAGGCCCTGGCCGATCTGATTAAGGCAGGTAAAATCCGCTACATAGGCGTCTCCAACGAGACCCCCTGGGGATTAATGAAGTATCTGCAACTGGCGGAAAAGCATGGCCTGCCGCGCATCATCAGCGTTCAGAATCCCTATAACCTGCTCAACCGCAGCTTCGAGGTGGGCATGGCCGAAATAGCCCACAGAGAAGAGCTGCCGCTACTGGCCTACTCGCCACTGGCATTTGGCGCCCTGAGCGGCAAATACATAGGCGGCCAATGGCCAGAAGGCGCGAGACTCACACTGTTTAAACGCTTCGCCCGTTACACAGGCTCGCAGATGGCTCTGGATGCTACTCAGGCCTATGTGGAGCTGGCGCGTGAGTTCAACCTCAGCCCGGCGCAGATGGCGCTAGCCTTCGTCAATGGCCGCCGCTTCGTCGGCAGTAACATCATAGGCGCGACTAACCTAGAACAGCTGAAAGAGAATATCGACAGTGCCTCGGTCAGCCTGAGCGACGAGCTGATGGGTAGAATCGACGAGTTGGCGGCCATCTACCGCATTCCCTGCCCATAAATCTCGATCTAGAGATGCCCTAAAGGGCTAATTGAACTTGCATTAGGCGCTGAGATCTCCCAAGATCTGAGCGCCTTTTTTGTTTGAACCACGCGACGGACCCAATCAATGGAATTTAGCCAGCTGCGCAGCCAGTTTCCCGCCCTCACCCAGTCACTCGGCGACTATCCGCTGGTGTATCTGGATACGGCCGCGACCAGTCAGAAACCCCAAGGGGTGATCGACGCCATGAGCCGCTACTACCAGGCAGACAATGCCAACGTGCATCGCGCCGCCCATCAGCTGTCTGCTCGCGCCACCAGCCAATATGAGGCGGTGCGCGACAAGGTGAAGACATTCATTAAGGCAGATCGTCGCGAAGAGATCATCTTTACCCATGGCACCACAGAGGGGATCAACCTGGTGGCTCAGGGGCTAGCCGGCCAGCTAAAAACTGGGGATCTGATTCTGTTAGACAGCGCCGCCCACCACGCCAACATAGTGCCCTGGCAGATGCTGGCCAAACAGACCGGCGCCGAGATAGTGCCTATCCCGCTGACCCCTGAGGCGCGCCTGGATCAGGCGGCCTATCAAGCGCTACTTAAACGTGGCCCACGTATCGTCGCCCTCGGCCATGTCTCCAACGTGCTGGGCACTGTCAATCCCGTTAAAGAGATGATCGCTCAGGCCAAGGCGGTAGGTGCACTGACCCTTATCGACGGCGCCCAGGCGATCGCCCATCTCGAGGTGGATGTACAGGCAATAGGTTGCGACTTCTACCTCTTCTCCGGCCACAAGATGTATGGCCCGACGGGTATAGGCATCTTATATGGCCGCTATGCAGCGCTCGACAAGCTCGAGCCCCTGCTCACCGGCGGCGAGATGATCAAACAGGTGAGCTTCGAAGGCACCACATTTAATATCCTGCCCAACCGTCTCGAGGCGGGTACGCCGCCCATCGCCGAGGTGATAGGTCTGGGGGCCGCCATCGACTTTATCCAGTCCTTGCCCCGTGCCGAGCTCAGGGCCCATGAACAGGCTCTGCTGACTCGTCTTCAGGATGAGCTCAGGGCATTGGGTGGCATCAGCCTCTACGGCGCCCACCAGGACAATATCGGCGCCGTGGCCTTTAACCTCAGCGGCGAGCATCACCAGGATGTAGGGATCTTGCTGGATCAGCAGGGGATCGCCGTGCGCTGCGGCCATCACTGCGCCATGCCTCTGATGCAGACTCTGGGGCTGTCTGGCTGCTGCCGCGCCTCCCTCGGCGTCTATAGCAATGATGAAGATGTCGATCGCTTCATCCTGGCGCTAAAATCGGTAAAAGACCTCTTGCTCTAACGAGCGACAGTATTAATTAGACGAGTTCCAAATGAGTGACAGTCAGTTAAATAAAAGCCAGTTAAATAAAAGCCAGTTAAATGAAAGTCAGTTAAATGAAAGTCAGTTAAGTCCAGACACAGAGGCCTTTACCGGCCTAATACTGGATCCCCAGGAGATACTGCCAAGCTTCACCCAGGCCGCCAACTGGCAGGAGCGCTACCGCGCCCTGATGCTTTTGGGTAAACGCCTGCCACCGCTCGATGAGGCCCTGAGACAGGAGACAGCCCAGGTAAGAGGCTGCGAGAGCAACGCCTGGCTCTACCACAGAGAGATAGACGGCAGACACTATTACCTGGCCGACAGCGATGCCCGCATCGTCAAGGGGCTAATTGCCCTACTGCTTACAGCCGTGCAGGGCCAGGACAGGCAGGCCATAGCCGCCTTAGATCTGCATCAGTACTTCGACCAACTGGGGCTGAGCGGCCAGCTAAGCCCATCGCGCACCAACGGCGTGCTGGCACTGGCCGAGGCGATCAAGGCCGCCGCCGTTGAATCGGCAAACCACTAACTGTTAGCCAAAACACGACTAAAGAAACCGGCCGTCCCAGGCGGTCGGTAATTCACATATCATTCACGCCCCTCCACCTAGACTCTTGTCCTAGCCTGAATTTTTATCTTTGCACCAGACTTTAGGTGCCGATGGGACACTTTCTATGTCGATTGCTAAGTCATTAGACACTGCTAGCTCACCCGCCTTCTGGCGCCACCATCTCATGCTGCCAGCCGTCTGCTTTTGGCTGGCCGTCGGCCTCATAGAGGCGTTTCATCTGGATATCGCTCTGGGGCAATGGCTGTTTCGCCTCGAGGGAGGCGTCGACGACTGGCCGCTGCGAAATGCCTGGGTCACAGAGAATCTTATCCATGTCGGCGGGCGTAACTTAGTGATCTTACTGGGTGTGCTCATCCTCAGTCTGCTGGGATTGAGCTTCAAGAAACCCACCCTGGCGAGCTATCGCAGGGGCCTGGTTTTTCTCTTCATGAGTGTGCTGAGCAGTGTGCTGCTGGTGAGGCTGGGCAAGTCCTTGATACACCTGGACTGTCCCTGGCACCTAAAGATCTTCGGCGGTAGCGCCGATTACTTCTCGCTGTTCTCGGGTCAGTTCGATGCCAACTCGCCGGGTCAGTGTTTCCCCGCCGGCCACTCCAGCGGCGGCTATGCCTGGGTGGCGCTCTATTTCTTCGCCCTGGCCTACGCCCCGCGCTATCGTTGGTTTGGCCTAAGTGTCGGTCTACTGTTGGGACTCACCTTCGGCATCGCCCAACAGCTCAGGGGCGCTCACTTCATCTCCCACGATGTGTGGAGCCTCGCCATCTCCTGGTTCTCGGCATTCACCTGGTACAGCGCCCTCTTCCTGCATCGCCAAGTAGAGACACAGACCAGCCCGGCACTTGAGACGCTAGGAGCTAGAAGTTAGGAGCTAGAAGTTAGGAGCTAGGGGCTAACTGCTGAGAACTTACCCCCTAAAATCCTTATGCCTCGACTGGACACTGTTGCCTGCGAGCGATTAGTCGCTGAATCAGGCGTCCCAGGTAGGCGCCCAGCACCATGGCAGCCATGAAGGCCAGCGCCATGGGATCCAGACTCGACAGGTTCACCACGGCAGGCCCTGGGCAGATCCCCAGCATGCCCCAGCCCAGGCCAAACAGGGCGGCGCCGACGATGAGCGGCCCATCGATATGGGACCTGTTTGGCACATGGTATTGGCTATCTAGCACAGGGCCTTGGCTACTCGCCATCCTAGGTTTAACCCACAACAGATAGACGGGCAGATAGACGCCAAGCGCCGTCATCATCACCAGCATCAGGCTGGGATCCCACTCCCCCTTAACCATTAGACTGATATCCAAGAAGCCAAGCACCTTGGCGGGATCCGCAAGCCCAGAGAGCAGCAGGCCGGCGCCAAACAACAGGCCCGAGAGTAAAGCAACGAGATTACGCATATCACCTCCTAGTGAAGCAGCACGGCGGCCATGATACCCACCAACATGAAGACCAAGGATGCGGCAATGGATCGCGGCGACAAACGGCCTATGCCACAGATGCAGTGGCCGCTGGTGCAGCCATTACCCAGGGAACTGCCCAGCCCCACCAGCAGCCCCGCCAGCAGTAGGGTCGGCATGGCTATCCCCCCGGCACTCAGCACCACAGGTTCTATGGCCAGCCACTCCTTGAGAGGCACGGCCAACAGCAGACCACTTAGCACCAATCCGGCGATGAAATACACCTGCCAGCTTAATAGCGAACCCTTGGATTCACGGCGCCACAGGGCGCCTGAGATAATGCCGCTGATGCCGGCGATGCGGCCGTTAACCACTAGGAGCAGGCTTGCCGCCAAGCCAATCAAGAGACCACCGCACAGGGCGATAGCGAGTGATGAAAACATCGAGTACCTCTTTCATCTGTCGCAAAGGGAAAGAAGGGGGCGAGACGCCCCGCCTATCTATAACTAAATCATTTATCAATAAAGCGCTTACACGCTTGCAAACTTACACGCTGGCGAACTTGTAGGTACGGTAGCCGCCGATCAGGTTGCGGGCACGATAGCCATTGTTGACCAGCTGACGATAGGCCACGTTGCCCCGCAGGCCTACCTGACAGAAGATGATGATCTCCTTATCTTTCGGCAGTTCCTGCATGCGATCGCGCAGCTCATCCACAGGAATATTAACCGCGCCTTCCAGGCCGCCATTCTTCAGCTCGCCAGGGTTACGCACATCCAGCAGCAGCTGGTCCTCGCCGAGCTCGTCTATCTGGTCGAAATGGATCGGTGTCGCATCCCCCTTGATGATGTTGCTGGCCACGAAGGCCGCCTGATTGATCACATCCTTGGCACTGCCATAGGGCGGCGCGTAGCTAAGCTCAAGGTGCTGCAGCTGCTCAACCGTCATGCCGGCGCGCTGAGCCACGGCCATCACGTCGATCCGCTTGTCGATGCCATCCTTACCCACGGCCTGGGCACCTAAGATGGTGCCCTTAACGGGATCGAACAGCAGCTTGAAGGAGACCACCTCGGCGCCAGGATAGTAGCTGGCGTGACTGGCGGTGTGTACATACACCTTCTCATAGGCGATACCCGACTGCTTGAGCTGTTTCTCATTCTTGCCTGTGGCGCCGACGGCGAGATCGAACACCTTACAGATCGCCGTGCCCTGAGTGCCCTGATATTGCTCCTCGCGGCCAAACATGTTGTCGGCCGCCATACGGCCCTGGCGATTCGCCGGACCCGCCAACGGCACCAGGCAGGCCTGGCCGGTCACGAAGTCTTGCTCTTCGACGGCGTCACCCACGGCATAGATGGCGGGGTCGCTGGTCTGCATCATGGCATTTACCTTGATGCCCCCAAGCTCACCGATCGCTAACCCGGCGTCGCGGGCCAGCTGGGTCTCCGGGCGCACGCCGATGGCCATGATTAATAGATCTGTCTCCAGCAGCTCGCCGTTGCTCAGGGTCAAACTCAGGTGGCCCTTGATATGTTGATGGCTAGTGTCTTCACCGGCTGCGTCGCTGGCCACATGGGTCTGCACTTGATAGCTCACCTCTGACAGGGCCGTGCCCAGACGCAGATCCACGCCCTGGTCACGGATAGCCTGATGGGCAAAGCCTGCCATCTCGCGATCCACAGGTGTCATCACCTGATCGGCAAGCTCTAGCAAAGTAGTCTTGATCCCCAGATGATGTAAGGATTCCATCATCTCCAGGCCGATAAAGCCGCCGCCAACCACGGTAGCGTGCTCGACATTGTTCATCTGGATCGTCTGTAGGATCCTATCCATGTCGGGAATATTGCGCAGGGAGTGGGTTAAGGGATTATCCACACCCGGGATCGGCGGTACGATAGGCGCCGCGCCTGGGCTAAGCAGCAGGGCGTCATAGCTTTCCCGATATTCGCTGCCATCCGATAGGCATCTGACGATCACTAACTTGGCGGCGGGATCTATGGCGACCACCTCATGCTTAACCCGCACCTCGACATTGAATCTGGCCTTGAAGCTCTGTGGGGTCTGCAGTACTAAGGCGCTACGCTGGGCGATCTCACCACTGATATGATAGGGCAGGCCGCAGTTGGCAAAGGAGACATACTCGCCGCGCTCAAACATAATGATTTCGGCAGTTTCGCTGAGTCTTCTCGCCCTTGCCGCCGCCGAGGCGCCGCCCGCGACGCCGCCTATGATCAGTATCTTCTTCATCTCAATGTTTCTCCTACTGCACTAAACAGACCTTGGCCGAGAGTGTATTACATTCGCCATTACATGCAAATTCCTTTTATTAGAAAAATCTAAGCGAATAACAAAAACAGTGATCTCGATGGCAAAGTGAGCAAGGAATTATTAAAAGATGCCCACCTTTATTGCTTCGTCAGAACTAAGATAGCCCTTTACAGGCCCTGGCCAGCCACATAAGATCCAGCCAGTCCACCAAAAGAAAGATACCTCGATGACCAAAATAACCATTACCCGACCCGATGACTGGCACGTTCACCTACGCGATGGCGACGTGCTGGCCGATACCGTAAGAGACACAGGCCGCTACATGGGCCGCGCCATCATCATGCCTAACCTGGTGCCACCGGCCACCAATGTCGACTCGGCACTGGCCTACTATGAGCGCATCAAGGCGGTCTGCACCACCAACTTCGAGCCACTGATGGTGCTCTACCTCACCGACAACACCACGGCCGAGGATATCCGCGCCGCCAAGGCGTCGGGCAAGGTGGTAGCCGCCAAGCTCTACCCTGCGGGCGCGACCACTAACTCAGACTCGGGTGTAACAGATGTGAAGAACATCTACCCTGTGCTGGAGGCGATGCAGGAAGTGGGCATGCTCTTCCTGGTACACGGCGAGGTCACAGATTCGAGCATCGACATCTTCGATCGCGAGGCCACCTTCATCAACAACACCCTCAAACAGGTGGTTGCCGACTTCCCGTCACTCAAGATAGTGCTGGAACATATCACCACCAAGGATGCGGTGGACTTCGTCATGGGTGCGCCGGACAACGTTGCCGCCACCATCACGGCCCACCACCTGCTCTACAACCGTAACCATATGCTGGCCGGTGGTATTCGCCCTCACTTCTACTGTCTGCCTATTCTGAAGCGCAACACCCATCAGCAGGCACTATTGGCGGCCGCCGCCAGCGGTAGCAAGAAGTTTTTCCTGGGCACAGATTCGGCGCCACACGCCAAAGATCGCAAAGAGGCCGCCTGTGGCTGCGCCGGCTCTTACACGGCTCACGCCGCCATCGAGCTTTATGCCGAGGCATTCGAGTCGGTAGGCGCCTTGGATAAACTAGAGGCCTTCGCCAGCTTCAACGGCCCAGACTTCTACGGTCTGCCGCGCAATACTGACACCATCACCTTAATTAAGCGCAGCTGGGAGGTGCCCGCCACCTATCCCCTGGGCGACACGGGTGTGGTGCCTATCCGCGCCGGCGAAACCATCGACTGGCAGGTAGAAGACTAACAGCGTTAGTAAACTTCTTTGCCAGATACAAAAACACCGCCAATTGGCGGTGTTTTTTTATTGCTTAACGATTTTGGGTGTCAGCAAAAGCGTCAGGCACTTGCCTGCTCCAGCTGCTGGGCGGCATCATCAGGCAGCCAAATGCGCACCAATAATCCCTTATCTTCGCGGTTGTGCAAACTGATACGGCCATCGTGGGCCTCGATGATCTCCCGGCACAGAGGCAGGCCAAGGCCGGTACCCGACTGCTTGGTGGAGTAGAAAGGCAGCAGCGCCTGGGTCAATACCTCCGGCGACATGCCGCTGCCCTCATCGGCTATCTCGATGCTCACCCCGTCACTGCCATCGGCCAGGCCTTGCTCCCTGACGCTCAGGCTTACTGCATCCTCGGGCGAGCCCGACTCATGGGCGTTCTTGAGTAGGTTCAGCAGCACCTGCTCCAGCTGAATAAGGTCGAAATAACCGCAACGCTTGGGCAGTTCACCCACCAGGTTGAAACGAAAATGCTCCGCCAGCTGAGTCACCAGCTTATGCCAATCCACCTCGCTCTTCTTGGGCAGGGGCAGCTTGGCGAAGCGAGCATAGTTGAAGATAAACTGGCTCAGGTGGCTGGTTCTGTCTTCTATGGTATCGAAGATCAGCTTGAGCTTAGGGTCATCCAGCGGCTCGGTCAGCTTGCGCCCCGAGTTCACCATGGAGGCGATGGGCGCCACCGAGTTGTTCAGCTCGTGACTGATGATGCGGATCACCTTCTTCCACACCGCCACCTCCTGACGGTTCAGCTCACGGGTCATCTGCTTGAGCAAGATGAGATGATGATACTGACCGTTGAGCAGGAAACGTCCGCGCGAGAGATGCCAGGTCTCATCTTCGCCGCCCTCCTCAACACTCGCCAGGGTAAACAGTCCGCCCTTGGGATTGTTGACCGCACCGGCCAGCTCCTCGCTGACGCCAATCAGCAGCTCGTCTAACATGCTGCCCTCGATACGTGCCCCCTGGGCAAACAGGTGACGGGCGGCGTCGTTGGCGTAGATGATGCGCTGGCGATCATCGAGCAACACCATGACATTAGGCGAACTTTGAATCACCTTATCCAGCAGCAGCTCACGCTGATAGATATACTGACGCTCGCGGCGTAGCACGGCCGCCGATTCGTTAAACAGGCTGGCCAGCGCCTTGAGCTGGCTATCGCCCGTCACAGGAATATTTACGCTGAAATCATTGTCTTTGATGTTGAGCAGCCCCACCTCCAGCGCCTTGAGGCTGGTAGACAGCCCCCGAGTCAGCCAGCGGCTGAGCAGCCAGGCAAAACCGCCGGACAGCAGCATGCAGGCGACAATCAGCTCAGGCTCGACCTTGTGATACAGCTCCGGAGCCAGCATCTTTAGCAGCAGGATAAACAGGGCCAGCGCCAGCTGACTGACAACCACATTGCCCCAGATGAGCTTAGTGCGCAGCGTCGGCATTATTTCTCTATCCCAAATTTTTCCATGCGGCGATAGAGCGCCTGACGGCTCAAGCCCAGAGACTTGGCCACCCGGGCGATCACTCCGTTGTGCTCCGCCAGGGCCAGCTCGATATCGGCCCCCGTAGGCTCGCCGCGGCTGCTTGTATCAACCGCAGGTTCTCTGTCGACGTCAGGCTCTGGAGCTACTCTAACCTCGGTCTGAGAATCACTCTGAGTCTGTTGCGACCCGTTAGATGCGCTAACAGGCTGCACACCACTCACGGGCTTTAAACCACTCACAGGCTTTAAACCAAAGTCGGCCATGGTCAGCGTGGGGCTGGCGGCCAGGATCACCGCCCGCTTACAGGCGTTCTCCAGCTCGCGCACATTACCGGGCCAGGGATAGCTGACCAGCGCCTCTTGGGTGGGCTTACTCAGGCTGAAGTCCTGGCCGATGAAGTGATTCACCAGGGGCAGGATATCGTCCTGACGCTGATTGAGGGGCGGCAAGGCCAGCTCGATCACATTCAGGCGATAGAAGAGATCCTCGCGGAAACGGCCGCTGGCGATATCCTCGGCAAGATCCGCGTTGGTGGCGCTGATCACCCGCACCTTAACCTTACGGGTCTGATGGCTGCCCAGGCGCTCAAACTCGCCGGTCTGCAACACCCGTAGCAGTTTCACCTGGCCAGACAGCGGCAGGTTGCCAATCTCGTCGAGAAACAAGGTGCCACCGTCGGCCGCCTCGAAACGGCCGATGCGTGCCTTGTTGGCGCCGGTGAAGGCGCCCGCCTCGGCGCCAAACAGCTCGGCCTCCAACAGCTCCATCGGCAGCGCGCCTATATTCACCTTGATAAAGGGCTTATGCTTGAGGGGGGAGTTGGCGTGCAGTATGTCCGCCAGCTTGTCTTTACCGGCGCCGTTGGGGCCGGTGATCAACACGGATACGTCGGACTTGGCTATTTGCAGCGCCAGATCGATACAGCGCTGCATGGCGCCACTGCCGAAGACGATGCCGCAGAGATCGGCATCCTTGATCGCCGACATCCGCTGGTGCTCGGAGCGCGCCAGCTGCGAATTCTGCCGCGACAGGGCATGGAGTGAAATCAGGTTGTTGACGCTGTTGAGCAGCTTATCGTCGTCCCAGGGCTTGCCCATATAATCGGCGGCGCCCTCTTTCACCAGCTCTACCGCCAGCTCCAGCTGGGTCCAGGCGGTCAGGAGTATGATGGGCAGCTGCGGCTGGCTGGCGCGGATATCGTAAAACAGGCGCTTGCCCTCCTCACCCGAGGTGGTGTCCTGGGTGAAGTTCATATCCTGGATCACCAGGGCGATCTCCTGCTCGGCCACCAGGCCCAGGGCCTCCTCCGGAGAGAAACAAGTTAGGGTCTTAAATCCATTGAGTTCGAGCATCAGGGAAAGCGCGCTGCATACCGCCTGATTGTCGTCGACGATGAGAATCGTATCCATATATTCTTATTAATTTTTTACTTGCAGAGCAACAAACTAACCGAAAGCGCCGCCGATGAAAAGGGCAAACGCTTTCGGAGTCTGTGACTTACAGCTCTGGGTTAGACGCTGCGGGTCGCCATGGCCGGCGAGATGTTCGCCGCCCTGCGCGCCGGCAGCACAACGGCCACCGTAGTCACCAACATCATGCCCACTACCGTCATCGCCGGGTACAGCAGGTTGAGCTGCGGCAGATCATAGTACTTCATCAGCTGCTGGCCCAACACGACCGCCAGACTGGCACCTAATACCCCGCCCGAGAGACAGATGAGGTAGTTCTCCACCAGGAAGAGGCTGAGGATATCCCCCTTGGTCGCTCCCAAGGCGCGGCGAGTACCTATCTGCTTGGTGCGGCGCTGGATATTGAACATCACCATACCAGTCAGGCCCAGGCTAGTGATCAACAGCAGCAGGACCACCATCATAGAGAGCACGGTTATCATCAACTCATGATCCCTGTAGGAGAGCTTCTTCACCTCGGCGACAGACTGGAAGTCATCGATCACCCGATTAGGATTCTCCTTCATCAAGGCCTTGGTGATGGCATCTTGCAACGCCTTGTGCTGACCCACTTCGGCACGCACCATGTAGGTATATCCCGCAAAATCGACATTATGGATCACACTGTATTCCAAATCGTCGCTGTCGACCCAGGCGCCCTGGAACTTCTCCACCACGCCGATCACCTCGAGCTGCTCGTCATCGATATAGAGTAGCTTGCCGATGGCCGACTCGTCCGGCCACACCGTCTCAGCCAATGCCTTGGAGATGATCATCAATTTACCGGGATCGTTGACGCTCTTATTGATCTCATCGGCATAGAAGTTGCGTCCCTCGATGAGCTTAAGCCCCAGCGTCTTGATGGTGTGTTCGGTGCCCAGATACATAGCATATTGAGGTGTAGACTTAGCCGTCTCAGGATCTGGCCCCAAGTTGAGGGTGCTCGACCAGCCACTGCCGCTCAGGGGCAACATGTTAGTGGAGGTGGCCGCCTGCACGTTAGGCAAACCGCGCAGGATCTGCTGATCTATCTTGTTCTGCTGATCGATATCTATGCTGGGGTCGAAGTTAAACACATTGAAGGTCAACACCTCCTCTTCGGCAATCCCCGAGCCACGCTGCATCATCTCGAGACGCTCATGGATGATGAAACTGGCGTTGGCAACTATGGCCACCGACAGGATAATCTGCACCAGCAGCAATACCGGGCCACTCTTACTGCGGAGCAAGCTGCTAAAAATTGGTTTAATATTAAGCATTTTCAATCCCTTATTGGCTCTTCAAGTAGACGCTTGGTTTAGTGCGGCACACCACCCAGGCAGGATAGAGTCCGGCCAGCAGCGCGGTACCCACGGCGATGGTGGGGGTGATCAACCACATGCTCATGGAGAGATGGGTCAGTCCCTCGGACACGCCGAAGCGTGCCGACAGGGCATAGAGGGCGCCCCAGGCCCACAAGAGTCCCACCAGGCCACCAAACAGGCCGATTACCCCTACTTCCACCATGTACTGAGAGAAGATCTGTCCACGGCTGGCGCCGATGGCACGTCTGACACCCACCTCGGGCGCACGTTTGAGAAACTTGGTCAGCATCAGGCCGAGGATGTTCACCAGGCAGACGCTGAGGAACAAGGCGCTCAGTCCCACCAGAATCTTGTTATCTTCTGGCACCACATGGCTGCGCTCCAACCAGCCGGCGACGTCAGACATGAGCACAGAATCCACAGGTGACTTGTTGTCGGTGAAGCGGCCCAGCTCCTTCTGCTGCTCCACATAGTTGGCCAGATAGCTCTTGTAGGCGGCACGGTCTTCACTCGTTGGCAAAAAGGTCCAGAACTCCAGCCACACCTTCTCCGAATTCAACCTGTCCTGATAGTTGTTCATCGGCTCATGTTTCCAGCCCGAGGAGTTACCCCAGACGCTAAATTCCTCATTTGCCGTCAGCGAAAATGGCAGGAAGATCTGCTCCGATCGGCTAAAGGCGCCACTGGTGGGGTCATAGTACTTGGGCTGAGGATTCCAGTCGCCGATCACACCTACCACCTGATAAGGCTTGCGGTTGAGGTAGATGGTCTTGCCCACACTATTCTCGCCGCCAAACAGCTTCTGGTTAAGCTTCTCACCGATCACCGCCTGATAGGCAGGGTCAAGATCCACCGCCTTGTCCCAGCGATTGCCATAGACAAAGGGCACCTCAAACATCTTAAAGAAGTCGCCATCGGTCACCCTGATGCCTTGCAGTCTGGGCAACACCTCGGGATCGTCTGTCTGCACTGCCATGCCGCTACGGAACATGGCCGCCTGTGCCGGGGCCACCTTGCCCTTACGCAGGTTCATCGCATCCTGATAGGTGATCAGACGATGAAAGTCGTCCCAGGTATCCGGTCCCTGTGACCAGAACTGAATGGCATTAAGCTGCTCCGAGCGCTCACCGGCCGGGTTATAGGCCATCATGCTGTAGACGTTCAGTGTGGTGATGGTGATGCCTATCCCCACAGAGATGGCCAGCACCATGAGCAGAGAGAGAATCGGCGTCTTGCGTATGCTGCGCCAGGCCAGATCGACGTAATATAGAAACATGCTTACTCTCCTTAGCTGGCCACTTTTTCGGCCGTATCGACCAGGTGCGACTGACCGCCCTGGTACAGGGTGAAGTCACACACCTGACCATCGACGATCTGAATATTGCGCTGGGCGCGGCGCGCCAATTCGGGATCATGGGTCACCATGATGATGGTGGTACCCGCCTTATTGATCTCTTCTAAAAGCTCCATCACCTGACGAGCCATCAGGCTGTCCAAGTTACCTGTTGGCTCGTCGGCGAGGAGAAATCTTGGTTCGCCAGCCAGGGCGCGGGCAATTGCCACACGCTGCTGCTGACCACCGGAAAGTTGTGATGGCAGGTGCTTCATACGCGCCCCAAGACCCACCTGCTCCAGCGCGGCTTTTACGCGGCGCTGACGCTCCTTGGCGTTGAAGCCGCGGTAGCGCAGTGGCACCTCGACATTCTCCGCCAGATTAAGATCGGGGATCAGGTTAAAGCCCTGAAAGATAAAGCCGATCTTCTCGTTGCGAATGGCAGCCGCCTTGTTATCGCTCAGGTTAGAGATGTTGACATCGTCCAGATGATATTCGCCATTGGTAAAGCCCTCTAACAGGCCGGCGATGTTGAGAAAGGTGGTCTTGCCCGAACCCGAAGGCCCGGTGACGGCGACAAACTCACCTTCCTTAACCTCGAGATTGAAATCCCGTAACGCATGGGTTTCCACCAAATCCGTTTTAAACACCTTGTTGATATTTTTCATCGTTAACATGGGTTGTTTCCTTTATTTTGTATCGCGTTATTCAGTTTGTTAGTGCACCTGTTCCTGGACTAACTAGGACAATCGGGCCAATAACCATTGAGTTAAATCACCGCCAACTCTGGCGACGTCGGGAAGTTGGTTACTATCGACCGGCTGCCCCTGCATACCGGTCGCTTCTAATATGTTGAGCCCGAGGAGAAACCAGTCTGAGGCATCCTGGGTATAGACCTGAGTCGCCACCAGCAGGAGTAATAAGGCCAGAGCTGCTACCACTCTTTCAGGATTAAGCTCTGTCATCAGGGTCTTCATCGCTGCACTCCTTAGCGGATCAAAACTTGTTCGGCGTTCTTAAAGGCATCGGTGGAGGAGATGATCCACTGCTCGCCCGCCTCGCCGCCGGAAACCACCTCTATGTGGCTCATGCTGCGGGCGCCCAGCTGGATCTCGGTGCGCTCGGCCAGATCGCCCTTGACCGCATAGACCAGGGTGCCGCCGCCACTGTTGACGAAGGGGCCGCGCTTGACCATGAGCACGTCGGGACGATTTTCCAGTAGGACACGGGCCGACAGGCGCTGGTTCTGACGCAGGTGCAGGGATGCTTGCTGCTCGAAGCGTACTCGGGTGGAGACCTCACGATTACGTACCTCGGGTGAGATGGCCGACAGCTTGCCCATCACCATCTCGCCGCCAAAGTTAAGCTCTACATCCATACCAATCCCCAGCTCGTCGGCGTAGGATTCTGGCACCGCCAGCTCGGCCTCGAAGGCGCTCAAATCCACTACTGTCAATATGGGCTGGCTCTGGCCGATACGGGCCTTCTGCTCCGTCAGCCAGTTACCTATGATGCCACCGACGGGGGCCGTGATGTTCAGCGCCGCTACCTGACGTTCCAGCTCAGCAACCACCAGGGCCTGGCGATCCACCTCTGAGGCCTTGTTCTTTAGCTCGAAGCTTAAGGTATCTTTCATCAGCTCGGCTTCCTGCTGGGCGTGGGCATAGAGCAGCTTGGCCTTGTGCAGCTCATCCTTGCTCTTCTCATAATCTATCTTGGAGATCAGGCTGGACTCGATCAGCTGGTCGCCACGGCGACTCTCGCGATCCGCCGCTTCCAAATCCACCTTGGCCATGTCCAGGGTCTGTATCGCCTTGAGCTGGTCGCGGCGGGCGTCGAGACGGGCACGCTCCAGTGAACTCTTCATCCCTTCCAGCAGCGCCTGTTGCTGCTTGAGGTTGTTGGTCAGGCTGTGGCTCTCTATGGTGGCGACCACTTGGCCCTGCTCCACCTTGTCACCTGGGTTGGCGATAAGGGTTACCGTGCCCTTCTCAGGGGCGTAGAGGATAGGGGCGTTAGCGGCGACTATCTTGCCGGTAGAGGCGATATCACGCACTAAGGTACCGCGCTCCAGGTTGGCAAAACGCAGCTCGCTACGGTCGATAGACTCGCTCACGCTACTGCCACTGACGCTGGCCCACACCAGACCAGAAACCAGGAGAACGCCTGCGCCGATAGTGACAGGCCATTTGATGCGACGTCCCAGGCTGGGGGCAACTTGCTTATCTTGTGCGCTGGTATCTTTAATCATTGTTTATCCCTAACAGTGTCCGTTACTCGACCGAGTCGATTTCTGCCCATTAGGATTACAATTGCCGTGCCAACTTTTATATTAACTATTTTTCAATTAGTTAAGTAAAGATGTCCGTTTGATGTTCGATGAAAGTGTCCGCGGACACCCGCAAAAGTGTCCGGTGATTTTCCCCGAGTGTCCGCATATGAGGAAAGCCGGACACGTGAGAAAGTACGGACACAGGAGAAAGCACGAACATATGATAAAGCGTGGGCAGATCGTTAAAATGCTTGGGAGATTAGCAAGTAAGCGACAGCCCCAACCTCGGAAGGCAAAGGGCTGCGCTCATAACGAATACACTTGTGGGCATTGAGAAAGGGATTAGAACGCCCGGGCGAAGATGGCGAAGGCGGCGATGATGGCCACGAACCAGGAAAGCGAACGCAACGTGCTCTTATCCAGCAGATAGAGGAGGTGATAGGCGCTTCTTGCCAGCACATGCACCAGGGCTAACAGGCCAACCGTGTCGTCCACCCTATCCCTTGCGATCACGGTCAGCGCCGCCACGGCGAAGATCAGCAGGGACTCGAAGGCGTTCTGGTGTGCCGCCAGGGCGCGGGCGCCGAAACCTGTCAACTGGGCCTGCTGGCTTCTGGGGTAGGCGTTGTCATAACCACCCTGCTTGGCCATCGCCATGGCCACGGGCACCTTGGCCAGATAGGGGAGCAACATGGCAAAGAGTAGGCAGGCCAGTAGCATAGTCATCATCTATCTCCTTTTTGTTTAGCGCATTGTTTTAATTTTAGTTTTAGCTTGTGTTTATCTTGCCTTGTCCAGGGCCTTGCACAGAGATTCGATCCCTAAGATGGCCCTTGGGGTGGCCCGATGCAAGAGGTCGGCATCCAGTTGATAGATGTGGCGCCGCTTCACCGCCGGGATCTCCTGCCAGGCCGACCAGTCGATGCCGCGCACATTGCCCTCATCCTGACTCTGCAATATCACCTGTGGTTGCTTAAGCAGCACGGCCTCCAGGCTCACCTGGGGATACTCGTTACCCGCGTCCCTAAACACATTCTCGCCGTGGCAGACCTGTATGATCTGCTCGATCCAGCTTCCCTCGGCCACCGTCATCAGGGGCACAGACCAGAGCTGATAGAAGACCCGCACCGGGGCCTTGGCCCGGTTTTCCTTGCTGAGCGCCTTGAGACCGATAAGGTACTGCTCGGCTACCCGCTCCGCCTCCCGCTCCTTGCCAGTCAGCTTGCCCAGCGCCAGCAGATCGTCTGCCACCGCCTCCAGCGTCTTTGGGTCGCTGTCATAAATGGGATAGCCAAGCTGGGTCAGGCGCTCGATATCCTCGCGCTTGTTGCCGCCGCCCCAGATGACGATAAGATCCGGGTCGAGCTCAATAACTTTCTCTATCTGTATACCATAGTAGCCGCCGATCCTCGGGATCGTCTTGGCCGCATCGGGAAAATCGGCATGGTCTGTGGTCGCGACCACACTGTCCCCCGCCCCTATGCTAAACAACATCTCCACCCCATGGGGCGACAGGGCGATGATCCGCTTCGCAGGCGCCGCCTTCAGCCCAGGCACACACAGCAACAAGGCCAACATCAACCACAGCTTAACCCTCATCTTCATCTATCCTTTTCCCTTTTCCCTTTTCATATTAAGCTGACAGAACAATAACTTGTTCGCAATCAAACATTTCAACCCGCCATCCCAATCAATTTTTCACAGAGATCGCCGCGGTGGCTAAGCCGTCGATTTTCTACTGACATGAGCATACATAAGTATGTGATTGGCAGGAGAAATGAAGACAATAACGCCACCGTAGTGAGCTCGAATAAAATTCACTCGCCCATTTCACTCACTTCATTTTTTCACAGAGATCGCCACGGTGGCTAAGCCGTCGATTTTCTACTGACATGAGCATACATAAGTATGTGATTGGCAGGAGAAATGAAGACAATAACGCCACCGTGGTGAGCTCGAAGAAAATCCACTCGCCCATTTCAAACTGTTTGCTTCTGTGGCTAAGCCGTCAAGCTGGCTCAGCCCATGAGCATACATGAGTATGTGATTGGGTGAGCCGGCGCAGACAATACCGCCACAGGAGCAAACAGGCAGAAATTAATAGTCAAAGCCGAGCCGTGAATGAGGACGCAACGCCGCAATTGAGCTCTGCAATAGCAATTTTTAGTAGTCGAAGCCTAGCTGGGCTTTAACGCCATCCTCAAATGCATGTTTTATGGGCTGCACCTCACTCACGGTATCCGCCAGCTCCAGAATCGCCCTGTGACAGGCACGCCCCGTGACAATCACATGCTGCATGGGCGGACGGTTATTCAGCGCGGTCAACACTCTGTCCAGATCCAGATAGTGATAGCTCACCATGTAGGTCAGCTCATCCAGCAGCACTATATCTATGGAGTCGTCGCTCAGCAGGGTCTCGGCCGCCTCCCAGGCACTCAGCGCCGCCTGGGTATCCTTCTCTCTGTCCTGGGTCTCCCAGGTAAAGCCGGTGGCCATCACATGAAACTCGACCCCCACCTTCTCCAGCACGGCGCGCTCGCCGCAGGGCCAGTTGCCCTTGATAAACTGCACCACGGCGGCCTTCTTGCCATGACCCACGGCGCGGGTGATGTTGCCAAATCCCGCCGTGGTCTTGCCCTTGCCGTTACCCGTCATCACCAGCAGCACGCCCTTCTCCGCTTGAGCCTTGGCGATCTTGGCGTCCACCGCCTCCTTCACCTTCTGCTGGCGCGCCTTATGCCGCTCGGCCTTATGATTTTCCGCCTGGTTTTCCGCCTGCTTGTCAGCGCTCATCTTGTCTCCTTTAATTATTATTTGTGTGCCTTTGGGGGCATCTCGGTGATGATGGCGCCCAGCCTCGCCATATCCAGATGCTCGGCCAGGGTATCGGCCAGGCGATCTAACTGTGCCTGCTTGATCGCCTCGGGATCGACCGTGGCCGCACTGCTAAGCCCGGCCCAGCCAAGGAGTAGCGCACAGGCCTCTGGGCTGTCGAACAGACCATGCAGATAGCTGCCAAATATCTGCCCATCATTGGACAGACAGCCCTCGTTAAACCGATTGCCCTCGTCACTCTCTAGGACAAGGGGCTTGGTCGCCTTCGATAACACCTTGGAGCGACCACAGTGGATCTCATAGCCAGCGATGCTTGCGCTCTCGCCCGCCAGCTTTATCGTGCCTTTAACCTGAGCCAGACGCTTATTTGAGGTCAGCTCTGTGACTATGGGCAGCAGCCCCAGGCCATCGCTGTCGCCAGCCTCGCCCTCGACCCCTTGGGGATCTTCGATGGCCAATCCCAACATCTGATAGCCACCGCAGATACCGATCACCTTGCCGCCATATCTCAGGTGCCGCTTGAGCGCGCGATCCCAGCCCTGTGCGACCATGGTGGCCAGGTCCTGCCGCACGCTCTTGCTGCCGGGCAATATGATGAGATCGGCATCAATTGCCTGCCCCTCGAAGGCCTCGTTTACCTGCTGATAGCGAAAGTCGATATCCGGATGCAGCCTGAGGGGATCGAAATCCGTGTGATTACTGATGCGGGGAAAAACCAGCACCAACACCCGAAAGCGGGCGTTGTCAGTGCTCACCTGCCGGGCATCCAGGGCATCCTCGGCCTCCAGGCGCAGATCATTAAGGTAGGGCAAGACGCCCAGCACTGGCTTGTCTATCTTGGCCTCGAGCCAGTCTAGGCCAGGTTGTAGCAGGGAGATGTCACCGCGAAAACGATTGATCACCACGCCTCTGACTCTGGCCTGCTCGGAAGCTGACAGCAGCGCCAGGGTGCCGACGATATGAGCGAATACCCCGCCCTTGTCGATGTCGGCGATCAGGATCACCGGGCAATCTACCGCCTCGGCGAAGCCCATGTTGGCGATATCCCCCTCCCGCAGGTTGATCTCCGCCGGGCTACCCGCCCCTTCCACCAGGATCAGCTCATACTGCCGCTCCAGGCGTGACAGCGAGTCCAGTACCGCCGCCATCGCCTTGGTGCGATAACCCTGGCTGTCTTTGCCAAAATAGGTCTGGGCCTCCATGTGGGACAGGGCCTTACCCTGCACTATCACCTGGGAGCTGGTGTCCGAGTTGGGTTTAAGCAGTATGGGATTAAAGTCTGTGTGGGGCGCAAGGTAACAGGCCTCGGCCTGCAGCGCCTGGGCGCGGCCTATCTCACCGCCGTCAAGAGTCACGGCGCTGTTGAGCGCCATGTTTTGCGGCTTGAAGGGCGCCACCCTGCGCCCCTGACGGGCAAAGTAGCGGCACAGGCCCGCCACCAGGGTGCTCTTGCCCGCATCCGATGTAGTGCCCTGCACCATCAAGATATTGCCACTCGCCTCTTGATTGCCGTTGCCCTGCTTGGCCTGGATGCTTTGCTTGCTCTGGTTGCTTGGCTTGCTCTGATTACTTAAGTTATCTGCTGTCATTGGCTTTGCTTCCTATTCCCTGGCGCCCTGGCTCGTCTCATCCTTGAGGATCAGCGGCAGACCGGCGGTGACCAAGACCACCTGCTGGGCTCGCTGAGCGATCGCCTGATGCAGCCAGCCCGCCTCGTCGACGAAGCGGCGACTCAAGGGGTTGGCCGGTACCACGCCGCAGCCCACCTCATTGCTGATCAGCACGACAGCTCCTGGCGCGGTTTCCAGGGCGCTCAGCAGCGCCGCCTTGGCGGTCGGCCAGCCATCGCCCTCGAGTAGCTGATTGGTGAGCCAGAGGGTAAGGCAATCGACTAAGATCACCCGTTTATCCCTGGCGTGAGTTTCGATACAGGCACTCAAGTGTAGCGGACACTCCAGGGTCTGCCAGGGTAAACCGTCATCACGGCGCTCTTCCCGGTGACGGGCGATGCGGGCGCGCATCTCCTCATCCAGCCCCTGGGCGGTGGCCACAAACAGGCACTCATAGCCCCTGGCCACATAATCGGCCACCAGGGAAAGACCGTGGCGAGACTTACCGCTGCGGGCGCCGCCCAACACCAGGTGCATCATAGGCTGATCACCAGGATAAACAGGTAACAGAGCAGCTCGATCACCTGCTGGGTCGCCCCCAGCACATCGCCTGTGTAGCCGCCGATCTGACGTCGATAACTGCATACCAGCAGCTGGCGGGCCGCCAGCAACACCAGGCAGAGGGAGAGTGCCGAGGCGATACCGCTGACCCAGAGGACGAGGACGCCGGTCAGCAGCAAAATGCCTAGCTCGTTGGGGGTCTGCGACTGGGCCAGGGGCTTGCTCTTGCTGCTGTCGTCATCGCGCACATAGGTCTCGGTGAAGATGAGTGAGGCTGCCACTAAGCGGCTCAGGCAGTGGCCCACCACCAAGGCTGCCATCACGAGATCGCCATCGAACAGGGCTATCTCACTGAGCAGCACAAACTTAAACAGCAGGCTCATCACCAGGGCGAGCACACCATAGGTGCCGACGCGCGAGTCTTTCATTATGGTGAGCTTATCCTGCACCTGCCAGCCACCACCGAATCCATCGGCGGTATCCGCCAGGCCATCCTCGTGGAAGCCACCGGTAAGCAGCAGCCCGGTCACCATGGCGAGCAAGATGGCGACGCTGATGGGCAGCAGCTGAATCGCCAGGCTATAGACCAGGGCACAGAGGCCCCCCACGACCACGCCAACCAGGGCGAAGTAACGGCTGGCCTGATTGAGCCGCTCATTGTCGACCCTCACCCAGGTCGGCATGGGGATCCGGGTAAAGAAGCCCATGGCGATAAAAAACAGGTTTAACTCTCTGGCAAACATCTTCGCGCTTTTCCCTTTTGGTTCCTTAGATTGCTATTGCCGCTAAATCGAAATGCCCATCTCTTCGAGGGAGGCCATCTCGTTGTAAAACTTGGCCGCCGCCTGCACCAGTGGTACCGCCAGGGCCGCCCCGGTTCCCTCACCGAGACGCATCCCGAGGGATAGGAGCGGCTGGGCATCGAGATGCTCCAGCATTAGCCTGTGTCCCCGCTCGCCGGACTCGTGGGCGAAGATCATATAGTCCCGGGCGTGGGGCGCAATGGTCACCGCCGCCAGGGCCGCCGCCGTGGCGATGAAGCCGTCGATCAGCACCAGCATCTTCAGCTCTGCCGCCGCCAGTATGGCGCCCGTCATCTGCACTATCTCGAAGCCCCCCAGGCAGGCCAGCACCCCATAGGGGTTATCCAGCTGCTCTCGGTGCAGATGCAACGCCTGCTCCACCAGCAGCTGTTTGCGTGCCAGTGTGGCGGCATCTATGCCTGTGCCCCGACCGACACATTCGGCCGCCTCACGCCCCATCAGCGCCGCCATGATGGCCGCCGCCGAGCTGGTGTTGCCTATGCCCATCTCACCGAAGGCTATTAGGTTACAGCCGCGGCTGTGATGCAGCGTCACCCGCTCCCTGGCCATGGCGAAGCCCTGCTTGACCGCCCCCAATGTCATGGCGGGCTCGCGATGAATCGCACCTGTGCCGGCCCCCAGCCTATGGTTGATAAGCTTGGGCTGATCATGGATCTCCTGGGCGATGCCGCAATCGATCACCTCCATGGTGATCCCCCCCTGGGCACAGAAGAGGTTGATGGCCGCGCCGCCCTTGAGGAAATTCATCACCATCTGAGTGGTCACCTCTCTAGGGGCAATGGAGACGCCAGAGGCGGCGATGCCATGATCCCCGGCAAACACCAAGAGGGTTGGATTTGTTATCTGCGGCTCGTCTGGGCCCAGCACCCGGGCGATAGTCATCGCCAGGGTCTCGAGGGCGCCGAGGGCGCCCAGTGGCTTGGTCTTAGCGTCTATCTTCTGCTGGATCTTGGCATCGAACTCGCTACTTACCTCAGTGACTTCAAACATACTGGTACCTCATATCGCTCGCCCTCATTCTCGATTCATTTCAATCCACACCTTCTTTGCATGCATAGTTCAATACGCTTTTCCTTCAATGCCCTCTCCTTCGATACTCCTCTCCTTCGATGCATAGGGAACCTAGGCTAGTTACTGCGCTTGCCACCCAGGATAAACAGGAAGAAGAGGCTGCCTATCACAGCCGTGATGATCCCCACCGGCAGCTCCTGATAGCTGAGCAGGCAGCGCGCCAGCACATCCACCCAGATCATAAACAGGCCGCCCACCAGGGCCGTCAGCAGCAGGGCAAAGCGCCCGGGCAGCAATAGGCGCACCATGTGGGGCACCATCAGGCCGACGAAGCCTATGCCGCCGCAGTTGGCCACCAGCACTGCGGTGATCAGCGAGCAGAGCAGCAGGCTGACGAGACGCAGACGCTGCACTCGAATCCCTAAGGTGTGGGCTGTCTCATCCCCCGCCTGAATGGCGAGGATCTGTCGCTTAAGTAGCAGCAAGATGGCGCTCGCCACCAACACCAGTAGCCAGGGCAGCCAGAGCATCTGCCAGCTCGCCTTGGCAAAGCTGCCCAGGCTCCAGAACAACACAGAGGCGGCCGATTGCGGCCCGGAGAAATAGAGCATCAGGCTGGCCAGCGCACCGAACAGGAAGGAGATCGCCACCCCGGAGAGCAACATGCGCTCTATCTGGGTGTTCAGATCCCGTCCGCACAGAGCCAGCACCATGAGCACCGCCAGGCTGGCGCCGATAAAGGCCCCGAGCGGCAGGCCGACACTGGCGAGCACGCCACCGACGCCGCCCAGCAGGGTGATCACCACCACGGCCCCCAGAGAGGCGCCCGAGGAGATACCAAACAGATAAGGGTCGGCCAGGGGATTACGGGTCACCGTCTGCAACACGGCGCCCGCCAGGGCCAGGCCGAAACCGGCGATAAAGGCCAGCAGGATGCGCGGCAGGCGCAGCTCGATCAATATTCTTGCGGTCACGCCGCCGGGATCGGCGCCGCTCAGCTTGGCAAGCAGCACCTCGAGCACCTCGGCCACGCCTATCTGCGCCGCGCCGAAGCTCACCGCCAGCACAGGAGTCGCCAGGGTCAACAGCCCAAGGCAGGCTAAGGCCAACTGTTGCAGCGGACTATAACCTCTTCCCTGACTCAGACTAGCGCTCACCATGGTTAGCCTCCTTCGCCTCTAAGGGCTGCTCACCTTGAGGCTCGCTATGACGATCATTCTTACCGCTATTTTGAAGATGATTGTGGTAACCATAGAAATAGTTAATCTGCGGGTTGCCGTGCTGTGGATGGGGCGATACCTGACAACAGACGCCGAACACCCTGGCGATCTGCACCTCGCTCAGCACCTGCTTTGGGCTCCCTTGCGCCACCGCCTTGCCCTGATCCAGCAGCAACAGCTGATCGCACAGGGCGCTGGCAAGATTGAGGTCATGGATGGAGATCACCACAGTCACCCCCAGGGCCTTGAGCAGCTCGAGGATCTGGATTTGATAACGGATATCCAAGTGATTGGTGGGCTCATCGAGGATCAACAGCTTGGGCTGCTGCACTATGGCGCGGGCAATCAGCGCGCGCTGCTTCTCCCCCCCGGACAGTGAGGCGTAGGTCTGACCGGCGCGATCCTTGAGTCCCACTGTCTCCAGGGCCTGACTCACCGCCAGGCGGTCGGCCTTAGTGGTCATGGAGAAGGCGGCCTTGTGTGGGGTGAGCCCCAATGCCACCAGCTGGGCCGTGGTCATGTCGAAATGCTGGGGCGTGTCTTGCAGCACCACGGCCACCTCGCGGGCAAAGGCCCTGGCGCTCAGGCTGGCGATAGGCTGACCAAACAGCTGGATCTCGCCGCTGCTAGGGGTGAGAAAACGATAGAGACAGCGCAGCAGGCTAGACTTGCCGGCGCCGTTGGGGCCTATGATCCCCAGCATCTTGCCCTCGGGCAGATCCAGTTTGACTTCTGAGAGGATGGCGCGCTCGCCGCAGCGCCAGCTGAGCTCCCGCACCGACAGGGCCGGGCGTGCGCAGGCGCCATCGCCGACAGCTACATCTAGGTTTGCGCCTTCACTGACGCCGTGAGCCTGGAGTGATTCTGTTTGCACTTGCTGATTAGGGGCGCTCAACTTAGCGCCCTCCAGGGAGCGACGCCGAGGCGCCTCGCCCTTGGGCCAGATTAGGCCCCGAGGTATTCTTCATCTAATGGCTCCCTCAAGTCACCCGCTTGAGATAGTGGTTAGAGAGTAGGCAGGTATCCTGGCTCGTGGCAAACCGGTCGACTTCGACCTGGCGGCACACTCACAGTTGCGGGCACAGCTTGGGCTAGCGGCGCTGGGCCTTCCCCAATTCCCTATTAAGTCCGAGTTATCGCCTAGGCGATCTCGACACCATACTCCCGGCGCGGGCTGTCCCCGCGCTTGGTTATTATGCTAAATTTCGCCCCCCTGGCAAGCCGGGCAGCGACTGGAACTAACACTTCAGGGCAAATCAATTACTGTGCGTCGTGCCAATGCAGGCGCCAGTAACCCTCTCCCGTCTTGTCGCGATAGTGACTGATCTTGACCACACTGGCGTAGTCCAGGCTCAGCCTGGTATAGAAGCCCACGGCGCGCTCCACTCCCAGGGCCTTGGACATCAGGTGGCGTATTACCCCGCCGTGGGTGATCAGTAACAAGGCCTCGCCACTATGCTGGTGCACCAGCTGCTCGACCACCTCGTCGACACGTCGCTCGAAATCAGCCATGGGCTCCCCCTCGGGCAGCGGATTAGCCCAGGGATCTCGCCAATAGGCACTCAGCTCCTCGCCGTGATCGGCGTGCAGCTCAGGGATAGGCTGACCATCCCAAAGGCCAAAGTAGATCTCCTTTAGCCCAGCATCTAAGGCCACCTTCACCTGACTCTTAGTGGTGAGGTGCTCGGCAAACACACGGCAACGCTTGAGCGGCGAGCTGATCACCCTGTCCACCGTCTCGGGCAACTTGGCATAGGCCAGCTGCATCTGGGCGAAGCCTATCTCGGTAAGGGGTTGATCGCTATGACCACGCAGCAGGTTGCCACCTTCACATTCGCCGTGGCGCATCAAATAGAGTGTCGTTTGCGTCATAAGCGCAGCATTAAACCTTTAAAATCTATATGGTTAGCAGGATACTCTCTGGCAGCCATTCTTGGCAATGAAAGATAATTAAGACCCTTGGCAATGAAAGATAAATAAGGCCTTGAAAAACTTTCAGATTCATCCACGACCAAGGGAAGTGCCTTTTGCCATGAAAATACAGCTTAGCGGCCATTCTCCCTCGAAGCCAAAGGCTATACTCTTTTGACTTGCCCTGAGTATTATAAGTCGATTAGTATAGACGTCTATACGTTTATACATCCAAAATAAAAATAGCACGTCAAATCGATAGACGCAGCAGTTTAGGCAATAGGTCAGTTGAAGTAGGTAAAAGTTATGGCGACCCAATCCCCTGTTCGAAACGTAAAACAGATCAACGACGCGATCCGCGCGCGGCTCAATAAGGAAATTTTGATCCTCGACGGCGCCATGGGCACCATGATCCAGAACCACAAACTGGAGGAGGCCGACTTTCGCGGCGAGCGCTTCAAACAGTGGCCCTGCGATCTCAAGGGTAACAACGACCTGCTGGTGCTGACCCAACCCGAGCTTATCAAGCAGATCCACAAGGATTACCTGCTGGCGGGCGCCGATATCATAGAGACCAACACCTTCAACGCTACCCAGGTAGCCATGGCCGACTATGAGATGCAGTCGCTGTCGCGGGAGATCAACCTAGGGGGCGCTCGACTGGCCCGCGCCGCCTGTGACGAGGTGGCCGCCGAGACAGGCCGTCAATGCTATGTGGCAGGGGTACTGGGCCCCACCAACCGCACCTGCTCCATCAGCCCGGATGTGAACGATCCTGGCTATCGTAATATCCATTTCGACGACCTTGTAGAAGCCTATCTGGAGTCGACCCAGGCCCTTATCGAAGGCGGCGCCGACATCATCATGGTGGAGACCATCTTCGATACCCTCAACGCCAAGGCGGCGCTGTTTGCCATCGAGACCCTATTCGACCAGCTGGGCCAGCGTCTGCCCGTGATGATCTCGGGCACCATTACCGATGCCTCGGGCCGCACCCTGACGGGCCAGACCACAGAGGCCTTCTACAACTCGCTGCGCCACGTGAAGCCGCTCTCCATCGGCCTCAACTGCGCCCTAGGGCCACAGGAGCTGCGCCCCTATGTGGAGGAGCTGTCGAAGATCGCCGAATGCTATGTATCGGCGCACCCCAACGCCGGGCTGCCCAACGAGTTTGGCGGTTATGACGAGACCCCGGAGCAGATGGCCGAGGTGATCGGCCCCTGGGCCGAGGAAGGCTTGCTCAACATCATCGGCGGCTGCTGCGGCACCACGCCGGAACATATCAAGGCGATCCGCGCCGCCGTCATCAAGCACGGCGCCCGCAAGTTGCCGGCTCTGCCTGTGGCCTGTCGCCTCTCAGGCCTTGAGCCGCTGACCATAGACGCCGACTCGTTATTTGTGAACGTGGGCGAGCGCACCAACGTGACCGGCTCGGCCAAATTTCTACGCCTTATCAAGACGGGTGAATATGAAGAGGCGCTGTCGGTGGCCAGGGATCAGGTGGAGAACGGCGCCCAGATCATCGACATCAACATGGATGAGGGGATGCTGGACGGCGTCGAGGTGATGCAGAAGTTCCTCAACCTTATCGCCTCCGAGCCCGACATCAGCCGGGTACCCATCATGATCGACTCCTCAAAGTGGGAGGTGATCGAGGCTGGCCTCAAGTGCATCCAGGGCAAGGGCGTGGTGAACTCCATCTCCCTCAAGGAGGGTGAAGACAAGTTTATCGAGCAGGCCACCCTGGTAAAGCGCTACGGCGCCGCAGCCATCATCATGGCCTTCGACGAGGTGGGTCAGGCCGATACCATGGCGCGCAAGGTAGAGATCTGTACCCGCGCCTATCGGATATTGGTGGATAAGGTGGGCTTCCCGCCGGAAGATATCATCTTCGACCCCAACATCTTCGCTATCGCCACCGGCATCGACGAGCACGACAACTATGCGGTGGACTTCATCGAGGCGACCCGCGAGATCAAACGCACCCTGCCCCATGCGATGATCTCCGGCGGGGTATCCAACGTCTCCTTCTCCTTCCGCGGCAACAACCCGGTGCGCGAGGCGATCCACGCCGTGTTCCTCTATCACGCCATCCAGGCGGGGATGGACATGGGCATAGTCAACGCCGGTCAGCTGGCGATCTATGATGATATCGATCCCGAGCTGAAGGCCAGAGTGGAGGCCGTGGTGCAGAACCTGCCCTGCCCGGTTAAAGATTCAAACAACACAGAACAGCTGCTGGAGATCGCCGAGCAGTACCGCGGTGACGGTGCCACGGGCGCCAAGAAGGAAGATCTCGAGTGGCGCAGCTGGCCGGTCAATAAGCGGCTTGAACACGCCCTAGTCAAGGGGATCACAGAGTTTATCGACCAGGACACCGAAGAAGCCCGCCAGCTGGCCAGCCGTCCGCTTGATGTGATCGAAGGCCCGCTGATGGATGGCATGAACGTGGTCGGCGATCTGTTTGGTTCGGGCAAGATGTTCCTGCCCCAGGTGGTGAAATCGGCGCGGGTGATGAAGAAGGCGGTGGCCTACCTCAATCCCTACATAGAGGCGGAAAAGTTCGAGGGCGAGTCCAACGGCAAGATCCTCATGGTCACGGTCAAGGGTGACGTGCACGACATAGGCAAGAATATCGTCGGTGTAGTGCTGGCCTGTAACGGCTACGAGGTGGTGGATCTCGGCGTCATGGTGCCGGTCGAGAAGATCATAGAGGTCGCCAAGGCGGAGAAGGTAGATATCATCGGCATGTCGGGGCTTATCACCCCGAGCCTGGATGAGATGGTGCACAACGTCAAAGCCTTCCACAAGGCGGGGCTGAATATCCCCTCCATCATAGGCGGCGCCACCTGCTCCAAGATACACACTGCGGTGAAGATAGCCCCCCACGCCCCCGAAGGCGCCATCTATATTGCCGACGCCTCGCGCGCCGTGCCCATGGTGGCTAAGCTGATCAACAAGGAGACCCGTCAGGCGACCATAGATGCCGCCTACGAGGAATACCGGGTGATGCGCGACAAACGCAATTCACAGGCTAAGCGCAAGCAGATCGTCTCCCTCGAGGCCGCACGGGAAAACCGCTGCCAGCAAGACTGGAACGCCCATACGCCTTTCGTGCCGAATCAATTGGGCAGACAGGTGTTTGACGACTATCCGCTGGAAGACCTGGTCGATCGCATCGACTGGACGCCGTTTTTCCGCAGCTGGGAACTGCACGGCCACTTCCCCAAGATCCTCGACGACGAGGTGGTGGGTGAAGAGGCGCGCAAGCTCTATCAAGATGCCAAGGCGATGCTCAAAACCATAATCGAAGAGAAGTGGCTTAACGCCAAGGCGGTCATCGGCCTCTTCCCGGCCAACACGGTCAATTATGATGATATCGAGATCTACACAGACGAGAGCCGCAGCCAGGTCGAGATGACCACTCACCATCTGCGGATGCAGATAGAACGTGTGGGCAACGACAACTTCTGTCTCGCCGACTTCGTCGCGCCGAAAGACTCGGGCGTTGCCGATTACATGGGCGGCTTCGCCGTCACCGCCGGCCACGGCATCGACGAGCATGTGGCCCGCTTCGAAGCCAACCACGACGATTACAACGCCATCATGCTTAAGTGTCTGGCCGACCGACTGGCCGAGGCCTTCGCCGAGCGGATGCACGAGCGGGTACGTAAGGAGTTCTGGGGCTACGCCGCCGATGAGAACCTGGATAACGAGGCGCTGATCCGTGAGAAATACAAAGGCATACGTCCGGCCCCCGGCTACCCTGCCTGCCCGGATCACACAGAGAAAGGCCTGCTGTGGGAGCTGCTAAAGCCCGACGAGACCATAGATCTAAACATCACCGAGAGCTACGCCATGTTCCCCACCGCCGCCGTCTCCGGCTGGTACTTCGCCCACCCGCAGTCACGCTACTTCGGTGTGACCAATATCGGCCGGGATCAGGTGGAGGATTACGCCAAGCGTAAGGGAATGAGTGTGGAGGAGACAGAGCGGTGGTTGGCACCGGTACTTGATTATGATGTGTAACGGGAAGTGATCTGGAGTCATCACCTTGACTCCTTTGATTACCCAAACTTCGTTTGAACATTAGTACTGAGGCTTCACCTCACTAACCCATACGGCCTTGCGGCCGAGGTAAGTAGTGGGTCTTCAACCCACACCCGAACAAGAGGGGGATCAACAGCAATCCCCCTCTTGCATCTCCCCTGCCGCCCCCGACGAAGTTGTTTGTCCTCATACTCCAATGAAAATCGCCTAACGACTCGGATGGGACTCCTGTCCCTCCGAGCCTTGCCCATCATCCATGATGGCCACACGGCATTTTCATCTCCATATTTCGGCAACTTCGATGGGGAATTACTGTAGCTTTAACCCTCATTGAGATGAATAGTTGCAACTTACAAAAATTACCAATCCAGCATTAAAAATCCAACACCTAGATATTTTTTGCAATCAACTCTGCCTTTAATAAGCCACCTTTGGTTAATAACTTTGCCGAGAATTTGGGATTGCGACGAGATCTGTAAGCATCATAAATCATTTTTAACCCTTCAGCTTCCAATAGTGAGATATTAATTTCTGTATCCATTTCCGCACTTTCAACAAAATCCTGAGAAAAACTAGGGGCTATAATTAATACCTGTGCAACTCTTTTACCTTGATTTTCACAGCGATTCACATATGACTTGACCTGCCTTGATGTTGTTGAATATTTAGCAAAATCGCCATTTTTAAATGTCTTAGCCTCCCCAACAATGACATCATCATCACTTAAAGATATAACTATATCGGCTTTATCCTTAGCTGTATTAATTGATTTCCTCACATCTTCATCAACAATTAAGTTTAAGTGTTCAAAAATTTCCTTAGTTATTTCTTCAAATTTTACTCCAACCTCTGCTTCAGAAATATCAATCGCGGCTTTTCTTAATGCTGCCAAATCTCTTCGAGCAAGAGCTGGATAATTCTCTATCAATTTCTCATTTGCATTAGCGAAGGACTCCAAGATCAGTTGCCTTGGATTTCCCCTTTTTGACAACGACATTTTGTCTCGCACTACCTTTACTTGCTCATTACTCAGTAAATAAAGGATATCAACAGGTGTAATACTTAAAGCCCTCAACTTTTCCGTATCAATATCCTCTGACTCTTCCAGTTCAAACTCTATTCTCAGTAGAGATTCAAAATCAGGAAAATGAGTTTGCAGTGTTACATAGAGCTCTTTGAAACCCGCAGCACTAAGACATTCAAATTCTCGGTTAGTTGATTTATTTAATGTAGATACAATAACATCAATTCTATCATCCAAAGTGGCGCCTATTTTATCAACATTAAGATGCAGATCATGTATTAAAACCTTTAACCTATCCTTTCTTTGATTGAGAGGTTCACTGGGATTGAACATGTCTCGCTGAAGGATGTTTCTAATAGCAACTCTAGAATGAATAATTTCATGTATTTTTTTATAACGCTCAACGCCTCTAATCTTCTTGTATGGTTAATCCTGTTCCATTTTAGGGTAAATTGGAGGCCCACCCTCAATGGCCGTTGAGGGTCTTTATGCAGTAGCTCGATTGAATGGCGGCTCCTCTTACGAGAGACCGGTAACAAGTGGG
>NZ_WRPA01000023.1 GCF_009831655.1 Shewanella insulae | reverse complement strand
AGTTCGGCGAAGGAAAAACTATCGAATAACAGCGCAGCATTTACGCTGGGCAATGCATGAATACATCAAGTTGGTTCACACTGCTGGGAGACCTGAATTATGAGGGGATCCCCCAGCGCCCGCATAACGGGCAAAAATACGTAGGCTATAATAACGAGCTAAGCGAGGGAGTCTACGTGTTTTTGTCCCCAGCGAGCGCAGCGAATGTTAATGCGTTTGTTAGCTATATACGCCTCTAGTTGCATTTAACTTCTGCTTGAGTGTACTTGACGAGTATCGGTTTTCGGTGAGCAACTACCGAAAAGAGCTCGTTATATTTGGAAAGAGCAAAATCCCCCGAGCACAGTTCTCCAGCCCTTCTAATCAAGTAATGTCTAAGTTCTTCATTCTTCCAAGATTCCAGACCATGGTACTCAATCAACCACTTTTCTTCACTAAGTAGAGTTTCTTTGTACCCTATATGCATTCCGTCTGCATTTTCATCTTCAACCAATTCGCTTGGCAATTGTTGATAAGGTCGATTCGTACACCCAGCGAGAACGATTAAAACTACTAATATACAAAATATAAATCGCAACCCGTTTCCCCTTCAGTACAGCTAACGCCCAATTAAGGTGTGAGCCACGCTACCACGACACTCAACAGGGACGCCGTAAACACTAAATTTGACCCAAACCCAAAATGCCAAGCGTGGGGAATCACTCTTAAATTGTTTGTGATGTGTCTTTATAGATAACCCCTTCTAAACACGAAAAAATTGCTGGTCTTAGTTTCTAACAGTCCCAAATCAAGCCCATACAGTAACCACTTAAATTTGGGTTTCTTAGGCATTTGTGTACTGCAACCTTTAAACATTTCTCCTGCGAATTCTCGGCTATCTACCTTGTGATCAATTTGACTAATTACATGCCAGTATTCATGAGTCATAGAATTGATATGGAGTGGGTGCCCTGACATAGTTATAGGGTTTGACATGTAAACTGAGTTCGGTGGAAGCTCTCTAGCTGCAATATGGTCAGATATAGCCCACATTCGTCGCCTTTCTTCGGACATTTCATGTCTGTCATAATCAAAAACAGAGTGGTCAAACAAAGCTACCGCCGTAAATTTATCTCTGCTAACTTTCGCAAACAGTACAATACTCCCCTTTTTCGACTTGCCTGCATGTAAATGTAGATGATGAAAACCTTTAGTGTTTAACAACTGATCTTTATCTGTCCATGCGTCCCCCTTAGCAAGGATGTAGTCCTTAGGAGTGTAGCCTTTCGTGAGCACCTTATTGGAGAGATGTTCAGTTAAGTCTTCTCCTAACTCAACTTTTCTAAGTAATTCCCGTACATCGTTTTCGTATTCACTCCAGCGAGAGTCCTGTAACAAATAAGGCTCTATACTAACCACCCTTGGTCTAACGGGAATTAGCCTAGACGCCCAATGCAGGTAATGGAACATAACCGAGCTTAAATGCTGTTCTAGTAACTCTGTCTGAACTTCCTTTGTGTTTGGAAAGTAAGGCATTATTTTTATAAGCTCACTTTTAAAGGCTCTAATTGATTTTGATTCTTCCATTTCTGCAATCTCTGGCAGACACATAACAGCTTATTAGTGCGCATAGTTAACTCATTGTATTGCAAAGAAGTTATCACCTTTACTTCTAATTCACCACCAGGGGAAACGCGCATGCGCGTTTTCCAAACCTATCATCCACTCAACAAAAAGACATAAGCAGTTAATTTTATTGACATTTACTTTGATAACAATCGGAAAGCGGTACGAATTTCGACTTAAAATCATCCAAAAGTCACATCATTTAAATACAACTGTATGCCACTCCAGTTTCTACTACTTGGATGAGTCGCTACAAACAAGACTTAGATGAGGAATTATAGGGCAGTAAGTTTGCGATTTACTGGCTAACCGCCAACTCACTTCAGGTCAGAAACAAGTCTGCTTTTGATTCTCCAGATGTACTCGATACCGTCAAATCGAAGAGACATTGGAGACCGAGTGTAGATACGCCAGTGAGCTTCCGAAACAAGGATGTTTCGGCAGAGCCTAAAGGGACTTATTCACGGCGTCTCACAGGCGTATCTGCACATCCCTCGCCGGGCAGGCGCTAGATATCAGAGAAGGTTAGACCTTCAAAAACTCATCAAATGCCAAATGCATTCAGAGGCTACAAAGCCTAAAGAATCAGCACCCGCCGGTGCAGGCGCTAAGTATCTGAGAAGGTTCGACCTTCAAAACCCGATCAAATACCAACTCGGCTAGGCACCAAACAAAATGCCCAGCCTTCATTGCAAGGCTACTCGTGGCCCCATGGAGCAGGCGGCAAGGCAACCGGCTTGGTCAGATCAAACTCCACCTTAAAGTCGCGATTCTCCCGAGTGAGGCGATAGCTAAACTGGCTGTTGGTGATCCCCATGTGCCATACGTTGGTGACCGACTGAGTCAGGCCATTCTGTTTGAAGTTGTCTATGGAGTAGGCATCGACGGGGAAAGATTGCAGCTCGGCGCTGCCACCATCCTGGGTGTCACCGCCATACATGGTGACCTTGTCTTCGCTGCCATCTTGGTGTCTGTGGTCGTGCTTGAGGCGCAGTCCTTTGTCTGTCTTGGTGATCACCCAGGTGCGGGAGTGATCCTCACCCACATGAAACGGCACCTTGAGTTCATTATCGCTGCACTCGCGCACATGCATCACCAGACGCTTGCCAGAGAAGGCCGAGTCGGCGCTATTGCCGGCCGTCACCTTGCCCTCGAAGGCCTGGCCGCAATGGGCGGCAATGGCATCGAAGAACTGAATCTGTTCGACCGTGGTAGCCATGGCTGGCGCGGCTAACAATAGGGCGGCACTAACACCAAGTGATTTGACGCTAAGTGATTTGGCGCCAAGGGATAGTGATAGGGATTTAGTCATCTTGTTTTTATGCTCCTTTTTCATGAGCCTTTGGATTGAGCACCCACACTAGCACGAACAGATAAATTAAAGCTGAATAAAAAAAGCCCCCGAAGCCGAGGCGACGGGGGAAAGGTTTACAGGATAACTATGTCACTAAAGATCTAGTTACAGGATGATGATTAATGTTGATGTCAATTTTTACACTTTCTCCACCCGCACCGGGATACCGTGGCGACAGTTGGCCCCAGTCCAGTAGTCGTTGAGCATACTGGCGGCGCCGTTACGGGTTGGATCCGCAGGGATCATCTGGTTCACAGCCGTGCCACCGGCGCGACTGGCGATCCCCGCTAACTTCTCGCCGTTGATGATGCGATCGTCACCGCCGAAGCCCTCGCTATGGCCAAAGCCGTGGGAGACACAGACGGCTCCCTTGGCGACCCCAACATCCGTCTGCAGGGTGCCGACACAGGGCTTGCCGTTGGCGGTCACTATGCGCACGCTATCGCCATCATTGAGCCCCTGGGCCTTGGCGGTATCTGTGTGCATATAAACGAAATTGGTGGGACTGATCTCGCCGATCCGCTTGAAGGCCACCGCATAGTTAGAGCGCACCGTCGCCTTGTAACTGGAGAACAGTAGCGGGTACTCGCTCTGAGGCCAATGGCTCTCCCAGGAGTCGCCGTTCCAGAACTTATGCTCCTGCAACGTCGGCGTGCCCGGATAGAACTCACCCGAATAGGCATGACGCAGCTGCGCCACCTCCTGATGATAGATCTGCAGGCACTTAGGCCCGGCGCCCTTGATGAAGTCGCCTTCATAACGCTCATCGTCCTGGTAATAGCCACCGCGAGACAGCAGGGCCTCTACCCTGGTGGCCTCCTCGGCGGTGAGCCTTGGCTTGAGCGGCTTCATGGCGTAATCCAGCCCGGCCCAGAGACGATCTTCTTCGGTTACCTTAGGCAGCTGCTCACACTGGGCGGCCACGTTGGCCAGGTATCTGGCGTGCCAATCCTCGAAGGTTAACAGGTCCACCTTACGGCCATCGCTGGTCGCCAGGGCGCCCTTACCGAAGCCAGGCAAGTCGAGCCTGAGGGCGATATCGATCAGCAACTGCTCCATACAGATATGCTCACCCGCCTCATTCTTCTCGGTTCTCGGGGTCACCACAGGCGATGCCGCCACCACACCCAACTTATGAGAGCCCCACATGCGATCCGCCGCATACTCTTCGAGCATGGAGCGATCCGGGATCAGGTAGTCGGCGTAGCGATTGGTCTCATTCATGTGGCAGTCGATCCCCACCACCAGCGGCAAGCGCTTAGGATCGGCGATGCTGGCCACCACCTCCTGGCTGATGGATGCCGCGCTGTAGAGGAAGTTGTTGCGCCAGTTGAACAACACCTTGGCGCTGTAGGGGTCGCCGTTGGCATGGCTGGTCCACTGCTCGGCCGCATTCATGGCAGGCAGCACCTCGTGCCAAGGGGTACTGGCGGGATAAGGATTCTTGCCCTGATCCACCTTGAAGCGATACTCGGTAGAGGCCTCGTAGGCGCCGTCGCGACAGGCGTTAACGATGCCGTCCAGCGACACGCCGCCTTCGATATTGGCCAGATCGTACAGGCCCTCCATGCCGCCGATAGGGCCATTGCCATAGATGGCGCCGCCCTTGGCGTCATGGGAGCCCGCTAGGGTATTAAGCGTCGCCCAGATCCAGCCCATCACGAAACCGTCGGATGAGTTGGTGCCGCCGTTGCCTGCCACACAGGCCTTACGGCCATAGTGCGCCAGGTCTTTTGCCACCTGACGCATATCTTTGATCGCAATGCCACTACGCTTGGCGTACTCCTCCATGCTGGTGCGCTGAGCCTCGGCCCGCAGCAGAGAGAGAGACGACATCAGGGTCACCTTACGGCCACGGCTGTCGGTGACACGTTTGCTGACAAACAGCTCGGCCTTATCGCCTGACTCCGCCGATGCTAGGGTCTGAGTGCCCGCCTTGATGATCAGCGCCTCGTCGCCACCTAAACCAAAATCTTTTGCCTTGGCAAACTTGCGATACTCTGGATGCTTAGGATCCATCACCACCAGGTGACCTGCGTTGGTGTAGTTAAGTTCACCCGCGGCCTCGGCCGCCTTCTGGCTCGGATTTTCCAGGTGCGCCTTATTAAACCACTGCTCCTCGAGCATGGTGCGGATCACACCAAAGGAGAATGCCGCATCCTGACCGGGTTTCACCGGCAGCCAGGTGGCATTGGTATCGGCCGCGACCGTAGTACGCAGCAGGGGGTCGACACACACATATTTAAAGCCACGATCCACCCGGCTGTTGGCAAGACCTCGACCGACGCGGTTCAGGCTGACACCCGAGGAGCCTGGGCTGGTGCCCATAAACAGGCCGTACTCGACGTTTTCCCAATCAACATCGTTGAGCCACTCTTCGAATCCGGCCGCCATCCCCAGGCTATAACCCGTTGCCTGGGCGGCGCCGCAGTATGCATGCTTAGTCCCCAGGTTAACCGTGCCCCATGACTGCATCATGAAACGAGAATAGAAACTTCCACGCAAATAATCTTCCGCGCAGAAGGTGGCAAACAGCTGATTCGCCTTGCTGCCAAATTCGCTGTGGCCCGGTTTCACCTCCTGATCCAGCTGACGAATGGCGCGTAGCCCATCCACATGGCCTTCACCGAAGAGATCGCCCCCTTCAACTATCTCCTGCAGTGCCTGTTCATAGCTGATGGTGACCCACTGTCCACTGCCACGCTTGCCGGCACGTTTCAGCACCCGGGTCACCCGGCGCTCATCGTCCACCGAATCGACACAGCTCGCCCCCTTGGCACAGGTGGTGGCGCGATTCTTCAGCCCCGCCTCGCCTGCCAGGGCGATATAGCTCTGCTTCACCTCTGTGCTCAGCGGCAACGGCGAACCAGAGTTGTTTTCACAATAGGGGTTGCCCCCAACCTTCAAGACTCTGTCAGTCTTCTCATCCACACGCACCCTGAGGCCGCAGATGTTGTAACAGCTAAAGCAGCGGGAATAGGCGGTGCGCACTCCTGCGGTTTTTTGCCATTTACCCTCGCCATCGAAGCCCCCCTCGGCCGCCACAGGATGACCGAAGCGCGTAATATCCTGGGTCTTCTTAGGCTCAGACTCGGCGTCGACTCGACTGCAGGCGGCGCCTGTGATGGTCGCGGCAGACACTAGGCCGGCCTGAGTTAAAAACTTACGTCTATCCATCTTTGACTCCTAACGCTGCCAATCGAGGTAATTGAGATTCAAAATGGCTTGATCATCGGTCGATGTCGGCAAGCCAATATAGAAGATGTTGGGCGAGGTGCCGGCCTCGGACAGCATGGCGTAGACCTTGTTGTCACGCACCAGCTTAGACACCTGGCTGTCGGGATCGTTGAGATCGCCAAAGGTACGGGCGCCGCCGATACAGGTCTCGACACAGGCAGGCAACAGCCCCTGGGTGACGCGGTGAATACAGAAATTACACTTCTCGGGCGGGTTATCCAGACTCTCGTCTTTACGACGGGCGCCATAAGGACAGGCATCGACACACAGCTGGCAATGAATGCACTCTTCATGGTCAATCACCACTATGCCATCTTCCTTGCGCTTGTAGGTCGCCTCCACCGGACAGACCTGAGTGCAAACAGGATTATCACACTGGTTACATTGATTCGGCACCGCAAGGGTGGCGATGCGCTCACCTAGACTCAGGCTCGCCTGATTGACGCGAGTGCGGCATCGACCCGCCTCGGTTTGATTTTCAACGGAACATGAAACGGTACAAGAGAGACATCCGGTACAACGTCTGACGTCAAACACCATGGCATAGCGTTTCCCAAGGGTTTTCGCTTGTAGCGTGCTGGCGGGCACCAATGAGAGCAGTGCTCCACCTGCCGCCATTTTTAATATCGAGCGCCGATCTAACATAACGAGTTCCTTAACTATGTTTTTCTAAAATAAAAACATGACTTCTGGAAGGTTTCTTATTATTTAAAATACACAGGCAATAATAAAACTTGCAACAGACAATAAAGCTATAAATTGAAAACCAAATAGAGATCACGAATAAAATAAAAATATAAATTCGACGAAATTATTTATAGAGAGCGGGTATAATAGTAGCGGTAAAAAGACGAACATCTCATATTAAAAATAAATTTAAATTTGATGAAATAAAATCGAAAGTTCACAAATCGAACAGTTATCCCACCTAAACAGATACTTAGTCGTACCCTAGAGATAGCAAGGCCTAGCCTATAGCCCACCTACAAGTTGTTCGTTCGTACCAGTTACCCTGAAAGATATATAGCGTCTGCAAATTTTAAATATCGCATTTTGCAAAATGCAGATATTAAAACATGAGAAGTAATGCAAATTTTAAATAATGACCATATAAAAAATGTGACTTTCAACACTGAACGTGTGTAGATATATATAGATGATAATAACTCAATATATTTACCCAGTTCACAACCATGAATAAGATTGACCAACTTAATTACAATCAATTAAAAGTGTTCATCGCCGTCTATGAACACGGGCAGAGCCATCAGGCTGCCAATGAACTGGGTATTACGCCTTCAGGTGTAAGCCGCACCCTCAAGATATTAAGAGACATATTTAAAGACTCACTCTTTATTCGTCGTTGTTCCGGTTTTGTCGCGACAGAGAAGACCCACCAGCTGATCCCTATGGCCAGAGAGTTGGTGGCTCACTATCAAAAACTCGAGATGCAGCACTCGGTATTTACCCCGGAAGAATCGGGCGGCCAATATGTTATTCACGCCTACGATGAGTTTATCTACCCGGTACAACAGGTGATCCGCAACGAGATCCTCACCGAGGCACCCAACATGAAGTTCGATGTCAGGGTACTGACCCATGACTGCAGCAGCGATCTCGCCAATGGCGATGTCGACTTCGTGGTGGTCTATGAAGGCTTTAACGGTAAGAACCTCAACGCCGAGATGTTTTCCGCCACCGACAATCTCTACATCCTGGCACGCAGCGGCCATCCGATCCTCAAGCAGGAACTCACCCTCGCCAACATCACCCAATATGCCTGTCTTGAGATAGACAACTATGACGATCTGAGCTGTCCGCTGCTGGTCAACCTCTGCCGCGAAGAGGATCTGTGCATGGAGGTGGAAGGCTACACAGACAGTGTCGCCACCGCCATGCGACTGCTGAGTGAGTCTGACGCCATCACCTTAGTTTGCAACGAATTTACCCGTGAGTTCGTCGACATGTTGCCCGGCGTGCAGTGGGTCAAGCTGCCCGAAGAGCTGGCCAAGCGTTGCCGCATTCGTCGTCGTGAAAACCGCGAGATAGGCAATTACCTCCTGTATGGCAACGTGAATCAGTCAACGGCCTACAACTGGGTGAAGTCGAAGCTCATCTGCGGCCTGGAAAGCGCCTGGCGCAGGGCGGCGGAACGCTGACAAAGGTTTTGATGGCGAGATCGACAGGCTACTTGAGGCACCCTTGCATACCCCTTTCGCAGCTGGTCTTGCCATCTTTTTAAATCGAAAAACGATAACAAAACAGGTATGCAGCGAGTCTTTGACTCACAAACATTTGAGCAATGTCTGTAAAAAGCGTCTTAAGACGCATCAAGATGGGGAACACTTATGAAAATGAACAGACGCACCTTCTTGCAAGGTGTCGGAGCCAGCTCCGTCGTCGGCTCGCTATCCGGCCTTATGCCCGGCATAGCCAGTGCAGGCGAAAAAGGCGGCGCGCCCGACAAACTATTGAAACGCCAAGGAGAAATTAAGTACCACACCTGCCAACGTAACTGCGCCGACCGCTGTCTGTTGAAGTTCACGGTACAAAATGGTCGCATGACCTATGTTGAAGGCGCTTCAGAGCTGAAGAAGATGGGCACCTCTCCCTGCGTGAAAGGCCATGCCTATGTGCAATACACCTATGCCGCCGACCGTATCCTGCACCCGATGGAACGCGCGGGCAAGAAGGGCGAAGGCAAATGGCGCCGCATCTCTTGGGATGAGGCCTATGACAAAATAGCCAGCCGTCTGCAGCAGATCATCAAAGATCATGGCGCCGACTCTATCCTGCCCTACAGCTACTCGGGCCACGAAGGGGTTATCGGTAAATACGGCGGACCTAGCCGCTTCTTCAACGCCGTCGGTGCCCGCAAGCTCGACCGTAAGGTGTGTGTGTTCGCCGCCTATGAAGGCTTGAAGTCGGTGACAGGTACCTACCAGGGCCCGGATCCGTACGACAACATCTACACCAACTGCTACATCTCCTGGGGCCAGAACGAGACAGCCACCAACGTACACGGCATCAAGTTCATCAACCAGGCCCGTGACCGTGGCGCCAAGCTATTGGTGGTTAACCCAGTGCGTACCCCTATCGCCTCTCAGGCCGATATCTGGTTGCAGCCAAAACCGAGTACCGACACCCACCTGGCGACAGGTATCATGAAGTACCTGGTGGAAAATGATCTGGCGGATCTCGAGTTCATCAAGGCCAACACCCTTGGCTACGACCAGCTGCTCGAACGCCTGAACACCATGAGCTACGAAGAGATCGAGCGTGTCACCGGCGTGCCTAAGGCCAAGATGTTCGAATTCGCCCGCGTCTATGGCGAGTCAGAGCTGTCTGTACTGCGTCTGGGTTACGGTATGCAGCGTAACTACAACGGTGCCCGCATGTCTCGCGCCATCGCCATGATGCACGCGGTTGCCGGCCAGTACGGCAAGATAGGTAACGGCTTCATCTATGACAACACCCAGGCCGATGACAGCCTGAACTACAGCAAGGGCCGTGCGGATCATATCCACCCGAACCCAGACACGGTTGGCCACGTCAACATGACGGAGATCGCCAAGGCGCTCGACCCAGAGAACCCAACGGCCTATGGCAAGCCGATCAAACCGATTAAGGCGGTGATCAACTACAACGGTAACTTCGTCTCGGTTGCTCCGGACTCGAATGCCTGTCGCCGTGGCGCGATGCGTGATGACCTCTTCCTGGTGGTTCACGACTTCCTGATGACAGACACCGCAGAGCTGGCAGACATTATCGTACCGGCAGCAACCCAGTTCGAGTTCCCAGACATGGGTACCGACTACAACTGCTATCACATGCAGACCTCTGAGAAGGTGATCGAACCACTCGGCGAGTCTAAAGACAACTGGATCTTCTTCAAGGAGCTGGGCGCCCGCATGGGGCTAGACCGCTTCCCTGAGATGCGTGTGGACTATGAGCAGATCCTTCGTGACTTCCTCGACACGGAAGAGCCCGCCTTCAGACACAATAACATCACCTATGAGCAGATCATTCGCGACAAGTTTGTCACCGTCTATGACCAACGCCCTTACTTCGGCGATGGCAAATATAAGACGCCAAGCGGCAAGATCGAATTCTACTCAGAAATGATGAAAGAAGCCGGCTACCACCCAGTGATCGACTTCGGCCTGCCGGAAGATGAGATGGTACAGGAAGAGAAGACACTGCCGTTCCGTCTGCTGTCTCCTGCCATTCCGCAGCGTGCCAACAGCTCTTTCTACAACGTGAAGTACATTCGTAACTTCCCGGCCTACTTCGCCAAGATCAACGCCGAAGATGCCAAAGAGCTGGGCATTAAGAACAACGACAGGGTAAGACTCAGCAACCAACGTGGTGAGGCCCACTTTATCGCTCAGGTCTCTACCCAGGTGATCAGAGGAACTGTCATGGCGCCGAAGAACAACTGGCGTCGCATGGACCCACAGGGCAAAGACAGCTGTACCAACAACCTCACCACCGACACCTTGACCGACATGGGTGGATGCTCTGCGTATCATTCCACTCGCGTCGCGATAGCCAAAGCCTAAGGAGTAAATGATGTCGTTAAATAAGAAAGTGGGCTTTGTGTTCAGACAAGAGAACTGTGTCGGTTGCGGTGCCTGTACCGTTGCCTGTCAGATCCACAATGAACTGCCCGAAAACCATAGATTCCGCAAAGTCGATCGTTATGAAGTGAAGCGCGACGATGGCGCCATCGATGTCTGGCTGTCCCACGCCTGCATGCATTGTGAAAACCCTGCCTGCCTCATGGTCTGTCCGGCGAAAGCCTACCATGTGCGCGATGACGGTATCGTGGTGCTGGACCGTGAGAAGTGTACCGGTTGTGGCCTGTGCGCCAGCGCCTGTCCTTATGCGGCGGTCAGCATCCGCGAGGACGATGGCAAGGCCGACAAGTGCAACATGTGTGTGGAGCTGCTGGACCGCGGCATGAAACCCGCGTGTGTGAGTGGCTGCCCGGTAGAGTGTCTGGATGTGGGCAATCTGCAAGAGGTGCTCAAGCGTCCATCGGCAAGCAAACAAGGCATAGGCTATGGCGATTGCATCACCAAACCTAACCTAGTGATCATTAAGGAACGCGCATAATGACAGCTGAATATGGCCCAACGGCAATGGCTTACCATGCCTTCAAATCTATGATGTTCGCGCCCTCGGATACTCAGGCTCTCGCAGGCTTAATCGCCTACCTGGAGCAGGAGTCGCCAGACAGCCCGCTACTCATAGAGGCACGCAAGTTCAGTGACGACGCATCCGAATTGGAGTTTGATTTTAATCGCATGTGTATCGGGCCATACAAGCTGTTAGTCGCCCCCTATGAATCGGTTTACCTCAGTGGCAATCATCAGATCTTCACCGAGGAGACCGTCAAGGTGGCCGAGTTCTACCAACAAATTGGTCTGGTCATCGACGATAGCTTCAACGAGCCGGCCGACTTTATCGGTAACGAACTCGAGTTCCTCTACTGCCTACACGCCATGGCCGCCGAGCAACAAACGCTGGAAAACAGTGAACATGTCGAGGCGCTCAATGAACTCGCGGCGGAGTTTCTCCAAACCCATCTAGGGCGCTGGATAACTCCCTTCTGCGAGGGCATAGCCAAACATGCGAAACAGCCTTTCTGGCAACTGTTGGCTCACGAGCTACTGCAGTTTATCAATCAACAACTTCAAGCGGCGCCTAGCCTAGACGGCGCCGAATGATCGACGAGTCTGCCTGGGGACAGGCAGATTCCAACGCGACAAGCGATGTCGCAAGGAGTTTTCAATGAGTAAAGCAATAAGATGGTTAAGCCTTATTGTGCTCGGTCTGTTTGCATCCAGTTATGCACTGGCCGAAGAGACCGCCACCCTGCAGCCGCAGCAGTGGCAAACCATTCAGGAACACGCCATCCCTGGCGACATTCCTGAGATCCGTGGCATGCCGACTCAGCCTGAGCTGCTGATGCCGGCATCGATTCCACAGCAGGCCGACGAGTCGCTGCTGGGCTACCTGGGCGCGACCGATACCATCGCCTTCGCCCTATTTGCCAGCCTGTTTGGCGTAACCGCCCTCTTCATCCTGTTCGTGGTGGTGAACGGTGTATCTAAGCTGGACCATGGCTTCTCGGGTAAGCTGATCAAGCGTTGGTCAGGCCTTAGCGTCAGCGTGCACTGGCTGGGTGCCATCCCTTGCATCCTGCTGATCCTCACCGGTCTGGTGCTGGGCGGCGGCCGTTTCTACTTCGAGCCTGGCATGAATGCCGGTTCCTGGTCGGCCCTGGCAGGCCTATCCAGCAGCCTACACGAGTTGATGGCCTTCCCCTTCATCCTCGGCTATGTGTTGATGGTGCTAATGTGGGCGCCTAAGCAATTCCCCGCAAGCTATGACCTGAAATGGTTTGCCGTACTGGGCGGCTACATCAACTTCGGCAAGAAGCAGCATCCAGATGCGGGTTTTGCCAACGCGGGTGAGAAGCTGTGGTTCTGGGTCTTCGCCCTATTCGGCGGTGTCATGGTGGTCTCGGGCCTGGCGATGATGTTCCCCGAGACCTATGGCGTCACCAAGAACACGGCCAACCTGATGCTGATACTGCATATTGCCTCAACCGTCATCATCAGCGCCTTCTCTGTGGTGCATATCTTCATGGCCACCGTGATGTCCGAAGGCGGCATGTCAAACATGACCTCTGGCTACTGTGACGAAAACTGGGCCAAGCAGCACCACAACCTCTGGTTTGCCGACCTGAAGAAGGCTGGCAAGGTTTAACCCATACCCGGCCCATGGCAGATGTCATGGGCCTGTCCACTCCCTTTTTTAAATGCCTGCAGCCCCCCTATCCTCCATCGACCAGATGGCAGGAGGGAGACTCGCACGCCTAAGAAAACCAATTGAAGGCAGACAGCCATGAAAAACCATAAGATTATTTTTCGCACCTCAATGATCGCCGCCGCAATGGCGCTTACTACTACTCAGGGTTATGCCGCCGAGCAGCCCCTGAGTGAGCAGGTCGAGGCACTCAACCAACGCATCGCCCAACTAGAGTCCCAGGCCGCACCGTCTCAGTTCAAGAACAGCGAAGTCAGCCTCTACGGCTCTATCCGTCCGACACTCAGCTACCTCGACGACAGCACGGATGAAACCTGGGATGTGAGAGACGCCCTCTCTCGCATCGGCATCAAGGCCAGCACCGAGTTTGCCGATGGCTGGCGCGCCATCGCCCAGGGCGAATGGAGTGTCGATATCGCCAACTCAGGCAACTTCGGCAAGGCGAGACAAGCCTATGTGGCCATCGCATCACCCTACGGCCAGGTGGGCATAGGTAAACAGCGTCCGGCCCAGTACAGCCTGATCGCCGAATACGTGGATATCTTCAACCACGGCAACAGCCCCTATGCCTACGACCATGAAAGTCCCTTCTTCGTCGACAACTTCGTTACCTACAAGCTGGTGACTGGCGGCTTCACCTGGATGGCCGGCGCCCAGTTTGACGGCGATAAGGGCGACACAGGCGCGGATCTGGTCAACATAGGCCTAGGTTACGATGTCGGTGCCCTGCATCTGGGTCTGGGCTATGTCACCCAAGACAGTTTGGACAACGGCCAGGTAAACGGCGACAACCAGACCCTGGGCGGTGTGGTGGCCTACACCTTCGGCAACGGCCTCTACCTGGCGGCGAGCTACCAGGACAAGCAATACAACTTCGACAATCAGGTGCAAGGTGGCGATCGCAGCGGCAGCACCTTAGATACCGCCCTGGCCTATCCTCTGAGCGACGAGTACAAAATCAAGCTGGGCTACTTCCAGTTCAAAGACGGTATCGAGGATATCGGCTCTATGGACTATGACGGTTTCAACACCACGTTGGAATGGAACCCGCTGGCCAACGTACGCGTACACCTGGAATACCTGGACAAGCACTACGACAACTTAAACGACGATCGCGCCGTTACCGTCGGCTTCCGCTATGACTTCAACCTAAACTGGAAAGGCTAACCACCCGACCAGGCCCCCTCCCGAAGAGGCCATCTCTGGCCTCTTCTATTCCACACCTCATGGAGTTAGTAATTGATGGGATTCAAGAAATCACTCGTGGCCTCCATGGTCACCCTAGTCGCCCTCTGCCTGTTGATCTCGAACTGGCTCTCCTACGTCCAGATTAAAGAGGCCACCATCGCCAGGGTTAACGACAAACTCACCGGCGTCACCCGCAACGAGTCGGCCAAGGTCGCCACCTGGTTCGGTGCCAAGGCCCAGGCCATGGATGAACTGGCCCAGCACTACCGCCTGGGGAGTTATCGGGACAACTATGTCAACACGGCGCGCCTCGCCACAGATCTCTCCGGGGTCGCCCGTATCTATTTCGGCTTCGATGACGGCAGCGCCTACTCCACCGAAACCGGCGACAAATGGCTCAACGGCAGGGCGATTCCCGGCAAGTACGATCCCAGAATCCGCCCCTGGTATCAGCAGGGTAAGAGCACCAATCAGCTGGACGTCACCGACATCTACATTGACGACGGCACAGGCCACAAGGTGATCTCCATCCTGAAGAACTTGGGTGACGGTGTGGTCCTGGGTGACATAGAACTCACCTATCTTCATGAAGTCGTCAGCGCCATCGATTATCCTGGGGCGGTCGCCCTCATCACAGATCAAACCGGCAAGGTATTGGCGTCAGAGTCCCCCACCCTGGTCAGTGGCAGCCGCTTCAGCGACTTCGGCCTACCTCAGGTGCAGCAGAAGATCATCGGCAGCGACGAGGTGATGCAACAATACCGTATCGACGGCGTCGACAAACTGGGCTTCTCGAAAGCCATTCCCCTGGTTAATGGCAAGCAGTGGTTCCTCTTCATCGGCCTGGACAAGTCGAGCGCCTATGCCGTGGTCGATCAGGCCCTCACCAGCGCCCTCGTCTCTTCCGCCGTCATGTTGCTGTGCGCCATCAGCATCTTGCTTGGGGTCCTGTACCTCCTCTATCGCCCTATCTTGTCCCTCAAGGCCATGGTTACCGAACTGTCTAAGGGCAACGGCGATCTCACCAAACGGCTCGAGATACATAGCGAGGACGATCTAGGGCAGATCTCCATGGGGATCAATCAGTTTATCGCCAACCTGCAGGCCATGATGCGTGAGGTGCTACAGGCCTCGGCCCATATCTCAGGCAGTGTCGAGCGACTCAATGGGGAGACAGAGACCAATCGCCACATATTGTCGGCCCATACCAAGGAGACAGAACAGATCGTTGCCGCGGTGGAAGAGATGAGCGCCACCGCCAACGACGTAGCCCAAAATGGCAGCGAGACAGCCTCCTTTACCCAGCTCACCAACGAACAGGCGCTGGCATCGAAGCAGGTGGTGGCTACGGCCACAGAAACGGTCAATCGCCTGGTCAGAGAGGTAGAACACACCGCCGATAAGATAGGCCAGATCGACCGCGACACCATCAACATCACCCAGGTGCTCAAGGTGATTGGTGACATCGCCGATCAAACCAATCTATTGGCCCTCAACGCCGCCATCGAGGCGGCTAGAGCCGGCGAACAGGGACGAGGATTTGCCGTGGTGGCCGACGAGGTGAGGGCCCTGGCCGCGCGCACCCAGGACAGCACGGCGGAAATAGAGGAGACAGTGAATAATCTCAGGGACGCCTCCAACAGCGCAATCCACTCGATGGAGGTCACCAAGCAGACCTGTCTGGAAACCGCGAGCACCACTGAGAGGGTCGCCATGGATCTCGACGCCATAGGTGGTTCGGTCAATCAGATCAACGACCTGAACACCCAGATCGCCACCGCCGCCGAAGAGCAAAGCTCTGTCTCGGCCGAGATCACCCGCAACATGAGCGCCATCTGCGATATGGCCACCGACCTGGCTCGCAGCGGCGAGTCGAGCCGCAACGAAACCGTCAACCTGGCCACAGCCAATCAGCAGCTGGAACAGATAGTGGGACAGTTCAAACTCGATTAAGCCACAAGGTTCAAGCGCTCACCGGGGCCTTCTGCCTGAAGGCCTCTTTCAACCTCTCCACCACCAGGCGCAGCGCCAGGGGCAACTGCTGCTGGTAGGCGTGAATGGCAAACACCTCTCGCGACGGGCCGCCGTACTCGGGTAGCACCCGTTGCAGCTTGCCCAGGGACAGCTCAGTCTCGATAAAGATAGAGGGCACCAGGGCGATGCCGACACCACCGATGGCACTGTTGATGGCACTGATGGAGGTGTTGACCTTAATCTCCTTAACCGCCTCGAAGGCCAGTCCACTAGGCCCCTCTAGCACAAGTGGCCGCTGCCAGGGTAGGACGATGAGGCTATGTCCCCGCAGGCTCTCTGCCGTGATGGCGGCGCTGCGATTGATATAGCTGGGCGCGGCCACCAGGACACTGTCGAGTCGGCCGATGGGGATGGCATGATAGCCGCTGTCTTTCTGAGGCCCGACGGAGATCGCCATATCCAGGTTATGCTGCAAGATATCCAGCCTCGCATCGTCATAGTGCATCTCAGGCAGCAGCTGAGGATACTGGCGACAGAGATCGGCAATGATGGGGGTGAGCAGCGGCGCCTCGAAGGCCAGGGGCGCGGTGATCGCCATACGGCCGCCGGGCACCGCCTGTTGGTCATGAGCCGCCTCCAGGGTCTCGGTCAGCAGGCGCCACAGCTGACGACTGCGCTGAGCCATCGCCTCCCCCTGAGCGGTGAGATGCAACTGGCGGGTGCTGCGGGTCAGCAACTTGACGCCGAGATCTTGCTCCAGCTGGCTCACATACTGGCTCACCGCCGACTTGGTGTGACCGAGCGCCTCGGCCGCTGCGGTAAAGGAGCCCTGATTGACCACCTCATCGAATACCAGCATCTGATATGCCAACCGCTTTTGTTCGTTTTTTCTGAACATTCTTATCAACCAAGACCTAAATATCACAATAAAAAATAACAATAGACTGACCCCTCAATAGATTCAAGTAACTAATTCAAACGACTAGTTCGAATAACTAACGAGGAGCCAACATGAGTCAATCTATCCGCCAAGCCGTCATGCAAGCCAGCCAAGCCTGGATTGCCGATTTCAACCGTCAAGCCTTTGCCAACTGTATTGCCCGCTATCTGCCTGGGGCGCAGATGCAGGTCTCCCCCTTCGGCCGTTTCGAGGGCATAGAGGCGATTGGCCAGTTCTGGCTCGGCTTTGCCCAGCAGAATCCGGGGGAGCTGGTCTATCGCAATGTGGAGATCAAGGTGCTCAGCGACAGGCAGGCGATACTCTCTGCCAACTGGCGCATGAACATCGCCAGCGGTTTTATCAGCAAGGAGTTGTGGACCCTGGCCGACGATGACCAGTGGTATCTGGAAGAGGATGATTTCAGCGTGCTGACCCAGCTGAGCGAGCCGCTGGCGCCACAGATGCGCAGCGCCCTGGTACTGGTAGATCTGCAAAACGACTACTTTAAGGGTGGCCGCTTCGCGCTGGATAACTGCGAACAGGCGGCGGCCAACGCGGCCAAGCTGCTACACCATTTTCGCACCAATCGACTGCCGGTGATCCATGTGCAGCATATCTTCAAGGATCCCGAGGCGAGCTTCTTCCAGGCGGGCACCCAAGGGGTTGAGATCGCCGACATTGTCGCCCCCAAGGGCAATGAGCCCGTCATCGTCAAGCATCATGTGGACAGCTTTATCGACACCGCCCTGTCTCAAACACTGGTCGAGCTGGGCATAGACAAGCTAGTGGTTGTCGGCGCCATGGCTCAGGCCTGTGTGCAGACTCTGTGTCGCAGCGCCGTCAAGGCAGGCTTCGAGTGCGAGGTGATAAGTGATGCCATTGCCGCCCCAAGCCTCTCCTGGGAGAGCCAAGATCTGAGCGGCGAGCAACTGGTGGTGGCAAACCTCATCTCGTTGAGCTTTGGTGGCGCCAAGGCCATCAGCCTGAACGACTGGCTGATTCGGGAACGACTGGCGGGCTAATTCAGTTAAACAGTCAATAGAGCTGACAATCGAGGCATCAGTCGAACCAGGCCGAGCACTTTTCGGCCGCCTGACGCTTCACGCTGTCATCGACATACATGCTGACCATGGCCAGCGCCGCGGCCAGGGCGCCGAGATCGTCAGAGAATCCCACCACGGGTGTGAGATCGGGTATGGCGTCCAGCGGCGTGATGAAATAGGCCAGGGCGCCGAAGATCACCGTCTTGGCCCACTTGGGCGTATCCGGCCTTTGGGCCGCATAGTAGAGACACAGGGCATTGTCGATCACCTCACGCCCGGCCTGCTTGGCAAACTGCTTAACCTTGTGCCAAAAGCCGTCGTCACTGTAACCATCGACCCCCGCATCACCATTTTGACCACGATCTGAGTCGCTCATAAGAAGCTCCATGCAATAAAAAGGGGAGTGGTTAAATACTCCCCTTTTTTTGTCGTTTTGACCAGAAGTTGTTTAGCGTTGATGCTTAGGCGTGGTGCCCCAGGCGTTCTTCGCCGGACGCTTGCCGGGCTTACTCCAGCCGCCCTTGCCCGAATCACCTTTACCCGAACCGCCCTTACCGCTCGGCTTGCCTTTAGCACCGGACTTAGCACCGGGCTTAGTTTGAGCCTTGCCCTGGCCATTGCCCTTACGCTCATCGAACTGGTTGGCACTGAAACGTGTCACCGCCTTCTTACCCGCAGGCGTCTTGGCGCCCTTGGCGCGATACCCCTGACGCTCCTGGCGGGTCTCGGCCGGCACCAGGCAGTTCACACCACCGCCGATCAGGTGTTCCTTACCCATATTAATCAGGGCTTCGCGGATCATGGGCCAACCGGCCGGGTCGTGATAACGCAGCAGCGCCTTGTGCAGCTTACGCTGACGCCCGCCCTTGGGCACCTCGACCACTTCACTGCTGTGCTTGACGTTTTTAAGCGAGTTCAGCTCGGTGTGGTAGATGGTGGTCGCATTGGCCATAGGCGACGGATAGAAGTTCTGCACCTGATCCAGCTTAAACTTCTGCCCCTTGAGCCAGAGCGCCAGGTTCACCATATCCTCATCCGTGGTGCCCGGGTGGGCCGAGATGAAGTAAGGGATTAGGTACTGCTTCTTGCCCGCCTCGGCAGAGTACTTGTCGAACAGCTCCTTGAACTTGTCGTAGGTCCCCATGCCCGGCTTCATCATCTTGTTCAGCGGACCCTCTTCGGTATGCTCGGGGGCGATCTTCAGGTAGCCGCCCACATGATGGCTGGCCAGCTCCTTCACATAGCGGGGGTCTTCCGTGGCCAGGTCGTAACGCACGCCAGAGGCAATAAGTACCTTCTTGATTCCAGGCACGTCGCGTGCGGCGCGGTAGAGATCGATTGTCGCCTGATGATCGGTATCCAGGTGGCCACAGATAGAGGGGAACACGCAGGAGAGTCGACGACAGGTGCTCTCGGCCTTCACCGAGGTACAGCCCAGGCGATACATGTTGGCGGTCGGGCCACCGAGATCTGATATCACCCCGGTAAAACCTGGCACCTTGTCTTGAATGTCCTTGATCTCTTTGATGATCGAGTCCTGGGAGCGGCTCTGAATGATGCGGCCCTCATGCTCTGTGATAGAACAGAAGGAACAACCGCCGAAGCAGCCACGCATGATGTTGATCGAGGTCTTGATCATGTCATAGGCGGGGATCTTCTCCTTGCCATAGACGGGATGCGGTACTCGCTTATAGGCCAGATCGAACACCCCATCCATCTCGTCTGTGTTCAGCGGCCAGGCCGGAGGGTTTACCCAGATGGCGCGTTCGGCATGGGGTTGAAACAGGGCGCGGGCACAGCCTGGATTCTGCTCCTGATGCAGGATGCGCGAGGCATGGGCATAGAGATACTTGTCGCCGGCAACCTTCTCATAGCTTGGCAGCAAGACATAGGTCTTCTCCCAGGGCTTGGGGCGCGGCGGCTGCACAGAGATAGGCTTAGGCGCGTCGTTATCGAACACCTTGGTATCGCTAGGCCCAGAAAGATTCTGACAGCCCACGTCATCGGCGCCATAGGGGTTAGGAATAGGATCTATCTTGTGCAGCTGATCCAACTTGCGTGAATCCATCCCCTTCCAGCCCGGCAGGGGCTCTTTACGGATCACTGTGGTGCCGCGCACATCGTGGATATCACTAACGCTCTCACCGGCGGCGAGACGATGGGACAGCTCCACCAGCGGCCTCTCGGCGTTACCGTAAACCAAAATATCGGCCTTGGCGTCTAAGATCACCGAGCGGCGCACCTTATCTGACCAATAGTCATAGTGGGCGATGCGGCGCAGGCTGGCCTCGATGCCGCCGATCACCACGGGCACCTGCTTGAAGGCCTCTTTACAGCGCTGGGTATAGACGGTCACGGCGCGATCCGGACGCTTACCACCCACGTTACCAGCCGTGTAGGCATCGTCATGACGCAGACGGCGCTCGGCAGTATAACGGTTGATCATGGAATCCATGTTGCCCGCGGTTACGCCGAAGTAGAGGTTGGGCTTACCCAACTTCATGAAGTCCTCTTTGCTCGACCAGTCGGGCTGGGAGATGATGCCGACCCTAAAGCCCTGAGCCTCCAGCATACGGCCTATCACCGCCATGCCGAAGCTGGGATGATCCACATAGGCGTCACCCGTGACGATGATGATGTCACAGCTATCCCAGCCCAGCTTGGCCATCTCCTTGCGCGACATGGGCAAGAAGGGCGCCGGCTTTTCATTGCGGCCCAGATACTTGGGATAGGTAAAGAGTGTGGATTCGACCTGCATGTATGATACTGCCTAACTTTCAAACCAAAGAGTAAGTGTAGTCGCCATGCACCAAGGCATGACGATCACTAAAAGGAGGCGGAGTATAACAGTGAAAACCGCTTAGGTGTGAACAAAAAAGCAGCAAGGATGGCGATTTTCTATGCCAAGATGAAGTAAAACAGATTCACCACCGCCAGGGCCAGTATCACCAGCCAGCTGAGCAGCACGCCCCAGAAGCGGCCGAAGTGATAGCCGCCGCGCCCCTGAGTTAGGCCGATGGCGTGTAAGATGCGCGCCACCAGCCATAGGGTGCCGGCAGCATGCAGGTAGACGGGGGCCAGGCCGTTGAGTTCGGTCACCAGCAGCAAGAGGAGCGCGATTGGGGCATTCTCGATGAGATTGGCATGTACCCGATTCGCCAGGCGCAGATCTTCACTGCCGCCTGAACCCAGGCCTATCTTGAGCCCGCGTCGCAGGCGTACCACGCGATAGGTGAAGAACACCGCCATGATGGCCGTGAGTGCAATATAAAATCCCGAAACGCTTACCGACATATCTCTATCCTTAATGACACCATCTAATTTCTCGCCAGTCTTTAACACTGACAAATAAAAGTCCTAATTAAGACCCTAACAAACCAGCGAAAACCACTGGTCGATTCTATCCTTGGCTAACTTAACCCGAATTTAAAAAAATTCCCAAGCCATTAACCTTTTTGGTACAAGATAGGTTAAGATGCGCTCGCTTAAGCATCACCCCCAGATTTCACCATCATGGACTGTACAATTGGATAACGCAGAGTTTCTCGAAAAACGCAGATTTATCATAAAATTAGGTAAGGCCCTGCACAAGTTTGGTACCCCTGCCTACCGTCTAGAGGGCCATCTGCAATCGATCTCTAATGTCTTAGGTATCGAAGGCTACTTTCTGATCTCGCCAACCTCCATGACCTTCGTGTTGCAACACGATACGGATCAGGAATACAACCATATGGCTCGCGTTAAGCCTGGCGAGATGGATCTGGGTTCCCTGGCCCGTACCGACGAATTGGTGGAAGAGGTGCTCTCGGGCAAGCGTACCCTGACCGAGGCACTGGAACGCCTCGAAGAGATTGCCAACAAGCCCAATCCCTATGGCCCGCTGCTGACCCTACTGGCCTTCGGCTGCTCCGCCGGCGCCTTCGCCATGTTGATGGGCACCAGCTGGAACGATGTCTTCTGGTCGGCGATACTCGGCTTCATGGTCTATGGCCTGGTCTACCGCGCCGAGCACTCCAAGCGCATAGCCGAGACCTTGGAACCCCTGGCCGCCATCTTGTGCGCCATCGCCGCCTGCGGCATCGCCTACTTCGACCCTTATATCAATATCCCCGTGGTGATCCTCTCGGGCATCATCGTCTTTATCCCCGGGCTGGCACTCACCCTGGGACTGGCCGAGCTGTCGGCGCGGGATCTGATCTCAGGCACGGCGCGCATCATGGATGCTTCCATGTTGCTGTTTAAACTCTATTTCGGCGCGATTTTCGGCATGGTGATAGGCAACGCCATCTTTGGCGAGGCGATCTATTTCGAGCCAGAGCCTCTGCCCCGCTGGGCCATCTGGTCTGCCGTTCCCATACTCTCAACCGCGCTGGTGATCATCTTCAAGGCCAGGCTAAAGGACTCTCCCTGGGGGATATTTGCCGGTATCGTCGCCTTCTTCTCGGCCATGCTGGCGGGGATCTACCTGGGGGAATCTATCGGTATCTTCTTCGGCGCCCTGGCGGTAGGTATCTACTCTAACCTCTATGCCCGCTGGATGAAGTCGCCCGCCTCCATCGCCCTGCTGCAAGGGATAGTGATCTTGGTACCCGGTAGCAAGACCTATATCGGCCTCAACACCCTGATCTTGGGTGAGACCATGCTCAACCAGTCACACATAGGCACACAGATCTTCCTGATCTTCATGTCGCTCATCGCCGGACTCATCTTCGCCAACGTAGCCGTGCCGCCCCGTCGCACCCTCTAAGTGACGAGCCAAGTCCTGATGCAGTCTATGTGCCTGCATCAGGATTTGCGCAAGTAAAATCATCATCTTATTTTATCTTCGCCGCTTGACTATTTGGTGTTGCGGGTGTGTTATTAAATTGTGTTTAATTTTTAACCCCTGAATCCTCCTTTAAGATAAAAGCAAGATTAGGATGATCACTATGCTGACTGGTGCGCGCAACTCTTTGCTATTTGGTTGCCTATTGGCGAGCGGTCTCTGCTCGGCCGAAACCCAGCATACGGCAAAGATTCAGGCATCCCCAGGCCAAAGCACAGAGGCTGGCATTCGGGACGATACACAGCCTGACAGCAAAAAGCCGATCAACAAGATAGTGGTGGTCAGCAATGCCATCTTCGACGAGTCAGACCCCGACGCCTTCTTTATCCATCGCTGGGCCAACTACCTACACATCAACACGCTGGAATCGACCATACTCAACAAGCTCAGCTTCAGCGATAAGGATAAGGTCTCGCAGAAAGATCTCGACGAGGCCCAGCGAATCTTGCGATATGAGCCCTATATTCGTGACGCCAGAATCAGCTATGCCCAGCGGGATCCCGATACCAACTCGGAGGAGACTGACGAAGGCGAGACCATATTGGTGGAGACCTGGGACAACTGGTCGTTACTGCCCACCTTTAGCGCCGGCCACAGTGGCGGTGAGAGTAAGTTCTCCTTCGGCATCAAAGAGGATAACCTGCTGGGGCTGGGGGTACGCACCCGCCTGAAATATCAATCAAGCGTAGATCGTACCGGCTATCAGCTGGCCTTTCGCGTCCCCACCGACTGGTTGGTGAAACACTCGACCCTCACCGCAAACTTTTATGACAACAGCGATGGCCAGGCCACTTATTTAGACTTCACTAAGCCCTTCTATCGACTCGATACCCAAAACATGTACTCGGGCCGCTTTATCAACGATAAGCGCACCGACACCATCAAGCAGAACGGCTTCGACGTGAATGAATTTGAGCATAAGGTTGAATACGCCAACGCCCAATATGGTTGGCGCCTGAATAAGCTGGATAATTGGCGCTCTCGCCTCATCGCGGGCGTCACCCAGGATAAACACAGCTTCACCAACGTCCCTCTGTATCCGAACGACGACCTACCCCAAGACAGAGACTTTCTCTACCCCTGGGTCGCCTACCAGTTTATCGAAGACGACTATAAGGTGCTCAACAACGTCTACCTGATTAACCACAACGAAGACATCAACTTAGGTTGGCAACACTATGTCAAATTCGGTATAGAGACCCAGGACACGTCCGGCAGCAACGCCTTGGGCTACCATATCAACTGGTACTCCTCCGGGGGATATAAGAACGAGGATCAACTAATTTTGCTGAGAATGGACGGCGAGGGCGTATTTGCCACCAGCCAGCCGGACTACTTCAAGGTCAATGCGATCGCCGAGTTCTTCTACCAGATCAACCCTAAGTGGACCGCCTATTCCAAGGTCCGCCTAAGCACCTCACAAAATAACTACTTGGACGCCCCCTTCGCCCTGGGCGATGACACAGGCATACGCGGCTACCCCAACGATTATCAACATGGCGACAATCAATGGCTACTGAGCGCCGAGATCAGAAACTATCCCAACATCAACCTGTATCAACTGGCCGAACTCGGCTGGGCAGTATTTACCGATATCGGTCAGGCCAGCGGCGGTGCGGATCAAGACAACGAGCTCTCGGGTCCCATAGGCAGCATAGGCATAGGCGCTCGCATCTTCTCCTCCCGCTCCAGCTACGGCCATGTAGCCCATATAGACCTCACACTACCCTTTACCAGCGGCGCAGAGGTCAACAGCTGGGAATGGCGCTTTCAGGTCAGAAGCCGTTTTTAACGCCGACATTAATTTATACGCAGCCAAAACATGAGGCGCCTATACTTATTTCTACCTTGCCGATGAGAAGGGCGAGTGCCAATGAAAAATAGCGGCTTACAATTACTGCTTCTGGCTCAGCTACTATTTTGTCCTGTCACCGAGGCGAATGCTGAACCACTTCAAGTCCTGTTTCACGAGTTTGCACCACACAGCTACCTAAGCCAATCAGGAAAAGCACAGGGGGTTTTAGTCGAACTGGTCGAGCAGGTCTGCAAAGAGTGGACAGATCCCTGTGAGGTAGCAATTCGTCCCAATCGACGCGCCCAGTTCCTATTCGACACTGGTGAAGTACCGGCACGCTTCTTAGCCTGGAATCCTGATCGCGCAAAGAACATGTGGTTTTCTGTACCATTAGTACAGACAGAGTACGGTTTTTTCTCCCTCAAGTCCTATCCTATTACCGAGCTTAGCCAACTCGCCAAGAGCACTGTGGGGGTCTACGGACCGTCAAATACTGCCCGCTCTCTCAATCTGCAAAAACAGAAACTGCTCGATGCTAAGCAGCTCCCTTTCAACACTGAGGTGTATGTCAGGGGCAATGAACTCCCTCTTAAGATGCTGCAAAAAAAACGCTTTCATGCATACTACGCCAATCGGGAGGGTGGGTATTTCTACGCCGCCAAAATAGGCCTGAAAGATCTCAACTTTTTCAGCGCAGACCGCCAAGTCTATTACAGTATTGCCTTCAACAAAGCTTACGTCCCTCACCAAACCGTTCGGCAGTTCAACCAGCTTTTCGCCGCAATGCTCCTCCAAGGGAAGTTAGACGCCATCTATGCCAAGTGGCATGCCAAACCAGCCTACCTAGATCCCGCCGTGTATCAGGAGATGAGTATTCCTTACTAAATCCATTTCTTACTAAATCAAAGTCGGCTGATATCGAAAGCCTGTGTACTCTACAGACAAACTATCCCTTACAGGCCCTGAAAAGCAAAAGGCCTCACATCGCTGTGAGGCCTTTCAAATAAAGAGGTTGAGTTGGCCGATAAGCCGGGTCCTGTCGTGGACAGTTATTCATCTAGGCCTGCAATCGCTCACAGGCTCAAGCGACCTACCCGGTCCCAACGCGAGCAGCGCCATACGGGACCCTATTTGGTCTTGCTTCGGGTAGAGTTTACCTTGCAACGGACTGTTACCAGCCGCCCGGTGCGCTCTTACCGCACCCTTTCACCCTTACCAATCCGAAGATTGGCGGTCTCCTCTCTGCTGCACTTGTCGTCGGTTCACACCGCCCAGGCGTTACCTGGTACCCTGCTCTATGAAGCCCGGACTTTCCTCCCCGCTCTATTGAGCGCGGCAACTGTCTGGCCAACTCGGCGCGGATTATAGCCTAATGCGGCGCTGCGCACCACCTTATATTGACGCAGCGCAAGCCGATAGTTGCCGACTAGAGATCCAGTTCAAGCCCCAGCTTATAGAGGGCATTCTTCTTCAGCCCATGGATCTGCGCCGCCAGCGCCGAGGCCTTCTTCAACGGCAGCTCTTGACTCAGCAGCTTAAGCGTATCCAGCGCCTGGGCGGGTACACCGGCATCTTCATCTGTGCGATGGCCGTGACACATAAGCACGATTTCACCCTTCTGCTGGTTGGGGTCCTCACTCACGGTCGCCAGCACCTCGGCTGCAGTGCCAGAGAGGAAGGTCTCGAAGGTCTTGGTGACTTCACGGGCCATCACCACCTGACGATCGGCTCCCAGCGCGGCCACGATAGAGGTTAGGCTGTGAAGGATACGATGGGGCGACTCGTAGAAGATCAGGGTGCGGGGGTCCTCTTTTAGCTCGGTCAGCTTATCCATGCGGCCCTTCTCCTTAGCGGGCAGAAAACCCTCGAACGAGAAGCGATCCGACGGCAGCCCCGAGGCGCTCAGCGCTGTGATAGCCGCACAGGGGCCCGGCAGGGGCACTACCTTGAAGCCGGCTTCACGCACCTGTGACACCAGATGATAGCCGGGATCTGAGATCAGCGGCGTACCGGCATCGGAGATCAGCGCCACCGACTCGCCTGCGGCCAGCTTTTGGATGATCCCCTGGGCACGGTCGCGCTCGTTGTGATCATGCAGCGCCGTCTTGCGGGTCTCGATACCGAAATGGCTCAATAACTTACCACTATGGCGTGTGTCCTCACAGGCGATAAGGGAGACCTGATTCAATACCTCCAGGGCGCGGCTGCTGATGTCACCAAGGTTACCGATTGGCGTAGGAACTATGTAAAGTGCGACCGACAGGTCCATATCTACCTCTGTAATGATTGTCACAAGACTTTCGTCAGGCGTAAGAGAAGGTTAAACTACAGCCAGCATCTTACCAGAGTGAAGTCCTGTGTTAAAAAGACTGAATACAACTAAATTAATCTCCGCCGCTGTGTTGGCCACAATATTATTCGGTTGTGCCACGGCGCCAACCCCAGTAAAAGAAACCAGCAGCCAAGTTTCTTTGGTGAGTGCCACCCAAAGCCCAGCAGAGTATCTGGCAGATGCCAAGCAGGCCACAGATGCCGAACACAAGAACCGTCTGATGCTGCTCGCCGCCCACGCCTTCATCAACCAAGGCGACACGGGCAATGCCGGTAAAACCTTGACGGCGATAAAATCTAGCCTGGTCAACAAGCCAGAGATCCTGGCCGAGCACAGATACCTGAGCGCCCGTGTGCTGGAGCAAACCGATAACTATGATCAGGCCCTGGCCCTACTCAACTATCCCAGCCAGTGGCGACTCGCCAACTGGCAGATGGTCTCCTACCATCAACTCAAGGCGCGCCTCTATCAACTGAGCAAGGCACCAATCGAGCAGGCCAAGGAACTCACCCTGCTGGCCACTTATCTGCCGAGCAATGAGGCGAGTGAGGTCAACGACGAGATCTGGGGCATATTACAGCCCCTGCACGAGCAGACACTGCAGGCCTTTAGCCAGGACAGCAGCAACCCCATCTTTGCAGGCTGGCTGCAGCTGGCCTATATCGCCAAACATTATGCCATAGACCCTCAACAATTGGTGCAGCAACTGGGTAACTGGCAGCAGGACAACCCTGGCCATCCTGGCGCAAAGAAACTGCCGACGGATCTGGAGCGTGCGCTAAATACCAAGCCCTACAAGCCGAAGAAGATTGCCGTTTTGCTGCCACTCACAGGCCCCAGAGCCGCCATCGCCGACACGGTCAAGCAAGGGATCATCTCCAGCTACCTGACCAATCCGGATGACTCGGTAGCGGTCAACTTCTTCGATACTGCCCAAGGTGCAGAGCTTGCCCAGCAGCAGGCAATTGCCGCCGGTGCCGACTTCATCATTGGCCCCCTGCTACAGTCTGAAGTGGAGAGTCTGATACAGGCTGAGGCGAAAGCCGGGCAGCAAACGACAGCTCAAACACAACCCGGTGCGCAGCCAGTCCCTCATGCTCAGGCACAAGATCAGATACAGGCTAAGGTGCCTCAGCTGTTCCTTAACCATGTGGACAACTTTACGCCATCAGACGATCGCTTCTTCTTCGCTCTCTCGCCCACAGATGAGGCGATAGATGCGGCGCAGAAACTCTATAACGACGGCATAGAAAAACCGCTGCTGCTTGCTAGCGACGATGGCGTGGGCCGCCGCATGGCCGAGGCGTTCAAAGGCAAGTGGCTAGAGCTGACTCAGGAAGAGGCGGAGATCCACTACTACAAGCGCGGTGACGAGATGAAAGTCACTGTGCAGAAATCCCTCGGTGTGATCGACAGTAAGGAGCGTATTGCTCGCATAAAGACGCTGCTTGGCAGCAAGATCGAAGCCGACTTTAGATCTCGCCGCGACATCGACGCCATCTATATGATCGCCAGCAATCAAGATCTGCCGCTGCTCAAGCCCTTTATCGACGTGAATTTCAGCGTATTTGCCGAGCCTGTACCGCTATACACCACCAGCCGTAGCCGTATCGAGAGTCGCTCTCGCGCCGCCGCCCAGGAGCTGAACAACCTGACCATCAGCGATATTCCCTGGTTGCTCGAGTCGAATGCCGAAACCGCCGAGGTCGCCCGTCTCTGGCCAACCTGGGGCAACAGCCAGAAACGCCTGTACGTGATGGGTTTCGACGCCCTGCAGCTGGTGAGTAAATTGGCACAGATGCGCGCCCTGCCCGGCTACCAATACTCGGGTCGTAGCGGCCTGCTTTCTGTGTCGCCCGATGGTACGATTAACCGTCAGCTCAGTTGGGGACGCTATCAGCGAGGCAACTTGAGACCACTATGACGGATGCAGAGCACCTGACCAAGGGCCAACTGGCGGAAGACCTCGCCCTGGCCTATCTGGAACAACAGGGGCTCACGCTGGTCGAACGCAATGTACGCTATCCATTTGGCGAGATAGACCTCATAATGCGCCAAGGTCAAAAATGGATTTTTGTTGAGGTAAAATACCGCCAATCGAAACAGTTTGGCGGCGCCATACAGGCGGTTAGCCGAGGCAAGATAGCAAGGCTTAATCGAGCGGCGAGTCATTATATGCAGCTTAAACAGATAGATGCACAATGCCGATTCGATCTCCTGGCCATAGATGGCAAAGATATTCAGTGGATCACCAACGCCTTTTAGTGCTCCACTCAGCCACCACCATGCGAGTGAAGGCTTGTTAAACAGTTTTATTTTTAAAGGATAATTCCATGCTAGAACGTATTAAAGACAGTTTTACCCACTCTATCCAGACCAAGATCGATGCGGCGGAGGCCCTGCCCGAATCTATAGAGAAAGCGGCAGAGATGATGGTGCAGTGTCTGCTAGGCGGCAACAAGATCTTGGCCTGTGGTAATGGCGGTAGCGCGGGCGATGCCCAGCACTTCTCAGCCGAGCTGCTAAACCGCTACGAGATCGAGCGCCCGCCACTACCGGCCATCGCCCTGACAACCGACACCTCGACCATTACCGCCATAGGTAACGACTACAGCTATGACGAGATCTTCTCTAAGCAGATCCTGGCACTGGGCCAACCTGGCGACATCTTACTGGCCATCTCAACCAGTGGTAACTCGGGTAACGTTATCAAGGCAATGGAAGCGGCACTGAGCCGCGACATGACAATCGTTGCCCTCACGGGTAAAGACGGTGGCGCCATGGCCGGGCTCATGGGCGAAAACGATGTGGAGGTGCGCGTACCTTCTAACGTCACCGCACGCATTCAGGAAGTGCACCTACTGGTGATCCACTGCCTGTGCGACAACATCGACCGCACCCTCTTCCCTCAGGATGATCAGGCATGAGAGCTCTGCTCCCAATCCTAACCGTACTCTTGCTGTTACAAGGCTGCGCCGGGGCCGTTATGGTCGGCGCAGTGGGCGGGGCCATGATGGTCAACGATGAGCGTAGCTTCTCGACCCAGCTGGACGACACCAACGCCGACTTTCAGATCGCCAGCGCCCTGGCTGCCCACGAAGATATTAAGAATCAAACTAATATCACCGGGGTGGCGATGAATGGCAACGTACTCATGATAGGCCAGGCCCCCAGCTCCATGCTGAGGGATAAGGCGATCAACACGGTGCAGAAACTCAACCTGGGCGGCAAGATCCACAATCAGATCCGCATAGGTAACCCAACCTCCTTTACCACCCGCAGCAACGATACCTGGATCACCACTAAGGTGAAGACACGTATGCTCAATGACAAGGATCTGGATATCACTCGCATCAAGGTGATCACCGAAAATGGTGAGGTCTTTCTCCTCGGTGTCATCAGCCGCGATCAGGCCGATCTTGCGGTAGATATTACCCGCAACACCGCCGGGGTCAGAAAGGTCATCAAGGTCTTCGACACACCTAGCAGCTAAATCGCCGGGCGCACCCGGCGCCTAGGCGAGCTCAACCCCTCTCAACTTAAGCCATCTGCGGGTCAAGATCGGTAATATGATGCTAGGTAACACAATCAGACCGGCACCCAGCCAACCTAAGGGATCCAGCCATTCGTCAAACCAGAGCCAACCAAACAGCACACAGAACAGCAGGCCGCTGTACTCGGCAATGGCTATCTCGCTGGCCTGGGCCCTACGGTAGGCCAACACGCTAAACAGCTGATAGGCGAGTAGGAAGATATTACTCAGCAGGGCGATACCCAACACAGGCCAACTAAAGCCTGCAAATCCCTGCCAGGCGGCAAATCCTATCACTAAGGGCAGACTCAAGAGGTTGTAGCAGATCACTGTAACACTTGCCGCCTCGCTGCTGGGCAGCCACCTAAGCATCAACTGATTGGCGGCAAAGACAATGGCCGACACCAAAACCGCCAACGCAGCCAGGTTGATCTCGCTGGGCCTGAGTATGATGAGAATACCGATGAAGCCTAAGATACTGGCCAAGATCTGCTGACTACTGAGTCGCTCCTTGAGGAACAACATCCCCATGAGGACGATCATCAGAGGCGCGGAATAAAACAGCGAGCTAACGGTCGCCAGCGGCAGAGTCATCAGGCCCAAGATAAGCAGCAGACCGCCGATCGCGCCGCTGTTGGCCCTAATCAGGTGCAGCTTTAAGAAAGCGGTTCTTGGTCGACCGGCGTAGAGCCAGAACGGCAACATCATCACTAACGCCGTCACCTGGCGCAGCAGTAGAAACATGGTGGCATCGCTCTGCTCGGGCAACCACTTTATCGACACATCATAGAGGGCGGTGAACACATTCCCCAGCAGCAGGAGGCCGAGGCCCAACATCAGGTTGCGCGGCATCACAACCTCCATCATCAAGAATTATCTGGCTGCATGATAACGATCAAGATACTGTAGCTAAAATGATGATTTCTTATCATACATGAATTAAATTCATTAATTGGTGTTCGGCACAGGAGACAGATGATGAGGAAGATCCCCCCGCTCAGGGCGTTACAGATATTCGAGGCGGCTGCACGCTTGCAGCACTTCTCCCGAGCCGCACAGGAGCTGTGCATTACCCAGAGTGCCGTGTCTCATCAGGTTCGTCAGCTGGAGGAACACTTCGCCTTGCCTCTATTCCAGCGCGAGGGCCGCAGCCTGAGGCTCACCGACAAGGGGGAACAGCTGTTTCAGGAAACCGCGAGGATCTTCAACGAGCTAGGGGAACTGAATCAAAGGTTCTTGGGCGAGAAACCCGAGGCGCTACGCCTGGTGGTTTACAGCTCCTTTGCCGTGAAATGGTTGATCCCCAGGCTCAGTGAGTTTCGCCGCTCGCATCCGGAGATTCAGGTACGTCTGGATATGATCACCGAAGACCCTGTGCTGTCCCACAGCAGCGCCGACATGTTCATCACGGGTCAGCAGAATCAGAAGGGCTACTGGCAGCAACTACTGCACGCCGAACGCCTGATCCCCGTCTGCAGCCCCGAGCTTATCAACAGCGGCGATAAACTGGATCTCGACTGGCTCAGTACCCAGCAGCTGCTGACAGTGGACGAAGGGCCCCTCGGGCTGGATTGGCAGCGCTGGTTTGAGCATAACCAACTCGTAGGCCCAGAGGAACGCCAGCAACAGCTCTTCAGCCATGTGTTGATGGCGATCGAGGCCGCCATTGCCGGGCAGGGGGTGGCATTGGCATCGGACTTCATGGTGCTGGATGATATCGCCAAGCAGCGCCTGATGGCGCTGCCCTTTGCTGGCATAGATACGGGGTTCGAGTTTAACTTCCTCTGCAAGCAGCGCCGCCTGCAGGAACCGGCAATCGCGGCCTTTGTTCACTGGCTAACCCAGCAGGGCTAGCGAATTTTCCTTAAGATTATTCCATAAAAAAAGCCGGCTGATGCCGGCTTTTTTATTTGCTCGATTAGAGCAGAAGACCAATCTTGTCATAGACCTTCTTCAGGGTCACTTCGGCACGGGCCTGAGCCTTCTCGGCGCCTTCATGCATCACCTGATTGAGGAAACTCTGATCGGCTCTGTACTCCTTGAAGCGCTCCTGCAGCGGCTCTAACATACCCACAACCGCCTCTCCGGCAGCGACTTTAAGATGACCGTACATCTTGCCTTCGAACTCAGCTTCCAGGCTGGCGATGCTCTGGCCCGTCACGCCCGACATCAGACTCAACAGGTTAGATACGCCAGGCTTGTTCTCGACATCGAAACGCACCACAGGCGGCTCGTCGCTGTCTGTCATCGCCTTCTTCAGCTTCTTCATGACCGCCTTAGGATCTTCCAGCAGGCCGATCACATTGTTGCGGTTGTCGTCAGACTTAGACATCTTCTTCAATGGATCCTGTAGCGACATCACCTTGGCGCCATGCTCAGGAATGAAAGGCTCGGGGATGGTGAAGGTCTCGCCATAGGCGTTGTTGAAGCGTGTCGCAATATCACGTGTTAATTCAAGATGTTGCTTCTGATCTTGTCCCACAGGGATCTCGTTTGCCTGATACAGCAGTATGTCTGCCGCCATCAATACCGGGTAGCCGAACAGGCCGACGTTGATATTGTTGGCATGCTTCTGCGACTTGTCCTTAAACTGCGTCATGCGGCTAAGCTCACCCATCTGGGTGTAGCAGTTCAGCGCCCACCCCAGCTGTGTGTGCTGAGGAACCTGCGACTGGATAAAGACTGTGCTCTTCTTAGGATCGACACCACAAGCCAGATATAGGGCCAGGGTATCTAAGCAGGCGTCACGCAGCTTCTGCGGATCTTGACGTACGGTAATGGCATGCAGATCGACCACACAATATAGGCAATCATGACTATCTTGCATCGCAACCCACTGACGTAGTGCACCCATGTAGTTACCAATGGTCAATTCACCTGACGGTTGGGCACCGCTAAGCACAATAGGTTTAGTCATAAAATTTATTGCTCCAATACAATTTGGCTGCCTGTTATCTGCGCCAATACTTCTTTAAATGTGTTACAAACGGCCGTCGGGCCGCTCAGCCCAATATCTTCACCGTAGTTGTACCCATAGGTCAAGCCGATCGAGGAAATACCCGCCGCTTTCGCCGCGAAAATATCGTTTCGGGAGTCACCCACCATTAAAAGCTGCTCATCATCGAGCTGCCACGCCTGTTTGAGGTGAGTCAGGGGCAGTGGATCCGGCTTCATCTTCTCCAGCGAATCCCCCCCCAACACCTGATTAAACAGGTGATCGATACCGAATGCCTCCAGCAGGGGCACAGTGAATCGATAGGGCTTGTTGGTGACAATCGCCAATTGATAACCCAGGCCTGCCAGCTGCTCGAGCACAGACTTCACGCCATCGTAGAGACGGCTGTGTTGTTGCAAATTTGCCTCGTAATGCTTGCTAAACAGCGGCATGGCGGCATCGATATCCGCCTGTGTTGCCGCCTCGCCGCGGGCGAAGGTCAAGGCACGCTCCACCAGCTTGGCAGCACCATTACCTACCCAGCTACGCACCTGCTCCTCATCGCACAGGGGCAAGGCCAGTTCGGCTAACATGCCTTGGGTGGCGGCGGCCAGATCCGGCACGCTGTCGATAAGCGTGCCATCGAGATCGAAGGCGATCCCCTTAATAGATTGGGCTTTCATATTTAAGCATCGACCTTAGCCAGCTCGCCGCGCATCTCGTCGATCACCGCCTTGTAGTCTGGCTTATTGAAAATTGCCGAACCGGCCACGAACATGTCGGCACCCGCCGCCGCGATCTCGGCGATATTGTCGACCTTAACGCCACCATCGACTTCTAAACGAATGTCGAAACCGCTGGCATCGATACGCTCACGCACCTGGCGCAGCTTATCCAGTGTCGACGGGATAAAGGACTGGCCACCAAAACCTGGGTTAACCGACATCAGCAGAATCACGTCCAGCTTATCCATCACATGATCCAGATAGTGCAGCGGAGTCGCCGGGTTGAATACCAGGCCAGCCTTACAACCAGATTCTTTAATCAGCTGCAGGGTGCGATCGATATGCTCAGAGGCCTCTGGATGGAAGGTGATGATAGAGGCGCCGGCGTCGACGAAATCGGGAATGATGCGATCCACAGGCTTCACCATGAGGTGCACGTCGATATCGGCGGTCACACCGTAATCACGCAGCGCCTTACACACCATAGGGCCTATGGTCAGGTTTGGCACATAATGGTTATCCATCACGTCGAAGTGAACCACATCGGCACCGGCCTTCAGCACGGCCTCGACATCTTCCCCGAGACGGGCAAAGTCGGCAGATAAGATAGAGGGAGCAATTAGAAATGGACGCATGATAAACTCACTAATCTGAATAAGAATTACGCTATTCTACCTTATAGCCAAGCCCAGCCTCTATAGGCGATAACCGATTAAACGTGTTCTGGTTCAGAATTGAGTAAATTTCCCCTGTGGTAAATAGCCTCACCGAAAAATTATGTTCAAAATATAAACGCCTTTGCTATAATGCTCTGACGAGGGGTTTCCATGTTCACAGGATGTAGAGATGAGAGATAAGGCCAAAGCTTCAGCCAAGATGAAATCGGCAACGGTATTTACCGTCACAGCCGCCGTTGTTGGTTTTACTGCCATTGGCGTTCAGAGTCTCAGTGAAAATGAAACCAACCTGGCCTGTGTGTGCGATAGTAACACCAGCTATAACTCCTCTCTCCCCGCCAGCCACCCAAATAACCGCTGTGCCGAGCAGGCAGATAATGTCAGCTGGAGTAATTGGCTGACGGGTCGAAGCCGCTCTAATCAACTGCACTTTGTCGATCTGCTCGAACTGCTCCATGGCCATCAGGACACTCCCATGGACGATGTCACGCCCACCAGCAGCCAGCACATCTAGGCTATCTCTTGCTGCAACTCTTCCTGAGCACCCTAGCCGCCTTCTTCGGCGTGCAGACAGAGCAAAACCGCGTTCGCGACTTTCAGTCCCGCTCGCCGGTACCCTTTATTGTGATGGGAATTCTGTTGGCCTTCGCCCTGGTCGCTTCACTCATCTTTATCGTGAAACTCGTGCTGGCCTAGCAGTAAAAGCTCGGTGACCGACTAAGCTAAATGCCTAATCATTTTCGTTGTGGTAGCTGTCATCATACAGCGCCATCAGCTCATCGACCTTCTTGCGACCGCTGCCATTTTGACTGATATTGCGCTGCACCTGAATGGTATCGAACCTGGCGCCATGGTACAGCTCTCGCGTCAGCGGAATATCATGATTACTGATCAGCACAGGTATCCCCCTTTCGATCGCCGTATGACGTGACTTACGAGCCAGCAGCGCCTGGTCATCCAGGCTAAAGCCCGAGCCCACATAGGTGGTAAAACTGGACGTAGTCGAGAGTGGAGCATAAGGCGGATCGCAATAGACCACATCACCAGACTGAGTCACATCTAATGCCTCTTCGTAACCTATGCATTTAAACTCGGCCACCTGTGCCTTCTCGGCAAAGGCCTTGATCTCTTCTTCCGGGAAATAGGGTTTCTTGTATGAGCCAAAGGGCACATTGAAGCCGCCTTTCGAGTTGTAACGGCACAGGCCATTAAACCCATGACGGTTCATGTAAAGAAAATAAACAGAACGAAGAAAGGGATCCCGGGTCTGATTGAATTCACTGCGCACCTGGTAATAGGCTTCTTTATCATTCTTGGCCTCGACAAACATCGCCTTGGCCTCGGTGATATATTTTTCCGGTGTGGACTGCACTATTTTATAGAGATTGATCAGATCCTGATTGATATCGCACAACAGATAGCGCTTGTATTGGGTATTGAGAAATACCGAGCCTGCGCCGACAAAGGGCTCCACCAATCTGTCGCCTTCGGGCAGGTGCTGGGTGAGCGCATCAACCAGTTTAAATTTTCCGCCGGCCCATTTTAAGAAGGCTCTCTGTTTTTTAATCATCTAAATCGATTGAGTGCACAATGAAAACAAGTCGTCGATTGTACTCTGTTTATTAATGAATTTCACGACCCACAGACCCTTGTTGCAACTCATAGCCGGATAAATCGACCCAGGCTCTCACCCAGGGTGAAGATAACTGAGCGGTCTTGGCTAAATCGAGCGCGGCCTGCTTGCCTTCTTGCCTGTCTGAGTATTGCCCATAGAGCAGCACCCAGTAGCTTTTATAGCGAGCGATCTGCACCTGATCAACATCGGGTAGCTTGGCAATCGTGGCATCGAGGGACTGCAGACGTTTCACCGTCGCCAGCTGCAGCGTATAGCCTTCGGGATGTGGCAATGACGTAGTCGATGCTGCCAGATTGCGAGATTCACTCGGCTCGCTCACTGGCTCGGCGGCAAAGGTTTCCACCGGCTTATCAGCAGCTTCGGCCTCGCCTGATGCCTGACTTGCATGCATCTGCTGCGTTTGTGCTAGCGTCTCTTCCTGTGATGAAGGCACTTGTTCGGCTTGGTGCTCATCCTGATGATCTAGCACCTCATCTTGAGAAGACGCTTCTTCTATCTCACTTTCTAGCTCATCTCCTAGCTGAGTCTTTGACAGCCTAGCTAATTCAGCAGCTTCCACCGTGACATCTGTAGACTTTAGGACTCTCTCACTCAATCGCCCACGCCGAGTAAAATAGTCACTCAGCAGCACCTGAGCGTATCGCTTATTAAAGGCTTCCGCCCGCACCGCAGCGACCGTCTGCACCTTAGGCTGAGAAACCTTCGGCTCAGATCCCCCCCATAGCCAATAGAGACTAACGAGCAAGCATGCGACACAAGCACCCACGGCAAAATAGAGAGGCCAAGGCCTTCTCTTAGGGACTTCGGGCTCACCATGCAATGCCAGATAGAGTAGATTCACCACTTCGGCTGGCGTGCCCTGCTGACGCTGAAGCTGTTCTTTGACTATATCCCGCGGCGTGAAAGGCGTCTCCTCGCTACGGTGTAACAAGGTGTAGTAGAGTCCTTCTCGCTCTGCCGAAGTCAATGGCGCTATGGCCACCGGCAGTAATAACGGACGCTGAGTCTCAGGCAACTGGGCCAAGATCTGGTTCAAGAAATCCGCCGGTGCGGTTAGTGTCAACGAGAGCTTTTTCCCCGGCAGGGTCAACTGGCTCAGCACTATGCACTCCGCCCACAGCTCCAGAGGCAGATATTGGGCATCATCGAGCACGACATGACAGTGAGTAGGTAAGGCGTCGCACAGACGCAGCAGGGTTTCAGGCAGAGGAACTTCGTCGTCGAAAACCGGTTCGCTCAGCAGTTGCACCAGTATCTTACGGCGGATCTCGGCGCTATCGACATGTTGAGGACACACGACCAGGGCAGAGCTGACATCATCTAGCGTATCTACGAGTGCCGTGGTGAGTGTGGTCTTGCCAGCCCCCACTTCACCAGTCAAGACCGTCAACTGCTGGCCGTACAGCACTACGTGCTGCAATCTGTGTAGCAGAGACTCCTGACTGGGTAAGAGAATAGCTGTTTGAAATGTCACTTAATCACCACACAAACTAGGCGCGGCTAATGACCTCTTGCAGAAGGGACTCGGAAACCTCGCCATATACCTCTGCCTGACCTATGGCCTTTGGCAGTACGAGTCTGAGCTTTCCATTCAGTACTTTCTTGTCACGCCGCATATGCTTGATGAACTGCTCGAAGTTCATCGCCTCAGGGGCCTGAGTTGGCAGATCAAATGCCTCGAATATCGCTTCGATTCGACAAACAATTGACTCATCCACCAAGCCCATCTTAGATGCTGTTAGCGCAGCAAGTACTGTGCCAGCTGCCACAGCTTCGCCATGGAGCCAAACGCCATATCCCATCTCCGCCTCGATGGCATGACCGAAGGTATGCCCCAGATTTAACAGGGCGCGTACACCTTGCTCTGTCTCATCTTGCGCCACGACGTCGGCCTTGATTTGACAACATTTGGCAATGGCATAGGTAAGTGCCGCCTCATCCAGAGACTTGAGCGCCTCAACATTCTGCTCTAACCAACTAAAAAATTCGCCGTCCCAGATGATGCCATACTTAATCACCTCGGCCATGCCGGCGGCAAATTCCCTAGCAGGTAAGGTATGCAGACAAGCCGTGTCTATGGCGACCATCTTAGGCTGATAGAAGGCGCCTATCATGTTCTTGCCCATGGGATGGTTAACCGCTGTCTTACCCCCAACGGAAGAGTCGACCTGTGATAACAGGGTCGTAGGAATCTGAATAAAATCTACGCCACGCTGATAACAGGCAGCGGCAAAACCTGTCATATCGCCGATCACACCACCACCCAGGGCGACCAATACCGAATCACGCCCCATATTCTGCGCCAGCAACGAGGTAAAAATCGCATCCATCTGCGACAGTGTCTTGTATTGTTCGCCATCGGGTAAGATGACAGGATCGACAATCTGGTAAGAGGCCAATAGCGCCTGCACCTTGGCGAGATACAGGGGCGCTATTGTGTCATTAGTCACGATAAGAATTTTTTTGCCTTGAAGATAGCTGGCGAAATGTTCGCTATTTTCGAGGAGATTCTGGCCAATAAAGATAGGGTAACTGCGTACACCAAGTTCAACCTGAATCCGTTCCATTCTACCGCCTAATGTTTAGAAACCTAATTGGTCAATAATTTGATTTGCAACAACTTTTGCACTTTGCTCGTCAGTTTTGACGATTACGTCGGCAATCTCTTCGTAAAGTGGATTGCGGATCTCGGCGAGCTTCTCCAACACTTCTCTCGGATCTTCAACCTGAAGTAGTGGACGACGCTTGTCACGCTGTGTACGCGCAACCTGCTTATCGATAGTGGTTTCCAGATAAACCACGATACCACGAGCAGACAAGTTATTACGGATATCTTTACTCTGAATAGAGCCGCCGCCAGTAGCTAATACAATGCCTTGTTTCTCGGTTAAATCGGCAACAACTTGTGTTTCGCGACGACGAAAGCCTTCTTCGCCCTCAACGTCAAATACCCACGCGATATCAGCACCAGTACGGTTTTCAATCTCTTGATCTGAATCGTGGAACTCTAAATGAAGCATCTGCGCCAGATGACGGCCTATAGTGCTTTTGCCAGCCCCCATAGGACCTACTAGGAAAATATTACGTTTTTCAGCCATTGCTTTACGTCTGAATCTTATATGGAAAGTTTGCCTACGCCAGCCAAAAAATCAGGCCGACCTTAAATGTTACCTTGCTCTAATGAGACTTGACCACGGATTATCTCAGCTATCTCACCTCAAAGGCAAGTAGGGGAAGTAAATTCTGTGAAATTATACTCAGGCATAAAAAAGCCAGCGTATCGACACTGGCTTTATTTGATATGTGATTCTGATTAGAGCTCTTCAGAGATGATCTTAGGTGTCACAAAGATTAACAGCTCTTGACGCTCATTTTTATCAGTACTGTTTCTGAAGAGATAACCTAAGAATGGAATATCCCCCAATACAGGCACCTTACTGATACGATTGATCAGTTGTTGCTGATAGATACCACCAAGCACAATCGTCTCACCATGATCCACCAGCACCTGGGTACCGATACGCTGAGTATCGATAGATACGGCCTGACCAAGCGGTGTATCTACCGTCTTACCCTGAGAATCCTGAGTGATCTCAAGATCTAAGATCACGCGATTGTCCGGGGTGATCTGTGGCGTTACCCGTAGCGATAATACAGCCTTCTTAAACTGAACCGTCGCCGCACCACTAGAAGCCGATTCGACATAAGGAATTTCAACACCCTGCTCGATATAAGCAGCCTTCTGATTAGAAGTCGTAATACGAGGACTGGCGATGATCTCACCCTTACTCTCTTGCTCCAGTGCACTCAACTCAAGATCCAACAAGGTACCGTCGGCGAGCTTGGCCACATGGAAGGCGATACTGGTTGGGTTAGTAACTGCGGCCGGCAAGTTCACATTCAGTCTGTCACCGATATCGGGCACCACACCGTTCGCAATATCGTTCGCCCCTTCCAGGCTACCTGAGGTTCCCTTGTTACCTTGTTGATCCGTAATGCCCCACTTGATACCAAGATCTTCGGAGACGTCATCCTTTACGGTGACCATACGTGATTCGATCAACACCTGACGAATAGGGATATCTAAGACTTCAACCAGACGATGAATGTTTTCCAGACTCTCTTCGGTATCTTTCACCAAAAGGGTATTGGTTCTGTCGTCCACGGCCACTGTGCCACGGGCAGACAACAGGCTAGCATCTTCCCCTTTTAGCAACTCGGCAATATCGGTCGCCTTGGCGTAGTTGATTTGCAGGTATTCAGAGTAAAGCGGTGCCAGCTCTTTCACTTCCTGCTGGTTTTTCAGCTCTTGGCTCTCACGAATAGCGATCTCTTCGGCTGGCGCCACCATCAGAATGTTGCCTTCGATACGCTTATCCAGCCCCTTAGTCTGTAAAATCAGATCAAGCGCCTGATCCCAAGGCACATCATCCAGCCTCAGGGTGATGTCCCCTTCAACCGTATCACTGGTCACTAAGTTAAAATCATTATAGTCGGCGATGATCTGCAGTACGGTACGAACCGAGATGCTTTGGAAGTTAAGAGAAAGCGAACGCCCCTCATACTTCTTCTCCTCTTTGACCACAGCTGCGCGCTCGGCCTTGCGTACGTTGAGTCTAAACAGGTTACCTTCCTGCTTATAGTTGTACTCATACTGACCGGAAACATCCACCAGCAAGCGCGACGTCAATTCATCTTTAAAGGTCTCGAAGCTCTTAACCGGCGTGGCAAAGTCTTGAACATCCATGACATACAGAAGATCTGAGCCAATGTCTGTGTTGTAAAACTTAAGTTCAAGCTTGGCGCCAACCTGCTGCACATTGGCCGCGACAGAGGAGTTATTCAATTTAACCAGCAGCTCGCCACCACCATCAGCCATACGATGGAAATCGATGTTCTTAATGCCATTTACAAAAGGATTGGCGGCGGTATCACTACGACTGGCCACCTCATCGTTTATCGTTAAACGATAGGTATTACCTAATACCTTACCCTGATATGCCTTCACCTTAGCCAGATCCAGCATAACCTTGAGTTGATCGTTTTCTTGCATCGTAGACATGGACTTAACGCCCACGTTATTGATCGGTAGTTTGTCTTTTTCCAGTCCAGACAGGCTATCGTCAAATCCCAGTATGATCTGTGCAGGTGAAGCATTGAGATTGATCTCAGGCTCCTTGACCGCTTCCTCAAACACCAGTTGTAACTCTAACTGGTGATCGACAATCGAATGGTATTTAACATCAATCAGACGGTTCGCAGCTGAAGAATACGGCGCCACACCCAGTAATAAAGCCAAGCCAAAGGCCACTTTAAACAGGGGGGACTTTTTAAATAAAACGCTTTTCGCGGCAGAAGATTCCATTATTCCCTCATCCTTCGCTTTGTTATTCACCAGTCAGTTCCATGTTGCTCATTCTCTCAGCCCAGCAACCTGTCCCATCTGGAATTAATTCAACTATTTCGACCATTTGCTGTGTAACTTTAGCAATTCGCCCGTGATACAAGCCAACATATTCACCCACACCCAAGCGATATACACTGCCATCATTCGTCTCAATCAAGGCCCAGATATCGTTATCTTCGCTCAAGGTGCCACGCATCTTAAGGTTATCCAGCGCATAAGTCTCTAGGCGACCCTTGCGCCGTTTCAGATCGGGCTGCAAACAATCTTTGGTCGTGTCGACCACTTCTTCGGTCAACTCTCTTGAAGGCGGTACGAAGGGGCTACGCATCAACTCTGCCTGATAGGCAAAATGTTCAAACTTTGGCGGCTCCTTCAAAGGAGGCACGTGCGCGACATGTTGGGCCTTGGTCGTAGTGACAAATAATTCGAGATCACTGCGGTCACCTATACAACCAGCGAGCATCACGGCTAAGATTAGCAAAGGTAGCTTCTTCATTTCTTCGCCCCCTTCGCCTTCTTATTCTTAGGGAGCTGGGCCCCCTCTTTGAAACGATAGGTCTTAGCTAAAATTTCCATCGCGAGTTCGCCGCTATCACTGCGTCTTATCACAAAATCATGCAGACTGACGATACGGGGTAGCTTAGCCACGCCACTCACCAGATGTCCCATCTCATGATAATTACCGGTTACCGACATGCTAATAGGAAATTCGATATAGAAATCACGCTGTATCTCTTCCTGCCACTCTAGGCTCTGAATCCCCAGTCCCGAATCGGTCGCGACAAAGGTCAGGTCATCGAGTAAACCAGGCATCTCGTTTTGCGACGGCAGCATTTTCAACAGCTCGGCGAACTGAACTTCCATCACAGCCAACTGCTCTCGATACAGCTTGAGGTTAGCCGCCAATTGATATTTTGCTTTAAAATCATCCCTTAAGGTGATTTCTTTATCTTGCTCACGCTTTAGAGTGTCTATGGAGTCAGAAACAAACAGGAAATAGCCTGCGACGAAAATCAGAATGGCCAAGAAAGCGGCAAATACGACCTTAACCTGGGTCGGCCAACCACCAATGTTCTCAAAATCGATATCATTGAATTCACTCAGATCGAGTTTCATTTGCTCGCTCCTTGTGTTGCTTTGGCATCATCTGCACCTTCTTCACCGATAGAGACCCTTAGACTGAAACGCTGTAATTGACGCATCTCATCATTTTGCGACACGATCGACTGCATGTTGGGATCATGCAACCACATAGAGGCCTTGATCTTACGCATCATGTTGGCGACGTTGTTATTGGATTCGCTGCGTCCCTGGATCCACAACAGGCTACCCTTCTTTTCGATACTGGATAGGTATATTCCAGGCGGCACGACGCGCACCAACTCATCTAATACGTGGGTCGGTAAATTTCGTGCCTGTTGTAGATTTAATATGATTTCGGTACGACGCTCGATATCTTTTTTACGCTCGCGAATCTTTTTGATTTCGGCAATTTGTTTTTCTAATAGCTGAATTTCACCCTGCAGGTAGGCATTTCTTCCCCTCTGCTCTTCGGTCATCATATCGAGAACGGTCAAGGCTAAATAAACGACTAATGCCGCACCGATAAATACAGCAGCTAATATTCCCAGGTAATCGCGTTTTTGTTTTTCTCTCGCTTCTTCGCGCCAGGGCAATAAGTTTATGTTCGCCATTGAGAGTAACTCCTCAGCGCTAATCCACACGCGACCATGTATTTATTAATATTGGGCTGTAGTTGAGTCTTCACTTGCTCGTCCGCATGCAAACAACCCAAGAAAGGGTCGGCAATAATGGTATGAACGCCGAGTTCGTTAGTCAGCAGATTAGCCATGCCTTCCAACTTAGAGGTACCACCGCATAAGACGATATGATCGACCTTATCCTTACCGCTAGAAGTACAGTAAATCTGCAAGGTGCGCTTAATCTGTTGTAGCAGTTGTGTCTGGAAAGGTGAGAGCACCTCAAACATATAGTTGCGTGGTAAATCGCCTTCGAGTTTAGCCTTCTCCGCCTGATCATGGGACATGCCATAGAAAGATAAGATCGATTGGGTAAACTGTTCGCCACCAAAGGCTTGTTCACGAATGAAGGTCGTCTCGCCTTTCTCTACCACGGCGAAGGTCGTCATGTTGGCACCAATGTCGACCAAGGCGACCACCTTATCTTCGGCGCCATCCGGTAACTGAGCCGCGACCAACTCGAAAGAACGCCCCAAAGCATACCCTTCAACATCAATCACTTTGGCTTCGAGATTAATGTCGTCCAGGCTATCGACCCTGGCATCGATATTCTCGGTACGACATGCACTCAGCAACACATCTACCTTGGAAGGATCGGCGCTGTTAACACTGAGAGTTTCAAAATCTATGCTGACTTCATCGAGTGAATAAGGAATAAGGTTATCGGCCTCGATCTCGATCTGTGTCTCCATTTCCTCTTCACTGAGTGAAGCATCCATGTAGATCACCTTGGTCATCACAGCCGACCCCGAAACCGCAGCCGCCGCATATTTCACACTCTTAGGCAAAGATCGTCTGATCAGCCTTAAGGACTCTAATACCGCATCAGCATCTCTTATTTCATGATCATTAACGGCGCCTTTTTTAACCGGCACCGCTGCGTGACTCAAAATTTTATAACCGTCAGCAGTCTTACTCAGCAGTATTGCTTTTATCTCGTGGGAACCGATATCGATCCCGACCATCTGCGGAGCCTGACGCTTCCATAAATTTGAAAGCATAGTCCATCGTCACTTTTGTTATAGTTTCTGGGATTAGATTAGCACAAAATCAACTCGTTATAGATATTTGTACAAAATGTTTGTAACTTTTACAATTGCCATTTTTTTGACAACCATTTTTGCTTCACCAATAGCTGCTCGCCTTATATACTATTGTGCCTGCTAAATTTATTGGAATTATCTGGTGAAGTGGTTTAAACGAATTACCATCGCTCTATTTAGCCTTGCCCTTTTGGGTATTGGCGCAATTGCCGCGGCCTATTTTTATGTGCTGCCCGAGCTCCCCGATGTTACCACTCTTAAAACTGTAAAATTGCAAACTCCGTTACGAATTTATAGCGCTGATGGCAAACTCATTTCACAATTTGGCGAAAAACGCCGTATACCAGTCGAATATGAGCAGGTTCCGCAACAATTAATTAATGCGGTCCTCGACACAGAAGATGCCCGCTTCTTCGAACACAAAGGCATAGATCCTATAGGCATAATTCGTGCCGCTTTTATTTTGGCGACCACAGGGAAGAAGAGTCAGGGGGCGAGTACCATCACCCAGCAGGTTGCTCGCGGCTTCTTCCTCTCCAGAGAAAAGACCTACATACGTAAGATCAAAGAGATCTTTCTGGCACTGAAAATCGAAAAGGCGTTGAATAAGAAAGAGATCTTAACCCTCTATCTCAATCGCTCCTTCCTGGGTAACCGTGCCTATGGTGTCGGCGCCGCCGCCCAGGTCTACTATGGTAAGGAGCTCGAAGAACTCACACTGCCAGAGATGGCCATGATTGCGGGCCTGCCCCAGGCACCCTCTGCCGCCAACCCCATACGTAACCCAGCCCGTGCAATGAATCGCCGTAATTGGGTACTCAACCGCATGCTGGAGAAAGAGAACATTACCCAAGCAGAGTACCAAGAGGCGATCAAGGCCCCTGTCACGGCCAGGTATCATGGTGCCGAGATAGAGCTCTACGCGCCTTATATCTCAGAGATGGCACGCGACTATCTGGTTGAGATGCTTGGCGAAGAGGAGGCCTATACCGGCGGTTACAACATCTACACCACAGTCGATTCTCGCCTGCAGCTACTGGCACAAGAGGCGCTGCGTAATAACGTCTACGCCTATGACGAACGCCACGGCTACCGCGGCGCAACCAAGGTGTTATGGCAAGGCGAGTCGGCCAATCAAGTCAGACCAGAACAAGGCGAAATCGTCGCGCAGCTTAAGCAGACCAAGAGTTTCCAAGGGCTAGAGCCCGCCGCCGTGACCGAGGTCGCCGAGCAGAGCGTCAAGGTCATCAATGCTAAGGGCGAGGCCCTCACCTTGGATTGGGAAGGCCTCAAATGGGCGCGCAAGTTTATCAGCAACAAACGTCAAGGCAAGGCGCCTAAGACCGCTGGCGAGATCCTCAAGGTAGGCGAGCAGATCTGGATCCGCAACAACGGGAACATCTGGCAGCTATCACAGATTCCAGAGGTGGCCAGTGCCATCGTCTCACTGGATCCTAAGGACGGTGCCATCAAGACACTAGTGGGCGGCTACAGCTTCCACACCAGCCAGTACAACCGCGTCACCCAGGCGAAGCGCCAGCTGGGTTCTAACATCAAGCCTTTTATCTACACAGGCGCGCTAGAGAAAGGCTATACCCTGGCTACGCTGATCAACAACGCTCCCATCAATAATGCCGACATACGCCAGGGCACCGCATGGCGACCTAAAAACTCGCCCGATAGGTACACCGGACCGACTCGACTAAGGGTCGGGCTGGCACAGTCGATCAACGTCATGTCGGTGCGAGCCATGCGCTATACCGGACTAGAAAGCGCCATAGACACTCTGGTCAAGTTCGGCTTCGACCGCGAAGATTTGCCGAAAAATGAATCTTTGGCATTGGGTTCTCCTTCGGTGACACCGCTACAGGTGGTCACCGCCTTCTCTGTATTTGCCAACGGCGGTTACCGAGTCGAACCTTACTTTATCAAGCGTATCGACAACGCCTACGAGCAGATGCTAGAAGAAGCCGATCCCACTCTGGCCTGTACACCTGAGCAACCTGAACTGCAGGCGATGCCATCGGACGATCCTTTTGCCGCCATGGCACAAGAGCTCTCTGACCAAAACCTCTCAGCCCCTGAAGATCTGGCGTCAGATGATCCTAACTGTCCGAGCACGGCTCGCCACGCACCGCAGATCATCAGCAAGCAGACCGCCTTCTTGATCACCGAGGCCCTGAAGAGTGTTATCTGGGGCGGCGGCGACTGGAGTAAGGGGACAGGTTGGAATGGTACAGCCTGGCGCGCCGCGCGCGTGGTGAATCGCCGCGATATCGCCGGTAAGACAGGTACCACCAACGAGTCTAAAGACACCTGGTTCAGTGGCTTCTCACCCACATTGGCAACTACCGTGTGGGTTGGCTTCGACGATCACAGCATAGAATTAGGCCGCACCGCCTGGAACACCAACGGCGCGAAAGATCAGATCTCGGGTGCCGAGGCCGGTGCCAAGACAGCTGGCCCAGGTTGGAACGAGTTTATGAAAAATGCCCTTCAAGGCACACCCGAACTCCCCTCTGTACCGCCCGAAGGCATTGTCTCGGCCCGTATAGATCTGGCCACGGGTAAGTTAAGCCGTAAAACAGACTACACCAGTAAGTTCGAGTACTTCATCCAGGGAACCGAGCCTAAGGAATTTGCCACCGAGGCACAGACTCAGGAAGATATCTTTATCGACGATTCTGTGGAAGATCTCTTCCAATAGTCACCAACTGGGCTGGTACCACTCACTACCAGCCCAGTGAAATCCTCTAGGCTTAGGCCATTTTTCAGTGAATTCATAGCGCCAATTTTTTGGTGTAGATAAAACTTTAGATGTAAAAAAACCTGCGACTGCAGGTTTTTTAATCGATTGAATAGACAAAAGTTATCCAACTTAACCTTTGGCGGCCAACGCAGCCTTAACCTGAGTGAGTGAGGTGCCACCCAAGGCCTCACGTTTTGCTAGGCAAGAGTCAATCGTCAGACATTGATACACGTCTTCCTCAATGACACCAGCAAACGCCTGCAGGCTAGCCAACTCAAACTCTTCGATAGGCTTCTTCTGGGCAATCGCCTCGACAACAACCTCACCTACCACATGATGCGCCTCTCTGAACGGCATGCCTTTGGCTACAAGATAGTCTGCCAGCTCGGTTGCATTGGCATAGCCTTGCTGAGCCGCCGACAGGGTATTCTCTCTGTTCACCTTTAAGCCAGAGAGCACCAGAGCCGCCATCTCCAGACAGATAGACCAGCTGTCCATCACGTCGAACAGGCCCTCTTTGTCTTCCTGCATATCCTTGTTGTACGCCAGAGGCAGGGCCTTCATTGTGGTCAGTATCCCCATCAGGCTGCCATAGACCCGGCCCGTCTTACCACGGATCAGCTCGAGCGCATCAGGGTTCTTCTTCTGGGGCATCAGCGAAGAGCCTGAGGTCACCTGATCGTCAAGCTCGATAAAGCCCGCCTCACCACTGTTGAAGAAGATGAGATCTTCGGCCATGCGGCTCAGGTGCATCATGCTGATCGCGGCATCTGAACATAACTCGACCACATGATCCCTGTCGGACACAGTATCTAGGCTATTGAGGGTTGGTGCGGCGAAACCCAATGACTTGGCCAGTGCATGTCTGTCCATGGGATAGGCGGTACCGGCCAGCGCCCCCGTACCCAGCGGACAGGTATCCAGGCGCTGCAGACAGTCTTGCAGACGACTGATGTCGCGCTCAAACATCTCCACATAGGCCAGACACCAGTGACCGAAGGCCACAGGCTGCGCCCGCTGCAGATGGGTATAACCGGGCATGACGGCATCCAGCTCTCGCTCAGCAAGTGACAGCAAGGCTGCCTTTAACTGTGCCAGCAGTTCGAGCAGGGCCTGACCCTCCTTCTTACACCAGAGCTTAAGATCGGTCGCCACCTGATCGTTGCGCGAACGACCAGTATGCAGCTTCTTACCCAGGTCCCCGACCTTGGCGATCAAGGACTGCTCGACGAAACTATGAATGTCTTCGGCGCCCGAAGCCTGGATGCTCTCCGGCTGCTCCTTTACCTCGGCCAGCAGTTCTTGCAAAGCCTGCTTGAGTGACTGACACTCTTCCTGGGTGAGAATACCCACGCCGGTAATGGCATCGGCCCAGGCAATGGAGCCGACGATATCTTCTTCCACCAGCCGATAGTCGACCGGCAGGGAGTCATTGAAAAGTTTAAACAGTGCACTGCTCTCTTGGCTAAATCTTCCGCCCCATAACGCCATCTCACTATCCTCTAAAATCAGCTCTCAAATAAGCTCTCAAATAAGCTCTCAAATAAGCTCTCAAATAAGCTCTAAATTCTGCTCTTAAAATGAAGGGGCGTGCGCCGCCCCTTCATTACCTAGTCGACTCTACTTGACGTTTAACGCCCGGATACGGCTCGCCAATGAATAGAGACGAATGAAGCCTTCCGCATCTTTCTGGTTATAGACTTCGTCTTCACCAAAGGTCGCAAACTCCTCAGAATACAGGCTATTAGGAGAACGTTTCTTCACCGCCTGCGCCTGGCCCTTATAAAGCTTAAGCACCACTTCGCCGTTTAGCAGATTCGCCAGTGGCTGAGAGGCCCCCAGCAAGGACTCACACAAAGGCGTAAACCAACGACCGTCGTAGACCAGGTGCGCCATCTTGGCACCCACCTGCTCACGCCATTCGCGGCTGCTCTTGTCCAGTACCAACTCTTCGATCGCTCTTAGCGCGGCGAACATAACTGTGCCGCCAGGGGTTTCGTAGCAGCCACGAGACTTCATGCCCACCAGACGGTTTTCGGTGATATCGATACGCCCTACACCATGGGCGCCGGCGATCTCGTTGAGTGCCATCAGAGCGCCATATGGAGTGAGCTCTTCGCCGTTAACCTTAGTGATACGGCCGGCTTGCATCTCTACCGACACATACTCTGGCTCATCGGGTGCATCTTCCGGCGCAACCGTCATGGTCCACACCTCTTTGCTTGGCTCGTTCCACGGATCTTCCAGCTCGCCACCTTCGTGGGAGATGTGCCATGCGTTGGCGTCACGGCTATAGATCTTGGTGGCCGAAGCTGTGGTCTTTATGTTGCGCTCCGCCAGATAGTCCAGCAGATCTTCACGGCTCACCATGCTCCACTCACGCCAAGGGGCGATCACCTTAAGGTCCGGTGCCAGGGCGGCGAAACAGCCTTCGAAACGCACCTGATCGTTACCCTTACCGGTACAACCATGACACACTGCGTCGGCCCCCACTTTACGTGCCACTTCCACCTGAGCCTTGGCGATAATAGGTCTAGCCATAGAGGTACCCAGCAGATAGGTGCCTTCGTAGATAGCACCTGTCGCTATGGTAGGGTAGATATAATCGGCCACCAGCTCCTCTTTCAGATCCACGATATGGCACTCGGACGCGCCAGAGGCGATCGCCTTCTCATGCAGGCCTTCAAGCTCGGCCTCGCCCTGACCCACGTCGGCGCAGAAGGCAACGATCTCACAGTTATCATAGGTCTCTTTCAGCCAAGGAATGATCGCCGATGTATCCAGACCACCCGAGTAGGCCAATACCACTTTTTTCACCGATGCTTTGTTGTTTTCGATAGACATTTCGTTTTCCTAAATACTCAATTCGTTGACCCAATCGCCATTGGGAAGGTTCGTTAACTCAGTAGGGTCACTAACACGGCATTTTGCGCATGCATGCGGTTTTCTGCCTGTTGCAAGATCAGTGAGCCGGCCCCGTCGACCACCTCGGCAGCCACCTCGACGCCACGGTAGGCGGGTAGGCAGTGCATGAAGAATCTGGCACCCGCCTTGTTCATCATGTTGGTATCCACATGATAAGGCGCAAATTTGGCTTTGATCTCGTCTAGACTGGCGTTGTCTCCCATGGAGATCCAGGTATCAGTATAGATGGCATCATGGCCGGCGATCGCCTCGACATCTGAGCTCAATACCAACTCGCCGCCATGAGCCTCGGCAATAGCTTGCGCCTCGAGCACCACCTGACCGTCGGGAAAGTGTCCTTGAGGACAGATCACCGTCATCTTGGCACCCAGCAGCGCCGCGCCATACATGAGCGAGTGGGTCACATTATTACCATCGCCAACATAGGCCAGCTTCACCTTGCTGACATCATCGAACTGTTCCGCCAGAGTCAGAAAGTCCGCCAATCCCTGACAGGGGTGATACATGTCCGACAACGCGTTGATCACAGGCACGCTGCCATGCTCGGCGAGCTGCTCTATGGTGGAGTGGGCAAAGGTTCTCGCCACTATGGCATCGGCCCAACAGGAGATGTTGGCGGCAAAGTCGGATACCGGCTCACGCTTGCCCAGGGCGCCGTTTTGCTGATCCAGGTAGAGACAATGACCACCTAACTTATTGATGCCGATATCGAAGCTTACGCGGGTTCGCAGCGATGGCTTCTCGAATAACATCACCACACTCTTACCGTCTAGTGCCTTGCGATAGTCTTCTGGGTTGGCCTTGATCGTCTTCGCCAGGGCGAGTAAGTCGATCAGCTGCTGCTGGGTAAGCTCTTTTATCGATAGTAGGTGATTCATATATATACTCCTAGATGAATACTCTTCTCATGTTCCGTTTAATTAATGTGGCATAACCTGAGTGCCGATAGACTCGCCCTTCTCCAGCGCGCTCAACTGCTCGGCGTCGCGCCATGAGGCGACCTGTACCGGCTGTCCCATCCATTGTGCAACCTCTAATGCCGCCTCGACCTTGACCTTCATCCCCTTCTCGATGACGCCTAACTTGGTCAGCTCATCGGCGTGGGCCTTATCCAGGGTCTTGATCAGCTGCCCCTTACCGTCGAGCACACCGCTCACGTCGGACAGCAGCACCAGCTGGCCTTCCACCAACTTGGCAATCACGGTCGCCGCCTGATCGGCATTGACGTTCAGCAGGTTTCCATCGCCATCTACGGCGATCGAGCTGACAATCGGCATCCAACCTTGGGCCAGCAAGAAGTTCAAATAAGTCGGGTCATTGGGTGACACTTCGCCCACAAAGCCAAGTTGTTCGTCTTTGATGCTGCCTTTCACTATGGCGCCATCACACAGGCTCATGCCCACACAGGTAATACCGGCCTTGACCGCACTGGCCTGCAAGATCTTGTTGGAGGTGCCCGCCAGCGCACCAACAACAATGGGCACCTGCTCTTCTGGGGTGACACGCAAACCGTCCAGCTTGACCGTCTCCATGCCATTGGCCTCGAGCTGCTCGTCTACCAGGCAACCACCGCCATGCACCAAGATGACAGATTGTCCTGACTCGATTATGTTCGCCGCGCTTGCCATCAGGCGCGCCAGGCCCATCTCACACTGCATCAGGGCGCCACCCACTTTGAGCACTAAGGTTTTCTTATTTGCCGACATAGCTACTTCTCTCTCACAGGTGACAAGATTAATAATTGAAATGAATCTTTATGCATTGATGCGCCTGACTCGCCGCACCCTTCATCAGATTGTCGATTGCGCTCGCCACCACCAGATAGCCATTGAGGGGATCGAACTTCCATCCCAGCAGACAGTTGGGGGTATGCACCACATCGTCAACCTTAGGAAATTGATTATGGTACACATTCACCAGAGGTGCCGACTCATACACTTCATAGGCCTTGGCAATATCGGCTTCGCTCACTCCGGGCTTCATCTGCACGGTAATGGTGGCCAGGATGCCTCGCTTAAAATTGCCTAGATGAGGAGTAAAGATCACCTGCTGCCCTAGTTGAGTCGCTATCTCGGGTTGATGTCTATGGCCCAGTACGCCGTAAGGCGTCAGGCTCACCTCGCAGAAACTGGTGTGCAGCTGCGCCTTTCTGCCGGCGCCAGTCACGCCGCTGACGGCGTTGATCACCGGCAGGCTGTCTGTCATCAGATCTTTCAGGGGTTTTAGTGCCGTCAGTGAGGCCGTGGGATAACACCCAGGCACGGCAATCATCTTGCTGGCGGCTATCGCCGCGGCGTTCCATTCGGCCAGGCCATAGACGGCCTCCGCCAACACCTCCGGATAGATATGCTCGAAACCATACCATTTGGGATATTGCTCGCTATCAACAAAACGGTAGGCGCCACTCAGGTCGAACACCGCCAGCCCCGCCTGATAAAACCAGGCCGCCAGATGTAGACTCACACCATGGTCGGTCGCCAATACTACGGCATCGGCCTCATCGACTATGGTCTGCTTGGCCTGCTCGGTCAGCGGCACCAGGCTAAGATCGATATGGCTGTACACCGGATACAGGCTAGCCAGAGTTTTGCCCTTATCCAGGCTGTTTTCAGAAACATAGAGGCCTTGAATCTTAAGCTGATCATCGGCCTGGATCAGTGAAGTAACTTGAGCACCCGTGTAACCACTGGCGCCAATTATCGCTATGCTTTTCATACTTTATGACTTCTATATTGTGTTAACGGTAAAAAAGAGAGGGGCACTGCTTAAGCCCTGGTATAGATACCAATATGACAAGATTATCGTCGCAGGAAGTGATTACAGCTAACCTTATATGCAAAAAGTAAGAAGAAATTGTTCATTTTTTATCTCTAAGTTAAGCCTTTAATAATGGCGCTCGTTTTAGCTGTTTGATAGACTAACACAACAAACTAATTATGCAATAATATTGAATAGATATTTTTAAATTAAATTGGGTCAAATGATGAAAACCTTTCCCGACATCAAACAATCCTTTCGCGAGCTGATCGCCACGCCGTCCATCAGTGCCCTCGAAGCCAAGCTCGACATGAGCAACCAAGGCGTAGTAACCCTGCTGAGCCAGTGGCTCGACGATCTGGGTTTCGACTGCCAGATACATCCCGTTCCCAACACACGGGGCAAACACAACTTGCTGGCTAAGATCGGCCAGGGACACGGTGGGCTACTACTGGCGGGACATACAGATACTGTGCCCTTCGATGAGGGACGCTGGAGTCAGGATCCCTTTACCCTGACGGAGAAGGATGATCGCTGGTATGGACTGGGCAGCTGCGACATGAAAGGCTTCTTCGCCCTTGTCTTAGAGGCGGTGCGCCAGATGCCGACCCAAGACTTCATCCGGCCGCTCTACATACTCGCCAGCGCCGATGAAGAGACCACGATGAATGGCGCCAAGGCCTTCGCCCAGTCTAAGGCTATCGCGCCTGAATATGCACTCATAGGTGAGCCCACCGGCCTTAAGCCTGTCTACATGCATAAGGGACACCTGGCCCAAGGCATTCGCATCACGGGACGCAGCGGTCACTCCTCGGATCCCGCCAAGGGACTCAACGCCATAGAGATCATGCATCAGGTGATAGGCCAGCTACTCAAGCTGAAGCAACACCTGGCGGAGCACTACCGCGAAGAGGCCTTCAGCGTCCCCTATCCCACCATGAACTTTGGCCATATCCACGGTGGCGACGCCGCCAATCGCATCTGCGGCTGCTGCGATCTGCACCTGGATATCCGCCCCCTGCCCGGCCTGCCGTTAGAGGTCTTGGAACAACTTCTCACCCAATATCTGGCCGAGCTGAGTCAACGCTATCCTGGCGCCATCAGCATAAGCCAGCTCTACCCCGGCTCCCAGCCCTTCGCGGGACAGGCGGACGCCCAATGGTCACAACTGGTCGCCGAGCTGTCGAATCAGGCCCCCGAGGTAGTCAACTATGCGACCGAGGCTCCCTATATTCAGCAACTGGGCTGTCAAACCCTGGTCTGGGGACCGGGCAGCATAGAGCAGGCACATCAGCCAGATGAGTACCTGGACACCGCCTACATCAACAAAACCGTCGACTTGCTAAAACACTTGATTTACCACGCCTGCATAAAGACGCCATAAAAAATTCATGCAAGGTGATATAGAACACATAAGCATACGATATGAAGATATGCCGTATTGACCTAAACCTGATAGCCTAGGTATGGTGATTGATTAACTAGTGGGTATGGAGCATTTATGACAGATATGTACGCGTCGCTGCGATCCAATGTGGGCACTTTAGGCCAAATATTAGGCGATACCATTCGCACACACATGGACGAGCCCTTTTTAGACAAGATTGAACAGATCAGACACCTGGCCAAGAGCTCACGCCAAGGCAACGATGCCGCCAGGGAACAGATGCTTACCCTACTGGCCGCATTACCCGACGAAGAACTGGTACCATTTGCCAAGGCCTTCAACCAGTTTCTCAACCTGGCTAATATCGCCGAGCAGTTCCATACCATCAGCCGCAACTGCGACGAGCTGGTCTGCGTTCCCGATCCTGTGGATCAACTCCTGGGCCGCATGCTAAATGGGCGCATAGACCAAGATAAGATGCTCGAGTGCCTGCAGACACTGGATATCGATCTTGTACTTACGGCGCACCCTACAGAGATCTCCCGTCGCACCCTGATTCAAAAATACTCCGCCGTGGTCGATTGTCTGGCTACACTGGAGAACCCCCAGCTCACCGAGCGCGAGAAAAAACAGAATCACCTCAGACTCAGACAGCTTATCGCCCAGATCTGGCACACCAACGAGATACGTCACGAGCGCCCCACACCGGTCGACGAAGCCCGCTGGGGACTGAGCACCATAGAGGCATCGCTCTGGCAAGCGATTCCTGACTTCCTGCGCCAACTCAACGAACAGGTCGAAGAGCGCACCGGCAAACAGCTACCCAGCGACATAGCCCCCATCCGCTTCTCTAGCTGGATGGGCGGCGACCGCGACGGCAACCCCTTCGTCACCGCCAAGGTCACCCAAGAGGTGCTCGATCGTAACCGCCACACCGCGGCGCGCCTCTATCTCAAGGATGTGGTTTTGCTGGTCAACGAGCTGTCGATGGAGGAGGCCAATGAAGAACTACTGGCTCTCACCGACAACAGCCATGAACCATACCGCGAGGTGCTGCGGGAACTAAGACAAAAACTACGCGACACCATAGATTACCTAAATGCCCGTCTCGAGGGGCATTCGCCTGAGGTGGATCTCGATAGCCTTATCTGGCACGAGGACGATCTCAAGCAGCCCTTGACCCTGCTCTACCGCAGCCTGACCGAGTCGGGCATGAGCCTGATCGCCAACGGCCTGCTGCTGGATATGCTGCGTCGTCTGGCCTGCTTCGGTATCCATATGCTGCGCCTGGATATCCGCCAGGATGCACAGCGCCACAGCGACGTCATCGCCGAGCTGACCCGCTACCTGGGCCTTGGCGACTTCGACCACTGGGACGAGCATGAGAAACAGGCCTTCCTGCTACGGGAACTGAGCGGCAAACGCCCGTTGATCCCCCACAACTGGGAGCCGAGTGCCGAGGTCGCCGAGGTGATCAGCACGGTCAAACTGATCGCCAGCCAGTCACCTAAGGCCCTGGGCTCCTATGTCATCTCCATGGCCAGCCAACCCTCGGATGTGTTGACAGTCCTCCTACTATTGAAAGAGGCAGGATGTCAGCACCCCATGCGCGTGGTGCCACTCTTCGAGACCCTAGAGGATCTTAATAACGCCTCCAGCTGTATCTCGGCGCTATTCGCCATCGACTGGTACCGTGGCTACTGCAAGGGCAGCCAGGAGGTAATGATAGGCTACTCAGACTCGGCTAAAGATGCCGGTGTGATGGCCGCCGCCTGGGCACAATACAGTGCGCAGGAAAAACTGGTTGAGGTTTGCTCTCAGGCAGATATAAAACTCACCCTGTTCCACGGCCGTGGCGGTACCATAGGCCGTGGTGGCGGACCAGCCCATAAGGCGATCCTGTCACAGCCACCAGGATCGGTAGATGGCCGCATCCGAGTGACAGAACAAGGGGAGATGATCCGCTTCAAGTTCGGCCTGCCTAAGCTGGCGGTGCAGAGCCTGGCGCTCTATACCTCGGCCGTGATGGAAGCCACCCTGTTGCCACCACCGGAGCCTAAGCCGGAATGGCGTGAGGCGATGGAGCGACTCGCCAGTGACTCGGTCACCGCCTACCGCGCCATAGTGCGTGAGGAGCCCGACTTTGTCGCCTACTTCCGCGCGGCAACCCCAGAAGTCGAGCTAGGAAAACTGCCGCTGGGTAGTCGCCCCGCCAAGCGCCGTGTGGATGGCGGTATCGAGAGCCTGCGTGCGATCCCCTGGATCTTCGCCTGGTCGCAAAACCGCTTGATGCTCCCCGCCTGGCTGGGAGCAGGCGAGGCATTACAACAGGCCGCCGACCACGGCGAGCTCGACCTATTAAGGGAAATGGAGCAGCAGTGGCCATTCTTCGAAACACGCATCTCAATGCTAGAGATGGTCTACGCCAAGGCCGAGCCTAACCTGGCCAAGTACTATGAGACCTGTCTGGTGCCAAAAGAGCTACATCATCTCGGCGAAGCCCTGCGTAGCCGTATGGCGACGGGGATCAAGGTGGTATTGGAACTAACCCAATCCGACGCCCTGATGTCGCACACGCCTTGGAATCGTGAGTCGGTAGAGCTACGCAACCCCTATATCGATCCACTTAACTTCCTCCAGGCAGAGCTACTGGCCCGAACTCGGAAGGAAGAGGCCGGCTCAAGCAATGTCGAGCTGGCACTGATGCTCACCATCGCCGGTGTGGCGGCGGGCATGAGAAACACGGGGTAATGAGAAGCCTAGCCTAGTAGGCCTGCTGATGCTGAGTCTGACTGCATGTGTCAGTCAATACAGCATCAGCGAGCGCCAGCTCACCAACTACCTGAACGACGAGATGCATTTCGAGGTCAAAGAGGGTAATCGTTTCTTTGGCATAGAGATGAAGATCAATGATGTGAAGGTCAAGCTTGGCCACAAGGCTGACACCATGGCGATCACGGCCAACAGTCTAATCAAGGTGGCCAACCCGCTGATGCCCATCGATGCTACCATGACGGCCGAGTTCGAGGCCAAGCCCTGGTATGAAGCCGATCTGCACGGTCTCTACCTAAAGGAACTCAACTTGGTGAGTCTGAGATCTAACCCAAAGGAACTCGAACAGGCCATAGGCCAGGTGAGTCCTCAGATCATGGGATTCATGACCCATTTCCTCGAGACCCAGCCCGTGTATGTGCTCGATACCCAAGAGGGTAATCAGGCGCTTATCGCCGAGATGACCAAACGTATCCAGGTCGTTCCGGGCAAGATTAATCTTATCTTTAAGGATTAATCTCACCTCGCGAGCCTCTCTGTTTGAGGCAACTTTTCTTGAGGCAACTCTGATTAAGGATTAAAGATTAAGACGCCATGATGCGTGGCGCCTTGGCTAGTCTATTTAGCTATCTTGCAAATCGCCGATAAGAGGAGTAGTCGACCAATACGGGCGACTCTTGCAGCTCACGCCTGAGCATATCAAGCGCAACCGCCGTACTCAGCTGTCTCACCAGCTCCCGGGAGCGCGCCGGGAACTTAAGCATCTGACTATAGACACCTTGGCGGGTAGCCAATGCAATTGCAACAGTCCCTACTGGCTTAGCCTCGCTGCCGCCATCCGGCCCGGCAATACCACTGGTCGCCAGTGCATAATCGCTGTCCAGCAGACTTCTGGCGCCCTTGGCCATCTCCTCAACCGTGGCGATAGATACTGCACCATGGTCATCAAGGGTCGCAGGCTTAACCCCTAATACGCGCACCTTAGACTCGTTGCTATAGGTCACCAGTCCCTGGTCCAGATAGTTGGAGCTGCCGGCAAAGGCCACCAGATTATTGGCTATCATGCCCCCGGTACAGGACTCAGCAATACTTAAACGCTTACCCGAAGCCAGCAGTCCGTTATGGATCACCTGTGCCAGCGAGGTGACGTTGTGGCCGACGACCGCATTACCTAGACGGGCGATCACCTCGCCCTTCACTCTGTCTAATTCGCCGATGGCTGCTTCCCCTCGGGCAAACAACTTAATCTCGATATAGGGCATGAAGGAGCGATAGCCTAAGGTCATGCCTTGCGGCAAAGACATGCCTTCGAGCTTATCCGCCAGTGCTGATTCTCCCTGACCTATGGTCAGTAGTTTCTGCACCTCGACTTCCACATGGCTATCGGCGATCTGCTCCACAAAAGGAATAAACTGCTCGGTAACCATCTTCTTAAACTCGAATGGCACACCCGGAGTAAAGAAGAGCCAGGCACGATTAAGCTTCACACGAAAGCCACAGGCAGTACCCACTGGATTGTCCACCATTATGGCCGAAGCGGGTAACATCGCCTGTTTCAGATTGCTCTCAGGCATGTGTCGCCCATTACGAGTAAACCACTCCTGAATACGCTCGCGCCACAGGGTGCACTCGACCAAGGGCTCACCCTTGGCAATCGCCATCGCCTCGGACGACATATCATCGCTCGTCGGCCCGAGCCCGCCATTCACAAGGATGACATCGGCATGCTCGCTGCGTTGACGAAACACCTCGACCAGATCGTCCAATCTATCGCCTACCGTGATCCGCTGCTGCATCTCTATACCTTGGTCCATCAAGGCATTTGCCGCCCATGCCGCATTGGTATCGACTATCTGTCCGGACAACACCTCTTCACCGGTGCAGATCATTTCTATTTTCATATCCATCCCTTGAAACTAAGCCATTTCACTTGGCCATAAGGTAGGTAAGGCCGCGTGGAATAGCAATAGACAAACTGGCGGCTCGCTCGATATTCATGCTACTAGGCGTTATGCCCTGTTTACAGCATTTTTAGTTCTAAGCAAAAGAGAACTTATGTACAAACTAGTAGGAATGGTCCTGTTAGCCTCAACTCCTTCGTGCTGTACACTTTAAAGGCCAGATGCAGTGGTGGCTCAACGATCTCCGCCAGCATCACAAGCTAGCGATGCGGATAGGCTATTAGATACAGAATTTAGATGACTTAACGTATAGGCATTTTGAAAAGTCAGAAACGAAAAAAGCCTCAGCATTTCTGCTGAGGCTTTCGTCTTAATGTTGGTGGGCGCATATCGCACAGCGATGTGCTCATGCGCGCGGAGTATTAACGAGCTGGGGAGGATGGGACCGATGATCCGGCATTCCGGCCCGTGTGCCTTCGGCACGCGAGACAGCCCGCTTCCTGTTTATTAAGAATCTAACCAACTGAACTTCCGGCTCTCGGTTATAGGCTTTTAGCACACAACGAAAAAAGCCCTAGCATCACTGCTAGGGCTTTCGTCTTAATGTTGGCGGAGCGGACGGGACTCGAACCCGCGACCCCCGGCGTGACAGGCCGGTATTCTAACCAACTGAACTACCGCTCCTTTAGTAAAACGCTTACGCGAGATACTAAATTAGGCGCCTGGAAATGACCTACTCTCACATGGGGAGACCCCACACTACCATCGGCGCAATTGCGTTTCACTTCTGAGTTCGGGATGGGATCAGGTGGGACCACAATGCTATGGTTTC
>NZ_WRPA01000022.1 GCF_009831655.1 Shewanella insulae | reverse complement strand
CACCTGCCGACTGGAAGGGATGAACAACAAAATCAAACTGCTGAAGCGAATGGGCTATGGCTACCGGGATACCGAATACTTCTTTCTGAAAGTCAGAGAGGCGTTCCCCGGAGATCCGCGATGAACCTAAAAAAAGCCCTCATAATGAGGGCTTTGCGAAGTTCGCTCTGATTTAAGCTGTGGTATTAATGTTGTGACCACTATTTCCCACAGGCCCAGCGCTAGGCGCCGAGTCAACCGCTTCAATCAGCTGTAGTGCAATCTCTCCCTCTGCCTGCTGCTGCTCTTTGGCGAGCTGTGCAACTTTAACCCCAACGCTTCCATTGCTTAGATTAGGTTGTAGATTACTGGTTCCAACTGTTATTGCCATGATTACCGCCTTAAACTGGGTGAGAGCCTTATAGTTAACCAAATTAGCTTAGGTTAACTATAGTGCTATCGGCACCGTTTTGGAAAACTTTAGCCTTTACAAATTTAACTGGTGGCGCCGCGGCGCTCGATAAATTTGCGCCCCATGCTGATGACGAAAGTCAGGCCGATGGAGGCGAAGATCAAGCCTATGGCCAGGCCGGCGTTTTGCAGCGCCGTCGGATCCAGGGCCAGCATGCCCCCCAGGCCAATCATCATGATCCCCGACATCAGCTTCAGGGTTTGTCCCTCTTTCTCGGTGAGCTTGCGCTTACCCAGGGTGGCGCTGAAGGCGATTACGATTGCCGCGAGCGGGATCACATAGACTATGTTGTAGAAGGCCAGGTAGAGGTAGCGCTCGAATGCCGGCAGTTCATGCATAGTCAATACGCTGGTGTAGATCATCGGAAAACCTGCTGTGCACAGCAGCTCATAGGCATTAGCCAGGATGGCTAACACCACTGTGCCGGCGATCATCGCCGCCATGCTGCTGGCGCTGGTGAGCTTGCCCATGCGCTTGATTAGCCCGGTGCGGTTTTCCGCCGACATGGAGAGACTGACCTCACCCTTGGTGAAGAAGTATTCCTTGATGTTGATGGCACCGGCGATCAGCGCCATCAAACCGGCCCCGAGTATGATGAGGCCGCCGTCACTACCCGCGCCCAGCAGCTCGAAGATGTTGAGCCAGGCGATCATAAACAGGAAGTAGATAAAGCCCGAGAAGAACACGAAGATGCCGCCGACAATCAACATGCGGCTGCGACTCTTGGCGTTAACCATGATGGAGAGCAGAAACAGCAGCACGAAGAAGGCGCAGGGGTTGAAGGCGTCGACTCCGGCCAGCACCACGGTCAGTACGGGCAGGGATAGCTGCTCTGGCGCCACTACACCGATCAGTGGCAGCTCTATGGGTTGTACCTTAGTGACGGGCGCGGCAGGTGCGCTTTCCTCCAGCCCCAGGTCACAGGTGCCGGGTTCGCTGCTGGCGCTACAGGTCGCAAATAGCGGCTCGCCCTCTGGGGCCGCCGTACCCGTCTGGGTCGCCTGTTCACCGTCCTCAACCACGCCGCCCAAGGCGCGGTAACAGGCCTTGAGCTGCTGTAGAATAAACTGTCCAGTCACGGCTTCGCTGCTGTAACCCACTGTGGCCTGTTCACAGGCGGCGATATAGGGCACGGAGCGCGCGGCGACCTTGGTCTGCTCGGCGATCGCCTGCCATTTCTCCCGGGTACCGGCCTGAGACACCATGTGTGACTCTAGCTCTATCCAGGGATACTTTTCCGGCAGACTGTCGATGAAGGGATGGGCCTCGGCGCAGTGAGGACAGGTCTTAGACCAGAAGAAATAGAGCTTGATCTTCAGCTGACCGTCGGCATCCACATAATGCCATGTGGCATTTTGAGGCGCCGGACTTTCCGAGGCCTGTGCGAAGCTGGGTAGTGCGCTCGAGAGTAATAGAAAACAAAATATCAGGGCTCTAAACATAATCCCTCCCCGGGAGCTGATTTGCCAAAATGATGATGACAAAGGCGTGAATCCTCTAGGGACAGTTTACTGCGCGAGGTGGGGGAGGCTAAGTTTATGTTTAAGATTTGCAACACAAATCTTGAAATGTACTGGAAGTGTTAACTGGCGCGGATTTTTCGTTGTTGCCAAGTTGCCGCCTCACTTTTTCTCGGGAGGCGGCTCCAGGGCTATAGCGGCTTACTTGAGCTGGTGACGGCCGGGTGTGGTCGCGCTGGCGATTGCTGTCTCACTCTCTTCCTGTTGGCACCAGTGAAGGCTCAGGGTGCGGGTATCTTGCTTGCTGGCGGTTAGCAGCTTAGTGATCACGGGTTGGTTATAGTCCGCCTTGGTCAGGAAGGTTTTGACCCGTTCGATACGGCGATTGGCGAGCCAGAGGTTGTAGTCTCTGAGTTTCTTATTTGTTTCTCCCTTATTCAGGGGAAACTCCAGCAACAGATAACCGCTGTCGGCTTGAGTCTTCTCGATCAGCGCTTGCAACTGTTTGGCATATCGGCTATCGAAGTAAGAGCTGTTTTTCTCAAAGGGTATATCGCCGAAGCTGATGTTTTGCGGACAGGCGGCATTGGCTTGGGCGGCAAAGAGAAATGACAACATCACTAGCAGCAATTGCTTCATAGTGAACACCTCCATTGTGTTTTTTAGTGTATCGAGCTGAATAGTGGGGGGAATTTAGGGGATTATCGCTCGAAAAGCAACCATGTTTGTTGGTGGAAAGGTGCGGAAATCTCAGCCTTTTTGAGTATTTAACCTAGTGTCAGGATTCAGTCGAGCCGCATCTAGATGGTTTTACTTAATTATTTAATTAAGTCTCTGTAAAGATGACGGATTATTGACTAACTATGCAGTAAAAAATTTTTTTGATAATTTTTCACTTTGGCCTGCGCATGGCGTAAACTTGGTAAAAGTTGTGTGCAATTTAATGATGGCGATCCAATTCATGAGTCAATCCACGAGCCAAGATACTCACCCTAATCCGCTAGCCCTCGAAAACCAGGTCTGCTTCTCGCTTTATAGCGCCGCCAATGCCATGGTGCGCGCCTATCGCCCCCTGCTGGAGGCGTTGGACTTGACCTATTCTCAATATCTGGCGATGTTGGTCCTATGGCAGGAGCCGGGGATCAGCGTCAAGACCCTGGGTGAGCAGCTTCACCTGGACTCGGGTACCCTGACGCCCCTGCTTAAACGCCTGGAAAGCAAAGGCCTGGTGACCCGTGGGCGCAGTGAAACCGACGAACGGGTGCGGGTATTGCAGTTGACCGAAGCGGGCCGGGAACTGCAACAGCAGGCTCAGTCTATTCCGATGCAGATGCGCTGTAAGCTAGGCGGAGAGCCCGAAGAGTTTATTGAACTCAAGCGCCTGTGCGACAAGGCTTACCGCTATCTGAATGCGGCGGAAAAAAGTTAGATTCATTTAGCGAAAGGACGCGATATGCAGGCAGTGGATTTAGTGGTGATTGGTGGCGGCATTACCGGGGTGGGCATAGCCCAGTGTGCCCAGGCCGCCGGCTATTCTGTGGTGCTGCTTGAAAAGGATAATCTGGGGGAGAAGACCTCATCTAACTCGAGTAAGCTGATCCATGGCGGCCTGCGCTACTTAGAGTCGGGCCAACTCGGCCTGGTGCGCCAGTCTCTAAGTGAACGTAAGGCGCTGTTGACCCTGGCCCCCGAGCTGGTCAAGCCGGTTCCCTTCTATATTCCACTCTACCGAGGCAGTCAGCGTGGCCCGCTGGCCATTCGCGCCGGGCTGAGCCTGTATGCCTTACTGAGCGAGCTGGATCCCCTGGGCCAGTTTCAGTCTGTGCCGGCCAGTCGCTGGAGTGAGCTGGCCGGGCTCAAGCTCAAGGGGCTACGCGCCGTGTTTCGTTACTGGGACGCCCAGACCGACGATGGCGCTTTGACCCGCGCCGTGGCCCAGAGCGCCAGGCAGTTAGGGGCAGAGCTGCTGACCCAGGTCAGCCTGGAGGAGATAGAGCACAGGCCAGATTCCTGTATCGTCAGCTTTAATGCCGGGGGGGAGATGCGGCGCCTCAGTAGCCGCTGCGTCATCAATGCCACCGGCCCCTGGGTCAATCAGACGCTCGAGCGGGTCATCCCTAAGGTGGAGGTCTCTGCCTTGGAGCTGGTGCAGGGGAGTCACCTGGTGCTGGATATCCCCTCGCCGAGCGGCATCTTCTACCTGGAATCTATCTTCGATAAGCGGGTGGTGTTTGTCATGCCCTGGCAGGGAAAGACCATGATAGGCACGACCGAGACCCCGATCGAAGCGGTGGACGCCGCGGGTGTGACGCCAGCCGAGGAGGCCTATCTGCTGGGGATCTATCGCCACTACTTCCCCCTGTGTGAGGCCGATGGGGCGCTCGAGGGGCGTATCACAGGGCGATACTGCGGCGTGCGCGTGCTACCTAAGCAGGGCGGTGAGGCGTTCGACCTGCCCAGGGATACCATGATGTTATCGCGCGATACCCATCCCAACCTGCTCACCGTCTATGGCGGCAAGCTGACCACCTTCAGGCACACGGCCAAGGAGGCGCTGGCCTGGGTCAAGAGTCGCTGCGGGCCTAAGCCAATATGTGCCGATGTCGATACGTTACGCCTCACGCCTGTGGCAGATGAATCAATGGTAAGTCAGTCGCCCTCGGCGAAAGGTGATTTTTCTCCTCAAAAAGGCTAAAGTAGGGCGCCTTTTTTAAGCCAAACTGCGAGCAAATCATCCGTGAAGTGTGCCTATTTCGATGCTAATCAGTGTCTTTCCTGTCGTCATCTCAAGACGCCCCTGAACCAGCAGGTGGCGGCGAAGACGGCGACTCTAGAGGCATTGCTCAAGGATCTGCCGGTGGAGCAGTGGCTTCCTCCCGTGGTGGGCCCAGAGAGTGGTTTTCGTAACAAGGCCAAGATGGTGGTGCTGGGCGCCGCCCATCAGCCGATATTGGGGCTGATGAGCCCCAGCGGCGAGGCGGTGAGCCTGTGCGACTGCAGCCTCTATCCTCAGGATATGCAGCAGTTGTTGCACCGTTTAGAGGAGTTTGTGCGCCAGGCGGGGATCCCGCCCTATAGAGTCGATAAGGCCAAGGGCGAGCTTAAGTTTATCCTGCTGACCCGCAGTCAGGTACGCGGCGAATATATGCTGCGTTTCGTGATGCGCTCCGAGCAGGCCATTCCCCGTATCGAGCGCGAACTGCCAAAGCTGTTAGCCGAACATCCAGAGATCAAGCTGGTGTCGGTGAATCTGCAGCCAGTGCATATGGCTATTTTGGAAGGGGAGGAGGAGATCTTCCTCACCGAGGCAACTAGATTGGAGGAGGAGTTTAATGGCGTACCCCTCTACATTCGTCCCAAGAGCTTCTTCCAGACCCATCCCGAGGTGGCGGCCAAGCTCTACCTGAGCGCGCGGGACTGGACCCGTGAGTTGGCGCCTAAATCGATTTGGGATCTCTTCTGCGGCGTCGGCGGTTTCGGCCTGCACTGTGCCTCGAAAGAGGTGGCCCTTACCGGCATAGAGATCGAGGCCGAGGCGATCGCCTGCGCCAAGATGTCGGCCGAGACACTGGGGCTTGATAACGTGCGCTTCACCGCGCTGGACTCGACCAGCTTCGCCAGCGGCAGCCGCGGCGAAGAGAAGCCGGAGCTTATCATAGTCAACCCCCCCAGACGCGGCATCGGCGAGGCACTGTGTCACTCCCTGAGCGAGTTTGCCCCTAAGGCGATTCTCTACTCCAGCTGTAATCCCAAGACCCTGGCCAAAGATCTGCATTGCATCTCAGGCTACCGTGTGACCAAGGTACAGCTGTTTGACATGTTCCCCCACACGGATCATTTCGAGGTGCTGGTGATGTTGCGGCGCACAGGCGAGTAACCAGCCAAGTCTTTCTATTCGTTTGTCATCAGGCTGTCACCTGTCTGTCATAATCTAATTAACCATGCTATTCAAAAGGCTGCGCTCGTTTAGTCGGCGCGGTCAAGTCTCATGTGGCGCGTTGACGGAGGATGACAACTTGGGCGAGGTATTTAAGCAGTTTATGCTCCTGGGGCTGATGAGCTTCGGCGGGCCGGCGGCGCATATAGGGTATTTCAAGCGGCGTTTCGTCGATGAGCTCGGCTGGCTGGACGCCGAGCGTTTTGGCGCCATCGTCGCAATGAGTCAGGTGATCCCCGGGCCGGGTTCAAGCCAGGTGGGTTTCGCCATAGGCCATCACAGGGCTGGGTTATCGGGCGCAATCGCTGCCTTCATGGGCTTTACCTTGCCCTCCTTTCTGCTCCTCTATCTGCTGGCGGTGGCGAGTCTGAGCTGGCTGGATACCAGCTGGTTTCAGGGACTGATCCATGGCCTCAAGCTGATGGCGGTCGTTGTGGTGACCGATGCCGTGCTGAGCATGTTCAAGCAGTTCTGTCGTCGCGGCGCGACTCGGCTACTTATGCTGCTCTGCGCCTCGCTCACCCTGTTTGTCGGCACCCTGGCCAGCCAGCTGGGGCTGTTGATCTTGGCTGGAATTATCGGTGCTATTCTGCTGGCGCCATCGGCCCTTCAGGACACTGAACAGGCTGAAGGAGGGCAAGACACTAAAGGTGTTCGACGCGGCTCACTCGATGCCTTGCGGCCAAAGATGCTGCCTCTTTGCTTGTTTTTGTTGCTGTTTGGCTTGTCGCTCTTCTGGCTAGGAACTGGCCATAGCCTGCTACAGCTGTTTGCCCAGTTTTATCAGGCGGGCGCCCTAGTGTTTGGCGGCGGTCATGTGGTGCTGCCGCTGCTGGAGGCGAGTGTCGGTCAGCAGCTGACCAGCGAACGTTTCCTGACGGGTTATGCCCTGGCTCAGGCGGTGCCCGGCCCCATGTTTACCCTGGCGGCCTTTCTCGGCGCCGAGTCCTTGTTTGAGTCGCCCCTGTTGGGAGCGCTTGTGGCGACGCTCGCCATCTTCCTTCCGGGATTTTTACTGCAACTCTCCCTGCTGCGCAGTTGGCATGGCCTGATGGGGCGGGCGAGATTTCGCGGCGCAATAATGGGGATCAATGCCGCCGTGGTGGGCCTGCTGCTGGCGGCGCTTATCTCCCCTGTGATCGTCAGTGCCGTTCTCGCCTGGCCCGATGCCCTCTTAGTATTGATCGGACTGGCCTGGCAACTTCGTTATCGGCCCAGCATTCTCATGCTCTTGTTGGGCTTCGCGCTGACGGGGATCTTACTCGGCGTCATGGGGGCGCTGTTTTAAGGGCCGGGCACATTTTCGGAAAAGGCACGCCTGTTCTAATTAGCCTGCTGATTGCGCCAGACCAGGGTGAGGCTGGCGCCGCCGAGCTCATCGGACTTTGCTACCTCTAACCGGCCCTGATGCCAGATGGCGATCTTGCGGGCGATGTAGAGCCCCAGGCCGTAGCCGGAGCCGTCGGCCTGCTCCTTATCTCTGGCGAAGGCGGCCAGCAGCTGTTTGCCCTTGCCTTCGAAGCCTGGGCCATCATCCTCTACGGTGATCTGGCACAGATCGCCTTCGCAGCGAAAATGCACCTGAATATTCTGTTTGGCGAAGCGCAGGGCGTTCATGATTAGGTTTTGGGTGGCAATGCTCATCGAGCTGGCATCGAACACCGCCAGCTTATCGTCGGCGATAAAGGCTATGCCTATCTTGTCCTGATAGAGGGCAAATTTCTCCTCTAACTGTTCGAGGAAGGCCTGGGCGCTGACCGCCTGTTTCTTTATCTGCGCCTCCCTGTGCTCCAGCTTGGCAAAGGAGAGGTAGTTGTTGGCCAACTGCTCTATCTCATCGATATCGGCGTTGAGACGCTGCCAGTACTTGTCATCCAGCTCCGCCTTGCTTAGCTGCAGCGCGAAGCGCATGCGCGCCAGAGGCGTCCTGACCTCGTGGGAGATGGTGCGCGACAGCTCCTTGTGCATCTGCAGGAAGTCGACGATCTGTACCGTGACCTCGTGAAAAACCTTGGCCAGGGGATAGATGGCCGAGCGCTTGTTGATCGTCTGCTCCATCTTTCTCGGGTTGGCGCCAAACTCCACCGCGGATGTCTGTAGCTGGGAGAGATCCCGAAACAGGGGCCAGATCAGCAGCAGCGCCAGGCAGCCCAGGCTGGCGTAGAGGGCGAAAATGATAAGTTCGGTAGGTACCGCCTGAGTGGGGTTGCGCAGCACTGGGCCGAAGGCGATCACCTTGGCCGTTTGCTTGCTCGCCTCTGTGTTTGAACTTTGGTTAGCTTCGGGGGACTGGCGATAGTAGTAGGTCTTACCACCGCTGAGGGTGAGGGCGATGGTTTCGCCGCGGTCAAGTTTATCGGCCAGGCCCTGGGGTAATGCCAGTTCGTCGCGGGAGAGCTGGCGGATTAGCACGCTGCTGTCTTCCTCGCTCAGGCCGCGAAACACGCTGTCGACATCTATCTGGTAGGACTCCATCTGGTGCTGCATGGCGCCGTGGATCTCGCTGAATGACCAGATGATCAGGGCGCTGCTTAAGATCAGCAGGGCGTAGAGGCGGTAGAATTGAAACTTCATCCCTTATTCGAGCTCTGGGGCTGATAGTTAAACAGGTAACCCTGACCGTGTACCGTCTTGATGGTGAGTCCGTCGATCCGATAACTGTCTATCTTCTTTCTCAGACGGCTGATCTTGAGATCGATCGCTCTGTCCAGGCCATCGTAGGGGCGGCCCACATACTGCTCGAACAGGTATTCGCGGCTGAGTACCTTGCCCGGATGCTGGGCGAAGATCCATAGTAGGTCGAACTCCTGGGTGGTCACCTTCTGCGGGCGATCGCCTATGGTCAGCTGTTGATGGGTATGATCTATGGTGAAATCGTGCAGGGTAACGCTCTGGGGCGGCGCCTCGCTAGGGAGTTTTCTCAGGTTGGCCTTAATGCGAGCCACCAGGAGTTCGGGGTTGACCGGCTTGACGATATAGTCGCTGGCACCGAGTTCTAGACCCTTTATTTGCTCCTGCTGACCGTCGAGAGCCGTCATGAAGATGATCACGCATTGGTATCTTGCCTGCAGGTCGGCGAACAGGCTAAAGCCGTCGCTGTCGGGCAGCATGATGTCGCAGATGATGAGATCGAAGGTGAGATCTGTGGGCAAATTTGCCACCGCCTGGGCCGACTCGCTGTGAGTCAGGTCGAAACCTTGCTGTGTCAGGTAGAGCAGGGTGAGCTCCGCCAAATCCAGATCGTCTTCAATAAGGAGAATCTTAGGTTTGCTCATAACAGGTTCCAGTTGAGTCCTCGGCGTTTTCGGGTGTTGACGGGCTGATAGGTGGCGATCTGTATGGTCACCTCATCGAGCACCTTGTTGTTGATATCTTTGATCTGCACCAGGGTATCTTTGGTGAGCGTCAGCTCCAGCAGGTGATCTACGCTTAGGCGATCGAAACACTGCTCCGGGACCTCTCTGAGGGCTACCCAGATACAGGTCTGTTCCAAGGCCTCGAGTCTGTAGCTGATCTTGAGTGTCAGGTGGCAGGGCCTGCCAGCCTCGAGCACCGCGCAGGTCTTGGGTTTCACATTGACTTGGGTGCTATTGCCCTGACAGTAGAAGCTGGTGGCCAGGGCCAGCAGCAACATGCACTGTATCAGCTTGGTGGCGTTAGAAGGCATAGCTGACTCCGATGAACCCAGACAGGTATCCATCCTTCTCTACCATGAGGTTCTTAGTGATCTCATCTCCTAACCAAGTGTAGGTGATAATCGCTACAAAATTAATGTCTTGCCACAGAGGCACATTGACTACGCCACTGGTGTGGTAGTTGATGGCCGCCGACTGGGGTTGTTGAACTCGACCGCGGCCCAGCTCCTCCTGGGTAAAATGGTAGTAGTAGCTTATCAGCTGGCTGCTCTTACGAATCGCGCCTATCTCAAATCCCAACGCGCCCCAGGAAAATGCCATGCTTTTCTTAGCCTTGAGATGGATCTCGTTGCCCTGATGAACGCCGCTGATGTCGTGAAAATAACCTAGGGTGAAATCGCTGTAGGGGGTGAGCCAGGTGGTGCTGAGCCCGCCGAGGTAGGAGATGTTGCGCTCTATCGGTACCTCGGGGATCGCCGGACCGAATATAGGCTGCTTGTTGGGCTTGAAGCCGAGTATGTCGCTCAGAAAGACCTTGTTCCAACCATCGAGCTCGAAGAAGAAGCCATCTTCGTTGAGGCGGGTCTGCAGGTCGATAAACAGGCTATCCGACTCATACAGGCTGTAGCCCAGAGTGAAGTTTTCCACGTAGAAGCGGTCATCATAGTAGGACCAGCTTGGCAGGGCATAGGTGGTGATATCGTCCGACTTGGCTCTGGGGTTCTCGATACCGCCATAGCCTAAGGCGAGGGTGAAATGAAATTCGCCCGTGGTAATGTCGTCTATCTGCTCTTCGGCCCTGGCCTCGCACAGGAGCAATCCCGTGAGAAAAATAAGACCGGACAAGAGGTACTTCATGGCCTTCATCCACATCCTGAAAGGTAAATTAGCATCTAAAACCATCTAAGGTTAAAAGTCTGTAAAAACTTTTATAAGTGTACAAAATGCTACATGCCTTGGAGTATTTTTTCGAGTAGAGACTTTGGCTTACCTTTCATCATATCCCTTAAGCTTTGCACGCTTGGCGTGCTGTCGCTATCGCTTTGTTGTCATCTCTTATCATTTTTACTGTCGTTTGCAGATCACTTTTACTCATGTCAGGTTAACGGCACAAATTGTGAATCCCGATTGAATAATCATGCTTGAGCGGTTCCATCTTTCCGGAGCATGGTATTATTTTTTGATGTAGCAATAAGAGGAATTTGTCCACTTGTAGGTTCATAGGGGTATGCTTGCTAATCTTGTTTTGTAGCGTTTTTGTTACCACTCAAGATTGTTCGGGAATCTTAGGTTGGCAATCATACCGATTTGTTTTTAATGTGTTTATTGGTGGTTTTTAGCCTTGCCTCTAATTCTGGTCAGACCTGGCATTCATCCAAAATACTCATTGTTAACCAAATGTTTGTTTTTTAACAGAACTACAAAATGCTACACCAAAGCTATCCACCTTAGTTAAGTCATCATGATTATATGTTAGTTCGCTGATGAATAAGTATGCAAACAACAAGCTTCATCAGGGCATAACTACAAAAAAGGTGGAAGTTTCATGAAAGTGAAAACATTAGTAACAGCCGTGGCGGCCGCACTCTACAGTGCCGGTATGGTCCAAGCGGCGATACAGCCGGGTAAGGTCGAAAGACTCGAGCCGCTGAATATCACCGCTGAGCAGGCGAAAAAACTCAATGCCGGCAGCACGCAAGAGATTAACCTGTTGCAAAACGACGGCCTGAATGTACAGATCAGTCAGCAGAACCAGAAGTTCGTTGCCGAAGAGGGACTGACAGGTGAGCATGTCTATATCGTCAGACTCTATCAGAAGCCGTTGGCACAGGCGGGCGCGAGCCTGCTGGCTCAAGGTGGCACAGAGCGCAGTTCGGTCAAGGGGAAACCTGGTGAGGCTAAGTTGTTTGTGGCCGGTCAGCCGGTTAACCGCGAGATTAAACAGTACCGCGATCAGCTGCTGAGCAAGCAGCAGTCGGTGATCTCTGAACTGTCCGCCACCCTGGGCGATCGCCCAGTGCGTCAGCAGTTTACCAATGCGGTCAACGGTTTCTCTATGACCATGACTCAGGAAGAGGCCAAGCGCGTCTCCCAGATGGCAAATGTTGCCTCTGTTCGTCGCTCCAAGACCTATGATCTGCTTTCCGATGTCGGCCCTGAGCTGATCGGTGCGGACAAGATCTGGACAGGCACAGTGACAGACTCTGTGCCTTACAAGGGTGAGAACGTGATCGTCGGTATTATCGATACCGGGGTAAACACAGACCACAGATCCTTTGCCGATGTGGGCGATGATGGCTACGATCACCAAAACCCATGGGGGGCGGGTCAGTACGTGGGTGACTGTCTCAAGGAGGGCTTCGAAGGCCTGTGTACCGACAAGCTTATCGGTGTGCGCTCATACCCTGTGATCACAGATAATTTCACCAGCGGCGTCTATGGCGATACCCGCCCAGCCGTGGGTGAAGACTACCAGGGCCACGGCTCTCACGTGGCATCGACCGCCGCGGGTAACGTGTTGCTGGATGTCGATTTTGTCAATCCGGCGCCGGGTGCGGTGAATGATGGTAGCGTCGTTAAAGAGGCACTCTTCCCGCGTATGAGCGGTGTGGCGCCTCACGCCAACATTATCTCTTACCAGGTGTGTCATCCATCGAACGAACTCAACCCTGGTTGTCCGGGTGAAGCCCTGATCGCCGGTATCGAAGATGCCATCAGCGACGGCGTCGACGTAATTAACTTCTCTATCGGTGGTCAAGACTCTCACCCTTGGAGCGACGATGTCGAGCTGGCCTTCCTGTCGGCCCGCGAAGCCGGCATCTCAGTTGCTGCAGCGGCGGGTAACTCGGGTCAGCCTGCGGGCTACAAGGAGTACTTCGGTGCCATCGACCATGCCTCGCCTTGGTTGATGAATGTGGCGGCGAGTACCCACTCTCGTGAGATCTTGGTCGAGACCAAGCTGGTCGAGCCTATGGGCGGCGATGAAGCGCCTCGTTGGAGCGAAATTGTCGGTGGCGCGGTAAACACCAGCTCGGTGACGGGCATGGTGGTCAAGGCCAGCGACTACGGCGATGAGTACTGTGGTGAGCCGTTCCCTGCGGGTACCTTCGATCTTACCGATGCCGACGGCAACCCTACCGATGTGATTGTGGTGTGTAAGCGTAACAATCTTAACGATCCTAACGGCATCGCCCGTAGCGCCAAGGCCAATAACATCCTGGCTGGCGGCGCCGACGGTATGATCATGTATAACTATGCCAATGCCGATGCCATAGTCGCCACGGCAGCCTATTCTGTGCCAAGTATCCATATCACCAAACAGGAGTGGGATGGCCGCTGGGACAATGGCATGTCGGGTTACGGCCTGAGCGACTGGTTGGCCAAGGGCAGTAATCATGTGCTGACCATCTCCGAAACCACGATAGATCGTGACCTGGATCCTGAGCGCGCCGACTGGTTGGCCGCCTTCTCGTCACGTGGTCCTAGCCCATCGACCCCGGAAGCCCTGATCCCAGCGGTTGCGGCGCCAGGCGTTAATATCTACGCCGCCTACGCCGATGAGCATCCATTCGTCTCTAGTGGCGCGTCCGGTGACTTTGCCTTCCTGAGCGGAACCTCTATGGCCTCGCCTCATGTTGCCGGTGCCATGGCGCTGCTTAAGCAGGCTAAGCCGAGCTGGAGTGCCACCGAGATTCAATCTGCGCTGGCCATGACGGCGGAAAACAAGGTGCAGTATCACAGACTCAACGATGAGAATGGTGATGTTGTATTGGCCTCCACCTACCGTGCCGGTACGGGTCGTATCAACGTGGCTAACGCCGCCAAGGCCGGTTTCGTCATGGATGAGACGGTTGATAACTTTAAGGCTGCCGATCCGCAAAACGGTGGCGCGGTGCACAAGCTGAACATACCTCAGCTGGTGAACTTCGAGTGTAAGCCACAGTGTCAGTGGATCCGTACCATCAAGGCGACGACCGCCGGTAGCTGGAGCGTGACCCATGATGACGTGATCAACTGGGCCTTCGACTCCCGTTCACAGATGGTGCAGAACGGTGTGTCAATCAAGGTTACGCCGAGCGAGTTTACCCTGGAAGCGGGGGAATCCATGGATATCGTGGTCGAGGCCTCGATCATGGATACCCAGGATTGGTTCAGTAACGCGGAAGTTGAGCTGCACTCTAACCTGATCTTCACCGAGACCAGTGGTGCGGCGTCTGAGGCCCACTGGCCCGTGGTCTTCAAGTACGACAAGAACGGCATGCCGGCACGTCTGGCGGCAACGGCTCACCGTAACGATGGCAATGCAATCGTTAAGGGGATCAACTTGCCGGAGAGCGACAGCATCTTTGGCCGTGTCTTCGAACCTGTTAAGGCCGATCTGAAGAGCATTACCCTGCCAAAAGATGATGATGCCAGCTTCCCTTGGAGCAGCAATGCGGATCAGAGCGTGCCTATGGAGGAGCGCTTAGATGAGGCGACTCATGTAGAGATGATCCAGGTGCCGGCAAATGCTCGCCGTCTGATGGTCGAGTCTTTCGGTACTACAGAGAGTGAGTTGGATGGCACCTTAGATAAGGGCAACCTGCTGGTCTACGTGGGTAAAGATTATAACGGCAATGGCCAGGCGGATCCGTTCGAAGAGCTATTGTGTGTCTCTAACCATATCCAGTACGACAACTTCTGTAATATCAACCAGCCTGAAGAGGGCCAATATTGGGCGGTGTTCTACAACCCACGAAAGGGCTCGGTACAGAACAACTACCATGACGCGATGGAGGAGACCTTCCAGTTTGCAACAACCGTTGTGACCGACGAAGTGGCCTCTAACATGAGCCTGGATGTGCCTGCCAGCAATGGTCAGGATCCAGTGGATATCCAGGTGAACTGGAACATACCAGAGATGGAAGAGGGTGACGTCTATTACTCGCTGATCGATTTCGGTAGTTCGGAGATCAACGCCGGCAACATTGGCAAGGTCGCTTTCAAGCTTGAGCGTGGTATCGATGACGTGCACTTGGACGTACCGAAAACCGGTGCCCATCTGGGTGAGCAGGTACCATTCACCTTCGAGGTGCAGCCTAATGACAGCGGCGTAGATCGTGCCTTTACGATTAGTGCCGACATCCCGGCAGGCCTGAGCCTGAATGTGGAAGATGTATTGACGTCATCTGAGTCGATAGTGACTGACATCAGCCTGGAAGAGGGTAAGCTGACCATCAGCGGTGTCCAACCTAATACCGCCGATCAGGAACCTAGCTACAATGTGACCACTAACCTGGAAGATGCCATGTGCCGCACGCCGAATTTCGGTAACTCGAATCCGGGTGGCTATGTGGATCTCGAAGAGTTCCGTATCTATCCGATGTTCAGCGGCTTCGCGCCTGTGGAATATGATGCCAACGGTCGTGCCCTTAACGGTAAGGATAACAACATCCTCTACCGCAACGGTATCGTACTGCCAATCGATGTGATCTTCGGCGGTCGTTATGACAGCTTCCATCTGTATAACAACAGCGAAAACCTCAACGTCGGCAAGCAGAACGCATTAGATATCCATGCTCACGGTATCGTGTCGCTGTGGGAAGGTCAGCCCTTCTTCTTCCCATATCACGACATCTTCCCGTATCAGAACTTCCCATACGAGTCGATCGGCATGATGTGGCGAGGCTTCGAGGTGTTGGATCCAAATGCGCCAAGAGCAATTCTGTCGGCGCCACTGGTTAACAACTGGAATGAGCGTGCGGGCATCTCTATTGCGAGCACCCAAACCGGTTGGGGCATCCTGGAATACGATAATGCACGTACATACAAGTCGGCGGGTCGGGACGCTAACCGTGTCTACCAGTGGGAAGAGCAGGATGACAGGTTCGATTTCGAGCTGATCTTTAACGTCAACACCCGCCATGGTGACGGTGAGTACGAGATGATGATGGCCTATGACAATCTGGACTTCGGCAGCCAGGGTGGTCGTGGTTCTGTCGGTATCCAAGGTTTCAGGGGCGGTATGTATGCCTATGGACCATTGCAGAAGTATCTCGGTGAGCAGTTTAGCTATGGTGAGCTGGATAAGAAATTATCCGACGACCTGGTTATCTGTTACGACTACGTGGGCCCAGAGTCTTCGCAGTTCGAGGTGACCGCCTGGACTCGCGTGAAAGACAATGCCGCAGGTCAGGACCTAACGGTTAATGCCGTGAGCCAGGTCGAAGGCATGGCCGACATCAGCATGAGCCACACTGTCAGTGTTGCCTCTAACATCACCCTGGGCGCCATCGCCGACCAGAGTGTGGCAGAGAACACTAGCCTGGAAGGCATAGCCGTTATGTACGCCGATGAGCAAAACAGCGTTAACCAGATCACTGTTACCGGTGAGCATATTACCGCTGTGGTCGATGGCCATACCTCGGGTAGTGAGATTACCATCACGCCGGAAGCCAACTTCTATGGCGAAGTCGAAGTAACGGTTACCGTGAGCGATGTGGAGAACCCTAGCGATGCGGCATCGACCAGCTTCATGCTGACCGTTGAGTCTGACGGCGTCGAGCCACAGCCTGAGCCAGAGACTCAACCTGAGGCTGAGGATAGTGACGACGGTGGTGCGCTCGGTTTCGCAGCCCTGGTGCTACTGATGTTCGCCGGTCTGCGTCGCAAGCTAGCGCGTTAATCTGGGAAGGGGAGCGGGCGGTTTACGAGACTATACTGCCTGCTATGTCATCTATGATGGCGCTTAATACATAGTGCCAAGGCGTAGGTGAGTACCCTGATAAAAAAATCGAAGTGATTGCCAGTATGCCAGGGATGGAATGCTGGCTTTTTTTATGTTAGGTAGAAAATTTGAACAAGTTGGCGAGGATTATTGATCTACTACAATTTATCTAGAATTAGGCACTGACACTGGTACTTTTTAGCTATATTTTACTTACAAATGTAACAAACCCTGTTGGAGTCCATCATGTGGCAATTAAAAATGAAGAATAAGCTGTTGGTATTTGCTCTCCTGCCCCTGATTTTGAGTTTTCTCTTCTTAGTTTCAATTACCTATAACCTGGAATCCAAATCTCTCGAAGAGAATATGGCGACTTTCAAAGAGAGTCTCTATAAAGAGAGAAAGGCGCAGTTACAGGAACAAGTTCAGATAGCCCTGGAAATTGTTAATTACCAGATGAGTCTAGGCGAAGCGGGGGACGTGAATAAGGCGCTGCGTAACGTGCGTTTCGGCAGTGCAGGTTACTTCTTCATCTATGACTTTAACGGAATCAGCATCTTCCATGCGGTGAAGCCGGATCAGGAAGGCAAGAACCTGATCGGCATGACAGATCCCAATGGTAAGAAGGTGGTGGTGGGGCTGATCGATACCGCTCGTCGGGGCGACGGCTTCTTCTCCTATGAGCATTCCAAGCCTGGCGCCGTGGGTTTAGTACCCAAAATCGGCTACGCGGTAACCATACCCGGCAAGGATTGGATCTTAGGCACAGGAGCCTATACCGACGATATCGAGGCGCAGGTGGACAGCTACCGCGAGGTGATGACCCAGCACATGAACGACAAGGCGATGATGATCATCCTCTTTGCCCTGGTGCTGGTGGCTATTACCGCGGTAGTGATTCTGGTGGCAGCCCAGCGCATGGTCAATCCTATTGGCAACATGGTGCAGAACCTGGAAGATATCGCCAAGGGGGAGGGGGATCTGACCAAGCGCCTGGATGTGCAGGGCAGCGATGAGATCGCCATGTTGGGGCGCGCCTTCAACCAGTTTGTCGATAAGCTGCAGGGGATCATCAAGGATGTGGCCAGGGCCACAGTGGAGGTGAAGAGCGGCGCCGATAATATCTCGTCTCAGACCACCGCCATGGCAAATCAGCTGATCAGCCATAACAATGAGACGGATCAGGTGGTGACGGCGATCACCGAGATGTCGGCGACCGCCTCCGAGGTTGCCATGAGCACCACACAGGTGGCCGAGGCGACTCAGGCGGCGACTGAAGACGTGGGCAATGCCCAGGAGTGCGTCGATAGTTCACTGAATGAGGTCTCGACCCTGATGGCGGAGATCGATGTGGCGGCGGGCCATATCAACTCCCTCAACGAGCAGTCGCAGAAGATCAACAGCGTGCTGAGTGTGATCGGCGGCATCGCCGAGCAGACTAACCTGCTGGCCCTGAACGCCGCCATCGAGGCGGCACGTGCCGGTGAGCAGGGGCGCGGATTTGCCGTGGTGGCCGATGAGGTGCGCAGCCTGGCCAGCCGGACACAGGCCAGTACCTTAGAGATTAACGAGATGCTGTCTGAGTTGCATAACCTGGTGTCGCTGGCGGTGGGTAGCATGGAGTCGAGCCAGCAGAGCTGCCATCGCTCTGTGACCTCGTCGCGGACGATCTCCGACAGCCTGGGGGCGGTCACCTCGGCGGTCACCTCCATCAACGATATGAGTACCCAGATCGCCACGGCGGCCACCGAGCAGAGTTCGGTGACCGAGGAGATCAACCGCAACGTGTTTGCGATTCAGGAGATAGTCAACGAGCTGCTACAGGCCAGTAACAGTGCCTCGGATACCAGCCAGGGGCTGGCCAACGAGGGCCACAACCTGGATACCTTAGTTGGTCAATTTAAGGTTTAGCGGGCAGTGTAAGGTGTAGTTGGTCAATTTAAGATGTAGCCAGCAGACAGCCTTACAAACAGCAAGCAATAGAAAAAGGCCGCAACATGTGTCGCGGCCTTTTTGTTGCTCCCAGTCTGGGCTAGGCGTTACAGAGGGCCTCGCTGGCCTTCTCAACCCTGACGGCGCAGATCTTAAACTCGGGGATCTTGGCCACAGGATCCAGCACATTGTTGGTCAGCTTGTTAGCCGCCGCCTCGGCAAAGTGGAAGGGCAGGAACAAGACTCCAGGCTGGGCACGTCGCGTGACGAAGGCGGTGATACTGATGCTGCCGCGCCTCGTGGACAGGGTCAGCAGGTCGCCGTTGTTCACCCCCAGACGGTCGGCGTCTATGGCCGACATCATCACCCTGGGTGAGCCCAGGGTGTTGAGACCGTCCGTCTTGCGGGTCAGGGTGCCGGTGTGGAACTGCTCCAAAAGGCGTCCGGTTGACAGGGTGAAGGGGTAGTCTTCACAGGGCAGCTCGGCCGGCAGGCGATAGCTGACGGGTGCCATCTTGCCCAGGCCGCGGGTAAAGCGCATCTGATGCATCAGGCGCGTGCCTTCATGGCCAGGCTCGGGGCAGGGCCACTGTTTGCCCCGCAGGCCTTTTTGCGTACTCGGGTCTGTGTCCTGCCAACTGATGCCGCGATACTGGGGGGTGACCCGGGTCAGCTCTTGCCAGATAGATGCTTCATCCTCATAGCGCCAATTTGCGCCCAGGGCCTTGGCGATATCTGTGATGATCTGCCAGTCGCGGCGCGCCAGGCCGGGGCTCTCGATGGCCGCCTGCAGACGCTGTACCCGGCGCTCTGTGTTGGTGAAGTGACCTGGCTTCTCGGCGAAGCTGGCGGCCGGCAGTACCACGTCGGCCATCTGGGCTGTCTCCGTCATGAAGATATCCTGCACGATTAGCAGCTCGGCCGACGCCAGCCCCTGCATCACATGGGCCTGATCGGGATCGCTCAGCACAGGATTTTCCCCCATCACATAGAGGGCCTTGAGCTCGCCGTGGGCCAGGGCATGCATCATCTCTGTGGCCGCCAGGCCTATCTGATCCGGTAGCCACTCCTGTTGCCAGGCCTGCCTGAAGGCCGCCTGCACCTCTGGGTCGGTTACCTTCTGATAGCCGGTGAAGTAGTTGGGCAGGGCCCCCATATCACAGGCGCCCTGAACATTGCTCTGGCCGCGCAGTGGATTGATCCCCGCACCCTCGACGCCTATGTTGCCACACAGCAGTTGCAGGTTGGCGATGGCGGTGACATTGTCGTGTCCCGAGGTGTGCTGGGTGATCCCCATGGCGTAGTAGATAGCCGTCTTCTCTGCCGTGCCTATCATGTGGGCCAGCAGGGCTATCTCCTGCTCGCCGACGCCGGTGATCTTGGCGGCGTTACTCAGGCTGTAGTCTTCCTTCATCACCTCGGCGCGTAGTGCGTCGAACCCTTCGACGCGGCGGTCGATATAATCCTCGTCGTGCCAGCCCTGCTTGATGATCTCCTGCATGATGGCATTGAGCAGCATGACGTCACTTCCTGGGCGGTGACGCAGATAGAGCTCGGCGCTGTCGGCTATGCTGACCCGCTTAGGATCGGCCACCACCAGACGGGCTCCGTGCTGACTCACCGCCTGTTTGATCTTGGAGGCGATGATGGGATGCGCCGCCTCGGTATCCGAGCCCAGGATGAAGATGAGATCCGAAGACTTGATCGACGGAATGTCATTGGTCATGGCACCGCTGCCGAGACTCTCCTGCAAGGCGGTGACCGTCGAGGCATGGCATAGGCGGGCGCAGTGATCTATGTTATTGGTGCCGATAACGCTTCTAAACAGCTTTTGGAACAGATAGTTATCTTCGTTGGTCGCCTTGGCCGAAGCCAGACCCGCGATGGCGTCACCGCCATGTTCGGCCTTGATGCGACCCAGCTGCGCGCCTATGTAGTCGATCGCCTCGTTCCAGCTGACCGGTACCAGCTCGCCCGCCTTACGCAGTAATGGCTGGGTCAGGCGTTGCTGGCTGTTGATGAAGTCGAAGCCGAAGCGGCCCTTGACGCAGAGCATCCCCTCGTTGACCTGGGATCGGCTGTCGCCCGAGACCCGTTTAATCTCGCCTGTAACGGGATCGCTGTGGATCAAGATGCGGCAACCCACACCGCAGTAAGTGCAGACGGTGGAGGTCTGCTTCAGCTCACTCTTAACCCCCTGACGCTTGTCTCTGGCATCGGTCAGGGCGCCAGTGGGGCAGACCTGGACGCAGTTGCCGCACTGGACACACTGGCTGTCGGCCATGGTGACGCTGAATCCGGCGCGCGGTGCCTGACGGGCGTGTGTTGCGGCCATCTCCTGAGGCAGGGCCAGGTAGCTGCCGGGTTCGAAGCTGATCGCCTTGTGTCCAGACTGTTGATGACAGATGGTGACGCAGGCGCCGCAGCTGATGCAGCGGTTGGGGTCGAAGTTGATGAAGGGCGTGCTGGCATCCTGGGTAAAGGCGCGGTGGCCCTGCTTATCGAGCGTGGCACCATCCACACGGTATTCGGTGGCGTAGTCGCGCAGGGCGCACTCTGTGTTGGCCTGACAGCCACACTCGAGACAGCGGGCGGCCTCGAGCATCGCCTCCTCGTCGTTGAAGCCGAGTTCTATCTCGTCGAAGTTGCTTAGGCGCTTGTCGATGGCCAGCTCGGGCATCTTGGCCTTGGCCAGCAACAGTCGGTCCGGGAAGTGGCGGCTGTCTGGCTTCTGCTCATCCTGTTTCTGTGAATTGAAGGGCGCTTGAATCAGCTCGCAGCTCAGCTCGCCGCTCAGCAGTTTCTCGATGGCGTTAGCGGCCTTGCGACCATCGGCCACAGCGGCGACTGCCGTGGCGGGGCCTGTGCGTGAATCGCCGAGCACGAACAGCTTCTCTACCCCGGACGACATGGTGTGATCACAGCCGGAGAAGGTGTTCCAGCGAGTCAGGGCCACCTCGCCGGTGGAGAGCTGGCTCTCGGGGTGCTCGAGGAAGGTCATGTCAGGGGTCTGGGAGACCGCTGGGATCACAGTATCGAACGCCTCGGTGAAGGTCTCGCCCGTGGCCTTAGGTGAGCGTCTGCCGGAGGCATCGGGCTCGCCAAGGCGCATCTTCTCGAAGGTGACGGCATTGATACGGCCGTCGGTGTCGCCATGGTTTTCGATAGGGTTGGTGAGGAAATAGAAGCGCACGCCCTCATGTTCGGCCTCCTCTATCTCATAAAGCTCCGCCGGCATCTCGTCGCGGGTGCGGCGATAGACTAGTGTCACCTCGGCGCCCTTGCGCAGGGCGGTACGGGCGCAGTCGATGGCTGTGTTGCCGCCGCCGATCACCGCCACTTTCTTGCCCGTGTGGTAGTTGTTGTCTGTGCAGTGATCCTTAAGGTAGTCCACGCCAAGATAGCAGCCTTCGAGGTCTACGCCTGGGTAGTTCATGGGCACCGCCTTCTGGGCGCCGATGGCGAGACAGACGGCGTCGAACTGGTTAACCAGCTCCTTGAGGTGGATGTCGCGGCCGAGACGCGTGTCTGTCTGTATCATCAGGCCGTTCTGGCACAGGAGGTCTATCTCTCTGTCCAGAATCTGCTTGGGCAGACGGTACTCAGGGATGCCGTATCTTAGCCAGCCGCCCGCCTTGGGCATAGATTCATAGATGATCACCTCATGACCGGCGTTGGAGAGATAGTAACCCGCGCTGATCCCCGCCGGGCCGCTGCCAATGATGGCGACTTTTTTACCGGTGGCGTGCGCCTTGGGCGGTACATAGGTGTCCTCACTGTCGAGATCCAGGTCGGCGGCGTGACGCTTGAGCTGGCGTATGGCCAGGGGCTCATCCAGCTCGCCACGGCGACAGGCCGTTTCGCAAAACGCCGGGCAGACACGGCCGATAGAGAGGGGCAGCGGCAGGGTCTGTTTGATCACCTTGACCGCTTCCTTGTGATTGCCCTGGGCGATATGCAGCAGATAGGACTGCACGTCTACCCCAGCAGGACAGGCCTGTTGACAGGGGGCTTCGCAGTCGGCGAAGTGGTCGCTCAAAAGGTGTTTCAGCGCGGCCTGGCGGCGTTTGCTGAGTGCGGCCGAGTGGGTGATCACCTCAAGCGGTGCCTCGACCTGTGTCTTACAGGCCTTGACTGTGTGGAAGTCGCCCTGGCCGTCTCGCACCTCCACATAACAGAGATTGCAGTCTTGCTTGCCTGCGAGTTTGTCGTCCAGTTGTTTGCCCAGATGACATAAATTAGGGATCGCTATGCCTGCGGCCTTGGCACAGGAGAGCAGATCTTCGCCCCGGTTGGCTTTGACGACCTGGCCGTCGAAGGTGAGTTCTATCATGGTAGGGACCTTTTATTAGAATCTAAGCTTGAGCTTGGCTACCTTGGTCGCGTCGATGATTTTTTTGTGGATTGCCCGTGGGTAAACAGGCTTATCGTAAATTAGCGAAACAAGGTTTGCTCGAGTATACCCAGAGGCTTTTTCACCACAGGTCTTAGTAGTGATTTTTTGTGCGGCATTTGCAGCGTTGCTCACAAATTGCGCTAGGTTTGACGGCTTACGCGAAGCCGGTAATGGTGTGATTTGAGGTGGGTCACACTTTGCCCTTAGCGGGTCATCTTCTTGACGAAGACCACCACAAACAGGGCGATGGTAAAGCTGCCGGTGAAGGCCTCGACGGCGGCGATGGCGCGGGAATAGCCTATGGGTGTAAAGTCGCCATAGCCCAGGGTGGTAAAGGTGACGACAGAGTAGTAGACGCAGTTGAAGAAGAGCGCCAGGTTGGTGGCCAGATCGTTTTGCCAGTTGAAGACGTGGATGTTGCCGTCGTAGTTGAGCCCGGTGAACAGGTAGAGCAGGGCGCAGATGAAGATGAGGCCCATGGAGAAACCGATCACTCGAGTGGGCGCCTCGCCATAGCCGCAGAAGACGTCGATCATCTTGGAGAGGGCGCGTGAATAGCTGTATTTAGGCATCTGATGACGGCGCATGGTGAGCTCCTTACGCAAGTAGTCACCGCCCATGGCAAACAAGCCTTCGCGCTCGGCGGCCTTACGCAGATCCCGGTAGATCTCCTCGGCCTGCTCAAAATAATCCTGGGCTATCTCGGCTTCGCCTACCCTTTCCGCCTCGTTGGCCAGTCGTTCCTGTTTGAGGATCTTGCCTGTGTTGATGTTCTCTATCTTGGCGCCGTTCCACTTGATCCCCAGGAGATTTGTACCCACCAGGTTGGCGCAGTGGACGTTGGCCTCGCGTAGATCCGCCTTCATCAGGCTGGCGTTTTGCAGGTTGAGGTTAAACATGTGCGCCCCCTGGAGGTTGGCGCGATACAGCTCGGCGTGGCTCATGTCGAAGCCTGTCTTCTGATGGTGCCTCACCAGGTCGATGCCGGGCAAGTTGGCCCGCTTGAGGGAGATGCCCCTAAGCATGCCGCCGTTTCTGGCGAAGGCCTCGAGACGGGCGACATCCTCCGGTTTATCTTTAATGATTTTAGGATCATGCCAATAGCAGAGCCCGGAGGCCTCGGCCGGCTCTGTGCAGGAGAAGCCTTCGTCTTCGTGATAGCAGCATTGGTTCGTCGGTTTCATATTGAACATTATAGCCAGCCTGCCGAAAAGGGGTTGAATTCTCCCGTGTGGCCATTGGGAGCAATAAAGGGGGGATTTTGCGATGAAATTCGCTCAATAAGCACTGCTTCGCCCCTATGCGAATAGGGGCGATTGAGTTAAAATACCGCGTTTGCATTCCTGCCAATCGAGTTTTAAGTAGAAAGAGTCATGTTTGAAGTCAATCCGGTTAAATTTAAAATCAAGGAGCTGGCCGAGCGCACCCAACTTCTTCGGGGGTATCTTTGACTACGATGCTAAGAGTGAGCGTCTAGAAGAAGTGAGTCGAGAGCTTGAGAGCGCCGACGTTTGGAACAATCCCGATAATGCCCAGGCCCTGGGTAAAGAGCGTGCCTCGTTAGAGGCCGTGGTCAAGACTATTGACGATATGGACAGCGGCCTGGAGGATGTGGAAGGCCTGTTGGAGCTGGCCGTTGAAGAAGATGATGAAGACACCTTCAACGACGCTAACAGCGAGCTGGCCAGCCTGGAGAAGCGCCTGGAAGAGCTAGAGTTCCGCCGCATGTTCTCGGGCCCTAACGACGCATCTGATTGCTACCTTGATATTCAATCGGGTTCTGGCGGTACCGAGGCGCAGGATTGGGCCAACATGGTGCTGCGCATGTATCTGCGCTGGGGTGAAGCCAAGGGCTACAAGCCCGAGCTTATCGAAGTGACCGACGGCGATGTCGCCGGTATCAAGGGCGCCACCGTCAAGTTCACCGGCGAGTATGCCTTCGGTTCACTGCGTACCGAAACCGGGGTACATCGTCTGGTGCGAAAGTCGCCGTTCGACTCCTCGGGTAAGCGTCACACCTCGTTCTGCTCTGTGTTTGTCTATCCGGAGATCGATGACTCTATCGAGATCGATATCAATCCAGCGGATCTGCGTATCGATACCTACCGAGCCTCGGGCGCGGGTGGTCAGCACGTCAACAAGACGGAATCGGCGATTCGTATTACTCACTTGCCCACCAATACCGTGGTGCAGTGTCAAAACGATAGATCCCAGCACAAGAACCGTGACTCGGCAATGAAGCAACTAAAAGCTAAGTTGTACGAATTGGAAATGCTAAAACAGAATGCCGACAAGCAAGCCGCCGAAGATGCCAAGTCTGATATTGGCTGGGGCAGCCAGATCCGTTCCTACGTGCTCGATGATGCCCGTATCAAAGATCTGCGTACCGGTGTCGAAAGTCGTAATACCCAGAGTGTCCTCGACGGCGATCTGGACAAGTTTATTGAAGCTAGCCTGAAATCTGGCCTTTAACGAGAGAAGAAGATGACTGAACAAACTCAAGACGAAAACAAGTTAATTGCAGAGCGCCGTGCCAAGTTGGATCACGTTCGCGCTTCTTGCCCTGCTAACGGTCACCCGAACAACTTCGATCGAAAACATAAGGCTGCCGATATCCAGGCCGAGTATGGTCACTACAGCAAGGAAGAGCTGGAAGAGATGAAGGTCCAGCGCTCTATCGCCGGTCGTATCATGGCCAAGCGTGGCCCCTTCCTGGTGATCCAGGATGTGAGCGGTCGCATCCAGGCCTATGCCGGTAAAGACGTACAGAAAGATCTTAAGGCTAAGTATCAGGGGCTGGATATCGGCGACATCATAGGTGTTACCGGCCAGTTGCACCTGTCGGGCAAGGGCGACCTCTATGTCAACATGGAAGAGTACCAGCTGCTGACCAAGGCGCTGCGTCCACTGCCAGAGAAGTTCCACGGCCTGACCGACCAGGAGACCCGCTACCGTCAGCGTTATGTGGACCTGATCGTGAACGAAGAGTCGCGTGAAGCCTTCATAATGCGTTCGAAAGTGGTTACCGCTATTCGTAACTTCATGGTGAGCAAAGAGTTCATGGAAGTGGAAACGCCTATGATGCACAGCATCCCAGGCGGTGCGTCGGCGCGTCCTTTCATTACCCACCACAATGCGCTGGATATCGAGATGTACCTGCGTATCGCGCCTGAGCTATACCTCAAGCGTCTGGTCGTGGGTGGTTTCGAGCGTGTGTTCGAGATTAACCGTAACTTCCGTAATGAGGGCTTGTCGCCACGCCATAATCCAGAATTCACCATGATGGAATTCTATATGGCCTATGCCGACTATAAGGATCTGATGGACCTGACCGAAGAGATGCTCTCTTCGATCGCCAAAGATCTGCTGGGTGATACTAAGCTGCCATATGGCGATCACATTATCGATTTCGGTGGTCCATACGAGCGTCTGAGCATGCTGGACGCGATTAAGAAGTACAACCCAGATAACGAGACCATTCAGTCTATGACCTATGAAGAGGTTAAAGCCGTCGAGTTTATGCGTAACCTGGCCAAGAGCCTGGGCATGACCATCGAGAAGTTCTGGACTTGTGGTCAGCTGCTGGAAGAGATCTTTGGTGAAACCGCCGAGCCTAAGCTGATGCAGCCTACCTTCATCACAGGTTATCCGGCCGATATCTCGCCGCTGGCTCGCCGTAACGATGAGAATCACTTCATCACAGATCGATTCGAGTTCTTCATCGGCGGTCGCGAAGTGGCCAACGGCTTCAGCGAGCTGAACGACGCGGAAGATCAAGACAAGCGCTTCAAGGCGCAGGTTGATGCCAAAGACGCGGGTGACGACGAAGCCATGTTCTATGACGCCGACTACATCACGGCACTGGAGCACGGCCTGCCACCGACTGCGGGTCAGGGCATAGGTATCGACCGTCTGGTGATGTTGTTTACCAACACTCACACCATTCGTGACGTGATCCTCTTCCCGGCGATGCGCCCTCAGGGATAAGCTGGCAACGCTTAATAAAAAAAACCAGCCTCAGGGCTGGTTTTTTTATTTGCGCTTCTTGTCGACGAAATGGGCGTCTGAGACTCATTATTAGATTAAACTACTGATAACCTGCCCTATTTATAGTGTAAGATGACTCAAGCCTTACCTAACGCCATTTTTTGTCGGGATAGATATACTTTTGTTAAATTAAGGTTAATTTCTGGCGTTTGCTGGTGTCCATTACGACTAATAGGCGATAAGCTAGCGGAAAAGGGATTAAGGGATAGTGACACTCGGTCGTCGCTCTCGGAGTAGGATAGTGATAGATATCAAGATTCCAGATGAAGCGTTACAAGATTGGCAGGAAGCGTTAGAGAGCTTAGGCGAGATTTTTGACGGCAGTCTTTTCCTGCTGAGCCTCACCGCCACCGATGGTTTGATGCCGCAGCTTAGCCTGTGCGATGACAATCAGGTGCATCGACAGAGTGTCGCTCAGCTCTGCGCCCAGGGGCTCACCCTGTTTCGCGACTATATCGAATATCCCAAGCGTCCCCGCGAGCCGGTCAATGTCGGTGGCATTGTCCTGCAGCCGCTCTTCTGGCCCTCCCAAGCCCTCTATGGTGCCCTCTGTCTGGTGCCTAACGAACAGATTAATCACGATAAGCGGCTAAATACCCAGGTCAAGCTGACCTGTCAGGCGATGCAATACACACTCGTTAATCTCTATCAGGCCGATCGCCAGCAGTTAGCCCAGGCTGAGGCTCGGGTTGATACTCAGGGAGAGAAGCGAGTCGATCTACAGCTCTTCATCGATAGCCTGCCGGAGCATGTGTGGATGAAGGATGTGGCGGGGCGCTACGTACTGATCAATAAGAGTGTCGAATTAGCCTGGGGGCGCGATAGAGAACAGCTACTCAATCGTACCGATGACGAGATCTTCTCCCCGGAGTTAGCCGAGGAGTTTGTTCAAGGGGACTATGAGTCGATCGTGCGCGGCGTACAGGTAACGGCCGCCGAGTGCGAGGCCAAAGATATCGACCAGTCCAATTCTTGGCTGGAGACCACTAAGGTCCCCGTCGTCGCGTCCGATGGCACCCTGGAGGGGGTGATAGGCATCTCGCGCAACATAACTTCCCATAAGGCGGCTCAGGAACAGCTGGAGCTGGCGGCCAATATCTTCGAGAACTCGGTGGAAGGGGTGTTGATCACTGATGCCAGGGGGAACATAGTCGAGGTCCATGGCGCCTTTACCGAGATCACCGGCTACAGCCGCGAAGAGGTACTGGGGGAGAACCCGCGTATCTTAAACTCCGGCCGTCACGACAAGGCCTTCTTCGAGCGTCTGTGGCGCTCCCTGCTCACCAATGGCAAGTGGCACGGCGAGATCTGGAACCGACGCAAGAGCGGTGCCATCTACCCAGAGCAGCTCACCATCAGCTCCATGTATGGTGACGATCATCAGGTGCGCTACTTCGTCGCCGTATTCGCCGACATCTCGGCCCAGAAACAGAGTGAGAAGGAACTGGCACGTCTGGTGTATCACGATCCGCTGACCAAGTTGCCCAACCGCATGATGCTGTCGGCCAACCTGGAGCAGGAGCTGCGACACGCCGCCCGTGAAGAGACACAGCTGGCGCTGATCTTTATCGACGTGGATCTGTTTAAACATATCAATGATAGCTACGGCCATGTGACCGGCGACGCCATCCTGATGGAGGTCGCCAGACGCCTGGGACAGAAGCTGGGGGAAGAGGCGACCCTGGCCAGGCTGGGAAGCGATGAGTTTATCGCTGTCCTGCCCCATGTGGAAAGCGACGATAGCGTCTCCCTCATGGTAAGCCGCCTGCGCGAGGCCTTCGATGCGCCGTTTCTGCTGGATGAAGAAGGCAGCGTACGCCTCACCGCCAGCATGGGGGTGGCCATCTATCCCGGCGATGGCGAGAGTGGCGATACCCTGCTGCGAAACGCCGATACCGCCATGCACAGGGCCAAGGCCAATGGCCGTAACAATTACGCCTTCTACACCCAATCTCTGACTCTGGCCTCGGTGGAGCATCTCAAGCTACAGAGTGCGCTGCACGACGCCATCAGCAAGGATGCCTTCTATCTGGTTTATCAGCCCAAGTTGGCGCTGGGCACAGGGGAGTGTGTCGGCTTCGAGGCGCTGCTGCGCTGGGAAGACCCGCAACTTGGGCCTATCTCGCCGGCCATCTTTATCCCGGTGGCTGAAAATATCGGCCTGATCAACGAGATTGGTCTCTGGGTGCTGAAACAGGCGGCGACTCAGGGCGCTCAATGGTTAGCCGAGGGCAAGCGCTTTGGCCGTATTTCGGTGAACGTCGCCGGGCCTCAGCTGCAACAGAATCAGTTTTGCGCCGAGGTTAAACGTGTACTCGACGAGGCGGGACTGCCACCCCAGTACCTGGAGCTAGAGGTAACCGAGAGCTGTATGATGTCCGATCCCCTGGCGGTGATCGAGGTGCTGAAACAGTTGGGTGAGCTTGGGGTCGAGTTGTCGGTGGACGATTTCGGTACCGGCTATTCGTCGCTAAACTACCTGAAGCGCCTGCCCATACATAAGCTGAAGATAGATCAGTCCTTCATTCGCGATATTCCCAGAGACGGCAACAACACGGCAATCGCCAAGGCGGTGATTGCCCTCGGCCATGCGCTGAACCTCTGTATCATCGCCGAGGGGGTGGAGACGCCGGAGCAGGCGGCCTTCCTCGAGGCGGCGGGATGCGATCAGGCCCAGGGCTATCTCTACAGCAAGCCAAGAGTGGTCGAAGAGCTGGCCGAGTTCCTGAGTTAGCGTTAGCTTAGTTTACGAGACAGCGCTTAGGTTTCTGCTCAGCCTAGTACGGCAAGGGGTCTGACTTCACCGGGTTGCAGCCCACCCAGGTGGATATCGCCGATGCGTACCCGCACCAGCCTCAGGGTGGCAAAGCCGACGGCGGCGGTCATCTTGCGCAGCTGACGATTCTTGCCCTCTGTGATGGTGATCGCCAGCCAGCTGGTAGGCCCATGGCGCTCGTCTCTGATCTTGCGTCCGCGCGGCGGCAGATCGGGTGCCTGGTCAAGGCGGCGTGCTTTGCAGGGCAGGGTGCGATACTTCTCGCCCTTGATGCCGATCTCCACCCCTTCACAGAGGCTCAATATTGCCTGCTCAGTGATCTCACCATTGAGCTGCAGATAATACTCCTTCTCGATCGACTTGCTGCGCACCGCGTGGCTGGTCTTGCCATCTGTGGTTAGTAGCAGTAATCCCTCAGAGTCATGATCCAGCCGGCCGATCGCCATGATACCTGCGGGAAAGTCCGCCAGCTCTCCCAGCAGCGGCTTGCGCTTACGGCGCTCGCCGACAAACTGACTCAGATAGCCGTAGGGCTTAAAGATCATGAAGTGTTGGTCAGTCGTACTCTCCTGGCTCTCGTCTTGAGTCGGCTCAATTGAATCAGGGGTAATTTTCAAAGGCGTAACTTTTGCTGGCATAGGGGCTGACTTAAGAGCTGGCATAGGCTTCTCTGTGATATTGGGCCGGGCGAGTTTACCACGAATAACGCGTCTTTTTTATAATCAGATTAATAATGACAACGCTGTCATTTGTGGTTATAGTAATGTTGATTTCTCCCGAAGGCGCGTTGAGCTGTGCTTGTTATCATGCAGTCAGCTGCCGGGAGAGGGCGTTAACTACCAGGGGCGAGACGAGTCAAATCATGCAAATTGTTATTCTAAGAGACAGCGCCGAGGTGGCGGAATATGGTGCCAATCTCATCATTAATCAGCTTAAGCGTAAGCCGGACTCAGTGCTGGGGCTGGCGACTGGCTCGACCCCAGTGTCTCTCTATCAGCGTCTGGTGGCCGCCAATCAGGCGGGCGCCATCTCCTTCGCGGGGGTGACCAGCTTTAATCTGGATGAATATCTGGGGCTGGAGGGGAGTCATCCTCAGAGTTATCGCTACTTCATGAACAGCCAGCTGTTCGATGCCATAGACATAAATAAGGCCAACACCCATGTGCCGCCGGGAGACGCCGAAGATCCCACGGCCGCCTGCGAGGCCTATGAGGCGCAGATCCAGGCCACCGGTGGCATAGATATCCAGCTGCTTGGCATAGGCCGTAACGGTCATATCGGCTTCAATGAGCCCTCATCGGGTTTGATGTCGCGCACCCGGGTCAAGACGCTGACTCAGGCGACTATCGAGGACAATGCCCGCTTCTTCGCCGAGGGGGAATATCAGCCCCACCTGTCGATCACCATGGGGATTGGCACTATTTTAGATGCCAAGAAGGTGTTGCTGTTGGCAACCGGTGAGAGTAAGGCCGATGCGATTCGCGCCGCGGTAGAGGGTGCCCTGAGTGCCGCTTGTCCCGCCTCGGCACTGCAGCTGCATCGCGACGCCGTGTTGGTGATCGATGAGGCTGCGGCGTCCAAGCTGGCCGATAAGGACTTTTATAAGCATATCGAGGCGGAGAACCAGCTGCTGCAGGCCAGGTTGGCGGCCCTTAAGGCCGGCTAGTTGTAACAGGGTAAACATAGAGGGCGTCTCTCACTCGAGGCGCCCTTTCTGTTTTGGGGCCTTGCCATGGCAACGCCTTGTTAATAATCGGCTCTTTGCTGGTACTCGTATCTGGTATTAGGAGCCGGTGTTGGTCGTGATGCCGCTTTCCAACACCCTGATTCTTGGCTATGTTATGACAGATACCATTAGGCCAGATGATTTAGTGCCAGCCACTAGGGTCATCGCCTGCCTGCTAAGGAACCCGTCATGCTAAAGAAACTCCTGATACTCGTACTCCTGTTGCTCTCATCCCCCTTTATTGCTGCCCTCTTTATCGAAGAAGATTACCGCGTGGATACCCAGATTGTTATCGACAGGCCGGCGGATCAGGTGTTCGACTTCCTGAGAAAGCTCAAAAACCAGGAACAATTTAGCGTCTGGGCCAAGATGGACACGGCCATGGAGAAGAGTTATCGCGGCGAGGATGGTACAGTCGGCTTTGTCTCAAGCTGGCACAGCGATAACCCGGATGTTGGCGCGGGAGAGCAGGAGATCATGGCGATCTTTCCCGGTAAGCGTATCGAGTATGAGCTGAGGTTTAAGACGCCGTTTGAGGCGGTGTCGCCCGCCTATATCACCACAGATGCCCTTGGGCCGAATCAGACCGAGGTACACTGGGGTTTTAGCGGCCACATGGCCTATCCCATGAATATCCTGCTGCCGCTGATGCAGATTGATGCCATGGTGGAGCGGGATCTCAGCCAGGGGCTGAGTAACCTCAAGACCCTACTCGAGAGCAACTGAATCTGAGGGGGATGGCCATGGATAAGCAAAATATCTTTGCGTCCCTGCCGGACGATCTTACCCTCGAGGTGTTCGAGCCACTGGTGGATACGGGCGCAGTGTTGATCGAGCGTATCGTCTCCAAGGCCCATCGCACCCCAGAGGGGCAATGGTACGATCAGGACAGAAACGAGTGGGTCATGGTGCTTAAGGGAGAGGCACGCTTAGTGTTCGAGGAGGGTGAGGTGGTGCATCTTAAGGTGGGCGATCATCTTAATATCCCCGTCCATTGTCGCCACAGGGTTAGCTGGACCAGTGAACATGAGGAGACCCTCTGGCTGGCGGTGCATTACTGAGTGTTAGACGACTGGCATTAGCTAGAGCCGATAATCAAGTTGCTCTGGAGCCCGATGAATGACTAATTCGGCTAAAAAATGCGCGATGGCGAGGTGTTTTGTGAGCCAGGTCTGTTATAATCGCGCCCCTAATTTTTATCTATCTGTGATCTGATTCGAGACTCCTCATGGACAAGCCTGAGATTTTTATCCCCGATAGCGCCGCCAGTGCGCCGGTAACCACCCGCTCAAACCGCCTCGAGCTCCTGGCCCCCGCCAAGAATGCCGACTATGGTATCGAGGCCATCAAGCATGGTGCCGACGCCGTCTATATCGGTGGACCAGCCTTCGGGGCCAGGGCGACCGCCGGCAACAGCGTCGAAGATATCGCCCGTCTGTGTGAGTTTGCCCATCGCTATCACGCCCAGGTGTTTGTCGCCATCAACACCATCTTGATGGACGACGAGCTGGAGGCGGCGCAGAAGCTGATCTGGCAGGTGTATGAGGCCGGTGCCGATGCCCTGATCGTGCAGGATATGGGGGTGCTTCAGCTGGATATTCCACCTATCGCCCTGCATGCCAGTACCCAGATGGATAACCGTAATCCAGAGAAGGTCGCCTTCTTAGAGCAGGTGGGCTTCTCACAGGTAGTACTCGCCCGTGAATTGGGTCTGAGTCAGATCCGCGACGTGGCGGCTAAGACCAATATGCAGCTGGAGTTCTTCATCCACGGCGCACTGTGCGTCGCCTACAGCGGCCTGTGTAACCTGAGTCACGCCTTTAGTAACCGCAGCGCCAACCGCGGCGAGTGTTCGCAGATGTGTCGCCTGCCGGGGGATCTTAAGACTCGTCAGGGTGAGGTGTTGGCGCAAAATGAGCACCTGCTGTCGCTCAAAGACAACAACCAGACCGATAACCTAGAGGCGCTGATCGACGCCGGCATTCGCTCCTTTAAGATCGAGGGTCGCCTCAAAGACCTCAGCTATGTGAAGAACGTGACCGCTCACTATCGCCAGGAGCTGGATAAGATCATCGCGCGCCGCCCCGAGTTTGTCGCCTCGAGCCATGGCCGCTGCGAACACAGCTTCACGCCTAACACCGAGAAGACCTTTAACCGTGGCCGCACCGACTACTTCGTTAACGAACGTAGCCAGGGGGTCAGCGACTTCCGTTCGCCCAAATACATCGGCGAAGAGGTGGGCAAGGTGGCGGCCCTGGGGAAAGACTTTATTCAGGTTGAATCGACCCACAGCTTCAACAACGGTGACGGCCTGTGTTACTTCCCGCCGAACTATGAGAAGGCCAAGCAGTCTGACGATAAGCTGCAGGGGCTCAGGGTCAACCGTGCCGACGGCAGTAAGCTGTATGTGATCGCCGTGCCGGGCGATCTTAAGGTGGGTGCTACCCTGTATCGTAACCATGATCAGGCGTTCGAAACCGTGCTGGCCAAGGAGTCGTCTAAGCGGATCATCAAGGTGGACATGACGTTGAGCGATACCCCGGAGGGGGTCGCCCTGACCATGACCGACCAATATGGCCTGAGCGCCACCCGTGAGCTGGCGATGGAGAAGACCCCGGCCACAGACGTCGAGAAGGCGATGCAGAACCTGAATAAGCAGCTAAGAAAGCTTGGCAGCACAGACTTCGAGGCCCGCGAGATCAATATCGAGACCGCCAGCCCCTGGTTTATGCCGGCTTCCCTGCTCAACGGTCTGCGCCGTGACACGGTCGCCGCCCTGGAGCTGGCGCGCGTCGAGGGTTACGAGCGCCCACAGGCGTGGAAATATAATCAGGACGCCACCTATCCCTTTAAGCATCTGAGCTTCATGGGTAACGTCGCCAACGAGAAGGCGAAAGACTTCTATACCCGCCACGGGGTGATCGAGATAGAAGACACCTATGAGAAGAACGGCGTGACCGAAGACGCGCCGCTGATGGTGACCAAGCACTGCCTGCGCTTTAACTTTAACCTCTGCCCCAAGGAGGTGCCCGGCATCAAGGCGGAGCCGCTGCAGATAGAGATAGGTAAAGATGTATTGAAACTGGTGTTCGACTGTCCTAAATGCGAAATGATGGTTGTCGGCGCTAACCGTCAGGTATAGGCTAGGGAAGGTGAGAATAAGTTCCGTGCTTGCTCTGCGTGTGCTTAACGTGGATAGATGCAAGGCACAGTTTGCAGCGAATGGCCCTAGTCCTTCGCAAGAGCTGTAACGCAGCAAATACCGCTGTAAGCCTCGCCCTGCGGGGCTGTGCGACGACTTGTTCGCCCCTTCCCTGGGATACACCTCATTTCAGCTATTAAGGAAAATATATGGGACTGTTAGATTCGCTGATGGGCAATGCTGCCGAAGTTAACCTGGATGAGTTGGCTCAGGAGTTGGGGCCTATCATGGGAGACAACGAGCAGTTAGCACTGGCTTACCGTGTCATACGCGACATGTTTGTATTTACCAACAAGCGACTCATCCTTATCGACAAACAGGGAGTCACCGGCAAGAAGGTGAGTTACCACTCAGTGCCCTACAAGGCGATCACCCACTTTGAAGTGGAAACCGCCGGAACCTTCGACATGGACGCCGAGTTAAAGCTATGGATCTCGGGGCAGAAAGATCCCCTGGTCAAGGAGCTGAAGAAAGGCACCGACGTCGTGGGCATTCAGAAGACAATTGCCAATTTCTCTCTATAACTCGCCTTCGTTATTTTTATCAAGCCCTGGCCTAGCCCTGGGCTTTTTGTTGCCAGTTCCAGCCTGGTGTCGACAGTAGATCTTGCCCCACTATCTTGGTCTGCCCCAGCTGCTTGTCGAGTTCGATCAGCTGACACTGCTCGAATTCGTTGAGGGCATTGATCAGTCGATTGGCATGGGAGACTACCCAGAGCTGACACAGATTAGACGCCTTGGCGATAAGCCTCGCCAGTGCCGGTAGCAGATCCGGGTGCAGACTGGTCTCTGGCTCGTTGAGCACCATCAACTCTGGTGGCCTTGGGGTGAGCAGGGCGGCGATCAACAGCAGATACCTTAGGGTGCCGTCGGAGAGTTCCTGGGCGTTGAGGGGCCTTAGCAGCCCCTGCTGGTGAAAGTTGACGCTCAACAGGCCACTGGCCTGGTAGCCTATGGTGACATGGGCGCCGGGAAAGGCGTCGCTCACCGCCTCATCGAAGCTTTCCTTATCGCCTATCTCGAAGATAGTTTGAATCGCGGAGGCCAGATCCCGGCCGTCATGGTGTAGCACTGGGGTGCGCGTGCCCAGCTGGGGCTGACGCGCGGGGGCCTCGCTGTCGCTGCGAAAATGATCGTAGAAGCGCCAGGCACGGATGCTGTCTCTGAGCCTTAGCACCTCGGGCGTGCGGGTGGGATCGGACAGTTCGGTAAAGATGCTGTCGCCATGCTGCATATGCTGATTCAGGCTCTGCCAGCCATCTTGTCCCCCTTGCTGGGCGCGCCCCTTCACCATGGGGCCACGTCGTTCCACCAGTACGGCGGCGGGTCGATACTTAGTGCCGACCCAGATCGCCTCACGCTTTATCTGAGGGTCTAGCCCAAAGAAGGTAGTGCTGTCGGGCTTGGGCAGCCCTAGCTCGATGAGGTAGCTGAACTCATCACCGGCAAAGCCCAGCTTCAGTCGTTTGGTCTGCTGGCGCACCGTGGGGGTTATCTCTGTCTCGCCGCTCAACATCCCCTTGGTGAGGTTTTCCGGCCCCGCCCAGAAGCAGGAGTCCAGCCCGCCCTCCTGGGCCAGGGCATTGACCACGCCGCCTTGGGCCGTCTGTGCCAGCAGCCTAAGCGCCTTGTAGAGGTTGGACTTGCCGCTGCCGTTGGCGCCCGTGACCAGGTTGAGCCGACCCAGAGGCAGGCGTATGTCTCGTAGCGAACGGTAGTTGTTGATGGCTAAGGTGGTCAGCATGGCGCTCTTTTCTCGTGGTTTTAGTCGTTGAGGGTGAGTTTAATTTTGGCTTGGGGCCATAGTGGCATCTTTACTTGCTAGATGCCATAAGCGCTCCGGCGTGAGGTGAGCTTGCTCCTGTCGCTGCTTATCCCTGTTTCTGCTTGGCCAGATGCGCCTTACGCTCCGGGGTATAGTGCCACCAGGGGCGGGATTCTTCCCCTTCCATGAAACGTACCGCGGCGATAAACACATCTATGACACAGGGGTCGTGACGACATTGGGTGATGACTTCGAGTTGGGCGTGCATCTGATAGGGATCCAGCCCGATAATCTCCCTGGGGTGATGCAGGCCGAGCTTATAAAAATCCTCCGCCGTGGCCTTACCCACGTTGGGGATCGTGGTGAACTCTATGATGGTATCGCGCGCTGACATCTGGCTTCTCTTCTGCTCTCTGGCGCTTTTAGTGTACGGCGTTTAATGCGGCTTGTCAGCGGCTAGCTAGGCCAGCAAGGCATAACCAACCGCGACTAGCATGGCGACGGCGAAGAAGATACGCAGGGCCCTCGCGGCCTTCGGCCTGGAAAACAGCGGACGCAGCAGGCCACCGAAGATCAGCCAGAGGCTGTCTACCAGAGTTGCTACCAGCAAGGCGCAGATGCCAGTGGCCAGATAGCCCAAGGCCGTATTCTCCAGTGGCAGTAAAAACTGCGAGAATATCGCCAGAAAGGCCGCATAGGCCTTTGGGTTGAGCAGGTTCAGGATGAAACCATCCTTGAAGCTAGGCGCCTGCTGGGCGTCATCTAACTGGGTGCAGGGGGCACTGGCAATCTTATAGGCGATGAAGGCGATATAGGCGGCGCCCAGTAACTGGCAGGTGAGCCTGAGGTCGGGAAAGCGGCTAAACAGGGCGGCAAGCCCGGCGCTGGCGCCGACGATGGCGACTGATAGCCCAAGGAGTATGCCCAGCAGGAAGGGGGCGCCTCGCCTTATCCCAAAGGTGGCGCCTGTGGCGGCCAGTGCCAGCGGCGCCGGACCGGGCGAGCCCAGGAGTAATCCGGTGGCGGCGATTAACGAAACAATTGATTCCAACATGCCTGGCTCCTTGTGTGCACCTTTAGCGGGCAAGCCATTTGCCCGGATTGAGCATCTTAGCCTGAACGGCTCCTGTGTAAAGCCATGGGGCTAATTTGGCGCGGGGTCCGGCTGCAAGGCTAGCGTAACACCTAGCGGTAGCCTGGCGGTAAAGCTTACGAGATTCCTAGGTGCTGCACCTAGCTAGGGCTGCACAGGTTTCATTACACTCTCAAATTCCTGCTTACCGGGGCGGGTTGCTTGAGAATATCTTGCTGCCAGCGCTCGGCGAGAAAATCGATGAAGTGTCGAATCAGATGCTGCTGATAGCTGCGCGAGAGATAGACGGCCCACAGCGTCTTACCCGGCAGGTGATACTCTGGCAGCAGCTCGACCAATTCCCCCGACGCCAGATGAGCATTGGCGAGATCGCAGGGCAGATGAATAAGCCCCTTGCCCCGCAGCGCCGCCTTGAGGAGGACGCCCATGTCGTTAGCCTGCAGGTTGCCGTAAACCGGCTGCGAAATGTTTTGATTGTCTTTGACAAACAGCCAGCTGGTTTGGCTGGCGTGGATCAGGCAGTTGTGCGCCGTGATGTCCTCTAGGGTGGTGATGGGGGCATGGCCAGCGAGATAGTCAGGTGAGGCGCACAGCACCGAGTCTATATGCATCAAACGGCGGGCGATCAGGCTCTCACCCGGCTGTTGGGTGTAGCGCAGGGCGATATCAACTCGCTCATCGACAAGCTGTACCAGTTCATCCGATAGCACTAGCTGCACCTTGACCTCGGGATGCTCGCGGGTAAAGTCGTCCACCGCATCGAACAGCAGTGCCTGGCCCAGACCTATGGGAGAGGCGATACGTATGCTGCCGACCAACTCCTGTCTGTGGCGTTGGGCGCGGTTTTGCAGCGCCGCGACCTCATCGAGGATCTTCTGGCAATAGATAAAGGCCTCTTCGCCCTGCACGCTCAGGCTGACGCTGCGGGTGGTGCGATGTAACAGGCGTAGCCCCAGCCAGCGTTCCACTTCCTGTATGTGGCGGGAAACCTGTAGTCGGCTGAGGCCCAGTTGCTCGGCGGCCTGGGTAAAACTGCCGCAGCTGGCCACCTCGACGAAGCTACGTATCGCGCTGATCTTATCCATATTAGTAACTCAAATTGAAACAATGATGCTCTATTTAAGCTGTTTATCACGATATTTAGGCTAAGTAAACTGATGTCAATTTAATCAGACAGTGAGGAACAGAAGATGAATATAGGGATCATTGGCGCCACAGGTTGGATAGGTAGCGCCCTGATGCAAGAGGCGCAGCGTCGTCAGCTGCCGGTCACCGCCTTGGTGAGAGACCCGGCTAAAATAACGGGTGAGTTAGTCGGTCGGGTCACGACGCGGGTTATAGATCTGGAGCAGGGTATCGACCCCCAGGTATTCGAGGGCATAGATCTGGTGATCGCCGCCGTGGGCGGACGAGCCTCTGGTCAGCACCAACTGGTGCCCCAGAGCGCCAAGGCGCTGCTCGAGCTGTTGCCCAATACTCAGGTTAAGCGCTTGTTGTGGGTCGGCGGCGCCGGCAGTCTCGAGCTGGCTCACGGACATACCCTGGTGCAATCGCCGGGTTTCCCGCCAGAGTATAAGGATGAGGCCTTGGCTCAGGGCGAGGCGCTTGAGGTGTTTAGGGTGAGTGATTCGGCCGTTAACTGGACCTTTGTCAGCCCAGCTGCCGAGATCTATCCTGGTGCCAGCGAAGGGCCATATCGTATCGGCGGCGACAAGTTTTTCACCGACGAGGAAGGGCGCAGCCGCATCTCGGTAGCGGATTACGCCAAGGCTATGCTGGATCTGGTGGATACAGATGACTATGCCCGCCAGCGGATCAGCGTGGCGTACTAGAGTAGAGAAACCGGCCGTCCGGCCAAGATGGCCAAGTAGCCCAGATAAACAAAAAGCCACTCGTTGAGTGGCTTTTTTAATGGCTATTGATTCGGCCTATGGCTTAACCGTCTTAACGCCTTCAGGGGTGCCGACCAGTAGGACGTCCGCGCCGCGGTTGGCGAACAGGCCGTTGGTGACCACGCCAACGATCTGGTTGATCTGCTCTTCCAGCTCTTTTGGATTAACGATCTTCATGTTGTAGACATCGAGGATCACGTTGCCGTTATCTGTGACCACACCCTCGCGGTAGACAGGATCGCCACCCAGTTTCACCAACTCGCGGGCCACGTATGAGCGCGCCATAGGAATAACTTCTACCGGCAGCGGGAACTCGCCCAATACCTCGACTTCCTTGGTGTTATCCACTATGCAGACGAACTTGTCTGCCACGGCGGCAACAATCTTCTCGCGGGTCAATGCGGCGCCGCCACCCTTGATCATGTCCATGTGGCCGTTGATCTCATCGGCACCATCGACATAGACAGAGAGTTGATCGACAGAGTTCAGGTCAAAAACCGGGATCCCCAGGGCCTTCATCTTCTCGGTCGAGGCCTCAGAGCTAGACACGGCGCCTTCGATATCCGCCTTCATGGTGGCCAAGGCATCGATAAAGTGGTTAACGGTCGAGCCGGTACCTACGCCGACAATACTGTCTTTCTCAACATACTCGAGCGCGGCCCATCCGGCGGCTTTTTTCATTTCATCTTGAGTCATAAGGAGTTCCTATAAGGATAAACGAAGCATTTTGTCGTCATTATACCTTTAGTTCTCCCCGGGAGTATGTCAAATGACGCAGTTTGTTACTTTAGCGCAGAATTTATCATCCAGACCCAAGGAGAAAACTGTGTGAAATCTCTCAACTTGGGCCCGCGGCAGGGGTTTTGTCTGGCGCCCTCTGGAAAAATGCATTGAGCCAGAGTAATTTAGCTTTCAACAAGAGTCATTAGCCGTCAACATTGGCGATGAGATCGCCTTTAGGCCCATCTCGGGCGGCGGGTAAAGATACAGATGAGAGAGTAAGGAGAGAGCATGGCGGGCGCGAGTCTATTGAGCTTGTTGGATGATATTGCAGCCATTTTGGATGATGTGGCCCTGATGAGTAAGGTGGCGGCGCGTAAGACGGCCGGGGTGTTGGGGGACGATCTGGCGTTAAACGCCCAGCAGGTATCAGGCGTCAACGCCGATCGTGAGCTGCCCGTGGTGTGGGCGGTGGCCAAGGGCTCGCTGAGAAATAAGCTGATCTTGGTCCCGGCGGCGCTGTTGATCAGCGCCTTCATCCCCTGGGCGGTGACGCCGCTGCTGATGTTCGGCGGCCTGTTTCTCTGCTATGAGGGGTTCGAGAAGGTATATCACTCCCTGACCCATAAGCATGAGCCCGCCATGAGTGAGAGCGACATGGCCAAGGCGGCCGAGGATCTCAAGGCCTTCGAGAAACAGAAGGTGGCCGGTGCGATCCGCACCGATTTCGTGCTCTCGGCGGAGATCATCGCCATCACCCTGGGGGTGGTGGCCGAGAGTAGCTTCATGACCCAGGTGGTGACCCTGGCTATAATCGCCGTGCTGATGACCATAGGTGTCTACGGCCTGGTGGCGGGCATCGTCAAGCTGGATGATGCCGGGCTCTACCTGAGTCAGCGTCAGGGGAATGGCCTGCTGCGCCGTCTGGGACGTAAACTAGGTGGTGGCCTGGTAAATGCCGCGCCTCACCTGATGCGTGGACTCACAGTGGTGGGCACCATCGCCATGTTTATGGTGGGCGGCGGTATCCTCACCCATGGGATACATCAGATTGCCGAGGTGTTTGAGCTGGCGGCCCATTGGGTGGCGGCACTGACCATAGTCGGGCCTGTCTTGGCCTGGATGACCCCGAGTCTGCTCAACGCCCTGTTTGGTGTCTTGGTGGGCGCAGTGGCCCTTGTGGTGATGTCGCTGATTGGGCGCTTTCGCAACTGATAATGGGCCATCAGATGTAGCATAATGTATCAGTAACAACTTGTATCTTATATTGTTTTCTAATTTACCGCCTCGTAACATCCCTAATGTGACACGCTTTGGGGACTGTGATGAAAAAGCAAATAAGAGGCAAGTTGGTGCTTAGTGTATTGCTGCTCTTGGGCTTAACGGCCTGCGGCGGTGAAGAGGGCAGCAATGGTGTTATTCCCAATCCGCCGGTGACCGGGCCTGTGCCCGAGATGAGCATAGATGCCTGCTTCACCATGACCACGAGTCTGGGAGAGGTTGGCCTAGGCATAGATAGCCAGCATACGCGGCAATCGGCCGCCAATTTCATCGGCTATGTCGACGATGGCTTTTACGATGGCACCCTGATTCACAGGGTGATCCACAACTTCATCATCCAGGGGGGCGGATTCACCTCTGGCATGGTGCCTAAGCCGGGCAAGGCGCCCATCAAAAACGAGGCTAGCGTCGGCTTTAGCAATCTCAGGGGCACCCTGGCCATGGCGCGCGCCCGCCAGAGCGATTCGGCCACTTCACAGTTTTTCATCAACACCTTAGACAATCCGCAGCTGGATTATAGCGCCAGCAGTGCCGGCTACGCCGTGTTTGGCAGGGTGCTGTCTGGCATGGAGGTGGTGGATCAGATAGGCATAGTGGCCACCACCCGGGTGGGGGACTATAGCGACGTGCCGCTGGAGGATATAGTGATCCAAGGTATCGCCCCAAGCGAATGCCCCATCTCGGCAGAATGAGCGCTTAGGCGCCGCTCGCCTGATGATGCTTGACCAGATCTATCATCGCCTGGGCCGCAAAGGAGAGGCTGAGATCTTCACGCCAAAACAGGCTCATCTGCCAGCTGAGATCCGTCTGGGTCAGTGGGCGGGTGATCACCGCGTCGGGGCGGTAGCGCTCGGCAATAAATTTAGGTAGCAGCATTAGGCCGATCCCGGCCGCCACCAGGGCGACGCCAAACTCCGGCTGGTTCACCAGGGTGGGATTCTTGATGCTCACACCGGCCTGCTTGCAGGCGTTGATCACCATTTCATGTAGGGAGAATTCCGACTCAAACAGGATCTGCGCCTGGCCATCGAGCTCGCTCAGTGGGATCTCTGAGCGCCGGGCCAGGGGATGCTCGCTGGGAAGTACCACCACCATAGGCTCGTTATGTATGGCGATCCCTTCATAGCGATCCCTGAGTTCGATAATGCCGGTGGCCAGTTCTATCTCCCCCTGTTGCAGGGCCTGGGTCTGCTCGACGCCGCCGCGAACCAGCAGCTGAGTCTCTATCTCTGGATAGGCCTGACGATACTTGGCGATGATGGGGGCAAACAGCTCTGCGCTGCCCAGCGGCGCCAGACCCAGTCTCAGTATTCCGCGATTGAGTCCCTTCAGCTGTGCTAGCTCCTCCACCATCGCCTGTTTATCTTCAAGCAGCCTGAGGGCGTGGCGGTAGACCACCTCGCCATGGGGAGTGAGCTGCACCTTAGTGCCCCGCTTGCCTCGGGTGAGCAGGGGCAGCGCCAGTTCGCTCTCCAGCTGGGCGATAGACTTGGACAGCGCGGGCTGGCTGATATGGATCCGCTCGGCGGCGCGGTTAAAGCCCCCCGAGGCGATGATCTCGACAAAGTAGTGAAGCGCCTTAAGATCCATTGAATAGCTTTTGGTGATTTATTTTATAAATAATATTCATTTTTTTTATTTAAATAGCAAGCGTAAGATCCTCATATCTTCTCGTTACACAGAGTTTTTCATGGCAACTTACCTTCCTCCACTTAGAAACTTGTTGCAGCTGTTGTTGCAGGTGGGGTTACTGTCTCTGCTGGCGCTGGCAGCCCAATGGCTGGTGACTCGCCTGTCGCTGCCGCTACCCAGCGGCGTAATTGGCCTGGCGGCCTTGCTGGCCCTGCTGGCGCTTAACTGGCTACCTGAACGTTTTGTGGCCCGTGGCGCCGCCTGGTTGCTCGGCGAGCTGTTGCTCTTCTTCATTCCACCCGTGGTGGCCTCGATGCATTATGCGCCGCTGCTGGAGCAGTATGGCGTCAGCCTGCTCTGTACCTTAGTGCTGGGGAGTGTCAGCGTCTTGCTGATCACCGGCTTTGTGATTGACAGAGTCTTCAAGTATGAGCGCCGCATCAGACAGGCCGGCGCGGTCAAGACGGTGAGTGTCTAATATGTTGGGCTCAATGCACCTGTCACTGCTCGGCCTTGGCTGCTTGCTGGCGACCCTGGTCAGCTACGGCCTGAGTAAGCGCCTCTATCGCCGCTTCGGTCACTGGTGGCTGTCACCTATGGTATTGACGCCGGGATTTTTGCTGGCCTTGGTGGTGGTTTTTGCCATTCCGCTGCCCACCTATTTCGAATACAACCATTATCTCAGTATGCTGCTGGCGCCGGCGACCATCGCCTTCGCCCTGCCCATCTATCGGGAGCGGCATCTGATCCGTCGCTACCCGCTGACCCTGACCCTGGGCGTGCTCACCGGCCTGCTGGCGGGCCTGATCTCCTCCTGGTTGCTGACGCGGGTGATCTACCTACCGCCCGAGTTGTCCCACAGCCTACTGGTGCGTTCGGTCTCGACTCCCTTTGCCATGGAGGCGACCCGCGAATTTGGCGGCGTGCCGGATCTCACCGCCGTACTGGTATTGATGACGGGTGTGCTGGGCATGCTCTTGTGTGGCCCGGTATTCAGGCTGGCTAAGATCTCTAGCCCTCTGGCAAAAGGCGCCGCCTTGGGCGCCAGTGCCCACGGGGTGGGGGCGGCCAAGGCCGCCGAATATGGCCGGGAGGAAGGGGTGGTAGCTAGCCTCACCATGATCTTTACCGGCATCGCCATGGTGGTCGGTGCGCCGCTGTTCGCCTATCTGCTGGTGTAGCGATCTCGGGTTTAGCCAAAGGCCCCAGTGATTGTCCGATTTACAGCCTTATTGTTTTAGCAGCGAGGCGCACAGCTTGACGAAATCCGACGAGGTCAGAATGCCGATCACCTTGTGATTGTCATCGACCACAGGCAGGCAGCCCAGCTTGTTATCGATAAAGTAATCCACCACGACGGCCAAGGGCTCATCCAGGGTAACTTTCTGAAACTCCTTATCCATGATCTCGGCCACCGAGGTGCGCCGCTCCTGACGATCCAGCCCTTCGTTGCCGTAATGGCTCAGTATGCCGACGACAGTACTGATCATCTTCTTATGAGTCAGTATGCCTACCAGGGTACCGTCGGCTTCGCTGATGACCGGTAGATGACGCACGCCGCGGCTGCTCATCAAGAGGTGGGCATCCTTGGTGGTGGCCTGATCGCTGATGCACACAGTGTCTGTGGTCATGATATCGCTGACTCTCATGGTCGACTCCTTCAACTATGGGGATGCTTTCATCATAACAGCTATTTTCGCCCTGTAAGGAAAATGTAAACTGTAGGATGATTAATGGGCCTGAAACCTGGTGCTTTGTGCTGCCAATTATTCATAATCTCACAGGCTTCAAGATGTTCTGCTGCCATCGGTTTGGCGGACAGGCGAAACTAGCGGTTGCCGAGATCATAATAATTTTGCAATATTGTTAATTGATAATTAGAGTCATTAGACCTCTTACCAGGAATAACAATAACAAGGTCAGTTATCTTTCGCTGTATGGGTTTTCAGCTTCACACGATGTGAACCGAGGGCACAAGGGATAACCGGCTCAAATAAAGGAATAACAATGAAAACCAATTATTCTCGCAGGGATTTTCTGGCCATGTCGGCCAAGGGTGTCGGTGCCGCCGTTGTCTCCTATGGCCTGATGGGCTGTTCAAGCAGTGACGATGAAAAGCAGGAAACCGCCCCTAAGGTTCAATTTCTACACGGTATCGCCAGTGGCGACCCTACCCACAGCGCAGTGATCCTCTGGACCCGAGTAACCCCTGACACCGACGGTGACGTCAAGGTCGGCTGGGAGATCGCTTCCGACGCCAATTTTACCCAGATGATCTCAAACGGCGAGACCACCACCAACGCCGATCGTGATTACACTGTGAAGGTCGATGCCATAGGCCTGGATTCGGGCACGGCTTATTACTATCGCTTCATGTCCGGCGAGCAGGTCTCAAGTGTCGGCATGACCAAGACGCTGCCCGAAGGCGCCGTCGAGCAGGTCAAGCTGGCGGTGATGTCTTGTGCCAACTATCCCGCAGGTCACTTCAATGTCTACCAGCTGGCGAGCCAGCAGGACGCCCTGGACGCAGTCGTGCACCTTGGTGACTACATCTATGAATATGGCCGTGGCGGTTATGCCAGCGAACATGCTGCCGAGCTGGGCCGCGAGGTAATGCCTGCCGGTGAACTCTTTACCCTGTCTGATTATCGCACTCGCTACGGTCAATACCGCAGCGACGAGTCTTTGCAGACCCTGCATGCCAAGGTGCCTTTTATCACTGTTTGGGATGACCATGAGGTGGCTAATGATACCTGGTCTGATGGCGCCGAAAACCACAACGAGGGTGAGGGCGACTTCGAGGCCCGTAAGATGGGGGCCTTGCAAGCCTATTTCGAATGGCTGCCTATTCGCCCATGGCGCGAAGGCAACCACGAGGAGATCTACCGCTCATTCAGCTTCGGCGATCTGGTCGACCTGCATATGCTAGACACCCGTGTGTTGGCTCGTGATAAGCAGTTGGACTACGCCGACTATGTCGATGCCGCCACCGGCGCCCTGGACAGTGCCCGTTTCATGGCGGATGTGACCAGCACAGAGCGTACTCTGCTGGGCACCGACCAGCTGCAGTGGTTACAGGCCAGCATGCTAAACGCCACGGGTAAGTGGCAGGTGCTAGGGCAGCAGATATTGATGGGCACCATGATGCTGCCTGCAGCGATCGCCATGCAGAAGCTCTCCGTCTATGAATACGCCGAACTCGGGGCCCTGGCGCAGCTGGCGGCCCGCGCGGCGGCCAATGATCCCACCCTTACACCACAGGAATACAGCTACCTCATAGGTAATCAGCACAAGCTGACACCTGAGGTGATGGCGCTGCTGCAACTGCCTGCTATTCCCTACAACCTGGATGCCTGGGACGGCTACGCTTACGAGCGTGAGGTGATTCTGGCGACGGCCAAGCAGAAGGGGGCTAACCTGGTGGTTATCGCCGGCGATACCCATAACGCCTGGGCCAACGAGCTTAAGGATAGCCATGGTGATCTGGTGGGTGTCGAGTATGCTACCAGCTCGGTATCCTCTCCTGGACTCGAGTATTACCTTGGTATTCCTGCGGATCAGCAGAGCGTGACCGAGGCCGGCGTCGTCGATCTGGTCGATGGCCTTAAGTATACCAACTTAAGAGACCGTGGCTTCATGGTGCTGACCTTCACCCCCGAGGCGGTGCGCAGCGACTGGCACTTTGTCGATACCATTCTCGACAGCGAGTTCAGCGAGGCCACCGACAAGCACTATGCGGCGATGACGAAGGCTGGTGAGCCTAAGATCACCGCGGCATAAGTCTGCTTTAAGATAAAAAGCCGCCTTCTAGGCGGCTTTTTTGCCTTCAAAAGTGCATCCTCCGTCCAAGTTTCGCTATTTAGTTCTGCATGGGCGGTTTTTTTAGTATAAAATTCAGCTCCAAATCCCGCAGCGTCGATTGTCGTCGTGTTGAAGTTCAATACGCGCCCCTTGTGCTACGCTGGATTTGGGGCGAAGCCTAATCGATAGGATTACCTTCCTCCCTCTCAAAGACCAAATAGAATAAGATGGGGACGGCCTGATGTCTGAGAAACACTTTATTACCGCACAGGAATTGCTGGAAGATTCATTTCGCCTTGCGGCGCAAGTTTATGAGAGCGGTTTTAGACCACAGTTTATTGTCGGCATATGGCGTGGCGGTGCCCCGATAGGGATTGCGGTCCAGGAATATTTCGATTTCAAGCAGGTCGAGACGGATCATATTGCCGTGCGTACCTCCTCTTACTATGGCATAGGTACAGACAAGCAGAGCAAGCAGATCAAGGTCCATGGTTTGCACTATATCGTCGAGAACGCCAACGCCGGTGACGGCCTGTTGATTGTTGATGACGTGTTCGACTCTGGCCGCAGCATCCATGCGTTGAAAGAGAAGCTGACCGAGCTGATGCGTCTCAACATGCCAACCGATGTGCGTATTGCCTGCCCTTACTACAAGCCGAAGAATACTGCGGTATCTTTGAAGCCTGACTACTTCATCCACGAGTCGGAAGACTGGTTGGTGTTCCCGCACGAGGTTTCAGGCCTGTCGCCAGAGGAGATCGCCAACGGTAAGAGCGATCTGAAGAACATCAAAGAGCTTTTCGTATAACGCGTCTAGCCACGATTAGCAGCATAAAAAATGCCACCTTAGGGTGGCATTTTTATTGTTGCTAATTCTAGCTATAGCTTGTCTATCTCGTCACCCAATTGATAGGCCTTGTCGGTGACTATCTTCTCCAGGGTGGCGATGCGGGATTTCAGCCTATCTATCTCGGCCTTAAGCTCATCAATTTCACTATTGTCCACACTGGCTTGCCGCCTGTTGTGCTCCTTAAAGGCCGCGAAGGCGAAGGCGCCTATGATGGCGATGGCGGCGAGTTGAAATATGCCCATAGGGTTGCTCCTGTCGATACTAGGGCCAGTTGACCTAGAGATTCCTGTGCCTGTTGATCCACTATACCCCAAAAATGTTTCGCTACCAGGCCCTTATCCTGTTTTATCTATCCTGCTTACGAGGGCCTGGCTAGATCTAACCTGTGTTAAGGATTTGGCTGCATCGCCTCCAGTACGCGGATACATTCTTGCTCGGCGGCTATGGTCTGATTGATGCCTCTAAGGGTCATAGGGCTAAAGCCCTCCGGCCTATCGAGCAGCGCCTCAAGCCTTACCAGGCCGGCATAACTGCAGCTTCTGGGGAGCAGATTAGCCGTGTAGCTCTTCATGAAGGTCTGGCTGTTGCGTCTATCCAGAGCGGCTAACTCGGCCAGGCGCTGCTCGGCACTGGCCTGACTCAGGACCTTCTGCTCACTGGGATAGAGATGGCGCATCACCAGGGTCAACTTCTCGAGAAGCTGAGGATCGCTCTCCTTGGTGTGGGCCTGGATGCGTTCGAACCACTGGCGTTTCTCTCTTGCGACAGGGCGGGCGACTTGGGCGCCGAGCGCCGCCACTTGCCCCTCGGGTGAGCTATCGTTTCGCTTCTCCTTGAGCAGGAGTCGTTCGCTGCCTGGATAGTCATAGCGATTGAGGTGAGTGACTATCTGCCAGCGACGCCCGGGTGTCAACGTGACGCCGGGCAGCGATTCTCTCTGCTCCAGCAGCGCCGCCAGATGACTTTTTGCCTGATGACTGACGGCGAAGTGCAGGTAGTTATCGAACCACAGAGATTGCAGCGCGGGGGAAGACTTGTTGCTGATGCTCAGGCGCAGACTCATCTGGGCGATGGCGTTGAGGGCCTGGCGGCTATAGCGCTGCTGATTGGGGCTCATCTGCTCTAGCAGGGCCTTGGCCTGTTTTAGTTTTTCTTGAGCAGCGATCAGCACCTGAGGATCGGTTTCATCCGGCAGGTTCACCAGGGCGCTGCCGACAAAGCGGGGCAGGGGGAGTTCGCCGGCCAGTACCGACTCCCACAGGGACTGCCATAGCATGCGTCTTAATTCTGCTTCTTCCAGGCTGCCAAGGTGCATGAGGGCGGTTTCGAGAGAAACCTGGTCCAGCTTGACCCTGACATAGGCCTTGTTCTGATAATTGCTAAATACCAGATCGGGGCAGCGAACCCCCTTGAGCCGTTTAACCTCGGTGCTTGCTCCCTGGTAACTGACCTCGCTCACCAGATTCTTGTGCAGACCATGACGCCCTAGGGTAAACAGGCCTAGCTTGACTCTCTGTATGCTATCGGTATCGCCGTTATCTTGTCTGAGGTTAAAGCGGGTGATGCGATCGCCGCGGCAACTGAACTCGGCCTTCAGGCTGGTGACGCCGGCGCGTTTAAAGGCCGCCTGACTCCATTGACTCAGCGGCTGCTTAGTGACGCTCTCGAGACTCTGCACAAAGTCATTCAGGTCGGCATTTTGTAGGGCAAAGCGCTCGAGATATTGACCTATACCCAGGTAGAAGTGGGCGTCTCCCAACAAAAACTTTAGCTGGTTAAGCTGGGCCATTGCCTTGTTCTGGCTTGGCTGGCGATCCTGGGAGAAGAGCTCCAGGCTGTTGGCGATCTGCTGCTCCACCTGCACGGGGCTGCGAATGAAACTCTGTTGATTATCTGTCTGTCCAAAGAGCTGCGCCTCGCCATCGTCGGCAATCAGATTGGCCAGGCTCTGGTTTAGCCAGAGCTGATCCCACCACTTGAGGGTGACCAGGTTGCCCAGCCACTGCTGTGCCAATGCCCGCAGGATCTCTCGGCGAGGCGTGCCATGAAGGCTATTCTCGTTGAAGCTCGTCAGGGCGTGATTGGCGCGAAACTCGCTCGGCAGGTGAGGCGCTATCGCCTGGGTGTAATGGCTGAAGGGATATTTGCTGCCCAGGCGCTGTTGATAGTAGTCAAGGGCCTGCCCGGTTTGTGCCAGCCAGCTCTTGGCATCGATAGACTCTGCCTGGGACTGACGGGCAAACAGCTGTAACGCTATTCCTTCTGCCTCACTCTGCCAGATCTGATAAGGCCCGGCGAGCAGGGAAAAGTTGTGGGGACTGACCGGCTCGCTCTGCATAAACTGCCACAGGCTGTTGTCACCCTGCGGCTGGCGACTCTCGCTTACAGATTGACGGCCCTCTCCTTCTGGCTGACGGCTCTCTCCTTCTGGCTGATGGCTCTGCACCTTGGCCGCGCTGGCGACTTGCCAGTTGCTGGGTGCCAATACGCTCAGTCGGTAACTTGCCCTGAGATCTGGCTGATCGAACTGCGGCGCCAGGGTCTGGGCGCTAGAGGGCAGGAAGTGGCTGTAGAGATAGCGAAGGCCATCCTTAGGGTCGATAAACTCGATGAGCCCCTGGTCGTCATGGCTATAGGGACTGCTAAAGTTCACCTTTATCAGGTTTGCGCCGCCCTGTAGCAGGCTGGCCGGAATAACTAGCCTATGGCCATCATAGTTGGGGTAAAGTTTCTGGCCGTTGATGAGCAGTTGGCTGATAAGCGCCTGTTGCAGATCTAGGCTCAAGGCCTGCTGGGTGTCGGCGAGCTCAAACTGGATCTGTGCCTCGCCCTTAAATCGCCTCGTCTGGGTTAGATCCAGGTGCAGCTGGTAGCTGACCTGGCTGACTCTGCTGGCGCGTTGCTTGGCAACGCTGGCGGTGATGCCGAGGGACTTTTCGCTACTCTGTTTGTTGCCTGGGGAGGTGCTCTGACATGCGCCGATAAGGAGGCAGAGGAGGAGGTTAGCGCACAGGGAAAACAGTCTCAAAACGGGTCCTTCTTATTCTATTTGCTCGAGGGCTTTTCGGCTTCGCTGGCATTCACTGGGGCGGGTAACTGCCCACGCCGATCAGGCGTGCCAGAGGCCGCCACATTCTACCCGACTCTGCTCCTTGGCAGTAGAATTTATCGACAAAATTTCTGTTTCTTCGCCTTTTTTAGGCGGCTGGTAGCCGACGGCAAGGCACAAAAAAACCAGCCCAAGGCTGGTTTTTCAAAGGAGAGGCTAGCTTACATGCCGAGGAAAGATTTCGACTTGGTCTTACGTATCTCTTTCTCGTCAGACCATTCGATCAGGCCGGTTTCCAGATCCATCAGGCGCATGGTCATCTTGTAGTAGACATCCTTGGTGCTGCCATCTTGCTTGACTATGCTCGACAGGTTGCCATACAGCATGTACTGGGCACCGATCTGACGACCAAAGTTGATGGCGGTCGAAGGGTCAACCATGCCGGCATTGTTTTGATAATCCAGTTGCTTGCGCACCGTGTCGACCTTGGTCATGTCGATGAAGCGGAACTTGCCAGAGCGCAGCAGCTTGTTGCTGATGGAGTCGGTCACCGATTCGGTGTCTATATGCTCTGAGGTCTTGTTCTTAATCTTGTCGACGAAGATGACGGGGCGATCTTTGGCTGTCATGGCCACCACTGGCGGGAAGCTCAGCATGCTGTCGACCATCTTGGCGGTGATCGCCTGCAGATCCGTAGAACCGAAGTTTTCATTGACGGTTTCGACTTCAGTTGCATCACCGTACTGTACCCTAGATTGGCAGCCCGCCAGGCCTATCGCCACGGCGATGATAAAAATGAGGTTGAATTTTTTCATAAAAATACCGATTCCTTAGTCTTGATTAGATGATTATTGAATAAAAACGGGTGAAATTACCAGTCTCAATTATCCAAATTAATGTGGTTTTATCGCTTTGTACGTCAATCGCTTGCGTCTGGGACTGTCCCAGGCGAATCTGATATTGGCCCGCATCCAGATAGCGACGCCCTAGCTGCGCCTGCTTGGGCAGGGTCAGCCAGCTGCGCCTGTCGGCCTGCTCTGTGACCACGTTAAAGATCTGCATGGCGATGGCGCCAGCATCGAACTCATCTTTGCGTCGTTTGGATTCGCTGCGCACGCTGCGGGCCATTTCTGCCTTGGCGTAGATCCTCGCGGCCTGTCGAAACAGGGCGCTGGGGAGTTCCTCCTTGAGGGCGGTGATTGCCAAGGCATCGATATTGGCGAGGGTCGCCGTTTTCAGTACTGTGCCCAGGCCGACGATCTCCCCTTGAGGGACACTTATTCTCCCCGGCGCATAGGTGGCCAGAGAGGCCGTCTGCCAGTTGCCGTGGATACGAAACGGCACGGTAAAGCTTTGCTTCTCGGGGACAAATCCTCGTTCGAGCAGGACCACCACCTGGCCTTGTCCCGGCTTGGCTAGCTTGGCATCCCCCCAACGACGCTTAAATTCTTCATACTGTGGCATGGCCAGCTTCTTGGCCAGGCGTACTAGGTCCTGTTGCAGGTAGGGGTTATCAGGGGCTATCTGCGCCGCCTTACGATAATCGATGAAGGCGTCGTTCTCTTCCCCCAGCAGCTCATGCAGCAGGCCTGTGGTGTAGTAACTATAGGCATTAAGGAAGGAGCTTGTAGTTGTTCCCGCCGCTTGCCCAAGGCGGTTGACCTCGGCGTCTATGGTGCCGTTTGCCATCGCCTGTACCGAGGCCTGGGATTTTTGGTATCTGGCCTGCTCGCTCTGTTGCAGCTCGTTGCTGCGCCTGACTTCGACCAGCGCTCCCTGTCTGTCTCGACTAAAGAGGTAGTTGAGGGCCTGGTATTGGTGCAACATGACGCGCTCATAACCCGGGCCACGGTAGGGGATCACGTTGTCGTTGATAAACAGGCTGCTGGCGGTGGCGCCGAGGTCGGTTGCACTGATCACCGCCTTATCGTCAAACTCTTGGTAGGCGTCGACTGCCTGCTGGTAATAGGCTTTACTGGCCTCGAAGTTACCTATTATCTGAGCAATTCGCCCCGCCTCTTGGGCGTACAGCAGCCCATCTTGCCCCGAGATGGCATCGTCGAACTGTCGATAGAGGGCCGCATCGCCCTGTCTGCTGAGATCGGCCTTCACCGGTGCCAGCTGAGAGGGATAACTGATGAAGACACTATTAAAGGCGCAGCCCGACAGGGTGAGCGACAAGAGCGCGCCGGTTAACGCCGTGCGGTATCGTCTTGAGACTCGGTTGTGAGGGCTACTTGGGTGTGGCATAGCGGGTCAGATCCTTTGTGAAACGAGTTCCGTTGGTTCGGTGCACCTATATCAGGGTGACTATTTAATAGTGGGGGGGCGGTGTCTCTTCCGACTGGCTGGCGATGTTGTTGGGTTCCACCTGCGCCAGCTTACTGGTGAGCAGACGTAACTTTTCCTGTTGTTCGGCCAGCAGGTCGTTGAGCCTGATCACCTGCTGATTCAGCGACTCTATGGTGTCGTCCTGAAACGCCAGTTTCATCTCAAGATCTTCGATTCTTTGTTCTAGTTGCACCAATTTAAATCCTCTATCAATCGGGCTTGGGCCAGGTTTCCAGCAAGCCATTACTGCTAAAGCTGATGATTTGCCCATTAATGGTTTCAGCCACAGAGTATACAACGGCACCCTTGATTTGGGCACGTTCAACACGGGTAACTTGCCAGTTAGCGCGCATTTTTCCGTCGGCGACCCGCCAAACGCTCACCTCTCTGGCGGGGGTGCCAGTTAATAGTGTCTGATTATCCTTGGTAAAGCGCGCGGTGGAAAAGTTCATCGTGCGGCGTTTTATTTTGAGCGACGACACAGATTTGCCGGTCTGGGTTTGCCAGATGTCCGCCTTATTGGTGCTGTCGGCAGCGAAAGCCAGGCTGGCATCCTGACTCAGGCTGACGCTGAGTACCCGGCTGGGTAGCAGCCACTGGTGCAGGGGCTGACCCGTGTTGGCCTGCCAGAGGAATACCTGGTTGTCGTTGCCGCCAGACAATGCCCAGCGGCCGTCGGCAGAGAGGGAGACGCTGTTGACCTTCTCGCTGTGGCCGAGGAACTTGATCAGGGTATCCGTCTGGTGATTGAGGGACATGACGCTGCCGTCGGTGAGGCCGATAAGCAGGGTGCCATTATCGGCCAGTGCCAGACACTGACCATTGGCGGGAAGAGACCACCAGCCCAAGGGGTGACCATCGTCCATGTTCCACAGGGCGACAGAGTCGCGGCTGAGGGAGGCGGCATATTTCAGGTTGTCAGACAGGGCGGTGGCGATGGCCGTACCGCCCGCTTTGCCATGGATCCACTGATACTTAAGCTCATTGTTCGTAAGATCCCAAAGTTGCAGGTTATTGCTGGTGCTGCTGACCAGAAGATAACGGGCATGGGGAGAGAGGCTGGCATCATAGCTGGGTTCTGCGACCAGGCTGTTTACCTCGGGTTTAGGTTGGCATGCACTCAGCAGGAGTGTACAAGCAATTAGTGTACAAAAATGCAGCAAGCCGTTTCTGTTCATGAACTTGTTCCTGGTTGAGTTGTCTCTAGCTCAAGGGTTTTAGCCTTGCGCAAGGCCACCAGCCGACATTGATGAAACTTAATCAATGTAATTGGTATATGTTAATTAACTAGTATAAAGTGGTTCGTCTTAGAAGAGTAAGGTTATTGTAACCACAAGAAAATGCTGAGGAAGCTTTAATGAAGTCCATCTATAAAATGTCACTGGTCGCGTTGGCGGTGGTTGGTCTAACTGCTTGTAACCAAGAACAAAAAACTACAAAACCGGCAGAAGTTAAGCTGGAAACCCAGGCGCAGAAACAAGCTTACAGCGTGGGTGCCTCTATCGGTAAATATATGTCTGGTCATATCAAAGAGCAGGAAGAGTTAGGTTTGCCAGTGGACCGTAGCCTGATTATTCAAGGCTTTAGCAATGGTCTTAACGATGACCTTAAGCTGACCGAAGAAGAGATGCAGACAGTACTTCAGGGCCTTGACGAGCAGCTAAACGAGAAGCGTCAGGCACAAGCGACTGCACTGGCAGAGAAGGCCAAGGCCGAGAGTGCGGCTTTCTTAGAAGCCAACAAGGCGAAAGAAGGCGTGGTGACCACAGAGTCTGGTCTACAGTATGAAGTGATCACCGAAGGTACTGGCGACAAGCCAAGTGCCGAAGACACAGTTGAAGTGCACTATGTGGGTACACTGACCGATGGTACAGAGTTCGATAGCTCTGTGGCTCGTGGCCAGAGCGCTAAGTTCCCGCTAAACCGAGTTATCCCAGGTTGGACCGAGGGTGTGCAGCTGATGTCTGTAGGGTCTAAGTACCGTTTCGTGATCCCATCTGAGTTGGCCTATGGTAGCCGCGATACTGGTAGCATCCCAGCTAACTCGACGCTGATCTTCGAAGTTGAGTTGCTTTCTATCGAGAAGGCTGCACCAGCAGCAGAGGAAGCGGCAGCAGCCAAGTAAGCTGTCATAAAAAGCTTGAAAAAGGGCGCCTTGGCGCCCTTTTTTGTGCCTGATGAAATATTGAGTGAACCGCCTGTGTGAACAGCCTAGGGGGTATTTTCATCACTTAGCCTAGAGGGAATCGGATAACCCTGCAATTGTCTTGGCCTTAGGTTAGAATTTGCAAGGTAACCTTGGGGAAGAGAGATTATGGAATATGAATTTCGCCGCAACACATTGACCGGTACCCTGGTGGCTCAGTTCACCATGGATCATGAGATTATGGGGCTTTGGTTTGTCGATGAACTGGGTGAAGACAAGGTTCTGATCGAGCAGATTGCCTCGACCATTGCGGCGCTGCAGCAGGGTAGGCTGACTGAACAACGCTTTGTCGGTAAAGGGATCTCACTCGAGTTGGATGAAGAGCAGGCCAGAGTGTTTGCCAACGTGCTGGAGATGGATGAAGACACCGCCCTGGATGAATCTATGTCCCTGTATGACGGTGAGTCACAGGCCTTCTGTGGCCTGGAGGATTTTGAGGTGGCGCTCAAGAGCTGGCAGGCTTTCATCGAAGAGAGTCGATAAGCAGGGATAGTGGCGGAAAGTTTGTAAGAAGCGCAGAAAATCTTGCAAAGAAAAAGGCAGCTCAGGCTGCCTTTTTACGTTTTAGCTGTATTGACGTGCTTTGCACTGAGCCTTACTGGTTCAGGTAGCGTACTGCCATTTCGGTGCGCGACTTGGCGTTGGCCTTACGCAGCAGGTTCTTCACATGCACCTTGACCGTGCCTTCGCTGATATGCAGCTGCTCTGAGATCACCCGGTTGCTCTTGCCTTCGGCCAGTTGTTCGAGGATCTGTAGCTCTCTCGGGGTCAGGTTGTCTATCCAGGCCTGTTCATCGGCGCCATCTTTTAGCTCATAGATGAAGTCTTCCACCGACTCAGAGATCACTCTGTGACCCTGCATGGCATTCTTAAGCTTCTCCAGCAGCAGATCTGGCTCGGTATCTTTAAGCAGATAACCGTCGGCGCCGGCCCTGACCAGGCGAATAACGTCTTGCTTGGCATCGGATACCGTGAGGATCACGATACGGCTGGTGACCCCTTCCTGACGCAATGCGTTGAGAGTATCTAGCCCTGTCATCCCTTTCATGTTGAGATCCAGTAGCACGATATCCGGTTCATTTTCGGCAATTGCCGACAGGGCATCTAGGCCACTGCCTGCTTCACCAAAGAGGGTGAAGTCTGAGTCAGAGGTGATAAGTTGACAGATCCCGCGACGTAACAGGGGGTGATCGTCTACAACCAAAACTGAATATGGTTTGCCCATTTTTTTGCCTCCACTGAGGTCTATTTTGTTAATAAAATTAGTATATTATACCGCCAATATCCCTACTGGCTCGGTTCTTGTTCGGGGGGGAACAGCAAGGTAACCGTGGTTCCGCCCTTTTCATTGCTGCTGAAGTCTACCACACCCGAGAGGCGACTTGCGCGTTCATGCATGATTCCTATGCCAAAATGTTGATCCCTTTCCTTGAGCTTCTCCAGGCCGACGCCGTCGTCGCTGATGCTTATCTTGACATTGTTACCGCTGCGGGTGCAGCTGATATGAATATGATTGGCCTGGGCATGTTTGATGGCGTTGAGGGTCGCCTCTCGGGTGAGTTGTAGCACGTGAATATGCTGATGCGCCCCCAGGAGCTGGATCGGCAGCTTATCTTCCAAGGTGATCTTGGCGGTGGTTTGGCCCCTGAGCTGGTCGAGCATCATCTCGATCGCATGATTGAGGTTGGGATCTTTAATGGTCAGGCGGAAGGTAGACAGGAGTTCACGCAGCTGCACATAGGCGGTGTTGACCCCTTCGTTGATCTCCTTGAGCTGCTCTTCTACCTGAGGGCTGCGGCATTGGCTGTCGAGCCCCTTAGAGAGCAGGTTGACCTGGATCTTGAGAAACGAGAGCAGCTGGCCCAGGGAGTCGTGTAGCTCACGGGCGATCACGCCGCGCTCCTCCATCAATGCCAGCTGTTGGCGCTGCTCGCCGGCGTTATAGATGACGATGGAGCGCGCCAACATGATGGCGAAGTTTTCAAACAGGGGATGGTTGATCTCACCCAGGGAGGTGACCTCTAAGTAGCCCAGTTCGTTATCGGCAAATTTTAGCGGAAAGCGTGTCTGGCTCAGGGAGGCGATCGGCCAGCCGCCATCGGCATCTATATAGAGCTTCTCCTTGTCGTCCTGGGCGATCACCAGGCGAAGGAAGCTATGGGGTTCGTGAGCCCTGAGCTGATTCAGCGCCTGTTTCAAGGTGCTGATCTCTAGCTTGCCCGAGTGCAGCATCACCAGGTTGTCATAGAGCAGCTTCAACTCGTTGTTGGCGCGGGTGAGGGCGAAGGTCTTCTCCTTGACCTGATTTTCCAAGTTGTTGTAGAGGGTCGACAGCTCTCTGGCGCTGGTGGCCAGGGCGTTGCTCAGCGAGCTGAGCTCGATATATTCGCTATCTGGCATGGTGACATCGAACTCCCCCTTAGAGATGGTGTTAGCCGACTCCATCAGCTGATTGAGGGGCTTTACCACCTTGCGCTTGGTAAAGCGCACGGCAAACAAGGCGATCAACAGCATGAGTCCCAGGCCGGTGATCTGGCTGGCGGCCAGTAGCTTGAGCTTGAAGGCGGCGAACTCCTCGGTTTCCAGTACGAAGAGATCTATGGTGTCGACGAAATCCTTCAGGGCGGAGACATAGAGGCGGGAGTTCTCCTCTTCGATATATTGCTTCATCACCTTCCATTTTTGGATCACCAGGAGGTATTGGGAGGCGAGATCGTCCGGGGTCATCCAGTCGAGGGAGCGTTTCAGGGCATCTGAGTGAAGCGTGGCCTCGAACTCTTTAATTTTGTCGTCGGCCTCGTCGCTGCCGGAGTTGGCATAGAACATCAGACGGTAACTCTGCATACGCAGAGAGCCGGAGGCGTTGATGGCTCTGGCATCCCCCAAGCTATAAGCCAAATTAGCTATGGCGAAGGTGGCGAGTCCACTGGAAAGTAAAATTAGGGCTAGCATTAACCTTAATATGGTGGAGGTGAGGCTGCCTTTCTTCATGTATTAGAACTCATTAAATTATAGGGAAAAATCGGAAATTTGGACTATCATACTTGTTTAGCAATCGCTGATAAAATTTACAATGTGGTAAAAATGTGACCAACAACACATTCACATTATGATCTGCCTCAAGTTTTAACTCGGATACCCCATAAGGGGTATATTTTTAACGGGGTTAAGGGACTAACTTTGGCCTTGGAGATGTTGTGGTTTTAAAGACTACTATAAAAAAGTAACACGGAGATGAGATGGTGAGAACATTAACTACAAAAACCTTTGCACTGAGTGCTTTGGTCGCCGCTGGCCTAATGGCTACTGGCGTAATGGCGAGCGACAAGACCGAGCCTCGTAACGAAGTCTACAAAGATAAGTATTCTAAGCAATACAACAGCTGGCATGACACTGCTGAAAGTAAAGAAGTGATCGACGCGCTGGAAGCCGATCCTAACCTAGTGATCCTATGGGCCGGTTATGGTTTTGCTAAAGACTATAACAAGGCGCGTGGTCACATGTATGCGGTAACCGACGTACGCAACACGCTGCGTACCGGTGCGCCTAAGTCTGCCCAAGATGGCCCAATGCCAATGGCATGTTGGTCTTGTAAGAGCCCTGATGTGCCTCGCGTGATCGAAGAGCAGGGCGAAGATGGCTATTTCACAGGTAAGTGGTACAAAGGCGGCGCCGAAATAGTTAACACTATCGGCTGTTCAGACTGTCACGAGAAGGGCAAGTCTAAGCTACGTATCTCTCGTCCATTCGCCGAGCGTGGTATGGCGACCCTAGGCACACCGTTTGACAAAGCATCTAGAAAAGACAAGCAGTCTATGGTGTGTGGTCAGTGTCACGTAGAGTACTACTTCGAGAAGACCAAAGATCGCAAAGGTTTTGTTAAGTTCCCATGGGATCAAGGCACAACTGTTGAAGCGATGGAAGCCTACTATGACAACCTAGAGTTCAAAGACTGGACTCATGCGGTATCTAAGACTCCTATGCTGAAAGCGCAGCACCCAGGTTATGAAACTTGGCAGCTGGGCATGCACGGCAAGAACAACGTCAGTTGTACTGACTGTCACATGCCACGCGTAACCAATGCCGAAGGTCGTAAGTTTACCGACCACAAGGTAGGTAACCCATTCGATCGCTTCGAAGAGACTTGTGGCACTTGTCACGAGCAGAGCAAAGAGTTCATGGTTAACCTAGATAAAGAGCGTAAGGCTAAGGTTAAGCAGATTCAGCTGAAGGCCGAAGATCAACTGGTTAAGGCACACTTTGAAGCTGGCGCGGCGTGGAAAGCGGGCGCAACTGAAGCTGAGATGAAGCCAATCCTGACCGATATCCGTCATGCACAATGGCGCTGGGACTATGCGATTGCCTCTCACGGCGTAGCCTCTCATGCACCTGATGAAGCACTGCGTGTATTGGGTACTGCGGTTGATAAGGCTGCCGACGCTCGCGTTAAACTGGCTCAGCTGCTAGCGAAGAAAGGCGTTAAGCAACCTATCGCCTTCCCAGATATCTCTACCAAGGCCAAGGCGCAAGCTGCACTGGGTATGGATATGAAGAAGATGAATGCCGATAAGGAAGAGTTCAAGAAGACTGTACTTCCTAAGTGGGATACCGAAGCGAAGAAGCGCGAAGCAACTTACTAATATCTCCCTCCCTGCATAGTAAAAGCCCCGGTTATCCGGGGCTTTTTTATGTCTTCACGGCTTTATATCTCCGCTACTTTATCATTTTCAACAGGGCCTTGAACCTGTCGCCACTGGCCTCTGCCTGTAGCTCGAACAGCAAAGATTCGCTGTTGGTCAGCAAGGCGCCGTGCTGGACCATCATCTCACAGCCTAATTGCTTATTGATTTGTGTCCGTGAGGAGACTGCGTCTGTGACCAGATGCACCTCGTATTGGTTGTCAAGCAGATCCCGGCAGGTTTGATAGACGCAGATATGGGTCTCGATGCCTGTGAGTAACACCTTGGGCCTGTCATGCTGACGCAGTGCCTGTCTGAAGGGCTCGGCGTGCCAGGCGCTAAAATGTGCCTTGGCGATAGGTTGATGATGCGGAGCGAGCAGCTCGGCCAGCGCCGGGCTGGTGGCGCCTAACTTTTCGGGCAATTGCTCAAGCCAGACAATAGGGATCTCAAATAGCTCGGCCGCCTTGATAAGGGTTGTGAGTCGGGTTTCAAGTTCCTCGGCTTGGTGCATCAGGGTGGCCAACTTTCCTTGAACATCGACGATGATGAGCACACATTCCTGTGGTTTCAACATAGGGCTCTCCTCAATGGGTGGTGACACCATGATACCCAGTAAATTCCTTTGACCAATCCGTCATAAGTCGAATAGGCCCTGCGCTATTATTGTGCGCCACGTGCATAGTCGCACCTATTTGGTGCATTAATATGCAGAGTGAGTTGTCGCAATGTTATTAAGTTTATGAATGTTAAGGCTTTGTAATTCTGGCCTGATGATTGAATTGTCTTTGGCATCAGCAAGAATACTAAGATGAGTCGGAGGCGGTAATGAAATTAATCAGCGCAATAATCAAGCCATTCAAACTCGATGATGTGCGAGAGGCCATTGCAGGGTTGGGGATTGAGGGGATGACGGTGACCGAGGTGAAGGGGTTCGGACGCCAGAAAGGTCATACTGAGCTCTATCGTGGCGCCGAATACCAGGTGGATTTTCTGCCTAAGGTGAAACTGGATATCGCTACCAAGGCTGAGAATGTCGACCACCTTATCGAGTCCATCGTTGCGGCGGCGCATACCGGCAAGATAGGCGATGGCAAGATATTTGTGACGGATCTCGATCAGGTGATCCGTATCCGTACCGGCGAACTCGATAACGAAGCACTTTAAGGGGGATTTCCAATGGAAGAGTTAGTAACACTAGGTGCGACAGTATCTGAGTTGAAGTTTGCGCTCGACACCTTTTATTTCTTGATCTCAGGCGCGCTGGTGATGTGGATGGCCGCAGGGTTTGCCATGTTAGAAGCGGGTCTGGTGCGCTCTAAGAACACCACTGAGATCTTAACCAAGAACGTCTGTCTCTACTCGATCGCCTGTATCATGTATCTGGTGGTGGGTTACAACATCATGTATGTGGATAACGCCGAGGGAGGCTGGTTACCTTCGTTCGCCAGCCTCATTGGGGCTCAGGCCAGTGATGCCGACCATGCGCTGGAATCGGATTTCTTCTTCCAGGTGGTGTTTGTGGCGACCGCCATGTCCATCGTCTCTGGTGCCGTCGCCGAGCGTATGAAGCTGTGGGCCTTCCTGATCTTCTCTGTGGTGATGACAGGTGTTATCTATCCTGTCGAGGGTTACTGGACCTGGGGCGGTGGTTTCCTCTCCGAAGCGGGATTTGTCGACTTCGCCGGTAGTGGCATAGTGCACATGGCGGGTGCGGCCGCGGCTATCTCGGGGGTCTTGTTGCTCGGTGCACGTAAGGGGAAGTATGGTCCCAACGGTCAAGTCAATCCTATCCCTGGTTCTAACCTGCCGATGGCAACCTTAGGCATGTTTATTCTGTGGATGGGCTGGTTCGGCTTTAACGGTGGCTCTCAGCTGCTGGTGTCTGATGCCGAGAACGCATCGGCGGTGGCGAAGATCTTCGTTAACACCAACTCGGCTGCCGCCTTTGGCGCCGTCTCTGCCCTGGTGGTCTGTAAGATGGTATGGGGTAAGGCGGATCTGACCATGATCTTAAACGGTGCCTTGGCTGGCCTGGTGGCAATTACCGCAGATCCTTTGTCACCTTCGTTGCCACTGGCCGGGGTTATCGGCATGGTCGCCGGCGGTCTGGTGGTCTTCTCTATCGTGATGTTCGACAGGATCAAGATTGACGATCCCGTCGGGGCGATTTCGGTACACGGTGTTGCCGGTCTGTTTGGTCTGATGTTAGTGCCGCTTTCAAATGCCGATGCGACCATCTTGGGTCAGCTCTATGGTGCTACAGTCATCTTCGCCTGGGTGTTTGGTGCTTCCTTTGTGGTTTGGTATCTGCTTAAGGTCACCATGGGTATTCGTGTCTCAGAGGAGGAAGAGTACAACGGCATGGATGCATCAGATTGTGGCATAGATGCCTATCCTGAATTTGTCTCACTCAAGAGCGCCAGCTAACAGCTAGTTAAACTGAGGTAGCGAAATAGACAGGGTCCGGACCTCATGGTGCGGACCCTGTCTTTTGTATTATGCTATCAACAAAGACAGTGTGAGGAGCGCTAACATGAAGCAATCTCTCTGGGTCGTGTTTTTTTCTGTGCTGATCTCGACTCAGCTTCAGGCTGGGCAGGTGGTGGTGCGTAAGTCGAGCGAACCCTTCGATGCCTTTGCCGTGCGCGATAAACTACAGCAGGAGTTTGAGTGGCGGGAATCTTTGCGCATGCAGCAACAGATCCAAATTTTGCAGAGTCTACCCCTGGGCTGTGTGCTGTTTAACTTGCCCTATGCCTACTATCGCTGCGGCACTAATTTTTATCGTCCCTATCTGTATCAGACAGAGGGGACAGATCCCCGGAAGTTCTATATACAGATCGATCCGCCAAGCGCTGATTAATTGTTAATATTTTGTAACGCTTTGCGTGGGGAAAAATAGATAGGCCTACTTTATGATAGATCTTATGGTGCCCTCATAAGCGTAGGTTGAATATGAAAAGGCTATTTGAGTATAAGCGCGCTATGTTGCTGTTATTTTTCATAGTGAGCGGTTGTGCCAGCGGCCCGGGTAAGGAAACCCTCGCTAATATAGATCAGTACTTTGCCGACGAAGAATTCACGGCGGTAGCGGTTCAAGTCACTCCTGATAAACTGTTTTCCCTGCCAACTCAGGTGATAAATGAATTACGACAGGACTATAAGCGCAGTCGAATGTCCCGTGATTATATAGCCACCAATTTGTGGCTGGCTAATTATATCAACGCCGATAAGGGCGGCTTTAAATACCAGGATAATCTGACAAAGATCCCGATGGACACTTTTAATGCGCGAGCCGGTAACTGTCTGTCGCTTGTGCTATTGAGTGCTTCACTCGCCGATGCGCTGGGGGTCGATGTCGAGTTTCAGGAGGTCGAGGTTCCGCCCGTATGGGATAAGGCGGGGGACTTCTATCTGGTTAATGGCCACATTAACCTGCGCCTCATTCCCAGAGAGAAGCATGATACCTTTCTTGCCGATAAGAATGCTTTACAGATAGATTTCCTACCCGAGCGCACCATGCGAGGTTATGCCAAACGGCGTATCGATAGAACCACCGTCATGGCGATGTTTTATAACAATGTCGCGGCGGAATCTTTGGTGGAGGGACGTTACGATCAGGCCTATGCCTACCTGAAACAGAGTCTCAAGTTAAAAGCCGATTTTATCCCCGCCTTGAATACCCTGGCGATCCTATATCGCTACAAGGGGTTGGATGACAGGGCGGAGAGCCTCTATAAGCTAGCGCTATCTCGAGACAGTGAGGATATGAATGCGCTGTTTAACTATGGTGTGTTGCTGGCCAGCCAAGACAGGTTGGAGGAGTGGGCCCAGGTACATAAGACCCTGGAGCTGGTGAGGATCCGTAATCCTTACTATTACTATGACATGGCGCAGCAAGCCTACTCGGATCATGAGTACCAGACGGCCTTAATTTGGTATAAACGGGCCGTGGAGAAGGCCGACTATCGTCATGAGTTTTATTTTGGTCTCTCCAAGGCCTATTGGGCGACTGGCGATGAGCGCCGGGCTAAGCTGAATATGCAAAAGGCACTGTCGCTATCGGTCGATGAGTATAATCAGCGGCGTTACCAGGCCAAGCTGCAGGCTATGCAGACTCACTAGGTAAATAGGGCCCGTTTAACGGGCCTTTTAGCCGATAAACTAAAAAAACTACACATTCTGTTGCTATGAGGGGGGCGCTTGTTCACCTTCAAGTTGGACAATACCAAGATCGATTGTTTCTGCTAACGCCCGATTATGGCTAGCTATCTTGAGTGGTGGCGAAGTAAACACTGGGCTCGAATGCTTGCCCGATATCGACCATGCTTGAGCCTATCGCGGCGTTGTTTGAACCTATCGCGAAAGTAGTCGACGATGCGCGCCTCTATGATGATGACATCGATATGACTGGAAAAGAGCATCATGACCAGACGCTTTCGATTATCAGACTTTGATTATCAGGCTTTGATTTTCAGACTATCCGTATTTGGAATCATTTCGTATCACCCCACAGGCTTTCTTAACTAAGTTTGAGCAGACATTCCGCATTGTCGCTGGTCACCCGCCTAACAGCCTTTTTATTTGGAGATAGAAAGAGTTGTCCGAGCGATAGAGATTTCGGTGTTAGTATTTTGTGCCAGGAGTCGGCAAGAAAATTGGGTAGAGCTAACTTGCTGCAGTAATTTCCTCATCGAGGCGATGGCCATATCAAAGTGGCTCTGGTCTCAAAGAGCGTCGGCGCGATAGGGGAGGCATAGAGAGACGCCGTTTATTTCTTAATATCGTTAAATATCTGCTATAGATAGGCTCTGGGGGATCCCCTCATAATTCAGGTCTCCCAGCAGTGTGAACCAACTTGATGTATTCATGCATTGCCCAGCGTAAATGCTGCGCTGTTATTCGATAGTTTTTCCTTCGCCGAACTTCTTTCCCCAA
>NZ_WRPA01000021.1 GCF_009831655.1 Shewanella insulae | reverse complement strand
AAGCAGCGAAGGCGCGGTTCTCATTAAGGCCAGAGCACGAAGATGCTCACAAACAGGTCGGATATACGTACGCAGTATTACTTTCTGTTACTCACAAAATGTTTGATCTATCCGAGGTGTCCATATATGTGCTTGTAGCGTGTCAAAAATGTGTTTGCACATGAGCCCACCGCAGGTGATAGGTTGCCATGAAGTTTCGACCTTCAAACAAACCCAATAAATGCCAATGCAGCCAAACGCTGCAAGCAACAAAAATATTCCCCAATTTGTTATTCGACAAATCCCCTCCCCCTCTGGTTTAACAACTCACTTTTAGTGTAAAATCCTCTCTTTCGTCAACGCCTAGCCAGACACGAGCGACATAGAGCCAAATAATGCCTAACGCCTTGTTTTATTTGATGCCACAAGCCGCTTCTGCCGCAACCAATGTTGCCAAGGCAGAGCAAGAGAGTGTCTATCTTTTCGCCTGCCGACTCGCCGAGCAGGCGTATCGTGGCCAACAGCTGGTGTATATCCACTGCAACGACCAGCAGCAGGCCTATGAAGTTGACGAAATTTTATGGCAATTTGAACCCAGCGCATTTGTGCCCCATAACCTCAAGGGCGAAGGGCCGACGGGTGGCGCACCGGTGGAGATAGGCTTCGATAAATTGGGCCCAAATAAAAATCGTCACCTTCTGATTAATCTTGCAGACCAAGCGCCGCAATTTGCGGTAAACTTTGGCCAGATTATCGACTTCGTTGCCAACGATGCTGCCATGAAAGCGACCTCGCGCGATCGTTATCGCCAGTATCGCGAGTTAGGGATCCCCCTGACGACCCAACAACCAAATTAATTAGTTTGAGAAGCACACGCTCCTATGGAAAAGACATACAACCCACAGTCAATCGAACAGGCTCTGTACCAGAACTGGGAAGAGAAAGGATACTTTAAGCCCCACGGCGATGAGTCAAAAGGCAATTACTGCATCATGATCCCGCCGCCAAACGTGACCGGTAGCCTGCACATGGGTCATGCCTTCCAGGACACCATCATGGATACCCTGATCCGCTACCAGCGCATGAAGGGCAAGAACACCCTTTGGCAGGTAGGTACCGACCACGCGGGTATCGCCACCCAGATGTTGGTGGAGCGCAAGGTTGAGGCCGAAGAGGGCAAGAGCCGTCACGACCTGGGCCGTGAGACCTTTATCGACCGTATCTGGGACTGGAAAAATCAGTCTGGCGGCACCATCACCAAGCAGCTGCGTCGCCTGGGCGCCTCGGTCGATTGGGACCGCGAGCGTTTCACCATGGACGAAGGCATGTCTGCCGCCGTGCAGGAAGTGTTTGTCCGTCTGTACAACGACGACCTCATCTACCGTGGTAAGCGCCTGGTTAACTGGGATCCTAAGCTACACACAGCTATCTCAGATCTCGAAGTCGAGAACAAAGAGAAGCAGGGCAGCATGTGGCACTTCCGCTACCCGCTGGCCGACGGCGAACTGACCGCCGACGGTAAAGACTATCTTGAAGTGGCGACGACTCGTCCCGAGACCATGCTGGGCGATAGCGCGGTTGCGGTGCACCCAGACGATGAGCGCTATCAATCGCTGATCGGCAAGTTCATCCTGCTGCCTATCGTTAACCGTCGCATCCCTATCGTCGCCGACGACTATGTAGACATGGAGTTCGGTACCGGCTGTGTGAAGATCACCCCGGCTCACGACTTCAACGACTATGAGGTAGGTAAACGTCACAACCTGCCTATGTTCAACATTCTGACCATAGATGCGGCCATCCGTAGCCAGGCAGAAGTTGTCAACTCAGATGGCACAGCCAACGACGAGCTGGACGGCAGCCTGCCAGAGCGCTTCGCCGGCATGGACCGTTTCAAGGCCCGTACCGCTATCGTCGAAGAGTTCGAGTCACTCGGCCTGCTTGGCAAGATTGACCCGCACGCCCTCAAGGTGCCTTATGGCGACCGCTCTGGCGTGGTGATCGAGCCGCTACTGACTGACCAGTGGTATGTGGCCGTGGCCCCTATGGCCAAGACCGCCATCGAAGCGGTTGAGAACGGCGACATCAAGTTTGTGCCGCAGCAGTATGAGAACATGTACTTCTCTTGGATGCGTGACATTCAAGACTGGTGTATCTCGCGTCAGCTGTGGTGGGGTCACCGTATCCCGGCATGGTACGACGAAGCCGGTAAGGTATATGTGGGCCGCGACGAAGCCGAAGTACGCGCCAAGCACAACCTGGATGATTCTGTCGTGCTACGCCAAGACCCAGACGTACTGGATACCTGGTTCAGCTCGGCGCTGTGGACCTTCTCAACCCTAGGCTGGCCAGACGATACCGAGGCGCTCAAGACCTTCCACCCAACCGATGTGTTGGTGACAGGTTTCGACATCATCTTCTTCTGGGTGGCGCGCATGATCATGATGACCATGCACTTCATCAAGGATGAAGATGGCAAGCCGCAGGTGCCGTTTAAGACGGTTTATGTGACCGGTCTTATCCGTGACGAGCAGGGCAACAAGATGTCCAAGTCTAAGGGTAACGTACTGGATCCGCTGGATATGATCGACGGTATCGATCTCGAAGCCCTGGTTGAGAAGCGCACCGGCAACATGATGCAGCCACAGCTGGCGGCCAAGATCGAGAAGAGCACCCGTAAAGAGTTTGCCGACGGCATCGAGGCCCACGGCACCGACGCCCTGCGTTTCACCCTGGCAGCCATGGCCTCTACCGGCCGTGACATCAACTGGGACATGAAGCGTCTCGACGGTTACCGCAGCTTCTGTAACAAGATCTGGAACGCGTCGCGCTATGTGTTGATGAACACCGAAGAGCAAGATTGTGGTCCTCAGTCGCCTAAAGGCGCAGCCGATGGCGAGATGCAGCTGTCACTGGCGGATCGCTGGATCGTCGGCCTGTTCAACCAGACGGTTAAGGCCTTTGACGAGCACATGGAAAACTACCGTTTCGACCTGGCTGCCAACACGCTATACGAGTTCACCTGGAACCAGTTCTGTGACTGGTATCTGGAGCTGACCAAGCCGGTACTGCAAAACGGCACCGAGGCCGAGCAGCGCGGTACCCGTCACACCCTAGTAACTGTACTGGAAGCCATGCAACGTCTGCTGCATCCTATGATGCCATACCTGACAGAGACCATCTGGCAGCGCGTTAAGCCGCTGGCGGGCGTCGAGGGTGACACCCTGATGCTGATGCCTTTCCCTGAATATCAGGCAAGCAAGGTAGATGAAGCCGCCATGGCAGATCTGGAATGGGTCAAGCAGGTGATCGTCGCCGTGCGTAACATCCGCGCCGAGCTGAATATCGCCCCAAGCAAGCCGCTTAACGCCCTGCTACGCAGCGTCAGCGAGCAAGACAAGACCCGCGTCGAAGCCAACCAGACCTTCTTCGCGACCCTGGCCAAGCTGGAGTCGATGACGATTCTTGCCGACGATGAGACGGCGCCTATGTCGACCACTCAACTGGTTGGCGAGATGGAGCTGCTGATCCCTATGGCAGGCCTTATCGATGTGGCCGCCGAGATGGCGCGTATCGACAAGCAACTTGAAAAGCTTGCGGGTGAAGCCAAGCGTATCGAAGGCAAGCTCAATAACCAGGGCTTCGTCGCCAAGGCGCCAGAAGCGGTTATCGAGAAGGAGCGCGCCAAGCTGGCCGAGTTCCAACGCGATATGGACAAGCTCAGCGAGCAGAAGGCCGAGCTGGCCAAGCTGGAAGGCTAAGCTAGAAGGCTAAGCTAGAAGCGTAAGTGCTTATCTAGAAAAATGAAAAAGGCAGTCAATCGACTGCCTTTTTTATTGCCTCATTTTATTAGGCTGGGACTACACCTTATAGTGGGCGATATCTGCCTCCATGGACTCCGCCAGCCTGGCGAGATCTTCGGTGGCATCGCTGCTCTGTCTGGCACCCTCGGCGGTCTGATCAGAGATCTCGCTGATGTTGGTGATATTGATGTTGATCTCCTCGGTCACCGAGCTCTGCTCCTCAGAGGCGGTGGCGATCTGCGCGTTAAGCGCGTTGATCTCCTCGATGCTGTTTAAGATCTGCTGCAGGGCATCGCGCACCATCAAGGATTTATCCACGCTCAGTTGTACCTGATCTGTGCCGCTCTGCATCATCTGCATCGAGTCTCGCGCCCCCTGTTGCAGGCGTTGAATCGTCTTCTGGATCTCCTCGGTCGAATCCTGAGTACGTTTGGCCAAGGAGCGCACCTCATCGGCCACCACCGCAAAGCCTCTGCCCTGTTCGCCCGCCCGCGCCGCCTCGATGGCCGCGTTGAGCGCCAGCAGGTTAGTCTGCTCCGAGATCCCCTGGATCACATCCACCACAGTGCCTATCTCATTTGAGTGCTGCGCCAGCAGGGTCATCGCATCACTGGCACGGCTTAGTTCCTGCGCCAGCGCCTGGATAACGGTGATACTCTCATCCACTACATCCTGAGCACCGTGGGCGGCACCGTTGGCATCCTCTGAGGCACTGGCCGCGGCCGCGGCGCTCTGGGCGACCTCGCGCACCGTCGCGGTAAACTCATGAATGGCGGTGGCAATCAGCTGGGTCTGCTGCTGTTGATCCAGCACGTTACGCTGGGTCTGGGTCGACACCACTGCATTCTCTTCGGCCGCGCTGGCCAGGCGTGAGGTAGACGCATGGGTGTTGGTCACCGCCTGCTGGAAATCCGCCGCGATGCGATTCACATGCTCGGCGATATGGGCAAACTCGTCATGGCCGCCGAGACGAATGCGTTTGGTGAGATCGCCCGCGGCAATATCCACCGCCGTCTCTTCGAGCTGCACCACAGACAGGCTTACCCGGCGAATGATAAACACTGAGCTGACACTGATGCCAAGCATGGCGACGCCGGAGAAGATGGCCACCAGCCAGATATAGAGAGAGACGGTTTCCTGGGAGGCCTCATAGCTCTCCTTGGCCTCACCTATCTGCATATCCAGGAAGGCCTGGGCCTGGCTGGTAATATCCTTAAACAGCGGGTTGATCTTCTCCAGCAAGAGCTGGTTAGAGCGCTTGTATTCCCCCTGACTCAAGGCATCAATGGCAGGGTTAAAGCCTTGCTCTGTCACCTTATCCAGCAGCGACACTAGACGGTCGACCTGAGCACGCTCATCATCGGCAAGGTCTGATGCCAGGATCTGATTGTCGATGATCTCATGCAGCGCCTTTATTGAGGCGCGACTGGCATCGATGTGGAAACTCAAGGGATGATTGTGCATATCGGCGAAGGCGTTGGCGGGGTCATGCTGAAACCCGAGCAAGAGGCCGCTTCTGGCTTTTTCTAGCTCGTTGAGCACCTTACCGGCCCTGATGCTATGCTGCATCCCCTGTCCGTAGAGTTCACCTATGGCATCTCCCGCATCCAGCATGCCGGTGATCCCCTTGTAGCCGAGGAAGATAAAGGCAAAGATGATCAGAAACACGTTGAGTCTTAGTTGAAATCGTACCGACTTGATCCGCTCCATCAAGCCCGCCTCCTGCTCGGACGCTCCCGTCATCGCCTGTATCTCCTGGCGGTTTTGTTCAGACATATTCGCTTCCTTTTATGGCCAATTCACTAGATCCGGGGCGACAGGCATCAAAGCGCCTGGATTAAAGCACCCAGATAAAAAAACCTGAACCAATTTGGGCTCAGGCAAACTCAGTTAAGCTGATAATACTTAAACTAATAACCCTTAATACATCAGAGTGCCAGCAGATATGATTACCTAATTAGTAGTAGATCACAATTAGCCAATCTTTTTAACCGATCTTCACGTTAACGCCTCGCCCAAGAGCTCAGAAATAGCTGGAAATCGGCATTAGCGAACTGCCACGGTTCGAGATGTTACTTCTCGGTCGATTCCAAGCGTTAAATCGCTTGGTCATCTCACCGTCAAAAAGTTGCAGGTGCCAAAATACCGTCTTAACCATTGTTTTTATTGAATAATTTTTTATTTTCATTTGCATTCGGCGACGATTGCTATCAGAATGTCGCAAAATGGAAATGAGGTGTTAACAATGAAACCATGGATACTCCCCGCCTGTATCGCCCTAGGGCTAACGGCCTGCGGCGGTTCAGAGGATAGCAATACGGATGCGGGTAACGGCGGCACCGTTACGCCCCCCTTGGCCCAGGCCCCGAGTGTCGAACTCGGTCCGGATCAGCAAACCTGGAATCATGAAACCCTCTCCCTCAAGGCAAGCGTTACCCTGTTTAACCCGGGCGATGCCAGCTACCAGTGGCAACAGACCAAAGGTCCGGAGGTTAAACTCAGCGGTTTGAGCAGTGATACCCTCACCCTGGATGCCAGTGAGCTGCTGCAGGATGAAGAGGTCGTCCTCTCCCTCAAGGTCACCGACGGCGCCGGCCTGAGCAGCGAGGACAGCCTCACCCTCAAGCTGAAGGATAAGATCAGCGCCGCCAGCCTGAGCGGCGATGCCAGCCTGATTAAGGACCTGGAGCCTAAGGTGATCGCCCGTGGCCTCACGCTAATCCAAGACTATCGCAGCGCGCAGAAGAGCTTCTTAAACACCATCTATCAGGCAGACAGAGTCAGCTACGACTCGGGTCAACACTCACAGATGATCCAGATGCCCCTGGCCAGCAAGGGTTTTCCACTCAACCAGAGTTTCGAGCTGGTGCGAGGCAATCAGGGTCGCCTGTTTGCCGCGGCAAGCGACCTGCAGGGCCAGCGCAATGCCGCCTTCGGCACCGACATCATCGCCAGCATGCAGAGCGGCAATAACCTGGCCTTCGAGCCTAGCATGATGCGCCTACTGGCCTGGCTGACGGGTGAAGCACAAGAAAACCTGGCGGCGACCAAGCAGGTCCGCCTCTTCCTTATCAGCGACTGGAGCAAGAGTCGGGTCACCGACTGGCTCACCAGCCACTACCCCAACTGGCAGGTGAGTCGCTGTGATGTCGCCAGCGAATTGACGAGCTGCCTGGATGAGGCCGAGCTGGTGATCGCCGGCTCCATCGAGGCCTTCGATGACGCCGAGGTCGCAGCAAGGTTGGCGGCGCTTAAGCAAACCAAGACCCCACTGCTCTATCTTCACAGCCATAGCTGGAACAGCGTACCGCTCACTCAAACCGTGCTGGGGACCATGGGATTTGCCATGCAGGGCCCAGGCGGTCCGGGCAATTACTTCAGCCCGGATAAGGCGGACTGGAGCGACTATCTGGCCATGTTCTCGGCCAAGCCCGCCCTGAGTCAGGAAGCCCTCTGGTTGGAGCTACTGCAGAGTGAGAGCCCGAGTTTCAACCTGGCCAACTGTAGCGATACCTGCGACAGCCAGTTTAGCGAAGAATACCGTAGCGCCCTGTCTCATATTCGCGGCAGCATCAACCGCCTGGACACAGAGAAGACGGCCATCTTCGACAGCGCCGAGTATCAGCTATATAAGTATCTGATTTTGCTTGGCGATAGCTATCGCAGCGAAATCCAATACCCCATGGATGTCAGCAGCACGGCGCCGATGAGCTACCTCAAGGCGCTCTTCGCCGACAGCAGCGTGTATAACACCCGATCCATCAACCCTGTGCCTGTCGATCTCGGCAATTTCAGCCGCACCGATTTTTCCCATGTCACTCCGGTAGACAAGACGATATCACTCAGCAGCAAGGCGCCGTTTCGCGCCGCAGGCGTCTATGCCCTGCCGGGACAGACCTTTAGCGTGAAACGCACCGACAGCAGCGCGGTGGAGACCAAGGTGTTTATCAATACCCAGCGCTCTGGCTCGACTCACGAGTATGCCAGCCAGGGATATAACCGCCCCAAGTATCTGCAATCACCCGCCATAGCGATAAAACCGGGGGAGACTATCACCCTCACCTCTCCCTATGGTGGCCCGGTGCAGATAAGATTTAGCGCCAACGATCAGCCGGTGGAGTTCGCCTTTAGTAAGGTTGGTCTGCACCCCTTCTGGCGCAGCGACAAGGATGACCAAAGCTTTACCCAGGCACTCGCCAAGGGAGATTATGACTGGGCAGAGCTGGCGACCGAACACTTTGAGGTGCACTCCAGGCTCACCAAGATGCGAGAGACCATGAGCCACGAGCCCAGATGGGACACGCCGCAGAAGATGAGCCAGGCCATTAGCCAGTATGTACACAACTACCCGCACCTCTTGGCAGGCTTTAAGGGGCCGGGGATCGACAGCGTCGATGAGATCACCAACTTTGCCGCCAGTAAGGGCTGGCAGCTGGATCAACTCGACATGGTCAAACATATGAACGCCGACCAACCCACCTGTGGGTCGGGCTGCTCGGGCAATCCTTACGACGCCTCCTGGTCATTTAGCCCCACAGGCCACGGCGACATCCATGAACTGGGCCATGGCCTGGAGCGGGGACGCCTGAGATTCGACGGCCACGAGGGACACGCCTCCACCAATCCTTACTCCTATTACACTAAGTCGCGCGCCTACATAGAGACGGGCAAGCTGCCTCAGTGTCAGGGCCTGTCGATTCAAGATGAGTTTGAGGTATTACAGGCCAGTCAGCGCCAGGCCGATCCCTTTGCCTACGTGCAGGCCGCCAACCTGACCAGCTGGTCGAGCGGCATGGCCACCATGTTACAGACCATGGTGGCCGCCCAGAAACAGGGGGCGCTGCAAAACGGCTGGCATCTTCTGGCCAGGCTGCACATCTTACTGCGCGAATTCGAGCGCGCCCAGGCCGACGAGGCCAGCTGGCTGGCCAAGCGTGACCAGCTAGGCTTTGGCCGCTTCGATTTAGCCTCGGCCAAGGCGATGAGCAACAACGATTTTCTGATGATCGCCATGAGCTTCTCCACCGGGCTCGACTATCGCGACTTCTACCAGATGTGGGGACTGGCAACCTCAGATGCCGCTAAGGCACAGGTCGCCAGCTTCGCCTACCCCGCCGTGGCTAAGGCGATTTATGTCTATGCCCCTGGGGATTACTGTTTTGGTTTAGATCTGCAATCGGTTGCCGTCGACGGCGAGCAGGCCTGGCCACTATAACCCTGAAAAAAACATTGTTGTCACACCCTTTTTGGCGGGCCGGAGTGCTCGCTTTTTTTTACCTGCTGATCACACCAGTGCCACCCAATGTGAATGGTTTTGGTCTTTAGGGTCATTTTTAGGTAAAGTGTGCTGTCAAATGACGAGCTATCACCCCTATAGCGAGCGCTTGTCACTAACCAAGACGAGATGTTGCCAATAAGCAGCACAACAAAAAGATAAAATTAAGGAAGGGTATGAGCGACGCCAATGATGCTTACGCAGAAAATGATCTGCGTGAAGTTAAGCAGCTGGGAATGTGGGCCTCCATTGCTAGCCTAAGTTATATTTTCTGGATCGTCGGCGGCATGGAGCTGGTCGAACGTATCGCCTACTACGGCGTGAAAGCCAGTGCCGGCCTCTACGCCAAGGCGCCTGTATCACAGGGTGGCCTGGGGATCAGCCTGCACGACTATGGCATTATCATCTCCGTCTGGGCCTTGATGCAGACTTTTATCCCTGTATTTACCGGCGGCATCTCAGACCGTGTCGGCTACAAGGAGACCATCTTCGCCTCGACGATCATCAAGATCTCCGGCTACCTGATAATGGCCTTCTTCCCCAACTTCTGGGGCTTCCTCTTCGGCGCCATCCTGCTGGCGGGCGGCACGGGTATCTTCAAACCTGGGATCCAGGGTACGCTGGTGCTCTCCACCGGCCGACAAAATACCTCTATGGCCTGGGGGATCTTCTATCAGGTGGTCAACATAGGTGGCTTCCTCGGTCCACTGGTCGCCGTGCATATGCGTCAGCTCTCCTGGGACAACGTCTTCTACGCCTGCGCCGCCATCATCTCGCTCAACTTCCTCTTCCTGCTGGCCTACAAGGAGCCGGGCAAGGAGGAACGTATCGAACGTAACCGTAAGATCAAGAGCGGCGAGCTCACCCAGGAAGCCCTGTGGAAAGATGCCCTGCATGAGCTGAAGAAGCCTGTGGTGATCTACTACATGCTGGTGTTCGCCGGCTTCTGGTTCCTGTTTAACTCATTGTTCGATGTCTTGCCGATCCATATCGCCGAGTGGGTCGATACCAGCGTGATCGTCACCAGCCTGTTCGGCCCGGAAGGCACCTCCAACGGCATCTTGCAGTTCTGGCTCGGCCTGGATAATTCGGGCACTAAGGTGATGCCAGAGGGGATGCTAAACCTCAACGCCGGCATGATCATGACCAGCTGCTTCCTGGTGGCGGCGCTGACCGCCAAATACCGCATCACCACCGCCATGCTGGCGGGCTGTCTGCTGAGTATCATCGCCTTCGTCCTCATCGGCGCCACCAACGCAGCCTGGATGATAGTGTTGGCGATTGCCATGTTCTCCTTCGGCGAGATGATGATCAGCCCCAAGAAGAATGAGTTCATGGGTAACATCGCCCCTAAGGGCAAGAAGGCCATGTACCTGGGCTTCGTGATGCTGCCTCAAGGGATAGGCTGGGGACTGGAAGGCTACTTTGGTCCTAAGCTGTATGAGATGTTTGCCTCGAAAGAGATCTTCTCGCGCGAGCTATTGCTTGAGCGCGGCATGAGCGCCAGCGATATCGCCGCTATTCCCCAGGGGGAAGCCTTTACTACCCTGGTAAGCTTCACCGGCGAGTCGGCGCAGTCGCTAACCACCCTGCTCTATAACAGCCACAACATAGGCATGGCCTGGTATATCATCGCGGCCATAGGCACCATCTCTGCCGTGGGGATCTTCATCTACGGCAAGTGGTTGCTGACCCTGCAACGGGCACGCGCCTAATAGTGACAGAGGGAGCCTATGGCTCCCTTTTCATTTCCGCCTCGCCAGCCTCTTGGCTAGCGCGCCCTTGTAACAGGGCATACTGTCTGGCCTCATCGGCAGGCAATGCCTTGGCATATAGCCAGCCCTGTACCGTCGATACCCCAGCCGAGGCAACGAAGGCCTCCTCCTCTGGGGTTTCTACCCCTTCGGCCACCAGATTAAAACCTAGGCTGCGACACAGCATGCAGGTATGGCGATAAAGCACCTGCCCCTTACGATACTTGATGTTCTCCAAGATAGATCTGTCTAGCTTGACCCCCTCTATGGTGATCTTACTCAGCAGGCTAATACTGGAAAACCCGGTACCGAAATCATCGAGCACGAAGGAGAAACCAAACTGGCGAAGGTGAGCCATGCTCGCCTCGACGGCGTTAAGGTCTGCCACAAACATAGACTCGAGCACCTCGATATCGACTCTGTCGGCGATATCCCCCCAATGTTCGATCAACATAGACTGAATATCCTGGCTCAGGACGCTGTTGGGATTGAGGTTAATGCTGACCCTGGGCCGGAAGCCTTGTCGAGCCCAGGCCTGCATATCGTCTCGCACGCGTTTAATCACGAAGGTGTCGATGAGGTTGAAGTAACCCGCCTGATCGAAGGCAGGAATAAAATAGGGGCCTTCCAGCTGACCACGCTCATTTCTCAGCCTCAGCAGCGCCTCAAAACCCACCACCTGTCGGTCACTCAGGCGCACCTTAGGTTGATAGTGAAGTAGTAACTCGCCATTGAGCACCTCCTTGATGGTCTTCTCCAGGTTGAGGTTGGCCGCCAGATCCTCAGACTGCTGGCGGGCATAGTTTCGCTCACTGATCTTGTCGATATCCTGCTGCAGCTGCACCCGTTTAATCAGATCCCGCTCGAAGCCCTTATTGCCCACCAACAGGCTGTAACGTCTAACGAAGGGGAGATAGACAAATACCCCAAGGCAGACCAGCAAGAGTTGCACCAGGGGCAGTGCCAGGCTACCACCCGCCACGTAGCCGTTGAGAAAGATGGGGGTGATCCAGGGAAAGTCATTGCCACTGAAACTGACCCAGCCGCTGACGATCAACAAGGTGCCTATCATGGTATTTAGCAGGGGCACCAACACGAAGGGCAGTATCAGCCTGGGATTAAAGATGATGGGCAGGCCGTAGATGAGGATCTCATTGATATTAAACAGGGCGAAGGGCAAGGCGAGCTTGGCCACATTGACGGCATTCTTATCTTTCGAGGCGATAAACAGGGCAATCAATAGCGAGTGTGTAGCCCCGCTGCCACCGAGCAACACAAAGAGATCGGTAAACTGCGACAACGTCAGGTTTAGTGCCACCGGCTGCAGTCCATTATCGACGCCAAGCACCAACATATAGGCGATATCACCATGAACACCGAAACACCAGAGCAGATGGGTGGCCAACACCCTGACAAATAGCTGAAACAGGGGACTGCTCGCGGCTAAGGAGTCGATCAGCGGGCTCAGCACTAGCCCCAGGAGCTCGCCAACCCAATAGATGCCAGTGGTGACCAGAAAGAAGCATAAGATCAATGGAATAAGCAGGTTAAGGTGCAGTTTGAGGTAGCTGCTCAGGCTGCTACTCTGCAGCAGATTAAGCGCCTTAATCGCCATCAGGCGTTGCAGCAGGTAGGCAACCAGGATCGGCGTGATGATGGCCCTGGCATCGCCAAACAGAAAATCGAAGCCATGGCTGAGATCGATAGCCTCACTCCCATGAATATGCAGGGCAATTTGACTGCCGATAGAGAGGGACGCCACCACGACCGCCGACACATGGAGATACTTGGCAAAATGAAAGGATAGCGAGAGCAGTGCCAACAGGGGAAAGAAGCTGAACAACAGGCGGCTAAACTGACTCAGCCAGCCATAGGCCTCACTGCCATGCCAGCTGGGTTGCCACACATCGACCAGGGCAACAACCAGAGCCAGCAAGGAGTTAACGAAAATAAAGGGCAGGAGGGCAATAAAAGACTCTTTTATCGCAATGAGAAACAGGCTGGATGAGGTGTCTTTAACCGCCAACTTATGGCCCCAATGTTTGCAGATTGAATCTATTTAACTTAGACCAAGATACTGAAAACGGACAATGAACTGCGGGAGTCTGGGCAAACTCCGCCCATAAAAAAGGGGAACCTGGTCAGGTTCCCCAAAATTACTGCTTTCTCAGTGGGCATTTAGCAGGGGTATGCCCACTTAGCGAGAGTTATTATTGTTGGCGTCTAGTGACCACCACCGGCGTGAACTTTATCAACACCGTATGTCTTGCCTTCGGCGTGACAGGTTGCACAAGACTCGACAGGTAAGTCGGCCGATGTATCTGCCTTACCATTCACGGTCGCACCATTGCTCTCGAAGTGAGCTATCGCAGAGGCGCTGATGTGACATGAGCGGCAAGTTTCAGCTACAGGAGATATATACCCTGTCTTAACTTGAATTGAACGCTTACCAGAAGTCAAACCACCATCGGCTGCGAAGAAGGTCGCACCATCTTTGTGACAAGCTTCACAGTCAGTCGCTAGCGCTGGGTAACCTACAGTTTCCAGGTTCTTATCTAGATAGATACCACCACCGTAAGTACCAGAGTGGAAACGGTGAGCCGCAGTCATCAGATCTTTGTGCGCGAAGGTTACACCTTCTATTGGCGCAGTGATTGGAGCACCGCTTTCGTCAACTTCACCAGTTTGATACTTGGCTTGTGGGTAGTAAGTACCAGGATTTTTATCGTTGTGACAATCCATACACTGAGTAAACTCGGTCACACCATGGTGTCCTTCCTTAGGATAAGTCAGGCTACCGTGACAGCTGTTACACTTAGCTTCGCTCACAGTGACACGAGCAGGGTCGCTCATGCGGGCTTGCATTGGTGCAACCGCAGGGTCATCCAGGTTGAAGTACTTAATAGGTGAGCTTACGGCCACTTTCGAAGGTCGATCTTCGTCAGCACACTTAATAACCTCACCACTAGCCGCACAAACCAACATATCAGCGGTTACGTAGATAGAACCTGTCAGACGTGCAGAGTCGAAGCTCTTAGTCGTGGTCAGGATACCGCCTGTAATTGCCACACCTTTAACCGACATACCTAATCCAGTAATCGGAGCTCCTTTACTATCAACATTACCAATTAACAACTTGCCAGCCATAGTAATATATGGATCTAACATAGTACCATCGACAGGTGCTGCACCGTTGATAGTGACCTTAGTCTTCACTGTCAATGCGCTGGTGCCATCGCCATTGTCAGTCACAGTCACACCTTGGAATTCAAATACAAGCTGTTCCTGTTCAATCGCTCTGTTACCTACCTTATGCACTATTTCTGGGCTCAGGTTACCTATGTGACAGTTCATACATTGTGAATCGTCAGCCTGTGGCAGCTGGAACTCAGAGTGACCTTCACCAGTTTCGAAATTAACCGTTACGTGACAACCTACACAGGCCTCACGATAAACGTTCTCTTTCCACTGATTGCCATTGTCGTGACAGGTCTTACACTCGTTGAGCTCAGCTGGGAAGTGAACGCCAGCAAACTCTTCTAATGCTTCACCTTTCAGCACACCCCACTCTGCAAGATGACCACCCGCGTGAATGGTATGGATCATAGCGTTGAAGTTAGGGTTAAAGCCTTTTTCAGGATCATTTTGATCGGCGGCATAAGCAGGGTTATGACACGCGATACAGTTTTCCACTTTCTGATAGTTGTGGTGAGCACCGATATTAGCAATACGCTTATCGTCATCACCATAGCCCATCAACTCGCTGTGACACTGAATACATGCGGCGCTTGATACCGAATCTTTGGCCGATACGGCCATCTCACCCGTTGCAGGAATGAAATCGAGCGGAGTAGAGAGTAATTTATCGGAAATCGATTCACCGTTGGCATCGGTCACGTTGTAGGTACGCACCATGACGCGGAACATGCTGTTAGGATCACCAGCCGCGGCCACTACAGGGGCATTACCGTCATGCTCCCAAGTACCTGTGTATGTACCTGGATTTTCAGGATCTTCCACCAGAGTACAGGCATTAACTTCGGCGCCGCCACGGGCAGTTGCCTTACCGGTAGGTGTACAGTACATGCTAGAGCCAAACTCGTTTGCGATCGCATTGTTTGACCAGAGCATAGGTGCGCCACTGTCAGTAGCGTTAGCGACCTGGTTGGTAACATAGAGGGCAACCTTGTCCAGGCCAGTGAACGGAACATCATCTCCTTTACTATTTTTACCTGTCGCGGTGAACTTAATAGAGAAGTCATCAGCTCCTACTACTACGATATCGGCAGGTTGTAGAGTCAGTTTGAAGTCTGCGGCTGTGGCTACAGCATCAACAGTCGATCCCGCGGGTGCACCAGGTGTACCAGGAGTACCAGGAACGCCAGGTTCACCTGGCGCGCCATCTTTACCATCATCACCATCACCACACGCACTCACACCAATGGCACAAAAGAGTGCCATGGCTAATAAGGTAATTTTATTTTTTTTCATCGCCATATCCCTTTGTAGGTATTTTCTGCTATTGCAGTACCTCAAATATAAGGGAGTAACGACAAAATGTTAGGTAATTGAGTCCAAGTTGTGACTGCAATTTAAAGATTCATTAACAGAAATTTCAAAATCTGAAAGTGTAAATTTCAATTTGTGGAATTAACATTTAACCAGTAGCTGTTTGATAAGCTGGATAATTAATTCTCTCTGCTCCATCGAGTAACGGCGATACTCGGCAGGATTCTCCAGCAGCAGGTATTGGGGCGACATGCTTTCACCATGAAGCCGAGCCACCTCCTCGTCAGACAGGCGTACCACACGGATCCCGGGCAAGGCACCGCAGATCTCGGCCTCGGAACAAGGCAGGAAAGCCACCGAGTTCATGGTCAACAGATGGCTATACCATTCATCTCGCGAACTGACTCTCTCTATGCAATCTATGTCGGCACCGTTCTGGCGAGCGAACACCTCTAGCGGGTCAATCTTGTCATTAAACCCCTTACCATCCAGGCAGAGAAAGGGGTGACGACAGATAGTCTCTAGGGTCAAAGGTTCACTCTGAGTCCAGATGGCATGCTCCTCATTAGCTGCCAGACAGACACTACTCAGACAGCCTAAGGTCTCCACCGATAATGAATGCTCGTTACAGGCATCGAAAGTCACCCCCATATCCAGCTCACCGTTATGGATCTGATCGGCTGAGTCATCCCCCCAGATCACAAACTGCAGTTGACTAAAGGCGGTCTTGGCATCGCTACGGGCAAAAGCCAGGGAGAGGCTGGCCATGATACTCGAGGTGACCGCGATTCTCAGGCGATCGCTAGCCAACTCGCTACTCTTTTCGCTGATAGACTGTTCTATTTTTAAGACGGCTTCACAGAACTGACACACGGGCTCGTAGAGAAACTCCGCCATAGGGGTGGGCTTGAGCCCGAGTTGGCGACGATAGAAGAGCTCATCGTCGAAGGTGGCACGTAACATATTCAAACAACGGCTAATTTTAGGTGCAGATACATTAAGCTGCTTTGCCGCTATGTTGGCATGTCCAGTTTGAAAAATGACTTTAAATACCATCAAACAGAAGACATCGAGTTCGCTGATTTTCTTAAGTGTTTGATTGCTCATCGATACTATCGTTTATTTGAGTAATCTAATATTTATAACACAAGATTTACATAAAACGATATAGCCATTAGTCACACATTTGCAAAGGCTGGTCTAACTCGGAAATTAGTGCTAGATGGGCCCCAAGAAAGTAGCAGTTGCCGGCCCATTAGGCTGTCGCGGATATGGTAGCGACCTCATCGGCGCTAAGAGCACGATGCTCACCCACCGGCAGGGTGTCATCCAGGCGTATCTCGCCAACGGAGAGTCTGTGCAGTGCCATCACCTGATTGCGAAAGCGACCAAACATACGCTTGATCTGATGATAGCGCCCCTCATACAGGGTGACGCGTGCCAGATGGGAGTCGAGGATCTCCAAGTGTGCCGGCGAAGTGGTGATATTTTCATAGGCAAAATAAAACCCCTCGGCAAAGGCCTTCACATAGGCCTGGGTTAAGGGCGCCTTCAGGGTGACCAGGTACTGCTTGGCCACCTTATTCTCTGGGGACATGATACGCTTCGACCAGCGACTGTCATTGGTGAGCAGCACCAAGCCCGAGGTGTTAAGATCCAGCCGCCCGACGATATGCAGCCCCTTGTCTTGGTACTCAGGCAAGAGATCCATGACAGTCTTATGCTCACTGTCCTTGGTTGCACTCACTACCCCCACCGGCTTATGCAGCATCAGATAGATGGGCAACTCCTGCCTGAGTGACTGGCCATCTAACATGACATGAGAGAACTGATCGATCTGATAATCGGCGTCTCGCACCACCAGATCATCGACACTCACCCTGCCCTTGGCCAGAATGACCCGCACCTGCTTGCGAGGGATCTGGCACTTCTGGCTGATAAACCTGTCCAGCCTGGCGCGCTTAGCAGACATCATGTTTTGCCGGTGCTTGAGAGGTCAGAGGCACCAGCTTGTAGGCGCAGCGTCTGGCCCCCTCGATGATATGCTCCTCGCGGCTGACGCTGGCCAGCCCGCTAAACAATTCTTGAAATAGCTGTAGCTCGGAGCGACAGAAGTTGGCACAGCGACTCGCCGCGGCGCAAATGGGGCAGTGATTTTCCAGCAACCAATAGGCATCGTCATGCACCTCGACCGAGGCGACATACCCCTCCTCGGTTCTGAGCCTTGCCAGTGCCTCGAGCTTATCCGCCAGGCCAAGTGCTTGCGCAAGCGTCTCTTGATACTGTCGCCGACTCGCCTGCTCTCTGTGCTCGATCAACTGATCCAGCCCCTGATCGCCGAAGACCACCCGCACCGAGTCAATCAGCTGGCTGGTGAGGTCGTCGTGTCGGTCGGGGAACAGCTTATAGCTCTTCTCGGTAAGCCCCCAGTAACGGGTGGGACGACCGCGACTCGCCTTTCTGTCTTCGATGCTCAAGATCCCCTCCTCCTCTAAGGCCTGCAGATGTTGTCTGACCCCCATGGTGGTCAGGGCAAACTGCTCGGCCAATACCTTGGCGGTACTGGGGCCGTGGATCTTAATATGTTCGATGATTTTTTCGCTGGTCTTCTTACTCACCCGCCATCTCCTCAGGACACCTATGGGGCCATTATTACCGATCCTGAGATTAAGTAAACTTTTTTATTTACTTTAGTCTTTACAAAATTAAATAAAGCAATTAGTGTATAAAACAATAAATAAACAAAAAGGTTTACATAATGAAACTTCTTATCGTCAGTGCCAGCCAACGTCCCGCATCCCAGAGTGCCAGAATCGCCGGATACCTCAGCGAACATGCTAACCAATTCAGCGATATACAACATCTTGAGCTATGCCGCTACGATCTCCCCTTCTGGGATGGCGACATAAACGGCGCAGCACTTAAGGCAAGTGACTGGCACAGGATCGCCCCCTTGGTAGAACAAAGCGATGCGCTGATCCTCATCACTCCAGAATGGGGCGGCATGGCTTCACCTATGCTGAAAAACTTCCTGTTGCTGTGTGATAACCAGGCTACGGCCCACAAGCCCGCCCTCTTGGTCGCAGTCAGCAGCGGGATCAGCGGCGCCTATCCCATCGCCGAGTTAAAGATGAATGCCTTGAAGAACAACAAGCTGGTGCCCACTCCCGACCATCTGATCATACGTAACGTCGAGCAGGTATTGGGAGACGGCGAGATAGATGCCAGGGAGCAGGGGCTAAGGGAGCGCATCGGCTACAGCCTGCATATGCTCGGCCAGTACGCAGATGCCCTAGGTGCCATACGCCAGCGTCATAGGGAACAGCCTTACCCTAAACAGCAGGAATATGTTTACGGCATGTAGCTTACCGCCAAAAGCACTGCACTTTTAAATGGAAAACGAAACCGCAACAGAGAAGGAATTTAGCCATGATCCACCTAGAACACATTAATCTCGTCGTTACCGACATAGACGCGGCCCTCAACTTCTACCGCGCCGCCTTCCCCCACTGGTCGCTGCGCGGCGGCGGTGAGGGTAGCTGGTATGGTAAGCCACGTAACTGGGTTCACTTCGGTGATGACTATCAGTATCTCGCCTTCAACGATGACGGCGAAGGCGAAAACCGCGACTTGAGCGGGCATCAGGTCGGCCTGGCACACTTCGCCTTCGTGACCCAAGATCTCGATGGCGTGATAGCCAGACTGGGTAAGGCTGGCTTCGAGGTCGACAAAGCGGGGCAAGACGATCCCTTCCGCCGTAACGTCTACTTTATCGACCCCGACGGCTATGAAGTGGAGTTTGTGCAATACCTCAGCGATCTGCCACTGCAGCGTAACCGCTACGACGCTTGATCCCGGCTTCGAAGCATCAGTAATAATGTGAGGGGATAGGTCTATCTGTCTTCAATAGCCGGGCCTATCCCAAATAGATGAGCAGGGTGAATAGCAAGAGATAGAAGAAAAAGCCTGCCATATAGACGGCGTAAAAATCGTTTTTCGCCAGGCGTTTCTCCTGATGGAACAGCGCCGGCCAATACAAGGGCTTCTGCACCCGGCCAAAGGTCAGCAGCGCGATCACCGCAGCCCCTGTGGTATAGAGGACAAATGAGAGGCATATCTCCCAGACAAACCAGATGAAGAGCTCGGTAAGACTCGCTGCTAACATAATGCCTCCTAGTATTGCGCCGCCATCTTGAGAAGAAACAGCGCAAAACCGGCGCCTGCGAGCACAAAGGTGATCACCATGATGGTGAGCGTCTTGGAGACTGCCATGGATTGCAACAGGGCAAAGCCTGTGTCCATCTCGGCCAAATCCTGCAACAAAGAGGAGCTAGCAGGCGTTTTGGCTATCTTGGGTGTCTCGGCAGTGTTAAACGCTAGCTTATCAGGCTTAGTCTCTGCCATATTTTCCATAGCCACCTGAGACTTGTGGGTAGAGTCTGGGGAGGTCTTCATCAGCTTTCCTTAGCTAGAGGTTTTATTGGACTATAAAGCCTGCCCGGAGGAATGTCAGGTTAACTTTTATTCACCTAAAGTTCGCCTACGGCACAGTCACTGCATGCGCCTTACCATTGAAATGCCTAGGCTACTTACCCGATGAGGCTCACTCCAGCTGTCCCTCGGGCTTGATGAAGAAATGAATTTCGAAGCGGGTATCCGGTGTGAGAGGCTTGATACTGTGCCAGTAACCAGGATGAGTAATGGCCGTCTCGTTTGCTCCCAGGCGCACCTCGCGATTGACCTCACCTTGCTTATCTAAGTAGCCAGAAAATAGCAGCTCTCCCTGGATCACATGGATCTGCTCATACACTCCAGGCCGGGTAAAGTGACGTTCCCGGTAGATGGCAGGCATATCCTGCTCACCAAACACAGGCGTCTTCTTACACTTCACATATCCCTTAGGCACAAATGACATCGAAAACTCCCTTTGCCTCGGCCAATAGCCGACTTTCAAAAAGCTAAACTTAGTCTAAATCTAGCCAAAAATCTAAGAGAGGTACACGACGAGATTGCACTTCATCCCCGAGGGATTACACTGTGTCCCAAATCCAGATATCGATATTGCCATGACTGCTACATTTCACTACTGCACACATTTCATCCTAGACAGGGATTACTATGGCGAATGCTTCGACGCCTCAGTGACTCAACCCGCACCAAGAGCCGAATATACTAAGTCGCTGTGCTTCCTGCTCGCGGGACTGGCGCTGTTGATGACAGGCGTCAATGCCTACGCCTCCTGGTTTATCATTGCCCTCGGCGTATTAGAAGCCCTAAGCATCAGGTTTAAGCGCCCTTGGTACCTGACCCGCCAGATGATGAGCAAGGCAGCCGGTAACGAAGCCAGCCTCACGCTGGATGAGCAGGGGGTAAAGACAGAATCCCTCTACGTTAAACAGCAGCTGCTGTGGGGCGATATCGACGAGATCGAGGAAACCGCAACGGGATTCCTGTTGTTAACTAAGGGGCAGAAACACTACCTCTCTAAACGCCATCTTGATGATGCCTGTCACCATTTTCTGCGCGAAAAGCAAGCGAATCGAGGCTAGTTTGAGCAGTGTTTCATTAAAGTTTGTATAAATTCAAATAATGAGTCCCCCTTTTGTTATTATGCAAACAAAATGCGACTATAGCGCACATAACAACAAGCCCTAAGGACGCTCTCCGTCCTAAGGCAAATCTGATATGGAGTAACGATGATCAGTAACCAGAAACTCGTCGCGGCAATCCTAGCCGGATCGACACTTTTTATTTCGGCTTGTCAAACAACCAACCCCTATACCAACGAGACCCAAAACGCCAAGGCAACTAACGGCGCCATCATAGGCGCAATCGCTGGTGCCGCGATAGGTGTCGCCTCATCAAGCAAGAGCGACCGTGGTAAGGGCGCACTGATCGGCGCCGCCTCGGGCGCCGCAGTGGGTGGCGGTATCGGCTACTACATGGATGTGCAGGAAGCCGAGCTGCGTAAGCAGCTACAATCAACCGGCGTAAGCGTCACCCGTAACGGCGACAACATCATACTCAACATGCCAAACGAAGTGACCTTCGGTGTCGATCAGTCTGTGCTGAGCAGTCGCGCCAAGAACGTGCTGAACAGCGTTGCCCTAGTGGCCGAGGAATATGACGAAACCATGCTGAACATCATGGGCTTTACCGACAGCTCTGGCAGCGAGTCGTATAATCTGCGCCTGTCTCAGGTACGTGCCGCTGAAGTGGCCAACTACCTGATGTCTCGTGAAATAGAGAACCAGCGCATCAGCTCTATCGGCATGGGCGAGTCTCGTCCTATCGCAGACAACTCGACCCAGCAAGGCCGCGCACAAAACCGCCGTGTCGAGATCGTTTTAAGCCCAATGCCAAAGGGCTAGACTCAGGCGTAAACCCCAAGTGCCCCTCGCCATCATTCGATTGAGGGGCACTCTCCTGCTGAATTTCCCGCCGTCAAAAAAGATTTATAAAACAGCCCCCCAAAGTGCCAGCTTAGGTCTAGACTTATTCTTAAGGGATAACAAGGATCTGGATGCCATGGCACCTGCAGGGAATAGCATAGACGACTCACCGTTTGCGCAGCTCATCTGCGATAAACAAGGATTGATTATCAAGGCCAACGATACCCTGTGCGCCTTGTTTGAACTCGATCGCCAGGCAATCGAAAACCAGACTATAGATCAACTACTAAAGCCCAGTCAGGTAACATCATCCGTCAGCCTTATCCATGGCCTGACTAACGGACAAGCGATTAACGTTCGGCGCAAACACCAATGTCAAACCCCTTGGTATCAGTTGCTTCCCCATCATCTGAATGATGATCATTTGCTGCTATTGCTGGTTCCCCAGTGCGAAGATCCCAACTTACATCAAGAATACCTCAAGCGTTTCGAAGCCTTCCTCTGCTCGGCCAATATCGGTATCTGGCACTATGATTCGGCCACGGGCCAAACCTATTTCTCCAACAAGGTGAAAGAACTGCTACAGCTCAACCATCACAGTCCCCTGAGCTGGCAGCTCCTGCAACAGATGGTTCCGGTAAAAGATCGCTATAAATTCGATCGCTTTCTCTCCCCTTCGCCTACAGGCGAACTTAAGATCCAGTTTCGCTTTCGCATCGACTCCGATGATGTCACTAAGGTGTATGAGCTGTTTGCCGAGCACCTCTATCTGGAGGATGGCCACTATAAACTGCTCGGCCTCATGATAGATCAGACAGAGTCCAAGGAGATGCTCGATGCCCTGAATGAGGCCAATGAGTCGAAAAAGCTGGCGCTGGAAGCCGGTAACATAGGTAACTGGCGGGCACAGCTAGATGAACAGGGAAAATGGATCTGGCAATGGGATCAAAGAGCCAATGAGATGTTTTGCCTCAACATCGAAGACATAGGTGTATTGGAGAAATGGGCCGAACGGGTTCATCCTGAAGATTTTCCCGCCGTCATGGCCGCCGTCGAAGACTCTCTGGCTAACGGCAATCCGTTTCATCAGGAATATCGTGCCATCTTACCCAACCAGGAGCTCATCTACATCTTGGCCAAGGGCAAGGTCAGCAAGGGACAGAACAATCAAAACAGCCGCATCGACGGCATCTGTATCGACCAGACTCCCATCTACCAGGCCAGGCTCGCCCTGCAGGAAAACTATAAGTCGCTGGAAAGCAGGGTCAAACAACGCACAACGGAACTCCAGTTGGCCAAGGAGCGAGCCGAGATCGCCAGTCAGGCCAAGAGTGAATTTCTTTCCATGATCAGCCATGAGTTGCGCACGCCGATGAATGCGGTGATCGGCGCCTTGGAGCTGCTGTCGCTGGCCGGAAAATCGAGCGAGGAGCGGGATCTTATCGAGACTGCCTCTACCTCGGCCAACAACCTCATCTATATCCTCAACGATATCCTCGACATCAACAAAATCGAGTCGGGCAAGATGCAGCTGGAACAGCAAGATTTTCACTTAACCGAGATGATTGCCGACCTCATCAAGAGCTTCTCGCCGGTGGCCAGCCGCCAGGGACTTCGCTTTGCCGTAAAAGAAGCCCTGGAGTTACCCGAGTGGGTCGAAGGAGATATCGTCAAGGTGCGTCAGATCCTCAACAACCTGCTGAGTAACGCGATGAAATTTACCCACTCTACCGAGGAACAGACGGGCTGTGTCGCCTTAAGCATCTCTGTGGGAGAGCAGAACGATATCGTCACCCGAGTGCGTTTCATCGTGACTGACAACGGTATAGGCATAGACAAGGCGACGCAGAAACGTCTGTTTACCCCCTTCGTGCAGGCGCAGCGCTCCACCACGCGCAACTATGGCGGTACAGGGCTGGGACTGGCGATCTGTGGCAAACTCACCAACCTAATGGGTGGTAGCATCAACCTGGAAAGTGAGCTGGGCCAGGGAGCACAATTCTGTGTCGAAATCCCATTCTGGCGCGCCCACCACCAAATACAAACGCAAGCACTCGCCTCACACACCATAGGCGTTGTGAACCTAGGTCAACCACAGGCCACACTCGACTGGATCAAGCAGTGCCTGGCCGCTCAGGGAGGCAGAGTAAAATGCTACAAGGGCGAGCAGCTGGGCGTTGATACTCACGCCCTGCCTCTGGTGATTATCCTCGCCACGGGTGAGGCCGACGAGCTGAGTTTTCTTGCCAATCAGGCGGCGACTCCCAAGGGCCATGACAACTGGCTGGTCGCCCTGCCTCAACATCAGCGTAAGGCGCTGCTGCAAGCGATTCCTCAAGTCGACAGCCTGGATATCTACCTACTCTCACGAACCTTGCTACTCAAGGCGGTACAGAAGCGGCTCGACAGCGGACTCGCCATCGACCTCGATGAGATGGAGTTGGACCTATGTGATCCCGTCGATAACGAGCCCACACCGCAAATTAAGAGCGATGCCGATATTCTGGTGGTGGAAGATAACCCATTAAACCAGAAGCTTATTCTTAAGCAACTCGACATGCTTGGCTACCGTTGCAACTTAGCCGAAGATGGCCTCGCCGGAGTCCACCTCTGGCAGTCGGCAAATTACAAACTTATCCTCACCGATTGCCACATGCCCAACCTTGACGGCTACGACATGTCCAAACAGATCCGTCAGATAGAGAACAGTACCCAACGTAAGTCTGTCCCCATAGTCGCCATCACAGGAGCCGCAATGGCCACCGAACTAGACGACTGTTATCGCTCTGGCATGAATGATTTTGTCAGTAAACCTGTGCAGCTCAGAGACCTCAAGAAGGTCATCCAGAAATGGTATCGTCATGAAGAATAGCCCCCAGATCCTCAACCCTAAAATCATGCGTGATCTTATCGGCAACGATCCGGCGCTCATCACGCAGTTCAAGCAGGACTTTGTCAATCAGGCCCGCGCCAGCCTGCGTGAACTCGCCACCCACTATAACAATCGCGAATTTGACCGGCTCAAGCAGGGAGCGCACTTTCTCAAGACCTCAGCCAAGGCGATCGGCGCCGAAGAGGTTGCCGACAAGCTACAGCAACTGGAATTAGCCTCCCGAGAACAAGAGTTGAGTCGCTGCAAACAACTCATCATCCAACTCAAGAACGCCCTGCAGTCTCTAATAGAGGTGATCAACTCATGACTCGAAAACCCAGCGTCGCCAGTCGCCATCCTGAAGTGATCATGCTCTACGAGAAGGAAGAGGATATCTCGGGTGCAGCCAACATCATTGCCGAACAGGTAGAGGAGTACCGTACCGTGCCCGTGACCCGGCTGGTCGGCGAACAGATAAAAGAACACAAACCCTCGGTGATCCTCTTCGCCATGAGTTCGGTGAAGCTCAGCATAGAGCTCTACACTAAGATGCTGAAAAATCAGCAGATAGCCTACAGACACTATGCCATAGTGCTATGCAAGAATAAGGAGTCAGCACTCGCCTTTCGCAGCTGTATCAAGGGGGTGTTCGACAACTACTTCGTCTATCTGCCCCTCTACGAGAAGTTTCGCTTGAAGATGATAGTCCATAACGGACTGAGACAGAGCCAGGGAGATGATCACTATGCCGGCCTGGATGATGACCAGCTGGAACGCATAGACACCAACCTCTCCTCCCTTATCGAGCTGAGCAGCCAGTGCAAGCGACAGCTACTGGATTCGGTCGACTCCTGCAAGGCCTCGGTGCAGCAGTCTACCGAACAACTTGAACCAGGTGAGGAGGGCGTGACCCGTGAGAAGGCACTGGTCAAGTCACTGGCAAAACAACATATCGAGCCCCTGCTCACCCAGCTGGAGCTGGAGATCAAAGATGGGCTGGATCTCATCCTGGCTCAGCTCACCAGTCGCCACAGCGAGATCAAAGATATCAAGCAGAAGGTGATCGACAAGCAGCAGGCTAAGATCCCGACCCAGGCACTGGTTAGCTCCCTGTTCGAGAATCAGGAGGCCAAGCCACCCAAGAAGAAGATTTTGGTGGTGGAAGATAACCAGATCTACCGGGAGATGATCGTCAAGGTACTGGAGCATGACGAGTACGACACAGAACAGGCCTGTGACGGACTGACCGCCCTCAAGATGATTAAGGGTAACGATTACGCCTTGATCCTAATGGATCTCTACATGCCCCACCTAGATGGCATCAACACCACCAAGCAGCTCAAGGCGCAAAACGACGGCAAGGATATTCCCGTGGTCGCGCTGACCAGCAACAACAACCGCGAGCTGATCAAGCGCTGGGCCCAGGTAGGGTTGAAGGGCTATATTCTTAAGCCCTCTAACCGTACCGAGATCCTTCAGGCGGTGAAGACCGCCATAGAATACAGCTAGGCCTTCGCCTCACCAATGGGCAGGATCACTTTGCCATACTCATGGTTCAGCACCTGTGCCATGGCAAAGTAGATGGCGCTGGCCCCACAGAAGATCCCTTCGAATCCGGCGATCATGCCAATCAGCTCGCTGCCGGTGAAGTCGCGGGCCGCGAGCAGAAAGAAGAGTATCGTCAAAGAACCAAACACCCACTGCTTGGCACGGGGGTAACGCAGGGAGCCGACAAACATGAAGGCGGTAAACAGGCCCCAGAGGCTGAGATACCAGCCCATGAAGTGACTCGGACTGGCCGCAGCGAGCCCCAGCTTAGGCAGCAATATCAACCCCACCAGGGTTAACCAGAACAGGCCATATGAAGTAAATGCCGTGGTGCCGAAGGTATCGCCCCGTTTAAAGCACATCATACCCACCAGCACCTGGCCCAGGCCACCGTAGAACAGCCCCATCGCCAATATCATGGCATCTATGGCAAAGAAGCCCGCGTTGTGTATGTTCAAAAGCACGGTCGTCATGCCAAATCCCATCAAACCCAGAGGTGCCGGGTTGGCCAGTTTTGTCGACATTTAATTCCCCTCTATATCGCTAGCGATTATTGCGCCCCCATGGCGCCATCAAAATCGCGGCGGATTCTAGAGAAGTCTTAAGGACACCACAATGCCAGCCTGAGTGGGCATAGCCTCTTAATTAAAACCTATACAAAACAATAAGATGCAAATGTCACTTGCCTACGAGACATTAACAAAAAGTAAAAATAACCAAGAAATTCATAAAGATAAATAAGATGCTCGGGGCGAAAGAGAGTTAGCTCACACAAACCCGGCTTTTAAGCACTTCGTCACAAAGACTATTTAGAAGCCAATCTAGATAAGCATTAGACGCTAGGAAAAATGGGACAGGACAAGACGCGCCTCACACTTCCTCGCTTCCTGCAACCAAACTCACAAAAAAATCAGCAGAGAGTCTTAGTTAACCATCTGCTGATCTAGATCAGTTTTACGCCTCAGATAGAGACCATAGAGCGAATGTTTAGCTAGTGCATAAACATGGCCCTTAGCAACACCTGGCCATCAGGAAGGCATTGACATAACCGCCATCCCGAAAGGCGTAATCTTTAGCCTCGCCTTCGATCTCAAACCCATGGGACTTGTAGAGGGCGATGGCGGCTTGATTATCGGTATAGACCTCGAGTTCGATGCGCCGCACCGCGAGCCAATTGGTCGCCAGATCTATCATGGCCGCCAGCAAGGCACTGCCTATCCCCTGCCCGCGGGCCGATTCGCACACAGCCATACCGAAGTTGGCCACATGCTTGCGTCTGGCGTTGCTATAGACCTCCATGCCGAGCTGACCCACTATCTTGCCCTCCCGCACGGCCACCAGGCTGTAACAGTTTTCCGGTAGATCCTTTAACCGCTTCTGCCAGAAAGCCAACGACGGATAGGGACGCTGCAGGGTACCGGCATAACAGCTGCGCTGGCCGTAGAGGGCAAAAATCCCCTCTATGTCACCATCTTTGCTGTGACGAATACTGATCTCTGGGCCTTGAGGGGAATCACACTGCTGCTCTGCCATAAACGTCCTATATTTCCTTATAAAAGAAGGCAATATGCCATAGGAATAATAGGCTTAGCAATGACAGGATTAGCACGACCGCGGCTCAAGCTTAGCCACTAATTTCACCCGTAGCTAATGCCCGCTGCGCCGGATTGCCCATGGCAATCAGTTTAGGCGCCAGTTTCTGCGCATCGCTGAAATCTTGCTTGCTCTGCCAGCCAAACCACTGGTTGGCGATCAGCGTCTGCGCCACAGGCCCACCTAAGGTATTGCCCGGCCCGAGCACTATCACGCAATCTGGGGCAAACTCCTTCACTCCAACCGCCATCGCCTGACTGAAATCGTAGGGTGCCACCACCTGATGATCTAAGGTGTAGCTGTGCAGCATTTCCTGATCACAGCTGAAGGGACTCCAGATATTCCCCCGTCCATCCACCATGGGCAAGTTGGGCCGGTGAAACAGCGACGGGGGCAGTGCCTGCTGCCCCCGTCGGGCGATCTCTTGCAGCAGCGGCGAGTGGAAGGCGCCGTGGTTATAGAGGCGCATAGGGTAACGTTCCTCCAGCTTAGGCAGACGAGTCTCGGCCTGGGTGAGCCCCGCCTCGTTACCCGCGAGCACGCGATAGCCCCCGAGTTGAATAGAGGTGTAGAGCTCACAGCCCGCCTCCTGGTTCACCTCATCGATGACCTCATCCAGCAGCGCCGTCTTAACATCGTCCCGGCGCCAGCTATCATCCATCTCGGGATAGATCATCTGCCCGCCGATCAGGCCGTCGCTCATCATACTGCCCATGGTATTGATCACCTCGATAGCGCCGCGCTCATCCAGGGCGCCGGCAAGTGCCAGGGCGATATACCAGCCCATGGAGTTACCGGTCACCGCCACTATCTCAAACCGCTCACGGTCGATATCCATAAAGTCCGCCATGGCGCAGGCATAGATAAGGGCAGAGGCATTCTCCCCCGGCGTGTGTAACTTAAAGGAGTATTTACTCTGGCCATCGAGCTCGGCGATGGGCTTCTGCCCCAGGTCGCGTCGATAGGCATCGATCGCCTCGATAAAGGCGGGCTTGTCACTATGGAATCTGGCCAGATAGCCAAGCTCCTCCTTGTTGTAACAGCCTCTTCCCGGCGCCACTACCAAGGCTCTTAGCTTGCCTGCCCCGCCCACTTGGTCGGTATTCTTCATCTTGGCTTCCTGTGTCATAAGGCTTGTCTCACTCCAGCACGTGCGATGGTTTCTCTGCCCTCATCGGCATTAGCCAGCTCGCCAACTAGGCCTAGGGCGGCCTCGACGATTTGCGAGCGCCCCGGCAATGGCAGGGTCGCCGCCTCGGCCAATGGAATAAAGCAATCTTCGGCAGTCAGCCTGGCCATCTGCGGCGCGAGATCACCCAGACGCTCATGCACACAGGTCACTATCGCCTCGCTTACCGAGCCACTGCGGCGGCACTCATCGACTATCAACAAATGCTCGCACTCGCTCACCGCCGCGATGATCGCCTCCTCGTTGAGGGGGATGAGATAGCGCAGATCGATCACCCGACAGTCGATACCCAACTTGGACAGTTCAAGCTCGGCCTGGCGGCTGAGATAATAACCATTACCATAGCTGAGGATGGCCAGCGTCTTGCCCTTGCCATAGACACCCAACTCACCATAGGGCAATGCTTTCGCCTGCTCCTGGGGACAATAGGCATGACTCCAGAGGCCATCGCCCTCCTCATGGAGATCCCGCGTCATGTACAGCGCGATCGGCTCTAAGAAGATCACCAGTCGCTGCTCCTGCTCGGCCAGACGCACGCATTCCCGCAGCATCCCCATGGCATCGGCGCCGTTAGAGGGGCAGGCTAGGATGAGGCCTGGAATGTCGCGAAACACCGCAAGTGAATTGTCGTTATGAAAGTGGCCGCCGAAACCCTTCTGATAACCCAGGCCGGCGATGCGGATCACCATGGGATTGCTAAACTGACCGTTAGAGAAAAACGGCAGGGTCGCCGCCTCGCCGCGGATCTGATCCTCGGCGTTATGCACATAGGCGAGGAACTGGATCTCGGGAATTGGCAACAGGCCGTTGTGGGCCATGCCGATGGCCAGGCCTAAGATTGAGGTCTCATCCAGCAGAGTATTGATCACCCGGTTGGGGCCGAAACGCTCCACCAGGCGTGAGGTCACATGATATACCCCGCCCTTCTTGCCCACATCCTCGCCGCAGACCACTATGTTCTGCTGACGTGCCATCAACTCGGTGAGCGTCATGTTGATAAGCTTGCCCATGTGCAGCGGTTTACCCAGGGAGTTCTTGTCCGCGCTAAATAGCCGCGCAAAGGCTTCTTCGGACAGATCTTGGTGTGCCTGAACCTGGTCATTTACAGGTGGGACTACTGCCGCCATCGCTGCCTTGGCACTGGTGAGCTTGGGCCGCTCGACCGCGACCTTGGCAATGGCCGCGATACGCGCCTTGAGACTTTGGTACTGCTCGACGATTTCATCCGGGCTCATCAGCTTGGCCTCGATGATCTGCTTGGCCGTGAGCAGCAGAGGGTCCTGCGCCTCGTTATCGAAAATCTTCTGTTTGTTCAGATAGGCAATCTCGGCGTCGCTGCCGGCATGGCCCATCAGGCGCACGGTTCTGACATGCAAGAAGACGGGGCGGCGCTTGACTCTGGCATATTCGGCCGCCTGGCGGCTGACCCGGTAACAGTCCAGTAGATCCCGGCCATCACAATAGAAATACTTGATGCCGGCGCGGTCGCGAAAGTTGGCTGCGATCCAGCCACTTGGGGTGGCGGTGGAGATGCCGATACCATTGTCTTCGCAGACAAACAGCAGCGGCAGTGGCACCTGCTGATAGGCGGCCCAGCCCGCGGCATTGATCGCCGTCTGGGCGCTGGCATGGTTGGCCGAGGCGTCACCAAAGTTGCAGAACACCAGGCTGTCCTCGGGCAAGACGCTGTCGATATCCAGCCGCTGGGTCAGGGGAATACTCAGGGCCGCCCCCACCGCCTTGGGCAGATGTGAGGCTATGGTGGAGGTCTGCGGCGGTATCATCAGCCGCTTACTGCCGAGCACCTTGTGACGGCCGCCCGAGATGGGATCTTCGCTGGAGGCGGCGAAGGAGAGCAGCATGTCCCACAGAGACTTCTCGCCGGGCACCTGGCGCGCCCGCTCTATCATAAAGGCCGCGCTGCGATAGTGCAGAAATGCCATATCGGTCGGGCGCAGGGCCGCGGCGCAGGCGGCGTTGCCTTCGTGACCCGAGCTGCCTATGGTGTAGAAGCCCTGATTGCGGGCCCGCATCTTACGGGACTCGAGATCCAGCAGCCGGCTCTTCATCTGAGACTCGAACATGCCGACAAAATCGGCATCGCTGAGCCCTAAGCGGGTGTGGCACCAGCCCTGCTCTATCTCCAGAAAATCTTGCTGTGATACACGTTCGACAAATTGCCTGTCGAGGGCAATAGCTCTATCTTCCAAGTTGATCTACCTCAATTGGGCGCAACAAGGCCTATACCACAGGCGTTCAACAGGCCGCTGCGACGAGAAGGCGAAACGACGCCGTCGCTCCGAGCTGAAGGAGAGGAATTAGCCGAAGGCCTGGATACCGGTCTGCGCACGACCCAGGATGAGCGCATGAATATCATGGGTACCCTCGTAGGTATTGACGGCCTCAAGGTTCATCACGTGGCGGATCACATGGAACTCGTCGCTGATGCCGTTGCCGCCATGCATGTCGCGGGAGGTACGGGCGATGTCCAGTGCCTTGCCGCAGGAGTTGCGCTTAATCAGTGAGATGGCCTCGACCGGTAAGGCGTCTTGATCCATCAAGCGACCGGCCTGCAGACAGGCAAATAAACCAGTGGTGATCTCTGTCTGCATGTCGGCCAACTTCTTCTGGATCAGCTGAGTGGCAGCCAGCGGACGGTTAAACTGGATACGATCTAGGCTATATTGACGCGCGGCGTGCCAACAGAACTCTGCCGCCCCCAGTGCGCCCCATGCGATACCATAGCGGGCCTTGTTGAGACAGCCAAACGGTCCCTTTAACCCCTCGACGTTAGGCAATAGCGCCTCTTCACCCACCTCGACATTGTCCATCACTATCTCACCGGTGATCGATGCCCTCAGGCTGAACTTGCCCTCAATCTTAGGCGCGCTTAGCCCTTTCATGCCTTTCTCTAGGATAAAGCCACGGATCACGCCGTCGAGTTTGGCCCACACCACAAAAACATCGGCGATGGGCGAGTTGGTGATCCACATCTTGGCGCCGTTGAGACGGTAACCCCCATCGATGCGCTCGGCGCGGGTCTTCATCCCACCGGGATCTGAGCCCACATCCGGCTCTGTCAGACCAAAACAGCCTACCCACTCGCCGGTAGCCAGCTTAGGCAGATACTTCTGGCGCTGCTGCTCGCTGCCATAGGTATAGATGGGGTGCATCACCAATGAAGACTGCACGCTCATGGCACTGCGATAGCCGCTATCGACCCGCTCGATTTCACGGGCCACCAGGCCATAACTGACATAGTTGGCATTGGCACAGCCATAGGCCTCGGGCAGCGTCGCCCCCAAGAGCCCGAGTTCGCCCAGTTCATTCATGATCTCACGGTCGAAATGCTCGTTGCGATTGGCCATCAATACCCGGGTCATCAACTTCTCTTGTGCATAGTCGTGCACCATGTCGCGGATCATGCGTTCATCTTCGCTAAGCAGCGCATCGAATTGCAGTGGATCTTGCCAATCAAATTTCACTCGAGCCATGAGTCTGTTCCTTGCTGTCATTTATTGTTTTGGTTGCAGCTGGTGACTAATTCATCACTTGCTAATTCGACTAGCATAGGCATAATTTATCCGTAGGAAAAATATTCTTTTTGTTTAGCTTACATAGTTATAATCTATATCTTACGTAAGGGTAAACATGAATCCCTGACACCAACCTAAGAGCCCAGATATGAACCTAAGAGCCCTGAGCTACTTTGTCGCCGTCTACGACAAAGGCACCATCAGCGCAGCCGCCAAGCAGTGTTATATCGCCCAGCCATCGATCTCCTCGGCCATCAGCCAACTCGAAGACGAGCTCGACACCCAGCTGTTTCAGCGTCACGGCAGAGGAGTAAGCCCCACCGAATCCGCCGAGCGCCTCTATCCCCTGGCACAGCGGCTGCTGAACGAGTCCAAGGCAATTCGCTCACTATTCAATACGCCAGAGCAGCGTCAACCCTTCAAGCTTGGGTTGATCAACTCCCTCGGGGTACAGCGCATGAGCATGCTACTCAAGGACTTTAGCCAGGCCTGCCATGATATGGAGCTCACCCTGGTCGAGGCCAACGAGCCCTGCGACGCCCGCATCATCACCACCAGCCAGCTAAAATCCGATGAGGTGTTTCAGCCCATCTGGCATGACGACTACCTGCTGGCGATCCCCTCGACCATGAGCCTGGCGCTGAAGAAGGAGATCCGCCTGCAGGATCTTAGCGGCCAACCTTTCATCCACCGCGCCCCCTGCGAGGCCCTGGCAGATCTGCAGCAGCTGATGGATCTGGAGGGAATAAAGATGCAGATCCGCGCCCGGATCCAGACGGTGGAGTACGCCGTGGGCCTAGTGGCGGCTGGGGTTGGCATCGCCTTGGTGCCCGCCCTGCCAGTATTGATGGAGCAGAACAACATCATCTACAAGGCGATAGGCGATCTGCAACTCAAACGCACGGTCGGCCTTGCCATGCCAAGGGAAGGAGAGCGCACCGAGCAGCAGAGACTATTGCAACAAGTCAGCAAACTCTACAGCTAAAATGAATCACACCCAGCCAAATACTGCGCAACAACTCACCAAAACTTAGCCAACACAAGGCGTGAAGCTGTATCATTTTGCATCAGGAACCGCGAAAACACTGTGCATATATGACGTAAATGGTAATCTTTTGTTCAGACTCCTGTTTGACCCGATTTAGCGTATCTATACCCATGAAAAACAAGCTGCTGACAAGCCTACTCACAACCCTGCTCCTCTCCTTTGCCATCCAGGCCGAAGAGCAGAAGGCTTGCCATTTAGATGATGAATGTGTTGAGGTTGGTCAATGGCAATTGGGCCTGGCACTGGGTTATGGCGAGCGCTCCAACCCTGTTCGCGACTATGATGACATCCCCATCTATCTGGCGCCTACTCTGGCCTACTATGGCGATAGCTGGTTTTTCGACAACGGTAACCTGGGTTACACCCTGGCGGAGAAGGAGCTGTTCAGCCTCAACCTGACCACAAGTTTTAGCAGCGATAGCGCCTACTTCTACCGCTGGGATCCATCAAACATCTTCATATCCGGCACCAGTCAGCTCAGTTCGGCGCCGGCTTTAACAACTAGATTTCAAGCCTTTGGCGCAGAGCCGGAGCCGGTCTTCAATGAGCTCGAAGACAGAAAATTTACACTTCTTGGCGGAGCCGAAGCGTTTATTTACACACCAATGGGTATAATCAACCTGGCCTTGGCCCACGACCTTTTTGATGTCCACTCCGGTATGGAGGCCAAGGTGAAGTGGCTCTACAACCTAACCCTGTCAGACTGGAAGTTTGAGGTCGCCGCGGTGGCCAACTGGAAGAGCGAAGAGATCATCAACTACTATTATGGCGTACGTCCGAGCGAGAACGCATATTGGAGTGAACGCTATCATGCCGGCTCTGGCACAAATTTAGGATTAGAATTGACGACACAATACATGATGACAGAACACTGGGATCTACTCTTCCTGGTACGCTATACCGATCTGGCCGACGAAATCGTCGCCAGTCCGCTGGTCACCGAAAGTTATACCAACACTTACTTTATCGGCACTGCCTATAGGTTCTAAGGTAAGTATTTTCAATGACTTTCAAGCTGATACAGGCAATTCTTGTCATCATTTTATTGTGCAACATTACCTATGCCGTGGGCCAGGAGTCGACGGCCAGCTTGTCTTTGTCGCCCCAAATTTGTATCACGGCCGATGTTGAACAGAGCTGTGAAATCGAGTTGGTTTTAAACTGGGAGACGCCCTATCCCCAAGTCGTCTGCATCATGTCGGATCATAGCGACCTGGAGAAATGGTGCGCCGACTCGCCCAATACCCACTCACTCACCCTGAAGGTTGAGACACAGAAAGATATTCAGTTTGTCATGATAGACAAACAGAGCCACCAAACCTTGGCCGGCGTGAAACTAAAAGTTACCCCAACTGCGGCGCCTCAGGTGAGACGTCGTTATCGCAACCCCTGGAGTCTATTCTAATGACCGAATCTCAATCGACCCATAGAGTCTTGCTCGTCGAAGACGATATTCGCCTGGCAAACCTGATTGTGGATTATTTAAAGTCGCATGGAATGCACGTTGAAGTTGAGCGTCGCGGTGATACCGTATTGACCCGACTGATCAACTACAAGCCAGATATCATCTTACTCGATATCATGTTGCCAGGGATGGATGGCCTTACGCTTTGTGAGAAGCTGCCCGACTACTTCGCCGGCCCTATCCTGCTGATGAGCGCCCTGGGCTCCAACGAAGATCAGATCAAGGGGCTGGAGCTGGGCGCCGACGACTATGTGGTTAAACCGGTAGACCCTGCCCTGCTTGTCGCTCGCATCAATAATCTGCTGCGCCGCACCGCCAAGCCGCCACAGGCAGAGTCTCACTGTCTGACCTTTGGCAAGCTAAGCATAGATCCCCACACCCAGGCCATTCGTCTGGGCGAGCTCGAGGTGGACCTCACCAGTCATGAGTTCGAACTGCTCTGGCTGCTGGCCTCCCAGGCGGGACAGGTGCTGAGCCGCCAATATATCTATCAATATCTGCTCAACATCGACTTCGACGGTAAAGACAGGAAGATAGATGTGCGTATCTCCAGGCTGCGCAAGAAGTTAGGTGACAATATCCAAACCCCGTTTAGAATTAAGACGGTATGGGGTCAGGGATATCTGTTTGCCCCTGAAGCCTGGAACAACTAACGGAGCAGCGTTGAAACGACTCTTCATTAGCCTATACCTGCTACTGAGCCTCAGTTTTCTCGGTATAGGCTGGACCCTGGACAGTATCTGGCAAAACAATGTCGACGACAGCGGCGTCCAAGACGCGCCGCTGATCGCCCTGGCACAGCTGATCGGCAAGCTCCCTGCTGCCGAGCGTGAGGCATACCTGGCACAACTGAGCACTCGAGAGACCTACCCTCTCAGGCTACTGTCTAAGGCACAGGTGGCCATCAACCAAGACGAATCCCTCGGCCGCGACAGCGTATTGATCACCGCACCAGACGAGCAGCACGAGCTGCATTTCATCGAGGTCGATGACCAACAACTTCTGATGGCCGGCCCCATAGAGATAGATCCCAGGGAGCAGCTACGCGGCCTGTTTACCCTCTTCTTCTACCTCTCCCTGGCATTAGTCGCGCTGATCTGGGTCTGGCCCCTATCGCGGGATCTCAAGACCTTGCGTCTGGCAACCAAGGCTTTCGGTCAGGCCAAGTGGGATACCCAAATTCAGCTCTCCAGCCGCTCCCAGGTACAGCCACTGGCCAGTACCTTCAACGAGATGGCCCGCCACATCAGTGCCCTCATCGAAAACCAGAAGCACCTCTCCAACGCCGTCTCCCACGAGATCAGAACACCTTTGGCCCGGCTCAAGTTTGCCCTGGCCTTGGTGCCTCAATACTGCGCCCCCGATTCCGATCCCGCACAGCGTCAGGCTTTCCTCGACGAGATGCAGCAGGATGTCAAAGAGATGGAGACCCTGTTACAGGAGCTGCTGACCTACGCCAGCCTGGAGTCTCAGCAGCAGGATATGGAATTTGAATGCTGCGAGCTGACCAAGCTCACCCAGCAGACCATCAGCCGGCTACAGAACCGCCATGACACCCCTATCTATTTTGACGAGCAGACTCCGGAACTAAAGGTGATGGGCGACCCATCGCTTATCGAGCGGGCGCTGCAAAACCTGATCATCAATGCCCAGCGCTTCGCCCAGAGTCGCATCACCATCGCCATCGGCCAGGACAACAAGTCGGTGCAGCTTAAGGTCATCGACGATGGCCCGGGCATCGCGGCCGTGGATCAGGAGAAGATCTTCGAGCCCTTCTATCGCAGCAAGGTGGTACAGAACGGTAACAAGGGCCATGGACTGGGACTGGCTATCATCAAGCGGATCATGCATAAACACAACGGCCGGGTGTCATTGGCGAGCGAGCCGGGCAGCACGGTATTTACCCTGAGCTGGCCCAGGATAAACGCCAGCAGACAGCGAAAATCGCAGACTGGCACATAAGGCCAAAAGAGTTAGCATCGCGCCTTATTCGGTGTCGGAATGGGTGTCGAAATCCAGGGATTGGGTCGCGGCGGCGCGCTCCTCGAGCATAGCCGTCTTCTTCGCCTTTAACAGGGCCAGGCGACGGCGGCGGTGTCGCTGCTTACACAGACGGATCACCTCGTTTTTCTGGGCGTCAGAGAAGTTCAGCCAGTTGAAGCGCTCCTCTCTGCTACGCAAACACCCCTTACAATAGCCCCTGGCATCTGTCTGACAGACACCAATACAGGGACTGGGGATCTCGAAAAACTCTAACTGTTCCATGGGGGCTAGCCGCACCTAATTGTCTATACCATCTCGAATTCGGGCTCACATAAGGGGACGCTAAAGGAGCCTATAGTTAAAACATAACCTAATTCTCGGCAACTGGCTAAACTTTATTCATATCGATAAACTAAAAACTCTTGTATAAATAAGCTGATAGCTGAAATTTATGATTATTTCACAGGAAGCACTATGAACTTACTACGCCTGCTCATCCTCACAATCGCCACCTTGCTACTGAGCGCCTGTGCCAGCAAACCCAGCACAGATTACGATACCCAGTATGATTTCGGCTCGCTCAAGCATTTCACCCTGCAACGACCAACCGACATAGGCGATCCCCTCAGCACGGAGCGGATCGATAACGCCATAGTCGAAAACCTGACGCAGCGCGGCTATCAGCAGAGCCCAGATCAAACACAATTCATGGTGACCTATGGCTTTAAGGTGGTGGACAAACCCAAGCGTTCTGGCGTCTCTATAGGTTTGGGCACAGGGAGCTGGGGCAGCTCAGGCGGGGTGGGAGTGAGCACCAGTGTCGGTGTCCCCCTGGGCAAAGACAACACCAAGATGCAGATCATCCAGATAGATATCGTCGACAGCGCCAGTAACAAGCTGATCTGGCGCGGCAGTGACAAGTTTGACTATGACGACGGCGGCGAGAAGAAGGCCAAGGAAACCCGGGAAACCATTAGCAAGATCCTCAACCAATTCCCTCCTAAGACAGAGTAACGATTCTCTGACTATCGATGGGCGTTAACCGTACGCCCTTTCGCCCAGTGGCGCAGCCCGGCAAGCTTTTCTCGCATCACCACAGATAGGGGCCGGGTCTTCATCAACTCACCCAACAAGAGTACCTGGGATACAGGCTGTTCCAGTGCCCGCGCCGTGTAGCGCGCCGAGATGATCGCCTGCTCTATCTCGGCGCCGGAAAATCCCTGACTGGCTTGTGACAACTTGGCCAGATCGAAACTGAGCGGGTCCAACTCGCGGCGCTGCAAATGGATCAGGAAGATCGCCTGACGCACGCTGTCGTCGGGTAGATCCACAAAGAAGATCTCATCCATCCTGCCCTTACGCATCAGCTCGGGTGGCAAGGCGCTGATATCGTTGGCCGTGGCCACCAGAAACACCTCAGACTGACGCTCGGCCATCCAGGTAAGTAGCGCCCCTAATATCCGCTTGGAAGTGCCATCGTCGCTGCTGCCGCTGCTCAGCCCCTTCTCTATCTCATCGATCCACAAGACACAGGGAGCCATGAGATCCGCCAGCGCCAAAGCATTGCGCAGATTCTTCTCGGTCTCGCCGATATACTTGTTATACAACGCCGACATATCAAGGCGCAGCAATGGCCGCTGCCACATGCCCGCCACCGCCTTGGCCGCCAGGCTCTTGCCACTGCCCTGTACCCCCAACAGCAGAATCCCCTTGGGGTGATCGACTCTGCCCTCTGCATTCGACGCAGGACTGCGTTGAGAGAGCCATTTCTTCAGGTTATGCAGGCCGGCCACCTGGGAGAAGTCGCTGGTGTCATACTCGAACTGCAGCACCCCCTCCATATCCAGCAACTTAAACTTGCCCTGATTGATTCTGTCCACGTCCGAGTGGGTGATCGCCCCGTCGTCCACTATCGCCTTATGGGCCAGGCGACGGGCATCGTCGAAGGTCAGGCCCCTTAGGTTCTCTGCCAGCTTGATCACGGCATCATCGTCGACACTCTGCAGCAGGCCATCGGCACGAGCCCTGTCTATCTGCTCATAGATGAGGTTTTGCAGCTGGGTCGTATCTGGCAACGAGATGGAGAAATGGGCGCAGTAGCGTTTGATCTCAGGCGGAATATCGAAGGCATGACTCACCAGGACTATGGTATGTTTCAGCGCCTCATACTCTAATGCGATCTCCTTAAGCAGACGCACATTCTTGGGCGCATTCTCGACGAAGGGGTGAAAGTCGCACAATACATAGATCCCCTGCTGACTGGTGGACTTAATCTGCCCCAGAATTTCCGCGGGATCTGTGTTGAACTTCTGGGTCCCCATCTTCACGTCGGCGCGGGTCAGCCCCTGGGTGATACTCCAGGTGAACAAGGGCTGATATAAGATGGTCGATACCCTCTTTAGCAACTCAATGACCCGATATTCTTCATAGGTTTCGATCACCACTATGGGGGTGTTGGAGCGCAGTACGGCGGTGAGGTCACGAATATCTTGCATGGGTCATCCTTAAACAAATTTGCTAACGACAGCATCGAAGCCGCTGGAACTGACACGAGACGGTAAGCTCAAGCGCTATTGATACCCCAGTATCCCAGTAAATTCAATTGCAGGCCTCGACACTCGCCCAATAAAAAGCCCGCAATGCGGGCATTTTATTGTCAGAAAACGGAACCTAGAGCTAGCCTTTGATCGAGCTCGGGCTAATGAAACAGATAGTTCAGCCAGCCTTGCATCCTCAGCAGCACCTTACGCATCACGGCCACATGGGAAAAGTGCTCAGTGTAGACGGCTATCTGACCCGATACCCCGGCAGGGAAGCTTCGCTTGGCCTCGTGATCATCAAGCTCGATCAAGATGATGGCACGCCCCCGAGGCAACAGCGCCATGGAAGAGACCAGTGCCCCCTGAGACTGAAACTCGCCTTCGGCCATGGCTGGCAGCACCTTGGCCACCCTTCCCTTAAACACCTGACCGGGCGCGGCGTCTAAGATCATCTCCGCCTCATCCCCCTCCTTGAGTCGCAGCAGAGAGTTTTGCCAGAAGGCGCCGGCAAAATAGCGATCCTCATCGGGAATGAAACTCACCAAGGAGCGTAGCGGCATAGGCACGGCAATCACTCCTGGGCGTAGTGCCATCTGAGTCACTATGCCGTCGGCCGGTGCCCGCACCACTGTGTGCTCGAGATCATAGATGGCCTTATCCAACTCGGCCCTAATGCCGGCCACCTTGGTATTGACGCCGTCGACATTGGATTCATAGGCCAACCTGACCCTTAGTTCTTCTGAACAGGCCGCGGCTAGCTGGGCCTCAGAGGCCATGTAGAGCTGACGCTTGTTATCCAGCTCGAGCTCGGTGAAGGGCGAATTGGCACCGCCACGCTTGCGCCCCTTCTCGTAACGCTCGAACGCCGACTTGGTACGGTCTCTATCCGCCGTGGCACGCTCCACGCTGGCCTGCGCCGTCTGCCAGGCCGCCTCCAACTGCGGTACCTCAAGCTCGGCCGCTGCCAAGGCCGCGCGCTTTTGCATCACTACCGCCTCGAAGGGCTCGGGATCTATACGAAACAGCACATCCCCCTTCTTCAGGGGCACATTGGGCTTTGCCTCGACGCTGATCACCAGACCGCGCACCGCAGGGTTAATGGGCACGGTGGCAAATACCTGACGAGCATAGGGAGTGTAAGGATGGTTATAGTTCATCAAGAGTACCAAGGCACCGACGATCACTATGCCACCGAGGATCGCCGTGGGCACAGTCCACTTATTGAGCGGGATCTTGAAGATCTTAAAGATGGCGATACAGATAGCGGTATAGGTCAGAATGAGTAACAGATCCATCTTATGACTCCTTCTCTTGCTCAACGGACGGCGTATCGACCACATGCAGGGCCGTTTGCCCGCCCTCGACCGCGCTGAGACGCTGCTCGAGCTTGGCTATGGTCTGGTTGAGCTGTTTTACCTCATCCTCCAGCGCCAGCTCTCGCTCGACCACCTTGTTGAAGCCCCAGCCCCTATCTTCACGATACAGGGTTGCCCAGATCCACAGGAAGGGCCAGATAGCATGCAGGGTAAATAGGCTCACCCAACCGGCAACATGCAGAGCATCTTGCTGCGGATGATTACGCTTCTTGGCTATCTCATAGGGAATATCATGAATGACGATCACCCCATAAAACAGGAAGACGGCGACAAAGATGATGACGCCTAAAGCAAAGTAATCCAGAAACACGGCTCACTCCTTACTCTTAGTTAATCCTTTTAACAGGCGGCGCACCACCCCTTAAGACTGGCGCAAACGAGCAAATCTCTTAACATCACCTTAACTATACTAGCCATAAATTGCTGATATTTCTTTTCTAATTGGTACCATAATCTTGATCCAGTACACACTTGTCGGCGCAAAGGGTCTGCTTCTTACTGACGACGGGGTAAGATGATCCCCAAATAACCTAAGTTGGGCGAACGACCCACTCAAGATAAAAGGTACCCACACCATGATAGGCACACCCTATTCACGCGGCGCGCTGCGCGCCATGCTGCTTGGCTGCGGCGAACTCGGCAAAGAAGTTGCCATCGAACTACAACGCCTGGGCGTTGAAGTCATAGGCGTCGACCGTTACCCAAATGCTCCAGCCATGCAGGTCAGTCACAGGTTTCATGTGATCAATATGCTGGACGGCGAGGCGCTGCGCGCCATCATAGAACAGGAACAGCCTCACCTGGTGATCCCAGAGATCGAAGCCATCGCCACCCAAACCCTGGTTGAGATGGAGGCCCAAGGCCTTAAGGTGATCCCCACGGCAAAGGCCACCCAGCTCACCATGGATCGCGAAGGCATACGCCGCCTGGCAGCCGAGACGCTGGGACTACCCACCTCACCCTATTTCTTCTGCGACACCCAAAACGAATTTGAGCAGGCGGTCGCCGACATAGGCCTGCCCTGCGTGGTTAAACCTGTGATGAGCTCCTCTGGCAAGGGCCAGAGCATCATACGCAGCGAGGAGGATATTCTCTCGGCCTGGCGTTATGCCCAGGAGGGCGGCCGCGCCGGTGGCGGCCGGGTGATAGTCGAGGGTTTCGTGCCCTTCGACTATGAGATCACCCTGCTCACCGTCAGCGCCGTCAACGGCATCCACTTCTGCGACCCTATCGGCCATCGCCAGGAAGATGGTGACTACCGCGAGTCCTGGCAGCCCCAGGCCATGTCTGATGCCGTGCTCGCCAAGGCACAGGAGATAGGGCGTAAGGTAGTCGAGGCGCTGGGCGGTTATGGCCTGTTCGGCGTCGAACTGTTTATCAAGGGAGAGGAGGTCTACTTCTCCGAAGTGTCCCCTCGCCCTCACGATACCGGCTTGGTAACGCTGATCAGCCAAGATCTGTCTGAGTTCGCCTTGCATGTGCGGGCCATCTTAGGCCTGCCTATTGCCAACATAGCACAACATGGCCCATCGGCCTCAGCCGTGATCCTGGCAGAGGGTACCAGCCACAACATAGGCTATCAGGGGATGGCGCAGGCGCTCGTTGAGCCCAACACCCAGCTACGCCTGTTCGGCAAGCCGGATATCGACGGTCGCCGCCGTCTCGGTGTCGGCCTGGCCCGCGGGGAAAGCATTGATAACGCCATCGACAAGGCGCTCAAGGTTGCCGCTCAGGTAGAAGTTTTGCTGGATTAAATCCTCCGCAAGTGAAATCAAAAAAAAGGGCGCCTCTTCTTCTCAAGAATCAGGCGCCCTTTTCTTTTCAACCAGATGACCTTGGTTTAATTCACCTGATTAATCAGTTGCCCCGCCAGATAGCCCTTGAGGTTATCGACGGCAATGGTCAGCAGATTCTGCCTCGCCTCCCTGGTCGCCCAGGCATTATGGGGGCTGATGCTGATATGAGGCGCACTCAGCAGCGGATTGTCAGCCTGTGGCGGCTCACTCGATAAGACATCCACCCCGGCGGCGGCAATTTCCCCCTGCTCCAAGGCATCGGCCAGGGCCTGCTCATCTACCAAACCGCCCCGGGCCGTGTTGATCAAGATAGCACCGGGCTTCATGGCGCTGAGCCGCGCTGAATTGATCAACTGCTGGGTATCCGGCGTCAGCGGGCAGTGCAGCGAGATGATATCGGCGCTGGCAAAGAGCGCCTCACGCTCACACCAGCTAACCCCTTCAGGGAGATCGTGTTTAATAGATCGCGTATTGACCAGCACCCGCATCTGAAATGCCTTAGCAATAGTGGCCACCTGACGGCCTATATCGCCAAAGCCTACCAGCCCCAGCGTCTTCCCCTTGAGAGACTGTAGCGGCGCCAGGGTAAAGCAAAAATCCGGTGCCTGAGACCAGGCCCCGTCTACCACGGCATTATGATGCTCGGCCAGACGCTGGGTGTGATGAAGAATATGCGCAAATACCATCTGGGCCACCGCATCTGGCCCATAGCCAGGTACATTGGTCACCTTGATCCCAAGCTCGCCGGCAGCATCAAGATCCACCACGTTGGTGCCTGTGGCGAGCACGCCGATATACTCGAGCCCAGGCAGGGCCTGAAGTGCGTCGGCATCGAGCACTGTCTTATTGGTCAGCAACACCTGCGCCCCTTGAGCGCGATCTAGGAGTTCGGCCGGGGAGGTTCTGTCAAAACAGCGAAACTCGCCCAGCGCCGCCAGGGGCTGCCAATCGAGATCGCCAGGATTGAGGGTGTAGCCATCGAGTACCACTATCTTCATTAAGATTGCTCGCTTATGGGTTAAAAGGTGTATTTGAATCCGGCGTTAACCTGGCCCTGCCACATGACATCGGCACTGATATTCCAGATACAACGGTTGGCATCGCAAAATAGCGAATTATCGCTATCGATAAAGGTGGCGTAACCACGGCCATCGGCAAACAGGCTGAAGTTATCGCCCATCAGGTATTCCACCCCACCACCTATCCCCATGGAAAAACGCGACTCGTCGGAGAAATCGCCCGATGGTCTCATCTGCGTCATGCCGACGCTGACGGTCACATAGGGACGCAAATTTCCCTTGGGAAAATAGAGCGAACCGCCAAAGTGGGCATAGTCCAACTGCAGTTTCGCCAAGCGATTGGGGTTGAACATGCCCGCGGCATGCATATCTGTGCTCTGGTGACTGTAAAGCAGGTAGATATCGCCTGGGTCCCGGGTCTTCATCCCCACTATGATACCGTAATGGCTGGAATCCTTGATGCTGACCTCGCCCCGGGTATTGGTGCCTACGTCTGTGGCGTCGAGTTCACTGGCCCCGAAGCTATAACCGCCGAAGGGGGCAACGTAGATATCCGATTGAGCCCAGGCCCCTCCGGCTAGCATCCATGTTAAGAGACCTGTCAATAAGATCTGTCTTGTTCGCATCATCGCCCTCTCCTTAGTTAGCTAATGTTCATCTCATCCCACGATCTTGCTTCACTCTGTCGTAGGCGGCCTGAATATCCTGCGCCTTCTGTTTGGCCAGCTCCATCATCTCGGCGGGTAACCCCTTGGCAACCAGTTTGTCGGGATGGTGCTCGTTCATCAGCTTGCGATAAGCTCGCTTCACCTGCTGATCCGAGGCCTGCTCGGTGAGTCCCAATACCTCATAGGCATCATTGATTGAGGTCTGCTGACGACCGTGACGCTGAAAGTTAACCTCCGCCTGCCAACGCTTGAGCAGTTCATCGAGTTGCTCGCGACTAAAGCCCAGCTCCTGCGCCACGGTTAAGAGTATGGCATGTTCTTTGGCATCTAGCTCGGCGTCCGACAGTGCCGTCTGGATCTGAATTTCCAGAAACATCTGCAGCAGCTCCCGCCGTCCCATGGAGATCAATCTGAAGGTACGCAGCGATGCCTTAAGGTCGAAGTCGGCCGCCTTACCTTGGGTAAAGGCCGCCTGGGCCTCGCGGCGGGCATCGCCGCTGAGGCGCAGCTGATCCATCAGCGCGGTCGCTAAGCGAATATCATTCTCTGTGACCTGGCCCGAGGCCTTGGCCACATGACCCATCACCGCAAATGCGGTATTGAAGAACAGCGCCTGACGATCGCTGCCCTTGCCCACCAAAGCCTCCACCTCACCACGCTTCTTGTCATAGAGGTGCCCGAGCCAGAGACCTATGATTCCGCCTATGATGCGACCAAACATGAAACCTATGGCAAAACCGAAAAACTTACCCCAAATCTTCATCTAACAACCTTTATTGTGTTCTTGTGCCGCCCTTAACTCGGCGTCCAGTGACTCCAGCCTTTGCAGCGTACCCACGTCGCACCAGAGATGTCGATAGTGCTCGCCACCGATCAGCCCCTGCTGCATCTTGGCTCTTAACAGCGGCGCCAGACCAAAACGCCCGCTGGGGGTGCCATCGAAGAAACGTGGATGATAGATGGCCATGCCGGAAAAGGTCAGCCTAGGTTCACGGTTATCGAATACCTTCCCCTTCTCCAAGGCAAAATCCCCTTCAGGATGCTGCTTAGGGTTATCCACCAACCAGAGATAAGCCTCATGCTCACTCATCAACTCGGTAATACTTGCGGTATCGAGCGCCACATCCAGCGACTGGCCTTTCACTGTGGGCAGGCTGTCGATGTAGACATCACCATTGAGCACCAGAAAAGGTTCATCCCCCAGCAGCGCCAGCGCCTGCTTGATGCCACCACCTGTCTCTAGGGCTTGTGTCTCTGGACTGTAGCAGATGCTCACGCCCCAGTCGCTGCCATCCCCCAGACTGGCCTCGAGCTTGTGGCCCAACCAGGCGTGGTTGATCACTATCTCTGTAATACCAAGAGCCGCGAGGCGCTCAATGTGATAGACGATGAGCGGCTTTCCCGCCACCTCTGCCAGGGGTTTAGGAAGCGTATCGGTCAGGGGGCGAAGACGTTCACCACGACCGGCCGCGAGTATCATGGCTTTCATCACTGTGCCTCCGATTTGCTTGTCAGTTGAGACAGCTTGTCGCTCGTCATATGCGGCACAACCTCACACCTCAACCAGGCAACAAACGGCTCAAACTCAGGGTATTTCGCCCCTATGTCACACACATAATCTAACGTCAGCGGAATATCTTTAAGGTAACCCGGCTTGCCATCGCGATAGTTGAGGCGGCAGAAGATCCCTGCCGCCTTGAGGTGGCGCTGCATCCCCATGAGATCGAACCAGCGGCGATACTGAGCCAAATCCACCTTATTTCCTATACGCCCCAGGGCGCGGGCCTGCTTATAGTGCAGCTCAAGCAAGGGCTCGACCACAGCGTTTGGCCAGCGCACATAACAGTCGCGCAGCAGGGAAACTGCGTCATAGGTGATGGGACCTAAGACAGCATCTTGAAAATCGATCACCGCCAGCTTGCCATCACATAGCATGAGATTGCGGCTGTGGTAATCCCTGTGCATACCCACCTTGGGCTGCTGGGCGACATTATCGATAAGCAGGCCGAAACAGTCATAAATCATCTGCCGGGTCTGGCTGTCGAGGCTCAGCTGCAGATGATGTTCAAGCAGCCACTCTACAAAAATATTCAGCTCACGCAGCACGAAGGCGTCGTCATAGTCGGGCAAGGGCTGCCCAGCCGACGAGGTGATGGTCTGTATCTCGTCGAGCAGCCCCAACGCCTTACCATAATGGTGACCGACGTTATCAAGGGTGAGCACCTCGAGCAGCTGAGTATCGCCGAGATCCGAGAGCAGCAGAAAGCCTTGTGCCATATCTGCGGCCTTAACCTCTGGCGCCAGGATGCCATGGTCACAATAGGCGTTTGCGAGGGCGATAAAAGGGGCGACGGGCACCAGATCCGGCGGTGAGTCCATGGCGATAAAAGTCTGGTTTGAACACTTAACACGATAGTAGCGGCGGAAACTGGCGTCACCGGAAATTAAGGCTATCTGAGCCTCATCGCCTAAAGTTCGCGCTATCCATGAATTAAGGGCAAGAAATCTTGGATCTGACAAGGGCACCTCATGGCTCTTAGAAGAAAATTGCTTTATTATAAAGCAAAATAGAAACAGCAATTAAGATGATTCTATCTCTTTTGCTAAGTTGCTTCCCAAGAGGGATGCAACTATTCTCACCGATAACTTGTCTAGACTAAGAAACCACAAAAACGATAAAAGATGCATATCCGTTACTTATTGGCATTGGCGCTACTCCCGCAGCTAGTCTTGGCAGACGAATCGGAAACCACTCCCGCGCCCGGTGCCCAGTGTCTGGTACTTCCGCCCGTACCTATCCCAGAGCCCACCACAGACGAGCGTCCCCTAGATCTGCAGCAGATTAAGATCGTTTCCGACTCGTCGGCAGCCAAGATGGGCGATAAGGCCAGTTTCCAGGGAGATGTGACTTTCAGCCAGGGTGGCCGCCATATCGCCGCCGACAGCGCAGTATTGGATCAGGCCAACGAACGCCTGGACGCCAACGGTAACCTGGTGTTCCAGGACAATATGTTTACCGTCACGGCAGACTCCCTCAGCGCCGAAATGCGCACCAACAGCGCACAGCTTCAGGGTGCCCAGTATTGGCTCCATGGTCAGCAGATCCACGGCGAAGCGGAAAACCTGGAGATCACTCAGGACAACAACCTGCACCTGTCAAATACCAACTTTACGACCTGTCCTCCGGGCGATAGCTCCTGGCTGCTGGAAGCAGAGACTATCAAGATAGACAGCAGCGAAGAGTGGGGCGAACTCTGGGATGCCAAGCTCAAGATAGGCGATGTGCCCGTCTTCTATCTGCCCTATATGACGATTCCGGTATCGGAGAAGCGCAAAACTGGCTTCCTGTTCCCGTTTTTCAGCACCAGCACCACCAATGGTGTCGAGGTAGCGACTCCCTACTACTGGAACATAGCCCCCGAGTATGACCTCACCTTCACTCCGCACTATATGTCGGCTCGCGGCCTGTTCCTCAAGTCGGAGTTTCGCTATCTCGCCGGAGAGGCCCAGCAGGGACAGTTAAATATAGAGTACCTGAGCAACGACAATCTGGTGCCTAACCGCGCCGACCGTTACCTCTACCACTGGCAGCATCAAGGTGCCATCGCCGACAACTGGCGGGTACTGGCCAACTTTACCAATGTGTCAGACAACAACTACTTCAACGACCTGCCCTCAGACGTGTTGCGCGCCACCGACAACCAACTCTCTCGCATCGGTGAGATCGCCTACTTCGAAGATAACTGGGACATGTCAGCCAGGGTGCAGGACATCAAGGTACTGGGCGAAGAGGAATCCCCCTATCAGGTCATGCCACAGGTTGGCTTTAATTATCGCGCCCCCGGTCTTTGGCAGGGCATAGACTTCAACCTCATGGGGGAAGCCAGCAACTTCCGTCATAAGGACGACCAATATGCCACCGCTAGCCGTCTGCATTTCGAACCCAGCGTATCCTTGCCTATCCACGGCCCCGCGGGCTCGCTGACCAGTGAGCTTAAGCTGCTGCAGACCAACTATTGGCAGGACACCAAGAACTACACAGGCACCCAGCCGCTGGACAGCTCGGTGAGTCGTACCCTGCCTCAGGTGCGTATCCACGGTCAGATCAATTTCGAGCGTTTCACCGACTACTTCGACGTCAACTACCGTCAGACCCTGGAACCCCAGTTCCAGTATCTGTACGTCGGCTATGAAGACCAGTCCAACATAGGCATCTATGACACCGCGCTGCTGCAGGAAGACTACTACGGCCTCTTCAGGGATCGCCGCTTCTCGGGTCTGGACCGTATCGCCGACGCCAACCAGATGACTCTGGGTCTCACCACACGCCTGTTTGACGATCATAACCTTGAGCGCTTCAAATTCAGCCTGGGTCAGATCTACTACTTCGAGGACAGCAAGGTTGGCATCACAGATCCCTCCCGTCCCAACGAGATCTTTAAGCAGGAGAATACCTCAAACTCTGTGCTGGCGGCGGAGCTGAATACTCAGCTCTACAGCGATTGGTTCTTGAGCGGTGCCATTCAATATGACACCAAAAACAAGAACAACAAGAAGAGTGAGGTCACCCTGGATTTCCGCCCCGGGGTCAACAAGCTGCTACAGCTAAGCTACCGTTATGTACCCGATTTAGTTAACAGCAACACCAACGAATCTGTTAATGTGTCGCAAACCGGCTTGCGCACCGCCTGGCCGATTAACGACAACTGGTATATCGTGGGCAACTGGTATTACGATCTCAATGAAAATCGAAGCGTCGAGACCTACACAGGATTTCAGTACGAATCTTGTTGCTGGGCGGTGCGCTTAAGTTATCATTACCGCATTAAAACCAACTACGATGACAACCTGGATCCGACGTTTAACGACAGAGAGCTGTTTGAAAGCGGCTTCTACCTGAACTTTGTGATCAAGGGATTAGGTGGCTCCGGCCCGCTAGGGGTATCGGACATGCTTAACGATGGCCTGTTTAACTATCGCAAGCCGCTCTACCTGAAAAACTAGTTTTGATATTTTAATCGGCTTTGCGCTGAACCTAGATACGGACTTGTAGTCCAATCAGAATAGTCGAATTAGATACTCGGCCGACACCTGTGTCGACCGACCTGAATATGCCAAGGATTTTTGTGGATGAAACCCTGTAAACAACTGATTTTTGCTTTACTTACATTGGCGATGAGCCACGGCGCAATGGCCGAGAACGTTCCTCTGGATAGGGTGACGGTTCAGATCAACGAAGGCATAGTGCTGGAAAGCGAAATCGTCAACATGTTGAAGACAGTCAAAGCCAACGCAAAAGCCGCCGGCCAGTCACTCCCTTCAGACAAGGCGCTGCGCACTCAGGTGATCGAACGTCTTATCGTGACCCGTCTGCAGCTACAGATGGCCGATCGCATCGGTCTGCATATCGGTGACCTGCAACTGGACCAGACCATAGAAAACATCGCCAAGGAGCAGAAGATGACTCCTGAGATGATGCGTGAAAAGGTTGAGGCCGAGGGCATGAGCTGGAGCCAATACCGCGAGCAGCTCAGAGAAGAGATCACCCTGGGCGAGATCCAACGTATTCAGGTTCAGCGCCGTATTCAGGTCTCCCCACAGGAGATCAACAGCCTGGTTAAGCTTATTGAAGAGCAAGGGATGCAACAGGTGGAATACCAGATCGGTCACATCTTGATCGAGGTGCCCAGCAGCCCCAACAGCGAACAACTTGAGGCCGCCAGCAGCCGCGCCAACGCCGTGCTCAAGCGTCTGCAAAGCAATGCCGACTTCAAACAGACAGCCATCGCCTCTTCTTCAGGCCCTAAGGCCCTTGAAGGCGGTATCTGGGATTACATGAACGTCAATGAGATGCCAACCCTGTTCGCCGAACTGTTAGTGGGCGCCAAGACGGGCGACATCATAGGTCCGGTACGCAGTGGCGCCGGTTTCCACATCATCAAGGTGATGGATGCCCGCGGCCTGCAGACCAAAGAAATTGACGAAGTGCGTTCTCGCCATATACTGATCAAGCCGTCACCTATCCTGTCGGAAGAACGTGCCAAGGCAATGCTCGACAAGTTTGCAGACCAGCTGAGAAGCGGTGAGGCCGACTTTGCCACCCTGGCTCGTCAATATAGCGAAGATCCAGGTTCGGCTGCCAAGGGCGGCGAGTTAGGCTGGGCAGACCCCACCGTCTATGTACCGGCCTTCGCACAGACATTAGGCGCATTGAAGATCAACGAGATCAGTGAGCCATTCCGCTCTAGCCACGGCTGGCACATAGTGCAGCTGGAAGAGAGACGCAGGACGGATGCGACAGATAAATTTAACACTAATCGGGCACACCAGCTCATCTTCCGCCGTAAGTTTAATGAAGAATTACAAAACTGGCTGGATGAAATGCGAGCAGAGGCTTACATTGAAGTATTCGATGCCGATTTCAATCGAGGTTAATCATATTGACGACTAAACGCATCGCCATCACACCGGGAGAACCTGCCGGTGTGGGTCCAGACTTAGTCATTCAACTTGCTCAGCGCGCTTGGCCCGCTGAGCTTGTTGTTTGTGCAGATCCCACTTTGCTGACCAGTCGCGCCAAGCAGATCGGCTTGCCGATACAGCTGCGCCCCTTCCAGCCCAATCAGCCCCCTAAGCCGCAGGAAGCTGGTACCTTAACCATAGTTCCCTTCCCGCTGGTCAACGAGGCGGTGTGCGGTAAGCTCGATGAACTGAACAGCAGCTATGTGATCGATACCCTGGCCTATGCCGGTGAGAAGAACATGAATGGCGAGTTCGATGCCGTTGTCACGGGTCCTGTGCACAAGGGGATAATCAACCAGGCAGGCATTCCCTTTAGCGGCCATACCGAGTTTTTTGCCCATCAGGCTAACTGTCAGGATGTGGTGATGCTACTCGCGGCGCCGGGCCTACAGGTGGCGCTGGTGACAACCCATATTCCGCTGGCCTATGTGTCTAAGGCGATCACCCGTGACCGCCTGCATCAGATCATCAAGATTTTACATCAGGATCTGGTCACAAAGTTTGCCCTCAAAGATCCTAAGATCTATGTCTGTGGCCTCAACCCCCATGCGGGTGAAGATGGCCATCTGGGCCGCGAAGAGATAGATGTGATTATCCCCGCGCTCAACGAGCTGCGCGAGCAGAATATGAATATCGTCGGGCCGCTGCCCGCCGACACCCTGTTCCAACCTAAGTACCTGGAAGATGCCGACGTGATCCTTGCCATGTATCACGATCAGGGCCTGCCGGTATTAAAATCACAAGGATTTGGCAGCTCGGTCAACATCACTTTAGGCCTGCCCTATATCCGCACCTCGGTCGATCACGGTACGGCCCTGGAGCTGGCCGGCACAGGCAAGGCCGACATAGGCAGTTTTGTCTGCGCGCTAAACAAGGCTATCGAACTAGCCACCAAGAATGAGTCACTTAAAGAGTAGTAATGAGTAATAAAGTACATTTAGGCCACACGGCGAGAAAACGTTTCGGACAAAACTTTTTGACCGACAGCAATGTGATCAACCGTATCGTCGGCGCCATCTCGCCCGATAACGATCACGTGATGGTCGAAATCGGCCCAGGCCTGGCGGCACTTACCGAGCCGGTAGCCGAAAGCATCGACAAGCTCACTGTGGTCGAGCTGGATAAAGATCTGGTCGAGCGTCTACAGACACATCCGTTTCTCAAGGATAAGCTGGAGATCCATCAGGGCGATGCACTGAAATTCGACTTCATGCAACTGGTCGAGGACGGCAAGCAGATGAAGGTGTTTGGCAACCTGCCCTACAACATCTCCACCCCGCTGATGTTCCATCTGTTTGAGTTTGCCGAGCATATCGAAAATATGCACTTCATGTTGCAAAAAGAGGTGGTGTTGAGACTGTCTGCCGCGCCAGGCACTAAAGCCTATGGCCGTTTGACCGTGATGGCACAATATTTCTGTCAGGTGATGCCGGTACTCGAAGTACCACCTGGCTGCTTCACACCGCCACCTAAGGTCGACTCTGCCGTGGTCAGACTCGTGCCCTACAAAGATAAGCCTTATCCTTGTAAGGATGTGGATCTGCTAAGGCACCTGTGTACCACCGCCTTTAACATGCGACGTAAGACGCTACGCAACAATCTCAAGCAGTTGTTAAGCGATGACGACTTCAGTGTGCTAGGCATAGATGCCAGCAAGCGCCCTGAGCAGATCACGGTGCAACAATATGTCGCCATGGCCAACCACCTGGTCGATAAACGCCAAGCCTAATCATGACAGAGGCGCAACATGCGCCTCCCACCCGTTAACCTTTTAGGGATCCGAATGAAACAACTCGAATCCTCAATCAGGATTGAGGTCAAAACCGACTATATCGAAGAGCAATCTTCGCCCGAAGAAGAGAGATACCTGTTCAGCTACACTATCACCATAGTCAACTTAGGGGATGAAGACGTCACCCTTAAGAGCCGCATGTGGTGCATCACGGATGCCAACGGCCATGAAAGCAAGGTCGAGGGTGCCGGTGTAGTTGGCGAGACGCCCACTATCGCACCCAATACCGCCTATCAATACACGAGTGGCACTGTGTGCGAGACCCCCTTTGCCGTCATGCAGGGCCACTATGTGATGGTGACCAAGCGAGGTGAGACCTTCAAGGCCCCCATCGCCCCCTTCCGTCTAGCGGCCCCTGGCCTGCTGCATTAACCTTAAGCGAGCCGAGAGCATCTATGGCAACATATTTCGTGGGCGATATTCAGGGCTGCTTCGATGAGCTCCAGGCCCTGCTTGCCAAGGTGGCCTTCAATCCTTCCAAGGACGAGCTTTGGGTCGTCGGCGACATGGTGGCCAGGGGGACTCAATCTCTGGAGACGCTACGCTACCTTAAGGGGCTTGAGGGTTCGGTAAAACCAGTGCTAGGCAATCACGACCTGCACCTGATGGCGCTACACGCCAAGGTGAAACGCGTCAACCCCAAGGATAACCTGGGCGCCCTGCTAGAGGCCCCGGATCTAAACCAGCTCATCGACTGGCTCAGGCTACAGCCCCTGGCGCGGGAGCTAGAGAGCCACGCTATCCTCATGGCCCACGCCGGCATCCCGCCCCAGTGGGACGTCAAGACCGCCCTAGAGGAGTCCCGTGAGGTACAACAGGCGCTGGCAGAGGATGACTACGTAGAAGGGCTCATCGCCAGGATGTACACCAACTCCATCAGCGAGTGGCATCCCCAAGCGAAGGGACTCAATCGTCTCGTCTATACCATCAACGCCCTGACCAGAATGCGCTTTCTGCACAGTGATGGTCGATTGGACTTCGACTGTAAGCTACCACCAAGCGAAGGAGAGAAGACGGGACTGACCCCTTGGTATAAACAGCCGGGACGAGCCATGGAGCGCCATACTTTGGTCTTCGGCCATTGGGCGGCATTGATGGGACAGGTGGATAGGCCAGGACTGCAGGCGCTGGATACCGGATGCTGTTGGGGACAATATTTAACCCTCTGGCATCTTGAATCGAATCAAAAAATTACCCAAAATAAGTTAAAAAAGAGTTAAACTAACAGCTAGTTTGGCCGATAAAAAATAAGCGGATTTTACCGCCCTACCCTGAAAATATGTTATTTAATTAGGGATATAACAACAAAAACCGGAGTGCCCTATGAAATTGAATGTCGCCACTCGTGTCATCGGTGGATTTAGTGTCGTCACCTTACTGCTTATCGTCTTAGGCGTGGCGTCCCTGATCACCAATGACAGCATCAAGAGCAGCACCCTCGTTTTGCAAGAGCTCAGCCTTCCAGCCCTAAAAAGCAGCAATGGCCTGACACAGAAGCTTGCACTTCAGGAAAAGCAGCTACTGGTGGCCTTCCATAGCAAGCAATCCAAAGAACTGCCTCAGGTTCGTAACCAATTCACCGGCCTAAGCAAAGGCTTCCTCAGCGAGCTGGACCAACTCAACCGCATCATTCAGGGCCATGGAGACAATCTTGGGGGGCAGATCAAGACTCTCAGAGCCAACTACCAAGCCTTCAACGACAATAGCCTCAAGATGATGCAGGCCAGAGAACAGTCGCTACAGACTCAGGAATCCCTACTCGACAGCCTGGAAAACCTCGAGGTCGCGGCTGACGATACCGCCTCCCTGCTACTAGACCTTATCGATCTAGAGATGAGTGAAGACCCCACCGAGCGGGAGATTGCCGCCACCGCCAGTAACATAGACAACAGTTTCAGCAACCTGATCACCAGCAGCTATGACCTGGTCAACACCAAAGAAAAGTCTAAGTACGAGACCATCCTCAAGGAGCTCGACTACATCATCAGCGAGGCCCAAAACAAGCTGGAGTATGTAGGCCGCCACTGGGAAGGTGTTATCGACGAGGAGATGCTGGAGAATATCAACACAGAGGCCGGCAAGGTCTTTGCCATGCTCAATGGCCCACAGTCGATTCTCAAACGCAAGGGTCAACAACTCGATTTTAACCTGCAGGCCGGGCAATTGCTCAACACAGTGGAGTCCAACGCTACTGCCGTCAACCAGAGCATGGGCAGCCTGAACAAGGCAATCGAATCTACCTCTCAGGAAGTCAGCGTCAAGGCGATCGACGAGGTCGACAGCGCCAGCTACAAGACCTTGGCATTGGTCTTAATTGCCATCCTAGTCGCCGTGCTGGTTAGTATCGCGGTGATCCGCCCGCTTAAGCACTCCCTGGATAAGGTCAATAACGCCCTCAATATCCTGGCGTCGGGTAATCTGACCCACAAGCTTGACGATAGTGGCCATGATGAGTTTGCCGAGCTATCTGGCAACTGTAACCGACTGGTCGATAGCCTGCGCACCCTGATTCAAGGCATCCTGGACCGTTCCAACCAACTGGCCGCCGCCGCCGAAGAAACCTCGGCCATCACGGCGCAAACCACGGCAGGCATTCAGGAGCAGAAGAACCAGGTCGATCAGGTTGCCACAGCCACCACTCAGCTAAGCTCCAGTGCCATGCAGGTCAACACCAGTGCCGATGAGGCCTTAAACCAGATCAGACAGGCCGATGAAGAGGCGCAACACATGCGCGCCATCGCCGATGAGAATAAGCGCACCATTCTGGCGCTGGCCGACGAAGTGGCCAAGGCGGGCCAGGTGATCAACAAGGTACATTCTGACAGCGCCTCTATCGGCTCGATTCTGGATGTGATCCGAGGTATCGCCGAGCAAACCAACCTGCTGGCGCTGAACGCCGCCATTGAGGCCGCCAGGGCCGGCGAACAGGGACGAGGCTTCGCCGTTGTTGCCGACGAGGTACGCAGCCTGGCATCACGCACCCAAGACTCGACCCAAGAGATCCAGCAGATGATTCAGGTGCTGCAACAGGGCACTCAGGAGGCCGTCTCCGTGATGGAGCTGGGCCGTCAACAAGCCACAAGTTGCGTAGAGAAGACTGAGCAGGCCAACGTTGCCCTGGAGAGCATTAGCAATGCGGTGCACTATGCCCATGACTCAGGCACGCATATTGCCAATGCGGCCCAGGAGCAGAACCTGGTAAGCCAACAGGTCTCAGAGAAACTCGAGCATATCGCATCGATCTCCGAAGAGACGGCCACAGGTGCCGATCAGACGGCTCAGTCGAGCCATCAGGTGGCCCAGCTTGCCGAAGAGCTACAGGCCTCAGTGGGTGAATTTAAGGTCTAAAAATATCTCAGACTGGCATCAAAAAACCGGACATCGAGTCCGGTTTTTTTGTGCTAAATAAAGCTTAACTAAAGGTCTTTACGCAGATTAGTTGCCAGCGAGTCGATCTTTGATCGCTGCAGTGATAGGGCTGCCGCCATGGCCGTTACCCTCGGCCCATTCCACCACGGTCAAGCCATCGGCTTCCTTAGCACTTAACTCACTGGTAGAGAGACGTTTACTCATGAACTCACCCACATCGCTGGCACCACTCTTCATGGCGAAACGCAGCAGACTGTCCCCATTACAGCTCAGCCCTTCATACACGTTACGCAGCTTAACGCGTGCTTCTTTCAATTTCTTACGCAAACGGTTTTTATCATCGGCCTGAACATAGTTACAGATGTTGGCAACGAGCTGATCGTTGGCCTTAACCGGTGCAGGAAGGGTATAAGCAGAGGCTGCAATTACCACAGCTAACGTAGTCGGTAAAAAACGCATCGGGTACTCCTATAATATTTATTATTTTTTTCAGTAGAATACCGCTAACACAGTACTCTAAAGACAACTCGGGGTATCACCTTACGTTAACATTTTTTCACCAAATTGATAAAGCGATATTCCAAACCTTTATCATTTATGTGTGATTCACTGTTAAGACACTGCCAACTGCCATCATCCCAATCGGGGAAGTGAGTATCCCCCTCTACATCGAGATTGATCTCGGTCAGATACAAGCTATCGGCCTGTGGCAATAGCTCGGCGTAAAGCTGACCACCACCTATCACCACTAGCTCCTCACAGCCTTTAACCACTTCCTTGGCCTGTTCGAAAGAGGTCACACAGGTCACCCCCTCGATAACCAGATCTTTTTGCCGACTCACCACCAGGTTATGGCGGCCCGGTAGGGGACGGCCGATGGATTCGAAGGTCTTACGGCCCATGACCACAGGCTTGCCTAGCGTCATCTGTTTAAAGTGACGCAGGTCTTCCGGTAGATGCCAGGGCATCTGATTATCTTTGCCGATAACCCGGTTATTTGCCATCGCGGCAATCATAGCTATTTTCATGGGCTCTCCAACGGTCTTATGCCGTTTCTAGGGTTAAGAATTAGATCACTGGACGGGTGCGAAAATAGAGCAGACTCGGCATGGCGAGTCCGACAGATAACGCCCCTAAGATGAAGATAGTCTTCAAACCATTGCTGATCACCTCGGCGGTCAACTCTGGGCTAACCTCAGACTGGGCAGACAGCTGCACCAAGGCGATCACTGTGTTGTAGGCATAGGTTCCCGGGATCATGGGAATGATCGCCGCCACGGCGTACATCAAGGGTGGCGCCAGATGTTTCTTGGCAAAGCCTATGGTCAACACCCCCACCAGGGCTGCCGCTGCGAAGGTACACCACTCTATCGGCATACCAAAATGTAACAGCAGGGTGCGCAGGCTATGGCCCAGGGCGCCTGCTAAGGCGCAGTAAGGCAAGAAGCGTCTAGGCACATTGAACACCATGGCGAATCCCACCGCAGGGACGGCCGAGAAGGCCGCATCATTTAGCAGTTTCAGCAGAAGATCCATCATAGAAAGAGTCCTCCAAGCTGCATGGCGATGGTGATCCCGATAACTGACGAGACAGTCAACAGGGTTGCGTGCCCCCAACGGGAGATCCCCACGTTAAGGTGTCCTTTCACCATATCCGAGATGGCATTGATCATGGGAAAACCTGGTACCAACATCAGCACACTGGCGGCCATAGGTAACATAGGCGTATCAGTCAGCTGCAGGTGATAGCCCATCTGCGCCACTAGCGTGGTGATAAAGGCGGTCACGGCAAAGTTCACCAACAGATTGAAATGATGCTTGGCGATAGCCAGACGCACCGACATACCCACTGAACTTGCAAAGATAGTGATCAACACGGCCATGGTATCGCCACCAAACAGATGGCAGAAACTGCCACAGGAGAGGCCTATCATGGGCACCAGATAACGCCTAGGATAACTCTTGGGCTGGATCCGCGAGACACGTTTGCGCACCTCGTTGAGGCCGTAGATCCCCTTCTCTGTCAGCAGGCAGATGCGCTGCAGCTCGCAGATGATGGTCATATTGATGCCATGCTCACGAATGCGCCGAGTCGTGGTAATACAACGACCGTGCACCAGGCTGGTCAACACCAGGGAATTGGAGGAGATGGAGATCTCGACACTGGCGAGACCTAATGCCTGACCCAGGCGCTGGCTGATCTCTTCGACGAGTTCGGACTCAGCACCATAGGCCAGTAAGAGTTGAGCAACCCGGACTACCTGCCGGGTAATATCATTTTGAGTATCGGCGTACACAATTCTCTCAGAATGAAAGTGGTAACTTAATAAACTTACCTTTGATAGATGATCTCGACATCATAGTCGTCATCATCGAAGTCATCGTCGAAGTCATCATCATAGTCTTCGTTGACCACTTCCTGAGTCTTCTGATGATAGTTATCCCACTTGAACTCGACCTCGGCATCGGGATCTTCCTCGACTTCTGCTGGTAGCGAATCGATGAAGTCCATCAGCTTGAGTGCCAGTTCCTGTGTGCCTTCACGGTTGTAGGCCGAGATACAGTATACCTCACCCTGCCAATCCAGCTCTTGAACTATGCGATCGATACGCTCTTGCAGCTCTTCCTCGAGCAGCAGGTCAGTCTTGTTAAACACCAACCAACGTGGCTTGCTGGCCAGCAGGGGCGAGTGCTTCTCCAACTCTCCCACTATGGCTCGGGCACTGTCGACTGGATCGCTGCCATCGATTGGCTCGATATCCAGAATATGCAACAGCACGCGGCAACGCTCCAGGTGCTTGAGGAAGCGAATACCCAGGCCTGCCCCTTCGGCAGCGCCTTCGATCAGACCGGGGATATCGGCGATCACAAAGCTCTGGCCAGGTCTTGGGGTAACCACACCCAGGTTAGGTACCAAGGTGGTAAATGGGTAGTCAGCTACCTTAGGCTTGGCGCGCGATACGGAGCGAATAAAGGTAGACTTGCCGGCATTAGGCATACCCAGCAGGCCCACATCCGCCAGCAGCATCAGCTCTAGTCTCAGGCTACGCACCTCACCCGGTGTGCCCAGGGTCTTCTGACGCGGCGCGCGGTTGGTACTGCTCTTAAAGCGGGTGTTACCCAAACCGTGGAAGCCGCCTTTGGCAACCAGCAGCTTCTGACCATGGGTCTTGAGATCCCCAAGGGCTTCCTGGGTTTCTTCATCGACGGCGCGGGTACCGACCGGCACCTTGAGGATAAGATCTTTTCCGCCATGACCAGTACAGTCGCGGCCGCGGCCATTCTCACCACGCTCGGCAAAATGAAAACGCTCGAAACGGTAATCGATTAGGGTGTTGAGGTTTTCATCGGCCTGCAGATAGACACTGCCACCGTCACCGCCGTCACCGCCATCAGGGCCGCCATCGGGCACATACTTCTCGCGTCGAAAACTAACGCATCCACTACCGCCATCACCAGCTTCGACTCTGATCACGGCTTCATCGACAAACTTCATACCAACTCCAGGCGCCAAACAATAGACCGATTATACTGCCTATCGAAACTTACCGCCAAAAACAATGATGCAACTGCCCCAGCACAAAGCGGCAGAGACAATATTGGACTGGTGCTGGAGCGATATATTGGCTCATTCACCAGTAATGATTCTTCATAAACAATAAAGCCCCACCAGAGGCAGGGCTTTAGAAACTAGCTTGGGTAGCTAAGTATTAAGCTTCGATGCTAATGAACTTACGGTTCTTAGGACCTTTAACTTCGAACTTAACTTTACCGTCAGTTAGTGCAAATAGAGTATGGTCACGACCGATACCTACGTTAACACCTGCGTGGAACTTAGTGCCACGCTGACGAACGATGATGTTACCAGCTAGAACTGATTCACCACCGAAACGCTTAACACCAAGACGTTTGCTTTCTGAATCGCGGCCGTTACGAGTAGAACCGCCAGCTTTTTTATGTGCCATTAGTCAGACCCCTTATTAAGCGTTGATAGCTGTAATTTTAACTTCGGTGAACCACTGACGGTGGCCCATCTTCTTGTCGTGGTGCTTACGACGACGGAACTTAACGATAGTTACTTTCTCGCCACGGCCATGGCTGACTACTTCAGCAACAACCTTTCCACCTTCAACTAAAGGTGCACCAACGTGTACAGTTTCACCATCTGCAACCAAAAGAACTTGGTCAAATTCGATAGTTTCGCCTGTAGCAACTTCTAATTTTTCTAAACGTACAGTATGGCCTTCAGCAACACGGTGCTGCTTACCACCACTTTGAAAAACAGCGTACATAGCTATTTTACTCCGATATTTCTAGCACGCAGACCCTTTAAGTTTGGCTGGGCGCTATAAAAGCTTTAATGACAATGGTCGCGGAGTTTACGCTAAGTTCGACTGGCTGACAAGTCTTAATTCACTTTGATCAAAAAAAGATCGGAATTACTCGCACAATACTCTTCTACTACTGTCAGAGAAGGCTTTTTTAGGTAGAATCTGGTTATTATAACATTTCCGCCTTAATTTGGGCTGTCTGATTTACCTTACAACCCTAAAAGTAGAGCCATTATATGGATTTGAATGCCATTCGTCAGCTGGCAGACGCTGATATGAAATCCGTCGACCAACTTATCTATAAACAGTTGGAATCGGATGTAGCCCTTATTAATCAACTCGGATTCTACATCATCAATGGCGGCGGCAAACGCATGCGCCCGCTGCTCTCTATCTTAGCCGCCCGCGCCATCGCCTATGAAGGTGAGGCGCATATTAAATTGGCGGCAATCGTTGAGTTTATCCATACCGCTTCTCTATTACACGACGACGTGGTCGATGAGTCCATGCTGAGACGCGGCAGGGAAACTGCCAATGCCCTATTTGGTAACAGCGCCAGCGTGCTAGTCGGAGACTTCCTCTATACCCGCTCTTTCCAGATGATGACAGAGCTTAAGAGCATGCAAGTGCTCGAAGTACTCGCCGATGCCACCAACGTACTGGCCGAAGGCGAAGTCCTACAGCTAATGAACTGTAACGACCCGGATACCAGCGAGGAAAGCTACATGCGGGTCATCTACTGTAAGACGGCTAAGCTATTTGAAGCCGCGACCCGTCTCGCGGGTGTGCTGGCCGATAGCAGCATAGAGGTGCAGACTGCCCTGGCCGACTATGGTAAATACCTGGGGACGGCCTTCCAGCTCACCGACGACCTGCTGGACTATACCGCAGATACCGAGGAGCTGGGTAAGAACATAGGTGACGACCTGGCCGAGGGTAAGCCAACCCTACCGCTGATTTACGCCATCACCAATGGCAACGAGGTCGAACGTCAGTTGATTCGCGATGCAATCGAGAAGGGTGATGGCACAGAACATATCGACACTATATTAAATGCCCTGAAGCAATGTGGTGCCCTCGACTACACAGAGAAACGTGCGCAAGAAGAAGCTGAGAAGGCGATAAAAGCATTAGATCTGCTTCCAGATAGCGACTATAAGCAGGCCCTGATATCGCTGGCGAGAATTGCCGTAGCGCGTAATCACTAATCGATAGCCATCGCGCTCTGTGCTATGAGGCGCATTATGATTCATGGCTTGAACATTCCCCATAAAAAATGGAGCCAATTGGCTCCATTTTTCGTTAAGGGCTAACTTAGCAACTTAGTTTAGAGACTTAGCCTTATTTTACGAAGTCGACACCTAGTGCGATATCGGCTTTTAGCGTGTCTAGCATAGCATCGCGTGCATTGGCTTCGAACTCGCTAACTTCGCCATAGGCAAGTACTTGCTCGATACCCTGCTTACCCAGTAGTACAGGTTGTGCGAAGAAGTCAGCATGCTCGCTGCCACCGTCAACATAGGCGCATTCAACAACGTTAGCTTCGCCTTGTAGGCCGCGAACCAGTGACAGGCCGAAACGACATGCAGCCTGACCCATAGACAGAGTCGCGCTACCGCCACCCGCCTTAGCTTCAACCACTTCGGTACCCGCGTTTTGGATACGATTAGTTAGCGCTGCAACTTCTTCATCAGAGAAGCTGACACCTTCGATTTGAGACAATAGAGGCAGAATAGTCACGCCGCTGTGTCCACCGATAACGTTAACTTTAACGTCGGCAACATTCAGGCCTTTCGCCTCGGCAACGAAAGTTTCAGAGCGGATCACGTCAAGAGTAGTCACACCGAACAGACGGTTCTTGTCATATACACCGGCAGCTTTCAATACTTCGGCAGCGATGGCCACAGTAGTGTTAACTGGGTTAGTAATTATACCGATCAGCGCCTTAGGGCAAGTTGCTGCACACTTCTCAACCAGGTTTCTCACGATACCTGCGTTGATGTTGAATAGATCTGAACGATCCATGCCTGGCTTACGCGCCACACCGGCAGAGATAAGTACCACGTCGGCACCTTCCAGGGCAGGCGTTGGATCTTCACCAGCAAAGCCCTTCACTTCTACAGCTGTCGGGATGTGGCTTAGGTCAACGGCAACACCAGGGGTTACTGGCGCGATATCATAAAGGGATAGTTTTGAACCGGCAGGCAATTGAGTTTTAAGTAGTAGGGCAAGAGCCTGGCCAATACCACCGGCGGCACCAAGTACAGCAACTTTCATAGTTATCTCCGTTAATTCTTGGATATTATGTGATATAGATCTAGATTTACCGATGGCGCAACATTACTGGAATCACGGTAAAAATTCAATTATCCCTTAGTCGTGTGGCCAGATAATTTCAATTTACTCAAAGCGACTGCCACTTCAGCATCATTTAGGTTATACTGGCAGGCCATCCGCGCCATTCTAGGGCGCAAACCTCACTCACAAACATGCATTTTTATTCACGCAATCCGAATAACACTTGACCAATGGTGCAAAACTATTCACAATAAGCCAGTTTTTTTGAATATAAGAATAATTCGATATGCAAGCCAATAAAAATCAAGACGAACTTGTAAAGACCTTTAAGGCTATCTTGAAAGAGGAGCGTTTTGGCTCCCAGAGCGAGATAGTCAACGCCCTGCAAGCAGAGGGCTTCAACAATATTAACCAGTCCAAAGTCTCACGCATGCTGAGCAAGTTTGGCGCCGTGCGCACCCGCAACGCCAAACAGGAGATGGTCTACTGCCTGCCCGCCGAACTTGGGGTCCCGACGGCTGGCAGCCCGCTGAAAAACTTAGTACTGGATGTCGACCATAACCAGTCTATGATAGTGGTCCGTACCAGCCCAGGGGCTGCCCAGCTAATCGCCAGACTACTGGACTCCATCGGCAAGCCCGAAGGCATACTGGGCACTATCGCCGGTGACGACACTATCTTCATCAGCCCTTCCAACATTCAGGAAGTGGACAAGACACTCGAGACGGTCAAGTCGCTGTTTAATTACGCCGATTAACCCACTTCTCAAGGATGGCCCAGGCCATTCACCCAAGAGACACCCTTTGACTGTTTAGCAAAGGGTGTCTTTTTTTTATCCCGGTTTTACTCGAGTTTTACCTAGATTTTACTCACGCTCAAATTGAATACTATATATCCAATAGGATACACTGAGTCCAAACCATCCCCTCTGTCACCCGATGGTTAAGGACCCGAGATGAAAAACAATAAGATAATTAATATCGACAACCTTTGCTGGGAATCTTGGCAGCACTCAGATCAATACGCCAGCCATCAGAAACATATCGGCGATGCCGCCGGTTGTCAGCAGATAGGCGTCACCATGGAACGGCTGGAACCCGGCAAGCTTTCCTCCGTCGCCCACTTTCACACCAAGGAAGAGGAGCACCTCTACGCGCTGCAAGGCGAAGCCACCCTGTATATCGACGGCGAGCCCCACCCCTTCAAACAGGGCGACTATATCTGCTTCACCGCCAACTCGGGCATTTCCCACACCCTGAAAAACGAATCCGATGCCGACTTCCTGTTTCTTGTGCTGGGTAATCGCGATCCCCACGATGTGGTGGTATATCCCGAGCACAATAAGGTGCAGGTGCGTTCTATCGACGAGATCTATGCCAAGCGGCCCACCAACTACTGGGATCCCGATCGCTAACCCATTTGTAAACAGGCACAAAAAAACACACCTTAAGGTGTGTTTTTTATTGGGCGACCTTAGGGCTAGCCTTCTAGATCCGCCTCATGCTCCATAAAGTCCAGCGACGGGACAAAGAATGCCGAGCCGGTCAATGCCTGGGTAAAGTGCATCAGGTGATCGTGATTCCCCTCGCCGTCACCATGGATCATGCTGCTCAGCATCTTCTCGAAATTTTCCGAATTGCGACAGGCAGAGATAAACATCAATCCCTGCTCTTTCATCGAGCCATAGGGCATGCTCTGGCGCAGGATCTCTATCGAGCTACCGTCGGCATCTTTCAGATTGACCCGCTTGATATGACTGGTCAGGGGCTTATCCTCAGAGGCGTACTCGATATTATCTATCTTGGTGCGGCCTATGATATCTTCCTGCTTCTTCTGTGGCAGACGGTTCCACTTGCTGAGGTTATGGGCAAACTTCTGCACATGCAGGTAGCTGCCAGCTCGAAACGCTTCATCTTCGTCTCCCACCAGGGCAACATCCTGTCGATGACGCCCCTTGGGATTCTCTGTACCGTCAACAAACCCGGTCAGATCTCGGGTATCCATAAACTGGAATCCCCGCTCCTCATCCACCAACTCGACCAGATCTTCAAACATCTGACACACCTCGTTGGCCACTAGATGCAAGATATCGTAGCGATCACAGCGTAGATGCACGAAGAGATCATACTCATGGGCAGGGGCATCACGGTTGTCGGCATGCATTGCAGGAAAAGGTTTTAACTGTGAAGGTCGCTGCCGAGGATAGAGGCTATCCCAGTAGTTGGCACCTATGGCCACGAAGCCGTTAAAGGCGCTGTCGGCATACTGGTCGGCCAATTCATAGATATACTGAGCCACATTGGCAACGCAGGGACGCAGCTGAGATTCGACGCCGTCGTTGGCGTTGAGCATCAGATACACACTATGTAAATTTCCTTCGGCACACACACCCAGCTGTTCACGTGGCATAACCAGATTATCCATAAATAAACCTACCTTTCGTCAGTCTCAATTTCGGCGTTATTATCCGAAACTTTAGCGATAATTAGTATTACACAACCCACAAACCGTTAAAGCGAAACATCATTTATCGGTTAGATTAACTTTTTTTTAAGTTGGCAACCATAGCTAGATAAAAATGCCCACACAAAAATGTTACATAGGCCCTATCTAAAACAACACCGCCGGATGTGGCGTCACCGACAGGGCGACCTTCTGTCCCGGTGAAAAGTGATGCAACGGCGAGCGAACTGCCAATGTCTCCTTACCTATTAGGATACTGTAGTGGCACAGATTACCGAGAAAGCGCCGCGCTATGATGGTGCCTTCTCCCTGTTTGTCCTCAGTCATCTGTATCTGCTCCGGACGCAGCAACATCTCACCACGATAACCCGCCCCCTTGGGCAAAATACTGCTGCTTTGCACCTCACCCAGCAGGGTCTGTAGCCGCGAGCTGGCTTTCACCTCACAGCTAAGATAGTTCACCTGACCGAGAAATTCCGCCACATACTTGTCGACCGGCGCGCCGTAGAGGCTCTCGGCATTGCCATATTGGGCTATGCGTCCCTCTTTGAATAGCGCCAGCTTATCGGCAAATACGAAGGCCTCATCCTTACTATGGGTCACGAATACCGCACTCACCCCACGCTGCTTTAAGATCTCGCGGATCTCTACCATCATCTCGCCTCGCACCTTAGCATCGATATTGGAGAAGGGCTCATCGAGCAGCAGCAGTTCTGGTTCGTAGGCGAGCGCCCTGGCAATCGATACACGCTGCTGCTGACCGCCCGAGAGTTCGTGGGGATAACGCCCCCCTAAGCCCTCCAGTTTCACCAACGCCAGCATCTCGCCGAGCCTCGCCTGTCTGGCGGCCTTGTTCAAGCCTTTGACCCCAAACAAGATGTTCTCGGCCACTGTCAGGTGGGGAAACAGGGCGTAGTCTTGAAAAATCATCCCCACTTCACGTTGCTCGCTAGGCACAAACAGCTCATCTCCAGAGAGCAAACGGCCATTGATGCTGATGCGACCCTGGGAGATAGGCTGCAGCCCGGCAATCGCCTTGAGTAGGGTCGTCTTGCCACAGCCGCTGGGGCCGAGCAAGGCAGCAATCTCCCCTTGATGCAACACAAGATCTAAGCCGCGCAGAATAACCTGCCCCTGATAATCGCTATGAACCTGTTCTATGGTGAGAGTCGACATACTAGTTACCTTGCTCCAGGGAGCGATTGAGATAGATAAGCGGGACCAGCCCCACCAAGACGATTACTATGGCCCCCAGGGCGCCCTGCTCTAGCTGCTCGTCTGAGACAAACTGGTAGACATAGGTGGCGAGATTCTCAAACCCCACAGGCCTGAGCAGCAAAGCCGCCGGCAGCTCCTTCATACACTCGATAAAGACCAGCAAGATGGCGGCGAAGATCCCGCTGCGCAGCAATGGTAGGTGGATCCGCGATAGGATAGCGCTAGGCTTCATCCCCATGGTGACCGACGCCATATCCAGCGAGGGACTAATCTGTTTATAGCTGTTTTCTATGCTACCGATAGCGATGGCCGCAAAACGAATCGTAAAGGCAAATATTAAGACAAACAGGGTGCCACTGAAGATAAGTCCAGGCTCAACCTGGTTGAAATAGGCATAGAGATCATTAAGGGCAAAATCCAGATAACTCAGCGGTACCAAGACGCCGATGGCCAGCACAGTGCCCGGCAGGGCGTAACCCGTCGAGGCCAGGCGTGACGGTAAGATATCAACTTCCCTTGGGCTGCAGCGCCGGACAAACATCAAGAGCAAGGCGAACACCACGGTCATCAGGCTGACCACCAAGGCGATCGTCAGGCTGTTGAGGCTATATTCCCAGAAGGCTTGGTTCCAACTCACATCAAAGTAATCCCAGGCATATCCCAGCAAGATCCAAACCGGCAGGCCGAAGGCCAGCAAGAGCAGCACAACGCAATAACCCGTCGCGAGCCAGGCCTTGTAACCCGATAGCCCATATCGCTCATGGGAGGTTATCGGCGTCTGTTTCTGAAACAGCTCCTGCTTACGCCTGGCAAACCGCTCTGCGCCGATCAGACAGAAGACCACCAACAAGATGATGGCAGAGAGTTTAGCTGCCGCCGCCAGACTACCGTATCCCAGCCAGGTATCGTAAACCGCCGTCGTCAGCGTGGGCACGGCAAAGTAGCTCACGGTCGCGAAATCGGCGGCCGTCTCCATCGCCACCAGCGCCGCCCCCACCGCCAAGGCAGGCCGTGCCATAGGCAGATTCAAGCGCCAAAAGCTGCGTCCGGGACTGGCGCCCATCACTCTGGAGGCGTGCAGCAGACTAGGCGACTGCTCCATAAAGGCGGTGCGCGCCAGCAGATAGATATAGGGAAATAACACTAGCGCCAGCATCACAGACGCACCACCCAGGGTGCGAACATCGGGAAAGTAATAATCTGTGGGTGATAGCCAGCCATTGACTTGCCTCAGCCAGGTCTGAATAGGCCCCGCATAGTCCAGCAGATCCGTATAGACATAGGCTACAACGTAGGCGGGCATAGCTAAGGGCAGCAGCAGCGCCCACTGAAACCAATTGCGTCCGGGAAAATCACAGCGGGCCACGCACCAGGCGGCGGGTACGGCGATCAGTAAGGCACCCAGGCTAACAAACAACATCAAGGCCAAGGTATTGAAGATATAGGTAGGCAAGACGGTCTGCATCAGGTGGCCGAATACTGCCTCATCTGGCACCAATGCCTGTATGCAGATAGCCCCCAGAGGCAAGGCAAAACAGATGGCGGTCAAATAGCTTAGGGTCGACCAAGATTTGGGAAAGCCTAAAATCATAGAAAATCTCAATAAAACGAGTCGGGTCATTATCTGTGACCAACTTAAATCTAAGCTTAAACGCAAACGATTATTAGTTGAATAGTGACACATGCAGCATAAAAACGAGATAGCCTTCCCGAAGGAAGGCTATCTGCTGACGAACGACACATTAGTCCCTAGAGATCGAACTTCACCTGATCGAGTAGCTTCACCGCCGCGCCGTGATACTCGGCTAGCTTGTGAATAGGCAGCTCATCGGCCTTATAGTCCCCCCAGGATGCCACCAGCTTTGAAGGCTTTACATCCAACTTAACCGGGTATTCCATGTTGAGCTCGGCGTAGGTCTGCTGCGCCTGTTGGCCCGAGAGATATTCCATCAGCTTGATGGCGTTCTCCCGTTCAGGGGCATACTTAGCTAAGGCCATGCCGGAGACATTGATATGGGCACCGCGATTTTTCTGATTCGGGAAGTTGATGTTAACCGCCTCGGCCCAAGGTACCTGCTTTGGATCCTGCAACATCTTACCCAGGTAGTAGCTGTTACCTATTGCAATGTCACACAGGCCTTCCTTAACCGCCTTCACCTGCGCCCTGTCGTTACCCTGTGGCTTACGCGCCAGATTTGCCTTAACGCCTTCTAGCCAGGTCTTGGTCTCGGCCTCACCATGATGGGCGATCATCGACGCCACCAGAGAGATGTTGTAGGGGTGCTTACCGCTGCGGGTACAGATCTTGCCCTTAAATTTAGGATCCGCCAGGTCTTCATAATCGATATCTAAGGGGCCGAGGCGTTCCTTGGAAGAGTAGATATTTCTCACTCGCTTGGTCAGGGCAAACCAATCGCCATTAGGCGAACGGAGATTCGCGGGAATGTTCTGCTGCAAGGTATCGCTGTCGACCGAGGCCACCAGGTCTCTGTCGGCCAGCTCCATTAAACGAGAGAAATCAGAGGTAAGCACCAGATCTGCACGGGACAGCCGCCCCTCACGGGCGATGCGCTCGGCAATACCCTGCTTGGCAAACACCAGATTGACCTTTATACCCGTCTCCTTGGTAAAGTCAGCCAGAATCGGGTCGATAAGGAAAGCCTGACGGTAGGAATAGACAGTGATGCTATCGGCCGCATTAGCCATTGAAGTGACACAAGCAAAACCCAGAACAGCCAAACGTTTCATGAATCTCATGCAGATACTCCGCGATACAGTTAATGATAATAATTATCAATTGCGACAAGAGTAATCAATCTGACATCAAACGGCAAGTCTGATTCGTCAAAATTTGTGAGGCTGCTCATTTTGACCCAAAAAGCCTCGGTGACTAGACTCAAAGAACTCGGCCCCAAAAAGGATCTCATATGTTTCTGGAAATTCTCACGCTGATACTCGCCGTTATTCTTATTTTATTCCTGTTTAAACATAGATTTACTCGGGTACGGGTCCGGCGGGCCCGCAGAAGCGCCATGCCGCAGACAGACCTGACTGCCAAGGCGATAAGCGAAGAACTCCCCCAGGCGCCGACTCACAACCATCATACCAGCCACCCCTATCACTGCGTCGAAATAGTCAATGACGACGGTCTGTGTGGCAGTGCAATGAACTTAAAAGGAAAACGCTTTCTCTCTAAAGATGCACCAACGCTGCCACTTCCCGGCTGCAGTGAGGGCGAATGTAACTGCCGGTATATGCATCACGAAGACAGAAGAGGACAAACGGAAGATAGGCGGATAGACTTTGGTGTCACCAGCGAACTCTATGGTGTATTTGGCGAACCCAATAGGCGCGAGCAACCGGCGAAGGGAAGACGCCAAACCGATCACAGGCACTAGAGCAACTTATTAGGCTCTACGAATTAAACACTTGGGCGTGTCGCTAACATGGCGTCACACTTAGCAAAAGATTGCAGCCATCTGGCGGTCGCCGGAGCAACCTTTCGCCAATCCAAGTCTGGATGACGAAAATCTAAATACTCTAACAGGCAGGCGAGACAGATCTGCTGCAACGTCAGCTTACCATGCCCTGAAATGGCCATCTGTTCTATCTGCGCGAGCCCTCTGAGTAAGGCTTGTTCAAATCGCGCCGTCCAAAATGGGCTACGCAGCCCCTCGTCGTCACGCATCTGCTCCTGCCTGAGCGCCACAGCACTATCGAGTAGCCCCTTAATCAAAGAGTATTGCGCCTCACCGTACCAAGACTCACCGGGCTGACCAAACAACTCGCCACCACAATACTCGTGATCCAGATAGCGAAGAATCACTTCACTGTCATACAGGGCACCACCGTCGTTTAGCAGCAGGCAGGGGATCTTTGCCAGCGGATTGGCCTCAAGTAATAACTCGTCATTTTCCAACGGATTAACACCGACCTGCTCAATTCCGTCTATGGCAAACTGGGTGATAACGACCCGTACGGTTCTGGCGTAGGGAGACGCCTCGGAATACAGTAATTGCATCTCACTTCCTCTACCAATATTTCTCGACGGTTATCTGCCCAGGGGCTCGGCGAAGATTCTTGGCCAATCCCCGCGACTGCAACATTGTATTGAGCTCCTTAATCATCTCGGGATGGCCGCAGATCATCACCTGCGAATCTTGTGCGCTCAGGTTAAGGCCAACCTCTTGCTCGATAACACCGCTCTCAACCCCTTGAGTAATGCGGCAACTGAGCGCACCTTCCACCGGCTCCCGGGTAACTGAGGTCACCAAGATAAACTGCCCTGGATACTGGGCCTCGAATGCCTTGAGCTCTTCATAATAGGCAAGATCTTCTTGATACCTAACGCCATAAACCAAGATAACACGCTCGAATCTCTGCCAGGGCTCGTCTGTCCTCATCATGGAGATAAAGGGGCCCACCGCGGTGCCCGTAGCAAAAAACCACATATGTTTCCCCTGTTTGGGGATTTCATCCAGGGTCATAAAACCGGCCGCCTTGGTGGAAATATTGACGCTATCACCCGGTGCCAATGCCTGTAATCTGGGCGAGAGCAGTCCATCGTCGACGCTAACGGCCAGCACCTCCAATAGGGATTCACCTGGGGCATTAACCAGAGAATAGGCCCTGGCGACCCGTTTATCGTCGATATGCAGCGACAACTTGATGAATTGCCCGGCAATGAAATCGCCGATGTCGCCCGACAACTTCAAGGTAAACAACTGATCGCTCCAGTCAATCCGCTCTACAACCTTTGCCTCTCCCCACATGTCGCACCTCTGATGGCATCAATCGCTACTGATACTCCCATGATTCATAGATTTTCCATTCGAGTCAAGACAACAAAAAACCCCTTATCTTAAGGGGTTTATCGAAATCAATTGGCGGTCGAATGCTGGCTATTCTTGCTCGGTCTCTTGATTGAAACTGTCTCTGAATGCCTGCAACCCTTCCTGTACCAAGCCATAAGTCTTGTCGACCCCAGCCTCTATGTCCCCTTCAAGCACCTTGAGCCCGGAAAGGATATCTTTAGCCTCATCGAATCCCTGATCTATGGCGCCGCCGATAATATCCATGAAGGAGCTAAGCTGGTCATCGAAAGACATGCCGCGATTCTGCTCTTGATGTATGGCGAAGAATTGAGTCGCAAAACTAACGATTCGCTCGGCCGTTGCCTCGGGTGAAGTATCCACCCCTTGCTCTACTGCCGTCTCGATGGCGTGCTCACCCATTGTCGGCGCCAACTCTTCGTTGATCGCCTCGATAGCCGCCTTATACAACAGCTGCATGGGCTCATTACCAGCGCTCAGGTTAACGTCTTGCTGTGCCTCCAGAATCGCCGTATTCATCAACTGCTTACTGGCCGCCAATGCCGTCTTATTCTTGGCCACCTCGGAGACTTGTTGACCATGGTTAGTCGTCGAATCTGTCTTATTGTGCGCCGCAGCAGATACGGCTCCGCCGTGATTTTGAATCTCCATAATAGCCTCACTCACCAAAATAAATTAACTCTCAGCTATTATTATCGTCCATTTTATAAACAACTTTAGCCCTGAGGCCCAATTAATCTGTCATCGGCAACTCTGCCTAAATAGGATATGCTAGCCAATTCGTTAATATATACAGGGATACGCATGTTACGACTCATCAGCTATGGGCTTCTCGCATTGTTAGCTTACCTGCCAATGGCCCAGGCCAATCAGGTAACCACAAGTAAAACCGTGATTCTGGTGCGTCACGCAGAGAAAGCCGGTAAAGGCCGCGATCCCATGTTGAGCCACGAAGGCAAGCTGAGGGCCAAAGCCTTGGTCGAGGCTTTAGCCGGTACTCCACTCAGCCTGGCAATAGCAACGCAATTTAGACGCACCCAGGAAACCTTGACGCCACTCATGACCGCTAAAGGAATTCCTTTAGTTGTCATCGACGCAGGCAAGGAGATGGACAAACATATTGCGGCCATCGCCGACAAGGTCATGGCGCAGGATGGCAATGTGATCATCGCCGGTCATTCCAACACAGTACCACTGATCATCAAAGCATTAGGTGGACCTGAACTACCTCAATTGGGTGAATCGGAATACGACAAGCTATTTATCCTTTCGATGCCCCAAGAAGGCGCAACTAGCCTGATAAAAACCCAATATGGTGCAACTTCAATCAATACCCCATAAGTATTAGACATTAGTCTAGATAGCGCTAGCATTATGGGCTAAACTTGATTACATTAGCGATATATGGAATAGCGGCAGGCACTGGCGTTAAGGATAACCTCGGAGAATCACTTGTGAGTAATTCGTTTTTTGGAGCGGGAAATAAAAGTAAACCCTTGTCGGTTAGCTGTCAAAACTGCAACCGATTAACGGTTATTGAGGGCGAAACCATTTGCTTTAAGGGTGGAGAGATCATTCGGCTCACCCCTTATGAACCTCAAAACACTAAAGTCAGCCTTCTTTGTGATGGCTGGAAGCCTATTAACACCTCAAAGTCAGCCTAACCTCCCCTCAGCCTGCGACTCAGGTCATCCACCAGTTAACCTTGCAACATACGAGCGTAGTCGTTCGCGCTGTGTTTGATCTCTCGCGTCAGCCCCTCGATGATGGTCGAGGGTGGGATCATCGCCAGGGTTAAGCCTCGTGTCGTTACCCTTAGATAGGAATTGAGCTGGGCGTAAACGACAACCAACTCTTCTTGCTCCAATCCCCGCTCTTTCAACGTAGCCATGATTGCCAACCAGTCGGTATCCACGACCCTAGTCTGACCTTCGATGCTTGCATGTATGGGGATATTTTTCATGGAACCGCCTCCTTAGGTTTGTTATTAACAAATATTATGCAAATCAAACCTGAACGAAGACTTAATCCCTTACAATTAATGCTGGTTTTGTACGGTCCACAGTTTCTTGTAGAGTCCGTCCGTCGCCAGTAGACTCTGATGATCCCCCCGCTCGACAATCTTTCCCTGACTCAGCACCAAGATCTGATCGGCATCCACCACGGTCGACAGCCTGTGGGCAATGACCAGGCTGGTATGCCCCTTAGCCATCTCCTTGAGTGCATTAAGAATGGCCTGTTCCGAATGGCTATCAAGCGAAGAGGTCGCCTCGTCGAATACCAACAGCGGAGAGCCCTTAAGGATCGCCCTGGCGATCGCCACCCTCTGTTTCTCACCGCCTGAGAGTTTTAACCCGCGTTCGCCCACCTTAGTATGCCATCCTTCGCTGAGTTGAGAGACGAAGTTGGACAGGTGTGCCAACTCTATCGCCGCCCTCACCTGCTCGTCACTCGCCCCCGGCAGACCATAACGAATATTTTCCAGCAGCGAGTCGTTAAACAAGACGGTATCTTGTGGCACTATGGCGACGGCACTACGCAGCGCATCTTGAGTCAGCGTCTTGGTATCATGGCCATCTATGGTGATAAGTCCCTGCTGCGCCTCATAGAACCTAAACAGCAGCTTCACTATGGTAGACTTGCCAGCGCCACTATCCCCCACGATGGCCACCTTATGACCGGCGGGGATCTCGAAGCTAACATCAGTTAGAATCGGCCTGTCACCATAACGAAAACTCACCCCTTCAAATTTCAGGCTCCCCTGAGTAATCTTGGGCGATGTTGCATTAGGTGCATCGTTTATCTTAGGCACCCTGTCCAACAGGCTAAACATACGCTCGATATTGGCCAGCGCACCGCGTATTTCTCGATAGACGAAGCCTAAGAAATTGAGCGGCATGAAGAGCTGCATCATGAAGGCGTTGATCAGTACAAAGTCACCTATGGTCATGGCACCTTGACTCACCCGAGTCGCCGCCAGTGCCAACATGAGGGTCATCGCCAGTGAGATGATCAGCGCCTGCCCGGCGTTCAGCGCAAACAAGGAGAGTCGATTCTTTCGCTTGGCCACCTCCCAGCGCTCCAAGGCTCGATCATATTGCTCTGACTCATAGGCCTCATTGTTGAAGTACTTCACCGTCTCATAGTTGAGCAAGCTGTCGATGGCGCGGGTATTAGACTGAGAATCCGCCATGGCCGCCTCACGCACGAAGCCGGTCCGCCATTCGGTGGCAAAAATAGAGAAGAGGATATAGGCGATGACGGCACTCAGGGTAATTGCCGCGAAAATCCAGCCGTAGTTATAAAGCAAGATACCCACCACCAGCGCTATCTCAAGCAGGGTCGGCACTATGTTAAACACCATGAACCGCATCAGGAAGCTGACCCCACTGGTGCCCCGCTCTATGTCTCGCGACAGCCCCCCCGTGCGACGCTCCAGATGAAAGGCCAGATCGAGTCGATGCAGATGATCGAATACAGACAGGCCAAGACGCCTAATCGCCCGTTCGGTAACCCGGCCAAACAGGGTGTCTCTCACCTCGGAGATCACCGTATTGAGCAGGCGCAAACTGCCGTATGCCAGCACCAAGGCGATGGGCACGGCAATCATCTGCTCGGCTGAGGCCTCACTCAGAGTATCCACCAGCTGCTTGAGCACGAAGGGCAAGCCTACGCTTGCCATTTTCGCCACCACCAGACAAGCAAGCGCCAAGATCACCCGCCCCTTAAACTCGAGTAAATAGGGCCAAAGCAATTTCAAGACATGCCAATTCAGTTTATCGATAGGACCATCAAAATAGAGCGAAGGACGCATGGCAACTCCAGCTAGCATCATTAGTTAGACTAAGGCATTTAGGTGAGATCAAGATAAAAGCCATAACATACACCATCTTACCTCAGTAGGCTTACCAGCCACTAGCCCAATCATTCACCTTTGCTATAGGGGCAGCATTTTGGCATAGAGAGTCAACCAAGATCAGACTTTCGATGAATCATCTCGCCCCCACAAATAATACTTTTGAACTACATAATGAGTGAAAAAACTAGAAAAAAGCATTACCCTTGTGGAAGTAATTGTCACTTTAGTGTTTCATCGAGGTGATTATTGTTATCTCTCGCCACAGATTTTGATAATCTCAAGGTCAGCTTAAGGCGGTTCAAGCTGAGTAAAAAGCAGAGCGGGAATAACCCAATTTTTAAAGGAAGCCGATATGCCACAATCATCTGACGTGCAATACCCACCACTGCCATTGGTACAGACTTGGGTATGGATGATGACAGAATCGAACAGCCCAGAAATACAGCAGAAGGGTCAAAACAATCTAATATCGTCTTTTGGCAGTCTTGCTAAAGCCAACGAATATTTGGTGAAACAACAAGCCAAATAAACCAGCCAGCAGATGTAAAAAAGGAAGCCAAATCGGCTTCCTTTTTTTATCTCTGGGCATCTACTTAGGCCCGACGCTCGATCACACTCTGATTTAACTGTGCCAGCAAGGTTTCGGTATCTTCCCAACCGATACAGGCATCCGTGATGCTCTGCCCGTAACACAGGGACTGTCCCTCGACATAGTCCTGACGCCCCTCAACCAGATGACTCTCAACCATCACACCAAATATGGCTCGCTCTCCTGAACTCACCTGGCTAGCAATGTCTTCACCCACCAACATCTGACGCTTAAACTGTTTACTGCTATTGGCATGGCTGAAATCTACCATGATATTTTGTGGCAGCTTTGCCTTGGCTAACTGCTCACTGATCGTCTTTACGTGCTCGGCGCTATAATTCGGCTCCTTGCCTCCACGCAAAATAATATGACAATCGGGATTCCCCTTGGTAGAGACAATTGCCGAATGGCCGTATTTAGTCACAGATAGAAAATGGTGTGGCGCACTAGCGGCACCTATCGCGTCGATAGCCACCTTGATGGTGCCATCGGTACCATTCTTAAAGCCCACCGGACAAGAGAGACCAGAGGCCAACTCTCTGTGCACCTGTGATTCAGTCGTTCGGGCACCGATTGCGCCCCAACACATCAAATCCGCCACATACTGGGGCGTGATCATATCTAGGAATTCACCCGCTGTAGGTACACCTAACTCATTGAGATCTAAAAGCAGCTTTCGGGCGGTACGCAGACCGTCGTTTAACTTAAAACTATTGTCCATGTAAGGATCGTTGATAAGGCCCTTCCAGCCCACTGTGGTACGCGGCTTCTCGAAATAGACGCGCATCACTACCTCAAGTTGATCCTGATATTGCTCGCGTAGTTTAGCGAGCCTCTGACCATACTCAAATGCCGCCTTGGGATCATGAATAGAACAAGGCCCGATGATCACTAACAGACGATCATCTTCTTTTTTAAGGATATTGTGGATATTCTGTCGTGCGTTAAACACAGTTGCCGATGCATTTTCGCTTGCCGGAAATCGCTCAAGAATAGCGACTGGGGGTAACAACTCTTTAATTTTATTAATGCGAACGTCATCAGTTTGATAATACATGGTTTTATTTTCCACTCCGGCTCTGGATTAAATAAGGGTCTCTCTATTGCACTACTGAGTTCAATTTATCCAGTATCCTCCACTATTGCAACCAAACATTAATAAAATAAAGAAGATAAAAATAACCTTATGTTATATAACATATAATTATTATTTTAATTTAAAAATTCCCCCCGTAAGCTAGCGGCGATTACCCGGCATAACAAAACAAAGTATTAACAATTACCTGAAAATTGCCCAAAAGCCTATCTCTAGGGAATCCCCAGATAATTCCTTGTACAATCAATTAGTAGACACGCATGGTGCTGTTTGATCTAATCAATTTCGCCAAAAACAAACTAGAACAACACCATGCGCGACATTACAATACTACATG
>NZ_WRPA01000020.1 GCF_009831655.1 Shewanella insulae | reverse complement strand
TGTAATGTCGCGCATGGTGTTGTTCTAGTTTGTTTTTGGCGAAATTGATTAGATCAAACAGCACCATGCGTGTCTACTAATTGATTGTACAAGGAATTATCTGGGGATTCCCTAGATGCGGGCGTTAGCCGATATAAATCTTCACTCGATAGCCATTAATTAGAACTAAAAAACTAACTCGGAAATATCCAAATATGATTTTGTTTTTGAATGTTCTGTGGGGAACAAAAGCGGTCAAATCGAAGAGACGATAGATACCAGTGTAAGCACGCTTTTGGCTCTCGGCGGCAAGGACGCCGCCGTGAAGCCTCCAGGGACGGAATCTCGGCGTGCCAAAAGTGTGCTTGCACATAAGCCTGCCGCAGGCAATTGATACACCATGAAGCCAGGGTTCAAAGTTAACCTTCCAAATATCAAAATAAGTTTGATGCTCAGTTAATAAGCCCTTCGATGAAATGCAGCTAGATAGTCTAGTGCTGCACCTGCCGCAGGCAATAAGTTCACCATGAAGCTATGGCTTCAAACTCCCTTCATAAACCCCTAGGCAGATCGACGCTTCACTCCGAAAAGCGCAGAACAATCTTCGTTATCAAGTCGATTATTGAAAATCACCCTGAGATGGGAAAGAAGAAAGGAGGGAGCCATCTGACTCCCTCACAGATGCCCGCTATTTGGGTTCGAAGGTAAAAGACTGCCCGGCCAGTGCGGCTTCATACATCAGGCCACCTTTGGCGGCGGTGAAGATCGCCATGCCGTTGATGTAGGCGGCGCTGGCGGCCTTGTTGGCACCCGATTGGCCGGCGCCCGCCGAGTTACCTGTGGTACCCACCTGGGCATTGGCGCCGACATTGATGGCGACCGCCGAGGCGGTGGCACCAAATTCGAAGCTGCCGCTGGTAAACTCTTGATAAGCTTTGGCATCTTTGAAGAAGATGATCTCGCTGTAGGCCTGTCCGCCGAGCTGGAAGCCAATGGACAGCTGGGTCAGGCTGGAGTCGCCGGTATGGGCGCCGCCCTTGTAGACCCGTCCCTTACCGTAGGCGGCGCCTATGCCTATGCCGCCCTTGCCGACGGTGGGAAAGATGGCGTAGCCATAGGCGGAGTTGAAGAACTTCTGGGTGTCCGGGGCTTTCTTGAAGTTGGCGATCGCCTCGCTGTAGCTGTCGGCGGCGAGCGTCATGGGGGACGTCAATAATCCCAATGCCACACAACAGCTTAGAATTAAGGTAGACAGATACTTATGCATGATGACCTCCATCGATTTGGATGGTTTTAGCATAGTTCGACTGGTTAAGAATGAAAACGCCTGTTGATGAAAAAAGCGCCAAAAGTGGCGCTTTTTCGATTGATGTCAGCTCGGGTTCAGCTAACAAATAGGCTTTTACTTAGCCTCGTCCATCTGCTTACCCAGCACATAGTGCTCGAACCACAGCTTGTCCCAGTCCATCTTGGCTTGTCTGTGCTGGTATTTGCTCAGACCATGGCCTTCACCCGGATAGACCACCAACTCGACCGGCACGTTCAGGTAGTGCTTCAGGGCGCGGTAGAGGCCCTGGGCATGACCCAGTGGCACGCGCTGATCGTTTTCGCCTATATGGATCAGGGTCGGTGTCTTGATCTTGTCGGCGTGAGTCAGCGACGAGCCGTGGGTATAGGCCTCAGGCTTCTCCCAGGGCAGGCCCTGCATGAAGTTGATCACATGGCCTGGGGTGTCTTCCAGCATCCACTGCAGGCGCTGGTCGAATACGCCGGCGCCCGAGCTGGCGGCCTTGAAGCGATTGGTGGTGCTGATGAGGGCGTTGGTGAGGTAGCCACCGTTGCTCCAGCCCATCACCGCCATCTTGTCACCGTCGGCGATGCCCTGTTTGATCAGATGATCGACACCGGCCATGATGTCGGCCACCTCTATCTCATGCTCCTGACCTACTAGGTCCGTGAGGAACTTGTCGCCATAGCCGGTAGAGCCGCGGTAGTTAGGCGACAGCAGTGCCCAGCCGTTGGCGGTAAAGGTGGCGCGGCCGTAGGATCTGTGTTGCAGCGCGTAGGGGGTGGCCGAGGTGGGACCACCGTGGATCTGCACGATCAGCGGCAGCGGGCCGTCGCCCTTCTTGTAGCCAGCGGGAAGATCCAGTATTCCCTCCACCTGGCTGCCGTCGGGCGCGGTCCATTTCACCACAGAGATCTCTGGCAGGATCCAGCTGTCGACCTGAGGGTTGATGTTGGTCAGGCGCTTGTATTTGGCCTTCTTGCTGGCGGCATCGGCGATGAAGAGGTCGCTGAAATGATCCAGGCCGTTGTGGCTGAAGGCCAGTTTCTTGCCGTTGTGGCTGAAGCTATAGCTGCCCATCACCAGGTCGCCGGCCAGTACTGTGCGGGTATCTCCCTGGCCCTTGCGCTCGATCTCGCTACAGAAGAGTTTGACTCTGGCATGGTCGTAGCCGCGATAGCAAATTTCGTCGCTGCCTGGTCGCCAATGGATGTCGCTGGAGTTGAAGGTGACATCGCCCTCTGTCTTCACCTGAATTGGCTTGGCCTTGTCGTCCTGTGGCTTAGCCACAAACAACTTGCCCGGGTGGCCGTCGAAGTCGATGCGAAACGCCAGGCGTTGGTTGTCTTCATGCCAGGCCAGGCCCAGTAGCCAGCCGTAAGGCGAGGGCGCCTGTTCGCGCCAGGCGCTGTCTTCCAGCACCTTGTTCTGCTGTGACTGGGTGTTGAACACCTCTATGTTCGACCAGCCTTCCAGGTTGACCAGCTCGTTGTCCTGTGTGGTGATACGGGCGATCTGGCTGGCGTCCTGATTGACGCTGAAGTTCCACACCACCTTGTCATCGTCCAGTACCAGGCTCTGTTGGTAGTGGTCGAGATCTAGCTTGTAGAGGGGGTTGGTGGTGACCTTGCCGTGACCATACTTAGGCGCGCCGTGTTTAGCTCTTACCTTGGCCCAGATATCTTTGTCTGTGGTGGTCTTGTTGGCGAGAAAGTAGAGGCTCTTGCCATCTTGGCTGAGCTGGAACTGCTTTACCCCTTCGGCCTCTTTGGTGACAGGCACTGCCTCAGTGCTGCCCAGGTTGATTCTGAACACCTGAGCCTTGCCATTGTATGGCGCCTTGTTGTCTTCACGGCTCTGCTTGACCAGGTAGTAGATGGCGCTACCGTCCGGGCTCCACTGAGGGCTGGACTCGCTCTCGTTGGTGAAGGTCAGGCGGCTGGTCTTGCGCGACTTGGTATCGATAAGCCAGAGATCTTTCTGGGTCTTGTCCAGCTCCTTGTCCCAGCGGGATTCTAGCCAGAGTGCATGTTTACCATCTGGACTGAGCCGAACGTTGCCCATGTTGCCTATGGTGAAAAAGTCATCCGTGGTGATCTGGTGAGTACGCTCGGCGGCCAATACGCCGCTGCTCAGTCCCATAGTCGCCGCACAGATCGCCGCCAACGCGGTGAGTCGATATCCCCTTCCCATCTTGATCCCTTCTCTAGTGGTTGCTTGAGTAATTCTTGTTAATTGAGGTGGTTAAGCCCAAATACATTAACGCAAAACCGCTTAGGTATAAATTGGGTTAATTATTTTTTGTCGGATTGCAGCAGTTGTTGCAGGTAGTTGAGCTCTTCGGCACTGAGCAGCTGACGACTGCTGCTTGCCTTAGGTTGCAGATCCGGGGCGAGACGGCCCCTGAGATAGGCCGACATGGTGATCTGCTTGAGGCCGTAGAGGGCCAGTAGATAGAGGCTGAGAAGCAGAAACAGCCGGGTGCTGGCCTGGGCCGCCAGGCTGACCTTATCTCCCAGCAGGTAGGGCAGTATTACCAACACCATGCGTACTAGCCAGTTGGTCAACATGGCCAGTGTCAGCGCCAGCAGCCACCTGAATTTGATATCCTTTAGGCTGTCCTGATGGGCGCGGTGGGCCCGTCCCTTGAAGCGGCGCAGCAGACGCAATATGGCGTAGAAATAGAGGCCGGTCTGCAGCACCAGCAGCAGGGGTAACAGGGTGCCCAGCAGGGTGACATGGTTTAGCTGGGTGAGGTTACTCGTCGTGAGTAGCTGTCTCACCTCGCCGCTCAGCAGCACGCTGAGGCCGATCACCAGCACTAGGGCGATGGCAGGCATAAAGTGGCGCGACAGACCGATAGACCCCCTGATGTCGTGCAGGCTACGATAGCAATAGAGATAAAGCATGGGCATCAGCAGGAAATAGGCCGGGATCAGCAGAATAAACAGCTGTTGCAGCGGCAGGGGCGAGTTGTCTCTGTTGAGCAGGCCGGTAAGAAAGTAGAGGGCCAGCAGGCTGAAGATGGCGCCTAGTAGCTTGTGGTTGTCGTTGCGGTCACGGTAGAGGTACCTGAGGTAAAGCCCCAGGCCGATACAGTGCAGGCCACCCAGCAAGGAGAGCCACCAGTATCCTTCAAATAATAAGCCGTGAGCGTGCGTATCCATGGTGCTCATTGTTGACGCAAAATGGTCACCGAGGCAAGGGTGAGATGGGATTTTGCCATCAATTCCCGCCAGGGGTTACGGCCCTGATCTCAGCTTGGAAATAGCCGGTTAACTCAAGGTAATTTTCGGTCGCTATTGGCCCAGATTATTGCTGGGCCGTCATCATGGATTAGGAGGACTCTTGCTTCTCCTTGGCCAGTCTCAGGTGACGGTTAGATGCCGCCGCGGGGGGCTTGCCCGGCACAGGACCGCGTTCGGCCCACAGGTGACGTATGGCCATGATGGGGTGGGGCAGTAACATGCGCGGGCCGGAATAGATCATGATCTCTCTCGCCTTGGCCTTTGGCTCTGGCTTATAGCAATGCACAGGGCACTTGTTACAGGTGGGTTTGTCCTGACCATAGGGACAGCGATCCAGCCTGGTGTGGGCATACTCGAGAAACTCGCTGCACTCTGGGCAGTTGGCGACATCGCCCTTGGCCTCGCAGTGGTCCTTGCAATAGATATGTACCATGGCGGCGATCGTCTTGAACTCTCGCAGCAGCTTACCACTTAGGATCTCTTGACTCATGATATATCCGACTTGTTTACTGGGTTATAGCTAGCCTAGCCCGAGGCGAAAGCGAACACAAAAGCAAGGCGCGAAACTATGAAGATGCGCACAAAATGGCACTTTTGGCCGGTGCAGTCCGCCTGGGAAAACCAAGGCTGAGAGGACCATTTTCATCCCCTAGGTATGATTTTATTGGCTGTTTTTGATACCCGAACGAAAAAGAGGTATAAATATTTGATTTATAGCAAGAGAATCGACTAATAATATCGGTTAATATCTAGACATATTTGCGATATGAAACTGCCTGATACTGGGCGCGATTAATCAACGGTGGATGATAATGAAATATATAGCCATTATTTTGCTGGTAGCGGTGGGCGTGTACCTGTACAAACGAGCACAGCGACTGGCACAGGAAGAGCAACAAGCAACCCAGAAACCGGTTGAGAAGATAGTATCGGGCGAAGCGGTTAATGTGCCTAGCGAGGAAGTGGACCAGGAAGCGGAGAAGGTGGTATCAACCCCTGCCGACGAAGGCGTGACCTTCGAGCCTACTGAGCCCGTTGAGAAGGCAGAGGTCGTCGAGGCTGTCGAAGAAACGGTAGAAGAAGTTACCCCAGAGGAGAAGCCGGCCGATGTAGCGTTTGAGGCGGAAAAAGCCCCAGAGCAGGCTGCTGCAGAGCCAGAGCCAGAGCCAGAGCCAGAGCCAGAGCCAGAGCCAGAGCCAGAGCCAGAGCCAGAGCCAGAGCCAGAGCCAGAGCCAGAGCCAGCCTTCAAGATGTTGGCGGTGACCGACGAATCCTGGGCGAACGACAAGCTGAGCGCATCCTTAGCTCTATATCGCGCCGAGCCAGAGGCCGAGGGTAAGCATGTGGCGTTGCTACAGGCGATCGCCGAGTGTTACAAGCAGCGTAAGCAGGAAGATTACCGCGAATATGGCGCGGCATTGTCGCCTTACTATCAATCACTGTTTGCGGCTCTGCCTGCTCCCACCAAGGAGAAAGGCGTCGGCTTCATGCAGCTGGCTACTCTGCTCAACGACTGTGGCGACTTCGACGGCGCCATTGCCATCTGTCAGGCGGCCATAGGCTATGGGCTCACAGATGGCACGGTTACCGGCTTCGAGGGACGTATCACCCGTATCGAGAAGGCCAAGGCTAAGGCGCAGGCCTGATCTTAGGCGTCGCAGTAATCTACTGCATCTCGGCGAATAGCCGTGTAAACTAATCAAGTAATACTAAAGAGGCGATCTGAGTGTCGCCTTTTTTATGTCTGGAACATTTATGTCATTTTCCCAGGGATGGACAGAAAATGACGTTATGTCTGGAACATTTATGCCATTTGCCCAGGGATGGAGAGGAAATGGCGTTATGTCTGGAACATTTATGTCCCATTCGCAGGATGACTGGATTGAGTCCCAGGGATGGACAGAAAATGACGTTATGTCTGGAACATGTATGCCCCTGGTCGATGAGCGATATTGGCGTTCGTTTAACTTGGGTAGTCTGTGGCCTACAGGAGATCAAAATGCGCAGCATCATGGCTTTCGCGGCGTTACTATTAACTATGACGGCTTGTACCCAGGTGCCACAATGGACACTTTTCTATTATCCCGATGCGGCACCAGGCGCATCTGCCGAGACCTTGATTAGTCAGGGGGAGCTGGATCAGCACATCAGTGGCTACTATCAGCAGCTGGATCAGTGCCTGGCCAAGGGCGCGGGTATGATGAAGCTGAGTCAGACGGGTCGCGGCAGCTATCTGTGCGGTGAGCGCTGTCAGCGCAATGAGGCGGGCGAACTTGAGTGTCAACGCCTGGAAATTCCGGTGAGCCAGTGAAGCATAAGGGCAAGCCAATGAAGTTTAAGCAAGATTATTTCGACCAGCTAAGCGGGTTTTATTCTCAGGTGACCCCTCAGGGGCTGCCGCGACCCCAGTGGCTGGCCTGGAGCGAAGATGCCGCCGCGCTAATAGGGCTGAAGCAGCCGGATGATGAGCTGCTAAAGGGGCTGGCGGGCAATCAGGCAATCCCGGGCGCCAGCTATTATGCCCAGGTGTACAGCGGTCATCAGTTTGGCGGCTACTCGCCCCAGCTCGGTGACGGCCGCTCCATCATACTGGGTGAGGCCAAGGGCCCACAGGGCTACTGGGATGTGGCGCTTAAGGGCGCGGGCATGACTCCCTATTCCCGCCATGGCGATGGCCGCGCCGTGATGCGCAGCGCGGTGCGCGAGTTTCTGGTGTCCGAGGCGCTGCATCATCTCAATATCCCCACCACGCGTGCCCTGGCGGTGATAGGCTCTGATTTGCCTGTGTGGCGAGAGACCCAGGAGACGGCGGCCATTACCGTGCGTCTGGCCAGGAGCCATATCCGCTTCGGTCATTTCGAGTTCTTCTGCCATAGTGAGCAGGGCAGCAAGGATAAGCTCAAGCGGCTGATCGACTTTACCCTGAGCCAACACTATCCAGAGTTGAGCCTTGATCAGGCAGGTTATATCGCCTGGTTTAACCGTGTGGTGGCCGATACCGCCAAGCTGATCGCCCATTGGCAGGCCGTCGGTTTCGCCCATGGGGTGATGAATACGGACAACATGTCCATCCTCGGCGACAGCTTCGATTTCGGCCCCTTCGCCTTCCTCGATACCTTCGAGGAGGGCTTTATCTGTAACCATTCGGATCCCGACGGTCGCTATGCCTTCGGTCAGCAGCCGGGCGTCGGTCTGTGGAACCTGCAGCGTCTGGCCCAGGCCTTGGTGCCGGTTATTGCCTCGGACGATCTGATCGCCGCCCTCAATACCTACCAGCACCATCTGGTGCAGGCCTATCTGGTCTTGATGCGTGATAAGCTTGGCATCAAGGAGCCAGCAAGCGCCGAGCAAGATGAGGCAGATCTGCAGCTGATCGGCGGTTTTACCCAGCTGATGGAGGCCAACCGTCTGGATCATACCAATACCTGGCGCCGTTTCACCCAGCTGGACCCGAATAGCCAACATTCATCCCTCAGGGATGACTTCATCGATCTCGCCGGCTTCGATACCTGGTATCAGGCCTATCGCGAGCGCCTGGGACTGGTGAGTGATGTGGCCAGCTGGCAGGCGGCGCGGGCACAGGTGAACCCTAAGTATGTGCTGCGTAACTATCTGGCCCAAGAGGCGATTATTGCCTGTGAAGAGGGCAATACCCAGCCGCTGGCGGAGCTGCACCGGCTGCTGACACGCCCCTTTGACGAGCAGCCGGATAAGGAAGCCTACGCCAAGCGTCCACCCGAATGGGGACAGGGACTTATCATGTCCTGTAGTAGTTAGTCTTATTAGTTCAGCATGCTGATTGAGCAGAATTTAGTTTGAAGAGGCAGGGAACCCCCTGAGTAAGTTATGAATCAAGAGTTGAAGATCAGCGCCATTAAGGTAGAGCCCCAGGCCAAGAGCCTGTCTATCTTGGCCGATGTCGATTTTGACCAGTTCGATCCTTTTGCCGAGGCGCTGGTTAAGGCGCTGGATTGCCGGGTGATCGAACGTCACTGGGGCGCCGACCGGCATCAATGGCTGCTGGAGTTCGAGGGCAGCCTGTTGCAATTGAACTATGAGTTTTATGGCGATGTCTGCTGGTTGTCGGTGGAGCGTGACGATGAGGTCGAGGTGCTCGTCTATCTGGCTAGTCTATTGGAGTCACAGAGATGACAGAGTCTATGCAAGGAGCGGGGTTTCATTTTCAGGCCTTGACGCCGGATCTTATCCTGGATGCCATAGAGTCTGTGGGCATCTACCCAGAGACTGGGCTGCTGGCCCTCAACAGCTACGAGAACCGCGTCTATCAGTTTCGTTGCGATCTGGGGCAGCGCTATGTGGTGAAGTTCTATCGCCCCGAGCGTTGGAGTAACGAGCAGATCCAGGAGGAGCACGACTTCTGCGCCGAACTGGTGGAGGAGGAGATCCCCGTGGCGGCGCCTGTGATCATCGAGGGACTCTCACTGCAGGAATATCAGGGCTATCGTTTCGCGCTGTTTCCTTCCATGGGCGGGCGTGCCTTCGAGGTGGATAACCTAGAGCAGCTCGAGGAGGTGGGGCATTTCATCGGCCGTATTCATCAGATGGCCAAGCGGCGCCCCTTCCTGCACCGTCAGACCCTGACGCCTAAGCTGCTGGGCGATGAGTCTCTTGACTGGCTCAAGGGCTCTAAACATGTTCCGCCCAGCCTTGAGACCGCCTATTTCACCATAGTGGAGCAGGTGCTGGAGAAGGCGAAAGCCATCTGGCATCAGTATCCCTGTGAGGCGATACGCCTGCATGGGGATCTACACCCCAGTAACATCCTATGGACCCCTGATGGCCCGGGGTTCGTGGATCTGGATGATGCCAAGATGGGGCCCGCGGTGCAGGATATCTGGATGATGTTGTCGGGGGAGCGCGCGCAGCAGACCCTGCAGTTGGAGGTGTTGCTCGAGGCCTACGAGGAGTTTTGTGATTTCGATAATCGTCAGCTGCATCTTGTCGAGTCGCTACGGGCGATGCGCATGTTGCATTACAACGCCTGGTTGAGTCGCCGCTGGCAGGATCCCGCCTTTCCCATGCATTTCCCCTGGTATGGCGAGGAGAAATATTGGGAGCAGCAGATCCTGGCCTTCAAGGAGCAGCTGGCCAAGTTGGATGAGCCAGCGCTCAGCCTGATCCCCTATTAGCCTGGGTAAAGTTGGCTGTAATTTGTAACAGAAAAATGAACTTATCCGCTTGAGGTGGACTCCAAACCACTTTAAGGTATGGTCAATCTTATTGTCATAGTGGTGCTTTGGCACTGTTAAGGAAGCATAATGAAGAAAGCGTTATTGGTAGCACTGGCACTCTTAGTTGCCCCTATGGCGGCACTGGCCGCCGATTACAAAGAGGGAGTTCATTACACAGTGATCAACGATGGCCCGGCCACGGCTAAGCCAGAGATCGCCGAGTTTTTCTCTTTCTACTGTCCACATTGCTATAACTTTGCCAAGACACAGGTGCCAAAGATCAAGGCTAACCTGCCAGAAGGTGTAGTGTTTAAGCAGAACCATGTTGAATTTATCGGTCGTGAAATGGGCCCAGAGATGTCTCGTGCCTTCGCCGTGGCGCATCAGCTGAAGGTTGAAGACAAGATGGAACACGCGCTGTTTGCCGCTATCCACGACAAGAAGCAACGTTTCGTTAGCCGCGACGATATCCGTCAGCTGTTCATCGCCAATGGCGTGTCCGGTAAGGATTTCGATGCCGCCGCAAACTCATTCATGGTGAGTGCGCAGATGGCGCAGATGAAGCGTGCGACTGAGAATGCCAAGCTGTCTGGCGTACCTGCCCTGGTGGTGAACGGTAAGTACCGTGTCGAGACTGGCGCGATTAAGTCTTACGACGAGTTGCTACAGATCGCTTACTACCTGACGAGCATGAAGTAATCGACCGCTTGTTATCGAAAGGGGCCTAGGGCCCCTTTTTTGTTGCCCAGAATAAAAAAAACCGTATTTCCGGTCGCTATGGAAATACGGTTATTGAGCTAAATAGCTCTATTTACCCTGAGTAACTCATTCAATCTACCAGCGCGTCAAAAATTTGGCAAGTGACAATTTTTTTATTTGTCCTAGTCTATTGGTCTGATAGACAAGGTGAATTTTTAGCACTATGGCATCTGGGTCAAATTTAGCGAAAAAAATGCTCAGAAAATTGAAACTAACATGGTACAAGACCTGTCGAATCTAAGTATAAAAAAAAGAAAGCAGGTCTTGCTTGGAGGTCTCATGAGAGTTTTTCCTGTCTACGCACCGAAATTAATTGTGAAACATGCCCGTATCTTTGTTTCTGGGGTGATCTGGGTGAAAGACCTGGGGAGATTAGAGTTCGAGAAAGGAAAGTTTTTGTTGCCGCGTCAGAGCCTGCCTCAGGTAAAACGCGCCATCATGGAATTGAATGAATTAATCGAGCACCAACATAACGAGGCGAAGACGGCTTAGGTCTTCGCTCATCGAAAGCGCTCATCATAGGGGCGCTTTTTCACTCGCTTAGACGAAATCTTGTTGATGTTATTCTTTAACTTCGTCGTTTAGCAGACCCACAAGTCCGGTGACTTTCTCGTTCCAAGAGTTGAGATCTTGGCTCAGCTGTTGATTCTGTTCGCTCAGGGTGTGGTTCTTCTGCTTCTCTTCCTCAAGCTCCATTTTCAGTAGCTCAATGGTTTCGAGTGCCGCTTGGATTTTTGTCTCCAGCTTGGACAGTAGTTCAAGGCTCATGGGGAGGTCCTAATAGTTTCTGGATGGTGCTTAGATTCTATCAGTGCGGCTATCTGAGTGAATAGCTAATTCGTGCTAAATGTCTAAAAATCCGTCTATATATGGATTAAAGATTGTTTATTTCGTCGGCGCGGTGAGCATACTTCCTCGAATGGCTTGTAGCCGACCTGTCGGCGACCTCTGCCGTTAATCTTCTTCGGACTTCTCAGTAGGTGCGATCACCACGCGACTAAACGCTGCGCCTTGGGTTAAGGGGGTGATGGCCAGGATATGATCCAGGCGGATCGCCTGCTCGCCCGCCCCGTTTTTCACCGTCAGATACTCACTCTTGTCCGCCTTGGTGGTGAGCGTGATGGCGGTGGCTCGAATCTCCCCGGTCGAGGTCTCTATAAGCAGCTGATAACCCTTGATACAGGCCAGCTCCAGATGGTCGTGAACATGACAGTCTATGATGCGATAGGGGGTCATAGGTTTTCCTTAGGTCGAAGAGTGCGTCTTTGAACGTAAACGGCTTGGCGCCGGGTCTATTGAATAGACACACTTCATCTTGGAGGATAAGCCGTGTCGAGTAAAGTCACCTTCTTGCTCATACTTGCGCTCATACTTAGCCTATTGGTTCTCCCGGCCTTTGCGGTTCAGACGCTGACCCAGTTTCACAAGCGTAGCGGTGAGCAGCAAGCCCTGGTGGTGGAGCTGTTTACCTCCCAAGGCTGTAGTAGCTGCCCTCCCATGGAGCGTTGGCTCTCGGGATTCAAACAAGAGACCGGCCTCTGGCGCGATTACTTTCCCTTGGCCTTTCATGTGACCTACTGGAACTACCTCGGCTGGAAAGATCCCTTCGCTAAACGCGCCTTCAGTCAACGTCAGTATGACTACCTCAATCACAAGGGCATCTCCCAGGTCTATACCCCGCAGCTGGTGATCAATGGCCGAGAGTGGCGCCCGGGGCGGCAGGCGTTGCTACCCGACGAGTCCGACAAGCGAGCGCTGGTGGGCAGATTAAGCCTGACCATAGAAGGGCAAGAGTTCACGGCCAGCTTCGATAGCCGGTTGGCGAGTAATGAGGGACTCACCCTGCATCTTGCCTTGCTGGGTAGCGGCATGGCGACTCAGGTTGGTAGGGGAGAGAATAGTGGCAAACGGCTGGTGGAAGATTTCGTGGTCTTAAGTCATGAGCACTTTCGAGGCATTGACGCTACCCAGGTAAGCTTCTCAGGCACTGTGGGTGCCTTACCCGGTGAGGCCAGAGAGGCGAAGCGCTTGGCCTGGGTGGCCTGGATAGAACAAGATTATCTCCCCCTGCTCGCGGTTGGGGATTGGCTGGAGAATGAGCCAATAGATGAATAATAAAAAAGCCCCTTGCGGGGCTTTCTTGTGAAGACGTGGCTTAGAAGCGATAGTCTACAGACAGGTAAACCTGCTGGCTGTCATCCAGTGCGAATGATGCCTTGTCGCCTGCTTCTGAAGCGAAGCCTTTCTCATAGTCTTGCTTCAGGTAGCGGTAGCCGATCTCTGTGCTCAGGCTGTCGTTGATCTTGTACATGAAGCCTGTTTGGCCACCCCATACGAAGTTGTTCTTAGATTCCAGCATATCTGTGTCAGGGCTAGTGTGGTTCACACCCGCAGTCGCACCGATAAACCAGTTGAACTTGTTGTTCGCATCCAGACCGACTAGGTAGTCGTAAGACATCAAGAAGCTCTGTTGCCTAGCGAAGTCGTCTGAGTTGTAAGAGTAAGTACCGTATACGCGGTTGTTGTCATTGAGGTAAACACCGCCGCGTAGCTCATAGATGATGTCGCTATCTGAATCTTTGAAGCTGCCCTTGCTGAAGTCTGGATCGACGGCTTCGGTGATATCTACCTTGTAGTTGTTCTCTTGTGAACCGATACCGCCACCGATGAACCAATCTGCGGCCATGGTTGGCGCTGACAATGCTGCGGTGATCACTGCGGCTACTGCTAATGTCTTCTTAGTCATAATATGCTCTCTTTTAAAAGGTGGTGTTGTTTTCGTTGAGGGCATAGTAAGTTAGCCTTGCTGAACCAAAACTGAATGAGATCTGCAAGTTAGGTTGTATGTGTCTTGTCTATAGATGTGGACTTGCGGGGCTTAGGGCAACCGACCGAGTGTCGAAATGAATAAGGAGTGTGATGATGAAACTGGTGTTTGTACATGGATGGAGTGTCACCAGTACCCAGACCTATGGCGAGCTGCCCCAGGCATTGCTCAAGCTGGCCCCCGAGGCCTTGGCCCTGGATATTCAGCATATTTACCTGGGACGCTACATCAGTTTTAACGATGCAGTGACGCTTGAAGATCTCAGCATTGCCTTCGAGGCCGCCCGCCGCGCGGAGCTGGGTGAGGAACCCTTCTCTGTTATCACTCACTCCACAGGCGGCCCTCTGATACGCCACTGGTTGTGTCGCTACTACAAAGAAGCTAAATCGACGCCGCTGCAGCACCTGATCATGTTGGCCCCCGCCAATCATGGCTCGGCCCTGGCGCAGCTGGGTAAATCCAGGGTGAGCCGACTCAAAGCCTGGTTCGATGGGGTCGAGCCCGGCCAGCGTGTATTGGATTGGTTGGAGCTCGGCAGTGACGGCCAACACGAACTCAACCTGAGCTGGCTGCAAAAGGACTGGCTGGGTGCCGGCGTCTATCCCTTCGTGCTCACCGGAGAGGCCATAGACGGTGCTCTATATGATTACATGAATAGTTACACCGGTGAGGCAGGCTCGGACGGAGTGGTGCGGGTGTGCGCCGCCAACATGAACTTTGTTTACGCCAAGTTAGCCCAGCAAGTTGGCGAGCAATGTCAGAGCTTCGACGGCGAGTGCGCCGAGACCCTAACATTGACCCAGCTGAGTCAACCAATTGAGCCCTGCGTCCTTGGCATAGTGCCTAAGGCGAGTCATAGCAATCGCAAGATGGGGATCATGAACTCTGTGACCCAGCGAAATGCCGCGAACAAGCCGGTAGTCGACGACATCCTGGCCTGCCTGGCGGTCGACGGCCCTCATGTATATCGCCAACTCAGGGAGCAGATGGCGGAGGCGTCGGAGGCGAGCAGGAAGCCGCCCCGTTTCTGCATGCTAGTGGTGCGGGTGTTCGACCATTTGGGTCATAGCGTTACCGATTTCGACTGCTATCTGCTGGCGGGCGATGAGTATCACGCCTCGAAGTTGCCCCGCGCCATGGTGCGAGATAAGCAGCGTAACAGCGTCAACGGTAATGTGATCACTTTTTATCTGGATGCCAACAAGCTTTCCAAGATACGTGCAGGCAAGCTGGGGCTTAAGTTGATCCCCAGACCCAACGAGGGTTTTTGCCATTACAAGAGCGCCGAGTTTCGTTGCGAGCCCCAGCAGCTAACCCAGCTGTTTGGCGCCGATCAGACCCTGATGCTGGATATTCAGCTCGAGCGCTACATAGCCCCCAATACCTTTAGCTTCGCCAAGATTGGCGAGCCGGAGGATTTCAAAGGGATCTCCCCAGACTCGTCGTGTGAAAAGAGATGTGAATAGCAAAAAGCGGAGCCCGAGGCTCCGCCTTTTTAGGCTTAGCGGCCGAGATTACTTCTTGAAGAAGGCTTGGTTGGTGCCATATGGGCCTAAGTTAAGGTCGCGCTTACGAATGGCATCTACGCGATCGAAGGCTTCTTCGGCAACCCGTAGGTTTTTCACGTCTTTACGCCAGTAGTATTTGAAACCGTCGAAATGGGCGTTGTTTGGGTACCAGTAGATCACGCCCAGCCCCTTGTCAGACATGATAGGTGTGTTGTGGATGGTTGCACCGGGAATATAGAAGTATTGGCCGGTACCGAGTTTCTTAAATTGGTTGTCCGCCAGAGTTTGTCCCTCGCCGTTGACCACGTAGTAACACTCAGGTTGACCGTGGAAGTGAGGCGCATGGTCTGACTTGCCACCATCGGTAATACCAATCACCACAGGGCTGTCAGATAGCTCTTTCCAGATATAACCAACAGGCGACTTTGTGCGGTCACAGTCTTTCACTTCCAGGATATTGCCATCGTCATCCAGGGTCTTACAGAAGCGCTGATCGGCGGCGATGCTGTCGTTGGCCTGGATGGTGGTGAAGTCAATCTTGCCCGCCTCCCAATCTGCGATATAGGCCTCGACCTCAGGGTTGCTACACTGTTCTGGCATAGTGTCCTGTGGGGAGTAAGGTGTGCTGTCGTAAGGCACCGGCGTCATCTGCTGAAATGGCAGCTGGGCATGGTTGCATTGTGGGCCCTGGGCCACGGCTGTGGTTGAAGCCAGTGCGGCAACACCTAAGAGCATTTTTAGTTTCATCATTCCTGTCCTATTTTTTGCGGCCCTGAGGCCGTGCTATTTTGGGTGTAAATTTGTGTATGGACTAACGATAAAGTGATTAGTTTGTTGTAAAGGTGAAATGGATCACGTCACTTTTTTAACAGCAAACTTATTCGTGACTTGGCTCGCGAATAATCTTACCTATTGCGCCTCTCACAGCGAAAGCTGCATGCTCAGCTGGGCATAGTTGGAGGCACCTCGTGGGCGCGGAGCCGCGGCATTTCTAATGGCATCCTCAATCTCATAGCGTCCTAACTCAATGCCGACACTGAGTGCAGGTGTGAGGTCGGTAAACAGGTTGATGCCCCAATGGTGGCGATCCGTCTGTTCGACCTCTGTGGTGGTGCGCCCATAGAAGATGGTCGAGCGGCTGCGCTCGCTCCAGAAATGGCGATAGGCAAACATGCCCGACAGCGACGTCTCTATCTCACCCTCTATGATGTCTCTGGCTGCATCTGTTCCCACATAACGCCCCAGGTTGCCGTAGTGCAGTTGCAGGCGCAGATCGTCCCGGCCGAGAGTGAATAGTTTGGCGCCCACAGAGAGTCCACCACCCCACTGCCGGCTGCAGTCTGGGTCGAGATAGCGGATCAGGGCCGATACGGATACATTGCCCCAGTCGCCGGTTTGGTTATATCTGATGATGGTGTCGGGCAGATAATCGTTGTTGGTGTCTATCCATTGCGTCTGCCCCTGGTTGTCAGGTCTAGTGGTGCCATAGGTGTATGGATTTTCCAGGGCAAATTGCCAGTGTGTGGTGCTAAAGCGAAACTGCGCCTGTCTGACCATGGCCTGGCCGACCAAGGGGCCGCCGAGATCGGCGGTTTCGGCGAAGCTGCTGGTGTTGACCAGGGTCGACCAGGTTTGCCCGGCGGTAAAGCCTTGGTACTGAATGAAGGCGTGCCTGAGTCTTGGAGCATAAGAGTTGGAGATGATGGGATTCCCCTGGGCGGAGCCGACAAAGTCTATCTCGGCGAAGCCGATGATCTGCTCATGATTGAGTCTGACATTGAAGCGGCTCTCCTGAGCGCTGAATTGGGTGCGTTTAGCCGATGGAGCCACCTGTCCGTCGCCGGCCCAGCTGTCCTGATAGGCGATATTACCGTCGACATAGCGTGCATTGGCCTTGAGAAATCCCCCCAACTCAATGCTGGTGGCATGAGCCGGTATGGCCGAAAAACTGAGGCAGAAGAGGGCACAGCTTAAGTATGTTTTCATAGTCTTGGGGTTGATTGTTGGAGAGGGAAATGAAAAAAAAGCCCTATCAGATAGGGCCAGATCTAAAATGCGTCTGCTTGGGGAGCCGCATTGAATCTCAATAAAGGGAAAATGGCAGAAACCGGGTGAGAGCGAGTCGGTTTCTGCCGAGCACTTAGGTTGCTCCTTAGAAGTAGTAACCGAAGTTGATGTTGACCCGCTTATCCCAATCGTCGCCCACTTCGGGTAATCCTACGTGGTCATTATTGGCGGTAGAGAAGGTCATGTTCTTACCCATGACGAAATCGATCATGGTGTAGGTGGGGCCTGCCGCGATGGCACAACCTGTGACGTTTTGCATGCTGTTGTCATAGCTGTCATCGGCGACATCCGGGGTCATCACGCCAAAGTCGTTATAGCACTTCACGCTACCCCAGTCGGTGTTGAAGGTCTTGGCGACGTTGACGCTGTAGGCCTGGCCCTTGGAGGCGATCTCATACTGCCAGCTCACCACAGAGACACCGATCTTGTTGGGTTCGACGGCGTCGGCGGCGTCATATTCATACTGCATGGCCTGCAGCTGAAGGTTCCAGCCCTTGTAGCTGCTGTCTAAGTGCAGCGCCACCGCATAACGGTCACCGTTATTGCCCGTTTTGTTGTTATAGATCTGACCGTACTGTACAGAACCGCCAACCGTGGTCGAGCCACCTTCATGCTCCAGGGTATAGGTTTGGCGCACGTTGAACTGGTTGGTCTCTTCGTTGTTGTACTCGGTACCGTTGATGGTGCCTGTGTAGAGATCGGTTGCGTAGCGCTTGTTCTCTGTCGGGCCATATTCAGGGTTCTTGTAGAAGGCCAGATCTGTGTGCCAGCCGTTCTTCTCATACACGGCCTTGATACCTACATCATGATCATCTTCGAAGCCCAGGTAGTAGGGGATGCCGAACCACCAGCTGTTGGAGATGAAGTCGCGGTTACCAAAGGGCACCTTGTTGATACCGAACTGCAGCTGCCAGTCCGGATCTATGTTGTAGTAGCCGTAGCCATACTTGATATAGTCTGTGCTTGAGGTGAAGCGGTATTCAGCCGCCAGGCCCCAGTCGCCTTTCTTGCCGTTAAACTTGATGGCGGCCATGTCGAAGGTCAGGTCGCCGCCCTTGTCTTTAGAGGCATCGCTATAGGCTTTATAGCCATAGTTAACACGTACCGCGCCGCCGACATTGATGCCATCTTCCTGCTCCTGGGCAAATGCCGGAGAAGCAGAGAGGGCGATCGCTGTGGCGACCATGGACAACATAAATTGAGTGGTCTTTTTCATCATCATTACCTATTAGTATTTTTAAGTATTTACTTCAGAAATCGTTACATCTCACCAAACCAGGTGCGGTGACATTCGGCGCACACGGGAGCCTTCTTCTCATGCTCACCATGGCAGGCCAGGCAGCTTGCTCCCTGGTTGTAGTGCAGTGACTTGTGCGGATGGGCCTCTGGGATCGCCAGCCTGCTCTCGTCTACCGGGATGCTGTTGATCTCGCCGTGACACTCGACGCAGGCGCTGTCTGTGGCGTTCTTCTTACCCGAACCCTGATGGCAGCCTTGGCAGCCGTCCTGATAGATAAACTCATGGTTGGTGCGTCCCTGAGTCTTGCCCTTCATCTTGACGAGCTCGCCCGCATAGGCGCCCGAAGAGAGTGCTAGTCCGAGTAAGAGGGTTAAAATACATTTGTTCATAGTGATTAAGCCTGCGCGTCAGATTTGATGGTTTCAGAGACGACGATTCCCATCGCCAAACATTCGAGACAAGAGGTTGAGCTGAGTCTAGCCTCGCCGTGAACGCCCCCCGTGACCTCACCTATGGCGTAGAGCTTCTTGATGGGCGACATGGAGCGGCCATCGATAACCCGGGCGGCGAGATCGGTTTTCAGGCCGCCCATGCAGTAATGCACCTTGGGCCAGATGCGCGAGACTACAAACGGGCCGGTGAGCACTTCGGCCGTGTCCATCTTGCGCTTGAACAGCGGGTCTTTACGGGCGTTAACGTGGCCGTTGTACTCGCTAATGGAGCGCTTGAGCTCGGCCGCCGGGATGTTGAATTTGCTGGCGATCTCATCGAGGCTGTCCAGTTTCCAGGCCATCTTGTCGCGCAGTGCACGTACCACACGGTCGTCGTCCTTGTATTTCTCGTAGTTGAACAAGACCACAGGGTAGGCGGGGCTGTTGTCTGGATAGCGGTTCTTCATGATGGCTTCGGAGCAGGTCTTGCGATCTGCACGCTCGTCCATGAAGCGTTTGCCATTGAGGACGCTGATGGCTGCTCCCTGGTGCCAGCCGATAGAGAGCAGGGCGTTTGACCAGCCAAATCCGCCCTCGTCAGGGGAGCCCCAGTGACCGGTCTGGATCAGGTTCATATGCACAGGTAGGGCGCCGTGAGCCATGGCGGTGAGGGTGACCTCGCCGGTGGCGCCAAGGGCATTGGTGCAATCGAGTGTCGGGTCCAGTGAAGGGTCGACCATTTCGCGCAGCTTCATGTTACGGGCGAAGCCACCATTGGCCAGGATGACGGCCTTGTTCGCCTTGATGTAGATAGAGCTGCCTGTGGTGATGTCGGGGAAGCGGTAGTTCTTACGCACCTTGACGCCGACGATCTCCTGACCGTCCATGATGAAGTCTTCGATGTAATGCTGCAGGCGATATTCGACACCTTCTCTGACACCCGCCTCGTACAGCTTGGTGGTGATGTCGCCACCCGTGCCGTGTTGAGTTCGTATGGCGCGAGCCTTGTTATGCCCGCCGACCTGAATGTTAAAGCCGTCGCGAAATTTTACGCCCGTGCCGATACACAGCTCGTAGGCATCTAAGGCTCTATTGGCGATCTGACGCAGCGCTGCCTCGTTTTGCATGCCGCGACCCGAGATGATCTGATCCTTGACCAGCTCTTCCGGTGAGTCGTCTTCGATGCCTTGGGCCAGTTGAACAGGGTTCTTGGGAATGGCTAGCCAGCCGCCGTTGATCGCAGAGTTACCGCCGATGACCTGCATCTTCTCGAGTACCAATACCGATGCGATTCCCTGGCGCCTGGTGTTGAGGGCGGCAGAGAGTCCGGCGAAGCCTGAACCGACCACTATGACATCATGAGACTCGTCCCATTTAATCGCCTTGCACTCGTTCGCCGAGCTGGTGCTAGGTAGCGCGGCGGCCATGCCGCCTATGGCTGCACCCGCACTAAGCTTTAAAAAATTTCTTCTGTTGTGCATCTAAAGTGTCCTCTGTCTCTGTATGCAGCCAAAGATAGAGGTTCTGTGGAGGGCTAAAGTTGAACTAAGTCACGGCTTTCTTGGGGTGGCAAACTTATTCGTGAACCAGGTCTCGAATAAGTTTTCTGAAATGTTTGCTGTGCGGGAAGAATGTTGCCGTAACTGGGTATAGGGTGAATTTTCCTGGGTGAATGTTTGTTTGACGTAATTCACAAAGCGGTGCAATAAAGACCCCATTGCGTGAGGTTAGTCCCGATTAAATCGGCGTTCGCTGTAATTCAAAATCAAAATCAGCACATACTCTCGGCTTCTCTATGATGAAGGTACAAACGATGAAGTGTCCCACTGAAACCTTGCCCATGATGCGTTGCAATCAGATATTGGATGCTGCCGAGCTGCTCATCGAGTCTCAGGGGATCGTCTCATTTAAGTTTTCCCAGTTGGCCAAAGAGGTGGGGTGTTCCACCGGAACCCTGTATAAGTTTTTCGAGCGTAAAGAAGATGTCTTGGTGTGTCTGTTCTTACGCAGCGCGACATCGAACCACCTACCGATTTTTATCGACAAGCATCCAGAGCTGAGCGAGTTGGAGAAAGTCCTCTTGCCTGTGTTGTTCACCTTCGAAACCATTAGCCGCAGCAAGAGCTTCTTCACCCTGCGTTCGGTCTCGGTCAATACCATGGTGTGGCAGCTGGCCAGCGATGAGAAGGTGGAGCGCTTTAAAAAACGCATCAATGCCTTCTGGGGCTGGTTTACCGACTCACTTTATGCTGCCGTGGAGCAGGGAGAGTTACAGGCAACGCCGCTTCAGATAAAGGAGTTGGTGCAGGGAATTACCTTCTATCTGACCGGGTCGCTGACTCAGTTTGAGAGCCAGCTGATTGCGCCCGAATATCTGTCTAATCGACGAGAAACCTGTTATCGCCATCTGGCTAGGCTGATGGGGCAGTACAAGTGGATTCAGCCTCTGACGCCCGAGCTGTTCGATGGTCTCGAGGCGAGAACCAAAGCATTTTTCGATCAACACTATCGTGACCACATGACCTGTGCGGCTTGCAGTGCACTGTCAGGGGTAAACCTGAAAGATCGCACCGCCTGTGTCAGGCAGGCCTATCAGTAAAAAAGCCCTCGATAGGGTCGAGGGCCGGGCCTAAGTTTGTCGGTGTGATTTGATGAGCAATAGTGCGGCCCTAAAGAGGTAAATTAGGTGGTAGGAGCAACTGCCACCTAACTTGTGTTGTCTAGGTTAGAAATAGTAGCCAAAATTGATGTTGACCCGCTTATCCCAATCGTTGCCGACCTCGGGGAGTCCCACATGGTCGTTGTTGGCGGTAGAGAAGGTCATGTTCTTGCCCATGATGAGATCGATCATGGTGTAGGTAGGGCCTGCCGCGATGGCACAACCTGTGACGTTTTGCATGCTGTTGTCATAGCTTTCGTCGGCGACATCCGGGGTCATCACGCCAAAGTCGTTGTAGCACTTCACGCTACCCCAGTCGGTGTTGAAGGTTTTGGCGACGTTGACGCTGTAGGCCTGGCCCTTGGAGGCGATCTCATATTGCCAGCTCACCACAGAGACACCGATCTTGTTGGGATCTACGGCGTCGGCGGCGTCATATTCATACTGCATGGCCTGTAGCTGAAGATTCCAGCCCTTGTAGCTGCTGTCCAGGTGCAGCGCCACGGCATAGCGATCGCCATTGTTGCCTGTCTTGCTGTTGTAGATCTGACCATATTGCATTGAACCACCTAGCGTCGTCGAGCCGCCTTCATGCTCCAGGGTATAGGTTTGGCGCACGTTGAACTGGTTGGTCTCTTCGTTGTTGTACTCGGTGCCGTTGATGGTGCCTGTGTAGAGATCGGTTGCGTAGCGCTTGTTCTCTGTCGGGCCATATTCAGGGTTCTTGTAGAAGGCCAGGTCTGTGTGCCAGCCATTCTTCTCATACATGGCCTTGATACCTACATCATGATCATCTTCGAAACCTAGGTAGTAAGGGATACCGAACCAGAAGCTATTGGATATGAAGCCTGGATTACCAAAGGGCACCTTGTTGATACCGAACTGTAACTGCCAGTCTGGATCTATGTCGTAGTAGCCGTAGCCATACTTGATATAGTCTGTGCTTGAGGTGAAGCGGTATTCCGCCGCTAGACCCCAGTCGCCTTTTTGGCCGTTGAACTTGATGGCCGCCATGTCAAAGCTAAAGTCGCCAGTTTTGTCTTGAGAGGCGTCACTATAATCTTTATAAGCGTAATTGACCCGAATGGCACCGCCGACATTGATGCCATCTTCGGCGTGGACGATAGTGCTTGCGCTGCCTAGAACGAGGGCGAGTGCGATGCTAGAGCTTAAGAGTGTGGCTTGTTTCATCATGTTTACCTATAGAGTTTACTGCGCGGTGCCGAGCTTAGTGAGAGTGGTTCGTTGCCGAAGGGGCGATTTTGACTGGATAGGGAATAGCTTCATCGCCCTGAATGAAGTAACCCGTTTGTGCAAAGGCATTCTTTTCCGATCGCACCGCAAGTCTGCCGGAGATGTAGACAGGTTGCTCAATCTCTGGAAGTGCTATGGGCTGCTCAAACGTCACGTGAATTAATTGATTAGGGCCCGGTGGCGGTCTATGGATACAGGCGCCTAGTCGAGGCGACAACAGAAAGTCTCGTGTCTGCCCCTCGAGTGCATCCAATGGGATGACGAAGCCGGGAATGACCACACGTTCACCATCGAGAGCCTGGTTAATGTTGACTTCGGCCGGGAGCTTAGCCGGCCCGGGGGCGAGACTGTTCCATAGGATCGCCTGCGGTTCCTTTGCAAAAAGATTGCTGCTAAACAGTAAGCTAAAGATAAGAATGTATTTTTTCATAGTTATTTAAGGGGCCGCTCTTAACGGCCCCTTACTCTGGCCTAATGAAGACTAAGCGTTACTTCTTAGAAGATTGAATGACGTCCCAGCCATAACCGCCATTACCCGAGCGTACGGCGTGTGAGTTGGTGTAGGGGATGAAGTCAAACATCAGGGTTTCACCTGGGCCAACATCTTTTGGCCATTGATACTTAAAGGTGGAGAACTTGCCGTCGAGTGGGAACCAGTACATGTAGATCAGATCCTGATCGTCATAGGTATTAGGTGTGTAGTGCATCGCCTTACTCGGGATCTCGATGTAGTCACCAGGTTGGAATGGCTGCATTCTTTCTTGCGCCCAGGTTAGGCCTTCACCGCTAAGGTTGTAGTAGCACTCCATTTCTCTGTGGTAATGAGGAATGGCCGTACCCGGTGCGACGCGAACTAAACCAATAACCGTAGGTTCGTCGTTGAGCTCTTTCCAGCACATACCCACTTCAGTTGCACTGGCGCCGCCTTCAGGACATGGAATAAGCGTATCGGGATCGGCAATCGTCCAGGTCAACCAACCTGAGTCATTCGCCCCCTTACCACCATGGTCGTTTGACTTGACCGAGAAGATATCTTTTTCGCCACTCTGCAGCTCTTTGAGGTAAGCCATTGCCTGCTCCTGCTTACAAACCATAGGCATGGTCTTAGTCGGAGCATTGATGGTCGATAGGGTTGGCTTCTCGTTGTGCCAAGGCTTATCGGCTGGTTTATCGGCAGCAACGGCGCAGCCTGTCATCAGTATTGCAGAGGTGATTAGTAGTTTTTTCATCATCATTTCCTTTGGCGATAAATCGCCTATTAGTGTTTAAATTTGGGGTAATCAAAGTTGTGGCAATCCATACAGATTGCCTGCTTTGGTGTGTGCTCACCGTGACACTCCATGCATGGCGCTTCTTGGCCATAGTGCATGCTATCGTGTGGATTCTGCTTGGCGTCATGACCTTCGCGTTTGGTCTGCTCTGCTAGCTCGCCCATGTCGTGGCACTGCAGGCAGGCCTCATCTGATGGGAAGCGTTTAGCACCCTGGTCGTGACAGGTCTTACAGCCGGAGTCATAAACCATGTCGTGGTATTCGCGTTTATCTCTCGCCTGAGCCGAAAGAGCGATGCAGCTAGTCAATGCCAGCACAAGTAATATGTTGATCTTGTTCATTTTTAGTCCTTATGCCTTCATGATTGAACGTGCCGCAGTAACACCGAATGCCATACATTCTGGTGTGGAGCAGCCCCCTAAACGGCTGACGCCGTGGACCCCGCCAGACACCTCGCCTGCGGCATATAATCCGGGGATCTTCTTGCCTGTCTTGGCGGCAATGACCTCGGCCTTGGTGTTGATTTGGATGCCTCCCTGGCAGTAGTGGACCTTGGGCCATAGGCGCTGCACTATGAAAGGCGCGGTGAGGTAAATACCTGTGCTCATATTCATCCGCTTGCCAAATTGTGGGTCTTCACCCGCCTTGACGTAGGTATTCCAGTCGTCAATCTGCTTCTTCAGTGGCTTGAGCGGCACATCGAAGTGCTTGGCAATGGCTTCGACGCTGTCGAACTCCCAGGCGACGTTATAGCGGAGCACATTTTCCATTGAGGGATCTTTCTGAGCCTCATGTTTCGGTGCGATTAACAGTGCGGGGTTAGGGTTACCCTCTGTATCGCGACGCTGTACCTCGAGATCGGCGCGGGTCTTGCGGTCTGCCGTTTCATTCATGAAACGTTGACCGGTCGAGCGATCGACTGCGATAGAGTGCGGGAAGTTGTAGAGGGAGAAGCCGGCACCATAGCCGAATCCACCCTCGTCGGGAGAGGCCCACGGACCGGACTGAATGAAGCTCAAGTGGACGGGCATGGCACCTTCGGCCAGCATGGCAATCAATCCATCGCCTGTGGCGCCGCGAGCATTGGTACAGCCGACTTCAGGGCCTAAGTTAGGGTCCAAGGCCTGACGGAAGCTGACGTTGGCGCCGAATCCACCTGTTGCGATCAGCACACCTTTCTCGGCGCGAACATTGATGAGTTCGCCTGAGTCTTCGTGACCGAAGTGATAGCCACGTCGTACCTTGATGCCCAGTACTTTTCCGTTGGCGGCTGTGATCAGGCCTTCGAACTTGTGGCGGATCTTGGTTTTGACGCCGTAGCTACGTGCGGTTTTAAGCATAGGGCGAATAAAGCCTGAGCCGCTGCGTTCGACAACCTGGTGACTGCGCGTGGCACTGGTGCCGCCGGTATTGATGATGTGATCGCGATAGACGCAGCCGCAATCTTTGGTGAGTTGGTAGATATAGGGGCCTAATTCGGCGCTGTGGCGCAGCAGTTCTTCGCTGGCGTAGCCTCGTCCCGATTTGAGTTGGTCCTGTACCATTAGTTCGGCGCTGTCTTCGATGCCGAGTTTTTTCTGTAGGTCTGTGTTGGCGAAGCAGGCCTGGCCGGCATTGAGTGTACTGTTACCGCCATATACCCCTAACTTCTCGAATACGACAACATCTTTGGCGCCGAGCTTACCTGCCTCAACCGCTGCGGCCAGGCCGGCGAAGCCCGAACCTACTATGATGATCTCATGTTCTTCATCCCATTTTATCTCTGATGGGCTCGCATTTGCGCTGAAGGGAACTAGTGCGCCAGCCGCAGCGGCACCAGCTCCTAGTTTTAAAAATGAACGTCTTGTTTGCATGTGTTACCTCCGATTAACTTGAGGTAACAATAATTTTTAAACCGCCACTCAATTATGCGCCAAATCACACTTTAATATGGGGGAGAAAGTTTTATGTGATGCTGGTTAAGAAAATATTTCTTTTAAGTATATTAATAGTGTGGGCACCATAAAATAGGTTAACTATTAGGGGTTAAATGGTGGTTTTATGCGTTGTCCGAAAGATAGCTGTGAGGCGTTACGATGCAATCAACTTCTGGATGAGGCTGAGAAGTTGATTGATAATCAAGGGGTTGTTTCCTTTAGATTTGCGCAGATCGCAAAGCAGGCGGGCTGTTCGACGAATACACTTTATAAGTATTTTGAATCAAAAGAAGATGTATTAGTTTGTCTTTTCTTAAGAAATACCACATCTACACGCATCCCCGTATTTATTAAGGAAAACCCTCAATTTAATATTTATCAGCTTGCCGTTTTGCCTGTTTTATTTACTTTCGAGGTGGTTAAAAGAAGTCCAATATTTAATATATTGCGTGTCGTCTCAATTAATAGCATGTTCTGGCAGTTAGCGAGTTCGGAAAAAATTGACGTCCTGAGAAATAGGGTCAATTTATTTTGGAGTTGTATTCGTCAGCCTATCGATAATGCCGTGAGCGCGGGGGAGCTCGAGGCAACCGAGATGGAGGTCAAGGAGCTGGTGCAGTCCTTATACTTTTTCCTGGCAGGGGCGACCTCTTCATATGAGAGTAGGTTGATGGATGAGTTTTACTTTACCCCAGACGATGAGACTGGTTATCGCCATATCAGTAGCCTGATGAATCGTTACCGTTGGAAGACGCCTGTTACTAAAGAGATTATGCAGGAGATGACTCAGAAAATAAGCGCGTTTCTCGATAAGGGGGAGGGTAAGGTACGTTCCTGCGAGACCTGTGCCGAGATAGGCAAGCGTCATCATTGCAGGGAAATCGATTAGCAGTCGTGAAACAGATGCTTAGGTTTGGTTAGCTGTTTATATATCTGTACTCCTCTCTCGATGAAGAGTTTGATGGCGGGGCCCATCAAGCTTGACTTTAAAGCAGGGCGTCCATAGTCTGCTAGATCAGTTATCGAGGTGGTATGCAATGCAAATAAATTATAATTTAAAACCTGCGTCTGAACGCCGCACTGAGCAGTTTAAGCCCGAGGCCAATGTGGGCTTCGGTAACCTTAGAACTGATCATATGTTTTTAATGGATTACCGCGATGGGGAGTGGCGGGATCCTAGAATCGTCCCCTATGGACCCTTCGAGATGGCCCCGGGTGCCATGGCTCTGCATTATGGACAATCTATCTTCGAGGGGGCTAAGGCCTTCATGCATGACGACGGTGAGATCTATACCTTCCGTCTGAATAGGAATGCCGAACGTCTCAACTTAAGCGGTGAAGTGCTCTGTATTCCGCCTATTCCCGAGGCGATGCAACTGGCGGGTATCAATGCCTTGATCGACGTCGACAGGCTGTGGTTTCCGATGCAGGAAGGGGCCTGTCTCTATATTCGTCCCTTCATCTTTGCCACCGAAGACAGACTCTCGGTGAGTCCGAGCCAGGAGTACACCTTCTGTGTTATGCTGAGTCCAAGTGGGGCTTATTATGCCGATGGCTTCGATAAGGCGATTCGTCTGCTGATCACCGAGCGATTCCATCGCGCCGTGTCGGGTGGTACCGGTGCCTCTAAGGCGGCGGGTAACTATGCTGCCTCGTTGAAGGCGGGTAAGGCGGCGGCGGAATATGGCGCCGCCCAGGTGTTGTATCTCGATGCCAACAACAAGCAGATCGAGGAGGTGGGCGCGATGAATCACTTCCACGTGCTAAAAGATGGCACCATCATCATTCCTAAGTTTACCGACACTATTCTTAAGTCTATTACCTCTCAATCCATCATGGAATTAGAGGAAGCACTGGGCTGTGAGGTTCGCCAAGAGACGGTAATGCTGGACAAGTTTATTGCCGATATCGAATCTGGCGAGATCGTCGAGGCCGGTGGCTTCGGTACGGCGGCCGTGGTGTCGCCTGTAGGTTCCTATATCTTCGAGGATCACAGAGTGGTAACGGTCGGCGATGGACAGGTGGGTGAGCATACCCGCCGCATCTATCAGGTGCTGACGGATATTCAGAAGGGTAAGCGTCAGGGACCAGAAGGTTGGATGCAAAAGGTTGAGCGCGTCGCGCCTTAACCATTGAGTCAGATATAAAAAGGCGCCTTTGAGGCGCCTTTTTTAATTGAACATCACGGTGGCGGAGACCCGAACCGGCTGGGCCGCCTTATTGTAGACCGTGGCGTTAAATCTTTGCTGGCTAAATCTGGCGAGCAGTGCTTGTTTCTGTTCGGGTGAGAGGGTCAAGTCGTCGAGTTCAAGATCCACTAGCTCTCCCGATGAGTTGATGCCGAAATGGATATTGAGTTTCTGCTTTTGTTCAACTAATCCCTGCCAATTCAGGGTGTTGTCTTGGATAACCCAATATTTGCTTAGCTGTGCCGGAGTGACCTCTAGATAGTCTCTTGGAGTTTGGGTAATAGCATTACTCTGGCAGGCGGAGACAAATAGCGGTAATGCGAGGAGCGCAGCCAAGCGGAAAAGCGATGACGGGTTGTGTATAGCGATAAAATGGAGTGGGTTCACAGCGACTACTCTCCGTTAATGCGTTTTTATGCATATATCTTGCTCATTTAGGCGGCTAAGTATATTAGCATTCACTTAAAAGTTGTAGTCAGTTTTGTGACATTTACAATAATTTGGCGTTAAAGATGAGTGACACTCGCTTAATATAGAGAAAAGGCCTTGCCGGAAGGGAGGGGCAAGGCCTTTTCCAGTCGATGCCAACGGGTGTTCGCTGGCATGAACCTACTTGACGCTACTCTTCCTGTAGCGCCTTAAGTCGTTTCTCCGTGTTACGTCTGCCCTGTTCGATATGGCGTCGCATAAGGAGGCTGGCCAATTCGCCATCGCCATCGGCAATAGCTTCAACAATGCATCTGTGTTCGGCGATGGCCTTGGTCGGTCGCGCCTCGCTGGTGCATTGGTATCGATACATGCGCAGCAGATGGTAGAGGTTGCCGATGAGTGTCTCCTGCAGGTGCCGGCTGCCGCTGGCGCGTATGATGCGATAATGAAAGTCCACATCACCATCTTGCTGAAAATAGGTGTCTCCCTGGGCCAGCGCTTCCTCTTGGCTATCCATTAGGCGTCGCAGCTGGATCAATGCCGTTGGCGTAATATGTTGGGCTGCGAGTTCGCAGGCCATGCCTTCCAACACGCTGCGTAGACGGTAGAGGTCGTTGAGTTCATCTATCGATAGCTGGGCAACACGGGCGCCGACATGGGGGACTCTGACGATGAGGCGGCGCCGTTCTAGGGTCAGCAGGGCTTCCCGGGTGGGACCGCGGCTGATGCCGTATCGTTGGGCGAGCATCTGCTCGTTGATCTTACTGCCGGGGGCAAGCTCTCCCTTGATGATACTGGTCTGGATCGCCTGTAGCGCCTTATCCGCTAGGGTAAGTGCAGGCGTCTCCTTGTCTATGGTGGTCAATGCGTCTAACGCCATGGGCTTGCTCATCAAGGCTCATTTGAGGATTGGAAGAGTTATGAAATTAGTGTGGACAGATAAAATTGTCAACAATCTATGGCTGAAACTTAAGTCTAACGCAAGATTTATTACTGTTTGTCAGTGGTCTATGGATTGGCGAGAGATTTCATTAACGTCTTTTGTTGACAATGATGGCGCGAACCGCCGAAAACGGCGGCTCGTCTCGAGAAGATTAGCGGCTCTCGGCCAGGGAGCTGGTTTCTTCGGTGATCAGCTGATCTGAGTTGTAGCGGGCCAGGATTTGGTGGATCTGCTCATCTTTCTGTTGCCAGATGCCGTTGAGCCAACGCTGGAACTGAGCACGACACTCGGCGTCGTTGAAATATTGCTTATCGTCCACTTCGGGTACCGGCATGGATTCGATGCGCACCACGATACGCTTTACCTTGCCGTGCATCACCTCAGATAGCGTGTTGTCGGCCGAGTCGGGATAGACCAGGGTGACGTTGAGCAGGCTGGTAAACTGCTCGCCCATGGCGGAGATGGTAAAGGCGATACCGCCCGCCTTTGGACGCAGCAGGTAGCGATAGGGGGAGCGCTGACGGGCCTTCTTCTCCTGGGTGAAGCGACTGCCTTCCACATAGTTGATGATAGAGGTGGGAATGCTCTTAAACTTCTCGCAGGAGCGCCGGGTGGTTTCTAAGTCTTTGCCCTTGAGTTTAGGGTTCTTACGTAGTTGCTTAGCACTGGTACGGTTCATGAAGGGCATATCCAGTGCCCAGCAGCCTAAGCCGAGGAAAGGAACATAGAGCAACTCTTTCTTCAGGAAAAACTTTAGCATGGGGATGTTGTTACGCAGCACATAGGTCAGCGCGGCGATGTCGAAACCACTCAGGTGGTTGCTGATCAACAGGTACCAGCCATCTTTCTTCAGCCCTTCCAGGCCTTCGATGTCCCATTCTATCTTGGCAATTAAAAACAGTATGCCGCCATTGATACAGGCCCAGCTCCACATGCAGCGGTTCATCAGGTGCGCAATACCGGTTCTCAGGAAGGCGATCGGTAAGAGTAGCTTAATCAAACCGCCGATGCAGATGATGCTGCTCCAAATGACGGTGTTGATGATCAACAACGTTAGGCTGAGCACGAATAATAGTGGGCCGGGTAAAAAATTTAGCATCTTCCTAAAACACCTTATCTGCGGTTACTGCTCAGTCATCTTGGTTAACATGGCATCCTTTTCTTGCCAGATTCGATTGAGCTGTTCCTGGAAACTGATCTTGTAGGCACGATCGTTGAGGTAGTCGCCGCGCATCTCGGGGGCGATATCGCTGACTTTGATGTGTACCCGGATCTGTTTTACCTGCCCCGAGATGAAATCCCAGAAGCTGGGGGTCTTGTCCGGATAGTAGATGGTGACATCGACTAACTTATGGATCTGATCACCCATCGCCGACAGAGCGAAGGCCATACCGCCCGCCTTAGGCTTGAGCAGGTGGTTAAATTCTGAATTCTGCTTCTTATGTTTCTCGGGTCTATAGCGGGTGCCTTCGACGAAGTTCATCACGCTGACTGGCTTGGTCTTAAACTTGGCGCAGGCTTTACGGGTGATCTCAATATCTTTGCCCCTGAGCTTGGGGTTCTTGCGTAGTTGGGCGCTGCTGTAACGGCGCATGAAGGGGAAGTCCAATGCCCACCAGGCGAGGCCGAGTACAGGCACATAGATCAGCTCCTGTTTCAGGAAGAACTTCAGGAAGGGGATCTTGTGATTCAAGATACGTTGCAAGACTAAGATATCTACCCAGGATTGATGGTTGGCGATCACCATATACCACTCCTTGGGCGAGAGTTCGCCGTCCCCTTCGACCTGAACATCCACCCGATGAAACAGACGCTCGATAAAGGTGTTGACGCTGATCCAGGCGGTGGCGCAGTGATCCAACAGGTAGCTACACAGGGTACGTAGCGGCGTGATAGGGATAAGTTTTATTATACTTACCAATAAGATAGGTATTACCCAAAATAGGGTGTTGATGACATAACAGCTAAATGCCAAGCTGCCTCTTATTAGTGATAACACCGCGCCCATTAAAGCCCCCATAAAAAATTCGGAGACCTATGTTACTCGCCTGAGCCCATTTGCTCAATCTTATCCTGTTCATATCGCCCACATAACCTTTAATAAAGTATGGGTATATTTGGCGTTAATAAGGATTTTTAAGGCTATTGAGCAGACGATCCATGGCGCGATAACCAAGAGCCTGGGCGATATGGTGGCGGGCGACTTCGGTGCTCTGCTCCAGATCTGCTATGGTGCGGGCGACTCGCTGTAGCCTGTGATAGCTACGTACCGAGAGCCCTAGCTGATTGACGCTCTGTTCGAGAAACTCGAGATCTTTCTGACTGAAGCCAGCGGTTTGGATGAGTTGTTTGCCGCTGAGTTCGGCGTTGAGTACCCCGGCGCGGCTCAGTTGGCGCTCCCTCGCCCGATGCACCCGCTTGGCGACGATCCTGCTAGGCTCTCCCTGCTGGCTGGCGGTAAGCGTGCCTTGAGGCAGTCGTGGCACCTCTATGGTGAGATCGAATCGATCGATGAAGGGGCCCGATAGCCTGGCGAGATAGCGCTGGATCTGATCCGGGGTGGCTCTTGCGTTGGCACTGTCACCGCAGGGGCTGGGGTTCATGGCGGCGATCAACTGAAAACGGCTGGCAAAGGTGAGTTTGGCGGCGGCGCGGGAGATCACCACCTCGCCGGTCTCCATCGGTTCTCGCAGGCAGTCGAGTACCTTGCGGGGAAACTCGGCCACCTCGTCGAGGAAGAGCACGCCGCGGTGAGCCAGAGAGATTTCGCCGGGTTTGGGATGACTGCCACCGCCGACCAGAGAGATGGCCGAGCTAGTGTGGTGGGGGCTGCGAAAGGGGCGTTGATAAAATGTCGGCATGGGAATGCTGAGCCCAGCTACCGAGTGAATGGCGGCGACCTCTAAGGCCTCATCATAGTCCAGTGGTGGCAGCAGCTGCATCATGCGACTGGCGAGCATTGTCTTGCCCGTCCCCGGCGGGCCGAGAAACAGCAGGTTGTGATTACCGGCGGCAGCGATCTCCAGGGCGCGCTTGGCCTGGTATTGGCCTATCACATCGCTGAGGCACTTGTGATCCATGTCAGGTTGGGTATCGAGCCACTGCAGATCTTGTGTCAGGCCGGGCAGTGAGCCTTGTCCGTGTAGGTACTGAGCCAGGCCTTGCAGATGGGCGGCGAAGAAGCACTTTCGGTAGCCGACCAGTTCGGCGTCTTCACGATTGTCCAGCGGCAGGATTAAGGTCTTATCCTGTTTGCGGGCATCTATGATTACTGGCAAGATACCTGAGCAGGGCCTTATCTGTCCGGACAAGGCCAGCTCGCCGATGAACTCGTGATCTTCTAGGTGGCTATCGGGCACCTGTTTGGAGGCGGCCAGTATGCCGATGGCGATGGGCAGATCATAGCGACCTCCCTGCTTGGGTAGATCGGCGGGCGCGAGATTGACTGTGATCCTGCGCTGGGGAAACTCGAATCCGGCGTTGATCAGGGCGCTACGCACGCGTTCCTTGGCTTCTTTGACTGATGTTTCCGGGAGTCCTACCAGACTGAAGGCGGGCAGGCCATTGCTGAGGTGGACTTCGACCGTGACTTCGGGAGCTGCCACGCCCAGGCTGGCGCGCGTGGTGACGCAGGCAATGGCCATAAACAAATCCTTTTGTTTTTGTTATTAAACCTTTTTTGACTAAGTGTAGCAGCATTGTATTATTTGAGCTGTCTGCACAAATTTTAGTTGCCTATTGGCCGGTTTCTGATAAAAGGTGCCTCATATATTCTGCTGCATCTTGTCGCGGCGCTGTTCTCGCCATTTTGGCATCTCGAGGTGGTATCTCAATCACGCCTTATTAAGGCTTATATCATTATAATGTTCGACGCCAACATTGGGCGTCTTCACATTGCTTACATCATTTAGCATTAATGTCACTAGGTCTCCATCCCGGGGCTCTTGGCCGTCGCTGGCCTGTATTAGGTTTAGGTTAGGTTTAAAATGAGTCTACTTGATAACGTCTTGATTATTTTGTTGTTGATCGGCACCAGTTGTTTCTTCTCCATGTCGGAGATCGCCTTGGCGGCGGCGCGCAAGATGCGTCTGCGTCAGTTGGCCGACGAGGGGGATCCCCGGGCAGAAAGGGTATTACTGCTGCAGGCCCATCCCGGTAGTTTCTTTACCGTGGTACAGATAGGGCTAAATGCGGTGGCTATCATGGGTGGCATCGTCGGCGAGTCTGCCTTCACTCCGTATATCAAGGCGGGTTTGCAGCCATGGCTGGCGGAACCTTGGCTTAGTCAGCTCAGCTTTGTGCTGTCATTTGTCATAGTGACCAGTCTGTTTATCCTGATTGCAGATCTAATGCCCAAACGGGTCGCCATGGTGATGCCTGAGCGGGTGGCCCTGGTGCTGGTGGGGCCCATGATCTTCTGTATCCGCCTGTTGACGCCCCTGGTGTGGGCGTTCAATGGCCTGGCTAATACCATCTTTCGTCTATTGCAGATCCCCACGGCCCGTAACGACCAGGTGACCTCGGACGATATCTATGCGGTGATGGATGCCGGCGCCGAGGCTGGCGTACTGGACAGGGATGAGCAGCAGATGATCGAGAATGTTTTTGAGATGCAGACTGTGCCGGTCACGGCAGCCATGACGGCGCGCGAGAGCCTGGTCTACTTCCTGTTGCAGGACGATGAGGAGGTGATAAAGCGCAAGATAGCCGAAGACCCCCATACCAAGTTTTTGGTGTGTGATGGACAGCTTGACACCATCAAGGGAGTCGTCGATGCCAAGGAGCTGTTGATTAGGGTGATCAATGGTCAGAGCATCACCCTAAAGGACAGTTCTCTGGTGCACAACTGTCTGATCATCCCAGACAGCCTGAGCCTGTCGGAGTCCATGGAATATTTTAAGAATCACAGGGCCGATTTTGCCGTGGTGATGAATGAATACGCCTTAGTGGTGGGCATAGTGACGACTAACGATCTCCAGAGCGCGGTGATGGGGGCCTGGTCACTCCATGAGAGTGAGGAGCAGATCATCGCCCGGGATAAGGACTCATGGTTGGTAGATGGTGTGACCCCCATTACCGATGTGATGCGCGCCTTCGGTATCGAGGCCTTCCCCCAGAGTCAGAATTACGAGACCATCGCCGGCTTCATGATGTTTATGCTGCGGAAGATCCCCAAGCGCACCGACTATGTTAATTATGCCGGCTTCAAATTTGAGGTGGTCGATATCGATGCCTATAAGGTGGATCAGCTGCTAGTGACCAGAATGCCCGCCGAGATGGCTTTACCCTTGGCCACTGGCGCCGAGGTATGAGGCCGGGCCTCAGGGGCTCAACGGCTCCAAAGGTGGGGGAAGGTCGGATGTTTGAGAGAAGCTCTCGTAGTCGCTGTTGTTTTGCTTGCTGCGGTACATGGCAATGTCGGCATTCTTCATCAGGGTCTTCCTGTCTTCGCCGTCTTGTGGATACCGCGCCATGCCAATGCTGATGCCGACGGCGAGCAGGTGTCCCTCACAGTGGATATCCTCGATCACCGCCTTTTGGATCTGCTCGGCCAGACGCTGTGCCTGACTCAGATCGCTCTTAGGCAATAACACGGCAAACTCATCGCCCCCCAAGCGCACGGGTAGCCCCTGAGGCGGCATGATACGCTCTATGCGATAGGCGATGATCTCCAGCACCTTATCTCCTGCGTCATGGCCCAGGTTATCGTTGATCATCTTGAAGTCGTCGAGGTCCATCATGATAAAGGTAAAGGAGGAGCCATTTTCCTTGATCAGCCGCTCCATGGTCTCATACAACATGTGGCGATTGGGTAGATCGGTCAGCGAGTCGTGATAGGCCTGGTAGTGTTTATCGTCCAGAGTGTCTTGTAGTTTCTCTATGGTCTTCTTGCTCATCTTCACGATTAACCAGACGAAGGCGCCGCCGGCGGAGAACACCAGCGAGACCACGATTTCCAAGGTTCCTATCTCTCGATTGAGTAGCATCCATAGAAAGCCCAGATAGCCGAAGATAAACAGGCCAATCATCAATAGCAGCAGGTGCCAGCCTTGGGACTGTGGTGGTTTCAACAGGCAGATCTGATAGGTAGGAATGAGTGATGTGAGCAGTCCCATCAAACCGAGCAACACGATGAAAATGGCAAAGGCGGTCATGTATCCCCCTTTCAGGGCGCATTGGCGTCGAGTATGCCATTCCATGGCTCGGACGTGCCGTTATCAGCCAGGGACTAAGGTCACGTCGAGATTACCAACCGCTTGAAAGTCTTGTGGCTGAGATGTCGGTATTAAGTATAGGCCAAGTTGGCTGCAAGGTAGATGGGACTGGGCTTATCTTAGTATCACCGGGCTAATAGGCTTGGCTGAGTAGTTGCAAATGGTGTTCTAGCAGGGGCTGTAACTTGCCCTCCTTGTTGAGGCTGTTGACCTTGGCATCGAACAGTTGCTTGATAGCCTCCTTGTGGGGCGAATTTTTAGAGATCAGCATGTAGAAGGGCTCAGGTTTGGCATCGGGGACGGTGATGCCGGCGAGAAGTGCGTAAAAGCTATCCATCTTGTTAATGGCCAGGGTGCCACTAAGGGTCTCCTTGCGGGCGAGGAAGAACTGGCAGCGCTTCTTGGTCAACATCTCGGGGAGATGGGCCAGACTGCGGATTTGAAACAGATGAAAGTCGGGCGTTAGGCCGAAGTTTTCATAGTTGAAGTTCTTGATGCCGCACACGTTGCCATAGTCGATGAGCTGGCCCAGATGCTGTACTTGCACCCCCTTGGGAAAGTCGGTCTTGAGATAGTAATAGCTGGGTGTCAGGTAATAGTAGGGAGCGGAGATAAGATAGTCGCGGCGACGCTCACCGTTGAGCGACGCGCTCATGGCCGCATCTACCGTGCCCTGTTTGACCTCCTTAAGGCAGCGATTCCAGGGCAGGGCGATCACCCTGTGGCTGAGGACGCTCTGGCCGAAGGCAAGGTTAAGTATGTCGATGTCGTAGCCGATACTCCTGGGCTCGACACTCTGATCACGGTCGAAATAGTTGAAGGGGGGGAATTCGGTGTTCTCGACGCATATGGTGACGGAGGCCCTGGCATAGGCGGGTAGCGCCGAGATTAACAAGGCCAGGCCGCAGCATAGGCGAGTGACCAAGCGTCCCCATGATTTCATAGCTAACCTCTTGAAATTACTTTGATGAAATCAGTATAGCAGAGGCCTGCTCAAAGCAAATTTTTTGCTAGTTGACCGCATTGAGTTCTTTGACGAAGGCGGCGATCACTGGCTCATCTTCACGGCTCTTCTTGCTGCAACAACCCAGTTCGAAGGGGGGAATGGCCACCGGCGAGCTGAGCTGCTGGATCCTGTCCTTCACCGGACTGTTTTGAATCACTACCTCAGGGGTGATGCTTACCCCACAGCCCAGTGCCACCATGGAGGCGATCGCCTCCTGCCCCGAGACCTGGGCGTAGACATTGGCATTGAGCCCTAACTGCTTGAACCAGTTTTCGATTCTCAGTCGTCCCGGACCATGTTCCGGCAGGATGAAGGGCAGGCGGTCCCAGGATATATAGGGCTCGGTCAGCAGCTCCTGCACAGCGCATTTGAAGGTGGGGGCGATGATCACCAGGGGCACATTGTCTATCTTGATGAAGTGCAACGACTCGGGCAGGGATTCGGGCTTGGCGGCGATGCTGATGTCGGCACGGTTCTGCCGCACCATCTCTACCGCGTTGGCGGCGTCGCCCGTGGTGAGGGCGATCTCCACCAGGGGATGTTCGTTACGAAAGCGATCCAGCAGCGTTGGTAGATGGCTATAGGCGGCGGTGACCGAACAGTAGATGTTGAGGCGACCGCGCAGTAGATCTTGCTTGGGATCCAGCCTGTGTTTCAGCTTACTCCAGTTATCCAGGGTCTGCTCGGCAAAGTGACGATACTCGATCCCGGCATTGGTGAGGGTCACACTTCGATTGTCACGCTCGAACAGCTTGGCGCCTACCTCCTCTTCAAGGCGCTGCATGGTGCGGCTCAGGGTGGAGGGGCTGACATGCATCTGCTGGGCGGTGCGGGCAAAGTGCAGGCTGTTGCTCAGGTGCAGATAGAGTTTAATGGTTCGAATATCCATGGTGTCGCCTTACTTTTTACCTTGATCCGAGACTGAAACTGGCTCTTCTTGTGTTGCACAAAATGCAATGTGATGTTTCGAATATATCATTTTAAGCAATAAAAGACATGGGCTATAGTTGATCTCAATCACAGCTTGGCCAAGGCGGTTGAGCCCATTTTCAACGGTTTCGTTTAAAGGTAGGGAATCTGATGGCTAATTACTTTAACTCTCTGAATTTACGCCAACAATTAGAGCAGCTTGGCCAGTGTCGTTTTATGGACCGCAGCGAATTTAGTCAAGGCTGTGACTATATCAGAGGCTGGAATATCGTCATCCTGGGCTGTGGCGCCCAAGGCCTTAACCAGGGCCTCAACATGCGCGATTCTGGATTGAATATCTCCTTCGCCCTGCGTGAACAGGCGATCGCCGAGCAGCGTCCTTCCTACCAGAAAGCAACCGGCAACGGTTTCCGTGTTGGCACCTTCGAAGAGCTGATCCCTGAGGCGGACTTGGTGCTTAACCTGACCCCAGACAAGCAACATACGGATGCGGTTAATGCCGTGATGCCGCTGATGAAGCAGGGCGCGGTACTCTCTTATTCTCACGGCTTCAACATAGTGGAAGAGGGAATGCAGGTGCGTCCCGACATCACTGTCATCATGGTGGCGCCTAAGTGTCCGGGTACCGAGGTGCGCGAAGAGTACAAGCGTGGTTTCGGTGTGCCGACCCTGATCGCCGTTCACCCTGAAAACGATCCTAAGGGCGATGGTCTCGAAGTGGCCAAGGCCTATGCCAGTGCTACCGGTGGCGATCGCGCCGGCGTGCTGCACTCCTCTTTCATCGCCGAGGTGAAGTCGGATCTGATGGGCGAGCAGACCATCTTGTGTGGCATGCTGCAAACCGGTGCCATCCTGGGTTATGAGAAGATGGTGGCCGACGGCATCGAGCCTGGCTATGCCGCCAAGCTAATCCAACAAGGTTGGGAGACTACTACCGAAGCGCTCAAGCATGGTGGTATCACCCACATGATGGATCGTCTGTCAAACTCTGCCAAGATCAAGGCATTCGAGATGGCCGAAGAGCTCAAAGCGATTCTGCAGCCATTGTTTGAGAAGCACATGGACGACATCATTAGCGGTGAGTTTTCTAAGACCATGATGGAAGACTGGGCCAACGACGATGCCAACTTGTTGAAATGGCGTGCCGAGACCAACGAGACCGGCTTCGAGAATGCCCCACAGTGTGATGAGGCGATCGATGAGCAGACCTACTTCGATAAGGGGATCTTCCTGGTCGCCATGATCAAGGCGGGTGTGGAACTGGCCTTCGATACCATGGTATCTGCCGGTATCGTCGAAGAGTCGGCCTACTATGAGTCGCTGCACGAGACGCCGCTTATCGCCAACACCATCGCCCGTAAGCGTCTGTACGAGATGAACGTGGTGATCTCAGATACCGCCGAATATGGCTGCTACCTGTTTAACCATGCCGCCGTGCCTTTGCTGCGTGATTATGTTAATCAGATGTCTCCCGAGTACCTGGGCGGCGGACTGAAAGACAGCGGCAACGGCGTCGATAACCTGCGTCTGATCGAGGTGAACGAGGCTATCCGCCACACCGCGGTTGAGTACATAGGCGCCGAGCTTCGCGGTTACATGACCGAGATGAAGCGCATCGTAGAAGAAGCTTAATTATCAATATATTAATCCACGATTTATTAGTGGTTGGGCCGAGCTTTCTCAGTTTCGACACAGAAACATTGAGTCGGCCCAAGAGTCACATGAGTAGGGAAATATCTGGTCTTGATTGGCTTGCTAGCACCGCCCAAGATGCCTGTGAAAGGGCTTTTTACAGATAGTTGCAGGTTTTGGTTGTGTTATTCGTTGGCTTTGTGGTATTGATTAAAAGGTCGGCTAAATTGAGTCGACCGAGATACAGAATTTAAGCAAACAGAGATTAGGAAACAAAGAGACACCATGTTTAACCAAGCTGCCCTCCTCATTATTGAGATTATTACCGTCGTGATTATTAAATCACAGCGGGGGCATCGCATGGCGCGTCGACACACCTAATCAGGTCAAGATTGCAACAAGAACCCCCGCTCCGAAAGGACCGGGGGTTTTTTGTTTTTAGCACTCATGACTTGCTTAACCCAGAAAAACATTTAATTACGCAGGATAGGGCAGATGGAACAAGGGCAGAAGATCAGAGGCGCAGACGCCGTCATCAAGGCATTGGCCGCGCACGGCGTGACCACGGTATTTGGCTATCCAGGTGGCGCGATTATGCCTATCTACGATGCCCTGGTCGGTGCGCCGGTTGAACATCTGCTCAGTCGTCATGAACAAGGCGCGGCCTTCGCCGCCGTAGGTTATGCCAGAGCCAGCGGCAAGACGGGAGTCTGCTTCGCCACCTCGGGCCCCGGGGCGACAAACCTGGTAACTGCCCTGGCCGACGCCCTGCTGGATTCCGTGCCCTTGGTGGCCATCACGGGCCAAGTGTCTACTTCGGTGATCGGCACTGATGCCTTTCAGGAGATCGATGTGCTGGGCATGTCGCTCTCCTGCACCAAGCACAGTTTCATGGTGACAGATGTCAATGAGTTAGTGCCTACCCTCTATCGCGCCTTCGAAATCGCCGCCTCTGGCCGCCCTGGCCCTGTGCTGGTGGACATTCCTAAAGATATCCAGATCGCCCTACTGGACTACAAGGCGCCGCTTCAGGCGATACAAGCCGAACCCCAAGTTGACCCTAGCCTGCTTGAGGCGGCTAAGGCGCTGATTGCCCAGGCGCAGCGGCCCATGCTTTACGTGGGCGGTGGCGTCGGCATGGCGGGCGCGGTCGAGCAGCTGAGAGGCTTTATCAAAAAGACAGGCATGCCCTCGGTGGCGACCCTAAAAGGACTCGGCAGCATAGCCCATGACCACCCAGGTTATCTGGGGATGCTGGGCATGCACGGCGGCAAGGCGGCTAACCTGGCGGTACAGGAGTGCGACCTCCTCTTGGTGGTCGGCGCCCGTTTCGACGACAGAGTCACCGGCCGTCTGGCCAGTTTCGCCGAGCATGCCAAGGTGGTGCACCTGGATATCGATATCGCCGAGCTGGGCAAACTTAGACGTCCGGATGTGGCCATCGCCGGGGATCTGCGTGAGATCTTGCCTGCGTTGGCGCAGCCGCTGGAGATAGCGTCTTGGCAGGCCGAGGTTGCCGCATTGAAAGCCCAGCATGCCTGGTGTTACGACAGACCCGGGGAGCTTATCTTCGCGCCCAAGTTGCTCAATCGTCTGGCGGCCAAGCTGCCCGAGGATAGCGTGGTGGCCTGCGACGTGGGCCAGCATCAGATGTGGGTCGCTCAGCATATGTGGTTTAGGCGCCCGGAAGATCATCTCTCTAGCGCTGGCCTTGGCACCATGGGCTTTGGCCTACCGGCGGCGATAGGCGCCAAGGTGGCCAGACCCGACGCCTGTGTGGTGGCGGTCTCCGGCGACGGTTCCTTCATGATGAATGTGCAGGAGCTGGCCACCATCAAGCGACGTCAGATCCCGCTCAAGATCCTGCTGATCGACAACCAGAAACTGGGAATGGTGAAGCAGTGGCAACAGCTGTTTTTCGAAGAGCGTTTCAGCGAGACAGATCTTTCCGACAACCCGGACTTTGTCACCATGGCCTCGGCCTTCGATATCCCGGGGCGCACTATCACCCAGGCGGGTGAGGTGGAGTCGGCGCTCGATGAGATGCTCGATGCAAAGGGGCCCTTCTTACTGCACGTAAGAAGCGACGAGGCCCACAATGTATGGCCTTTGGTGCCGCCCGGCGCCAGTAACCGCGACATGATGGATGAGATGGAGAAGCAGACATGATCTATAACCTAGCCTTAACCTTAGCCCAGCAACCCGAGGTGGTAGAACGTGTCCTGCGAGTCACACGCCACCGTGGATTCAAGGTCACCGAGATGGATATGCACCTGGGTGACAACGGTACCACCCGACTCGGCATGGTGGTGGAGAGCGAGCGCGCGCTTGAGCTTTTGAGCCATCAGTTAAACAAATTGATCGATGTCACCGAGTGCGAGGTCCTTTCGGCCAAGCCCGCCGCGACAAGATACCCCCAACACGCAAGCGCCTAAGACGCGCAACAGACAGGTGAGAGAAGATGCCCGCAAAAACAGCTGAGTTGATTTGGTTTAATGGAGAGATCATGCCTTGGGGGGATGCCAAGGTACACGTGATGTCGCACGCCTTGCATTACGGCACCTCGGTGTTCGAGGGGATCCGCGTCTATGACACGCCACAGGGACCGGCGGGATTTCGCCTAACCGACCATGTGCAGCGCCTGTACGATTCGGCCAAGATCTACCGCATGCCTGTGCCCTATAGTTTCGATGAGACCATGCAGGCCTGTCGCGACATAGTAAAGAGCAACAGGCTCGATAGCGCCTACATTCGTCCCCTGGTGTTTTTTGGAGACGTGGGCATGGGCATCACCCCGCCTAAGGATGCGCAGTGCGATCTCATGGTGGCCGCCTTCCCTTGGGGCGCCTACCTGGGCGAGGACAGCATGGAGCGCGGCGTCGATGTGGCAGTGACCTCCTGGAATCGTCTGGCGCCAAACACCATACCTACCGGTGCCAAGGCGGGTGGTAACTATCTCTCCTCGTTACAGATCTCTACCGAGGCCAAGCGTAACGGCTTCGATGAGGGGATCGCCCTGGACGTCAACGGCCTAGTGAGTGAAGGCGCCGGTGCCAACCTGTTTGTGGTAAAGAAGAACAAACTCTATACCCCGCCGGCCACTGCGGCCATTCTTTTGGGGATCACCCGAGATACCATCATGACCCTGGCGAGAGACCTGGGGTATGAGGTGGTCGAAGAGCCTATGTCGCGGGAGTTTCTCTACCTGGCCGACGAGATCTTTATGACGGGTACCGCCGCCGAGATTGTGCCGGTGCGCAGCGTCGATCGAATCGAGGTGGGCGCGGGTGGTCGCGGCCCTGTGACCCAGGCCTTGCAGGCGAGCTTCTTCGGCCTGTTTAATGGCGAGACCCAGGATAAGTGGGGCTGGTTAGAGCCGCTTTAAGGCGCAAACCACAGCAATTAAGATAAGATTAAAACCTCGGCGGTGGATTTGCCGCCGAGGCTCCAATTTAGCTCAGGTGGCCAGGCCGCCAACGCAACAGAAGGAAAGTGTCATGGCAAAACTACGTTCAGCTACCAGTACTCAAGGGCGCAACATGGCCGGAGCCCGCGCACTCTGGCGGGCGACCGGGGTAAAAGACAGCGATTTTGGTAAGCCGATTGTCGCCATTGCCAACTCCTTTACCCAGTTTGTGCCGGGACACGTGCACCTCAAGGACATGGGCTCGCTGGTGGCTGGCGCCATCGAAGAGGCGGGTGGTATCGCCAAAGAGTTCAACACTATCGCCGTGGATGACGGCATCGCCATGGGCCATGGCGGCATGCTCTACTCCCTGCCATCACGGGAGCTGATCGCCGACAGCGTCGAGTATATGGTCAACGCCCACTGCGCCGATGCCTTGGTGTGTATCTCCAACTGTGACAAGATCACCCCTGGCATGTTGATGGCGGCGCTGCGGCTCAATATTCCCGTGGTGTTTGTCTCGGGCGGCCCCATGGAGGCTGGTAAGACCAAACTGTCGGATAACTTGATAAAGCTGGATCTGGTGGATGCCATGGTGGCGGCGGCCGACGATCGCGTCTCGGACGAAGACAGCGAGAAGATAGAGCGTAGCGCCTGCCCGACCTGCGGCTCCTGCTCGGGCATGTTTACCGCCAATTCGATGAACTGCCTGACCGAGGCCTTAGGTTTGTCGCTGCCTGGCAATGGCTCCATGCTGGCGACTCATAGCGATCGCCGAGAGCTCTTCTTAGAGGCTGGTCGCCGGGTGATGGCGCTGGCTAACCGCTACTACCGCGACGATGACGAGTCGGCGCTGCCACGCAACATCGCCAGCTTCAAGGCGTTCGAGAACGCCATGGCGCTGGATATCGCCATGGGTGGTTCTTCCAATACGGTCTTGCACCTGCTGGCGGCGGCTCAGGAGGCCGAGGTGGACTTTACCATGGCCGATATCGACCGCCTGTCTCGTCAGGTGCCGCACCTGTGTAAGGTGGCGCCGTCGACCCCTAAATATCATATGGAAGATGTGCATCGCGCCGGTGGCGTGATGGGCATCCTGGGTGAGCTGGACAGAGCCGGCTTGCTGCATACGGATGTCAGCCATGTGGCGGGCGAGAACCTCAAGGCGGTGCTGGCCCAGTATGACCTGGTTCAGACCCAGGATGAGGCGGTGCAGCAGTTCTATGCAGCCGGCCCTGCGGGTATCCCCACCACTAAGGCCTTCAGTCAGAGCTGTCGCTGGCCGAGCCTGGATGTGGATCGCCAAGAGGGCTGTATTCGCACCCGCGAATTTGCCTTCAGTCAGGAAGGTGGCCTGGCGGTACTGTCGGGCAACATAGCCTTGGACGGCTGTATCGTCAAGACGGCTGGGGTCGATGAGGCTAACCATACCTTCGTGGGGCATGCTCGGGTGTACGAGAGCCAGGACGATGCGGTCGCCGGTATCTTAGGCGGCGAAGTGGTTGCCGGTGATGTGGTGGTGATTCGCTACGAAGGCCCTAAAGGCGGCCCTGGCATGCAGGAGATGCTCTATCCCACCAGTTACCTTAAATCTAAGGGCCTGGGCACCTCTTGTGCCCTGATCACCGACGGGCGTTTCTCCGGCGGTACCTCTGGGCTGTCTATCGGTCATGTGTCACCCGAGGCGGCGGCCGGTGGCACCATAGCTTTGGTGGAAACCGGTGATCGCATCGAGATCGATATCCCGGCAAGGTCAATCACTCTGGCGGTGAGCGATGAAGAATTCGAGACCCGTCGTCAGGCCATGGAGGCCCGTGGCAAGCAGGCCTGGAAGCCGGTCAATCGTGAGCGCAGCGTGTCGCTGGCGCTGAAAGCCTATGCCATGCTCGCCACCAGTGCCGATAAGGGTGCGGTGCGCGATGTCACTAAGCTGGAGGATTAATATGTTGGCCCTTGCCTCTCAGTCTCAGCTGGATCTCGCCCACTATTATCTGCAGAAGATCTTGCTGTCGTCTGTCTATGATGTCGCCAAGGTGACGCCGCTCTCCAGCCTCAATAAGCTGTCGGCGCGCCTCGGGTGTCAGGTGTTCCTCAAGCGCGAGGATATGCAGCCGGTACACTCCTTTAAGCTGCGCGGCGCCTACAATCGTATCGCCGAGCTAAGCCAGGAAGAGTGTCAGCGGGGCGTGGTGTGCGCCTCGGCGGGTAACCATGCCCAGGGGGTCGCCATGTCAGCCTCGGCACGTGGGGTGAGCGCGGTGATCGTCATGCCCCAGACCACGCCGGATATCAAGGTGGACGCGGTGCGTCGCCTCGGCGGTACGGTCGTCTTGCACGGACAGTCCTTCGACATGGCTAATGAACATGCACAGCAGCTTGCCTGCGATGAGGGGCGCATCTATGTGGCGCCGTTCGACGACGAGGCGGTGATCGCCGGGCAGGGCACGGTTGCCCAGGAGATGCTGCAACAGCAGAGGGATCTCGAGGTGGTGTTTGTGCCCGTGGGCGGTGGTGGCCTGATCGCCGGTATCGCGGCCTACTATAAGGCGGTGATGCCCCAGGTGAAGATTATCGGCGTGGAGCCGGAAGACTCGGCCTGCCTCAAGGCAGCTCTGGAGGCCGACGAGCGGGTGGTGCTGCCACAGGTGGGCCTGTTTGCCGATGGTGTGGCGGTAAAGCAGATTGGCGCCGAGCCCTTCAGGCTGGCCCGCGAGTATGTGGATCAGGTGGTGACAGTCTCTTCCGATGAGATCTGCGCCGCGGTGAAGGATATCTTCGAGGACACCCGTGCTATCGCCGAACCGGCAGGGGCACTGTCACTGGCAGGGCTGAAGAAATATATCGGCGACGAGGGCAAGGGACAGAAGGTGGCGGCCATTCTCAGCGGCGCCAATGTCAACTTCCACAGCCTGCGTTATGTGTCAGAGCGTTGTGAGCTAGGTGAGCAGAAGGAGGCTATTCTGGCGGTGAAGGTGCCGGAGCGTCCGGGGATCTTCCTGCGCTTCTGTGAGCTGCTGGAAAAGCGCGCCATGACAGAGTTTAACTATCGTTTCTCCAGCCGCGAGAAGGCGGTGGTATTTGCCGGTATTCGCCTGTCTCATGGCCAGGCGGAGCTCGACGAGATAGTGGCGCGGCTCGAAGGCGATGGCTTTGAGGTGCAGGACTTGTCTCACGACGAGACGGCCAAGCTGCACGTGCGCTACATGGTCGGCGGCCTGCCGCCAGAGCCGTTGCAGGAGCGCCTGTTTAGCTTCGAGTTTCCCGAGCATCCCGGCGCCCTGTTTAAGTTTCTCACCACCCTGCGCAGCAAGTGGAACATTAGCCTGTTTCACTACCGCAACCATGGCGCAGCCTATGGCCGGGTGCTGGCCGGTTTCGAGGTGCCCGAGAGCGATAGCATCGCCTTCCAGCAGTTTCTTACCGAGCTGGGTTTCGTCTATCAGGAAGAGACCCAGAGCCCGGCCTATAAGCTTTTTCTGGATAATCGCGACTAATAGTTTTGCTTTCGCGAGCAGAGACAAACTTTAACGTTAAAGGGGCGCGATGGCGCCTTTTTTTATGTTATCTTGCAACAGATTCAGAGCAATAAGATGCCAGTCATGGCACGCGAATAACTGTTCATCCGTAGGGTGATGATGGGCGTAAAGCGTCTCGTCATCAAATCAAAACGACAGTTAGCCTTAACCCTAACTTCTCAAGCTAAGGCTTGATAGAGGATATGAGATGTTAGCAGCACCCAAAGTTACCCCTTTTAATCCCCCTCGCCGAGTCTTAATGGGCCCGGGCCCGTCGGATGTCTATCCCGAGGTTCTGGCGGCGCAGGCAAGACCGACCATAGGCCACCTGGATCCCCTATTTGTCGGCATGATGGACGAACTTAAAGCACTGATCCAATATGCGTTTCAGACCGAAAATGCCATGACGCTGGCTGTCTCGGCGCCGGGCAGTGCCGGCATGGAAACCTGTTTCGTTAATCTGGTCGAGCCGGGCGAGAAGGTGATCGTCTGCCGTAACGGCGTATTTGGCGAGCGCATGCGCCAGAATGTCGAGCGTGTCGGTGCCACCGCCGTGGTGGTGGATAACGAGTGGGGCACGCCGGTATCGCTGAGCGATGTCGAGGCGGCGCTTAAGGCCCATCCCGATGCCAAGTTTCTCGCCTTCGTGCACGCCGAGACCTCAACCGGGGCGCTGTCGGATGCCAAGGGCTTGTGCCAGCTGGCCAAGGCCCACGACTGTCTGTCGATCGTCGATGCGGTGACTTCCCTCGGTGGCGTGGAGCTCAAGGTCGATGAGTGGGGCATAGATGCCATCTACTCGGGCAGCCAGAAGTGTCTCTCCTGTGTGCCGGGCCTGTCGCCTGTCTCTTTCTCGCCAGCGGCGGTAGAGAAGCTCAAGGCGCGTAAGACGCCGGTGCAGAGCTGGTTCCTGGATCAGAGCCTGGTCATGGGCTACTGGAGTGGCGATCAGGGCGCGGGCGGTAAGCGTAGCTATCACCATACGGCGCCGGTCAATGCCCTGTATGCCCTGCATGAGTCGCTACGCCTGCTGGCCGCAGAGGGGCTGGAAAATGCCTGGGCCCGCCATCAGTCTATGTACGCCTTGTTGCGTGACGGACTGGAGAACCTGGGGCTTAAGTTCGTGGTCGCGGAATCTTCGCGCTTGCCGCAGCTCAACGCCGTCTATATTCCCGAGGGCGTAGACGATGGCGCCGTGCGTAAGCAGCTGCTCGAAAACTATAATCTGGAGATAGGTGCCGGATTGGGTGCCCTGGCCGGTAAGGCCTGGCGTATCGGCCTGATGGGCTACGGCGCGCGGCGTGAGAATGTCGCCCTATGCCTGCGAGCACTGCAGGAGGTCTTGAGTTAACTCAAGCTCGAAACTAACTAGGGGGCCTTGGCCCCCTTTTTGCTGGCTGGCCGATAGCTTTGTGCTGGTGAATATCGCCTAATCTATGGTTGTGCCATAGCCGATGAGTGCCAGGGTGGCCAGAACGGTTACCGATGAGAATATGGTGCCCAGTATGGCAAAGATTTTCTTGCGTTGTTTCTGAAACAGGCCGGCAACTCCCAGCCCCAGGGCTACCAAGGTCAGGCCGATAAAGGCGAAGAGCAGTAAGCCGACGATGATCGCCTCGGGCGATGTCTCATCTATGCCGCCGGGTGTGGTGGCCTCCAAGACGCCGGCAATTATGAGCAGGCCGAAAATCAGCAGGGTGGAGAGTATGCTCAGGACGAAACCGGCGATGCCAAGGCCCGAGTGTTTTGGCTCTGGCTGGACGGCGACGCCTGGCGTTTGTGTGGCTGGCTGGATGTGCTGAGAAGGCTCAGATTTCGACTCTGGTTTTGATTCCATTGCCGTCTGTGCGCTGTCGACGGATGTGGTGTCCATGAACGATTCCTTTCGATGAGATATGTTGTCTAAAGCATACCTAAGTCTCACCTTGCTGTCTTTAACTAATGTGGTCGAATAAGGTGCGGATAAAATTCATCTAACCTCATAATAATATTGCCTTTGTCTTGTCTTTATTGCATGGGGCGTTCATTTGCCGCCTTGGGCATATTTTGTGCCCGATTACGTGGCAGGGAAGGACTTTTCCGTCCTGGTTTGATTTGGATTAATTGACCCGCAAATAGCATCTAGCCATAGAGGTAAATTGGGAGCAGGGAACTAAAATTATAGTAGGGAGCCCAGAGGGCTTGCGCTTTGGGCTGTTCGTAAATCCTCTGAATCTTGCCTCAGGGAGATTCAGCCAACAAAGGAGCTTGTTATGCGATCTTTCTTCCCCTCCATCTTTCATAAAGATGATCCGCGAACCGCTCTGCATTCGCGGTTAGACAATGTATTCGATGATTTTGCTAAAGACTGGTTAACCACTTGGCCTAACGCCCGCGCCGAGATGGGTGTCATGCCTGCCATAGATGTCAAAGAATGTGCCGAATATGTCGAGATCAAGGCCGAATTGCCCGATATGGAAGAGAAGGATATCGACGTCGACATCCGCGGTAATTACCTCAGCATCAGCGGTGAGAAGCGTCATGAGCAGGAGAAAGATGAAAAGGGCTATCACCTCAGAGAGCGTTCATTTGGCTCATTCCAACGGCAGATCCCATTAGGCTTCAATATCGACGCCGACCAGATCACCGCCCAATACAAGAAGGGTGTGCTCGCCATTCATGTGCCAAAACCCGCCGAGTTGCAGCGAGATGCTAAGAAGGTAAGAGTCGATTTCCACGAATAGCAAGTCAATCGAAAGTGAGTTGATCAAAGGCGCCCCGTTGGGCGCCTTTTTACCGTTTTAGACAGGGTTAATAATATAAGCAGGTTGCCGGTGGAAGTGGCGCGTCTTCCGGTGCGATTAATTGAGGGAATTGCGCTGTCATGTCAGCATATAATTTTGTGTATTTTAGTCGTAAAAGCGCCATCTGTCTGAGATGGGCAGGCTGAATTGGCGGTTCGAGTGACATGATATGCGGTAAATAGGTCATGAGTTGATCCGGATTGAACCTATGATCACTCGTGTCTAACAAGAGATATAAAGGATCCCGCCCCACTACTCTGTTGGGGTAGCGAATGTGCTGCGAGATAAGATACTTAAGCAGTTGAAGATCTTCTCTTTCGATAGCGATATCGAGCAGGCTCTTGCCGGAATAATCGAGCTCGTCTATATCTATACCCTGCGCAATAACATCGATTGTTCTCCCCCTGGTGGAGTCGTATAACAGCGAATAAGAGAGCCTATCCTGATGCAAGCGACTGGTTTGTAAAGGTACAAAATAAGCGGGGTCGTAACCTAGCAGTTGATAGAAGAAATGGCGATATTCCGCTTCATTTAGTTGTGCCTCCTCTAACACTCTTATGGCTTCTGAGATCTTATTTTCGTGGGCGAACCCGTAAACCTTATCTTCTAACTCTCTGTTGTGAAGGTAGCTTACGGGAAGTGTATTTGGAGCTGACTTCGAAAAACAATCTGCCAGAATAGGATCGATTTCATTGAGGGTTTCTCTGGTGACAGTTTTCCCCTCATCAGTGAGCTTGGTGGTGAAAAAGTTGAGATCCCGAGGTTGCCACTCTTGATCGACTCGAGTCACAATTTTCGTGCATTGGTTGCGCTCGGACTCTGAAGCAATAGTTGTTAGCTGCTCTGCGAGTTCTTTCTCGAGAGCTTGCATTAAGGCGCTCTGTTTATCGAATTTCAGGCCTTGCTTGGGGAGGATTTGGGCCAAGGCTAAATCGTGAGTTTGCTGTAGGAAAGCGATTTGCTGGGCGTCGAAACTGTAAAAGTGCCTTGGGAAGAATCCTTTAACACTCTGTTCTGTGTTCGAGATGAAGTTTGCCGGGCTCCCCAGCGACTGCAGGAGTCTGATGATCTCTATCTGGCGTTTAAAGACCTCATCATCGCTGAGTTTGTTCATTCGGAATCGATCATCGAGGCCTGCAAGGGCATATTCCATGGTCGTGCCCAGATAGGGATCATTCGTCAGTTGGCTACCTTTGTTCAGTAGGGCCGAGACCACTTGATGGCGACCATGAAAGGCAGCGGTATCGATTAGATGTAGGGTTTCATTCTGTGTAATACCGTAGCCGAGCAAAGCGTTAACATCTTCGATTTGATTTAGCGCTTTTAGCAAGAGGGTTTGAGGTAAGCTCTCCTGTTTCAGTAGCCAGTTTAGATCATCGATTGAAATCTCTGTGGACTCAAGGAGGGCTAGCGCCTCTTCTTGGTTTAACTCAGCTATGTTTTTGAGTTGTGGCTGCGGAACAGCTTGTTCTACGCGAACGAAATTTGGTAAGTCAGGTATCAGCGCTTTTACCTGCTCGCTTAGGCTACGATTGACCAGGCTTAGCTGAGCATTATGTTTGAGCTGTTTGGCTCGCCAGCTGGCGGCAAAATTTGTGTTGAGAAAGTGAGCCATGGCCAGGGTAATGTCATCTATGGAGTGGCCCTGTTCGAGTAATTTATCCCAATCTTGCTGTCCGGCCCATTTTTGCTTGAGAGCCTTGGCGGATTTAAGCGTATTACGGCAATCGGCGTAATTTAACTCATTGAGTACTTTCGAATGGCTCGAAGTGTCAGGCGCCTTGTTAGCGGATGTATCGATAGGGGCATTGGGTGTATCGGCCGCTTGAATAGGGACAATGAGCGATCTGTCACGCGTCTGCCAATAGAGGATAAAAGCCATGCAAAGGATGATGGCGACAAAAAATTTTTTCACTATGTTTCAATCCCTAAAACAATTTTGATGGTTAAATTTTTATTGTCACCATTCTAGCATCTCGTATCGCAGTGGAAAAATCGACCCTTGAGACCAAGTGAGGACCAAGCTTCAAGGGCAATAGATTATTCGTTTAGTGCTAAATTTAGCTGTTCCTCCCGCCACCAGGCGACGCTCTCGGGCGCGTTGTGAATGTCCAGTATCTGCCCCACGATTGGCGTGACCAGCGGCGTGTTTGTATCGGCGGCTAGGTCGGCGATGCGTTCCAGCGGCTCATACCAGCTATGAAAGGCCAGATCGAAGGTGCCGTTGTGGATCGGCATCATCTGACGTCCGCCCAGATCCAGATGAGCCTGCATACTCTGCTCAGGTGTCATATGGATGCTGGGCCAGTCTTTGTCATAGGCGCCCGTCTCTATCATGGTGAGATCGAAGGGGCCGAACCGCTCGCCTATTTCCTTGAAACCACCGAAATAGCCCGAGTCACCACTGAAGAACAGCTTGCTCCTGTCAGATTGAATGACATAGCTGGCCCAGAGAGTCTGATTCTTGTCCCAAAGTCCACGGCCGGAAAAGTGCTGGGTCGGCGTTGCCGTGATGCTGAGTTCGCCCTGCGTCACGCTCTGCCACCAATCCAGCGGCTGGACCTTATCTTTGACGACACCCCAGCGAAGCAGATGTTGCTCCACGCCCAGGGGGACGATGAAACGTTTTACCTTGTGGTGGAGCCGCTTGATGCTCTCTTCGTCCAGATGATCGTAATGATCGTGGCTGATCAACACGCCGTCGATCTCGGGTAGCTGCTCTAGGGCGATCGGCGGTTGATGGAAGCGTTTAGGGCCGATAAAGCTAAAGGGCGAGGCACGGGCGCTAAAAACGGGATCGATCAACCAGGTTTGGCCCGCTATCTTGAGTAAGATGCTCGAGTGGCCCAGACGAATCACGCTGTCCTGAGTGTCGGGGAGCACGGCGATGTCGTCGCATGTCAGGGGAATCAAGGGGATCGCCTTGGAAGGGCTGGCATCGACTCGCGTCTCGGTCAGGTAGCGCATCAGGATAGTGCCCATACTGCTGTTCTCGGTGAGATTGGCGGCGGTATTTTGAAAGCCGCCATCTGGCCTGTGGTGTGCAGCAGCCTCTCTGCTGGCAAGTTCATCACCTGAGGCCAGGGCTTGTGGCGCCGAAGAGGAGTTGATTAGGTTAGATGTCAGCATGCCGCCTCCGAGTATGATGCCAAGTGAGATGAGATATTTGCGTTTCATTGCAACCACCAGATGTAAACTAGTTAGTGTAGTTTACATAATCTTAGTTTAAAAAGTAAACTAATAAGTGTAAAATAATTGCCGTTCGCCAAGATAAATCTAATAAGTTATTTAAAATGAAAGAGAAAAAGTTAACTCGCTCGGAGCTGAAACGCGCGGCCATCGTCGAAGCAGCCAGTGTGGAGTTTCAAAATAAGGGATTTAGCCTGGCGAGTATGGATGACATTGCCAAACGTGCCGATGTGTCCAAGCGCACCGTATACAACCACTTCCCCAGTAAAGAGGCGTTGTTTAGTGCCATCATGCTCGAGATGATGGAGATGCTATGCGCCTTCGAGTCTTTACCCTTCCGCGCCGATGAGAGCCTGGCCTCACAGCTGACCCAATTGGTGCAGCACGAGATTCAGCTGTTAAGTGCTAAGGGGTTTATCGATACGGCCAGGGTGATCATTGCCGAGGCGATTCACAAGCCAGAGCTGATTCAAGACGCCATGTCGGAGTTCAGTAAGCAGGAGTCGCCGCTGGCGAACTGGTTCAATCAGGCGATCGCCGCCGGTGCGTTAAAGGCCAAGGATAGCGAGATCTTGGTGGTTCAGTTTACCGCTGTGATCAAGGCCTACTGCTTCTGGCCCCAGTTGATCCAAGGCGAGCCTTTGCCGAGCCAGGCCAAGCTCGATGAGATCACCCAAACTGTGGTCGAGATGATCATCAAGCAATACACCTAGGGCTGGCTCTCCAGCCATTGGTCTTTGCCCAAATAGCAAGCCTAGTCATATCCCTATGACTAGGCTTTTGTGTATCTGAGCTTTTAATCGATTTTTGATGCTCACCTCAGACCGAGATAATCACTAAGCCTCAGGCGGTCAGCAGCTGCAATATGATGGCGAGGATCAGCACTGGGCAAACATATTTAACGTACACAGGCCAGATGCGCCAGAAGAGGCCGTCTAGCTTGGCGCCTTCCTGGGCGGCGATGGCCTTGAGCAGGCTGTTTCTATGCCATACCCAACCTGTGTACAGGGCGATGCCAAGGGCGATAAAGGGCTGGGCTCGCTCCGTGGTAAGGGTGATCACCAGAGCGAACAGGGCATCGAAATTAAACACCATGATAGTCGCCAGTAGGGCAATGCCACCGCCCACCAGATAAGTGGCGCTGTGGCGCTGAATCTCTGTCTTCTCCACCATATAGCTGGTGGGAACTTCGACGATCGAGATGGCCGATGTCAGCCCGGCTATGGTCATCAGGATGAAGAAGACGATGGCGATCAGCGGTCCCGCGAGTCCGCCCAAGCTATCGAACAGCGCCGGGAGCACGGTGAACACCAAGGTATCGGCATTGAGCAGGCTGCCATCTGCGGCGAAGATCTGAACGCCGTTATGCTGGGCCACATACATGGCGGGAATGATCATCAAGGCCGCGAGGAAGGCGACGCTGGTGTCGGTCAGGGTGACATAGGCGGTCAGCTTGGCCAGGTTTTCCTGCCGATGCAGGTAGGCGCCGTAGACCATCATGGCACCAGTACCTACGGTGAGCGAGAAGAAGGTCTGGCCCAAGGCGCCGATTAGCACCTGAGGCTCCCAAATCCGGCCGAAATCCGGCACCAGCAGGGCGTTCAGCCCCTGGCTCGCACCGGGCTGAGTCAGAATATAGGCGACGCCGAGTACTAAGATTGCCAACAGCAGGGGCATGAGTCGCTTGGACCAGGCCTCGATCCCCTGCTGAACCCCCTGGCGGATCACTAAGACCACCATGAGGATAAAGATTAAGGTAAAGAGTAGATTACGCTCCAGCGAGAAGCTGGTTAACCAGAGGGCAATATCTTGCATGCCCAGTAACCTGGCCATCGGCGCCAGGGTAAAGCTGACAAACCAGCCAGATAGGATGCTGTAGAAGGTGCAGATCAGGGTGGCGGTAAGGATAGAGGCTAAGCCTATGGTCTTGCCCAGGTTGCGAGTCAGGGCATTGGTGCCCAGTTTGGCCATGGCGTCTGCTGGGTTGGTCTGGCCGTGGCGGCCAATCATGAGCTCGGCAACCAACATGGGGTAACCCAGCAGGAAGATGAGCACCAGATACACCAAGAGGAAGGCGCCGCCACCATGAGTTGCCGCCTGAGTGGGAAACCCCCAGATGTTGCCTACGCCAACGGCCGAGCCTGCCGCTGCCATGATAAAGCCAATGCGTGAGCTGAAATGCCCTATATCTTTTGCGCTCATCTATCCCTTACCTCAGTGTTAAAGAGGGCGCATCATAGTCCTTTATTATAGTCGGTCAAGGGTGGGAAATGGCGCAGTTCAAGGTTAAGTCTTTGTTGTTATCGCGTTATATGGCTATTTATTGGAAACTAATTTCGCTACTTGGCTTTATCGGCGAATTTATTGCGATGGTCCCGTTGAGACAGGCGTCGACGCGATAGGATTGCGCGGGCAAAAAAATGAGAATTTGTGCAATTTATCATGCTTTATCGTCTTGAGTGCCGAGTTCAGGCAGGGGAATGGCGGTGCGGCTCTTGACCTGTTTGAGCACGAAACTTGAGCGTATGCCTGCGATATGGGGGTTGCTGGTGAGCTTCTCCAGCAGGAAGTGTTTGAAGGCGTCCATGTCTCTGACCAATACCTTGAGCTGGTAATCGGCATCGCTACCTGTCAGCAGGGCGCATTCGAGTACCTCGTCATAGCCATCGATGGCCTGCTCGAACGCATCGAGAATCGCTTGGGTATGTTTTTCCAGGCGCACCTGCACATAGGCGGTCAGGGTCAACTGAAAGTAGGGGGCGTCGACTAATGCGGTGTAGCCCGCGATGATGCCCGCCTCCTCCATCGCCTTGACCCGGCGCGAGCAGGGGGAGGGCGATAGGCCGACGCTTGCCGCCAGATCTTGGTTGGCCATGCGTCCCTGGGCCTGCAGCAGCTTGAGGATCTGAATGTCGGTCTTGTCGAGTTGTAGTCTTGTCATGTCAGTCGCCGGGTAAGAGTGAACCCATATCGAAGTAAAATGCTGTTTCAGTCAAACATTAGTCCAGTTAGGCATTAGCCGATGGCGCGCCATTTTTCGGTGAATAGCAAGGCGAGTAGAGCGATAAGGCCGCCAAGCAGGGATGCCGCCAAGACATCCTGAGGCCAGTGCATGCCCAGTAACATGCGGCTAAACCCCATGGCCAGCGCCCATAAGCATAACAGAGAGGCGAATAAAAACCTTTGTGCCGCCAACAAAAAATAGCTGACGACTAGGGCTAGCGTCACCGCAAACAGGGTGTGGCCCGAGGGAAACGAGTAGCCCACCTCATCTTGCCAATGCTGGGCTATCTTAGGAGAGAGGGATAACTCTGTCTCATCTGCCAGCTTGGCCATCTCTTGCGCCATCATAGAATGGCGTTTCGAGTTGTCGGCCCGATAGAAATCAATTATCGAGAGCCCTTGGGTCTCAGCTAAGAGCTGCACATTGGGTCTGGGATGGCCGAAATAAGGCTTGAGAAAGTGATTTAGCCCCAGACTGAGCCCCATGGCGAGGCCGACGCTAAACAGCAGTGGCGCAAGCTGATTGCGTGGCAGCAACCAATAGCAGGCGAGTTGCATCGCTAGCACAGTGAGCACGCCATAGGGCGCCGTGCCCGAGCTGGTTAAGCCATAGAGCAGCTGCGCCTTGAGGGAACTGAGTTCGAGCCAGGGAAACAGGCTTAGGCCGCCTAAGTAGATCGCGGCGGGGATCAGCGTGAGGCCGCTCCAGAGTATCACCACTGGGAAATAGGGATTTGCTGGGGGATTTGACCTCATAGAACTTCTCTTAAATCGACCTACTTGAAACAACTTCTTTAAAAGGCTAGGTATAAAACCCCCAACTTCAATAAAGCGCTAGGCTAACCCACTCTGACGATGCTGGCTAGTCTGGCCAGCACCTGAGCTGTTTTTTAATCTTGCTGCGGGGTTGATGGCGCTTCGACCCGATGACGGGTCAGGTACATGAGGATCAGTAGCACCATCATCAGCAGGCCTGAGCCCATCAGCAGCGCATAGTCTTCCAACTTCAGAATGGAGTAGAGCACGCTGTAGAGCGCCAGTAACATGATGGCCATAAAGATGCCGCGCCTGCGACTGGCGGTCACGCTGGCAATATAGGCCGAAACCGACACTAGTGGCACAGATGCCGCCAGCAGGTAGGCGTAACCAAAGCTGATATGTTCAGACAGAGAGAGCAACAGCAGATAGAAGAGTGCCATGGCGCTGGCGACCAGCAGATACTGAATCGAGCTCAAGACCTGTTGTTGTCCCAGCTCGAAGATCAGCAGCATGATACTGGTGAGCATGATAAACAGCAGACCATATTTGACCGCGCGCTCAATTTTGCCGTAGTGGGTCACGGGTTCAAACAGGGTGGCCTGAGCCGCGATCTCCTGCAGATTGACCTCCTGGATCTTGGTAAATACCTGGGGGTAGTTGCGGGTCAGGTGGCTAACGTCCCACTGGGCGCTGAAGCCCTGGGCGGTGATCTGTCGCTCGGTGGGCAGTAGGCCGTGGAAGCTAGGGTGAGGCCAGTCTGCCGACAGGGTGACCTCTGTCTGCTGTCCTATGGGCAGCACTGAGATCCCTTGTGAGCCCCTTAGGCTGATATCGAAGTTGACCGTGAGTTGCTTACTTTCGGGACGTAGGGCGATCGGCTGATGAAAGCCGCGGTCGAGCCCCCTGAGTTGCTCAAGTCTGGTGCCAGGCATGAGCCTTTGCGGCGTGGCCGCTTGCTGGTCGGCCTTGGCGGTGAAACGGTTGATCTTGTCGATGGCCTGGTTGGCGGAGATGCCAAATACCAGTCTGGCCTGGTCGGGATGCAGGCTGACCAGGTTGGGTAGGGTGTAAGCTTCGAGGCGGAACTGCGCCGAGCCCGTGACCTGAGACTTGTAGACCAGAGAGCGGAAGATGCCGCGAGAGAGGAAACTATGTTTGAGGGAGACGGCGAGGTTGAGCTGCTCCGGCAGCACCACGAGTTCACTGTCGTAGGTGTGCCTCGCCTTGGTCATCTTGCCCGTGTCGCTAATGCTCTCCTGTACCACCTCATAGGTGTAGGGGATCACCAGTGCCGGTCCGGCAATGGTCTGCTGCTCGCCCCAGGAGCGGCCTATCTCGTTGACCACACCATGGTACAGATGCTGCCTGTCTGAGGTGAGGCTCTCGATGAGTCCCAAGGGGATCATCGCCACCAGGGTGAGGATGGCGATAAAGATCAGTTTCTTACTCAGTGGGCTGTTGGCCAGGGGTAACCGACTTAACATAAAAATCCCTCTCAATGACGGTCTGGGTGTATTGCGCCATTACACCACAAGTCGCGCCATATAGGCGGGCATAGCGATGACAAATTGTGGCAAAACTGAGGCAATTGAAGATGTTGTTGTGAGAGGTGAGAAAAAGAATAAATAGAAGAGAGAAAGAGAGGCAACAAAAAAGAGCGCAGGGCGCTCTTTCGTGGATGGACGACGCTTATGCAGCTTAGTGCGGCTTAAGCCTCGTCTTGCTGTCTGAGTTTGGCTTCCAGGGCATCGACCTGAGCCTGCAGAGCCTCGAGCTTCTCGCGGGTCTTCAACAGCACGTGCTGCTGCACGTCAAACTCTTCGCGCGAGACAAGATCTAGCTTCATCAGCTGGTTTTGCAGCACCTGTTTGCTCTTCTCTTCAAACTCACCGGCAAACTGCTTAAGCCCGCTGGGGAGGTTATCGCTTAGCTGCTTAGCTACTTCTTCGATCTTTTTGGGGTTAATCATCTTTTCTGTCCGCCATTGGCCGTTTAATGCTATGCCCGAATTGTACCTAAGCCTACTGGGATGACAACTAAAAAGCGGTCGCTTCGATTTGTGATGAGGGCAGGTTCACATTGGTGGCCAGTTGGTTGTGTGCGGTTAAGCTTAGATGACCACTTGGATATTTTTGTCTGAGCTATGGTGAAGATTCTGGTATGATCCCTGGCCGATCTCACGAAATCTCTAGTTGGTAGCCGTTAGTCAATGAAGCTCAATCCCGGTCAAAATGATGCTGTGCACTATGTCTCTGGTCCCTGTCTGGTGCTTGCCGGTGCGGGTAGTGGTAAGACGCGTGTGATCATCAATAAGATTGCCTATCTGGTGCAGAAGTGCGGTTATCGGGCGCGCAATATCGCCGCGGTGACCTTCACCAATAAGGCGGCGCGGGAGATGAAGGAGCGTGTGGCCCAGTCTATGGGGCGCAAGGAGGCCAGGGGCCTGTGGATCTCCACCTTCCATACCCTGGGGCTGGAGATCATCAAGCGCGAATATAAGGTGGTGGGCCTCAAGCCCGGCTTCTCCCTGTTTGACGATCAGGATACCCTGGCGCTGCTGAAAGAGCTTACCGAGAAGGAATTTGACGGCGATAAAGATCTGCTGCGCATGCTGATGACGGCGATTTCTAACTGGAAGGGCGATCTGATGACGCCGGACCGTGCCATCAAAACCGCTAAGGACGAGCAGTCACAGCTATTTGCCTTGCTCTATCAGCGATATGCCCAGCATATGAAGGCCTATAACGCGCTGGATTTCGACGATCTTATCCTGCTGCCCACCCTGCTGTTGCGGCACAAGCAGGAGGTGCGCGAGCGCTGGCAGAAACGGATCCAATACCTGCTGGTGGATGAGTATCAGGATACCAACACCAGCCAGTATGAGTTGGTGAAGCTGTTGGTGGGCGAGCGCGCCCGCTTCACCGTGGTGGGGGATGACGATCAGTCTATCTACTCCTGGCGCGGTGCTAAGCCGCAGAACTTGGTGCTGTTGGGGCAAGACTTCCCGGCTCTTAAGCTGATCAAGCTGGAGCAGAACTATCGCTCGAGTCAGCGGATTTTGCGGGCGGCCAACATATTGATTGCCAACAATCCGCACGTCTACGACAAGTCGCTATTTAGTGAGCTGGCCTATGGTGAGCCGCTGCGGGTGTTGATTGCCGCCAACGAGGAGCAGGAGGCTGAGCGTGTGGTGGCCGAGATGATCCGCCATAAGTTCGTCGGCAAGACCCAGTTTGGTGACTATGCCATCCTCTATCGGGGCAACCACCAGTCGCGCCTGCTGGAGCGTGCCTTGATGACCAACCGCATTCCCTATAAGCTCAGCGGTGGTACCTCCTTCTTCGGCCGCGCCGAGATCAAAGATATCATGGCCTATCTGCGTCTGGTGGTGAATCCCGACGACGACAACGCCTTCCTGCGGGTGGTTAACCTGCCTAAACGTGGCATTGGCCCCGCGACTCTGGAGCGTCTGGGTAACTATGCCAACGAGAAACATATCTCCATGTTTGAGGCGATATTCCAGAGTGAGTTGAACCATCATCTGCCGCCGGCGGCCATGTCGGCCCTGTATGAGTTTGGCAAGTTTATCGTCGACACCGGCGAGGCGGCGACCCGCGGTGAACCGGTTGAGGCGGTGAAACAGCTTATTCGCCATATCAACTACGAAGATTATCTGTACGAGACCAGTACCAGTGCCAAGGCGGCCGAGATGCGGATGAAGAACATCTCCGAGCTCTATCGCTGGGTGACCGAGATGCTAGAGGGCGATGAGCTGGACGAAGGGATGACGCTACCAGAGGTCGTGACCCGTCTGACTCTGAGAGACATGATGGAGCGTAACAGCGAAGATGAGGCGGGGGATCAGGTGCAGCTCATGACGCTGCATGCCTCTAAAGGCCTTGAGTTCCCCTATGTCTTCATGGTGGGGGTGGAGGAGCGCATCTTGCCGCACCAGACCAGCATAGATGAAGACAACGTCGAGGAGGAGCGCCGCCTGGCTTATGTGGGAATCACCCGGGCACAGAGGGAGCTGTGGTTTATGATCTGCCGCGAGCGGCGCCAGTTTGGCGAAGTGATGCGCTGTGAGCCCAGCCGCTTCCTGATGGAGCTGCCCCAGGACGATCTGATCTGGGAAAACCGCAAGCCGCCTCAGTCGGAGCAGCAAAGAGTGCAGTCGGGTCGGGCCAACATAGCCAACATACGGGATATGCTGAAGAAGTAATTTGCTTAGGCGGCGCTCACCTATGTGCTTAGGCTGAGATACTGTCGCTGCGAGGCTGGTCAGGCTCGGACAGTTTGCTAGGATCGATAGAATCGCCCAGTGCCTGCCCCTGACCCTGCTCGAACCCCAGGCTGACCAGTTGCTGCCTGTGTAGATCCGTCTTAACCCCTTCCACAAACAGCGTTAGCTCGAGTGCCGAGGCGGTCAGCTGGTGGGCCTTAAGCAGGCGTTTCTGCTGCGGATTATTCAGATGACTGATATAGCTAGGGTCGAGTTTCAGGCCTGTTAAGGGCAGGAAACTTAGGCTGCTCAGGGCGGTGTGAGCACTGCCGTATGCGCACAGGCCTATGTTAACTGCCTGCTTGGCCAGGATATCGAAGGCTTGAATATGGCTGTCGCTGTCGGTGACAAAGGCCTTCTCGTTGAAAAACACCCAGATGTTGGCAGCTTTATAGTAGCTCTGCTTGATACGATTCTTCAGCTTGCGCACCGCATGCTTGTGTTTGAGGTGCTGGCTGGCAAGTTTGATGTGCAGTTGTACTTTATCGCCGGCCTGTTGCATCACCTTGGGATAGTCGCTATTGAGCCGGTCGAAGAGGTAGAGATCCAGTTCCTTACTCAGATTACAGTGTTCGGCGATATTGCTGAGCTGATCCTGTTTGATTTTTCCTAGCTGCTGGTGCTGCCAGTAGAGTCTGGGCTCCAGGGCAATAACCTCTTGGGTGGCTAAAGCCATTACGGGGAAATATTGCAGGGCCAGTTCTCGCTTGGCAATCGCTTCTCTGAGCTCTATCTCCAGGGTGATATCATGGCTCTGCTGGTGGCTGGTACTCTGATCGAAGATGACGAAGCAGCCCTTGCCGTTGGACTTGGCCTGATACATGGCGGCGTCGGCGTCCTTCAGCAGAGACTCGCTGGTGTCGCCGCTGCTTTGGCCGCTAAAGGCGATGCCGATACTGGCCCCCGAGGTGAAGCTCTGATTCGACAACTGATAGGGCTCGCTCAGCTCCCCTAAGATGCGTTCGGCAACCTCGATGGCGTCGCTATTGCTATTGATGCTATCCAGCAGGATCACAAATTCATCGCCGCCGATACGCCCTAAGGTATCGTTACTACGTATGCAGAGATTGAGACGACGAGCGGTTTCGATCAGGAGGCGATCCCCCTGCAGATGGCCCAGAGTGTCGTTGATCAGTTTAAAGCGGTCGAGGTCGATAAACAGCAGGGCAAACCTGTCTCTGGCGTGGCGCCTGACATGTTTCACCGCCTGAGCCAGTCGCTCCATGAACATGGCGCGATTGGGCAACCCGGTTAAGGTATCGTGGCTGGCATCGTGTACCAGTTGCTGCTCAACCTTGCGGCGCTGGGCGATCTCCTTCTCGAGATCTTGGTTGAGCATCGCTAAGGCGCGGGTGCGTTGGGCTACCTTCTCTTCCAGCTGTTCATAGCTCATTTTCAGGGACTCTGCCGATAGCTTGCGCTCGATCGCCGCGGCGATGTGCTGCGAGACGAAGGTGAGCAGATCCAGATCTTTCTCCTGATAGGTCTGCGATGGGGTAAAGCTATATATGGTGAGCGCACCTTTGACTATGCCCTGAATAAACAGGGGCACGCCTATCCATTGATGTATGGTCTCGGCGTAGTTGAGCTGCGGCGCCCTGGCGTATAGCTGTTTTGTCTGAATTAACGTCTTGATGTCTGTGCTATCGAGTAGTAGAGGGCGTTTATGCTTGAGGATAAACTCCGTCAGACCATCGGCCAGAGGACGTTTCTGGGGCGCGCCTACGTTGAGCTGTGAGACATAGAAGGGAAAATGCAGTTCGCGGCCATTGTCCTCGAGCAGGGCAATATAACAGTTGTTAGCTGGCAGCAGGTGGCTGAGCACTCGGTGCAGCTCGCTGTAGAAGGTCTGGTGATCTATGCTCGAGTTAGACAGCTCGGCGATCTCAAAGAGGGATTTTTGCAGATTTTCTGCTCGTCGTCGCTCGGTCACCTCCTGCTTGAGCTTGTCGTAGGCGACGCTTAGCTCCTTGGTCCTGTGCTCGATGGCCGCTTCCAGATTGTGCTGGTATTGTACCCGCTCGATAACACCCGAGATGTGTTGACTGATAAAGGTCATCAGCTCAACCTCAATCTCGCCATAACTGATGTTGGCGTCATAGCTCTGTACGGCGAGAACCCCTATGGTCTGATCGCTGCTGAAGATAGGTACCCCTAGCCATTGATGACAACTCGATCCTCGACTGACGATCTCACCGACAGCGAGCAGTTGCATAAACTTATCATCGTCGCACAACAGCGGTTCTTGGGTGCGCAGCACATAACCTGTTAGTCCACTGTTTAGGGTAGTGGAGAGCTCTTCGCTGGGATAAAGTTGGCTAGGGTGCTGATCTTTCTCATCGACAAAGAAGGGGACTTCTATCTTGTTGGTTTCACGATTGACGATGGCGATGAAGAAGTTGTCGGCGGGAAGGAGGCGGTTGAGATTGGTTTGGATGCCAGCGTAGAAGTCTTCGGCGCGCTCGACTCGCGCGGCGAGATTGGAGATATCCAACAGCGTGTTTTGGATGATCTCAGAACGCTTGTACTTCCGAGCCAGGCTCTTTAAGCGAGATATCCTTTTATATAGACGCCCAACTTCACGGGGTGAATGCTGGTCTGTTTTATCCCTAAACATGTTTCCGCCAATCACAAGTAGTTATTTTTCTTCGCAAGGATTTGGGGTAATGATTATAAATAGCATAAAAAAACACCATCACCAAGTCATTATTTTGACGTTGTCAGCTTAATATCAGCTTAAATATGCTAAAAGTTGAGCAAACGCGTAAAAAAATCCGTGTTTGCTATAGACGCGCAGTAAAATAATCCATACTATATGCGGCGCTAACAAGGCAGGCACCCATAGCTCAGCTGGATAGAGCGCACCCCTCCGGAGGGTGAGGCCGAGGGTTCGAATCCTTCTGGGTGCACCAGTTGGATGCGAGTCTAGTTAGTGTAAAGAAGTCAACATCAGTGGTGATTGTAGCTCAGTTGGTAGAGCCCCGGATTGTGATTCCGGTTGTCGTGGGTTCAAGTCCCATCAGTCACCCCACTTCTTCTTACAACAGACTTCACGAGTCATTTTTATTCTTGATAAAGTGAAGCGAGGTGGCACCTCGTAAAATATCCATTGTTTCGGTGATTAGCGCAGCCCGGTAGCGCATCTGGTTTGGGACCAGAGGGTCAGAGGTTCGAATCCTCTATCACCGACCAAATTCCAAGTGAGTGATGCATTGAGGCATCGTTGACTGATACAAAAAGATTTTCGGTGATTAGCGCAGCCCGGTAGCGCATCTGGTTTGGGACCAGAGGGTCAGAGGTTCGAATCCTCTATCACCGACCACCTTTAGAGAAGCCCCTCGAGTCATCGAGGGGCTTTTTCTTTTCCTGTTTTCCTGTTTCATATGTGTCTTCAATACATAAAAAAAAGCTGCCCGGTTGGGCAGCTTTTTTGTTATAGCTCGACGCGAGTGGGCGGGTAGATATAACCCATGTAGGCGTTGGTCTTGAGTGGCTCGAAGCGCGCCAATTGCGGCTGCTCCTGAATGCCGGTGACGATAATCTGGATATCCAGGCCTCTGGCGACGTTCACCAGGGCGCGGCACAGCTCACTGTTGTGCTCGTTCTCGTCATAGTAGGCGAAGGACTGATCTAACTTGACGTAGCTAGGTCTTAAGTTTTGCAGATATGACATAGAGCCAAACTGACGACCAAAGTGATCGATACCAAAGTGAGCACCGTTATCACGAATGATATTGCACAGTGCCTGGCAGGCGTCGGGATCGCTATAGACTCCGGCCTCAGGGATATCGAATACGATACGCTGGGCGAGTTGGGTATTACGCAGGAACTTATTGAGCCACCGATGGAAGCCGGTATCGCTTAGGCTGTTGAAAGTCAGGTTGATGGCGATAGGCTCGTCATTCCGCTCCAGCAGGCCATTGTCGACTATGGTTTCGATTAGGCATCTGTCCAGCATAGAGCCTAGCGAGAGTAGTTCGACATAAGGCATAAACTGACCCGCGTGGATCTCTTTATCGCCTATGGTGACCTGGCAATAGAGCTCACGCTGGACCACCTCATCCTTGTGTGTGTGGTAGACCGGCTGCCATTTGAACTGGAACTTCTTGCTGCTGATGGCGGCGCTCAAATGCTCTCGCCATTGCTCACGGGTATAGAGCTGCTTCTCGTTGCTCTCGAACCAGTGGAATACCTTGTTTTCGGCAATCGCCTTCTGTAGCGCATTATCTGTCTGTGCCAGAATGTCTGATACCGTCATGTTGTCGGTGCGCTGGGCGATACCTATGGCAAATTGCTCGTTAGGCTTACAGCCCGCCTTAGATATCTCCTGATTAACAGTTCGGATCAGGGTATGCAGGTACTTACTGCTCTGCTCCTGCTCGGCACTGGTGATCAGGAAGGCAAATTCATAGGCGGCGATACGGGCGATGACGGAGGGGGCTATCTCGTCGAGATGTTCCTGCATCTTCTCGGACAGCAGACGTATGGTTTCGTCGCGTACCTGATAGCCATACTTACTGTGCACCTCTTCGAGCCAGTCGAACTTGGCCATCATCAGCGAGCCATTGTTCGGTTCACTCAACCAGCTGTTGAGGCGACCCATCATATACTGTCTGTTTGGTAGCTTAGAGACCTGATCGACCAGGTTCTTCTTACGTAGCTCAGTCACCTCTTCGTCCAATGAGCTAAAGATCTGCTTAAGCTGATGCGACATGCTGTTAAAGGCTTCTACCACGGACTTGAGCTCAGAGGTCTTGGGGATTGCCATGTCTGGGCCAAACTTACGCTGGGCGATCTCGGCGGCGTGCTCGGCAATCTCATGCAGCGGTCTCAGGATCCAGGTCAGCCCGAAACGTGCCAGCATGATGGCGAGGAGAAACAAGATAGAGATGACTATGATGGCGTTGGTCAGGGTGCGCCACAGCTCGTTGTAACCAAAGCCTGGGTGGGCGGTGATCTCCAGCTTAGCCAGCTGGATCCAACCCGAGGTGATGGTGCTTTCCCGTTTAATCGTCTCGAAGAATCCCAGGTCGATAAACCATTGGGGTACGCCTTCGATCTTCACGTCGTTTTCCCACACCTGCTGCTTGCCGTCGACCAGCCAGGTGAGTTTGACCTGCTGGTAGTAACCTCCTTCGAAGATGACGTTGATCAGCGTCTCCGCACCAACTATGTCACCCGCTTCCAGATCGGGAACAAGCATGATCCCCAGGCTGTGGCTGGTGTTATTGAGATCGGACTCCATCTGCTTAGTCAGAAAGCTTTGCGTCTCGGTAAATTGGACATAAGCCAGGCTGATGACAACGACCAAGAACAGGCCAAAAAGCAGTGAGTATATCTGTCGAAACAGTGTCATTGTTTTCGCTACTCCAATCTTAACTTAGGCATTTTGAGTCGCTCAACACCTAATCTATTTTTGAGATCATTCCATTTTTCAAGGCGTTCTGATGAGCCTGCCAGCACACCGCGACCTTTCTCTTTGTTAAGCCACAACTGACGACCGTTAAAGCTGTATACGGGGATCAGATCTTGTCTCTGAGTGGCCGGCTTAATCTGTCTGTCCAGGTTGTCCAGTACCAAGGGGATGGAGCCAGGCGTTTCATAGTAGGCCAGTACCATGTGATACTGATTGACCGAGGTCGCCTTGACCATGGTGATCCGCAACTTGTCATCGGGTACGCCAAGCTGCAGCAGGGTGAAATATTTGGCGATGGAGAAGTCTTCACAATCGCCGCCATTGACCCCGATAAACTCCATCGGACTGGCCCAGTAGTTACTGACGCCCCACAACTTGATGTCGTCGATAAACCTAAACAGATTGAAAAAGTTATTTACCTTGGTGATCTTCTCTTGTTCACTCAGCCCCTGGGATTCCTCCAGCACCTTAAACCAGGCGGCGACGCGCATACCCGCGCGCTCACCGTATCGGGTTTCTAGGGTGGATTTAATGTAATTGGTGTCGAGTGTTTGTGTCGGAGAAGCGTAGAGGCAAGAAAACCCCAGGGCCGTTGCCACAACGCAAAGTTGGCAGACCCTTTGAAAGCGTTTTTGCCTGCCAATTTTGGCCTTCATCTTCTCCGACTATTTTTTATTTTACTTGTTCATCAACTGTGTAGATATGCCACTTCATATCGGCCTTGGTATCTTCACCCGTTACCTCTGCAATTACGCGACGGTTACGTGTGTGTGCCATCTTGGTATGAGTAGGATCTACCGGTCTGTCGTAGCTGTAGCCTATGGCGGTCAGACGATCGTTGGCGATGCCGAAGCGCTCGGACAACAGTGAGGTTACGGCATCGGCGCGGTTTTGTGACAGCGCCAGGTTGTGCTCATAGCTACCAGTCTTACTACAGTGCCCCTCGATGGTCACCTTAGTGTTGGGATACTGTCTCATGAAAGTCGCTACCTTTTCTACCTGATCATAGTATTGGGGATCAATATAGAAAGAGTCGTTGGCAAACAATATCTTAAGTTCTTGACGTTCATTGATAGGCTTAATCTTACCACAGCCATAGTTGTCAATGGTTGCACCGATTACGGTATCGTTACAGCGTTCACGGGCGACGATGACACCATCTTTATCCTTGTCATTAAGATCGAATACCTGGTTGGTCGGGGTATCCATGGTTACTATGTCGCGTGAAGCGCAGCCGCCGATAAGGGCGACACTTAGAATTATCAGTAAGGCTTTCATTATTTTACTCCCCCTTCGTATTCGCGCTCACCCTTCCATACATCTGGGCGAGTCACACGAAGCGATTCCAGTAGTCTACCTGTGGCGTTAAGGATACGGTATTCAGAGATGATCTCGTCGTATTCGGTATCGAGGTAATCTTTACGCGCCTCAAACAGCTCGTTTTCTGTATCCAGCAAATCCAATAGGGTGCGTTGCCCCAGGTTGAACTGCTGGCTATAGGCGACTTGAGTATCTTTAGCTGCGATGACGTGGTCGCGGATATACAGCTTTTGCGGCTCCAGCATCTCGTAGGCGTTCCAAGCTAGGTTGACCCCTTCGACGACCTGACGGTAGGCGCGTTGGCGAATCTCTTTCGCCTCGCCAATCTTGTAGGCTGCCTCTTTCTCGCGGGCCAAGTCCTTACCGCCTGCAAACAGGTTGTACTTTACGCGCACCATTGCCACGAGATCATTGTTATGACCGCCAACATTTTGGTTCGCAAAAACCGAGTAACCATCTTCGCCGTCTATGTTGTCATTCCAGTTACCAGAAAGCTCAAGTGATAGCTTAGGATAGTAGTTGGACTGGGCTGACGAACGCTCATTTTCTGCCGCCGAGATGTCGCTCGTGGCCGATTTCAGGATAGGATGATTTTCCTGAGCAACCTTGAGGCCATCAGAGAGGTTGGTGGGCAGCATATCGTCATCGGGTACCGGGACGATCAGGTTCTCCGGCTCTTTCTCGACGATGCGAACAAACTGCGCCTTAGCATCGAAGAAGTTGTTCTTTGCCGCTATCACGTTGGCGTTGGCGCGTGCCAGACGACCTGTTATCTGAGACAGATCGGCGACTGATCCAAGGCCTGAATCGGTACGCTGTTTGATTTGATCGTAGATCTCTTTGTGACTCTGCAGATTTTTCTCTGCCAGGGTCAGCACCTGCTCGCTACGAATATAATTGATATAGACTTTAGCCACATCCAGCGCGATATCTTCGGCCGCGGCAAACAGGGCCCACTGTTCGGCGCTGGCTTCGAAGCTGAAACGATCCACTTCGCTCGAGGTGTAGAAACCGTCGAATAGCATCTGCTTGATGCTAAAACCGACTTCGCCACGCATCAATTCGATGACACCATCCTTGTCAACATCCCCCTGGCCTGCACGGCGTCGGGTAGAAGGACTATTTGTCTGCTCCCAACCATAGCCACCACTGATATCAACGCTTGGCATGTAACCGGCGATAGCCTGATTGACCTGCTCTTCACGTGCCTTGAAGCGATTAAATGCGATGCGAATGTCTGGATTGGTATCCAGTGTATGGGCCACAGCCTGCTCTAGCGTCTGGCTGGAAGCTGCCCCTGGTATCAACATCGCACTAACGGCGAGTGCCATGGCACTGCGCTTTAGTTGATGCATGGTTTGCTTACTCATTTGGTTAACCCCCCTGGTTATTATTGTGAACTTAACGTTCACGCAGAGCAGTGTCTCTTGCTCTCAAAATTGGATTAAGTATGTACTCCAGAACGGATCTTTGCCCAGTGATCACATCTACCGTGGTTAACATGCCAGGTATTATGGGCATCTGGGTGCCGTCGTCTTTCGTCAAACTTGATAGTTCAGTTCTAACCCTTACAAGATAGAAACTGTTTCCCTCTTCGTCCTGTGTTGTATCGGCACTGATGTGCTCCACAACGCCATTGAGGCCACCGTAACGCGTGAAATCGTAGGCGGTAACTTTAACAACGGCGGGTAAGCCAGGATGTAAAAATGCGATATCTTTCGGAATGATCTTGGTTTCGATAAGCAGCTGATCTTCCGATGGCACTATCTCTATGATGTCGATACCAGGCTGTACAACTCCACCTAAAGTGTTGATATGAACAGTCTTAATGGTGCCATTTACCGGCGAGATAATTTCAGCCTTGCTGACCTTGTCACGTGCGCCTACCTGGGCTTCGTTGACGCGCGACAGGCGAGTCTGCATCTCGTTGAGCTGGGTGCGAGCCTCGGCGGCATAGACGAATACGGCCTCGCGACGCTTCAGGATGGCCTCATCCTGTGACGCCTTGACTTTGGGTCTGAGTAGCCTGAGTGAGCTGAGCTCGCCGCGAATGTCGTTGACGTTGCGTTCCAGTTTGAGTAGTTCCACCTCGGGCACAATCCCCTTGTCGGCAAGCGGACGGGTCAACTCAAGTTCACGGGTCACCAACTGGAAGCTGGTCGTCAGGGTATTGATCTTCGAGGCCAGCTCTTCGGTTTCCTGTTGCTTCTGCTGGATCTGGCGTGCCAGGATCTCCAGCTGGTTGCTCAGATTATCCAGCCTGCCCGAGTATTCGTCGCGTTGACGTTCGATCAGATCGGGTTCGCTTTCGATGAGCTGTTGCGGGAACTCTAGCGGCTGTTTGGCTATCTTCACCTGTTCGCGCCAGTCGGCGGCGACATCTGAAATGGTGATGCTGTTTAGCTCGGCGCGCAGACGGATAACATTGGCCTGCAGGCTGTAGACCTCTTGCTCCTGCTGAGCGAAGTCTGAGCGAAAACGGGTGTCGTCTATGCGAACCAGGGGTTGGCCTTTGGTGACCGTCATGCCTTCACGGACATAAAGCTCTTTCATGATGCCGCCATCCAGGCTCTGGATCACCTGCACCTGAGACGAAGGGATCACCTTGCCGGTACCTGTGGTCACCCGGTCGAGCTCGGCAAAGTAAGCCCAGACCAGGAAACAGAAGGCGAGGGCTGCCAGGGCCCAGATGATCAGCCTGTGGCTGGTTGGCGCATCAGTCATCATGGCGCCGTAGACATCATCGACCATCTCGAGATCTTGGGTGGTTAAGTGCTTACTCACTCTTCGGCCCTCCCGATAACAGCCCTTTGGCCAGCTGGTTAAGTATCTGATCTTTAGGACCATCGGCCACCAGATGGCCACGGTCTAATACCAGGATGCGGTCTACCAGATTGAGCAGGTGCATCTTATGGGTGATCAGCAGCAGAGTGCGCTCCTTAGAGACGTTTCTCATGGCGCGGATAAACTGCTTCTCGGCGCGTGCATCCAAACTGGCGGTAGGCTCATCCATCAAGAGTACCGGTGGGTCATTTAAGGTAGCCCGTGCCAGCGCGATGGTTTGGCGTTGCCCACGGGAGAGGGATTGTCCTCCCTCACCGACCTGTTGGTCTAAGCCTTCGGTCTCGATATCGGTAAACTGATTGACGCCAGAGAGCTGCACCGCACGGATCAGCTGATGCTCCGTGACCTGACGGGTGCCGAACAGTATGTTGTCGCGAATCGTGCCGTGGAACAGTGTGATGTCCTGAGGCAGGTAACCGAAGTTTCTACGCAGGTCCGTCGGGTGGATCTGTGCCGAATCCAGCCCGTCATAGCGCAGGCTGCCCTTGGTGGGTTGATACAGGCCTACCAGCAGCTTGGCCAGGGTGCTCTTGCCCGAGCCGTTGCGTCCTATGATGGCGATGCGCTCACCCGGTGCGATCGACAGAGACATGGGGTGCAGCACGGGCCGCTCGGAGCCCGGATAATTAAAGCTGACGTGATCGGCGTTGATCTGTCCCTTGAGTCTATGCTTGCTGACCAGGTGGCCTTTATTTTCAAACTCATCCTCTTGGGTCATGATCTGATCCAGCTGCCTCAGGGCACTGGCGGTATGGTTGCCTCGGGTCATCAGGCCTGCCAACTGAGCCATGGGCGAGATGGCTCGGCTCGATAGGATCACTGCGGCGATAATGCCGCCCATGGAGATGTCGTTATCGGCGACACGATAGACCCCTAAGATCACCACACAAACCACAGAAAGCTGCACGGTAAAATTGGCCACGTTGGTGACCGAGGTAGAGATTTTCTTCACCTTCAATTGCCAGTTGGCGGTATGGCCAATCATCTGCTGCCAGCTTTTCTGGACTAATCCTTCGGCGCCACTGGATTTTATCGACTCAATGGAGGCCAAAGACTCGATAAGATGTCCATGTTTCAGGCTGGAGAACTTATTGCTCTCTTCGATGGCCGCCTTGAGACGAGGCTGCATCAAGAGTGTGTAGCCGATAATGATACAGCCACCGATCACCGGAATGATGGCCAAGTCACCGGCGACGATATAGATGATTAACATGAAAAACAGCGCAAATGGCAGGTCGACCAGGGTGGTGATGGTCGCCGAGGTTAAGATCTCGCGTATGCTGTCGAACTCGCCCAACTGGCGCGCCATGCCGCCTATGCTGGGTGAGCGTTTCTCTAGCGGTATGCCGATGGCCTTAGCGAAAAGCCGTGATGACACTATGATATCGACCTTCTTGCCGGCGACATCGATCAGGTAGGCCCTGAGTTGTCGCATGACCAGATCAAAGATATAGGCGATGCCGGCGCCGATGGCGAGCACCCACAGGGACTCGAAGGCAAGGTTGGGCACCACCTTGTCGTAGACGTTCATGATAAATAGCGGCGACACTAGGGCGAACAGGTTTACCAATACAGAGGCGATTAAGGCATCGCGGTAGATGGGCGCCGAGTCTTTCAGGGTCTGAATAAGCCAGTGGGTGCGACTATCGTGCAGATGCAGATCGAAGCCCATTTCGCCACGATACTGCTGCTTCACGAGGAATAGATAGCCGACGTACATGGCTTCGAGTGCCTCGATGCTGAGCACTTCCTCGCCGCCTGTTTCCGGTAGCTGAATGACGGCCCTGTCTTTGTCTATGTCGATCTCTCTTAATAGACAGGCATTCTTATCTTTGAGTAGCAAGATGCAGGGCAGGAGAATAGGGGATATCTGGTCCAGCCCTTTACGAGTCAGCTTGGCCGCAAGCCCGGCTCGACTTGCTGCCTGAGGGACAAGTTCGGGTGTCAGAATGCTCCCCGACAGCGGGAGGCCAGCGGCTAATGACTCGCTGGAGCAGGGGCTGCCGAAGTATTCTGTCAATAACACTAAACTGTCTAACAAGGGATCGACAGTCACTCTTTGGGAGGCTGAAACTGTCCATTGTTCAGTTTTTGGAGACGCTGTAGCTTGCACCTGAAAAGCTTATCCTTAAGATTTTATTATAAAATTATCGTAGAACAATTATAGAAGTAATACCAAAACATCACCAAAGTAAAAATGACACCAAATAGTCGAAACTAGTTGGTGTCATTCATTACTGACCTTGATTAAGGTACTAGATGCTGGATCTGTCCATCATCGTCTTGGGTCGACGGTACGGCAAAGCTCGAAGCAGCCTGGTTAACGTCGGCATTGTCTACGATCAAGGCACCATTGCCGTCTGAGCCGAGCAGACCATTGATGATCTGACCATCGGTTGTTCCCAGGTGGCTCAGGTCGACACCATCGAGCACTATGGTCTGATCCACATGACCATCGTTATTGGCATCGACTTCGATGGTGGTTGAACCATTATCAACGGTGAAGTGCAGGTAGTCTTCCAGGTTACCGCCATTCTCTCCCTGAAGCAGGTCGCTCAGATCCAGTTTGTCTTGGTTGACATCGAAATCGGTAATGTGGTCGGTACCCGTATCGCCTTGCTGCCAGACGAAGGTATCGGCTTCGCCATCGGCCTTGTCGCTGCCACCTGTGAGGGTGTCATCGCCTAAGCCGCCGATGAGGATATCTTCGCCAGCGCCACCTATGAGTTCATCGATTCCCGTGCCGCCAAGTAAGAGATCGTCTCCGCTACCGCCATGAAGCTCATCATCACCGCCTTGACCGAAGAGGATATCATCCCCTTGGTTGCCGGCGAGAATGTCGTCGCCGTCATGGTCGCGTGAGGTGTCTAACAGGGCTGGGTTGGCTGCTACGAACTCGTGAACATCTTGGATGGTAACGGTTGAAGCATCTTCACCCAGTTGTATTGCTACATATTTTTGCAGCGCTGCGTAGCCCTGGCCGTCGATGCCGTCAAACTGTACGAGATCGCCAAAGACGATGTCATTACCTTCACCAGCATTAACCGTGTCATGACCTTGAAGTAGCATCTCCTTAGAACCTAAGATGATGCTCGCCAGGTCGCTCACATTGATATTGGTGGCTACGTTACCATCTGAATCATAAGGAGTAAGCTTATTCAGACTGATACCGCTGCCTATACCGATAGCTTCGACGTTAGACAGGGTGTTGAGCACCTGGAAGGCCGCTTGAGCCTCAGACTCTGCGGTGACGTCTGTGCCATTACCATTACTGTATCCAGAGGCAATTTTCGCGACATAGTAGTCGCCATTTTCATCGACTCTCATGCTACCAGTCTGATAATGCTTCCATGAGCCACCGTCTCTATACCAGTAATTAATGTTACCGTATTCATCGATGATGACTTTGCCATTGTGTTTAAGTTCTTGGCCTGGGACGTACTTATCTAGAAGATCGGATAACTTCTTATCCCAGTCATTGTAGTAATTATTATAAACCCATACATCTTCAGGATCGGCATCAACGTTGTAGTTGTTGGTTTCACCATCTGTGATGAAGTAAGTCAGGTTAGTTCCTGTATTGCTAGCGGCCGAGCCATTAGTAAACCAATCTATTACCGTTTCAAATGCCGCCTCATAGTTAGTTCTGCCATTGTCGCTGGTGATTTCAGACAGTACATTGGAAAGTTTAGAGATAGCATCTGATTCGGCTAGATTTACCGCCACATGTGCCTTGGTGCCACTATTAAAGTCGACAAGCAATACATTAACTGTACCTGAAGTCGCTCCTCCAACGCTGGCCTTCAGGGTATTGAAGACCTGTAGCAGTTGCTCTTTAGCAGAATCTATTCGATTCGAGCCCATGCTACCTGACGAATCAAGAACGAAGGCAACATTGTAGTTCTCGCCCTCTACTACCTGTATGCCTGTGGTATCACTGACGATGACATCATTATCTTGGCCACCATTGATTACATTGTCGCCATCTGTGCCGTTGTCATAATGGTAGTTTCTCAGTGAAACATCCAACATAGTCTGGCTAGAGGCGCTATCAAGGTTGCTTTGTTCAACCGAGCTGGCATTAATGGTCAAGGTGAATTCCAGATCGCCATTATAATTGTTGCCCGCCTTAATACTCAGGTTATCCAGTTGATTAACGGCGACAGTCCAGCTGCCATCGGCGTTGAGGGTTCCGGCGGATAGTGAGACGCCGCTTGGAACACCTTGAATGGTGACATCTGTCAGTGATTCACTTCCATCGCTGTCGACGAGTGCCACGTCTATATCCAAGGCGACTTCGCCTTGAACGACTTCACCAGTGCTAGCGCTCAGTGTTGGTGCGTCGGCGACAGCCACGATATTCAGATCGAGTGTAGCCGTATCACCCGTATTGGTGAGATATTCAATCTGTGGCAGCGTGCCACTCCAATGCAGGTTTGGTTCGAACGTAAAGCGACCATCTGCGTGGATACTCAGTTTGCCTTCGGCAAGGTTAATGGTGCTGCCATCTGCCTGATATGTCTTTCCTGATAGCTTAAAGCTAACGATAGATAACTCATCGTCAGGATCGATATCGTTGGTGAGCAGATTACCAGATAGGTTATGATCTTCTGTTCCGCGAACACTATCATTTACCGCTTCTGCATAGTCACTGACAGAAACCGTGATAGTGGAAACAGCCTTTTGCCCCAGTGCATCGACACCAATAATGTTAATGCCGCTAATCACCAGATTCTCGGTAGAAACATTGTGTGGGAAAGAGGCCAGTAGTTCGGCGGTAACGCTTACGTTACCCTCTTCACCACTTTCGATACGACCTCCATTAAGGGTGAGACGGATAGCCTCTTTACCCATAAAGGTACCTATGAGCTGTCCGTCATCGTTGAATGACCAGCTTATCTTGGCATTCACACCAGATACCTGAATATTGTCCGTATCGCCGAACTGGAATGCCGTAATCGATTCGCTGCCAGACTTGAAGCGCAGCGTTTGTAAGTCAGATTCGTTACCATCTTTGTAAAGATCGGCTTCGCTCAGCAGAGATACTGCGCTTGAGGTCAGCGCCGTTGGTGCCGTAGTCGTGCTGCCAGGAGCATCCAGATCGACATGGATCGAGCCCGTTGAGGTATCGCCGTCACTATCGGTGACATCGACCGTAAAGTTGAGATCAACATCGACGGTAGAGCTGACAATGTTTTCCGCCGACGTACCGGTAAACTGGAAGTTGGCATGCCCACCTTGCTCACTGGTGGACACTTCGATATAGCTAATTTCGCCAAGATTCCCAATGGTCTGTCCGCTGGTAATATCGCCTTCGCCCAGCAAGTTGCCATTAGCATCATAGGCCTTGAAATGGATATAGGTGGCACCGCTAAAGTTGATCGAAGCCGAGGCTACCTCATTGGCGTAATCAATAATGAGTGCTTCGCCTTGATCGACCCAGGCGTTTTGTGCGCCAAAGCCATTGGTGTTGCCGTTGACGGTACTTGCTATGCTGCCTGATGTAGACGTTAAAGTGAATGCAATGTCATTCGGATTAGTTACATCATTAATATCATTATAAATTGTACCGTCGGCCATCACATAGGCTGCTGGCGTGTTACCGCCCTTACCACCACTCATGTTGGCGACGGTAACTGTGCTCAGCTCATCGATGGCATGCTTAAGATCTAGCTGGTAGCTATCGCTATTTGGATCGATAGATAGGGTAAAGATCACCGATTGCGCGGCGTTGCCTGAATCGTAAGCCGATGGTGTACCACTGGTATCCGAGTAGGCAATGAGCATGCCTGGATTAGCCGGATCCACATAGTAGAATACGGTCAAACCACCTGCTGTAATGCCAGAATCTGAGAAGGTACCAGCCCCCGAAACGTTGCCAGATAGGTCAGCACTAAAGCTCTGATCTGCGCCGTCGACATTGATAACGCCATCATAGATACCGGCGGCGTTATCCCCCGTGAGATCTTGAGGGGTAAGTGTCACGCCATCATCGATAACCTTCACAGATACCGTGCCAGTAGCTGTGTCATTGGCGGCATCTGTCGCAACGACTGTGATGCCGTTAATTATAAGTTCATCGACATTGGTGCCATGAGGTAAGTTATCCAGCAGGGTCACTGAAACAGTTACCGAACCGGTGGCACCCGCGCTGATGTTACTACCCGATAGACTTAGCTGTAATACCGGCGTGCCGTCTATGCTGCCGATCAGATTACCCGAGGCATCAAGGTCCCAGCTAATGTTTGCATCAAGGCCGGTTACATTTATATCGCCAATGTCGGTAAAGGCGAAGTTGCTTACATCGTAAGCACCTGCGGTGAAGCTCAAACCTGTGCTGTCGCTGTCAGTTGCAGTGCCTTGGGTGTTGGCATCATCGACTGTGAGGTCAACATTGTTGCCGCCATCGACACCTGGGGTGACCGTGATGGCAAGGGTCGCGGTTTCACCTGTGTTGGTGGTGTAGGTGACAACCGGTACGCTGCCGTTCCAATCCTGGTTTGGCGTAAAGCTGTAGCTACCATCGCTGTTGACCACCAATAAGCCGCCGGCCAGAGTGACGCTATCACCGGCAGCGAAGCTCTCTTGTGAGCCGTTGCCATCTGTGTCGAGGGTGAAGCTGACTACGCTGGTGTTACCTGCCTCATCGTTGCTCAGCACGTTGCCGCTGGCAACAGTGTCTTCCGCCACGGTGATCGCATCGTTGGCCACATCGGTGTTGTCTGGAGTGACCGTGATAGTTAGGGTCGCGGTTTCACCCGTGTTGGTGGTGTAGGTGACAACCGGTACGCTGCCGTTCCAATCCTGGTTTGGCGTGAAGCTGTAGCTACCATCGCTGTTGACCACCAATAAGCCGCCGGCCAGAGTGACGCTGTCACCGGCAGTAAAGCTCTCTTGTGAGCCGTTGCCGTCGGTGTCGAGGGTGAAGCTGACCACGCTGGTGTTATCTGGCTCATCGTTGCTCAGCACGTTACCGCTGGCAACAGTGTCTTCCGCCACGGTGATCGCATCGTTGGCCACATCTGTGTTGTCTGGGGTGACCGTGATAGTCAGGGTCGCGGTTTCACCTGTGTTGGTGGTGTAGGTGACAACCGGTACGCTGCCGTTCCAATCCTGGTTTGGCGTGAAGCTGTAGCTACCATCGCTGTTGACCACCAATAAGCCGCCGGCCAGAGTGACGCTGTCACCGGCAGCGAAGCTCTCTTGTGAGCCGTTGCCGTCGGTGTCGAGGGTGAAGCTGACCACGCTGGTGTTACCTGGCTCATCGTTGCTCAGTACATTGCCGTTGGCAACAGTGTCTTCCGCCACGGTGATCGCATCGTTGGCCACATCGGTGTTGTCAGGGGTGACAGTGATGGTCAGGGTCGAGGTGTCGGTGCTGGAGCCGTCGGTCAGCACATAGGTGATCACCGGTACCGGACCGTTGTAGTTGGCGGCCGGGGTAAAGCTGTAGCTGCCATCCGCATTGAGGGTAAAGCTGCCGACACCATTGATGTTGACCGCCTGACCCAGGGTGAATGGACCGGTAACGCCATCGATGCTGAAGCTCTGCACGCTCAGCTCGCCGTCGACGCTGCTGCCATCAATCACATTACCTGTGGTGGCGCCGCTGTCTTCATCGACGCTGATCACTTCATCGTTGTCGGTGAAGTCATCGTTGACCGGATCAACCGTGATGGTCAGGGTTGAGGTGTCGGTGCTGGAGCCGTCGGTCAGCACATAGGTGATCACCGGTACCGGACCGTTGTAGTTGGCGGCCGGGGTA